>NC_012586.1:1215016-2430033 GCF_000018545.1 Sinorhizobium fredii NGR234
CAGCCTCGGCGACAATCTGCTCTACGGCCTCAAGCATGCCCCGCTGACCGAGGTGGTTTACGAAGGCGACAAGGCGGCGCATCGCCGGTGGGAGCTGCTCGAAGCGAAGCTGGCCGGCAATCCCTCACTCGATCTCAACAGCGATTGGATCGACTACGGAGCTGCCGGAGCCACGGGCCCGGAAGATCTCTTCGGAAAGATCAGGGCCGTCCTCGACGTCGTGCTCCTGACCAATGACATTTCGGCGCTCGCCGTTCGCTTGACCATCAATTCCGTCGAACACGAGGCATTTGCGAACGAAATCGTCGAGATGCGCAGCGCGCTCCGTCGGCGTCTCGAGGCAGAGAAGCTCAGCGATCTCGTCGTCTTCTTCGAGCCGGGCTCCTACAATATCGAAGCAACGGTCGGCGAAAACCTGCTCTTCGGCACCGTCACCGACCGGACGAGGTGGGAAACGGCGTTGGAAGGCCACCCGTTCTTCAAGACCGTCTTGAAGAGCGCCGGCCTTCACGAGACCTTCTACGAAATGGGACTCGAGATCGCCGAGAACGTTGTCGAACTGTTCCGCGACCTGCCGCCGGATCACCCGTTCTTCCAGCAGCTTACCTTCATGACCAGCGAGGAGATCCCGGCCTACGAGGCGCTTCTCCAGAAGCTCAGGGGCCGGCCGCTCGACGAAGTCTCGGAGGACGATGCGATCCGGATCATCCGGCTATGCTTCGGCTATATCGAACCGCGGCATCGTTTCGGTCTTCTGACCGAGGATCTGATGCAGAAGATTGTCGAGGCGCGACGCGAATTCAGCGACGGCCTGCCCGCCGATCTCGTCGGCGTCATCGAGCATTATCAGCCGAACCGCTACATGGCCTCGGCCAGCATCCTCGACAACGTGCTCTTCGGCCGCATCGGCCACAAGCACACGGATGGCTCGGACAAAATCCGGGCGATCGTCCGCGATCTCTTCGAATCGCTCGGCCTCTACAACAAGGTGCTCGCCTTCGGCCTCGACTTCGACGTCGGCGCTGGCGGCAAGCGACTGACCGCCGGCCAGCGGCAGAAGCTCAATCTGGCGCGGGCGCTCATCCGGCTCTCCGATTTCTATATTATCAACCAGCCGCTGCTGGCACTCGATCAGCGCACCCAGGATCAGATCACCCGCAACGTCTTTACCTTCCTGCATGCCGAGAAGCGTGATCCGGCGATCGTATGGGTCCTTTCCAATCCGGCTCTTTCGGAACTCTTTGACCGTGTTGTGCATTTCGAAAATGGCCGGTTGGTGCACGAGGATGCAATGGAAGCGCCGTCGAAAGACAGCGACTACAAGGAATTGGCATCTTGATGTAGTATTGACATCGGAAGGCAGGCGGAATTTCCCGGTCGGTCGGGAAAGGACGTCTTGCGTCCGCGACACATTCGGAGAAGCGAACTGATATGCTCCTGAAAGACGAAGTGGAAATGCTGCGCCGGATTACGCTTTTTTCCGGCCTGCCGCCTGCGAAACTCAAACTACTCGCTTTCACCTCCGACCGGGTGATGTACAGCGCCGGCGAAAACCTGTTCCACCAAGGAGATATCGGCGACGCCGCCTACGTTATCCTTTCCGGCAGGGCCGATGTGCTGGTCTCGACGCCGACCGGGCAGTTGAAGGTCGCCGAGGTCGAGCAGAACTCGATCGTCGGCGAGATCGCCATTCTCTGCAATACGCCGCGCACCGCCACCATCCAGACGACCACGCCACTCGAGGCCCTGCGCATTCGCAAGGACGATTTCCTGAAGCTCCTGGCCGATTTCCCCGAAATGGCGGTGGAGATCATGCGTGTCCTGGCCGACCGTCTCAGCCAAACGACCTCCGAGCTCACCGAAGCCCGCAGCCGCGCGCAACGGGTCGAGGCATAGGTTTCCTGAACGCACTCAACGGTCCGCCGCACTTCGAGCGGTCGCATGAATTTATTCCGGTTCCGATTTCCGGAATCATGCAGTAGAGAGGCGCGATGCGCGCCATAACCTATTTCGACAAGACCGTTTACTTCCCCGACAAGCCGGAAAAGAAACGCTTTTTCGCCCGCCTGCAGGCCGGCCAGTGGGAGCCCGGTACCTTCCAGAACATCGCGCGCCTCGTCGACGCGAAGACGACCTTCATCGACATCGGCGGCTGGATAGGGGTTACGCCCTATTGGGCGGCTCAGAGCGCCAACAACGTCATCGTCGTCGAGCCGGATCCGGTGTGCTTCGACATCCTGACCCAGATGAAGGCCGACAATATCGGTGAGGTGGAGCTCGTCAACGCCGCGCTGTCGCAGGACGAACGCCTGGTGCTCAACTCGGTCGGTGGCGGTTTCGGCAGTTCCGAGACCTCGGCCCTCATCGCCGACGATACCGGCATGGCGATTACCGCCGAGACCGTCACCATCCCGAAGCTTCAGGCGATGGCGAAGACCGACCGGCTCTGCTTCAAGGTTGACATCGAAGGCTATGAATACAAGGCGCTCGACCAGTTCCGGGCAATTGACCGGAAGAGAACGGCGGGCGTCCTCCTGGCGGTGCATCCGCAGATCCTGGCTGCGTCGTTTTCCGGCCCCGCCGCCTTGCGAGCGCTGCGGACAGTGGCGGCGACGGTACGCTTGATCCGAAGCTTTCGCGGATTTCGCCTGGAGAACCGGTCGGCGATCTGGACCGCAATGCGCAAGTCGATCGCCCGGCGCGAACTCAGGGGCTTCGACCTGCTGTTCCTTGCCAAGTGAGCGACCTACAGCCGGCGCTGTCTCGCAATCATGAGGCGGTGCCGGTCTTGGAATGCGGAGGCGCACGCCGCGCCCCGCGTACCGGCTCGACGCCGCCGCGGCCGAACAGGGCGGGTTCGTGCGGTTTCTCCGGTCCGCTTCCGGCATCGGCGAGATCATCGATGATCGGGCAATCCGGCCGCGCATCACCGTGGCAATGGGCGGCGAGATGCTTGAGGGTCCGGCTCATCGCCTTCAACTCCTCCGCCTTGCGTTCGAGCAGCGCGACTTGATCGAGCGCGATCTTCTTGACCTCGCTGCTGGCCCGTGAACGATCGCGCCAAAGTGCCAGGAGGTCCGCCATCTGCTCGACGGTGAAGCCAAGGTCGCGGGCCCGCCGGATGAAACGCAACGTATGGACGTCGTTGTCGCCGTAATTGCGATAGCCGGACTGGCTCCTGTCGGCCAGCGCAATGAGACCGATCTTCTCGTAGTAACGGATCATTTTCGCCGAGACACCCGAGGCGCGTGCGAGTTCGCCGATATTCATGTCATCCTCGTTCAACCGGTGGCAGACAGGCGAAATATAGGATTTACCTTGAGCGAGCGCCAACGGCACGCCGGCTCACAACTGCCGGTTCACGCCTGCCGCTCGAGGCCTCGAAATCGTTTGAGGCGCAGCGCATTGCCGACCACGAAGACGCTGGAAAGCGCCATCGCACCGGCGGCAAAGACTGGCGAGAGCAGCATGCCGTAGCCGGGGTAGAGCGCCCCGGCAGCGACCGGAATGAGCACCACGTTATAGGCAAAGGCCCAGAACAGGTTCTCCCTGATGTTGCGGATCGTTGCCCGCGAAAGCGCAATCGCATTCGGCACGCCGACGAGATCGCCGGACATCAGCACCACGTCGGCACTCTCGATCGCGATGTCGGTTCCGGTGCCGATGGCAATGCCGACATCGGCCGCGGCAAGCGCCGGTGCGTCGTTGATCCCGTCTCCGACGAAGGCGACATGGCGGCCATCCGCTTGCAGGCGCCGCACGGCCGCGACCTTGCCCTCCGGCAGAACCTCGGCGAGCACCTCGTCGACGCCGAGCTGGCGGGCGATGGCTTCGGCGGTCCGGCGGTTGTCGCCGGTGACGATGGCGACCTTCAGGCCGAGATCGTGCAGGGCCCGGATGGCTTGGGGCGCCGTCTCCTTCAGTGGATCGGCGACCGCGATTATGGCGGCGAGCCTGTCGTCGATCGCGGCGTAGAGCGGGCTTTTGCCCTCGTCACCGAGCCGGGTCGCCTCCGAGGCAAATTCCGATACGTCGAGCCCGAGGCGCGCCATGAGCCGGTCGGCGCCGACATGGACGGTCTTGCCGGCGACCTCGGCCCTGGTGCCGAAACCCGGAATCGCCTCGAACGTGTCGGGATCGCTTATAGCGAGGCCCATGGTCTTGGCGGCCGAAACGATGGCTTCGGCGATCGGGTGCTCGGAGCGCGTCTCGGCGGCGGCAACCAGGGCCAGGACGGAATTGCGGTCGAAGCCCGGGGCGGTGGTGAGGTCGGTGAGCTCGGGCCGGCCCTTGGTCAGCGTGCCGGTCTTGTCGACGGCAACGATTTCCGCACTCCGCAAGGTCTGCAAAGCTTCGCCCTTGCGGAACAGCACGCCCATTTCGGCGGCGCGGCCAGTGCCGACCATGATCGAGGTTGGCGTGGCGAGGCCCATGGCACAGGGGCAGGCGATGATCAGTACCGCAACGCCGTTGACGAGTGCGAAGGTCAGGGCCGGGTCCGGTCCGAAAACGAGCCAGGTGAGAAAAGTCACCACGGCGACGGCCATGACAGCCGGCACGAACCAGGCTGTGACGTGATCGACGAGCGCCTGGATCGGCAGTTTGGCGCCTTGCGCCTGCTCGACCATTCTTATGATCTGGGCAAGGACCGTAGCAGCTCCGACCTTGGTGGCGCGGAAGGTAAAGGCGCCGGTCTTGTTGATCGTGCCGCTGACGACCTCCGATCCTTTCGTCTTTTCGACAGGCACGGGCTCGCCGCTCAGCATCGATTCGTCGACATAGGAGTTGCCCTCGGCGACCGTGCCGTCGACGGCGACCTTTTCGCCGGGCCGCACCAGCACCATGTCGCCGACGCGCACTTCGGCAATCGGGATCTCCAGCGTCTCGCCCCCACGCCGGACGCGTGCCGTCTTCGGCTGCAGGCCCATCAGGTGCTTGATCGCCTCCGATGTGCGGCCCTTGGCGCGCGCTTCGAGCAGCCGTCCGAGCAGGATCAGCGTGACGATCACGGCGGCCGCTTCATAATAGACATTGGCCGTTGCCGCCGGCAGAAACCCGGACGCAAAGGTCGCGACGACGGAATAGCCCCAGGCGGCGGCCGTACCGATCGCCACCAGCGAGTTCATGTCGGGTGCGGCGCGCAGCAGCGCCGGCACGCCCTTCGTGAAAAAGCGGAGACCGGGACCGAAGAGAACGATCGTCGCGAGAGCGAACTGCAGGTACCGGCTCTCCGCCATGCCGATACGGGTCATGACGAAATCATGGATGGCCGGCACGAAGTGCGACCCCATTTCGAGGACGAAGACAGGAAGCGTCAGGAGAGCGGCGATCAGCAAATCCCGCCGCAGGAGCCGGAGTTCTCGGTCGCGCCTCTCCGCCTCGCGATCGATATCCCGCTCCTCGCCGAGCTCACGTGCCTCGTAGCCGGCGCTGCGAACCGCTTCGACCAGCATGTCTGCGGACGCGAGCCCCTTGACCAGCCGGATCGAGGCCTTTTCGCTGGCAAGATTGACATTCGCCTCGACAACGCCGGGAACGGCCTTCAGCGCCTTCTCGACCCGGCCGACGCAGGACGCGCAGTTCATCGCCTCGATGCCGAGTTCGATCGTGTCTTCAACCGCCGCATAGCCGACATTCGCGATTGCGTCGACGATTTCGGCCGGTTTCGCCGACGTATCGAAGCGGACGTCGGCGCGCTCCGCGGCCAGATTGACGGAGGCTGAAACCACGCCCGGCACGGCGCGAATCGCCTTCTCGACGCGCGCCACGCAGGAGGCGCAGTTCATGCCCTCCACGGAAAGCCTCACGCTATGCGTATCTTCTGCATGTCTGGCGGCACTTGACGATGCCATGGTCAATTTCCTTGCGATGTAATTTCCTTGACCATGGGGCTTCCAACGGTGGGAAGGTCAAGGCAAACTTCATGCTTCTTCGGAAAAGTTGGTGTAGTAGGTAGGAGGGGTGGGGGCTCACCGGCGAAAGTCCCGGCCCGCCGACTCGCGCCACCCGGACACATCTTCCCGCCGCGCCAACCCGTGGGCACCGAGAACCCCCTTATTTCAGTCGCCTGTCGGATGGCCTATGATTGCAGGCTGTACCGTCAGTCTCCTTGCATCGGCGAAGGCGGATTGCGATGTCGTCGACCGAGTTTCATCTTGTCACGAACTGGACCGTCGACGCCTCGGTCGAGGCTGTCTGGCGGGTGCTGAACCAACCCGAGACCTGGCCGGACTGGTGGCCCTCCGTGAAAGAGGTCACGCTTCTGCGCCCAGGCGACGAGGCCGGCATCGGCGCGGTTCATCGGATGAAATGGTCGACCGCGTTGCCCTATGACTTGGTTTTCGACATGGAAACGACCAGGGTCGAGCCACCGTCCCTCATCGAAGGCAGAGCTTCGGGTGAACTCGAGGGCGTCGGTCGATGGACCCTGCGACCCGACGGTTCGAATTGCGATATCCGCTACGACTGGATCGTCACGGTCACAAAGCCCTGGATGGTCAAACTTGCCTTCATCCTGAAGCCGGTCTTCAGCTGGAACCATACGGTCGTCATGGAACGCGGCCGGCAAGGACTTGTGCGTCGCCTGGCGCGCGTTGGCTGAAGACACGTTTGCTGGATGCACCTGGCCTCGCTTGTCGCGCACCCATCCGCACAATGATTGGCGGCGCGGCCGCCCGGCCGCGGATTCGCGAAAGCGGCCCTGCGGCCAGCCGTATTCCTATAGAAATCCTATTTCTTTCCCGTTGTGCCTCTCTCGAACCTTTATGCGGTTCTGAGCCATATTCCCGTCACGCCGCCGCGCCGAACTCGATCGTCGCGGCGGGGATGGGGCACATCGATCGCGATCACCTGCCGGGCGGCCGGCGCTGCCTCCAGGCGACGCAGTCAGTAGAAACAGCACAGGAACTACCGACATGGACATTGTCGTTCTCGCCATAGGCATCGTGTTCTTCGCCTTGTCGTTTGCCTACGTCCGGGCGTGCAGCAACCTCTAACAGCGGAGCGAAAAGATGCTTGTTGAATACACTCTCGGCGGCGCGGTGACCGTCTTCCTTCTGGCCTACCTGACCTACGCCCTCATTCGCCCGGAGCGGTTCTGATCGCCTAAAGCGCGTCGCATTCAATCATGCTCGGAAATCCATACCCATGACTATCAACGGATGGATACAGATCCTCGTCTTCTGCGGGATCGTCACCTTGCTGGTGAAGCCGCTCGGCGGCTACATGACGCGCGTCTTCAACGGCGAGCGCACGCTTCTTTCATGGATCTTCGCACCCGTCGAGCGCGGCCTCTATGCCGTCGCCGGCACCAGCGAGCGCGAGGAGCAGCATTGGACGACCTACGCGGCCGCCCTTTTGTTCTTCAACCTGGCGGGATTCCTGCTGCTCTATTTTCTCCAGCGCTTTCAAGGCGCGTTGCCGTTCAATCCGGCCGGCATGGCTGCCGTCCCGCCGGAACTTGCCTTCAACACCGCCGTCAGCTTCATGACCAATACGAACTGGCAGAACTATGGCGGCGAGAGCACGATGTCCTACCTCGTGCAGATGGCCGGCCTTACCGTGCAGAACTTCGTTTCGGCGGCAACCGGCATCGCCATCGCCATAGCCCTGATCCGCGGATTTTCCAGGGCATCGGTGAAGTCGATCGGCAACTTCTGGGTCGATATGACCAGGGCAACGCTCTACGTGCTGCTGCCGCTCTCAGTCGTGCTGACCCTCATCTATGTCTATCTCGGCATGCCCCAGACGCTCGGCGCCTATGTCGAAGCCACGACGCTCGAGGGCGCGCAGCAGACGATCGCCGTCGGCCCGGTCGCCTCGCAGATCGCCATCAAGATGCTGGGCACCAATGGCGGCGGCTTCTTCAACGCCAATGCCGCCCATCCTTTCGAGAATCCGGACGCGATCTCCAATCTCATCCAGATGGTCTCGATCTTCGCGATCGGAGCGGCGCTCACCAATGTCTTCGGCCGCATGGTCGGCAACCAGCGTCAGGGCTGGGCGATCTTCGCGACCATGGGCGTCCTGTTCCTCGCCGGCGTCGTCGTCTGCTACTGGGCGGAGGCTGCCGGCAATCCGCTCGTCCACGCGCTCGGCCTCGAGGGCGGCAACATGGAAGGCAAGGAAGTTCGTTTCGGTATTTCCCTGTCGGCGCTCTTCGCGGTCATCACCACGGCGGCCTCCTGCGGCGCCGTCAACGCGATGCATGACAGCTTCACGGCGCTCGGCGGCCTCATCCCGCTGATCAACATGGAGCTCGGCGAGATCATCGTCGGCGGCGTCGGCGCGGGCTTCTACGGCATCCTGCTGTTCGTCGTCCTGGCGATCTTCGTGGCGGGCCTGATGGTCGGTCGCACGCCGGAATATCTCGGCAAGAAGATCGAGGCGAAGGAGGTCAAGATGGCGGTTCTTGCCATCCTGTGCCTGCCACTTGCGATGCTGGTTTTCACCGCGATCGCCGTCGTGCTGCCCGACGCGGTGGCGTCGATCGCCAATCCCGGGCCGCGTGGCTTCTCGGAAATCCTCTACGCCTACACGTCGGCGGCGGCGAACAACGGCTCTGCCTTCGGCGGCCTGACGGGCAATACGGTCTGGTACAACCTCACGCTCGGCATCGCCATGCTGATGGGCCGTTTCCTGGTCATCATTCCGGCCCTGGCGATCGCCGGCTCGCTCGTCGCCAAGAAAACGGTGCCCGCTTCCGCAGGGACGTTCCCGACCGACGGAGCGCTTTTCGTCGGCCTGCTCAGCGGCGTGATCCTGATCGTCGGCGGCTTGACGTTCTTCCCGGCGCTTGCGGTCGGGCCGATCGTCGAGCATCTCGCCATGCTCCTCGGCCAAACCTTCTGACGGTGGCGCCATGGCTCAGCTCGTCCGTCATTCACGCAAAGAGTTCCATCCCCGCGCCGGACATGCGGCGCGGGGAGAGGCGCCGCCACGGGTCTCGACCATCCTCTGCCTGATCCTGGGCGGGATGACGCTGCTCGTCCTCGTCGGCAAGGCGTTCACGTACTTGTTCGCAGCGATCTGATCGCCGGCGTTCACAACATTTGGAGTCTCCTATGAGCCAGTCCAAAACCACGAGCATCCTCGACGCTCGCATTCTCATACCCGCCATCGGCGATGCCTTCCGGAAACTCGATCCGAAGGCGCTTGCCCGGAACCCGGTGATGTTCGTCGTCGCCGTCGTCTCCGCCTTGACCACCGTCCTGCTCGTCCGTGATCTGCTCACGGGCGGGGAGAACATCGGCTTCTCCTTCCAGATCGTCATCTGGCTCTGGTTCACCGTGCTCTTCGCCAATTTCGCCGAGGCGGTGGCCGAGGGCCGCGGCAAGGCGCAGGCGGAATCGCTGCGCCGGACGCGCACGGAAACCCAGGCGAAGCTCTTGAAGGGCGACGATATCAAGAGCTTCAAGATCGTCCCCGGCACGAGCCTGAAGGTCGGCGATGTCGTGCTGGTCGAAGCGGGTGACATCATCCCCTCGGACGGCGAAGTCATAGAGGGCGTCGCCTCCGTCAACGAGGCGGCCATCACCGGCGAATCCGCACCGGTCATCCGCGAATCCGGCGGCGACCGGTCCGCCGTCACCGGCGGCACGCAGGTGCTGTCCGACTGGATCCGCGTCAGGATCACCGCAGCGTCCGGCTCGACCTTCATCGACCGCATGATCGCGCTCGTTGAGGGCGCCGAGCGGCAGAAGACGCCCAACGAGATCGCTCTCAACATCCTGCTGGCCGGCATGACGCTGATCTTCGTCCTGGCGACGGCGACGATCCCGAGTTTCGCCACCTATGCCGGCGGCTACATCCCGGTGCTCATTCTCGTGGCGCTCTTCGTCACGCTGATCCCGACGACGATCGGCGCGCTTCTGTCGGCGATCGGCATTGCCGGCATGGATCGGCTGGTGCGCTTCAACGTGCTCGCGATGTCCGGCCGCGCCGTCGAGGCCGCCGGCGACGTCGATACGCTGCTGCTCGACAAGACCGGCACGATCACGCTCGGCAATCGCCAGGCGACCGAGTTCAAGCCGGTGCGCGGCGTCAGCGACCAGGAACTGGCGGATGCCGCCCAGCTTGCCTCGCTCGCCGACGAGACGCCGGAGGGCCGCTCCATCGTCGTGCTCGCCAAGGAGAAATACGGTATCCGCGCCCGCGACATGGGAAGCCTGCATGCCCACTTTGTGCCCTTCACGGCGCAGAGCCGGATGAGCGGCGTCGATCTCGACGGCTCCACTATCCGCAAGGGCGCGGTCGATGCCGTCCTCCAGTCTGTCGATTGCACCACTGTCGCGAATGTCACCGGCACGGCGAGCCTGACCGTCCGCGAGCCGCAGGCGGCACGCGAAATTCAGGCCATCGCCAACGAGATCGCCAAGGCTGGCGGCACGCCGCTTGCCGTGGTCAAGGACGGCCGGCTGCTCGGCGTCGTCCACCTGAAGGACATCGTCAAGGGCGGCATCAAGGAGCGCTTCGCCGAACTGCGGCGCATGGGCATCCGCACCGTGATGATCACCGGCGACAATCCGATGACGGCCGCGGCGATCGCGGCCGAAGCGGGCGTCGATGACTTCCTCGCCCAGGCGACGCCGGAGAACAAGCTCAGCCTCATCCGCGAGGAGCAGGCGAAAGGCAAGCTCGTGGCGATGTGCGGCGATGGAACGAACGACGCGCCGGCGCTTGCCCAAGCCGATGTCGGCGTGGCGATGAACACCGGTACGGTGGCGGCGCGCGAGGCCGGCAACATGGTCGACCTCGATTCCGACCCGACCAAGCTCATCGAGATCGTCGAGATCGGCAAGCAGCTGCTGATGACGCGCGGCGCCCTGACGACCTTTTCGATCGCCAACGACGTCGCCAAGTACTTTGCCATCATCCCGGCGATGTTCCTGGCGTTCTATCCGCAGCTCGGCGCTCTCAACGTCATGGGGCTGAAGACGCCCGAGAGTGCAATTCTCTCGGCAATCATCTTCAACGCCCTCATCATCGTCGCGCTGATCCCGCTTTCTCTGAAAGGCGTGAAATACCGGCCGATCGGCGCCGGCGCGCTCCTGTCGCGCAACCTGCTGGTCTACGGCCTCGGCGGCATCATCGTTCCCTTCATCGGCATCAAAGTGATCGACGTCGTCATCACGACGCTCGGCCTCGCGTAAGGAAGCGCTCCCATGTGGAAGCAAGTAAAACCCGCGATCGTCATGATCATCGCACTCACGATATTGACCGGACTGGTCTATCCGCTCGGAATGACCGGCATCGCCCAGGCCCTCTTCCCGCATCAGGCGAACGGAAGCCTGATCGAGAAAGACGGTAAGGTGGTCGGCTCCGAACTGATCGGTCAGGCCTTCACCAGCGACCGGTATTTCCACGGCCGGCCCTCCGCTGCCGGCGACGGCTATAACGCCGCCGGCTCCAGCGGCTCCAACCTTGGTCCGACGAACCGGAAACTGATCGACCGCATCAAGGCCGACGCCGGGGCGTTGAAGGCAACGAACCCCGCTTACCCGGTGCCGATGGACCTCGTCACGACGTCGGGCAGCGGCCTCGATCCGCATATCTCGCCCGAAGCCGCCTATTTCCAGGTGCCCCGCGTCGCCAAGGCGCGCGGTCTCGACGAGGCGGCGGTCAAGGCGCTGGTCGATGGCTATGTCAAAGACCGGGAACTGGGCTTCCTGGGCGAGCCTACGGTCAATGTTCTGGCATTGAACCTTGCGCTTGACGGGCCCGCTGCTCAATAAGGAAATGGGCGGGGCGCGACGCACCCGGCCGCTGACTGCGAGGAATGCCAATCAATGCCCGGCGACAGACCAGACGTCGACACAAGGCCTTCGCCCGACGCGCTCCTCGAGAATGCCGAACGCGAGGCGCGCGGGCGTCTGAAGATCTTCCTGGGCGCCGCCCCGGGCGTTGGCAAGACCTACGAGATGCTGGTCTCCGGCCGGGCGCGAAAGTCCGAGGGTGTCGACGTCGTCATCGGCATCGTCGAGACCCATGGCCGCCAGGAGACCCAGGCGCTCGTCGACGGCCTCGAGGCTATTGCCCGCCGCAACGTCGAGTATAGGGGCCACGTCCTCGATGAGATGGACCTCGACGCCATTCTCGCGCGACGCCCGCAACTGGTCCTCGTCGACGAGCTGGCGCACACCAATGTCGAGGGCAGCCGCCACTCGAAGCGCTACCTGGACGTGGAGGAAATCCTTGCCAAGGGGATCGACGTCTATTCGACGCTGAATGTCCAGCATATCGAAAGCCTCAACGACATCGTCGCGCAAATCACCCGGATCCGGGTGCGTGAGACGGTGCCGGATTCGATCATCGACCGTGCCGACGATGTCGAGATCATCGATCTCACCCCCGACGATCTCATCAAGCGCCTGCACGAGGGCAAGGTCTATCTGCCGACGACGGCGAAGCGGGCGATAGCCAATTATTTTTCGCCCGGCAATCTGACGGCGCTGCGCGAACTCGCACTGCGCCGCACCGCCGAGCGCGTCGACGACCAGCTTGTCAGCCACATGCAGGCGCACGCGATCCCGGGTCCCTGGGCGGCGGGCGACCGCGTGCTTGTCTGCATCGATCATGGCTCGCGCGGCGCGGCGCTCGTCCGCTACGCAAAGCGCCAAGCGGACCGGCTGCGGGCGCCCTGGAGCGCGATCCACGTCGAGACGACCGGGTCGATCAACCTGCCCGACGCCGACAAGGACCGGCTGGCCTCGCATCTGCGGCTCGCCGAGCAATTGGGTGGCGAGGCCATCACCATTCCAGGGCAAAGCGTGGCCCGCGACATTCTTCGGCACGCCGCCGCCCACAATTTCACCCATGTGGTGACGGGCAAGCCGAACAAGCCGCGCTGGCGGGAACTGATCGAAGGATCGGTATCGCATGACCTGATCCGGCACGCCGGCGAGATCAGCGTGCACGTGGTGTCCGGCGCGGCGCGCGCCGCCTCAGCCGCACGGGGTGTGAAGACCGCGCCGCCGCCGAAACAGGTCAAGCTTCAGGCCTATCTTCTCAGCACCCTCTATGTTTCCATAGCGCTCGCATTCAGTGCGCTCCTCGACCAGGTTCTGGACGTCCGCAATCTGGCGCTCGTGTTGCTGATTGGCGTTCTTACCTCCGCCGTGACCGCGGGTCTCGGACCGGCCCTCTATGCGTGCTTTGTCAGTGCGCTGGCCTTCAACTTCTTCTTTCTGGAGCCGCGATACACCTTTACGATCCGGGACCCGGAGAGTGTCCTGGCGCTGGTGTTCTTCCTGGTGGTCGCCGTCACGGCGAGCAACCTGACGGCCCGCGTTCAACGGCAGGCGGCCGCGGCGCGGCAGCGCGCCAGGACCACCGAAGATCTCTATCTCTTCGCGAAGAAGCTCGCGAGTACCGGAACACTCGATGACGTTCTGTGGGCGACCGCGCACCAGATCGCATCGATGCTCAAGGTTCGAGTGGTGATCCTTCTGCCCGAAAGCGGCTCGATTGCGGTCAAGGCAGGCTATCCGCCCGATGATACGCTCGTCGACGCGGATATCGCCGCGGCGCGCTGGGCATGGGAAAACGATCGGCCAGCGGGGCGCGGCGCCGATACACTGCCGGGAGCCAAGCGTCTTTATCTGCCGTTGAGGACCGGCCGCGCCGCCATCGGCGTCGTCGGTCTCGACAATGACAGGCAGGGGCCACTCCTGACGCCGGAACAGCAGCGGCTGTTCGATGCCCTGGCGGACCAGGCCGCGCTGGCGATCGAGCGGGTGCAATTGGTCGCCGACGTGGACCGGGCGCGGCTGGCCGCGGAGGCCGACAGGCTTCGTTCCGCTCTCCTCACGTCGATCTCCCACGACCTCAAGACGCCGCTCGCCGCCATCATGGGGTCGGCCGGTACGTTGCGCGACTATTCCGGCGCAATGCCCGAGGAAGACCGCACCGACCTGCTCTCGACGGTCGTCGACGAGTCGGAGCGGCTCAACCGCTTCATCGCCAATCTGCTCGACATGACGAGGATCGAGTCCGGCGCGACCGAGCCGAACGCCTCCTTGCATGACGTTGGAGATGTGGTCGGCACTGCGCTCCGCCGCGCCGCCAAGATGCTGGCACGGCACAAGACGGCGATCGATGCGCCCGGCGATCTGCCGATGCTGAAACTCGACCCCGTCCTCTTCGAGCAGGTGCTCTTCAACCTGCTCGACAATGCTGCAAAGTATGCTCCGCCGGGCTCGACAGTCAGAATTCGAGCCTGGGTCGACGACAATTCCGTAGCTCTTCAGGTCATGGACGAGGGCCCCGGCATCCCGAGCGGTGATCTCGAACGCGTGTTCGACAGCTTTTATCGCGTCCGCAAGGGCGACCATGTCCGCGCCGGTACCGGTCTCGGGCTTTCGATTTGCAGGGGTTTCATCGAGGCGATGGGCGGAACTATTGCGGCGGGAAACAGAACGGATCGGTCGGGGGCGGTCTTTACCATCACGATGCCGATCCCGGTCGGAGCGCCGAATGTGGAAGATCTGACATGACAGTCTCAAACGTAAGAATTCTGGTCGTGGACGACGAACCGGCGATCCGGAAGCTGCTCCGGGTCGGCCTGACGAGCGAGGGCTATGCGGTGCTCGAAGCGATCAATGCCCGGGATGCGATCAGCCAGGTTGCCGAAAAGCGGCCGGATCTCATTCTCCTCGACCTTGGCCTGCCGGACATGGCCGGCCACGATCTCCTGGCGAAATGGCGCAGCGACGCGCTGGAACTGCCGATCATCATCCTTTCCAGCCGGACCGACGAAACCGGTATCGTCAAGGCGCTCGAACTTGGAGCCGACGACTATGTCACCAAGCCGTTCGGCATGAAGGAGCTTGCCGCGCGCATGCGCGTCGCGCTTCGCCACAGGCTGCAGCAGCAGGGGGAACGGCCCATCTTCAAGACCGGCGACCTTTCCGTCGACCTGGTCAAGCGGATCGTCAAGGTGGCGGACAAGGAAGTCAAGCTGTCGCCCAAGGAATACGACATCCTGCGCATCCTCGTGCAGTATGCGGGCAGGGTCATCACGCACCAGCACCTCTTGAACAAGATCTGGGACGGATCGACGGACGTCCAGTATCTGCGGGTCTATGTCCGCCAGCTTCGCCAGAAAATCGAGCGCACCCCCGAACAGCCCCAATACATCACCACGGAAACCGGCGTCGGTTATCGCCTGCGCGAAGCGGAACAGTAGCGAGCCGGGGCGCCAGGTCCCTGGGGCGCGGAGGCTATAGAATGAAGCGGTGCCTCGTTTCTGCGTTCGGAACGAAACACGCAGTGGTCTTCCCGGCAAGCCGGTACCGGTTGCGGGCGACGAGGCCATAGAGCGTGTCCGCCCATTTTGTCGGGACGACAAGGAACAGGCGGCAGATCGACCAGGGAAAGCCCAGGCCGGCAACGACCCGTATTGTGGCCGCCGAGCGAAAATAGGCCCGGCCGCCTTCGAGGAACAGGTTCATCTCGTAGTCCCGATCGTCGAGTCCGTAGTGCCGATAGAGTGCTCTGCCGACCTCCGACTGTGCCGCCAGGAATCGGTACTTGGCCTCTCTCTCGTGCTTCAGCGCGAATTGGACCCAGCCGGAGCAGAAGACGCACTCGGCGTCGAAGACAAAGATGGGGTGCTCGTCCGGAAAGGGCGGGACTGCCGGGTCGTTCTTGTAACTATACCGGTTCATTGCGCGACATTACCTGCTTTCGATCTTCCAGCTCTGTATCATGGCAGGGGCTTCTTGCCACGCTCGGAACGTCCAGGACTTCCTTTCGCTTCGCCGGCCGATGCTCTATGAGAACGTCACGCAAAGGCGGGGAGCAATATGAGAAAATTGGTCGCTGGCAAACTTCACGGCATTCGCGTGACCGAAGCCAATCTCAACTATCATGGTTCCATCACCCTGGATCCGGATCACTGCGAGGCGGCAGGCATCCTGCCGATGGAGTTCGTCGAGATCTGGAACAAGAATTCCGGGTCGCGCCTCTCCACCTATGTCATTCTCGGCGAGCGCGGCTCCAGGTGCTGCATCCTCAACGGCGCTGCGGCCCGAACCTGCCAGCCAGGCGATCAGGTCATCATTTGCAACTCGGTTTATCTAGACGAGAGGCGCATCACCGATTTGAAGCCGACGGTGCTGACCTTCGACGACGACAACCACATCCGCAACCGCCTGACCTACTCGGTCGAACTCGACGAGCGGGCCAAATACACGTTCAGCATTCTCGATGAAGAGGATCGGCGGCAGCCGATCCCGCTTCCGGTTGCCGGCACCTAAAGCTGTTTCGTACATGTCGTCATCCCAAAACCGCTGCACACTTTTGGGCGACATGCCATAGGCCGCAATACCGGCGCCGGCTGGAGCAGGGGCGTCAAGACGAGACCTCCGCGGCAAGCCAGCTGCGGAATGCTTCGAGCGGCGGATACTTGGCCCGGGACCGCGGCCAGACCAGCCAGTAGGCGCCGGAACCCGGGATCGCCCGCTTCAGGAGCGGCACAAGGCGTTTTTCCTCGATCTCGATGTCTGCGAGATAATCCGGAAGCAGGGCCACGCCGAGCCCCGAAATGGCGGCCTGAGTCATCGTTGCGAACTGGTCGAGCAGCATTCCGGTCACGCTCGGCGCCTCGGCGTCCTGTGCGGCAAACCAGGTTGCCCATGCATTCGACCGCGTCTCCAGTTGCAACAGCGGCAGGCCCGCCATGTCATTCACGCTGCGCACCGGGTGTTCGGCAAGCAGCGCCGGCGAGATGCAGGCCGTCAAACGCTCCTCGAAGAGCATCATGTGTCCTGCGTCGCGCCAATCATCCGTTCCGAAATGAATGGCCGCATCGAAACCCTCGGCGGCGAAATTGAACCGCTTGAGACGTGTCGCGAGGTTGATCGTCACGCCGGGATTCTTGGTCAGAAACCTGCCGAGCCGCGGCGCCAGCCAGCGGGTGCCGAAGGCGGGCAGGATTGCCAGCGACAGGGCGCCGCCGCCCGGATTGGCCGAAAACTCCATGCTGCCGCGCTGAATGAGATCGAGGGCCCGGGTCACGTCGCGCCCATAGGCCTGGGCCGCCTCGGTCGGGATCAGCCGCTGCCTGTGGCGCTCGAACAGTGGCCGTCCCAGCTGCTCCTCGAGGCTCTGGACGAGGCGGCTGACGGTGCTTTGCGTCAGATTGACTTCTCGCGCCGCCGCCGAGATCGAGCCGGTGCGCAAGACGGCCTCGAAGGCCGAGAGGAGGCTGATGGAGGGAAGGAATCGGCGCGGACGCATCTCACCTGTGTATTGCATGCAAGGAGATAGCGCAAACGACAGCGCCGCGCGTCCAATTGGACGCGCGGCGCTGTCGTTCAATGTGCGACATTCGAAGCGGCCGTCATCAATTCTTCGGGGTTGAGCGCCTGACAGACATTCCGGCCGTCCTCCTCGACCTCCGTGAAGCTCCAGCGCACCACGCCTTCGCGATCGAGCAGGAAGTGGCCGACAAGCTGCATATGGTCGGCCAATCTCACCTGCTTATCGGCTGCCGTGATTTCATACGGATCCTTCTCGTTGAGCAGGTCGCCGGCTACGACGGGATTCATCGGCTCGGACAATTCGCCCGGCAGATCGACACGCATTGCCATGATCGCATCCATTCCGACCTTGGACGGCCAGTCGGTCTCGGTCTCGGTGAACTCGACGATGGGCAAGCCGAAAGCGCGGTGCGAAGCGCGCGACGGATCGGATGCAGCAAGAAGATCGGCGATCGGATGATAACGGAAGTAGAGACGCGCCCGTTCGACCGGGGTGTTCACCACCGCCAGCGTTTGAACGCCTTTCTCTCGCAGTGCCGGGTTGAGCTGTGCCATCGCCGCGACATGGCGGCGGCAGAACGGGCAATGCAGGCCGCGAAACAGACCGACCAGCAACGGGCTGCGGCCGCGAAATTCATTAAGAGCAATCTTACCCTCGCGTGAGATCGCATCGAATACGACGTTCGGGGCCTGATCGCCCGGTTGCAACGGATTGTTGGCTTGATGCGCAGACATTGGAGAACCTCCTCGCCTCACGGAACGGCCGAGAAAAGGCAGCAGGGCGGGTGTTTCGAGGTCGCTGAAGAGGCCGACCTCTCGCCTTGCCGCACAGCCAGGATCCGAACCCAGAATGGCCCTACATTGGCCCACGAGCAAGCGGTAAACGCCAAGCATGTCACGGGGACCCGGCGGAACATTCCCGAACGGGCGTGGTTATCGAAACCACGCAAACGAGGACATGCCGCAATGGTCAATCTGCCGGGAAATCGCGGAAGTTGCTGGGTGGCCGGCGCCGGCCGGACGGGCTATTCGCCGCTCGACGGCTCGATCCATGCCGAAACGGTCGTCGTTGGAGGCGGGATCGTCGGGCTCACCACGGCGCTGCGCCTTGGCGAGGCCGGACGCTCCGTGATCCTCCTCGAAGCGCTGGAGATCGGCGGGCAGGTGACGGGTCGATCGACGGCGAAAATCACGACGCAGCACGCCTTGATCTATCGCCATCTCATCGACGCCCTCGATTTAGCGAAGGCGCGGCGCTATGCCGAGGCAAATTCGGCCGGAGCCGCCCTGATCAAGGACTGGATCCGGGAATATGCCATCGCCTGCGATCTGGACCGCAAGCCTGCCTATACCTATGCCACAAGTGCTGAGGGGCGCGAAGCGATCGTCGCCGAGGCAGAGGCGGTGCGGCAGATCGGGCTTGAAGCACAGGTGCTCGATGGCGCACCGCTACCGTTCGAGACCACAGGCGCGCTTTGTTTTGCCGACCAGGCGCAATTCAATCCGGCAAAATATCTCGTCGGGCTGGCCCATGCCGTGGCGGACCGCGGCGGCCGCATGTTCGAACGAAGCCGCGCGATACTGATAGGCGAGGCGAGCCGCTGGCGCGTGGTCACCGCTGGCGGGACGGTTCATGCCGAACACGTCGTCGTTGCCACCAACATGACGGTCAAGAGTCCGGTCGGCATGGCAAACCGCACGCAGCCGCGATGCCATACCGCGATGGCCTTCCGCATCGACGATCCGCTTGCCGTCGACGGGATGTTCATCGGCATCGACGATCCGACGCATTCGATACGGACGGGTTCGGATGGAACCGGCCCGCTGCTTGTCGTACTCGGTCCGAAATTCGATACCGGCCAGGATGGAAACGTCGCCGCACGCTTCGTCGAGTTGGAGGAATGGGCGCGCCGGAACCTGGCCGTCGGGGAGGTCGCCTGGCACTGGTGCAACGAGGACTACGACACTGCGGACCGGGTGCCCTATGTCGGCGAACCCGATCCCGAGAAGGCTCCGGGCTTTCATATCGCCACCGGATTCAACGCCTGGGGGATCAGCAACGGGACCGCCGCCGGCATGATGATCGCGGACACGATCCTCGATCGTGCCAGTCCTTGGCGAAGCCTCTATGACCCGACCCGGCCGTATCCGAAGGACTTCCACAAGAATGGCGACAGCCAATCGGTCGTCAGCGGCACGAGGGACATCCGGCCGGGTGAGGGTGGCGTCATCGTGAGAGGCGAGGAGAAGATCGCCGTCTGCCGGGATGAGGATGGGGCGCTGCATGCCGTTTCCGCGTCCTGCACCCATAAGGGCTGCACGGTCACCTGGAACAATGCCGATCGCACCTGGGATTGTCCCTGTCATGGTTCGATCTTCGCGTTGGACGGGTCGGTGATCCATGGTCCGGCCCGCAAGCCGCTTGCTTCCGTCGAATTGTAGCGCAGCTTGCAAGCACGCGGTCCGAGGGTCGGTGGCGTCGGTGCCGTGAGGTCGTCTTCCGTGCCGTCTTGGTGAACGGTCAGGCTCGCGCTGACCCTTTTGCACGACGATCGAGAAAGAGGCGTAGGCTGGCTTCGTGCCGAGCAGGTCCGATGCGCTCACGGATCCTTGGTTCCTCCGGCCTCGGTCGCCACTCGGATTCTTCTCCCAGTGCATCTCTGGCCTGCGGCCCATCCAGCCGTATAAGCAGCTCGATAATCATCTCCCTGTCGCTGATACCGCTGTCGGAAGACAGGTATTCCCTCAGGTCCCTTTGACAGTCCTCGATGAGCTTTCGCATTTTCTCGGCGTTCATTGGAGACCCCCAACAGGCTGCTGGAAGAGACGTCCCGGAGCGGTGCCGAAGGGCATAGGAACACCGCTCCAGGATCATCGCACTGCCGCGGCGGCGGGGAAGCCGTTGTTTCGGCAGGTGCTTACCGTGCAGTATGTCCTGCGGACGAACACCCGGCAACGGGCATAGGACCTTTGGCCCGCCCACCCGGACCAAGGTCCTACTGGAGGTTTCCTTCAATCGGGAGCCTATTTAAGGATAAAAACAAGCACCAATTCAAAGGGCTACAGCGACCTGTTCGCGCCTTACAACACAAGCGGTGATGGTTCCAGCCGATAGGTTTAGCTTATCGCCGAAATTCGAAAATCCAACTTAAACTAATGGAACAGCTTGGCTATGGTGCTTGAAGATGCAGCCGCGGGCCACGGCCAGCGCTGACGTCCCTATCCGACTGAGGCTCAAAAGCCTGCCGATAGGCAATTCAGGAAAGCACAATGGAGAGAGTTATGGATTCAAAGGTCGATGGTGCGGGCAAGTGTCCGGTGGTGCACACCCACACGGCCCATGGCGGTAGGTCGAACCGGGACTGGTGGCCGAACCAGTTGAACGTCAGGATTCTCCATCAGAATTCGTCCCTGTCCGACCCGATGGGCCAGGCGTTCAACTATGCCGAGGAGTTCAAGAAGCTCGACCTGGTGGCCTTGAAAAAGGATCTCCACGCGCTGATGACCGATTCGCAGGATTGGTGGCCGGCCGACTTCGGTCACTACGGTCCGCTGTTCATCCGCATGGCCTGGCATAGCGCCGGCACCTACCGTACCGGCGACGGTCGCGGTGGTGCGGGCGCCGGCCAGCAGCGCTTCGCGCCGCTCAACAGTTGGCCGGACAACGTCAACCTCGACAAGGCGCGCCGGCTGCTCTGGCCGATCAAGCAGAAATACGGCAACCGGATTTCCTGGGCCGATCTGATGATCCTCACCGGCAACGTTGCGCTGGAATCGATGGGCTTCAAGACCTTCGGCTTTGCCGGCGGCCGCCCTGACGTCTGGGAGCCCGAGGAAGACGTCTATTGGGGCGCCGAGGAGACCTGGCTTGCCGACAAGCGCTACACGGGAGAGCGTGAACTCGATAAGCCCCTCGCTGCCGTGCAGATGGGCCTGATCTACGTGAATCCGGAAGGGCCGAACGGCAATCCGGATCCGCTCGCCGCTGCCAAGGATATCCGCGAGACCTTCGCGCGCATGGCGATGAACGACGAGGAAACCGTTGCCCTCATCGCCGGCGGCCACACCTTCGGCAAGACGCACGGCGCCGGCGACGCGTCGCATGTCGGTATCGAGCCCGAAGGCGCGGACATCGCGGAACAGGGCTTCGGCTGGACCAGCAGCTTCGGAACCGGCAGAGGCAGCGACACCATCGGCAGTGGCCTCGAAGTCACGTGGACGACGACGCCGACGAAGTGGAGCAACAACTTCTTCTGGAACCTGTTCGGTTACGAATGGGAACTGACGAAGAGCCCGGCGGGCGCGCATCAGTGGACGCCGAAGCATGGCGCAGGCGCGGCCACCGTTCCGGACGCGCACGACCCGTCGAAGCGCCACGCCCCGGCGATGCTGACCACCGACCTCGCGCTGCGCTTCGACCCGGCCTACGAAAAGATCGCCCGGCGGTTCTTCGAAAATCCGGATCAGTTCGCCGATGCCTTCGCCCGCGCCTGGTTCAAGCTCACCCACCGCGACATGGGCCCACGCGTGCGCTATCTCGGCCCGGAGGTGCCGGCAGAGGAACTGATCTGGCAGGATCCGGTCCCGGCCGTCGACCACCCGCTGATCGACGCGCAAGACATCGCCGATCTCAAGGACAAGATCCTCGCATCGGGTCTGCCGATCTCCCATCTGGTCTCGACTGCCTGGGCATCGGCATCGACTTTCCGCGGCTCCGACAAGCGCGGTGGGGCGAATGGGGCGCGCATCCGCCTGGCGCCGCAGAAGGATTGGGAAGTCAACCAGCCGGAGCAGCTTGCCACCGTGCTCGAAACGCTCGAAGGCATCCAGAAGGCCTTCAACGGCGGCGAGCCCGGCGACAAGAAGGTATCGCTGGCAGACCTGATCGTCCTCGGCGGCGCGGCGGCGATCGAGAAGGCAGCGAGGAATGCCGGCCACGACATCGAGGTCCCGTTTGCGCCCGGCCGTACCGACGCGACGCAGGAGCAGACCGATGTGGACTCCTTCGGCGTTCTGGAACCGATCTCCGACGGCTTCCGCAACTATCAAAAGGGCGACTATCTGATTTCGCCCGAGGAACTGCTGATCGACCGGGCGCAGCTTCTGACGCTGACCGCACCGGAGATGACGGTCCTGATCGGTGGCATGCGCGTGCTGAACGCCAATTTCGGACAAGTCCAGCATGGCGTCTTCACGACACGGCCCGAGACGCTCACCAACGACTTCTTCGTCAACCTGCTCGACATGGGCACGGCGTGGAAGGTCTCACAGGAATCGAAATACGTCTTCGAGGGACGCGACCGCGATACGGAAGAAATGAAGTGGACCGCCACCCGTGTCGATCTCGTGTTCGGTTCGAACTCGCAGTTGCGAGCGCTTGCCGAAGTATACGGCCAGAGCGACTCGCAGGAAAAGTTCGTGCGCGACTTCGTGGCGGCCTGGACCAAGGTTATGAACGCCGACCGCTTCGACCTCGTCTGATTGGAGCTCAAAAATGAAAGGGCGCGGCCGTGTTGCGGCCGCGCCCTTCTTAATTAGGCGAGATCGCCCATTCGCTTTCACACACCGAGCTTTTGCCGCTCCGCGATCCGCCACGCCCGCGGCGTCGTGCCAACGTGACGGACGAAGAAGCGCGAGAAATAGGCCGCATCCGAAAAGCCGAGGCGGAAGCTGATCTCCTGTACGCTCGCCCGTGTGAAGACGAGTTCGCGCCGCGCCGCCTCGAGCAGCCGTCCGGCAATGACCTCGTGCACGCTCTGCCCGGACATCGCGCGGACCACGCGGTTGAGATGGGTCGGCGACAGGCCGAGCTCGCGGGCGTAGAAGGCCGCCGGGCGGTGCGCCAGACAATGCTGCCGGAGCAGCGTATCGAAGCGTTCCATGCGCCGCTCGTTCTCGCTTTCCCCGGCCGACTCGTTGGCGAGCGGTATTTCTGCGAGCCGCGCCGTCAGCCCCAGCACCGTCGTGAGATAGGCATCGAGCAGGCCGGTGCGGTGGCTGCGTCGCGCTTCCCATTCCTCGGCCAGGCGCTGCAACGTCTCGGCAATGTAGCGGCCGTCGTCGCTCCGACCGAGCGGCGTCAGGCGAGGGGTCGCCAGCCAGGTCCCGAGCCGGTTACGGCTACCCGGCGCGATTGGCAGATGCGATGCGAGCATCGTGAAAACGAAACCGTCGATGTCGGGGGAAAAGCGGAAGCCGTGGCTGACGGCGGGCGGAACGGTGATCACCGCCGGCGGTGAAATCGACCGAACCGTCTCGCCGAACAGAGCATCACCCGAGCCCTTGGCGATGTACAGGATCTGAAAGAAGCTCTCGTGGCGATGAAGGCCGATTTCCCAATGATGCAGACGGCTGCGCGAGGGGATCGTCTCGCAATGCAGCCAGAAATCCGGCCTTTCGCCGGATTCCTCGCCGTAAAGTTCGTAGGTCGGGACGGGTCGCTTCATCGGGTTCACGCAGCGTCGATGTTCGATAAGTCCAATTAGTTGGCGGAAATGTCCATTGAGGCAAGTGCCTGCGACGCGCAAACTTCCTGACAAAAGTCAGTTTTGGAGCGGACGGGGAAGGCGGCTTCGCCGCCGAGGCGGTGCTTCAGGTGAGGAGGTCCATGCGAACGCAGGTCGTCATAATCGGTTCCGGCCCGTCCGGGCTCCTGCTCGGACAATTGCTCACCCTGGCAGGGATCGACAATTTGATCCTCGACCGCGCCAGCAAGGAACACATCCTCGGCCGGGTGCGCGCCGGTGTTTTGGAGGAAGGCACGGTCCGGTTGATGGACGAGGCGCACTCCGGGGCTCGCATGCATGGCGAAGGGCTGCCGCATGAGGGGTTCTCGCTCGCCTTCGACGGCCGCGACCACCGCATCGACCTCTCCGGGCTGACGGGCGGCAAGCGGGTGCTGATCTACGGCCAGACGGAGCTTACCCGGGACCTCATGGATCATCGTCAAGCCGCCGGCGCGTTATCGATCTACGAGGCGGCGAACGCCACACCATGCGATTTCGACAGCCACGCGCCTTACGTCACCTATGAGAAAGATGGTGTAACGCACCGGATAGATTGCGATTTCATCGCGGGATGCGACGGTTTTCATGGGGTCAGCCGCAGGTCAGTGCCGGACCGGGCGATCCGCGCCTTCGAGAAGATCTATCCCTTCGGCTGGCTCGGCATCCTTGCCGACGTGCCGCCGGTCGATCACGAATTGGTCTACGCCAACCACCCGCGCGGCTTTGCGCTCTGTTCGATGCGGTCGCTGAGCCGCAGCCGTTACTACATCCAGTGCTCGCTCGACGAGAAGCTCGACGGTTGGGACGACCAGCGTTTCTGGGACGAATTGCGGCGTCGCCTGCCGGTCCACCACGCCGACCGCGTGGTGACCGGGCCATCCTTCGAGAAATCGATCGCACCGCTACGCTCTTTCGTCGCCGAGCCGATGCGCTTCAATCGACTGTTCCTGGTGGGCGACGCCGCCCATATCGTGCCGCCGACCGGAGCCAAGGGGCTGAACCTTGCCGCGAGCGACGTGCACTACCTGTTCGAAGGTCTGCTCGAGCACTACCAGGATCGCTCCAACGCCAGCATCGACGCCTATTCGGCCAGGGCGCTGGCGCGTGTCTGGAAGGCGGTGCGCTTTTCCTGGTGGATGACGACGATGATGCACCGCTTTCCCGACACCAGCGACTTTGACCAGAAGATCCAGGAGGCCGAACTCGACTATCTCACCCATTCGCGAGCCGCCGCGACGGCGCTCGCCGAGAACTATGTCGGGCTGCCGTTTTGACGTATCCGTTCGTGCCGAAGCCGGCGGAAGCGATCGGGGCCGTCAACGTGGAGGGCTACCCATTGCCGGGCGTTCCTTGAAGGGCCGATTCATAACTAGAAAGTTATGTGGAGCGGGTTATCTTTCATTTTTCAACATCGTTCCACATGTCAAACTGACGGCGATCAAGAAATACAATTGATCATTGGACGGCGCCGGACGGGAGCGAGCCGGACGTCGTGGGGAGGAAACATGAAACGGACTATTCTCGCCGCGCTGGCGGCACTCACAATTGCCGGGACAGCCCACGCCGACACGATCAAGATCGGCGTCATCGGGCCGTTTTCCGGTCCGTTCGCGCTGCAGGGCAAGAATTTCAAGGCCGGCATCGACGCCTATATGGCGCTGAACGGCAGCAAGGTCGGCGACGACGACCTCGAAATCATCTACCGGGACGTGCCGCAGCCCGATCCGGCGCAGTCCAAGGGGCTGGCGCAGGAGCTTGTCGTCAAGGAGGGCGTGCAATATCTCGCCGGCTTCTATTTCACCCCCGACGCAATGGCCGTGACGCCGCTTCTCGAGCAGGCGAACGTGCCGCTGGTCATTATGAATGCCGCAACCTCGGCGATCGTCACCAAGAGCCCGCTGGTCGTGCGCACCTCGTTCACGCTCTGGCAGACATCGACGCCGATCGCCCAGGTGGCGAAGGATGCCGGCGTCTCGAAGGTCATTTCGGTCGTCAGCGACTACGGACCGGGCGTCGATGCCGAGAACGCCTTCAAGAAGGGGTTCGAGGCGGCGGGAGGCCAGATCGTCGAGGCGATCCGCATGCCGCTTGCCACCAATGATTTCTCGCCGATCATGCAGCGCGTCAAGGATTCGGGCGCCGAAGGGCTCTTCGCCTTCCTGCCGTCCGGTCCGACGACGCTGGGTTTCGTCAAGGCCTTTAACGAAAACGGGCTCAAGGATGCCGGCATCAAGTTCTTCGCGCCGGGCGACCTGACGCAGGAATCCGACCTGCCGGCACTTGGCGAAGCCGCGCTCGGCATCCAGACGACCTTCCACTATGCGGTCTCGCACGATTCGCCGGAGAACAAGGCCTTTGTCGAGGCGGCTGGGAAGGCGATCGGCAACCCGGCCGAGCTTTCCTTCCCCTCGGTCGGTGCCTATGACGGCATGCATGTCATCTACAAGATGATCGAGGCGACGGGCGGCGAGCAGGACGCTGGGAAGGCGGTCGATGCGGTCAAGGGACTTTCCTGGACGAGCCCGCGCGGCCCCGTGTCGATCGATCCGGAATCCCGCCATATCACCCAGAACATCTACCTGCGCGAAGTCGCCAAGGCCGAGGACGGCTCCTATTACAACAAGGAGATCGCGACCTTCGAGAAGCAGGGCGATCCCGGTCTTGCGGCGCTGAAGTAACCGGTTGGTGGAATTGGATGCGGGGCCGCCGGCCCCGCTCTGAAACAGGGTGGGTCATGCAAACGGTCTTCAGCATAGCGGTCGACGCACTCGCTTACGGCATGGTGCTGTTCGTGATTTCGATCGGTCTTTCCGTCACCATGGGCCTCATGCGGGTGGTCAACTTGGCCCATGGCGCTTTCGCCATGATCGGCGGCTACATCGCCTCCTACGCGGCGCGCGACCTGGGTCTCGGCTACGGATTTGCGGTGCTGCTTGCCGTGTTCGGAACGATCGTCATCGCCGTTCCGATCGAGCGCCTGCTTTACCGACGCATCTACGGCGCGCCTGAACTCACCCAGGTGCTGATGACGATCGGCATCACCTTCTGCATCATCGGCATCGCCAACTACGTCTTCGGCCCGACGCTGAAGACAGTCCCTCTGCCGCCGGCGCTGCAGGGATCGGTCGATCTCGGCTTCCGGTCGATCGCCACGCATCGGATCTTCGCTATTGGCTGCGGTCTCGGCGTGGCGGTTGCCCTCTGGTACCTGATCGAGAAGACGGCCTTCGGCGTGAAGCTCAGGGCCGCCGTCGACAACGCGGCGATGGCGGCGGCTCTCGGCGTCCGCACCGAGATCGTCTATGCGGTGAGCTTCGCGGTCGCGGTCGGTCTGGCAGCCTTGGGGGGCGTCGTCGGCGCCGAACTGCTGCCGGTCGAGCCCTATTACGCGCTGCGCTACATGGTGACGTTCCTGGTCGTCGTGTCTGTCGGCGGGGCCGGATCGATACCGGGGGCGCTTGTCGCCTGCCTGCTGCTTGGCGGCATCGACACGGCCGGCCGCTACCTCGTGCCGGAGTTCGGCGAATTCTTCTTCTACCTTGCGGTCATCGCCATCGTCTGCGTCTTTCCGCGCGGCCTTGCCGGAAGGGCGGGACAATGACCATGGCAACGATGAGCGATGCGCTGGCGGGCGCCCAGGGCAAGGGGCGCAGGCGCGGCCGCGACCTCGCCGGTCTGGCGGTGATCCTCGGGCTGGCCGTGGTCGGCTACCTGTTGTTTCCCAACAACCTCGCGCTGCTCACCCGCATGACGGCGATCGCGCTTCTGGTTCTCTCCCTCGACCTCGTCACTGGCTATTGCGGCGTGGCGACGCTCGGCCATGCTGCGCTCTTCGGCACGGGCGCCTATGCGTCCGGCATTGCCGCGGTGCATTTTGGCATTACCGATCCGCTGCTGATGCTTGCCTGCGGAATTCTCGGCGGTGCGGTTGCGGGGCTCGTCTGCGGTGTCGTCATCCTGCGAGCGCACGGTCTTCCGCAACTTGTCCTGTCGATCGCGCTCATCCATCTGTTTCACGAATTCGCCAACAAGGCCTCCTCTTGGACAGGCGGCAGCGACGGCCTCGCCGGCATCGCGCCCGATCCGCTGCTCGGCTATTTCGAATTCGATCTTTGGGGCCGCACCGCCTATGTGCTCGGCATCATTCTCCTTGCTCTCGTCTTCGCGCTGCTGCGGCTCGTCGTCCGCTCGCCCTTTGGGATGCTTTGCCGCGGCGTCAAGGAGGACCCGATCCGCATCCGCGCCATGGGCGCCTCGCCGAAGCTGGCCTTGATGAAGATGTATGTGATTTCCGGCGCGGTTGCCGGCGCGGGCGGCGCGCTCAATGCCATCTCCACCCAGGTCGTCGGCCTCGACAGCCTCTCCTTCACGCTGTCGGCCGAAAGCCTGGTCATGCTGGTCCTCGGCGGCACCGGCTCGCTTTTCGGCGCGCTCACCGGCACGATCGTCTTCATGTTCTTCGAGGATGTCGTCTCCGCCGCCAATCCGTTCCACTGGCTGACGATGGTCGGGGCGCTTCTGATCGCCGTCGTGCTCTTCGCGCCGAAGGGTCTCTACGGCACGGTTGCCGATCTTGCGGCCGGACGGCGGAGGGCGGGCCGATGAGCACGATCTTCGAAGTCCGCAGCCTGAAACGCTCCTTCGGCGGCCTCGCCGTCACCAACAACGTCAGCCTCGCCATGGCGCCGGGCGACCGCGTCGCGCTGATCGGCCCGAACGGCGCCGGCAAGACCACCTTCGTCAACCTCGTCACCGGCAACCTGACGCCGGACTCCGGCGACGTCCTGATCGGTGGCGAGAGCGTGACCCGCATCGACGCGACCGGGCGGGTGCGGCGCGGCCTGGTGCGTTCGTTCCAGGTGACGCGCCTTTTCCAGGAGATGACGCCGGCCGAGCACGTGGCGCTTGCGGTGTTGCAGCGTGACGGCCGGGCGGGCCGCATGTTCGGCCATTTCCTTGCCATGCCCGAAGTCATGGCGGAGGTTGCCGAACTGCTCGGTAAGCTTGGTCTCAGCGAGTTGATGCACCGGCGCGTCAGCGAGATCGCCTATGGCCAGCAGCGGCTGCTGGAAATCGCGGTGGCGCTGGCGCTGAAGCCGAGGGTGCTGCTCCTCGATGAGCCGGCCGCCGGCGTGCCGCAAAGCGATACCGGCCGCATCGAGCAGGCGCTCGCCGACCTTCCGGCCGATCTTGCCGTGCTGATGATCGAGCACGACATGGATCTCGTCTTCCGTTTTGCCAAGCGCGTCATCGTGCTCGCTGCCGGCACGATCATCTTCGACGGCTCGCCGTCGGACGTCACCAAGGATCCGCGCGTGCGCGAGGCCTATCTCGGGAGCTATGCCAATGCCGGCCACGCCGCTTGAAGTCGAAAACCTGTCGGCCGGCTATGGACCGACGCGAGTGCTTGAAGGGGTTTCCTTTTCGGTGCCGGCCGGTGCGCGGCTCGCCGTGCTCGGCCGCAACGGCATGGGCAAGACGACCCTGCTTGCCACGCTCGCCGGCCAGACACGCCGCTATGACGGGCGCATCGTGTTGGGCGAGACGGATGTCACGGCGCTGCCGAGCGCGTCACGCGCTTGGCATGGCCTGGGTTTCGTGCCGCAGGCACGCTGTGTCTTTCCGACGCTGACGGTCGAGGAGAACCTCTTCGTGGGTCTTAAGGGCCGTCCGAAGAGCGCACTCCAGGAGGCCTATGGGATGTTTCCGCGCCTTTACGAGCGACGCAGGAACCTCGGGTCCCAGCTCTCCGGCGGCGAGCAGCAGATGCTGTCGACCGCCCGTTCGATCCTCGGTCGGCCCTCCGTGCTGCTCCTCGACGAGCCGCTCGAAGGGCTGGCGCCCGTCATCTGCGAGGAACTGATGAAGGCCTTCGCCGAACTCGCCAAGACCGGCGACATGACGATCCTGCTGGTCGAACAGCGCATCCAGAGCGCGCTGGATTTCGCCGATCAGGTCATCGTCCTGGAGCGAGGCCGGATTGCCTGGAGCGGCACCCCGGATTCGCTCTCGAAGGATCACGCGGCCGTTGAAAGGCTGCTGGGGGTCGGTGGCTTGCATTAGCGAACCGACCCGCTTTCGCCTGCATTGATCATATGAATTCCGCGGCCTGAGCCGCAGCAGAGCCGTTTGACCGCATTGTCGGCTGCGGGGCAATTTTCCCAGGAAAATCCGACGGAATGCCTTCAAAAATTTGAAAGTCTTTCGCATGCGCCGTCGAAATGGCCGGCTAGCGATCATGCGCGCGACGTCGCACAATTGTCGGGCTGCACGGGGCTCCCGTTCGGCGAGGCCGCACGGCCAGGATCGCAGACGCTTGGACGCCGCGATCGAAATATGAGCGACCGGATGTTGGAGGAGCAGCGTTCCGGTCTCAGGCGTTCGGCCATGTCGCGATGACGGCTGCCAGAGCGGGATCAGGAAAATGCGAGCGGGTGTCCGCTCCAATCTAGGAGGATCGATCACGTTCCGGATCTTGGGCTCACCCAGGGTCTGAGTGATCTCAGGGAGGAATAATGTTCGAACGGCTTTTCAAACTGAAAGAGCATGACACGACGATCCGCACGGAGGTGGTCGCCGGTCTCACGACATTCCTGACGATGTCGTACATAATCTTCGTCAACCCCGACATCCTGTCGACCACCGGCATGGATCGCGACGCGATCTTCGTTGCGACCTGTCTGGCGGCAGCCCTCGGCTCGGCCGTCATGGCGCTCGTCGCCAACTGGCCGATCGGCATGGCACCAGGCATGGGCCTCAACGCCTTCTTCGCCTTCACGGTCGTCGCCGCCCTCGGCTTCACCTGGCAACAGGCGCTCGGCGCCGTGTTCATCTCCGGCCTGATCTTCCTGCTCTTGACCGTTACCGGGGTCAGAAGCTGGCTGATCGCCGGCATCCCGCATTCGCTGCGCAGCGCCATTGCGGCCGGTATCGGCCTGTTCCTCGGCATCATCGCGCTGAAGAACGCCGGCATCGTCGTCGACAACCCGGCCACGCTGGTCGGCCTTGGCGACCTCAAGCAGACCGGGCCGCTGCTCGCCATCCTCGGCTTCTTCGTCATCGCCGTGCTCGACTCGCTGAAGGTCCGCGGCTCGATCCTGATCGGCATTCTGGTCGTCACCATCCTGTCGATGCTGCTCGGCGTTTCCGAGTTCAAGGGCGTGGTTGCCGCACCGCCGAGCATTGCACCGACCTTCCTGCAGCTCGACATCATGGGCGCGCTGCACGGCGGTCTCGTCCATGTCATCCTCGTCTTCGTGCTCGTCGAGGTCTTCGACGCCACAGGCACGCTGATCGGCGTCGCCAAGCGGGCGAGACTGGTCGAAGAGGGCAAGCCGAACCGCCTCGGGCGCGCGTTGCTCGCCGACAGCTCGGCGATCATCGCCGGCTCGCTGATCGGCACCAGCAGCACCACGGCCTATGTCGAAAGCGCCTCCGGCGTGCAGGCCGGCGGGCGTACGGGTCTCACCGCACTCACCATCTCGGTGCTGTTCCTCGCCGCCCTCTTCATCTCGCCGCTCGCTGCCGCCGTTCCATCCTACGCGACGGCGCCGGCACTGCTCTACGTGGCGGGGCTGATGATGCGCGAGCTCACCGAAATCGAGTGGGACGACCTGACCGAAGCGGCACCGGCAGCGCTGACGGCGATCGCCATGCCCTTCACCTACTCGATCGCCAACGGCCTCGCCTTCGGCTTCGTGAGCTACGTGGTCCTCAAGGTCTGCACCGGCAAGTGGAGCGTCATCCATCCCGCAACGCAGATCGTCGCCGCCCTGTTCGTCGTGCGCTTCGCCTTCTTCGGGGGGTGATGCGTGGGTGTGGCATTTAGCAAATCCCCGCCCCAAACCCCTCCCCACAAGGGGGAGGGGCTTAACCCATCGAACCGTTTAGGCTTTTGTCTGACCGTTTCCACAAGCGCGGACGCCGAAATATGGGGTAGGCGATCGCTGCGGGCACCTAGCCCCTGCCACCTCTGGGGAGGGGTTGGGGAGGGGGCTTTGAGGCAAGCGGCGCACACCTGAAGCTGCTCGATCCAACCGTTATCCGCATATAAAAATGGCCGGCCCGCAACACTGGGGCCGGCCATCAGCGTTCGAGATTGTCCTTTTCCCGTCAGCCCGGCAGCACGTCCCGCAGCCGCAGCAGCGCGATCCGCTCCACCTGCCGGCAGGCGGTTTCGAACTCGGTGTCGCGGTCGTTGTCGATCCGGCTCTGGAAGGCGGCGAGGATGTCGTCCTTGCTGCGGCCCCTGACCGCGATGATGAAGGGAAAGCCGAACTTCTCGACATAGGCTGCATTGAGCTCGGTAAATCGCTCGCGCTCGCGATCCGTCAGGGCGTCGAGGCCGGCCGAGGCCTGCTCGTTGGTCGAGCTTTCGGTCAGGCGCTTGGCCTGCGCGAGCTTGCCGGCAAGGTCCGGGTGGGCGAGAAGGACGGCGAGCCGTTCCGCCTCGCTCGCCTCGCGAAACACAGCGGTCAATGCCGCGCACAGGCCGGTCGCCGTGTCATTGGCGGCAGAAAGCTCGCCCGCGAAGGCGCGTCTGGCGATCCAGTCGGAATGTTCGAAGATCCCGCCAAATCGGGCGACGAAGGCCTCTTCCGACAGCCGCGACGGACGATCTTCGTTCGGCTGGAACGGATAGGCTTCCGCCCAATAGCGGGCAATGTCGACACGGCGGGCCAGCCAGACCTTGCTGTGGCTCTTCACGTAGTCGATGAAGCGTGCCAGCGCCGCCGCCCGGCCGGGCCGGCCCGCAAGGCGGCAGTGAAGGCCGATGCTCAACATCTTCGGCGATCCCGCTTTCCCCTCGGCATAGAGCACGTCGAAGCTGTCCTTCAGATAGCTGAAGAACTGGTCGCCGCTGTTGAAGCCCTGAGCCGTCGCGAACCGCATGTCGTTGGCATCGAGCGTATAGGGAATGACGAGCTGATGCCGACCGTCGTGCTCGTGCCAATAGGGCAGGTCGTCGGCATAGGAGTCGGACACATAGTCGAAGCCGCCGGCCTCGGTGACGAGGTCGAGGGTGTTTTGCGAACAGCGGCCGGTATACCAGCCGCGCGGCCGTTCGCCGGTGACGATGGTGTGAAGCCGGATCGCCTCAGCGATCTCTGCGCGTTCCCGCGCGGCGCTGAAATCCTTGTGCTCGATCCACTTCAGGCCATGGGAGGCGATTTCCCAGCCGGCATCCTGCATGGCTGCGACCTGCGCCGGCGATCGCTTCAGGGCCGTCGCGACGCCGTAGACGGTCACCGGCACCTGCCTGTCGGCAAGCAGGCGGTGCAGCCGCCAGAAGCCGGCGCGCGCGCCATATTCGTAGATCGACTCCATATTCCAGTGACGCTTGCCGGGCCAGGCCTGCGCGCCGACGATTTCCGACAGGAACGCTTCCGATGCCGCGTCACCATGCAGCACGCAGTTTTCGCCACCTTCTTCGTAATTGATGACAAATTGTACGGCTATCCGCGCTTCATTTGGCCAAATGACCTGGGAATTAGGGCCGTAACCTTGGAGATCACGGGGATATCTCATGCAACTTTCCTCCTGATACTATCTGCAGACGCCAATTCGTACCGGCAATGAACCAGGCCTATTCCCCTCGAAAAATTTGAAAGTCTCGAAGCCCGGGCCCGCTACCCAAACGCGCTGCCGCTTCGGATACTTCATGCGTCGAAAGTGAGCTGGAGGAGCGACACGCATGCAGATTGATGGCGGAAACGCCGGTCGCCTGACGACCCATGTGCTGGATACGGCGAGCGGCAAGCCTGCGGCGAAGCTGCGCATCGAGCTTTACCGCCTCGATGGCGAGTGGAAAGAGCGCCTCGCTTCTGCCCGGACCAACGACGACGGCCGTTGCGATGAGCCGCTGCTTAGCGGGGCATCGATGCAGAGCGGCGTTTACGAACTGCGCTTCCACGCCGGCGAGTATCTGGGCGCCGATCGCACCAATCCGTTCCTGGATGTCATCCCGATCCGCTTCGGGATCGCCGATCATGACGCGCATTACCACGTGCCGCTTTTGCTTTCGCCCTACGGCTATTCCACCTATCGCGGGAGCTGAGCGGCCATGACGATCGAAATCCGCAATACGATCCGTTTCCGCCTGAATGACCGCGAGGTCGAGCTTGCAGATGTCTCGCCGGTCCAGACCCTGCTCGATTTCCTGCGCATGGACCGCAACCTGCGCGGCACCAAGGAAGGTTGCGCCGAAGGCGACTGCGGCGCCTGCACGGTGCTCGTCGGCCGCCTCTATGACGGCAGGCTGAAATACGAATCGGTCAATGCCTGCATCCGTTTCGTCGCATCGCTCGACGGCTGTCATGTCGTGACGGTGGAGGCGCTCGCCCAGCCGGATGGTCCGCTTCACCCGGTGCAGCAGGCCATGGTCGATACGCACGCCTCGCAATGCGGCTTCTGCACGCCCGGCTTCGTCATGTCGCTCTACGGCCTCTGGATGGAAAATCCCAAGCCAAGTGTTCAGGAAATCGAGAAGGCGCTGCAGGGCAATCTCTGTCGCTGCACCGGCTACGCCGCCATCATCCGCGCGGCGCAAGCGATTTCGTCGATCGGAGAGCTCGGCAAGGACCCGCTGGTGGCCGAGCGCGAAAAAATCGCGCGCCGGCTTGCGGCCCTCAGGGACGGCCGCCGCGTCGAGCTCGGCAGTGAGGACGAACGTATCGTGCTGCCGGGTTCGCTGGACGACTTTGCTGCTGTCCTCGAAGCCAGTCCGAAGGCTACGATCGTTGCCGGGTCGACCGATGTCGGGCTGTGGGTGACGAAGTTCATGCGCGACATCGCGCCGGTCGTTCACCTTTCCCATCTTGAAGAACTGCGCCGGATTTCCGTCGACGCCGACGGGTTCACGCTGGCGGCCGGAGTGAGCTACACCGACGCCTATGCCGTGCTTGTCCGCCACTTCCCGCAACTACGCGAGCTTTGGGACCGGATCGGCGGCGAGCAGGTGCGCAACATGGGCACGGTTGGCGGCAATATCGCCAACGGCTCGCCGATCGGCGATACGCCGCCGGCGCTGATCGCGCTTGGTGCGTCGGTGACGTTGCGCAAGGGCGGCAAACGAAGGACGCTGCCGCTCGAATCCTTCTTTATCGACTATGGCAGGCAGGACCGCCAGCCCGGCGAGTTCGTCGAGTCCGTCCGGATTCCCTTCCTGGCCGAGGCCGATCGGTTCGCCGTCTACAAGGTTTCAAAGCGGCTCGACGAGGATATTTCCTCCGTCTGCGGCGCGTTCCGTGTAACGCTCGACGGCGAAGGAAGGGTTGCGGATGCGGCGCTCGCCTTCGGCGGCATGGCCGGCACGCCAAAGCGCGCGTCGACTGTCGAGGCGGCGCTCAAGGGTGCGGTCTGGAGCGAAACGGCGGTCAACACTGCCTTGGCTGGCTTCGAACAGGATTTCACGCCTCTGACCGATTGGCGCGCCTCGGCGGATTATCGCATGCTCGTCGCCAAGAACCTCCTGCGGCGCTTCTATCTGGAAACGCAGGAAACCCGGAACGTCCGTATCGACCGCGCTGTCGCGGTGGCTGTCTAGGAGGGTGGACCGATGAACGTGATGCAGCCCATCGACCGCATCCGCGGTGGCGTCCACGAAAAGGAACGCCACGAATCCGGCCACAAGCATGTGTCGGGCACGGCCGAATATATCGACGACATTGCCGAGCCGGCCGGCACCTTGCACGGCTATCTGGGTCTGTCCCAGCGCGCCCACGCCGAAATCCTGTCGATCGATTTCGAGGCAGTGAAGAACAGCCCGAACGTCGTCGGCGTCCTGACGGCCGAGGACATTCCGGGCGAGAACGATATCAGCCCGGCCCACAAGCACGATGATCCGGTGTTTGCGACTGGCAAGGTCGAGTTCCATGGCCAGCCGATCTTCGCGGTGATCGCCACCTCGCGCGACGCCGCCCGCCGCGCTTGCGCAAAGGTGAAGATCGAATATCGCGACCTGCCGCATGTGACCGACGTCGCCGAGGCCGCGGCCGCCAACTATCCGCTGGTGATCGATCCGCTGAAGCTCGAGCGCGGCGATATCGATGCCGGCTTCGCCAAGGCCAAGAATGTCGTCGAGGGCGAGATGCGGATCGGTGGTCAGGATCACTTCTATCTCGAAGGCCACATCTCCTTCGCGATCCCCGGCGAGGACGACGAGGTGACCGTCATTGCCTCGACCCAGCATCCGAGCGAGACGCAGCACATGGTCGCCCAGGTGCTCGGCCTGCCCTCGAACGCGATCACCGTAAACGTCCGCCGCATGGGCGGCGCCTTCGGCGGCAAGGAGACGCAGGCAAATCTCTTCGCGGCGGTCGCGGCCCTCGCCGCGAGGAAATACCGTCGTCCCGTCAAGGTTCGCCCGGACCGCGACGACGACATGACGGCGACCGGCAAGCGCCACGACTTCCATGTCGACTACAAGCTCGGCTTCGACGACGACGGCCGCATCGAGGCCGTGGACGCCGTCTTTGCGGCGCGCTGCGGCTTTTCGGCCGACCTTTCGGGGCCGGTGACCGACCGCGCGCTCTTTCACGCCGACAATTGCTATTTCTACCCGAACGTCCGGCTGCGCTCGCATCCGCTCAAGACCAATACCGTATCGAACACCGCCTTCCGCGGCTTCGGCGGACCGCAGGGCATGGTCGGCGGCGAGCGGATGATCGAGGATATCGCCTACACGCTCGGCAAGGATCCGCTCGAAATCCGCAAGCTGAATTTCTACGGCGGCGAGGGGCGCAACCTGACGCCCTATCACCAGACGGTGGAAGACAACATCATCGGCCGGATCATCGAGGAACTCGAAACTTCGGCGGATTATGCCGCGCGACGCGAGGCGGTTCTCGCCTTCAATCGCGAGAACCATGTCATCAAGCGCGGCATCGCGCTGACGCCGGTAAAGTTCGGCATCTCATTCACCAAGACCGAATATAACCAGGCCGGCGCTCTCGTCCATGTCTATACGGATGGCTCGATCCAGCTCAACCACGGCGGCACCGAGATGGGGCAGGGGCTCTACACCAAGGTTGCCCAGGTCGTGGCGGACGAGTTCCAGGTCGATCTCGACCGCATCAAGGTGACGGCCACCTCGACCGGCAAGGTGCCGAACACCTCGGCGACGGCCGCGTCCTCGGGGTCGGATCTGAACGGCATGGCAGCCACCAATGCCGCGCAGCAGATCAAGGCGCGGCTCATACGCTTCGCGGCCGAACGCTACGGTGTCGACGGGGCCGATGTCGCCTTCGAGCCGAACACGGTGCGGATTGGCGGCGAGCGCATCGCCTTTGCCGATTTCATCAAGGCGGCCTATGCGGCCCGCATCCAGCTCTCGGCGGCCGGTTTCTACAAGACGCCGAAGATCCACTGGAACCGTTCTGAGGGGAGGGGACGTCCTTTCTACTACTACGCCTACGGCGCCTCCTGCTCGGAGGTCACCGTCGATACGTTGACCGGGGAATACCAGGTCGAGCGCACCGACATCCTCCATGACGTCGGCAAGTCGCTGAACCCGGCGCTCGACGTCGGCCAGGTGGAAGGTGCCTTCGTGCAGGGCATGGGCTGGCTGACGATGGAGGAACTGTGGTGGGACGCGAAAGGGCGGCTGCGCACCCATGCGCCCTCCACCTACAAGATCCCGCTCGCTTCCGATCGCCCGCGCGTTTTCAATGTGCGGCTGGCGGAGTGGTCGATCAATCGCGAGGAGACGATCCGCCGGTCGAAGGCGGTCGGGGAACCGCCCTTCATGCTGGGCATTTCCGTTCTCGAGGCGATATCCATGGCAGCGGCAAGCGTTGCGGAGTATCGTATTCCGCCGCGCATCGATGCGCCGGCAACACCGGAGCGCGTACTGATGGCGATCGAACGGCTGCGCGGCGAGCCGCGAAGAAGTGCCGCAAAGTGAACGAGTGACAGGCATGGCGAGCAGAGAGGACATCAGGCATTTCCTGAGCGGCAACGCGGCCTGCATTCTCGTCGAGGTGTCTGGAGCGGCCGGCTCGACGCCGCGCGATACCGATGCCTGGATGCTAGTTGCGGTAGATCGCATTTTTGCCACGATCGGCGGCGGTCAACTGGAATATATGGCGATCGACCATGCCCGGCAGTTGCTCAAGGGCACAGTCAGCGATAACCGGTTGGCGATTCCGCTCGGCCCGGAGATCGGCCAGTGCTGCGGCGGGCGGGTCGCGCTGGCGTTCAAGGCTGTCGATCCTGAAACCCGAGCCGCACTGATCGAGCGCAGCGACACCGAAATCGCGCGCCGGCCGCATGTCTACATCTTCGGGGCCGGCCATGTCGGCGATGCGCTCGCCATGGCGCTGTCGCTGGTGCCAGTCAGGACGGTGCTTGTCGACACCCGCGAAGAGGAGCTTTCGGCCGTCGACGTGCCTGATATCGAGACCTGCCTGACGGCGATGCCCGAGGCCGTCGTCCGCGACGCCCCGCCCGGCAGCGCCTTCGTCATCCTCACTCACGACCATGCGCTGGACTTCCTGATTGCGGCGGAAGCACTGGCCCGCCAGGACGCCTGCTATGTCGGCATGATCGGTTCGAAGACGAAGCGCGCCACCTTCAGGAGCTGGCTGACGCGCGACATAGAACGCCCCGACCTCTTCGACCGGCTCGTTTGCCCGATCGGCGGCACGGCGGTGAAAGACAAGCGGCCTGCTGTGATTGCGGCGCTCGCTGCGGCTGAAATCATGACGGCGGCGCTGAGCCGCGACCAGACCGATGGTAGGACGCCGCAAAAAATGCAGAAGCCAGTGAAGGCGTAACAGGCCTCCCCCACGCCTCACGCACTCGACCGTTCCCGCGTCGCTGCGGGCTCTGTAAGCATCCTGCCGATCAGCCGCTGGCAGCGCTCGGCCATGAAGTCGATGATCAGGCGCACCTTCGGATCCTGGAAACGCTTGTGCGGATAGATCGCCGCAAGCTGCGCGCCGAGCGGCGGCGTTTCGCGAAGGATGGGCACAAGCGTGCCCTCGTCGATATATTGCTTCACCTCGAAGAGCGGCTTGTTGATGATGCCGCGGCCGTCAAGTGCCCATTGGGTCAGCACGTCGCCATCGTCTGAATCGTAAGGTCCGCCGACCTCGAACTTGCGCGCGCCCTCCGGCGTCTGCAGCGTCCAGTAATATTCCTTCGAGCCGGGATAGCGCAGCAGCAGGCAATCGTGGTGGTCGGTGATGAGCTCGTCCGGGGTTCCTGGAACGCCGCGCTTGTCGAAATAGGCTGGAGCGCCGCAGAGCACCCGGTCGCAGTTCATGATGCCGCGCATCCGCAGGTTCGAATCCTCGAGGATCCCGAGCCGGAAGGCGACATCGATGCCTTCGCTCAGGATATCGACATTGCGGTCGGAAAGGCGCAGCCGCACCTCGATATCCGGATAGCGGTCATGGAATTCCGGTACGCCGGATGCGATCAATCTGCGACCTATGCCGAGCGGAGCGGTAATCCGCACAGCCCCTTTGGGGTTGCGCGACAGATCGGCGATGGCGCTTTCCGCCTCGTTGACCGCTTCGAGGATCTTGACGGCACCGTCGTAGAAGACGCGGCCATGTTCCGTCGGCGTCAATTTCCGGGTGGTGCGGTTGAACAGGCGCACGCCCATATGCCGCTCCAACTCCTTGATTCTATTGCTGGCGACGGCCGGGGTGACGCGCTGGTCGCGGCCAGCGGCCGATAGCGTTCCAAGTTCCACCACGCGCACGAAGACGCGCACATTATCGAGATAGGACATGCTCCCGCCTCCACTCCTCAAGGCCCAGATTACCGCGACGGCGGCTCGCCCATTTTATAGTTTTTTTTGAAAGAGTTGCTGAACTCGCGGCATTTCTCACCCCCTCAAGCAATGACACATAATGCGGCCCAATGCATGTCTCCCGAAAGCGCGCAGCGGTGTTGGGACAACGGCATGCATGAAGACAAAGATCTAAAGCGCGTCACGTCGTTCGTTTGAACGCGACGCGTTTTAGAGAAATGGGAGGCCTCTATGTACGAATATGCCATTGCCTGGGACTGGCTGACATTTGCGGTGCGGTGGCTGCATGTCATCACCGGCATCGCCTGGATCGGCTCATCCTTTTATTTCGTCGCGCTCGACCTGGGCTTGCGGCAGCGCTCCGGCATGCCGGTCGGGGCTTATGGCGAAGAGTGGCAGGTCCATGGCGGCGGTTTCTATCATATCCAGAAATATCTGGTCGCGCCGGAGAACATGCCGGAGCACCTGATCTGGTTCAAATGGGAGTCCTACGTCACCTGGCTCTCCGGCTTCGGCATGCTGGCGCTCGTCTATTATGCCGGCGCCGACCTCTATCTAATCGATCCGAGCGTGCTCGACGTCTCGAAGCCGACGGCCATCGCCATCTCGTTGGCATCGCTCGGCTTCGGCTGGCTTGCCTATGACACGATCTGTCGCTCGCCGCTCGGCAACGACAACACGCGGCTGATGGTGCTGCTCTACTTCATTCTGGTCGCCGTCGCTTGGGGCTATACCCAGCTCTTCACCGGCCGCGCCGCCTATCTGCATCTCGGCGCCTTCACGGCGACGATCATGTCGGCGAATGTGTTCTTCATCATCATCCCGAACCAGAAGAAGGTCGTCGCCGACCTGATCGCCGGTCGCACGCCGGATCCGGCGCTCGGCAAGCAGGCGAAGCAGCGCTCGACGCACAACAACTACCTGACGCTGCCCGTGCTGTTCCTGATGCTGTCCAACCACTATCCGCTCGCCTTCGGCACGCAATACAACTGGATCATCGCTTCGCTGGTGTTCCTGATGGGCGTCACCATCCGCCACTGGTTCAACACGCAGCACGCCCGCAAGGGCGCGCCGACCTGGACCTGGCTGGTCACGGTGCTCCTCTTCATCGTCATCATGTGGCTTTCGACGGTGCCCAAGGTTCTTACCGAGGGCGGTGAGGCGAGGGCGGCCACTGCCGAGCAGGCCGTGGTCGCAGCGGCGGATTTCTCGAAGGTCCGCGATACGGTGCTCGGCCGCTGCTCCATGTGCCATGCGCGCGAGCCCGGCTGGGAGGGCATCGTCGTGCCGCCGAAGGGCGTCGTCCTCGAAAGCGACGGCGACATTGTCGAGCATGCCCGCGAAATCTATCTGCAGGCAGGGCGTTCGCACGCCATGCCGCCCGCCAATGTCACCGGCATCACCGAAGAGGAACGGCAGGTATTGGCCTCCTGGTACGAGACGGCCGTGAAGGAAGGAACGATTCAATGACTGATGTGCTGATCCGCGGCCGTGTACTGACCTTCGTCAGGGAGCCCGAGGGTATCGACGATACCCGCGCCTATCGATACTACGAGGACGGCGCCGTTCTCGTCGCGAATGGCAAGGTTGCCGATGTCGGCTCCTACGCTGACGTGGCAAGGCAGGCCGGCAGCAGCGTCAGGATCGCCGATCATCGCCCCAACCTCGTCCTGCCGGGCCTCATCGATACGCACCTGCATTTCCCGCAGACCCAGGCGATCGCCTCCTATGGCGCGCAGCTGCTGGAGTGGCTGAACACCTACATCTTTGTCGAGGAGCAGAAGTTCAAGGAGCCGCAACACGCCGCTCTTATCGCCGGCCGGTTCATGGACGAGCTGCTCTCCAACGGCACGACGACGGCCGTCGCCTATTGTTCGGTACATCCGGAAAGCGTCGACGCCTTCTTCACGGCGGCCGAAGAGCGCAACATGCTGATGATCGGCGGCAAGGTGATGATGGATCGCAACGCCCCCGAGGCGCTGCGTGACACGCCCGGCCAAGGCTTTGACGAAACGAAGCACCTGATCGGCAAGTGGCACGGCCGTGGCCGGGCGCATTATGCGATCAGCCCGCGCTTTGCCATCACTTCGACGCCCGAGCAGATGGAGATGAGCCGGGCGCTCGTCGCCGAACATCCGGACTGCTACGTGCAGACGCATCTGTCCGAGAACAAGGACGAGATCGCCTTCGCCACGTCGCTCTACCCGGAAGCGAAGGACTATACCGACATCTACGCGCGCTACGGCCTTCTTGGCCGCAAGACGTTGCTCGGCCATTGCATCCATATGAGCGACCGGGAAATTTCGGTGCTCGCCGAAACGAGTGCTGTCGGTGTGTTCTGCCCGACCTCCAACCTGTTCCTCGGCAGTGGCCTCTTCGATCGTGACCGTTTCGACAAGCTCGGCGCCCGCCACGCGGTCGCGACCGATGTCGGCGCCGGAACGAGCTTCTCGATGCTCGAAACCATGGATGAGGCCTACAAGGTGCTGCACCTCCAGGGCCAGCGGCTCTCGCCATTCAATTCCTTCTACATGATGACGCTCGGCAATGCCCGCGCGCTGGACCTCGAGCACCGGATCGGTTCGCTGTATGCCGGCGCGGATGCCGACATCGCCATCCTCGACAGCCGCGCCAAGCCGGCGATGGAGCTCAGGATGCGCGTGGCATCGTCGCTTGCGGAAGAACTCTTCGTCCTGCAGACGATGGGCGACGACCGCTGCGTTGCCGAAGTCTATGTGGCGGGGCAGCCGATGAAGCAGCGGCGGGAGGGGCCAGCAAAGCACTTGGCCCCAAAGAACGCTGAACTGGCATAGACCGGCAGTTCCGGTCTCCGTTTCGAAAGCGAGGAAACGGCGATAGCCGTTTGAATTGGTGCCTATTGCCGATTCTGAATGACCGGAGCTACTGGCTGTTGATCGCGATGCGCTTCGCCCTGGTTTGGCCGTCTTCCGTCTTCGGAAGGGTTACGGTCAGCACGCCGTTGCGGAACGTCGCGTTCACCTTGCTTTCATCGATGTCATATCCAAGCGGAATGCGCCGCTCGAAGCGACCATAGAAGCGTTCCGAGAACTGGTTCTCCTGGTCTTCGCTCTCGGAGCGCTTTTCACCGCGGAGCGTCAGCACGCCATCGGAGATGAAAAGCTCGACGTCCTTTTCCTCAAGACCCGGCAGTTCCGCGGTCAGCTTGATTTCCTTCTCCCGATCGGAGACTTCGACGCTCGGCCAGCCGGCTCCGAACCCGGAATATCCAGAGGCCATGGGCAGTCGGCTGTCGAATCCACGGAAGACATCATCGAAGAGGCGGTTCATCTCCCGATGAAGCGCGAGGAAGGGGTTGCGATCACCTTCACGATAGGTTGCCCGAAGTTGTTCCTGGCCGCGGCCCCAGGGAATGAGATCACGTACGTTCATCTTTCAGCTCCTTTCCTTGGCGGAACGGGATACCCAATGCCGGTATCCAGCGTCCCGCACGCTGTCTCTGTGCGGCCGAAGTGCCGGCATCGCCGGCGCTCCGGCGGGTCTTGCTTCACCGTGCGCTAGGCGGCGTGCTTGTCGCCTTCGATCTGCTTGCCGGCGTCGCCGGCGGGAAGCGCGTCAGCCTGTTGGATATCGATGCGCCGCGGCTTCATCTGCTCGGGAAGTTCGCGGACGAGATCGATCGTCAGCAGACCATTGGCGAGGTTTGCGCCGGTGACCATCACATAATCGGCAAGCTGGAAGCGGCGCTCGAAGTTTCGTGCGGCGATACCGCGATAGAGATATTCCGCATTGCCCTCATCGGCCTTCTCACCGCTGACGACAAGCAGCTGCTGCTCGTGCGTGATGGTGAGTTCGTCCGGGCTGAAGCCCGCAACCGACATCGCTATACGATATTGGCTCTCGCCAAGGCGCATGATGTCGTAAGGCGGCCAGTTGTCAGCCGGCGCCATGCGATTTGCCGAGTCGAGCAGCTCGAACAGGTGGTCAAAACCCACGCTGGAGCGTGACAGGGGGGAGAAATCGAAGGTTGTTCTCATAGCCATATCCTCCTTGAGCAACATGGACGATGAGGAGCGCCGAAGAGGACGGAGCTCCTCGACTGTAGGACCCCTGAAAGGCGGCCCGCACAGTCGATTTAGTCACTGAAACAGAGGATTCAAGAGGCATTTCACATCCATTTGACCGTTTCTCGCGGCCCTCAGACGGAGTGCGAAACTCGGCCTTTTCGGGGTTCTTGAATCTGCCTTCTCCACGCCAAATATCTCTTTGCGCGTAATCCGTTGATGGCATCGGAAAGGAGGAAAAAATGCTTCTCAATGAGATTCCCTGGACAGTCCCGCTCACGGTACGGCTTTCAAACGGCCTGGAACGCACCTTTACCTCCGTCTATGAGGCGGTCGATTTTCTCGAGAACGAGTGGCCGCTGCGCAAAGGAGAGCGCTACGAGCGCGCATTGCGCACCTGCCGCCGGGCACTCAACAGGATGACACCGGCGGCGGTGGCTCGGGAGGCCTTCATTGCGGCCTGCCTGGAGGCGGGCATGCCGCTGGTGATGGTGACGCCGCGCCGGGAGCCTCGAGGCGCCGAAGCGAAGACTGCAATCTCAGCCTGATGTAGGAGCGATTGGTCGGAAGCGCTGCGGCCTTCCGACCAATGGACTTCAGCCTGCCTACATCGGCTTCATTCCACGAAGACGCGTACGCTCGAGGCGCGTCCCAGCGCGTCGATGACAGTCAGTGTCGAATAGCCGCCGCCGTCGGGCAGCCATTGGCTGACGCGGCGGCGCGTCACGTCCGGCAGCGGTTGGCCGTTCGCCAGCCACCGGAACGGCGCCCGCCCGCCCTGCAGTTTCAGCGTCAAGGGCGTCAACGTCTGGCCGGCGGCGGCGCCGAGATCGACGCGCGCTCCCTCCGGCGGGAAGACGATCTGCGGGGCGGCTTCACGGATCGACGTGGTGGGCAGGCCGCTCGCCGTCATCGAGAAACGCCGCTGGCCGATCGGCAGATCGGCCTGGGCGAGGCGGACGGCGCTGGCCGGGGCATCCGGCAGCGGAGTGATGGCAATGCCGGCCTTGGCAAAACCTTCAAAAAGGATCGGCGCGGCCGCACCATAGCCGGTCAGTCCGGGCACGGCGCCATTGTCCGGCCGCCCGACCCAGACGCCGAGTACGTAGCGGCCGTCGAAACCGACCGACCAGGCATCGCGATAGCCATAGCTGGTGCCCGTCTTGTAGGCGATGCCGCGCTGGCGGCTTCCGGTCGGCGGCAGCACGCCGGAAAGGATATCGGCGACCTGCCAGGTGGCGACCGTCGAAAGCAGCGGCTCTCCGTCGATCAGCCCCGGTTTGCCCTCGATGCCGTCGCCGAGCCGCACCGGCCAGCCGCGATTGGCCAGGCCCGCATAGAGCTGGACGAGGTCGCGAAGCGTGATGCCGACGCCGCCGAGACCGATGGCCAGTCCCGGCGCCTCGTTCGGCGGCAGCTTCGGCCGCACCTCGGCGCGGCGGAAGCGCACCATCAGCCGCGTCGGCCCGACCGCATCGAGCAGCCGGATGGCCGGAACATTGAGGGAAAGCTGCAGGGCCTGGCGGATGCTGACATCACCCTGGTAGCTCATGTCGAAATTGCGCGGCCGGTAGCCGAAGAAATCGGCCGGTCGGTCCTCGATGATCGTCTCCTGGCTGACGAGGCCTTCCTCGAAGGCAAGCCCGTAGATGAAGGGTTTCAGCGTCGATCCCGGCGAGCGGGTGATCCGAGTCATGTCGATCCACCCGGAGCGGCTGGCGTCGAAATAATCCGCCGATCCGACTTCGCCGACGATCTCGCCGGTCCTGGCGTCGGCCATGAGCATCGCGACCGAGACTTTCGGCCCCAACCGCTGGGCACCTTCACGCGCGACGGCTTCGAGACCGCGCTGGATGTCGCGGCGCAGCGTCGTCTGGTGCCGGAGCGCCGTCGGGTCCTTGCGCAGCGCGGTTTCTGCCAGATGAGCCGCATGGGCCGGGAGTTGCAGGCGGCGGGTTGGGATGGCGGTCATCGCCGCCCGTTCCGCCTCGCCTTCGCCGATGACCTTGGTGACTGCCGCGCGCGCGAGGACCCGTTCTCGCGCGGCGTCGGCGGCGGCAAGGTTGCGGTCCGGCCGGCGCTTCTCCGGCAATTGCGGCAGGGCAACGAGCAGCGCCGCTTCGCCGATCGAGAGGCGCCGCGGCTCCTTGCCGAACCAGGCGAGGCTCGCGGCACGCACGCCTTCGAGGTTGCCGCCATAGGGGGCGTGGGTCAGATAGAGCTCGAGGATCTCTTCCTTGCTGAGGCGCCGTTCGATCTGGACGGCGCGGGCGAGTTGCAGCAGCTTCGCCGTCAGCGAACGCCGCTCGCGCGGCTCGATCAGTCGCGCCACCTGCATGGAAAGCGTCGAGGCGCCCGATACGATGCGGCCATTGGTGACGAATTGCAGCGCCGCACGGCCGAGCGCCAGCGGATCGACGCCGTGGTGCTGGCGGAACCGCTGGTCCTCATAGGCGACCAGCATGTCGAGGAAACGCGGATCGACATCACCGACCGTCGTCTTCAGCCGCCACAGGCCGTCCGGGGTGGCAAAGGCGCGCAGCAGGTTTCCATCCTTGTCGAGAACTTCGCGCGAGAAGACCTGGGCGCGCTCGAGCGGTGGCGGGAAAGTCCGGTCAGCCCATTCGAGACCGGCGATGGCTGCGAGGATTGCTGTGGCGAAGCCGATTGGCAGCGCGATAAGGGCAGCGACACGACGGTGGCGGGGACGTCGGGAACAAACGGGTTTGCCGGCAGCACCCCCCTCTGCCCTGCCGGGCATCTCCCCCACAAGCGGGGAGAGCGGCGAGCGGCTATGCGTCAGTCCTCGAACTCCGACGGAATTCGGGGATCCATCGATAGTTGTTGGGGATGTCTCAAGTTCGACGGCTGTCGTGGAACGAGCGCTTGCATCCCCGATCTCCCCGCTTGTGGGGGAGATGTCTGGCAGGGCAGAGGGGGGTAGGGCCTGCACGCCTTTCCAGCGCATACCCAGCCATTCCAGCACCTGCCGTGGCAAACCAACGAAAAGCGTTCGCAGGATCGACATCGCGCGTTTTACTGGGCCGCCAGCACCTCCATGCGGCCGGTCGCGGTGCGGGCCGAGAACTGCGGCCGGTACATGTCCTCGACGTTTGCGGCCGGATGATCGTAGGTGCCGGGCGTCACGGCGCGGACGACATAGGCAAGGGTGATCTCCCTATTGTCGCCGGTCGAACGGTCGAAGGCCGCGACGAAGCGGTCGCTGCGGAACTCGGTGTGCGCCGCCTGAACCTCGCCGATCCATTCGAAATTCGAGAGCTGGGCGCTGTCGACAAGGCTCGGATTGTCGATCTCGAAGCCGGCCGGCAGGAGGTCGGTGATCAGCACCCGCGACGGCCAGTCGTTGCTCTCGGTCGCCTTGAGCACGACGACATAGCGCTCGTTCTGGCGTGCCTGGCTGACATTCGCCTCGGCACCATCGAGCGTGTAATAGGTGCGCTCGATGGCGAAGCCGTCGCCGCCGGCCGAGAGCGGCTGGGCGGGTGCCGCAACGGTCGTCACCACGGCGGAAACCGCGTCAGTGCCGTTGTTGCGGATGACGACCGGGTGCTCGATCAGCGCGTCGCCGGCAATCCGGGCGGCATAGCTGCCGGTGCGGGCGGCGCCGTTGACCGCCAGCCTCATATCCTCGTCGCCGCCCTGGACGGCGCGCGCGGCGAGCAGCATCCAGGCCTGTTCCTGGGTGCTGGTGTAACGGGCCTGCTCCCATTCCCGTGCGACGATCTTCGAGAGTTCCGGGATGATCGGCGGCACGGGGCGGCTTTCGGCCGCGAGCGCCAGAACTGCCGCATCGTCGCGTAGCGACGACCCGTAGTCGGAGCGGGCGAGGCTGACATTGACGAGCCCGGTCGACATGTTGACGGCGGCTGCGAAGATGTCCTGCGACCGCTCGCCATCGCCGTAGAGCGCAAGGGCCGCGGCAATATGCGCCTTGGCAAGCGGTGTCGGGAAATCCCCGAGCAACGTGTCGGCATAATAGCGAAGGTCGCTGATCGCCGCCTTGCGATTGCGGGCGAGCACATAGAGGGCATAGGCGATCTCGTTGCCGCGGTCCTTGACATTCGTCTCGTAGCTCAGCGCGTTCTGCAGATTTTCGAGCGCCTGGACCATCGCCTGTTCCGGCACGTCGAACTTCTGCTCGCGCGCCCGGGTCAGGAAGTCGGTGACATAGGCGTCGAGCCACAGATCGCCGGAGCCGGGGCTCCACAGGCCGAAGCTGCCGGAGGAGGACTGGTAGGAAAGGACGCGGTAGATCGCCTCCTGCACGCGCTTGGCCACCTCACCGTCCTCGGCAAGCCCCGACTGCTTGGAGAGCTCGCTGAGATAGAGCAGCGGCAAGGCGCGGCTCGTCGTCTGTTCGGCGCAGCCATAGGGGTAGCGGTCGAGCGACATCATGAGCGCCGGAATGTCGAAGGCGGCCGATCGGGTCACATTTAGGCTGACCGAGGCGCCCTGCAGCAGGCTGTCGGTGAGCAATTGATCGTCGACGGTCAGGCTGCTGCCGGCGGCAATATTGACGACCTGGCGCTGCGTGATCGGCAGTGCAGCCGGCCGAACCGGGATGTTCACCGCCTGCTCCAGCGACAGGCCCTCGGCGTTCGAGAGTGTGACCGTGACGAGGCCGTTGCCCGGATATTGGCCGGTCAGCGGCAGCGTCACGGCGGATTTGCCGCCGGCTTCGAGTTCCACGGTTTGCGAGGGGCCGGTCTGCTCGACGGTGGCCGGACCATTTGTGGTGACCTGCAACTGATAGTCGCCGGCCGGTCCGTCTGTGTTGGCGATGTCGAGCCTCATTTCGGCCTGGTCTCCGGGCGCCAGGAATTTCGGCAGGCTGGCGGTGACGACGATCGGGTCGCGGATGACGACGTCCTTCACCGCATGGCCGGTGCCGGCCTTCGTCCAGGCGAGCGCCATGACTCGCGCCGTGCCGTTGAACTGCGGGATGTCGAAGCGGACATTCGCCATGCCTTCGGCGTCGAGCTTCACCGGCCCGGAGAAGAAGGCGACCAGTTGTTCGGTCGGCGGGCTGCCCTCAAGCGGCATCTGCCCGCCGTCGCCGCCGGTGCGCAGCCGCCCGGTGGCACCGAGCGAACCGTCGATCAAGCGGCCGTAGAGGTCGCGGATTTCGAGACCGAGCCGCCTCTGGCCGAAATACCAGCCGTCTGGATCCGGCGCCTCATAGCGCGTCAGGTTGAGGATGCCGACATCGACGGCGGCGACCGTGACGTAGGCGTCCTCGTTGGCGCCCGCGCCGCGCACCTGAAGGCTGATGTCGAGGGGCTGGCGCGGCTGCGTCTTCTCGGGTGCGTCGAGACTGATCGCAAGCTTTCGGTCGGCGGGGTCGACGGTCAGCCACTTGATGCCGATCGCCCGCATCGGCATGCGGCTTTCCTGGGCTTCACCGGGGCGGTAAAGCGTCGCCGTCACATAGGCGCCGGCGCCCCAGTCGGCGGTGACCGGCAGTTCCACTTCGCCGCCGGTCTCGGCGATCGTCGCGGTCTTTGTCGCGACCAGGTTCTCCGTGCCGACGGTCACCAGCAATTCGCCGGCAAAGCGCGGCGAAACCTTGAGCTTCGCCGTCTCGCCGACCGCATAATTTTCCTTGTCCAGCGCGATCTCGAGCCCATCCGGCGTTTCCGTCGAGGTGGCTTCGACATACCAGCCGGCATCGAACTCGACGCTCGAGGTCGGGCCGTCGGCCGCCGCCGTCTCGACCTCGAGGCGATAGCGACCCCAGCCGACCGGCACGGCGATCTGGCCGCCGTTCTCGGTGACGTCGACCGTACCATTCGCCACCTGTTTCGTGGAAATGACCGGCTCGTATTTCCAGGCGCTGCCGTCGCGATACCATTGATAATTGCGCTCGACGCTGATCAGCTTCCAGAAAAGACCGGGCATCGAGACTTTTGCGCCATCCGCATCGACGCCGATAACGTGGAATTTGCCGACCGAATTTTCGGCGAGCTCGCCGGAGAATTCCGGCTTGATGCCGATCATCGGACCTTCCGGCTTGACCGGCAGCGTCAAGGCACGTTCGACGGCCCGGCCGCCGGCCTCGCGCATGCGCACCGTAACCGTGGCGTTCAGCAATTGCGTCGTTGCCGGCACCTCGCCGAGATCGACGGCAAACACCGATTTCCCGTCCGCATCGAGCGGCTCGAGGCCTTCGAGCGGCAAGCGGCTGTCTTCGCTTGCCTCCTCATCGGCGAGGCCGAAGACATAGCCCTTGAAGGCTTCGCTCTCGCGCGTCGGTTTGACCGCCACGTCGCCTTCGAGCGTCAGGCCGGCGGCCGGCGCGCCATAGAGGAAGCGGCCGTCGACCGCGACGTCAATGGGCGTGCCGATCTCCACCTGCTTCGCTTCGCTCGTCAGGGCGAATTCGGTGCGGTCCGGCACGAAGTCATCGACGAGGAACTGCTTCTCGCCAATTGCCGAGCCTTTCGGGTCGGTGAAGATCTGCATCGTCCAGGTGCCGCGCATGGCGTTTTCGAGAACGGGCAGATCGAGCGTATGGCCCCCGAGCTTGCCGCCATTGCTGACCATGCGGCGGTCCTCGACGCCGTCCGGGCGCAGGAACACGAAGGTGAGCGGCAGGTTCTCGATCGCCTGGCCATTGACGTCGCGGGCAAGCGCTGCGGCATGCACCGTCTCGCCGGCGCGGTAGATGCCGCGCTCGGTCCAGGCATAGATATCGATTGCGCCCGGTGCGGCGCGGCCGGTAACGCCGCGGTCGGAAAGATCGAAGCCGGCGCGTGTCATGTCGAGGAAGACGTAGTCGTCCTCGCCTTGCCGCGCCGTGATGACGGCCGGGGTCATGCTCGCCGTGCCGCGGATCAGGCCGGCCGCGAAGACGGCGCGCCCTTCCGCGTCGGTCGTCGCGGTGCCGAGCACTTCGTTGTTCTTGGCGACCAGTTGCAGTTCGACGTCGGCGAGCGGCTTGGCGCTGGCGAGCGAGCGCGCAAAGACACTCAGTCCATCGGTTCCGGCATAGGTCGAGATGCCGATATCGGAGACGACGAACCATTGCGTGGCGCGCGCGTCCCATTCCTGGCTGAGCGCGGTCGCCGATGCGGCGGTCAGTACATAAACGCCGGGCTTGCGCTTCGGCAGCGCCTCGTCGACAGGGAAGCTCGTGACCACTTCCTTGTTGAGCTCGGTCTTGATGTCGATGCTGCCCTGCCAGACGAGCTCGCCGCTTTCGGCCTCGATGCGCTCGGCGCTGTAGCCGTCGAGCTGGGTGAGGAACTGCGAGCTCGTCAGCAAAGTCGAGATGCTGCGGTCGCCGATGCGATAGAGCTTGAGGTTGGCGCTTTCCGTGTTGACCGAGACGATCGGGATGCCGCGGCGTGCCGTCGACGGCAGCACGAAGCTGTCGCCGGTGAAGCGCACCATCGGCGCGCGGTCCTTGACATAGATGTCGAGGCTGACCGGGGTTTCGATGACTTCGTCGACGGAGGAGGGCAGCCCCTGCCTGAGGACCAGCTTGTAGCGCTGGCCGTGCGCCAGCCCCTCGACGCAGATCTCGCTACCCTTGGCTTCGACCGCTTTCGGCGCGACGCCGTCGAGCGTTACGAAGGAGGCGTAATCGGGACCGTTCTTCAGTAACTGTTCGGAGAACTGCACGCAGGCGCGCGGGCTTGCGCCATCCGCATCGATCGTATGGCCGGTGACGCGGAAACCCTGGCGTGCCTTGAGGTCGAGATAGGCTGTCTCGACGGTCTTGGCCTGCACGAGTTCGAGGCTGCCCTTGTAGGCCTGCAGCGCGGATCGGTAGTTCTGCAGGTTGTCGAGCGCCTGCGCGAGGACGGCGAGCGCATCGGCGCGGCTTTGGGTCGTTCTCGTCAACTGATAGCCGTTGAGCGCGGCAAGCGCCGCCTCGCTGGCGAGATCCGTACCGCCGCTGTACCGGTTGGCGGCTCTCGCCGTCTCCAGCCACAGCTCACCGTCCTCGGGGATGATCGCCAGCGCACCACGGAACGCCTTGAGTGCGGCGACGAAGTTGCCAGCCGTCAACTCGCGATGTCCCGTTTCGATCAAGCCGTTGACGCCGAAACCCTGTTGGTCGTCGGCCAAGGCGAGGCCGGCCTTGACGTCGCGTGCCTGCTGCAGGAGGTCGTCCGAGACGAAGGAGAGGCGAGGCGGGGCGCCGAGATCCGGTTCGCCCGCGGCAGTCTCGACGACCTTCCCGGCAATCGCTCCCTTGAACGTGTTCAACTGGTTGAAGTCGGACTTGAGGAAACACCACTTCACCTTTGGATTGTAGGTGAAGGCCTTGCAGGCGCGGTCGGCGATGCAGGCGGTCTGGCACTCGTCGAGCGAGACGTCCTGTTCGGTGCGCAGGTCGAAGCCGAAATAATCGGCGTCATTGGTGATCTCGACCTTGCGGTCGGCTTCGGCCGCCGCGGCCGGGGCGCCGAGGGAAAGAAGCGTCAAGAAAAGGGTGGTAAGGCCGAGAAACGCGCGCATCGACAAAGTCCTCCCAACGCTGCCCGCTTCGAGTGAGCCACACTCTTTCAACCTTCGCAGAGCGTTGTCAACAAAGAGCTTTGCAACCAGAGGAATTCGTCGGCAACGGTTCAGGTACGCATCGGTGCGAAGGTACCCATCGCGCCGGTATAGGCCTTGGACAGGGGGGAGGCATAGGAGCCGCGCTTGCTGGTCGAAAGCCGCTGTGCCACCAGTGCCTCGGCCTGCTTGACCGCCGCCGAGACGCCGTCGATGACCGGTACGCCATATTGCCGCTGCAGCGATCGGGCGAGATCGGCCATGCCGGCGCAGCCGAGCACGATCGCCTCGGCGCCGTCCTCTTGCAGAGCCCGTTCGATCTGGCGCTCGAGCTTGCCGAGCGCACCCGAAGCCTTGTCCTCGAGTTCGAGAACCGGGATATCGGCGGCGCGGACCTTTGCCCGATCTCCCATGCCGTAATGGCGTACAAGGTTCTCGATCAGGACGCGGGAGCGCTCGAGCGTCGTAACCACGGTGAAACGCTGCGCGAGAAACGCTGCCGTCATCACCGCGGATTCGCAAAGTCCGAGCACCGGTATGTCGGCGAGTGTTCGGGCGGCCTCCAGCCCCGTGTCGTCGAAGCAGGCAATGATCGCCGCATCCGCGCCGGCTGCTTCTCCTTCGCGGATTTCCATGAGCAGGCCAGGCACGGCGATCGCGCCGTCATAGTGCCCCTCGATCGAGGCAGGTCCGCCCTTCGACGTGGCAGCGATGATTTCGGTGCCTGGCGCTGCCACGGCCCGCGCCGCGGCGGCTGCCTTCTCGGTCATCGAGGCGGTGGTGTTCGGATTGGCGATCAGGATGCGCATGGATGTCAGCTTATCTTTGCCTGGCGGCGCCGGAGCAGGAGGATGATGGCGAGCGCCGCGAGGATGATGGTGAAGGAGAAGAGCGTCGTGACCGTGCCAAGTGCATAGAGCACCGGCGTCGTCACGTTGGTCGTCATGCCGTAGATTTCGAGCGGCAGGGTGTTGTAGGTGCCGGAGGTCATCAGCGTGCGGGCGAACTCGTCATAGGAGAGGGTGAAGCCGAAGAGGCCGACGCCGATCAGGCTCGGCGCGATCATCGGCAGCACGACATGGCGGAAGGTCTGCCAGGCGGTGGCGCCAAGATCGCGAGCGGCCTCCTCATAGGCGGGCGAGAAGCGGTTGAAGACGGCGAACATGATCAATACGCCGAAGGGCAGCGTCCAGGTGAGATGTGCGCCGAAACCGGAGGAATACCAGGCGGGCTTCAGTCCGAACTGCTGGAAGACGACGCCGATGCCGAGCGAGATGATGATCGACGGCACGACGAGGCTCGCGACGGTCACGTAGAAGAGGGCCGTCGCGCCGCGGAAACGATGTCGGAAGGCTAGGCCCGCCAGAAGCGCGACGACGACGTTCACCACCATCACCATCAGTCCCAGCGTGAAGGAGCGGCGGAACGAGGCGCCGAAATCGCCGACCGCCTGCTTCTCGAAGAGATTGTAGAACCAGTGCAGCGAAACGCCGTTCAGCGGGAAGGTGAGGCCGCCATCCGGCCCCTGGAAGGAGAGGATCAGCACGGCCGAGAGAGGGCCATAGAGGAACAGCACGAACAGCGCGAAGAAGGCTGCCAGAACATAGAATCCCTTGCTGCGTCTTTCGTTGTTCATCTCAGAGCTCCTTGCGGATATCGACGACCCGGAGGATCGCCGCGACCATCAGCAGCACCACGATGAGCAGCACGACCGCGTTGGCGGCGGCGGCCGGATATTGCAGCAGCGACATCTGGTTCTTCATCATCAGTGCGACCGATGCGCTCTGCCCGCCGGACATCACCTGCACGGTCGAGAAATCCGCCATGACGAGCGTCACGACGAAGATCGAGCCGATCGCCATGCCGGGCTTTGCGAGCGGCAGGACGACATTCCAGAGAACCTGCCAGCTGCTCGCGCCGCAATCGCGCGCCGCCTCGATCAGCGATCGGTCGATGCGCATCAGCGTGTTGAAGATCGGCGTCACCATGAACAGCGTGTTGAGATGCACCATGGCGAGCACGACGGCGAAATCGGAATAAAGCAGCCACTCGATCGGCTGCGGAATGATGCCGAGTTCGATCAGGGTGGAGTTGACGAGACCGTTGCGGCCGAGAACCGGGATCCAGGAGATCATCCGGATGATGTTCGAGGTAAGGAACGGCACGGTGCAGACGAGGAAAAGCACCATCTGCATCGTCGTCGTGCGGATGTGGAAGGCGAGGAAATAGGCGACCCAGAAGCCGATGAAGAGCGTCAGCGCCCAGGTGATGGCGGTCAACTTCAGCGTGTTGAGATAGGTCTTCCAGGTGACCCAGGAGCCGAGTGTATCGGTATAGTTCATCGTCAGGAAATCGGGATAGAGGCCCGCGAAATCGTAGTCCCAGAAGCTGACGACGATGATGGTGAGGATCGGCAGCACGAAGAAGAAGCCGAGGATCAGGAGGAGAGGGGCGGCCTGTATGTAGGATATCGCGACAAGCGCGGACCAAAGGCCGCGGCTTCGCGTTCGCCGGCTCGTCTCGTTTGCTTCTGTGGAAGCGATCGTTGCCATCTTCCATCCTTTCGGACATCTCGGAAATCTCTATTGGAGAGGAGCCGAAAGACCCCTCCCCAACCCTCCCCACAAGGGGGAGGGAGCTCTTGATCCGCGCCCTCTCCGGACTCCCTCCCCCTTGTGGGGAGGGTTGGGGAGGGGAAGGCGGTGGTGCACCAGCGGTGCGGCTTAAGCCGCGATGAACTCGTTCCAGCGGCGGACCATGTAGCGGTCCTCGTCCATCACCGAGTTCCAGCAGGCGACCTTGCCCATGCGTTCCTCGAAGGAGCCGCCGTCGCGCACGGCACCGGCCTTTTCCATGACCTTGCCTTCCGGCGAGAGGATGTCGCCCTTGGCGGGCTTGCCTTCGACCCAGAAGCCCCATTCGTCCTCGGACATGTGGGCCTTGGCAGTCTCCATGGCAGCCGAGTAGTAGCCCTGGCGGTTGAGGTATGCGCCGACCCAGCCGGAGAGATACCAGTTGATGTACTCATAGGCCGCGTCGAGCTGGGCGCCCTGGAGGTGGGCGGCGAGGCCGAGGCCGCCGCCCCAGGCGCGATAACCCTCTTTCAGAGGCTGGTACTTGCAGGCGATGCCCTTCGAGCGCACCGCGGCGACGGCCGGCGACCACATGGACTGGATGACGACCTCGCCGGAGGCCATGAGGTTGACGCTCTCGTCGAACGACTTCCAGAAGGCGCGGAACTGGCCGTCCTGCTTCGCCTTGATGAGGAAATCGATCGTTGCGTCGATCTCGTCCGTCGTCATGTTGCCCTTGTCGGCATATTTGATATTGCCCAGGGCCTCCATGATCATGGCGGCGTCCATGATGCCGATCGACGGGATGTTGAGGATCGCCGTCTTGCCCTTGAAGGCCGGGTCCATGATGTCGGCCCAGGTGGTGATCTCGCGGCCGACGAGATCCGGACGGATGCCGAGCGTGTCGGCATTGTAGATGGTCGGGATGAGCGTCATCCACTGCGTCGGCGCTTTGGCGAAGCTCTTGGAGTCCTGCGCCTCGACGAAGCCGACGGTGTGCGGCGCGGTGCCCTGGGCAACGACGCTCTCCGGCTTCAGCTTGCCGTCGATGAAGAGCGGCACGATCTTGTCGTAGAATTTGATCTTCGAGACATCCATCGGCTGCATGACGCCCGACGGGAAGACCTTCTTGGCGATCCAGTATTCGATGTCGGCGATGTCGTAGGAGTCCGGCTGGGTCACGGCGCGCTGGGCCGCGGCGTCGGAATCGGTCGCGGTCATCTCCAGCGTGATGCCGAGGTCTTCCTTGCACTTTTCGGCGATCGCGTTGATGTTCGAGACGCCGGTGCCGAACTGGCGGAGCGTAATCGGGTTCTGCGCCCAGATGGTCGGGAAGCCGGTAATGGCGCCGGAGCCGGCAATGGCACCGGCGGCGGCCGCCCCGGTCTTCAGGAGCGTGCGCCGCGATATGCCTTTTGCGGGCGTGGCAGTCTTTGTTTCACTGGTCATGCTGTCGTTCCCCTTCTTGATGGTGCTTAGGACGGTTTTTTGCAGGATCGGGCAGTGCTTGCTTCTTCTGATCCGGTTCAGGCTGAAAGGCGGCCAAGGGGGATCACGTCCTCCATGGCCCAGCTCAAGGACAGCGCGTCGCCGGTCGACACGGGTTTCGTGAAGTAATCGGCATCGGAGACGACCACGGTGAAGTCGTCGCTGCCGGCTCCGATAACCGTGATCTTCACCGAAGCGCCGCGGTATTCGACGTTCGCGACGACCCCCTGGAAGCCGAGCGACTTTTCCGAGGCGGGCTCGAGCCGGACACGATCGGTGCGGATGCCGATATCGATCGATTTTCCAATCTCCTGTGCGATGTCGCGTACCGAAAAGATCTGACCGTCCGGCACCGTCAGCGTGACGATGCCGTCGTCGATCGATGTGACGCGGCCGGAAAGCACGTTGTGGTCGCCCATGAAGCGGGCGACGAAGGCGGTCGCCGGCTTTTCGAAGACGGTGCGCGGCGCTGCGGCCTGCTCGATCCGGCCGTCGTTCATGATGACGATCACATCGGCGAGCGCCATTGCCTCTTCCTGGCTGTGCGTCACATGCACGAAGGTGATGCCGAGCGTCTTCTGCAGCTTCTTGAGTTCGGCGCGCATCCGGATCTTCAGGAATGGATCGAGCGCCGACAGCGGCTCATCGAGCAGCAGCGCTTCCGGATCGGTGATGAGCGCCCGGGCGAGCGCGACGCGCTGCTGCTGGCCGCCGGAAAGCTGCGCCGGACGGCGTGTCGCATAGGCCTCCATCTGCATGAGCTTGAGCATTTCCAGAGCCTTGGCCCGGCGTTCCTCCTTCTGCACACCTTTCATCTTCAGGCTGAAGGCGACGTTGTCGACGAGGTCTAGATGCGGAAACAGCGCGTAGGACTGGAACATCATCGCCGTGCCGCGTCTGGCGGGCGGAAAGTCGGTGATCACGACATTACCGAGACGGATATCGCCGGAGGACAAACTCTCGTGTCCGGCGATCATCCGGAGCGTAGAGGTCTTGCCGCAGCCCGAGGGGCCGAGAAAGCAGCAATAGCTGCCGGCCGGAATCTTCAGGCTGATGGCATGGACGGCAGTGGTCGTGCCATAGACCTTGGAAACGGAAGCGATATCGATTTCTGCTGCTTTGGACATGCCCGCTTTCTCCTTGCCCCGGAGACGAAGCATCAAGCGTGCCAGTTCGCTAAAGGGCTGATTTTGCGGCAAAGTTCATGAAAGTCGCGAGACCACCGGCCGGCAAAATCAGGTTGGATGCATATTTTATAGGCGTTTGCGCTCAAATATTGCCTATTATTGTATACAATATTGCTCTTTGATTGGGGGCAAAAAGCGGTTAACGTCCGACGAACCCGTAGTATCGGTCTCGTTCGGATTCGTAAGCCTCATGACGCCAGCCAATCTTGCCTCGGCGGAAAGCGCCATAGAAATCGACGCCCGGCAGATCCGCGAAGCAGTTCGCGATGCGATCGTCGAGCGGCGCCTCGCGCCCGGGACGAAGCTTTCCGAAACCGACGTCGGCAGCCTTTTCAATGTCAGCCGGACCCTCGTTCGCGCCGCTCTTCAGGCTCTCTCCTATGAAGGGCTCGTCAGTTTCGAGAAGAATCGCGGCGCCTTTGTTGCCTCGCCCTCGGTGGCCGAGGCACAGCAGATCTTCGCGACGCGCCGCCTGCTGGAGCCGGTCATACTTCGCGAGGCGGCGCCTCATGTCGGCAAAACGCAGGTCAAAGAACTCAGAGCGTTGCTCGCGGAGGAGGAGCGGCTGACGAACCAGCGCGGCGCGCCGGCCCGCCGCGCCGAAATCAAGGCGTCCGGCGATTTTCATCTGGCGGTCGCCGCCATGAGCGGCAATGCCATTCTCAAACGCTTCATGGATGAACTCGTCGCCCGCTCCTCGCTCGTGATCGCGCTTTACGGGCAATCGGTCATATCGAGCTGCGGGCACAGCGAGCATCAGCAGATTGTCGATGCGCTCGAGAACAAGGACGTCGAGACCGCCTGCGCGTTGATGCTCCGGCATATCGATCACATCGAGGCCGACCTCGATCTCCGACCGGCAAGGAAAGGCAGCGACCTAAAAGACGCCTTCCATCTGTAAAGCCATGGGGTCGCTGTGAAGGCATGAGGCAGTGGGTGCCAACGCCTCCGGTATTGGCGGAGGGGTTCTGGCCGGTTTTGCTTGGAGCAAGCGCCGGTGTGGCGGGCGGAAGCACGGCCGCGCCGTCGGGCTCCTCTTGCAGATAGAACAAGGTTTGTGATATTTCTAACAAATATTGTTGCGCAGCAGCCGCCTGGCCCGCGCCACGTCGTGCTATCCGGAAGAGCAATGGCCAACCGTAAGGCTACCCGCATCATCGCATTGGCCGAGGCGCTTTCGGTACGGCGCGTGCTGCATCTCAAGGATGCCGCCGCCCTTCTCGGCGTGTCGGAGATGACCGTCCGCCGCGACATTGCCGACAATCCCGGCCTTTTCGGATATCTCGGCGGTCATATCGTTCCGGCCGCCGATATCGAGGCTGATGCGCCCTATGATCTCGCCCGCGAGGCCGACAGTCACGCGACGGCGAAGCGCGAGGCCTGCGTGCATGCCGCCCGGCATATCCGTCCCGACGAGACGATCTTCATCGATTGCGGCACGACGCTCGAATATCTCGTAGATCTGATACCGGAAAGTTATTCAATCACGGCAGTATGTTACTCGCTGAACGTGGCCGACCGCCTGACCCGCAGGCCTAATGTCCGGATCGTTATGCTTGGCGGCGTCTACCACCCGTCATCGGCTTCGTTCTCGGGCAATTCCGGTCTCGAGACGCTCGATCATCTCGGCATCAACGTCGCCTTCCTGTCGGCTGCCGGCGTCGATCCCGACCGTGGGGCGACGTGCGTTCATTTTCATGAAGTGCCGGTCAAGCAGAAGGTGATTTCACTGGCGCGCGAGAATTACCTCGTGGTGGACAACAGCAAGATCGGCAGGCTGAAGGCTGCTTTCTTTGCGCCGCTCGCCGCTTTCCGGGCGGTGATCACCGAAGACGGAGAGGCGACGCTTCCGGCCCTTGAGGCGTCGAGGGGATAAATATGATAATCTCGCCGCTTCGTCCGGTGCCGTCGCTTGACAGCCGGCAGGCTTGATGGAATGATAACAAAAATAGATAAAAAAATAACAAGTCGCGGGGTTGTCTGCTAACGACCCGGTCCGGCAGGGAGAAATCGAGGAGTAGTCGCTTGGAAGACCTTGCTGTGAAGGCGGGGGCGGTTTCCGCCAAGCCCGCTGGCACCGGTCACAACTGGCCGCGCAACGACGGTGTCGATCTCGACCTTTCCTGGGTGCTGGACCAGCGCGTCAATCTTTCCGCTGCCGAGCGGCGTGTCGCAACGCTGCCGGGCCGCCGCACCGTGAAGAAGGATGCGCAGGCCGCCTGGCTCTTGAAGGCGGTCACCTGCATCGACCTGACCACACTCAACGGCGACGATACGACGGAGCGCGTCAAGCGGCTCTGCGCCAAGGCGCGCCGGCCGGTGCGCCAGGATCTTCTCGACGCTCTCGGGATGGGCGATCGCGACATCACGACGGGGGCGATCTGCGTCTATCACCGTTTCGTCTCGACGGCGGTCGAGGCGCTCGATGGCTCCGGCATCCCGGTCGCCGCGGTCTCCACCGGCTTTCCGGCCGGCCTCGTGCCGCACGGCCTCAAGCTCAAGGAAATCGAGGCCTCGGTCGCCGACGGCGCCAGGGAAATCGACATCGTCATCACCCGCGAGCATGTGCTGACCGGTAACTGGCAGGCGCTCTATGACGAGATGCGCGACTTCCGCGACGCCTGCGGCGATGCGCATGTCAAGGCGATCCTCGCGACCGGCGACCTCAAGACCTTGCGCAATGTCGCCCGCGCCTCGCTCGTCTGCATGATGGCGGGGGCCGACTTCATCAAGACCTCGACCGGCAAGGAAGGGGTGAACGCGACGCTGCTCGTCACCCTTGTGATGCTGAGGATGATCCGCGCCTATCAGGAGCGCACCGGCATCAAGGTCGGCTACAAGCCTGCCGGCGGCATCTCGGCGGCGAAGGACGTGCTGAACTACCAGTTCCTGATGAAGGAAGAGCTCGGCCGGGAATGGCTCGAGCCGGATCTCTTCCGCGTCGGGGCATCGAGCCTGCTGGCCGATATCGAGCGCCAGCTCGAACATCATGTCAGCGGCGCCTATTCGGCCCTCAACAGACACCCGATTGGATAATCCGATGAGCGTCGCCAGGTTTTTCGACGAAATGTCCTATGGCCCCGCACCCGAAGGCGATACAGAGGCCCGCGCCTGGCTCGCCCGCCACAAGGGTGAATTCGGTCACTTCATCAATGGCGGCTTCGTCGCCTCCGCCTCGGGGAAGACGTTCGACAGCTTCGAGCCGGCGACCGGCGCGCTGCTGGCAAAGATCGCGCGGGGCGGCCGCGAGGACGTCAACGCCGCCGTGTCAGCGGCACGCAAGGCGCAAGGCGCCTGGGCGAAGCTCTCCGGCCATGCCCGGGCCCGGCATCTCTATGCGCTGGCGCGGATGATCCAGCGCCACGCCCGGCTGATCGCCGTGGTCGAGGCGCTCGACAACGGCAAGCCGATCCGCGAGACGCGCGACATCGACATTCCGCTCGCCGCCCGCCATTTCTACCATCATGCCGGCTGGGCGCAGCTCCAGGACACGGAATTTGCCGATCAGGTGCCGGTCGGCGTCGTCGGCCAGGTCATCCCCTGGAACTTTCCCTTCCTGATGCTCGCCTGGAAAGTGGCGCCGGCCCTGGCACTCGGCAACACCGTCATTCTGAAACCGGCGGAGTTCACACCGCTGACGGCGCTGCTCTTCGCCGAGCTCGCCTCGGCGGCCGGATTGCCGCCGGGCGTACTGAACGTGGTGACCGGCGAGGGCGAGACGGGAGCGCTGATCGTCGAGCACGACGACATCGACAAGATCGCCTTCACCGGCTCGACCGAGGTCGGCCGCCTGATCCGCGAGAAGACCGCCGGCTCCGGCAAATCGCTGACGCTGGAGCTCGGCGGCAAATCGCCCTTCATCGTCTTCGATGACGCCGATATCGACGCGGCGGTCGAAGGCGTGGTCGATGCGATCTGGTTCAACCAGGGCCAGGTCTGCTGCGCCGGTTCGCGCGTCCTCGTCCAGGAGGGTGTGGCGCCGCGGTTTCACGAACGCCTGAAGCGGCGGATGGGGACGCTCAGGGTCGGCCATCCGCTCGACAAGGCGATCGACATGGCGGCGATCGTCGCGCCGGTGCAATTGCAGCGGATCGAGAGCCTCGTCAGCCAGGGGGTGACCGAAGGGGCGGCGCTTTACCAGCCACCGATCGAACTGCCGAATGGCGGTAGCTTCTATCCGCCGACGCTGCTGACCGCCGTCCAGCCGACCTCCGTCGTCGCCACGGAGGAAATTTTCGGACCGGTCGCCGTTTCGATGACCTTCCGCACGCCGGAAGAGGCAATCCAGCTCGCCAACCACTCCCGTTACGGCCTTGCCGCCAGCGTCTGGAGCGAGACGATCGGGCTCGCCCTGCATGTCGCCGCCAAGCTTGCCGCCGGCGTCGTCTGGGTCAATGCCACCAATCTTTTCGATGCCTCGAGCGGCTTCGGCGGAAAACGCGAATCCGGCTTCGGCCGCGAAGGCGGCAAGGAAGGCTGTTACGAATATCTGAAACCGAAGGCCTGGGTGGGGCGCAAGCTCCGGACGGGACCAAGTGCGCCGTCTCTCAAAGCGGTTCCGAGCGATTTCGCCATGCCGTCGCTCGACCGCACCGCCAAGCTCTTCATCGGTGGCAAACAGGCACGGCCGGACGGAAACTACTCGCGACAAATCCTGTCGCCGAAGGGCAAGGTCATCGGCGAAGTCGGCGAGGGCAACCGCAAGGATATCCGCAACGCCGTCGTCGCGGCGCAGGCGGCATCGGCCTGGTCCTCGGCGACGACGCACAATCGCGCACAGATCCTCTATTACATCGCCGAGAACCTCAGCGGTCGGGCGGCGGAATTTGCCGATCGCACCGCCGCAATGACCGGTGTTTCTGCGGCCAACGCGAAGGCGGAGGTCGAGGCCTCGATCGCCCGCCTCTTCAGCTATGGCGCCTGGGCGGACAAATACGAAGGCGTCGTGCACCTGCCGCCCTTGCGCGGCGTGGCGCTCGCCATGCCGGAGCCGCAGGGTGTCGTCGGGGTGATCTGCCCGCCCGAAGCACCGCTGCTCGGTTTCGTCAGCCTCGTCGCGCCGCTGATCGCCGTCGGCAACCGGGTCGTCGTCGTTCCGAGCGAACAGCATCCGCTTGCCGCCACGGATTTCTATTCGGTGCTCGAAACCTCCGACGTCCCGGCCGGTGTCGTCAACATCGTCACCGGCTCGGCGACGGAACTGGCAAAGACGCTTGCTGCCCACAACGACGTCGACGCGCTCTGGGCCTTCGGCACGGCGGAACTCTCGGCCCTCGTCGAGAAGCTGTCGGTCGGCAATCTGAAGCGCACCTTCGTCGATTACGGCAAGGCGATCGACTGGTTGGACCGTTCGGCGGCCGAAGGGCAAGCGTTCCTGCGGCGCGCCGTCGACGTCAAGAACATCTGGATCCCCTACGGCGAGTAGAGGATCGGCACAGGTCGCGGGCGGGAGGAGCCGGCCCAGTGGCGTGGAGCACGTAGTTTTGCATTTACGAGAGGCCGGCGGGCTCACCGCGGCCGTCGACCTGGTGTCTGGAGGAGGACTGACATGCTCAAGAATATCGACCCGGCGCTCAATGCGGATGTGCTGCACGCGCTCCGGTCCATGGGGCACGGCGACACGCTGGTGATCTCCGACACCAACTTCCCATCCGACGCGATCGCCCGGCAGACGCGGCTCGGCAAACTGCTGCACATCGACAACGTCTCGGCGGCACGCGCCATAAAGGCCGTGCTTTCGGTGCTGCCGCTCGACACGCCGCTCCAGCCTTCGGCCGGGCGCATGGAAATCATGGGCGCGCCGGACGAAATCCCGGCTGTTCAGCGCGAAGTCCAGGCCGAGATCGACCACGCCGAGGGCAAGCCGGCGCCGATGTACGGCATCGAGCGCTTCGCCTTCTACGAGGAGGCCAAGAAGGCCTATTGCGTCATCACCACCGGGGAGACGCGGTTCTACGGCTGCTTCCTTTTCACCAAGGGGGTCATTCCACCGGAAACTGCCTGAACACCCTACCAGCGGCTTTTTGAGGGAGGAGGCTTGGCATGAAGACGGGTGTTTCGATCCTCGGGATATTCGTGGCCGACACGGCCTATCTGGCGTCCCGTATGCCGCGGCTCGGCGAGACGATCACCGGCAGCGGTTTCTCCGTCGGCCCGGGCGGCAAGGGCTCGAACCAGGCTGTAGCGGCGGCGCGAGCCGGCAGCCGGGTGTCGTTCATCTCACGACTCGGGCGCGATACGTTCGGCGAGATGGCGCTGAAGACCTATGCCGAAGCGGGCGTGACGCCGAAGATCGTGCAGATGGATGATCTGCCGACCGGGGCCGCCTTCATCTATGTCAACGACGAGAACGGTGAGAACGCCATCATCGTCTATCCGGGCGCCGCCGGCTCGATCGACATCGGAGATGTGGAGGCGGCGCGTGAAACGATCGAGACTTCGCGCGTCTTCGTGACCCAGCTCGAGCAGCCGGCCGCCGCCGCCGAAAGGGCGCTTAAGATCGCCCATGCGGCCGGCGTCACGACGGTGTTCAATCCGGCCCCGGCCGAGCCTTTTCCGGAAAGCATCTATCCGCTCTGCGACTATATCGTCCCGAACGAAACGGAGGCGGCCGCGCTTGTCGGCTTTGCGCTGCCGACGCCCGAGGACGTCCGCCGCGCCGGCGACGTGCTCCTCAGGAAAGGTGCGAAGACGGCGCTGATCACGCTTGGCGAGCGCGGTGTGCTCTACCACACGGACAATCAGTCGGTGCTGGTGCCCGCAGTCGCCAGCGGCCCGGTGGTTGACACGACCGGCGCCGGCGACGCTTTCGTCGGTGGTTTTTCTGCCGCTCTGGCACGCGGGCTGGAACCGGTCGAGGCGGTGCGGTTCGGTTGCGCGACGGCCGGCATCGCGGTCACGCGCCGTGGAACGGCGCCGGCCATGCCGAAGCTCGCGGAGATCGAGGCGCTGCTGGCGCGCGGAGCGGTGGCATGACGCGCAACGACCCGATCAAGCATTTCTTCATCTGGCCGGCCTTGATCATCGTTCTGTTGATTTCGATCTTTCCGCTCGTCTATTCGCTGACGACCAGCTTCATGAGCATGCGGCTCGTGCCGCCGATGCCGGCGCGCTTCGTCGGCTTCGGCAACTACGCCGATCTGCTTTCCAACCCGCGCTTCTGGCACGTTGCCGGCACGACGACGCTGATCGCCTTCGTTTCCGTCGGACTGCAATATGTGATCGGCCTGTCGGTCGCCCTGGCGCTGAATTCCCGCGTGCCGGGCGAGGGGATTTTCCGCGTCGGCTTCCTGCTGCCGATGCTCGTTGCGCCGGTCGCCGTCGCGCTCGTGGCGCGCCAGATCCTCAACCCGACCATGGGGCCGTTGAACGAGTTCATGACGCTCTTCGGCTTTCCCAACCTGCCGTTTCTGACCCGGACGAGTTGGGCGCTCGGCTCGATCATCGTGGTCGAGGTCTGGCAATGGACGCCGTTTGTCATCCTGATGCTGCTCGCGGGGCTGCAAACCCTGCCTGACGACGTCTACGAGGCTGCGGCGCTCGAGAACGCTACGCCGTGGCAGCAATTCCGCGACATCACCTTTCCGATGCTGCTGCCGATCTCGACGGCGGTCGTTTTCATCCGGCTCATCGAGAGCTACAAGATCATGGACACGGTCTTTGTCATGACCGGCGGCGGACCGGGAGTATCGACGGAGACATTGACGCTGTTCGCCTATCAGGAGGGCTTCAAGAAGTTCAACCTCGGCTACACGTCGGCGCTGTCCTTCCTCTTCCTGATCTTTATCACGGTGATCGGCCTCGTCTACCTGGCTGTGCTCAAGCCCTATCTGGAGAAGCACAAATGAGCGTGCGCACTCTTCGGGGAAATCGGCGCTGGCTGGCGCTCGGCGGCTGCCTTCTCTGGCTCGCCTTCACCTTGTTTCCGCTCTATTGGGTGGCGATCACGTCGTTCAAGACGCCGCTTGCCGTCGTCGGCGGCCCGACCTATCTGCCGTTCATCGATTTCGAGCCGACGCTGACAGCCTGGAACGAGCTGCTCTCCGGCGAGCGCGGCGCCTTCTACAACACCTTCATCGCCTCGCTGATCGTCAGCCTTTCCGCTGCGGTGCTTGCAACCTTCGTCGGCGCCATGGCTGCTTACGCGCTCGTCCGCTTCACCTTTCGCTTTCGGCTGCTCTCCGCCCTCGTCTTTGTCGTCGTCGCTTTCGGCGGTTTCCTGCTGGGGCGCAACGTGCTCGGCTTCGGCCAGGGGATTTCGCTGATCTATTCCTTCATCGCCGCGCTCGCGCTCGCGGTGATCTCCAGCCGCTTCCGTCTGCCGGGGCCGGAACTCGGCAACAACGACATCGTCTTCTGGTTCGTCAGCCAGCGCATGTTTCCGCCGATCGTCGCCGCCTTCGCGCTCTATCTCATGTACACGGAGGTCGGAAAGCTCGGCTTCAAGCTCGTCGACAGTTATGTCGGCCTGACCTTCGCCTATATCGCCTTCTCGCTGCCGATCGTCGTCTGGCTGATGCGCGACTTCTTCGAGGCCCTGCCGATCGAGGTGGAGGAGGCGGCGATGGTCGACAACGTTCCGACCTGGCGCATTTTCTTCGGCATCGTGCTGCCGATGTCCAAGCCGGGCCTGATCGCGACCTTCATGATCACGCTCGCCTTCGTCTGGAACGAGTTCCTCTTCGCGCTCTTCCTGACGAGTTCGAAATGGCAGACCCTGCCGATCCTGGTTGCCGGACAAAACAGCCAGCGCGGCGACGAATGGTGGTCGATCTCTGCCGCGGCCCTCGTGGCGATCATCCCGATGATGGTCATGGCCGGAATTCTGAGCAGGTTGATGCGGTCTGGCCTGCTCCTCGGAGCCATCAAATGACTGCGTGCATTTTCCAGATTTTGCAAGGTTCACTCAGAGGGAGGAAAAAATGAGGAAACTTCTGCTCGCATCGACTGCCGCCGGCCTGCTGGCCGCTGCGGCCAATGGAACCGCCTTTGCCTGTGACCCGGACTTTACGGGCGTCGAACTGACCGCCACCACCCAGACCGGCCCCTACATCGCTTCGGCCCTCCAGATCGCCGCCAAGGGCTGGGAGGAGAAAACCTGCGGCAAGGTGAAAGTCGTCGAGTTTCCCTGGTCCGAGCTTTATCCGAAAATCGTGACTTCGTTGACCGCCGGTGAGGATGCCTTCGACGTCATCGCCTTCGCGCCGGCCTGGGCACCGGATTTCACCGACTTCCTCGCCGAAATGCCGGCGGAGATGCGGCAGGGTTCCGCCTGGGAGGACATCGCGCCTGTCTATCGTGAACAGTTGATGGTCTGGAACGGCAAGGTCCTGTCGCAGACCATGGACGGCGATGCCCATACCTATACCTACCGCATCGACCTGTTCGAAAACCCCGACAACCAGAAGGCTTTCAAGGAGAAATACGGCTACGACCTGGCACCGGCCAAGACCTGGAAAGAGTATCTGGACATCGCCGAGTTCTTCAACCAGCCGGCCAACAACCTCTGGGGAACGGCGGAAGCCTTCCGCCGTGGCGGCCAACAGTTCTGGTTCCTGTTCAGCCACGTGGCCGGCTATACCAGCCATCCGGACAATCCGGGCGGCATGTTCTTCGATCCGGACACGATGGACGCGCAGGTCAACAACCCGGGCTGGGTGCGCGGCCTGGAGGAATATATCCGCGCCTCGAAGCTTGCACCGCCAAATGCGCTCAACTTCTCCTTCGGCGAGGTGAACGCCGCCTTTGCCGGTGGACAGGTCGCGGAATCGATCGGCTGGGGCGACACCGGCGTCATTGCCGCCGACCCGAAGCAGTCGAAGGTTGCCGGCAAGGTGGGCTCCGCGCCGCTACCCGGCGCTGATGAGATCTACAATTACAAGACCAAGAAGTGGGACAAGTTCGATCAGGTCGTGCAGACTTCCTTCATGGCCTTCGGCGGCTGGCAGGCGGCGGTGCCGAGCTCGTCGACGAAGCAGGAAGCCGCCTGGAACTATATCCAATACCTGACCAGCCCCGAGGTCTCGGCGCAGGCGGCGATTACCGGCGGCACGGGCGTCAATCCGTACCGCCTTTCGCACACCACCAATCTCGAACTCTGGTCGAAGATCTTTTCCGATCGCGAGGCGAAGGAATATCTCGGCGCGCAGAAGGAAGCGGTCACCGCCAAGAACATCGCCCTCGACATGCGCCTGCCCGGTTACTTCTCCTATACGGAGGTGCTCGAGATCGAGCTTTCCAAGGCGCTTGCCGGCGAGGTGACGCCGCAGCAGGCGCTCGATACGGTCGCCGAGCAATGGAACAAGCTGACCGATGAGTTCGGCCGCGACAAGCAGCTTGCCGCCTATCGCTCGTCGATGGGCCAGCCGCAGAAGTAATCATCGAGGCCCGCTCCGGTCATCCGGAGCGGGCCTCGCATGGCGCCGGGCAGCCGGTGCTTCCTTTTCGCAGTGCATTCCCCGTCTTGGCCATGGGGATCGAGAAAGGCATTCGAATGTCGCAGGTCCGCCTGGAGCAAGTTACCAAATCTTTCGGCAGCGTTACGGTCATTCCGCCGCTCGATCTTTCGATCGCCGACCGCGAGTTCGTCGTTCTCGTCGGCCCCTCCGGCTGCGGCAAGACGACGACGCTCAGAATGATCGCCGGTTTGGAAAGCGCGACTTCGGGCACGATCCGGATCGGCGAACGGGATGTCACCGACCTGCGGCCGGGGCTGCGAAACTGCTCGATGGTGTTCCAGAACTATGCTCTCTATCCGCATATGACGGTCGCCGAAAACATCGGCTATGGCATGAAGGTTCGCGGCACGCCGAAGGGCGACATCGAGAAATCCGTGGCGGAAGCCGCCCGCATCCTGAACCTCGGCGCCTATCTCAACCGCAAGCCGAGCGCGCTCTCCGGCGGTCAAAGGCAGCGCGTCGCGATCGGCCGCGCGATCGTCCGCCAGCCGGACGTTTTCCTTTTCGACGAGCCGCTGTCGAACCTCGACGCCAAGCTCAGGATCGAAATGCGCACCGAGATCAAGCTTCTGCATCGGCGCCTGCAGACCACGGCCGTCTATGTGACGCACGACCAGGTCGAGGCGATGACCATGGCGGACCGCGTCGTGGTGATGAACCAGGGGCGGATCGAACAGGCCGCCGATCCGATCACCCTTTATGAAGCGCCTGCCAATCTCTTCGTGGCCGCCTTCATCGGCGCACCGAGCATGAATTTCATCGAAGGCGTCCTCGAAAGGGGCGATGCAGGCCTGACGTTCCGGGCGCCCGGCGACGTCGCCTTTCCGCTTGCGGATGAGATGGCGCGCAAGCTTGCTCCTCATGTCGGCGAGGCGGTCGTGCTCGGCATCCGGCCGGAGCACACGATTGCGACCGATGCAGGTCTCCCGAAGATCAAGCTGCAGGTGCGCGATATCGAGCCGCTCGGTCCCCACACACTCGTTCTCGGAAAAGTCGGGTCGGCCGCCTTCACCGCCCAGGTGCATGCCGCTGCACGCATTTCGCCGGATGATGTCATCGAAGTGCCGATCGACGTCGGAAAGGTGCATTTCTTCCTGAAAACTACGGGAGAAGCCGTCGGGCGTTGATTGCGGCCACACGTCAGCCGTGTCGGCGCACAAAGCGACTCTGACCACCATGGCCGAATCCCGAAATTGCTGGAATATTGGCTTCGCTGCAGGGGGATGAGGAAGCGTCGATGGCCGAACTCAGAGTGAAGACGAGGCAGACGGGCGCGACCGCGGTCGTCGGGCGGACCGGCTTCCCACAGGTGACCTCGGTCACCGGCGGCACGCTCGACATCGTGACCGGCCCGTCGCAGGCCGGCTTCGGCCCGCTCGATCTTCTTTACGCCTCGCTGGCAAGCTGTCTGGTGCTCAGTGCGCGCATTGCCGCGAGCCGGTTCGGTGTGCTCGATCGGGTCGTCGAAGTCTCGGCGAAAGTCACCGGCGAAAAGGCACAGGACGAGCCGTCGCGCGTGGCGCGCTTCAATATCGAATTCGCTATCAGAGGCGATATCGACGACGCAGTGCGGCATGCGATCGCCGAAGCAGCGGAAGAGGAAATCTGCACGGTCAGCAATACCCTCCGCGGCCATCCGGCATTCGTAAGCAAAGTCTCAGGTTAACTTAGGGAACAGGCTCTCGATGACATCGCGTCCGGTCTATCATTTCAATTCCATCATCGTCCGCACCCCTTCGCGCTCCGTCGTCGACGGCTTGCGCGCCGAGGATCGCGGCAGCCCGACCTATGAGGGCGTCAAGGCAGAGCATGACGCCTATCTGGAGGCAATGCGCGACGCCGGCGTCAAGGCCGAGGTCCTGCCGCCGCTCGATGCCTTCCCGGACTCGATCTTCGTCGAAGATCCGGCGCTCGTCTTCACTGAGGGCGCGATCGTCCTGCGTCCGGGTGCGGCGACGCGTGTCCGGGAAACCGAGGAAATCGCGCCGACGCTGCGCAAGATGTTCGAAACGGTCCTCGATCTGCCGGCCGGCTACGCCGACGGCGGCGACGTGCTGACGGCCCCGGAAAGCGTGATGATCGGGCTCTCGGCCCGCACAGACATTGAAGGAGCCGAGGCGCTGCAGTCTTGCTTGGACAGGCTCGGCCGCAAGAGCGAGATTGTCGCGACGCCGGAGGGCGTTCTCCACTTCAAAACCGACTGCTCGCTGCTTGACGACGAAACGGTGCTCGCCACCAATCGCCTGGCGCGATCCGGCGTCTTCAAGAAGTTCAGGCAGATGATCATTCCGGAAGGCGAGGAGCCGGCCGCCAATGCGTTGCGCGTCAATGACGTGGTGATGGTCGGCGCCGATTTCCCGCGCACGATCGAGATGCTCGACAAGGCCGGCTACACGGTCGTGCCGCTGAAGACGACGGAGATCGGCAAGATCGACGCCGGGCTCTCCTGCATGTCGCTGCGGTGGTGGAGCCGCGAATAAGGGGGAGGACGCATGAAGGAGAGGACACTCCTGCAGCTTGTCGGCTGCCTGATCACGCTGTTGGCCGGCTACCAAACGCTCCAGCTTAGCGGGCTCCTCTGAAACCTTGCGCTACGTCGCAGGGAAAAGATCGCCAAACACGGTCGGGATCAGTTCCGACACCGTCGGATGAATATGCATGGCGCGGCTGATCGTCGTATAGGGTCTTTTCGCATACATCACGTCGAGGATGCTCTGGATCGCCTCGTCGCCGCCCGTTCCGAGGATCGAGGCGCCGAGAATTTCCTTCGTGTCTGCATCGACGATCACCTTCATGAAGCCCTGCGTCTCGCCCTTCTCGACGGCGCGGCCGACGCGCGTCATCGGCCGGGTGCCGATCAGCAGCCTGCGGCCGCTGTTGCGCGCCTCGGTCTCGGTCATACCGGCCCGTCCGAGCGGCGGATCGATGTAGAGCGCATAGGTCTGGATGCGGTCGCTGACCCGGCGCGGGTCGTTGTCGATGAGGTTCGCGGCGACGATCTCGAAGTCGTTGTAAGACGTGTGGGTGAAGGCGCCGCGGCCGTTGCAGTCGCCCATCGCGAAGATGTGCGGCACGTTGGTGCGTAGCATATCGTCGACCTTGACATAGCCGCGCGTGTCAGTCTTCACACCCGCCTTGTCGAGGTCGAGGTCGTCCGTGTTGGGTCGGCGGCCGGTGGCAAGCAGGACGTCGGAGCCAATCACCTCCGGGGCGCCCGAGGTGCAGTCGACGCCGGCGGCGATACCGTCGGCGTGGCCGGCGAAGCGAATGCATTCGGCATTGAGGCGGATCTGGATTCCCTCGGTTTCGAGAATCGTGCGGACCGCATCCGAAACGTCCGGGTCTTCGCGCGCAATCAGGCGCGGGCCCTTTTCGATGACGGTGACCTCGGAGCCGAAACGCCGGAACACCTGGGCGAATTCGAGCCCAATATAGCTGCCGCCGACGATGACCAGATGCCGGGGCAGGTGGCCGAGTTCCATGATCGAGCTGTTGGTGAGATAGGGAACGGCGTCGATCCCCGCAAAATCCGGGACCGCGGCGCGCCCACCGACGTTGAGGAAGATTTGTTCGCCCGAAATCCGCTCGTCATCGACGCTGATTTCGGTCGGGCTCTCGAAGCGCGCATGGCCTTCCAGTACCGTGCAGTTCTTCATGCCCTTCAGCCAGGCCTCGATGCCCGTGCGTGAATCCAGCGTCACCTTTTCCTTGCGCGCCATCACCCGAGCGAAGTCGACGGACACCGGACCGGTCGTCATGCCGTATTCCGCCCCGCGGCGCGCCGTGTGGATGGCATAGGCGCTCGCCACCATCGCCTTGGTGGGCATGCAGCCGGTGTTGACGCAGGTGCCGCCGAAGAACTTGCGCTCGACGAGCGCGACGGACTTGCCGGTTTCCGTCAGTCGCCCGGCGAGCGATGGCCCCGCCTGGCCGGCGCCGATGATGATCGCATCGAAATGCCTGGTCATGATGTCACCACCCAGAGCGCCAGCAGAATGGCGACGAGATCTTCGAGAAGCGCGATCGGCAAGTCCTTGCCGCCGATCGCCGTGACGAGACGCTTTCGCGCTTCATAGCCGCCAAGCGTGCCGAGGATCGCACCGATAACTCCGGCAACGGCACCGCCGACCAAGGAGCCGCCGGCGGTACCAAGTACGGCGCCGCAAAAGCCGCCGCTGACGATGCGGGCGCCAAATTGCTGCGGCACCTTGCGGCTCGGCGTGCTCGGCAGTTGGTCCGTGACATATTCGACGAGCGCCAGGAGACAGCAAATATAAGGCGTGAATCGATAGCCCATGAAGGCAGCCCAGCTGTTCGCGACTGGCAACCAGCCGGCCGCGGCGGCAATGCTGACGGCCGCCGGCGCGGTCATCACACGCAAACCGGCCACTACGCCGATAAGAAGCGCTAGAACAAAAACGAACATCATGCTCCTCGACTGTTTCTCAAGGACTGCGCGCGCTGCTGCAGGCCGGGCCGCTTCGGATCATGCTGGCATTCTAGAATGGCGTTGTGTCGATCGACTGTCGCAGGGTCGGAGAACTGCCGCCCTACTGTAGGGAAGACCCGGCGAGAGAGTGACCGACTTCGGCGTCGATTGCAACCGGGTAGTATGTAGCGCGGCCCAGGGCATCCCAAAGTTCAACCATGAGTTCGCAGGCGCTGTTGCCCTGTTCTTTGCGGAAGCCTGACATATATGGATGCTCTAACCGGACGCAGCGGAGAGCAGTGGCGGCTGCGCGATCAATTGAGGGAGACAATCATGCGCCTGACCCTGATGAAGACATGTATCGGCACCGCCCTGGCCCTTGCGCTTGCCTGCGGCGCGGCCAAGGCCGACGTCGTCGTTTCCTCCAAGATCGACACGGAGGGCGGCGTCCTCGGCAACATCATCCTTGCCGTGCTGAACGCCAACGACATCAAGACCACGGACCGTGTCCAGCTTGGCGCAACTCCCGTCGTTCGCAAGGCGATCACTGCCGGCGAAATCGACATTTATCCGGAATATACCGGCAACGCCGCTTTCTTCTTCGAGAAGGCCGATGATCCTGCCTGGAAGGATGCTGCCAAAGGCTATGAACTGGCGAAGAAGCTCGACTACGACGCCAACAAGATCGTCTGGCTGACACCGTCGCCGGCCAACAACACCTGGGCGATCGCGCTGCGCAAGGAAGTGGTTGAGAAGAACAGCCTCAAGACGCTTTCAGATTTCGGGAAATATGTCAGCGACGGCGGCGAGGTGATCCTGGCGGCATCCTCCGAATTCGTGAACTCCGCTGCGGCCCTGCCGGCATTCCAGACCGCCTATGCCTTCACGCTGAAGCCGGAGCAATTGATCACGCTGTCGGGTGGCGATACGGCCGCGACCATCGCTGCGGCCGCCAACCAGACGAACGGCGCCAATGCGGCGATGGTCTACGGCACCGACGGTGGCATTGCACCCTCCGGGCTCGTGGTCCTCGAGGACGACAAGAGCGTCCAGCCGGTCTATCAGCCGACGGCGATCATCCGGGAGGCGGTGCTGAAGGAGAATCCGAATATCGAGACGCTGTTGAAGCCCGTCTTCGAAAAGCTCGATCTCGTCACGCTGCAGGAACTGAACGGCCGCGTGCAGGTGGGCGGAGAGCCGGCGAAAACCGTCGCCGAGGATTTTCTGAAGAAGAACGGCTTCCTGAAATAGGCTGACAAGAGCGTCGTCCGATGCCAGTCGGACGACGCTTGAGAAAAGTGCGTCGAGCGGATCATTTCATGGCGATCGGTGTCATCCGGGAAACAGAGCGTAGGAATCTTCCTTTCGACAAGCTTGGCGTGATCATTGCGGTCCTCGCGGTTTACGGTGCGTTCCTGGCGCCCTTCGCGACATTCCGGGCAAACCGCATCGTCCAGGGCGAGGGCAGGGCGATCCTCGAGGCGCTGCCGCCGTCGCTCGGCTACGGGCTCCTCGCACTTTTGACGTTCGGCATCGTCGTTGCGGCTTTGAAGACATCCGTCCTCGTCCGCATGGCCGCGGCCTTTGCCGCCCTCGTCGCGCTGTGCTTTCTGATCGGCAGTGCCGCTGGCAACCTCGCGCCTCCGGACAATGCCTATGCCCGCGTCTCGCCGGCGTCCGGCTTCTGGATCCTCGTCTTTGCCTTCGCGCTTCTGGTTGCCGATGCTTTGACGCGGCTGAAGCCGGGACCGGGCCTCCGGCTCCTTTTCCTCGCAGGCGCCCTCGCGCTCGTCGGCGGCATGCTCACCACGGGGCGATGGGACGGGCTTTCGATCCTCAAGGAATATGCAAGCCGGACCGACACGTTCTGGGCCGAGGCCGGCCGCCATCTGACGCTGGCGCTCGGATCGCTCGCTGCGGCGACCGCCGTCGGGCTGCCGCTTGGTATCCTCTGCCACCGCGTTGACCGGTTACGGGCAGCCGTGTTGAATGTCCTGAACGCCATCCAGACGGTTCCGTCGATCGCCCTCTTCGGCATTCTGATCGGGCCGCTCGGCTGGGTTGCGGCACATGTTCCGGGGGCCGAGGCGATCGGCGTTCGCGGCATCGGCGTCGCTCCCGCCTTCGTTGCGCTTTTTCTCTATTCGCTGCTACCGGTGGTCGCCAATACGGTCGTCGGGCTCGCCGGCGTGCCGCGCGCCGCCAACGACGCCGCACGCGGCCTCGGCATGACCGAGTGGCAGCGGCTCGTGGCCGTCGAATTCCCTCTGGCCTTTCCGGTCATCCTTGCCGGCATCCGCATCGTGCTCGTCCAGAATATCGGGCTTGCCACCATCGCCGCCCTCATCGGCGGCGGCGGTTTCGGCGTCTTCGTCTTCCAGGGGATTGGCCAGACGGCGATGGACCTCGTGCTGCTCGGCGCGGTTCCGACCGTCGTCCTGGCCTTCACGGCGGCGATCGCGCTCGACGCCTTGATCGAAGTGACGGGTCCACAACACAGCCGGGGCAAGGCCGCATGATCGAATTCGACCGCGTCACCAAACGATATGACGGAACGGAGGTGGTCAGTGACGTCTCGCTGACCGTCATGCCGCATACGATCACGGTCGTCGTCGGAACATCGGGCTCTGGCAAGACCACGCTGATCAGGATGGTCAACCGCCTGGTCGAGCCGAGCTCGGGGACGATCCGGATCGACGGCGAGGACAATCGCTCGGTGCCGGAATTCGAACTGCGTCGTCGCATTGGTTATGCGATCCAGGGCCATGGACTGTTCCCGCATCGCACCGTCGCCGAGAACATCGCCACCGTGCCGACGCTGCTCGGCTGGGAGAGAGGGCGGATCAAGGCGAAGGTCGAAGAGTTGCTGACGCTCTTTCAGCTCGATCCGGACTTCTTTGGGCCGCGCTACCCGCATGAACTCTCCGGCGGCCAACAGCAGCGGGTCGGCGTCGCGCGGGCGCTTGCGGCGGAGCCGAACCTGCTCCTGATGGACGAACCGTTCGGAGCCCTCGACCCGATCATCCGGGCCAAGGCGCAAGACGACCTGCTTGCGATCCAGAAGCATTTCGGCACGACGATCATCCTCGTGACACACGACATGGAGGAGGCTTTCCATCTCGCCGACCGGATCGCCGTCATGGACAAGGGGGAGGTCGTACAGCATGGAACGCCGGCCGAGATGCTGGTGCGCCCGGAAACCCCCTTCGTCGAGGAACTGATCGGCGCCACTGAGCGGCCGTTCCGCCTGTTGGCCATCGAGACGGCCGGCGATGCGGTCGAGCCGGGCGCGGCCGAAGGCGCGCCGATACCGGAGGCACTCAGCCAGCGCGAGGCCCTTTCCGAACTCCTGTGGTCCGGGCGGTCCGCCTTGCCGGTCGCGGCGGCGAATGGCGCCATCATCGGCAAGGTCAGCCTCGATGGGCTGGTGAAACGTGCCGCGAGGCCGCGCTGATGACGTCGCTGCCCGCGCTTCTGCGGTTGCCGGTGTTCCTGGTGTTGCTGGCCTTCCTGCTGCAGCCCGGTTGGTTCGAGCCGCTCTTGAAGCCGCTGGTGCAGGAGAGCGCCCCGGCGGTCTACAATCGGGGCAGCCTTTTCTGGCTGACACTCCTTCATCTTCGGACCGTGCTCATTGCGACACTTGCCGCAACGGTCGTTGCCGTGTCGCTGGCGATCCTCGTGACGCGCCAGGCGGGCGCAGAATTCCTGCCGCTGTCGCGCAGCCTCGTCAATATCGGCCAGACTTTCCCGCCGGTGGCAGTTTTGGCGCTCGCAGTCCCGATCTTCGGCTTCGGCGAGAAGCCGACGCTGATCGCCCTTTTTCTCTATGGCCTGCTGCCGATCTTCGAGAATGCCCTGACGGGGCTGACGACCCTGCCTCCGGCGGTGATCGAGGCGGCGCGCGGCGCCGGCATGACAGAGCGGCAAAGGCTATTGCAGATCGAGCTTCCCCTGGCCTTGCCGGTGATCCTGACCGGCATCCGGCTTTCCGTGGTGATCAGCCTCGCGACGGCAACGATCGGCTCGACCGTTGCCGCCAAGACGCTCGGCGAGGTCATCATCGCCGGACTGCAGTCGAACAATCTCGCCTTCGTGCTGCAGGGCGGGCTTATCGTGGCAGCGCTCGCGGTGCTGATCCATGATGCGCTTCAGGCATTGGAGCGGAGCCTCGCGGGACGCGCCCACGTCTAGCTCAAGAGAGCGACTCAATTGGGCCATGCCTTACGATGTGTCGATTTCAGAAGACCACATCAGTGGCAGTCTTCGACGCAGCAAGATTTATGGGAGCGATCTCATCATGCAACACAAATCTTTAAGTCGGATTTTTCCCACATTGGTGCGAAAGAGGCGTGCAGGGAATCGGAGATGGACGCACATCTGAGTTGACTCCATGGGAGCGCTCTCTTATCGAGTGAGACTTTAAACGGGAGGGTCGCTCAAATGTCTGGAAACGCTGTCGCCATTGTTGGTGCTGGCATGATCGGCGCTGCGCACGCTTTCGGTTATCGTGCGAATCTCGGGCGCTTCGCACGTCGCATTCCGGGAATCCGGCTGAAAACGGTTTGCGACAGCAGCGAGGTTCTCGCGGCGGCGCTGTCTCAAACCTGGGGGTTCGAGGAGACTGCGACCGACTGGAAATCTGTCCTGGCGGACCCGGAAATCGGCATGGTCAGCGTCTGCCTGCCCAACTTCCTGCATGTCGAAGTGACCCGCGCCGCATTGGCGGCCGGAAAGCACGTCATATGCGAAAAGCCGCTGGCGCTGACCGCCAGGGATGCGCTGATCGTCTATCGGGATTCAGCGGTGTCCAATTCGGTCTCGGCAACGGTATTCAATTACCGTCGCATCCCGGCCGTCGCGGCCATCCGGAAACTCATCGAGGCGGGCGAAATCGGCGATCCGGTCAATGCCCTTGTCCAATACCAGAGCGAATATGCCGCCGATCCGAACTTGCCCCATAGCTGGCGTTACGAACGCGGACGGGCAGGGCCCGGTGCGCTCCTCGATATCGGCACCCATGCGGTGGACATCGCTCGTTTTCTCTGCGGCGAGGTCAACGAAATTGCCGGCGCAATTGCGTCGATTTCGATCAAGGAGCGCTTCCTGCCTGCCGGTACCAGCATCGGCCACAATAGGGTTGAACTGAGCGACAAGCGGCTGCCCGTCGACAATGATGACGTCATGTCGGCGCTTTTGCGTTTCGAAAGCGGATGTCAGGGATTGTTCCTCGCCAGCCGCGTCGCGGTCGGCATGGGAAACACGCTGTCGTTCTCGGTCACGGGGACGAAAGGCACCGTTCGTTACACTTCGCAAATGCCCGCTCACTACGAGCTTGCCCGATTTGACGGCTCGGGACAGTCTCCCTTTGCGGTAATTGCAAACAGCCCTTCGCTGCCCTTTGCGGACCTCTTGCCGGTACCCCATGACGGTGTCGCGGTCGGCTATGCCGAAGTGTTCAGCTTCATGATCCATGATTTTCTCGAAGCCATCGCGAATGGCGAGCCTATGGCCAACGGCTCCATTCTCGATGGCTTGCGCGCGGCGGAGATCCTCGATGCGATCCAGGCGGCGGCCGACCGCAATCAGCCGGTCAAGGTAGAACGCGCGCAGCCGCACGCAGCCTCGCTCGTCGCCTAGGAAGTACAAAATCGATGAAGATCGGATTGAACACGGATGGGTTGGGCGCGCTTTCGCTCGAGAAGTGCCTGGACAGCGTTGCGAAGCTCGGCCTCTCCTGCGTCGAATTTGGCCTTGGCGGATGGTCAAGCGCACCGCATGTCGACATCGCCGAAATGCTCGCAAGCGCGAAATCGCGCGACCGGCTGATGGGCATGCTTCGAGAGCGCAACCTCGAAATTTCAGCGTTGAACTGCTCGGGTAACCAGCTCCATCCGGGCGACATCGGTCCCAACGATACCAAGCTCGCCTGTGACACCATCGAGCTTGCAAGTCTTCTCGGGGTTAGCCGTATCGTGATGATGTCGGGCTTGCCCGCCGGCGGGCCCGATGATCGACACCCCAACTGGATCACCTCGTCCTGGCCGCTCGAGGCTATGCATATGCTGGAATGGCAATGGTCTGAGCGCGTCATTCCCTTCTGGAGAGACTATGCGAAGGCAGCCGAGCGCAAGGGCGTCCGGCTGTGCGTGGAACAGCACGGACGGCAGGCTGTCTACAACGTCGAGAGCTTCTTCCGGTTGCGCGAGGCGGTCGGGAAGACGGTCGGTGTCAACTTCGATCCGAGCCATCTGATCTGGATGGGCGGGGACCCCATATCGGCGATCAACGCCCTCGGCGATTGCATCTACCACGTGCATGGCAAGGATACACGCATCGAACTGCAGTCTCGCGTGGACGGATTGCTCGATCCGAAGCACGTCACTCCCGTCTCGGGGCGATCCTGGAACTTCGTATCGCTCGGCCATGGCACGTCTGTTCACGGCTGGCTCGACATTGTGCGTGCGCTGAAGGCCGTCGGCTATGATGACGTGATCAGCATCGAGAACGAGGACTATTCGATGGCAGCGCGTGATGCGATCGCCACTTCGGCCGCGACGCTTCGGTTCTGCCTGGCACACGCCTAGAGCTCGGTTCCCGACGATCGCCGAACGATCAGCTCCGGCGCAACTACCATGTTCCTGATGGGAGCGGCCGGATCATCAAGCCGCTTCATCACTGTGTCGATTGCCGCGCTGACCATATCGGGCACCTTCTGTCGAACGGTGGTCAAGGAAATCGGCTCCGACGCGGCAAGGGGAATATCGTCAAAGCCTATCACGGCGACATCATCCGGGACGCGGTAGCCGAGCCACGCAAGCCGGCTGATTACGCCGAGCGCGATAAGGTCGTTTGCAGCGAAGATGGCCGTCGGCCTTTTTTTGCGCGCCATCAACGTATCCGCCGCCGCACTGCCGGCATCGACGTTATAACGACCGGCCGCGACGATGGGCTGAAGCCCGCCCTCGCGCATCGTCTCACGATACGCTGCCTCGCGCCGTCTTGCGCCGGCGCCGTGTCCGCCGCTTACATGCGCGATTTCCCTGTGGCCCAATTTCAAGAGATACTCGGTCGCAAGACGCGCACCGAGCGTGTCATCGGAACTGACGCTTTCGACACCCTCCGCCTTCAGGTCTCGGCCGACGTAAACCGTCGGCAACAATTTCGAGGCGCTGACGATGTCGTCGGTTTCCTCGGGCGTTCCAATGAGCACCAACCCGGCGATCCGCTGATCGACGAAGGCCCGCACGGAGCTGACATTGCCGTCGACGGCCAGCATGGCGAAATACCCCGTCTGCCGAAGCGCCTGGTCGCATTCTCGGGCCAGGAGGGCTTCAAACGGATTGAGAATGTCGCCGACGACGATACCGATCGCCCGGCTCTGCCGGCTGGCCAGGGTCTGAGCCGCCAGATTTGGGGTGTAGTTGAGCTTCAGGGCGGTCGCGAGAATGTGTGCCTTTGTATCCTCTCGCACCCCGGGATCGTTCCTCAGTGCACGAGATGCCTGAGACCGCGAGACGCCGGCCGCCTTTGCGACGTCCTCGAGCGTGACGCCAGAATGAGTTCGGATTTCGTTCATGTAGCCTTTTGAAGACGTCCATCCGCCACTGTCAACGGCTAGGCTCGGGACCAATTGAATTCGGCCCATTCGGCGTTGGCGCGCACCTCTATCCTTTGTTGCCGTTCCTTAGTCGCACCGGTCACTCTTGGACCATCACCCGAAGACTTCGAATTGGGTCGCCTGCGTCTCGGCGACTACTCGCAAAGGCCGCCGTTCACCGGAGGACGCCGCCGCCGCTGCTATCGCCATTGCACTCCCGACTTCATGAAAATGAATTTCACATTTTCCCGGAATGTTCGGATTTTTGTTGACGTGTTGAAAATTCTATCCCAGTCTACGAAAATAAATTACGAAACGGGAACGGCGTCAGCATGAAAGTCGGGATAATCGGACTCGGATTCCGTCTCGGATATCTGGGCTACGTCTTCAGGGCGATCGACGAAAGCTTCGAGATCGCGGGTTATGTCGACCCGGCTCCCGCCGGCCTTTCCACGCTTTCGGATAACGGCATTTCGGCGGGGAAGGCCTATGCGACGCCTGAGGAACTGATTGCCGGCGAGACACTCGATCTCCTGATGATCGGCTCGCCCAACCACATGCATCTCGACCATATCCGCATCGGTCTCGAGGCGGGTCTCAAGGTCTTCTGCGAAAAGCCGATCGTCAGCACGATCGAACAGAGCGTCGAACTTGCCGCGCTTCTGGCGAAGCACGGCCACGACCGGCTGATGGTCGGCCTCGTGCTGCGCTATGCGCCGATGTATCGCGATCTGCGTGCCGCCCAGGCGGCGGGAACGCTCGGCGAGATCGTTTCGATCGAAGCCGCCGAACATATCGAACCCTATCATGGCGCCTTCTTCATGCGCGACTGGCGCCGCTATGGGCGTTATGCCGGCAGCTTCATGCTCGAGAAATGCTGCCACGACCTCGACCTCTACAACGGTGTCGTCGGCGCCCGGCCGGAGCGCGTCGCGAGTTTCGGCGGCCGCAAGAGTTTTACCCCCGTCAACGATCCGGCCCGTGACGGCGTCAACGACCTGCAGCTGTTCCACCGCAAGCCGAGCGGATGGCTGGGGTCCGACAAGGTCTTCGACAGCGACGGCGACATCATCGATTATCAGGTGGCGATCATCGAATACGCCAATGGCGTGGCGATGAACTTCCACACCAACCTCAACGTTCCGGACCAGTTCCGCCGCTTCTGCGTGATGGGATCGCGCGGCATGGCGGAGGGAGACTTCATCCGCGGCTATCTCGACGTGCACGAGGTGCTTTCCGGCAAGAAGGTGGTCGAGAAGCGCTACGCCAAGGAGACGGCGCTCTCGCAGCACTATGGTGCGGACGAGCAGATGGCGGCGGAGATCATCGCCCACGTCAAACACGGCGGCCCGCTGCCGGTATCGCCGCTCGACGCGCTCGAAGCCGGCATTCTTGCACTCTCCATGGACGAGGCGCGGATGAAGCGAACAGTCGTCGACCTGCGACCATTGTGGGACCGCTTCGACGAAGCCCTGCACGCCCGTGCGGCCTGAAGGGGGAGGGGCATGAGTGTTCGCCGCAGCACCGTCATCTTCGCCTGGATACTGCTTCTTCCGGCCGTGCTCTACGTAACGGTGATCGTCGCCTATCCGCTGGTCGATACGTTCATCCTGTCGTTCACGGACGCCTCGCTGAAGAAGACGACCAAATGGGTCGGCACCGCCAACTACGACAAGATCTTCAACGCGACCTTTGCGGAAGTGATCCTCCGCACCTTCGTCTGGACCGCCTTTTCCGTGGCGATCAAGATGATCATCGGCACCTTCGGTGCGGTGATGCTGAACGCCGCCGTGCCGGGCCGGTCGCTGTTCCGCGTGCTGACCATGCCGCCCTGGATCGTGCCGATGGCGATCGGCATCTTCATGTGGGGCTGGATGTATAACGGCCAGTTCGGAATGATCTCCGGCATGCTGCAGAACTGGGGTCTGGCCGACGGACCGGTCGCTTTCCTCGCGCATGGTTCGACCGCATTCTGGGCGACGATCATCACCGACGTCTGGATCGGCGTGCCCTTGGTGACGCTCTACATGCTCGCCTCGATGCAGGCGATCCCGCAGGACCTCTACGAGGCGGCCTGGACGGACGGGGCAGGGCGGTTCTACCGATTTCGCCGCATCACCCTGCCGCTGCTCGTCCCGTCGATGATCACCATGTCGATGCTGTCGCTGATCGCCACCTTCAACTCCTTCGACATCATCTGGATCCTGACCCAGGGCGGCCCGAACGGCGACACGACGACGATGATCATCGACACGTACCGCACCGCGATCGGTTCGAAGAAATACGGCGAAGGGGCGGCGCGCGCCGTGCTGATCTGCATCTTCCTGTCGATCTTCTGCATCGCCTATTTCCGCGTCACGCACCGCCTTGCCTCGGGAGAGAGCCGATGAGCCAGCCAGCCATGATCAACCGCTATCGCTGGTACGAACTCGTCGGCATCTATGCGGGCATCTTCGTCTTCCTGAGCTTCATCCTCTCGCCCTTCGTCGAAGGCTTCCTCGTGTCGCTGAAGCCGCTCGGTCTCCTCTTCTCCTCGCCCTATCGCTTCTGGCCGGAGGACGGATCCTTCGAAGCCTATCGGACCATGTGGGTGAGCGTGCCGGGCTTTGCCCGCTACATCTTCAATTCCTTCTTCATCTCGACGATCGTCACGGCGGTCGTGCTGGTACTGGTCGTCCCGTCGGCCTACGCCTTTGCCCGCTTCAAGTTTCGCGGCAGCGGCGCCCTTCTCGCCGCCTTCCTGGCGGTCAACATGTTTTCCGGCGCCGTGCTGCTGATCCCGCTGTTTCGGCTGATGCGCAGCCTCGGCGTGCTCAACACCTATTTCGCGATGATCGTGCCGGGGGTCGCCTTCCTCATTCCCTCGGGTATCTGGCTGCTGCGCACCTACATGATGCGCATCCCGCGGGAGCTTGACGAAGCTGCCTTCGTCGACGGGGCAAGCCACTTCTACACGCTGCGCCGGGTGATCCTGCCGATCGCCATGCCGGGCATCACCGTCGTCGCGATCACCACCTTCATCGGGTCCTATGCCCAGCAATTCATCTTCGCGCTGACCTTCAACTCGAAGACCGAATACATGCCCCTGCCGATCGGCCTCTACGCCTATTTCGGCCGGCAGGAAGTGATCTGGAACGAGCTGATGGCGGCTAGTTTCGTCGGCATCGCGCCGGCCGTCATCCTCATCTTCCTGATGCAACGCTATCTCGTCGCGGGCCTGACCGCCGGCGCCGTGAAACAGTAACCGCAACAACGAGCTCACAAGCGAGGGGAATAACCATGACAAAGCATGCCTCATTGATTGCCGGAACTTTCGCGCTTCTCGCCACGACGGCACTGCCGGCGCTCGCCGACACGGAAATCACCTTCCTCGCCTGCGGCGACAAGATGCAGCCGGCGCATGCCGATTTCATCAAGAAATGGGAAGAGGCGAATGCCGGCTACAAGATCGTCTCGGAAGTGGTCGGCTGGGGCCAGTGCCAGGACAAGGTGACGACGCTCGCCGCGTCGGGAACGCCGGTGGCGCTCGCCTATGTCGGCTCGCGCACGCTCAAGGAATTTGCCGACAATGAACTGATCGTGCCGATCCCCTTCACCGATGAGGAGAAGAAATCCTACTACCCCTTCATCATGGACACGGTGACGACCAGCGGCAAGCAATGGGGCGTCCCGGTCGCCTTCTCCACCAAGTCGCTCTACTGGAACAAGGCGCTCTTCAAAGAGGCTGGTCTCGACCCGGAAAAGCCGCCGCAGACCTGGGCGGAAGAGCTCGAATACGCCAAGATCATCAAGAAGAAGACCGGAACGGCGGGCTTTGGGGTTGTCGCCAAGACCTTCGACAACACCATGCACCAGTTCCTGCATTGGGTTTACACGAACAATGGTTCGGTGATCGACGCCAGCGGCAACATCACCTTCGACAGCAAGGAGAACCTCGAGGCGCTGACGGCGCTGAAGGATATCGTTCCCTATGCCGAAGAGGGGCCGACCTCCTATGAGCAGAACGAAGTGCGGGCGATCTTTCTCGACGGCAAGCTCGGCATGATCCACGCGTCGGTCGGCGCGGTGAATCGCCTCAAGGAAACGAAGATCGATTGGGGCGTCGCACCGCTGCCACTCGGGCCGAGCGCCAAGGGGCCGGGCACGTTGTTGATCACCGACAGCCTTGCCGTCTTCAGCGGCACCGGCGTCGAGGAAAAGGCGATCGAATTCGCCAAATTCCTGACCAATGCCGAGAACCAGCCGATCTACGAGGCCCAGGAAGGCCTGACGCCGCTGCGTCCGGGCAAGGCGGTGGACGATATGGTTGCCGCCAACCCCTATTGGAAGCCGTTCATCGACGGCATCTCCTTCGGTGGGCCGGAGCCGCTCTTCACCGACTATAAGGGCCTCCAGAACACGATGATCGAGATGGTCCAGTCGGTCGTCACCGGCAAGGCCGAGCCGGCCGATGCCTTGAAAAAGGCAGCCGCCGACCTCGAGCAATACAAGTAAGCGAGAAGCGACCGCGACGCTTCCGCATCGCGGTCCCTTCTTTTAGATCACGATGATTCTAGGTCGGATCGACCTAGAATCATGAACGTGATCGATTCTAACGGTAGAGCGGGATGCGGGCGGAAAACCGCACACACTTTCCCTCATCCCGCTCTAGTATTTGCGGAAATCCGCTTCTTGCCGGTGGCCGGAGAAAGATACTTGGGACAGCTTAATCTCAACAAGGTTCAGAAATTCTACGGCACATACGAGGTGCTGAAGAGCATAGAACTCGAGGTCAAGAACGGCGAATTCGTCGTGTTCGTCGGTCCCTCCGGCTGCGGCAAGTCCACGCTGCTTCGTATGATTGCCGGCCTCGACGAGACGACGGCCGGCGACATCGTCATCGACGGCAAGCGGGTCAACGACCTGCCGCCCGTCAAGCGCGGCATTGCCATGGTCTTCCAGTCCTATGCGCTCTACCCGCATATGACCGTGTTCGAGAACATCGCCTTTCCGCTCAGAGTCGAAAAGATGCCGGAGGAGAAACTCAAGGCGAAGGTCGAGCATGCGGCGCGCATCCTGCACCTCGACCAGCGGCTGCAGCAGAAACCGGGCATGCTTTCCGGCGGCCAGCGCCAGCGCGTCGCGATCGGCCGGGCGATCGTGCGCGAGCCGAAGATCTTCCTCTTCGACGAGCCACTTTCCAACCTCGACGCGGCGCTGCGCGCCGACATGCGCATCGAACTGGCCAAGCTGCACCGGCAATTGAAGGCAACGATGATCTACGTCACGCACGACCAGGTCGAGGCGATGACGATGGCGGACCGGATCGTCGTGCTGAATGCCGGTGAGATCGCCCAGACCGGCGCGCCGCTGGAGCTCTATCACAAGCCGGCCAACATCTTCGTGGCCGGCTTTATCGGCAATCCGAAGATGAACTTCCTGCCGGTCACCTGCACGGGCGTGAGCGAGGCAGGCGTCGAAATCGACTACAGGGGGCAGACGGCGCTCGTTCCGGTTACGCCGCGCAGCGGCATGGCCGGTCGTACGTTGACGCTCGGCGTGCGCCCGGAACACATCCAGACCGGCTCGGGCGACCTGACGCTCACCGTCAATCCTTCCGTCATCGAGCGCCTCGGCGCGCACACGGTCGCCTACGCCTCGCTGGGCGGCGAGGGCGAGAACTATTGCGCCATGCTGCCCGGAACCGCGGCCATCCGGCCGGAACAACAGGTCAAGACCGGCATCCGCGCCGCCGATTGCCACCTGTTCGACGAAAACGGCATCGCCTTCGAGCGTCGGGTCGAGATGACCGACATCGATCTTGCCCTGTTCGATCCGGCCGCCTGAGCGTGACCACGTCGATACGACTGCTCGGTCCGGACGATGTCGAAAGCTTTCGGCGCATTAGGCTCGAGGCACTGCGCACGGAACCCGAATCCTTCGCCAGCAGTGCCGAAGATTGGGAGAAGCTGCCGGAGGACGAATGGCGCCGGCGGCTGATCGACAATCCCGCTTTCGTTGCTTTCCACGCGGGCGAGCCGGTGGGCATCATGGGCCTGTTGCGCCAGCGTGCAAGCAAGATGGTGCATCGCGCCACGATCGTCATGGTCTATGTGAACAGGGATTTCCGCGGCAGCGGTGTCGCGCGGCTGCTTCTCGCCGCGGTGACCGATTTTGCGCGGAGCGAAGGCATCCGGCAGCTGGAACTCTCTGTCAGCGCCGAGAATCCGGCCGCGATTGCGTTCTATCGCCGAGAACGGTTCGAGGCGGCCGGCCGCATTCCCGGCGGCTGCATCCGCAATGGCCGAGAAGTCGACGACCTGATCATGGTTCGACGCATCGTCGATAGAACCAAAGAATTGGGGCTCAGAGCGTCGAATTGAGCGCCCCGCCGTCGAGCAGCAGATTCTGCCCGACGATGTAGCCGGCATACTGGCTGCAGAGGAATGCGGCGGCGGCGCCAAACTCATCGGGCCTGCCGACCCGTCCCGTCGGGTTCTCCGCATATTCCTCGGCGCGCGCCTGTTCGAGCGAAATCCCCCGTGCTTTGGCGGACTTTTCCAGCAGCTTTTCGAGGCGTTCCGTCTGATGCGATCCGGGCAGCAGGTTGTTGATGATGACGCCGTGGCGTGCCACCTGGCGGGCCGTCCCGGCAACGAATCCGGTAAGTCCGGTGCGGGCGCCGTTGGAGAGGCAGAGTTCCGGGATCGGCGATTTGACCGAGGCCGAGGTGATGTTGACGATCCGGCCCCATTTCCGCTCGATCATGCCGGGAATGACAGCCTTCATCAGCAGGATCGGCGCCAGCATATTGGATCGGATCGCCTCCAGCCAATTGTCCTCCGTCACGCTCGACCAGTCGCCGGGCGGCGGGCCGCCGGCATTGGTGATCAGGATATCGGGCCGCGGCTCGGCCTGCAGGAGTGCGTTGCGGCCCTCCTCCGTCGTCACGTCGGCGGCGACGATCTCCACCTTGGCGCCATAGTCCCTGCTGATGGCGCGCGCCGTCTCGCGAAGCTGTTTCGGCTCGCGGGCATTGAGCGTCAGAATGACGCCCGCCTCGGCGAGCTTCTCGGCGACGCCTCGTCCCAGCCCCTTCGAACCTGCGCAAACAAGCGCCCGTTTGCCTTTGATTCCCAAATCCATCTTATGCTCCGACATTTCTGTTTGACTTATCCGTTTGGCAGCGCGGCCAGGAAAGATGGCGGCCTCATGCTCGCCGCGCGATATCCGCGATCGCTTCCGAAAGGCGGTCGATTTCCGGTAACGTGTTGAGATAGCTTACCGAAGCTCTGGCAATCTGGTCGAGCCCTCGCGCGATCATGTCGAGCGGCGTATAGGGAACGCCATTCGCGCCGATTGCGATTTGCCTTTCGGCCAGGGCGGCGCGCACCTGCGTTGCCGGAATGCCCTCGACGGTGAATGAGACGATACCGGAGAGCTCGATTCCGAGATCCCGCACCGTCACATTCGGGAAGTTGCGCAGATTGTCGCGCAGGCCGTTCGCGAGAATTTTGATCCTGTCGCGGATCGCCGCGATGCCGAGCGTCCTTGCCTGGCGCGCGGCAGCGCCCAGTCCGAAAATCAGTGCGGGCGAAATCTCGCCGGCCTCGAAGCGGCGTGCATCGTTGCGAATCTTGACGACCCCATCGACCATCGGCCCGGAGAGCACATCCAGATAGCGCGGTGTCAACCGCGGGAGGAATTCCTGCCGGACATAAAGGATCGCCGTGCCACGCGGTCCTCGGAGAAATTTCCGGCCCGCAGCCTTCAACACGTCGCATCCAAGCGCAGCGACGTCGATCGGGATCTGCCCGAGGGCCTGGCCCGCGTCGATGAAATAGGGGACGCCGGCCGCCCGGATCACGCGTCCCACCGCTGCCGCATCGTTGATCAGGCCGCCATTCGCGGGCAGCCATGTGAGCGACACGAGACGGACGCGCTCATCGATCATCGATGCCAGGGCCTCGGCGTCGATGCTGCCGTCTTCGTGAACCGGAATGGTTTCGATGCGCGCGCCGGCCCGCGCCGCGGCGTCTTGCATGGTGGCGAGATTGCCGCCCCATTCCTGGCGGCCGACGAGGATGCGGTCGCCTGCAACAAGCGGCGGCAAGGCCGAGAAGGCGGCGCCCCAGGCGGTCGACCCGCTGCCAAGGAACGCAATTTCGCTCGGCTTGGCGCCGATCAGTGCCGCCGTGTCGGCGCGCACGTCCTCCAGAAGAGACGTGGCACTATTCGCCGCCTCCATCGGGCCGTCGTTGGCTTCCTTTCTCAGATAGTCCCACATCGCCGTCAGCGTCGATTGCGACGGCAGCGAGGCGCCGGAGTGATTGAAATGCATGCCGGCCGCACAGCCGGGCGTATCGGCTCGCAGCCTTTCGAGGTCGAATACATCGCTCATGCGGCTGGCTCCAGCTCGACCAGTGCGTCGACCTCGACGGTGGCACCGGCCGGCAGCGCGGCCACACCCACGGCGGCGCGCGCGTGCCGCCCCGCCTCGCCGAACACGTTGACGAAAAGATCCGAAGCCCCGTTGGCGACCAGCGATTGCTCCGCGAAGTCGGGCGACGAGGCGATGAAGACGCCGAGCCGAACGACCCGCCGGACGGCCGCCAAAGAACCGTCGGTCGCAGCGGCAATTTGTGACAGGACATTGATCGCAGCGCATTCGGCGGCGATGCGGCCCTCTTCGATAGTAACCCCGGCACCTACCGACCCGGTGAAGATGTCGTCGCGCCGGGCGCTGATCTGGCCCGAGACGGCAAGAAGGTTGCCGGTTCGAACCGTGGAAACGTAGTTCGCCGCTGGCCTTGAAGGGACTGGCAGAGCATGTCCGAGAGCGGAAAGTCTGGCTGCGATGGTTTCTAACATGGCGGTCTCCCCTTGGAATGCCGGCGAGAATGCAACGGCCCTCCGATTGCTTCCAATTCAAACTGCATTATGGTGCAATCGATCAGGCTAATGTCTCTATCCTAAGAACCAGGGAACTCATGCGCGCCTCCACCACCATGCCCCCGCTGCAAGCCTTGCGGGCGTTCGAGGCGGTGGGCCGCCTGCTGAGCTTCCGCCGTGCCGGGGAGGAGCTGCTCATTACCCAGAGCGCGGTGAGCCACCACATCAAGCAGCTCGAGGAAACGCTGGGCGTCCGGCTTTTCGTGCGCAAGGCCAAGAGTATCGAGTTGACGCCGGCGGGGTCGGCCTACCTGGACAAGACCGTCGAGGCTTTCGGGATCATCGCCGATGCGACGTCCGAGATGCGCCGACAGGTGGCCCGGCAAAGGGTGCGCGTCAGCGTCTTGCCCTCCTTCGCCGCGAACTGGCTGGTTTCGCGCCTTGCCGGCTTCATGCTGAAGCATCCGGAGATAGAGGTCGAGCTCGATCCGACACTGCGCCTCGCAGACTTCGCAGCGGACGGTGTCGATCTAGCGATCCGCTTCGGCAGCGGCCAATCGGAGGGGATCAGGGCGGAGTGGTTGATGAATGAGGAGTTGAGCCCGGTCGTGAGCCTGACACTTTATGGTGACGGCTCGCGCTTCGGCGAGCCGGGGGATCTGCTTCTTCAGACCCTGCTCGAGTCCTGGAATCCGGTGGGGTGGGAATTGTGGCTCGGCGAGGTCGGGATCGATATCCGCCGGGCGCGCGTGTTGCAACTCACCGACTACAACATCGTGCTCCAGGCGGCCTTGAACGGACAGGGCGTGGCGATCGGACGCATGCACATGGTTCGCGATCATCTCGCCGCCGGAAGGCTGATCCAGCCTTTCCCGCAGACCGTCCGGTCCGAAAAGATCGCCTACTGGCTCGTCATGCCGCAAGACCGCCGTCTCAGCGCCGGCGCCGAGACCTTCGCCTCATGGCTGAAGGAAGAGGCGGCATCGCCGCATTTGCGCGTCTGCTGAAAGCCATCGATTGGTGAGCCACCTATCGACCGCCATCATTTCGGCAGGCCGTCGTCCCGATAGAGGAAATCCTGGCTGCGGGCTGCACCGGGGCCGGACGTGTCCTTGCCGGCTGCGGTATCGCGTATCGCTTCGAGGAGTTCGCGCCGGTGAGGATCACTGGCGATCGGCCAGATGTCGCGTCGCGCGCGCCGATAGGGCGTTTTCGCCGGATCGTTGGGGTAGGGCGTTCCGGCCGAACAATAGAGGATCTGCGAGGCGATCTTCGAGAACGACGCGTAGAAATGGTTGGTGGACTTGATCACCAGGATCTTCTTGGCGGTCGGGTCGATACCCATGACCGAGAAAAGGCTGGGATCGAAGGCTTGCGCCCGTGTCGAATTGAGAATGATGTCGATGCCGCGATGCTGGATATGCGCGGCATCGCCGAAGGGCGCGAAGCTCTCGCCGAAGCGCATTTCGGCATTGCGCACCAGCCCGACGACCCGGATGACGCCATCGATAGGATTGCCGGTGCCGGGCGCAGACTTCGCGCCGAAGCGCAGGGGAATTTCCGCGCCTTCGCCGGCTGCCATGCAGATCTGCACGGCCATGGGATCCCAGATCGTGCCGATCGCCGCATCGGTGACGCCCTTCGCCAGCAGTTCCCCGAGTACCACCGTCGCGTCGCCGGCCGTGCCGCCGCCGGGATTGTCCCACATGTCTGCAATCACCACCGGGCCGGCGGGCGCGGCGATCGCGGCGGCGACCGCTTGTCGTTCGTCGACCTCCGGCATGCGGAAGGTGCCGCGCTTGGCAAAGAGTTCGAGGCCGAGTTCGCGCGCGATCGCCTGGCCCTTCTCCGGGCGGCCGTCGGTCACCACCACCATCTTGGTGCCCATTTCCGGGACGTCGCCGGCCATGAAGCCATGCACGACCGACAGCGACAGGACGTCCGGATCCTCCCGCTCGATCCGCATCAGCTTGTCGACGAAGCTGCGCATCGGCTCGCGCGATGTCGGGAAGACGTCGATCATCCGGCAGTCGAACACCGACATGACCGGGCGGACGCGCCCTTCGAGCGTATCGACGGCGATGCGCCAGAGGTCTTCGGCCCGATCAACGAAATCCGTATGCGGAAATTCCTTGAAGAAGACGAAGAAATCGGCCGCAGCGACACGCTTTTCAGTGAGATGGCTATGTGGGTCGAGCTCGACGCAGACGAGCACCTTCGGTCCGACGATGTCGCGCACGCGGGTCAGGAGATCGCCTTCGGTGTCCTCGTAGCCGTCGGCGACCATCGCTCCATGCAGCCCGAGCACCACGGCGTCGACGGGGAGGGCCGCGCGCAATTGTCCGAGGATCTCGTCACGCAGCGCCTCATAGGTCTGCCGATTGACGAGACCGGCCGGGTCCGCCCAGGCAGCGGTTCCCTCGATCAGCTGCCAGCCCTTCTCCGCCGCGACGCGTCGACCCACGGTGATCGGCGCGGTGCAGAGCGTCGGCGTGTCCGGGTGTTTTCCGGGAGGCGCATAGAGCGACGCTTCGAAGGCGCGCCTGTCAATGCAGATCGGGGAGAAAGTGTTCGTTTCGGTCGCCAGGGCTGCCGTGAATATCCGCAATGCCGTTGCCTTCCTTGCCCTCAGTTCGAACCCATCGGGTTCGGCAGATAGCCGGTGAAGCCGCAGATCTTCCACCGGTCTTCATGCAGGCGGCAATAATAGACCGTCTGCCACTTCAAGACATCGAAGCTTCCATCGGCCTTCTTGATGCCGCCATCGAACTTCTTGCGGGCCAGCGCCCGGTCGCCATTGATCTCGATGTCCTCGAGTGTCGTGGTGGTGAAAATGGCGGTGCGTGCGTCCTCCGCGAAGGCCTGCTCGGCAAAATCGCGCGCCTGGCGCAGCCACTCGTCGCGATAGGCCGCGAGAGAGGGGAAGGTCAACCGCCAACGATCAGGACTTGCCTCCCGCTTTCCATCGATGCCGATAAAGCCATCCTCGACAAAATCCGCGGCCACAAGCGACCAATCGGCCGCCAGGAAGGCGTCGATGTCCCGAGTCACCAGCATCTCCCAGATCGCATGTCGGGCGGCGTCGCTGGTGGGAAACGGATTCTGGAAAGGATCCCGCATGTCTTTCGTCCCGGATTGAAATTCTTTTCATGAATGACGTTTTTCTCTGGCCAAATTCGGCTTTCTGTGGTGACTTGTCAACGCAACACGAAAATAATTTGCACGAAAGGTTCCGATGTCCGTCAAACGCTATGGCGCCGAACAGGTTGGGGCAGGTGGAAAATCGCTGCCATTCGCGCGCGCCGTGGAGGCGGACGGCTGGCTCCATGTCTCCGGGCAGGTGGCCATGGAAAATGGCGAGGTCGTCGACGGCAATATCGTTGCGCAGACTCACAAGGCGATCGGCAATCTGCTGGCCATTTTGAAAGAGGCCGACTACGGTATCGAACACGTGGTGAGAGTCGGCGTCTGGCTGGACGACCCGCGCGATTTCTGGAGCTTCAACAAGATCTATCAGGAATATTTCGGAGCGCATCCGCCGGCACGTGCCTGCGTGCAGTCTTCGATGATGGTCGATTGCAAGGTGGAGATCGACTGCGTCGCCTACAAGCCCAAGGACGCCCGACATGTCGCGGGATGAGGAAAAGTGCGTGCGGTATTTCGCCCGCATCCCGCGTCTCGATGAGGTTTAAGGAGGGGCGGTCCGAATGGATATTTTCGCAACCTTGCAGCACGAGAAGGAGCGGCTGTCGCAGTCGGAGAACCGCATCGCCGACATTCTGCTCAACGACTTCGAGTTCGCCGTCAACGCATCGATCATCGAGCTTGCCGGCAAGGCCGATGTCTCGCCGCCGACGGTGACGCGCTTCTGCCGGCGGCTGGGTTGCGACAGCTTTTCCGATTTCAAGGTGCAACTGGCCCGCACGGCTTACGTCGGCATGCGCTACCTGAAGCCGGAGCCGAAAAGCCAGGAGCCCGGCGACGTCGCGCAGGACATCATCACCAAGGCGCAGAACGCGCTGTTCCTGCTGCATCGTTCGCTCGATCTAGCAGCGATCGAGCAGGCCGCCGACCGGCTGGCCGGAGCGGAAATGATCTACGCCTTCGGTTCGGGCGGCAATTCCTCGATGATCGCCGGCGAATTGCAGAACCGGCTCTTCCGTCTCGGCCTGCGCATCACCGCGAGCTCCGACCACAGCATGCAATTGATGCTGGCGGCCGCGGCCAGGCAGAGCGACGCGATCATCGGCTCGTCCTTTTCGGGACGCAATGCCGAACTTGTGCGCGCCTTCACGCTCGCCCGCGATGCCAAGGTGCCGACCATAGCGCTGACCCAGACCGGCAGTCCGGTGGCGCGGGCCGCCGACATCAGCGTTCCGGTTGACCTGCCGGAAGGCAACAACATCTACCGCCCGACGTCCACGCGTATCGCCTATGTGGCGCTGGTCGATATCCTCGCCAGCCTGGTGGCCTACCGCGTCCAGCCGCAGGCCACGGCGACGCTCCGGCGCATCAAGCAGCAACTGGTGGCGCACAGGGATGGCGATGATCGCCAGCTTCTCGGAGACTGATGTGGCTGAGGAACACCGCATGCCGAAATCCGTAGCGATCGTCACCGGCGCGGCCGGCGACATCGGCCGCGCCATCGCCCGACGGCTGGCGGACGGCCACGACGTCGTCCTCCTCGCCGATATCGACGGCGATTCAGCAGGCGAGGTGGCGCGTGATCTCGGTGGGGAAGCGCGTTTCCTGGCCGTCGCCTGCGACGTCACGGATGCTGCGAGCGTGACGGCCATGTCGGAGAAGGCGGCGTCGCAAGGCGTCGTCCATACGCTCGTCAACAATGCCGGTGCGGCGCGGGCCGTCAGCCTGCAAGAGACGACGCAGGACATCTGGCGGATGGACAATGCGCTCAATCTCGAAGCCGCATTTCTCTGCTTCCGGGCGGTCGAGGAGATGCTGAAGGAGAGCAGGGGCTCAGTCGTCAATATCGCCTCGGTGAACGGCATCAGCGTCTTCGGCCACCCGGCCTACAGCGCGGCCAAGGCCGGCCTCCTGCATCTGACGCGTCTGATCGCGGTCGAGTACGGCAAGTTCGGCATCCGCTCGAACGCCGTTGCGCCCGGTACGGTCCGCACCCGGGCCTGGGAGGCGCGCGCTGCCGCCAACCCGCAAGTCTTCGAGGAAGCAAAGCGCTGGTATCCGCTTCAGCGCATCGTCGATCCTGATGACGTCGCCAATGCCGTCTACTTCCTGGCCGGGCCGCAGGCGAGCGCCATATCGGGGGTCTGCCTGCCGGTCGATTGCGGCCTCACCGCCGGCCAGACCGAACTCGCCCGCACCTTCTCTCAGTCCAGCCACTATTGAACAACCCCATTGGAGGATGCTCATGCAGCCGGTCTCTTATCGCCTCGAATCTGCCTGGCAGCCGGACGGCGGCCCCAACGGAGGCTTCACCTTCAGCCTCTTCAACTTGTCCGGCAGGCCGCTCGGCGGCTTCCGCCTCGTCTATACCTCGCTCACCCGCGTCGTCGATCCAGCCGCCTGCGAGAACGCCGTCTTCCTGCGCCGCAACGCCAACTTTCATGAATTCTCGCCGCCCGAGGGGCTGACCCTTCAGGCGGGAGAGAACTGGACCTTCACCGTCAGCGGCCTGCACCGGCAGGCGAAGCACTGCACCGACGGGGCGAAGTCGGCCTATGTGACGCTATCCGACGGCAGCCATGTGCCGGTGGCGGTGTCCGATCTTCGGCTCGAAGGAGCGACAAGCGAACCGCCGCCGCCACGCCTGCCCGAAGGCCGGCTCGACCTACCCTTCGCGTTGCAGCCCTGGCCGGCCGAGGTCGACGCGGTGCCCGGAGAAGACTTCCCGGTGCTCCTCTATCCGGCAGCGGGAAGCAGCGCGAAGGAGATCGGCGCGGTTTCCGATGTGCTGGCGCTGTTTCACCGACTGTTTCCCGCTGGCCACGCTCCCCTCAGCCTTGCGCCCTCCGGCCAAGCGCTGCCGATCTTCTTTGTGAGGAACGGCGAACTCGGTGGAGAAGCCTACAGGCTTGCCTTCTCCGGTCGCGACATCCGGCTCGAATATGGCGCCGCCGCCGGACGGCAATATGGCCTGACGACGCTCGCGCAACTCCTCGACGGGGCGCGCAACCATCCAGGCAAATTCCGCTTTCCCGCGTCGGGCACGATATCCGATCGGCCCCGTTACGGCTGGCGCGGCTGCCATCTCGATGTTTCGCGGCAATTCTATCCGACTGCCGACGTGCTGCGGCTGATCGACATTCTGGCCTGGTTCAAGCTCAACATCTTCCATTGGCATCTGTCGGATGACGAAGCCTGGCGGCTGGAGATCAAGGCCTATCCGACGCTGACGACGCTCGGCGTTCTGCGCGGGCCCGACGAGCCGCTGCTGCCGCAGCTCGGCAACGGCGCCGAACCCGCCGGCGGCTTCTACAGCCAGGAGGACGTCAAGGCCATCGTCGCGCGGGCGGCGTCGCTCAGTGTCGAGGTCGTGCCCGAGATCGATATTCCCGGCCATAGCACCGCGGCCCTTGTCGCGCTTCCCGAGCTTGCCGATGGTCAGGAGGCGCCGGAGAGCTATCATTCGGTGCAGGGCTATCCCAACAACGCCCTCAATCCGGCCGTGCCGCTCACCTACGAATTCCTCGAAAAGGTGTTCGACGAGATGGTCGAGCTGTTCACGAGCCGATATATCCACATTGGCGGCGACGAGGTGGCGAACGGCTCGTGGCTGGCTTCACCGCTGGCGCGCCGCCTGATGGAAGAGGAGGGCATCTCCGGGACCTTCGCCCTGCAATCCTATTTCCTGAAAAAGGTGAAGCGGATGCTGACGGCGCGCGGTCGCAAGTTGGTCGGCTGGAACGAGGTTGCTCATGGCGGCGGCGTCGGAACCGAGGACACGCTGCTGATGGCCTGGGAGAACCCCAAGGTCGGGATCGAGCTGGCCCGCGAGGGCTATGACGTCGTGATGACGCCCGGCCAGGCCTATTACCTCGACATGGCCCAGGCGGAGGCCTGGCAGGAACCCGGTGCAAGCTGGGCCGGTACGGCAACACCGGCGCACACCTATGGCTATGAAGCGGAGGGCGAATTCCCGGAAGAGCTGAAGAACCGCATGAAGGGTGTCCAGGCCTGCATCTGGTCGGAACACTTCCTGTCACGCAGCTATTTCAACCGGCTCGTCTTCCCGCGTTTGGCGGCGATCGCCGAGGCGGCCTGGACGCCGAAGGCTGAAAAGGACTGGCTGCGCTTTGCTGCGATCGCGCCTCTGAGCCCGACGCTGTGAGGTTGAGCATGCGGATCGCCGTCGCGGGAATTCATACGGAATGCAGTACCTATTCGCCGGTGTTGATGTCGGTCGAGGATTTCCGGGTCTTGAGGGGCGAGGCGCTGCTGCAGGCGGATTACTTCAGTTTCCTCGATGCGGATGGTGTGGAGCACGTTCCGCTTCTGCATGCCCGTGCCGTCCCCGGCGGCCCGGTTTCGCAGCCGGCCTATGAGGCCTTCAAGACGGAATTCCTCGAAGGGCTGAAGGCGGCCCGGCCGGTCGATGGCCTCTATCTCGCCATGCATGGCGCCATCAAGGTCGACGGCATGGACGATGCGGAGGGCGATTGGATTTCCGCCGCCCGTGCCGTCGTCGGGCCTGATTGCCCGGTTGCGGTCAGCTATGACCTGCACGGCAATGTCAGCCAGCGGATCATCGACCAGATCGACATCTTCGCAGCCTATCGCACGGCGCCGCATATCGATACGTGCGAAACCATGTTGCGGGCCTGGACAATGCTGGTGGAGGCGCTGCGAAGCGGCACGCGGCCCGGCGTCGCCTGGGCGCCGGTACCGGTGCTGCTGCCCGGCGAACGGACCTCGACGGAGGATGAACCCGCCCGGAGCTTGTATGGACGGCTACCGGACCTGGATGCGCGGCATGGCATTCTCGATGCCAACCTGATGGTCGGTTACGTCTGGGCCGACGAGCCGCGGGCCACCGCCTGCGCGGTCGTGACCGGATCGGACCAGGCAGCCGCCTCGAAGGCGGCGGAGGAAATCGCCGCAAGCTACTGGGATGCCCGGAAAAACTTCCGCTTCGGTCCGGTAACCGGCACCCTCGACGCAATGCTCGATATTGCCGCAGGCGCGGCGACAAAGCCGCTCATTCTGGCGGACTCCGGCGACAACCCGACCGGTGGGGGCGTCGGCGACCGCGCCGACGTCTTGAAGGCGCTTTTGGCACGTGGTTGGAAGGACGCGCTCATCGCCGGCATTGCCGATCGCCCGGCGGTAGAGGCGTGTTTTGCGGCTGGCGAGGCCGGGACGCTACCGCTGCGGATCGGCGGTAGTCTCGATTCCACGAGTCCTTCCGCCGAGGTGACGGCAAAAGTCGTCAGGCTCGATGATCCCGGTTCCCTTGCGGAACGCCAGGCGGTGGTCGAGGTGGACGGCATCACGGTCGTGCTTTCGACGCGGCGGCGCCCCTATCATAATATCGAGGATCTCCGCCGCCTCGGGCTCGACCCGCAGTCGTCCCGCCTGCTGGTCGTCAAGTCCGGTTACCTCTCACCCGAACTCGCGCCGATCGCCAATCCCAATCTGATGGCGCTCACTGAGGGTGTCGTCAATCAAGACATAGAGAAGCTTACGAGCGAGCGGCGTCAGCGGCCAATCTTCCCCTTCGATCGCAATTTCGAATTCACGCCAAAGGCGCGTCTCTCCGCCCGCTGGACTTAGGCCGTGTGACCAAGGCAGCGGTTCGCAGGCCGGCCAGGGGGGTTGAGCGACAGCATCCGCGTCTGGCGGATACCGTCGCCCTTGGCCGTTCGCTTTCGCGTCAATTGCCAAGAATGCCCGGCAGGCGCAGGCCCTTGTCCTTGGCGCAATCGACAGCGATGTCGTAGCCCGCATCGGCATGACGCATGACGCCGGTCGCCGGATCGTTCCAGAGCACCCGCTCGACGCGGCGGGCGGCATCTTCCGACCCGTCACAGCAGATGACGACGCCCGAATGCTGCGAAAAGCCCATACCGACGCCGCCGCCATGGTGCAGAGATACCCAGGTGGCACCGGATGCGGTGTTCAGCAGGGCGTTCAGGAGCGGCCAGTCGGACACGGCATCGGAGCCATCCTTCATCGCTTCGGTCTCGCGGTTCGGCGAGGCGACGGAGCCGGAGTCGAGGTGGTCGCGGCCGATGACCACCGGCGCGCTGAGTTCGCCGGTTCTGACCATTTCGTTGAAGGCGAGGCCGAGGCGGTGGCGATCACCAAGGCCCACCCAGCAGATGCGCGCCGGCAGGCCCTGGAAGGCGATGCGCTCGGCAGCCATGTCCAGCCAGTTGTGCAGATGCTTGTTGTCGGGCAGCAGTTCCTTCACCTTGGCGTCGGTCTTGCGGATATCCTCCGGATCGCCCGACAGCGCCGCCCAGCGGAACGGGCCAATGCCGCGGCAGAACAGCGGACGGATATAGGCCGGCACGAAGCCCGGGAAGGCGAAGGCGTTTTCGAGACCTTCTTCCTTGGCCATCTGGCGGATGTTGTTGCCGTAGTCGAAGGTCGGGATGCCCATGTCCTGGAAGGCGATCATCGCTTCGACATGCTCGCGCATCGAGGCGCGGGCGGCCTTTTCGACGGCCTTCGGGTCGGTTTCGCGCTTTTGCTTCCACTCGGCCATGGTCCAGCCCTTCGGCAGATAGCCGTTGATCGGGTCATGCGCCGAGGTCTGGTCCGTCACCATGCCCGGGCGGATGCCGCGCCGGACCATTTCCGGCAGGATCTCTGCCGTGTTGCCGAGCAGGCCGACGGATTTCGCCTCGCCGGCGGCCGTCCAGCGGTTGATCATCTCCATGGCTTCGTCAAGCGTCTCGGCCTTCGCGTCGACGTAGCGTGTGCGCAGGCGGAAATCGATCGAGTCCGGGTTGCATTCGACCGCCAGGCAGCAGGCGCCGGCCATGACTGCGGCGAGCGGCTGGGCGCCGCCCATGCCGCCGAGGCCGCCGGTCAGCACCCACCTGCCCTTGAGGTCGCCGTTATAGTGCTGGCGGCCGGCTTCGACGAAGGTCTCGTAGGTGCCCTGCACGATACCCTGGCTGCCGATATAGATCCACGAACCGGCGGTCATTTGGCCGTACATGGCGAGACCCTTCCTATCCAGTTCGTTGAAATGATCCCAGGTCGCCCAATGCGGCACGAGGTTGGAATTGGCGATCAGCACGCGGGGCGCATCCTTATGGGTGCGGAAGACACCAACCGGCTTGCCCGACTGGACGAGCAGCGTCTCGTCCTCGTTGAGATCCTTCAGCGTCGCGACGATCCGGTCGAAATCCGCCCAGGTGCGGGCGGCCCGGCCGATGCCGCCATAGACGACGAGCTCGTGCGGGTTCTCGGCGACCTCCGGGTCGAGATTGTTCATCAGCATCCGGAGCGGCGCTTCGGTCAGCCAGCTCCTGGCGCTGATCTCGGTTCCGCGCGGGCTGCGGATTTCGCGGATGTTGTGGCGCGGATTGGTCATGTTCATGCCTCACTCCCTGTCATTTGACGTCTCGGCGGATGCTGGAACCTTTGCTGAGGTGTCAGCCCAGCATTCCGCCATAAGACATTGTGATTATTCAATTCTGCAAGTTCTGGCCAAACTTGTTGAGGTCGAGTGCGATTGTTTCGATATCCTGCAGCATCCGCCGGAGATGGCGGCGAAGGCCCTCGGCTTTGGCTGCGTCCAGTGCGAATGGGGGCGCTTCCGACGCCAGATGGGTCGACTGCGCCAGTTCCATCTGGATCGCGTGAACGCCGGCTTCAGGCTTTCCATAGTGCCGGGTCGTCCAGCCGCCTTTGAAGCGGCCATTCAGGACATGGGTGTAACGCTCTGCTTTCGCGGCGGTTTCCACGGCTGCGGCCTCGATCGCTGGGGCGCAGGTCTTGCCCATATCCGTACCGATATTGAAGTCCGGCAGCTTGCCCTCGAAGAGGAAAGGTATGTGCGAGCGGATCGAGTGGCAGTCATAGAGAACCGCCACGCCATGGATCGCCTTGACGCGGGCGATCTCGGCGGCAAGCGCGGCATGATAAGGAGCGTGAAAATCGCGCAGCCTCGCGGCGATATCCGCATCCGTCGGGCCTTGGCCCTCCTGCCAGATCGGCACGCCGTCGAAATCGGTTTCCGGCACAAGCCCGGTCGTGTTCTGACCCGGGTAGAGGCTGATGCCTTCAGGGTCACGATTGGCATCGATGACATAGCGATGGAAGGTGGCGCGCACGGTTGTCGCGTCCGGCAGCAGGCCTTCGTAGAGGTCGTGGATGTGCCAATCCGTATCGGCCAGGATGCGGCCGTTGTCGTTCAACCGCTGCCAGATCGGTGGCGGTACCTCCGTGCCCGTGTGGGGAAAGCCGAGGATCACCGGCGAGGTGCCTTGCCGGACTTCGAAGACGGCCATGTCAAGCCTCCAGTCGCGGCAGGATGCCGTCGGCGACGGTGGCCGCCAGCCGGCCGGAGGCGACGAGGTCGCCTGCAGCCTTGAGGTCGTCGGCCATATAGCGGTCTTCCTCGACCGTCGGGGAAACGGCACGCACCGCGGCGGCGGCCTTTTGAAGTTCCGGGCTGGTCGCAAGCGGCGCCCGGAACTCGATACCCTGGACGGCGGCCAAGGCTTCGATGCCGATGATCGAGAACAGGTTGTCGGTCATCTGCAACAGGCGGCGCGCGCCGTGGCAGGCCATCGATACGTGGTCTTCCTGGTTGGCCGAGGTCGGCGTCGAATCGACGGAGGCCGGATGCGAGAGTTGCTTGTTCTCCGACATCAGTGCAGCGGAGGTGACCTCGGCGATCATCAGGCCCGAATTGAGGCCCGGCTTCCTGGCGAGAAAGGCCGGCAGGCCGTAGCTCAAGGCCGGGTCGACGAGGAGGGCGATGCGCCGCTGGGAGATGGCGCCGATTTCGCAGATGGCCAGGGCGATCTGGTCGGCGGCGAACGCCACCGGCTCGGCATGGAAATTGCCGCCGGAAACGACGGAATTGTCGGAGAGCACGAGCGGGTTGTCGGTGACGGCATTGGCCTCGATCGTGAGCGTCGCGGCGACCGAACGCAAGAGATCGAGGCAGGCGCCGTCGACCTGCGGCTGGCAGCGGATGCAATAGGGATCCTGCACGCGCTCGTCGCCCTCGAGGTGGCTCTGGCGGATCACCGATCCCTCAAGCAGTCGCCGAAGGGCTGCCGCCGTGTCGATCTGGCCGCGATGGCCGCGCAGCATATGGATATCGGGGTGGAAGGGCGCGGACGATCCCATGGCGGCATCGGTCGACAGCGCGCCGGTGATGAGCGCTCCTTGAGCGGCACGATGGGCGCGGAACAGGCCCGCGAGCGCCAATGCCGTCGACACCTGGGTGCCGTTGATCAGCGCCAGGCCTTCCTTGGCGGCGAGCGTCACCGGGGCAAGCCCGACCGCCTTCAAGGCGGCAGCGCCCTTCATGCGTTCGCCGGCGACGAAGGCTTCGCCATGCCCCATCATCACCGCTGCCATATGGGCGAGCGGTGCAAGATCGCCCGAGGCGCCGACTGAACCCTTTTCCGGGATCAGCGGAATGACGCCCTTTTCGAGCATCCCCTCGATCAGACGGACGAGTTCGAGCCGGACGCCGGAGGCGCCGCGCCCGAGCGAGACGAGCTTCAGCGCCATGATGAGACGCACGATGTTTTCGGGCAGAGGCTGGCCGACGCCGCAGCAATGCGAGAGGATCAGATTGCGCTGCAGGGTCGCCACATCGGCGCTGTCGATCTTGATCGAGGCAAGCTTGCCGAAGCCGGTGTTGATGCCATAGACGGGCGCGTTGCCGGCGACGATTTCGGCGATGCGCGCTGCGGCCTTCTCGATGCCGGCATCGAAGGCGCGGTCGAGGCGGGCCGGCTCGCCGGTCCAGTAGATCGTCTCCAGGTCCTTGAGCGGCACGGAACCGGGTTTCAGAACAATGGTCATCGGGCAATCCTTTCAACCTTGAAGATCCGCTCGGAGAGGGGGTTGAAGCCGATGCGGTAGATCAGTTCCGCCGGCGTCTCGATGTTCCAGAGGGCAAGGTCGGCGGATTTACCCGCTTCGATCGTGCCGGTCTCATCGAGTATGCCCAGCGCGCGGGCAGCCTCACGCGTGACGCCGGCGAGGCATTCCTCGAGCGTCAGGCGGAAGAGCGTTGCCGACATATTCATCGTGAGCAGCAGGGAGGTCAGCGGCGACGTGCCCGGGTTGCAATCGGTGGCGATGGCGATGCGTGTGCCGGCGGTGCGCAGAACTTCGATCGGCGGCAATTGCGTTTCGCGCAGCGTGTAGAACGCCCCGGGCAGCAGGACGGCGACAGTCCCGGACTTCGCCATGGCGGCGGCGCCATCGGCATCGAGATATTCGAGATGATCGGCCGAAAGCGCCCCATAGGAGGCGGCAAGCTTGGCGCCGCCGAGATTGGAAAGCTGTTCGGCATGAAGCTTGACCGGCAGGCCAAGTGCCTTGGCTTTGTCGAAGACACGCGTGATCTCGGCAGGCGAAAAGGCGATCCCCTCGCAGAACCCATCGACGGCGTCGACCAGTCCTTCGGCATGCGCCTGGACCAGACCGGGAAGAACGACGTCGCCGAGGTAGTCGGCATTGCGGCCCTTGTATTCCGGTGGCGTGGCGTGGGCGGCGAGATAGCTGGTAACGATGCGCACCGGGCGAAGGCGCTCCAACTGGCGGGCGGCGCGGAGCATCTTCAGTTCCGCATCGATGTTGAGGCCGTAGCCCGATTTGATCTCGACAGTCGAGACGCCTTCCATGAGCAGCGCGTCGAGCCGCGGAAGGGCGGCAGCCACCAGTTCCTCGACCGATAGCGCATTGGTTGCCTTCACGGTCGAGACGATGCCGCCGCCGGCGCGGGCAATCTCTTCGTAAGTTGCGCCTTCGAGCCGCAGCTGAAATTCGCGGGCGCGATTGCCGCCATGGACGAGATGGGTGTGGCAGTCGATCAGCGCCGGGGTCATCCAGCGTCCGTCGCAATCGATCACCTGGTCGGCCGAAGAAAGCTCGGATGGCAGATCGCCTTCGGCGCCGGCGTAGACGATCCGGTCACCGCAGACAGCAACGGCTCCTTTTTCGACGATGCCGAGCGGGCCCAGATCCTCGCGGAGCGTTGCGAGGCGCACATTGCGCCAGAGACTGCTGCGTTCCATGTCGGCGTTTCGGTTCATCTGATCTCCGCCCCTTCTGTTGCGATAATGTATATACATAATAAAGCGGACGGCAAGGGAAAAATTCTTTGCTCACGTGCAAAGAGGTAACGCGAGCTGCGGACGGGGCGAGCGGCCAGGACGAAAAAGCCCCGGACCATTGATCCGGGGCTTGGGCGGAAACGACCAGTTGTCGCCGGAGCGGATGCGCTCTTATGCGTTTGCGCTACCGATCTAACTCTTTGCTTTGCCGCATTTATACGACGTCAGCTGGTTCCACCTGACTGCAAAATGCCCTTATCAGGCGGGGTGGTGCGACTTGGCGCAATGCTGTTCGACGAGCGCAACGAAACGCTGCCCGGCGATCTCAAGCCGGCCGCTGTTGTCGATCACCGTCACGTCCGGCCCGGCGACGACGTCGGGGACCTGCCGCTTCAGCCGGCGCAGCACGTCTTCCTCGTTTTCGCGCCCACGTTGGGCGAGGCGCTTCGCCAAGACCGAGGCGTCGGCGGTGACGAGGGCGACGGCGACCTTGCCGAAGGCGGCGCGAATGGCGGGAAGGGCGGCGCGGCTGCCGTTGACGATCGCCGTCATGCCGCTCTCGATCTTGTCGGCGATGTCGCGCGGAATGCCATAGCTCAAGCCGTGCGCCTGCCAGGAAACCGCGAAGGCGCCGCCTTCCTGCATTGCCTCGAATTCGGCGGCGGAGACGCTTTCGTGCACTTCGCTGCCGGCATCAGAGGGGCGGGTGATGACCCGCCGGACGAAGAGAATATCGGGCCGCTGCGCGAAGTGGCGGGCGGCAAAACCCATGACACTATCCTTGCCGGCGCCGCTCGGGCCGACGACGACGATGAGCGTCCCGCCGTGCCTTTCCTCCGCCATCATGCGACACGCCGTCCTTCGCGCCAGACGGAGCGAACAACCGGAATGCCTTCTGGCCGACGGACGCGAACGATATCGGCGCGCAGCCCGACGACGATCCGGCCGCGGTCGCTAAGACCGACGGTGCGTGCCGGTGTCGCGGTCACCAAGGCTATCGCGCTCGGCAGGTCGATGCTTTCGACTTCATCCGCGAGGATGAAGGGCGCATGGATCAGGCTGAACGGTACGTAGTCCGAAGAAAGCACATCGAGCACGCCGCGCTCCGCGAGTTCGCGGGCGGCGATGTTTCCGGAGTGCGATTTGCCGCGCACGACGTTCGGTGCTCCCATCAGGACGCTGAGGCCCGCCCGGTGCGAGGCTTCCGCCGCTTCGAAACTCGTCGGAAACTCGGCGAGCCGGACGCCATAGCCGATCGACTCCTCGACATGCGCAAGGGTCGCGTCGTCGTGGCTGGCTATGGTGATGCCGCGTGCGGCGCAGGCCTGGGCAAGCGCAGTGCGATGTGGTGCCGCGAAACGGGCCGACAGGGCCTGCTGGCGCTCGCAGAAAGCCGCGAAAGCCTCGTCCGTGAGGCCGCGCTTGGTTTTGTAGTAGAGCGTATATTGCTCCATCGTCTGGAACTGGCGCTGGCCGGGCGCGTGGTCCATCAGCGAGACGAGGCGCACCTGCGGGTCGTCGCGAAAATCCTCGTAGTGCTCGAGGACGTCGTTCGTCGAGACCTCGCAGCGCAGGTGGATGAGGTGGTCGGCGCGCAGCCGCCCTTCGTCCTTCGCCTGCGCCAAGGCATCGGCCATGCTGCGCATTTCGCCCTTCGGGAAGCCGCTCTCCTCGTCCGAGCCGAGACGCAGGCAGTCGAAGACGGTCGTGATGCCTGACGTGACCACCTGGGCGTCGTGGGCCTGGATCGCGGCGATCTTCAGCCAGCGCACGCCCGGGCGTGGCGAGTAGTGCGCTTCCAGGTGATCGGTATGCAGTTCGATCAGGCCGGGCAGCAGGTAGTCGCCTTCGAAATCCTCGCCAACTCGACTCGCGCCTTCCGAAATGTCGGCAATCCTTCCGTCGCGGATCAGCACAGACCCGTCGATGATATCGTCTTCGAGGACGATGCGGGCATTGGAAAGAACCTGTTCGCTGCTCATGTCATGCAATCTTTCGTGCGGATGCGCTGCCGAGCGGCAGCAGGGAGTGAACGGTGAAGGGGGCGCCGCGCTGCGGCTCGACGAAAAGTGCGACTGTCGAGATGCTGAGCGGGCGGCCGATGAATGGGTCGAAGGCGACCTCGAGCGTTTCGCGCATGACGCTGCGTGTCTCCTCCGGCACGGGGCCGGTGAGCGTCAGATGAAACTGGAACTCTTCGAAGACATAGGGGTAGCCCCATGCCGCAAGGTAATCCCTCTGACGCCGCGTCAATTTATCCGGATTGCGGCGGGCCATGTCAGCTTGCGAAAGCGGCGCGCGGAGCGGTTCGAAGCGGCGAACGGCTTGCTCCGCCAGATTTTGCAGGGAGGCGGACGGTGCGCTCGGCACAAGCGCGAAAAACGGGCCGATCTGGTCGAGCGTGATCTCCGGTATCTCGAAGGGTTCGATTTCGGCCGCGAATTCGTCGAAGGCAGCGATCACGTCGGCCTCGCTTCGCCCGGGTACAAGTTCGAAGGGCGCTTTGAGCGTGCCATGGAAGCCGTAGCGGCGCGGTTCGGCCGTCAGAGCGGCCTGCCTATCAGGATCGAGCGCCGGGATTTCTGGCCGGGCCACGGCGCCGCCGGTGAAGGCGTCGCGCCCCAACCAACGGGCTGCGGCCAGCGACAGCCGGTGATCGGCCGGCGGCGCGAAGTAGATTGCATAGCGCACGAGTCTTCACTTTCCTTATCGACGCCTCGCCCGGAAGACGATTCGGCTATTGGCGGGATGCCAATGGGCAGCTATCCGATTTGCGTGACAACATCATGATCGCAGCCACGCAAATCGGGTCAATGCGCTTTGCCACCCATCAGCCGCAAGCGGCACGCGTTGGAGATGCTGTCGAAAACGAAGACAACCATCAAGATCAAAAGCACCATATAGGCAACATTTTCCCAATCCGAATTGGTTCGCATCGCCTCCCAGAGTTTGAGACCGATGCCGCCGGCGCCGACCGCACCGATGATCGTCGCCGAGCGGGTATTCGATTCCCAGAAATACAGCGCCTGGCTGGCAAAGACCGGGAGCACCTGGGGCAGCACGCCGAAGCGCTGCACGGCAATCGGCGCGGCGCCGACGGATTTGACCCCTTCGCGCTGCTTGTCGTCGATGTTTTCCAGGGCTTCCGAGTAGAGCTTGCCGAGCGTACTGGAGTCGGTGAGGAAGATCGCCGAGATGCCGGCGAGCGGCCCGGGGCCGAAGGCGCGCGTGAAGAACAGTGCCCAGATGAACATGTCGACCGACCGCAGGAAATCGAAGACGCGTTTGACGAGTTGATTGGTAACGCCGCTCGGCGTGATGTTGCGGGCGGCAAGGAAGCAGAGCGGGAAGGCGATGAAGGATGCAAAAAGCGTCCCGACAAAGGCCATGACGATCGTCTGCAGCAGCTTCGTCCAGACGTCGAGATGCTGCCATTCGGCGTTGTAGAGGATGTTGTCCCAGGCGAGCGACAGATTCGAGCGCGTCGGTTCGATCCGGTCGCCGGACAGGATCAGCGATGCCACCTCGCCATAGGACTTGCCGAAGTAGGGCGAATTCGTATCGAAGAGGAAGTTCGCCCAGCCGAAGAAGCGGTTGCGGATCGAGACCTCGTCGCCGGCAATCTCGGCCCAGCCAGTCAGGCCGAAGGAGAGTGTGATCTTCTCGCCCGGCCGCTTCTGCGTTGCCCAGCGCGGCAATGGCGTCTGCGGCGTCACCCTGTCCGCTCCGTCGACCTTCATCGTAAAGGTTTCACCGGCATGGGTCACGGTCACCAGCTTGTCGGCGACTTCAATGCGCGTCGCGCGATCGTAGGTCACGACCGCGCGCGTGACGACCTGTTCCGTGCGCGTCGTGGGAGCGGCCTGCCCGGTGGTGGCGCCAGCGCTGAGTGCCGCAGTCGGCGCCATGAAATTGAATGAGGAACTGGCCTTCGGTTTCTGTACCGGAGCGGCAGCGGCCGGAGCCTCGACGGTGCGCGTTATCTCTTGGCTGTCGAGTGTTACCCATTGCGGATTCGGATTTTTCCCGAGCGGCGAATTGCGCTGGTACGAAACGGCCATTGTCCCGTCGGGCGCGATCGCGATTTCGGGCCGGACTTCAAAGGAGACCCAGTCGGCGAGATAAGTGCCTGCGATACCCCAATTGGCGTTGGCGAGCACATGGCCAATCGAGAAGAACCACCAGCTGAATACGAGATAGAGAGCGACGCCGGTGCCGATCAGCACTGTCCTGCGCCGCCTTGCGGTGGAGGAATTGAGAAGATGCGGGTGGCGTGCCGCAATCGCTTCCATTTCGAGCACGCTGGGCTTGGTCGAGGCAGTCATGGCGCGCTCCTACTGGGCAAGCTCAAAGGCCTGATCGCCGACGAGGCGGCGGCGCAGCCAGGCGGAAAATTGGTCGACCGCGAAGATCGTGGCGAAGAGCAAGAGTACGATCGCCAGCGTCTTGGCCTCATGGCCCTGACCGATCGACAGGCGCAGAAGCTCGCCGATGCCGCCGCCGCCAACCGCGCCGATGATCGTCGAGGCACGCACGTTGATCTCGAGACGAAGCAGGAAATAGCTCACGAAATTGGGCATCACCTGCGGCACGATGCCGAACCAGACCCGCTCGGTCCAGTTGGCGCCCACGGCGCGCAGGCCCTCCTCCGGCTTCATGTCGGCATTTTCGACCACTTCGAAGAACAGTTTGCCGAGCGCGCCGATCGTGTGGATCGACACCGCCGCGATCGCAGGGATCGGCCCGAGCGAGAGGATCGCCAGGAAAAAACCGGCGATCACCACTTCCGGAAAGGCGCGCAGGATTTCCATCAGCCGGCGCACGATCCCCCTGATCCAGGGATTGGGCATGAGATTTCTGGCGGCAAGGAAGCACAGGCAGAAGCCGAAGAAGACACCGAGCACCGTCGAGAAGATGGCAATGTTCACCGTCTCCAGCATCTTGTGAACATATTCGGGAATATAAACGCCGTCGGTCAGATAGAGGCGCCCCTCCGGGTAGTTGTATTTGAAACTGCCGTCGTCATAGGGCGAGGGAAGATCGAGGAGCGCGCGCCCGATCTCCGTCGCATCGCGCGGCATCAGGTCGCCGACGAAGTCGAAGAAATGCGGCAGGCGGTCGACGAACTTTCCGGCATTGGAGTCGTTGGCGAACCAGAGGGATGCAAAGAGCGCCAGCGCGAGAATTGAGAGGCCGAACGTCGTGTAGAGCCGCCGCCGGCTGTTGAGCTCCTGCCAATGGCGCTCGATGAGCGCGCCGTTCTCGCTCAGTTGCCGGGAAAGCACGGAAGTGGCCATGGGGTCTCCGGCGGAAGCCGGCCTCTCTAGGTCACGATGATTCCAGGGCGGATCGACCTGAAATCATCGTGATCGATGCGAATAGGTTAGAGCGGGATGCGGGCGGAAAACCGCACACACTTTTCCTTATCCCACTCTGGGGTCGGCGCCTTTCGGCGCCCCGCAAACGAGGCGCTGGCCGCTTGGCAGCCAGCGCCAGGAGCATGGCTCGAACGATCAGCCGCCGATGGTTGCCTTGCGGGCGTCGATGATCGGCTTGTAGAAATCGCTGTTGACTTCGGTGAAGCCGCTGAAGTCACCGCCCTGGATGGCCGAGAAGCAGGCTGCGTCGGTCTTCGGCAGATCCATCATGAACTGCTTGAACTTCGCCTTCATGTCGTCGTTCAACGAGGTGCGTACGACAATCGGGCCGTTCGGGATCAGCGGCGAGCGCCACAGCTCGACGAGATCGTTCATGTCGAGGATGCCCTTGTCGACCATCTTGCGCAGGTTGCCGGACGTGTAGCCGTCCTTGAACTCGCCGACGCCCGAGCCGAAGGTCGTGCCGGCATCGAAAGTGCCCTTCAGGACTTCGAGGACGAGGTTTTCATGGCCGCCGCCGAAGCCGGTCTCGCCGAAATACTCCTTCACGGGCGCGCCGATACTTTCCGGCAGGGTCACCAGCGGCACGAGATAGCCGGAGGTGGAATCCGGATCGGCAAAGCCGAGCTTCTTGCCCTTCAGGTCTTCGAGCTTGGTGATGCCGGAGTCCTTGCGGGCCACCATGATCGAGTGGTAGCCGGTCGCGCCGTCGGTCTGGACCGTCGTCAGGATCGGCTCGACAGCGTCGGCCTTGGCGAGATAGATCTTGGCGTAGCCAGAGGCGCCGAGCTCGGCGTAGTCGAGCGTGCCGCCGAGCAGGCCCTGGATAACGCCGTCATAGTCGGCAGCCGGAAACAGCGAGACCTTCTCGACGCCGATGGCGGCCGGAAGCTGGTCGACCAGGCACTGGTAGTTGCGCAGGCGGTCGGCTTCGTTCTCTCCACCCATGATGCCAATGCGGAATTCCTTGAGGTCTTCGGCCTGGGCATGGCCGACGAGGGCGATGAGCGCAACGGCGCCCAGAAGAGCTTTTTTCAGCATGAGGTTCGTCTCCCGTTTTTCCGGCGGCGCCGGATCAGTTTCGATTTCAGGGATGCCCTTGACGCGGGCATTCGATCGCGGCGGCCTTAAAGGCCGGCCAGTGCCAGCGGCTTGAAGCCGGCCGATGCGGTCTCCTCGCGGGCGGCAGCCGCGGGAATGTTGATGCTCGTCGAGGTCATCGATTCCTCGATTGCCGCGCCGGCGCCGTAGATCTCGGCGACCGCGGCGGCGGTGAGTTCCTTCGGCTGGCCGTCGAAGACGACGCGGCCGTGCGCCATGCCGATGATCCGTTCGCAATAGTTGCGGGCCGTGTCGAGCGTATGCAGGTTGGTGACGACGGTGATGCCGTCGCGCGCGTTGATGTCGCGCAGCGCATCCATGACGATCTTGGCATTGAGCGGGTCGAGCGATGCGATCGGCTCGTCGGCAAGCAGCACCTTCGGCTGCTGCATCAGCGCCCGGGCAATGGCGACGCGCTGCTGCTGGCCGCCGGACAGCGTGCCGGCCGGCTGCAGCGCGGTCTGCTCGATGCCGAGGCGCTCGAGTGCGCCGATCGCCATGATCCGTTCTTCGCGGGTGAACAGGTTGAGGATGCTCGAGACCGTCGAGCGATGATTGAGCCGGCCGAGCAGGACATTGGTCAGCACGTCGAGGCGCGGCACCAGATTGAACTGCTGGAAGATCATCGCGCAATCGCGCTGCCAGTGCCGCAGCGCAGAACCCTTGAGCGAGGAGACCTCGATGCCGCCGAACTCAATCGAGCCGGAGGAGGGATCGACGAGACGGTTGATCATCCGCAGCAGCGTCGACTTGCCGGCCCCGGAGCGACCGATGACCCCAACCATCTGGCCCTGCGGTATGTCGAAAGTGACGGAATCGACGGCTCTCTTCTTGCCGAACTGGCGGGTTACGTTTCTCAACTGAAACATCGGCGGCAGGTCCTCTTCCGGAGAGTCCGGTGATCTTCGTGACCCTGCCATATCGGCGCTTCGTGAAGGCGCGATGTCAGTTTGTTGTCGGTTCTGTTACAGGTCACAGGCATAGCGCCTGGCTAGCGCGCGAGCGCAAATTAAACGGGTGACGGTGGTCGAGGCTGCTACTTTTCGGAAGCGGCAGATCGCTTCCCCCAGTGCTGCATGATGTCGTCCGCCATCCAATGACTCATGCAGCAGGTGCATGAGTCATTGTCCCAATTTCATTTGAAACCATCGACCCCGCTTGCGATAACGCCAGCAGACTGGGCGGGAGAAAGAGTCAACGGCTTTCCGCCGCATCACGCTCGTAATCAATATCCGACGGGAGAGAGACATGGCCGGCAAAAGTCAATTCCAGTGGGACGACCCGTTCCTCCTCGAGGATCAATTGACCGAAGACGAGCGGATGATCCGCGATACGGCGCGCGCCTATGCTGAGGAGCGGCTGCAGCCGCGGGTGATAGAGGCTTATCGTGAGGAAAAGACCGATCCGGCGATCTTCCGCGAGATGGGCGAACTCGGTCTGCTGGGCGTCACCGTGTCCGACACCTATGGCGGCGTCGGCGCCTCCTATGTCGCCTATGGGCTCGTCGCCCGCGAGGTCGAGCGGGTCGATTCCGGCTACCGCTCGATGATGAGCGTGCAGTCCTCGCTGGTGATCTACCCGATCTTCGCCTACGGCTCCGAAGAACAGAAGCAGAAATACCTGCCGAAGCTGATCAGCGGCGAATGGATCGGCTGTTTCGGCCTGACCGAGCCGGATGCCGGCTCCGATCCGGCTGGGATGAAGACCCGGGCGATCAAGACCGAGGACGGCTATCGGCTGATCGGTTCGAAGATGTGGATCTCCAATGCGCCGCTTGCCGATGTCTTCGTCGTCTGGGCGAAGTCGGAGGCGCATGGCAACGCCATTCGCGGCTTCGTGCTGGAAAAGGGGATGAAGGGTCTCTCGGCGCCGAAGATCGCCGGCAAGCTTTCGCTCCGGGCGTCGATCACCGGCGAGATCGTGCTCGACAATGTCGAAGTGGGCGAGGAAGCACTGCTGCCTGATGTCGAGGGCCTCAAGGGGCCATTCGGCTGCCTCAACCGCGCCCGTTACGGCATCTCCTGGGGCGCGCTCGGCGCGGCAGAATTCTGCTGGCACGCCGCGCGTCAATACGGCCTCGATCGCAAGCAGTTCAACCGGCCGCTCGCCCAGACCCAGCTCTTCCAGAAAAAGCTTGCCGACATGCAGACCGAAATCGCGCTCGGGCTGCAGGGGTCGCTCCGCGTCGGGCGGTTGATGGACGAGGGGCGAATGGCCCCGGAGATGATCTCTCTCGTCAAGCGCAACAATTGCGGCAAGGCGCTGGACATTGCCCGCATGGCCCGCGACATGCACGGTGGCAACGGCATTTCCGAGGAATATCAGGTGATGCGCCACATGCTGAATCTCGAGACCGTCAATACCTATGAGGGCACGCATGATGTCCATGCGCTGATCCTTGGCCGCGCCCAGACCGGGCTGCAGGCGTTTTTCTGAGCGGCGCGACGATGGAAACGCCGCTCAAGGGCATACGAGTCCTCGAACTCGCCCGCATCCTCGCCGGTCCCTGGATCGGCCAGACACTCGCCGACCTCGGCGCCGAGGTCATCAAGGTGGAGAGCCCGGCCGGGGACGATACCAGGACCTGGGGTCCGCCCTTCGTCGAAGGGGAAGGGGGCGAGAAGCTCGACGCCGCCTATTTCCACGCCTGCAACCGCGGCAAGCGCTCGGTCGTGCTCGACTTCACGACGGGGGAGGGGCAGGAGGCGGTGCGCCGGCTTGCGGCCCAGTCGGATGTTCTTCTAGAGAACTTCAAGGTCGGCGGGCTTTCGAAATACGGGCTCGACTATGCGAGCCTGAAGAAGATCAATCCGCGGCTGATCTATTGCTCGGTGACCGGCTTCGGCCAGGACGGACCCTACGCCCACCGGGCCGGCTACGATTACATCGTCCAGGGCATGAGCGGCATCATGGACCTGACCGGCGAACCGGACCGCGAGCCGCAGAAGATCGGCGTTGCCTTCGCCGACATCTTCACCGGCCTCTACGGCGTCATCGCCGTGCAGGCGGCGCTGGCCCAGCGCGAAAGGACTGGCGAGGGACAGCAGATCGACATGGCGCTGCTCGACTGCATGACGGGCGTGCTTGCCAACCAGGCCCTGAACTTCCTCGTCTCCGGCAAGGCGCCGCGGCGCCTCGGTAACGCCCATCCGAACATCGCGCCCTACCAAGTCTTTCCGACCTCGGATGGACACCTGATCGTTGCGGTCGGCAACGACCGGCAGTTCATAAAGTTCTGCGACCTGCTCGGCCGCCCGGATCTTGCTTCGGACGAGCGCTATCGGACCAATGCCGGCCGCGTTCAGCATCGCGATACGTTGACACCGGAGCTCGCTGCAGAGACCGCGAAGTTCGAGCGGGACGCTCTGCTCGCGAAGTTAGAGGCGGTCGGTGTGCCGGGCGGCCCGATCAATTCCGTCGCCGACGTCTTCGCGGACCCGCAGATCGTCCATCGGAAGATGCGGGTGGAGGCGCCGCACACCGGTGCCGCTGCCGGAAAGACGCCGGGAGTTCGCACGCCGATCCGCTTCTCCGGTGCCGCACTTGCGCTGGAGCGCGGCGTGCCGCGCCTTGGCGAGCATACGGAAGAAGTGCTGGCGGAGATTGGGATGGACGTGCCGAAAAAGGAGTCGTGAGATTGGTCCAGCCTCACCCTTGTGCTGGTCGCGAGTTATGGTGAGGCGCTCTGTACCCGTCTCATGCGTCGCGGCTTGCCTCTAATGTCACCGTCGCCCCTCCAAGGGATGGCAAATCTTCGCTGCCTTCAATGCTGAGCCTCGAACGCAGGTTGGCCAAGCGGCAAAGCGCGTGTGACGGTATATCTCTCGCTGCGAGCACGAGCCCTGCTCGCGGAGATGACTGCGAGCGCAATAAAGAACATCATGCCCGGGTCGGAACTCCCGCCGGTTAAAGAACCGCTGACAACGGAAGCCAGGACGGAAGCCCGTACACTCGACACGACTGCGTTTGTTTCGGGATCGACGTATCGTTTGAGGCTTCCCATGCCTCTGAACACCATGAACGAAAGCGTCGCCACCATAAGGCCGCCGACGAGGCCAAGCTGTGAAGCCACTGCGATCGGCCAACTCGACGCACGTGAACTGCCCAAGCCAACGCCGAGACCGCCCGTGTCAATGAAAGCCTGAAGACTTTTGATGTTCCAGTAAGCCCGCTCCTGACCGGAGGCAGATTGGGCTTTGTTGAGAACCATTGAATCTATCAGTTGAACGAACGGAGCAAAAAATTCGTCGTCATAAAGACTGATTGCCAGCACCGAGGCGCCGGCGACAGCAAGGAGCGCAATGATTAAAATCTCATCCTTGTCGGTGCGCCCAGATAGAAACGAGTGCAGGATGGAAAACGCAACGGGAATGCTCAATATGGTCAGGCCGACATAGGCAGTAGAAGAAGTGGAAAGGAGCAAAAGAACCAACAACAGAGCGGACAGCGCTTGAGCCAGCCGCGACTTGGTCTTGCGCCAGTAAACATAACAGAATGCAAGGCAAGCGAGTGATATGCCGCCGAAGGCCGATGCCTCCGAATTGGCGCCCGTAATGCGCCAAAATCCAGCTTCAACGGTCTCCGTGAGCATAGCATAGCTGGCTGTCCGGATAGGCCAGAGGATGTCGCCGGCGCCTGCGAGCTTGCCAATTAAATCGAGCAACCCCATCCCAGCGTGAAGACCACACCAGAGAAAAAACCCGCGCCGAACCGCATCTATCCTGTCTTCGTGGAGAAGCAGGACGCACAGGGCGATGGCGGTGAGGCCACCCAGAACAAAATATCCGGTTTGCGTGATATTCCCCGACACCGGCGCGAGCGAAGCCTCCACGATACCACGGCGCATCGTGGACTGGACGAAGACACTCGTCTGTCCGGCGAATAGGCGCGGGAATAACCATGCTCCGGCCACGGCATAGATCAACAGGCCACAGAGAATCCAGAGCGGTCGAATTTTGCCGAACACATCTCCAAGGTCCTGCCAAATCCACCGCCTAGTGGCGACAGCCGTCACCAGAAGAGCGGCGAAGAGTGTGTAGATCAGTGGCGACGACCCTCCAACCGAGCTAAGCGTCATAAATGCTGTTGCACCGAAAGCCAGTGAGGCAATGACACCGATGATCAAGGGGGCCCGCCAATAGTATCCGATCAGCAAAATTCCCGCACAGACTATCAGGCCGACGAACGAAACCTGCATGGACCGTTGTTTCCTATTCTGCGGCGCGACTAGAATAGAAACGCATCACCAGAGCGCGAGCCCCCGCGGATGCGCGAGCGGCCGAGGAGATGCGCGAAGCCCTACGCGGCCTAGTCGCTAACGTCGAATATCTCTCGCAAGTTTGCCTGACGACATCCTCTTGCAAATCCATCGTTATCGGCAAGCACGCCAAAGGAAGTAGCGAGTAGAACCTGGGGTACATGGCGTTCATCCCAGCCAAGCCTCGCGCACTGGCTGCGCCTGCAACCGGCTAGCGGTTTCCACCGACCGACTGGAACACCTGATGCGGAAGACGATGACTAGTGGTGAAGCCGCTCGCGCGGCAATGGCGCCTTTGGCGGGCGTCGTGCACGGAGCCAAACGCCGTACAATTGAGGATGAGGAGTGTCTGACGATCGGTCTTCTCGATCCTCAGACAGGAGGGATATCATGGAGAACGCTGGTTTCGACACCAGACGTGTCTCGTTGTATCCCGATCTCGCCTTCAAGCTGCCTTTCCCGCAAACCGATGCCCCGCAACCTTCCGGCCAGTTCGCCACCGGAGTCGGCGTGATGAAAAACCGCGGCTAGTACGGATCCGAGAAGCGCGGGCAGGCTGCTTTGAAGCCATGTCTCGAAGATGGCGAGTGCGGCACTCGCCTCCTGGCCAGCAGCTACAGAGTCCGCCTGCTCACCGGCGACAAGGATGACACCCTGCCGTGGAGGCTGTCCTGGCGGTTCTTGGCGTGGGCGACCCGCTTCCACAATGTGATCGCGGCCCTGATGGCGGGAACCCCCCTGATTTCCCTGATCTATACCGCCAAAAATCATCTGTTGTTGGGAAAGATGGGCTTGGGCAGCTGCTGTCACCATGTCGACAGCTTCGATGTGGGGTTCCTGATCGAGCAGTTCTCGAGATTGGCAGAAAACCTGGAAGAACATTCCGGCACCATCCGCTGCCGCGTCGAGAAATTCAAGAAACCTGGATCTCCATGACGACTTCCTACTTTCGACGGTTCTCCGAAGGGATTAGGGGCCACACGCCCGAAAGCGCTAGCGCATGGCAAAGGCTTCGTCCAACGGGGCATCCTGATCGCCGATTGGCGTTCTCGCCCAACCCTTCCGGCCCAAGTAGCCTCTGCAAGATCAAATCCGCTTGACAAGAGGTGCGCGATGAAAGTTCTGGTGACGGGCCACAAAGGCTATATCGGCTCAGTGATGGTGCCGATGCTGCTCCAAGCCGGGCATTCAGTGACCGGCTACGACAGCGACCTCTACCGCCGCTGCAGTTTCGATGCGGGAGGCGACCAGGCTTCCGTCCCTTGCATCCACAAGGACGTCAGGGATGTGCAGCCGCGGGACCTCGAGGGCTTCGATGCCATCATCCACCTGGCCGCACTTTCTAATGATCCGCTGTCCGACCTCGATCCCGACGTCACCTACGAGATAAACCACAAGGGAAGCGTCCGCCTCGCGAAGGCTGCGAAGGAGGCAGGCGTTTCGCGCTTCCTGCTCGCGTCGTCTTGCAGCAATTACGGTCAGGCGGGCGACGAGATAGTCGCAGAAACGGGCGAGTTGAACCCCGTGACGGCCTATGGCTGGTCCAAGGTGCTTTCGGAAAGGGACATTTCCGAGCTGGCTGACAGCAGCTTCTCCCCCGTCTACTTCCGGCCCGCTACAGCCTACGGCCTGTCGCCGCGACTGCGGTTCGACATCGTTTTGAACAACCTCGTCGCCTGGGCTGTCACCAAGGGGGTAATCCTCCTGAAGTCGGACGGGACGCCGTGGCGGCCGATAGTCCACATCGAGGACATTTCCAGGGCCTTCATCGCCGGGTTGGAAGCGCCGCGGGACGCCGTTCACAACGAAGCCTTCAACGTCGGGCGAACGGACCACAACTACAGGATCCGCGAAATCGCCGAGATCGTCGCCGAAGTCGTGCCGGGCTGCCGGCTCGAATTCGCGTCCGACGCCGGGCCGGACAAACGCTCCTACCGCGTCAGCTTTGACAAGATCGCACTCGCGCTTCCTGCCTTCAAGCCGCAATGGGATGCCCGCAAGGGTGCCGAGCAGCTCTACGACGCCTACAGGAAGTCGAACGTGACGCTCGAGGAGTTCGAGGGACCGCGATTCCAGCGCATCAGCCACATCAGGCATCTCCTCGCCAACGGGCTCCTGGACGAGCGGATGAGGGTTGTCGAACCTGCGCGACCTCTGGTAGCCTCAGCGGAGTGACCCGCTGTGGAGCACCTTAAGCCGGACGGCCTTGAGCAGACTCCTCCCATGGGTGTCGGCGACGAAATCTTTGAATTGGCCGCGCGGCTGTTTCCGATCTGCAGGAGCATTACGGGAGACGGTGTGCGCCAAACGCTGGATATCCTGTCCGATCACGTTGCGCTCGAGCGGCACGAGGTGCCCTCGGGAACCCAAGTGTTCGACTGGACCGTCCCGCAGGAATGGAACATCCGGTCGGCCAGCATCACGGGACCCGACGGGCACGCGGTCGTTGATTTTGCCGACTGCAACCTGCACGTCGTCAACTACAGCCTACCCTTCAAGGGAATCCTGCCGCTCAACGAGTTGAAGCTGCACATCCACACCCTGCCCGGTCAGCCGGATGTGGTCCCCTACCGCACCTCCTATTACGCCCCGACATGGGGTTTCTGCATGTCCTGCGACAGGGCGTCCGAATTACCTGATGGGCTCTACCAGGTAGAGATCGACTCCGATCTCAAGGACGGCAACCTGAGCTACGGCGAATACCTGCACCGCGGACAGACGGAGCGGGAATTCCTTCTGTCGGCGCACATCTGCCACCCCTCGCTGGCCAACGACAACTGTTCGGGCCTCGCCCTGCTGGCAATACTTGCGAGGCACATAGCGGCCAGGGAAACACGATACAGCTACCGCTTCCTGTTCGCTCCGGGCACGATCGGCGCGATCACGTGGCTGGCCCGCAACGAGGACCGGACGCATCTCATCGACCATGGCCTCGTGCTCTCCTGCGTAGGGGACGCGGGAAGTCCGTCATACAAGCGCAGCCGCCGCGGCGACGCCTTCATCGACCGCGCCATGGCGCACGTACTTGGGCATGAAGCCGGAGCGAAATTGTTGGATTTCTCGCCCTACGGCTATGACGAACGGCAATATTGCTCGCCGGGCTTCAACCTGCCGGTCGGCATGTTCCAGCGGAGCGTCCACGGCACCTTTCCCGAATACCATACGTCGGCCGACAATCTCGACTTCATCAGTCACGAGCACCTAGCGGACTCCTTCCGCATCCTGACGGACGTGATCGATGTCGTCGAAGGGGACTGGACGCCTCTGAACCTCTTCCCGAAATGCGAACCGCAACTCGGCAGGCGAGGGCTTTACGCCGCCCTCGGGGGCCAGAAGTCTCAGGAGGTGACCTCCATGTCGCTGCTATGGGTTCTGAACCTTGCCGACGGGAAGCATTCGCTGCTGTCGATCGCACAGCGCTCGGGTCTCCCGTTCAGACAAGTCGCCGCTGCCGCTGCCATCTTGTCGGATCATGGCCTCCTGGGGGAGACATCCAGTCCTTTGATGCCCTCGTCGGCACGATGAGTGTCTGATGCGCGCGTAGCCCCAACCGCGCCAGGGGCCGACCTGCACAGCCTTCATGGATGGTCGCCATCCGAGCCGGCCGGGGCCATCGGCTCGATAAACCGCGATCGAGCGTTCTACGTCTCAATCGGGTGCGAAGCGGACGGTTTGGTGGACGCCGAAGGCAAAGGGCTTCGAAGTTCTACCGCTCAGTTTGAACGGACCTTCGCATGGCTCGGCAGATGCTGAGGGCTGACGACCGGGCGCTTCGCGCCGGCCGGTTGGGTCAAGAACGCGGCCCAGCCTTCCCATCGCGTCGGCTACCTCGAACGGCAACCACCGCTAAGCAACCGGCGGTTGAAGGAAGTTGCTCCGACGGCGGGGATGCTGGCGATTGCCGGGGAGGTGATGATACCGATGCTACCTCGGGCTGGAGTGCGTGGCCCCTGTGTTGTCAGTGCCGCCTGTTCTGCCTCGGATTCAGCAGAAACACGTCTGACCCGGCCGAGGGGAGTGCGCCCTCCCGGGCCGGATGAGCCAGATCCCGATCTTTGTGCTGGACGATATGGCCTTGGCCCTTGTTGCTGCAGAAGCCGCCAAACCATCACAAAGTTTCGGCTATGGACGCGGCTTCCAAGCCGGGAGAGGAAGCGGTGACGGGTTGGCTGGACAACGCTAGCTGACCAGCTTCCTGACCAGAGGCCATGTCCTGTCCCGTTCTGACATCGCCGTCGGCATCAGCGGCCAGTTTATCGAAAAGGCCGGGTCGTTGAAGCGGACACCCGTCGCCGCGTGGGGCGTGTAGAACTGCGAAATCAGGTACGAGACCTCGGCGTCCTCAGTCAGCGTCTGAAACCCGTGGGCGAAGCCTGCTGGGATGTAGACCTGTTTCATGTTTTCGGGCGTGAGCTCGAAACCCAGCCAGCGATTGCGGGTGGGCGAATTGGGCCGCAGGTCCACAACGACGTCAAAGATTGCGCCGCAGGCACAGGAAACGAGCTTCACCTCGGTATGCGGCTCCTCCTGGAAGTGCAGTCCCCGCAAGGTTCCCTTCCTGACGGAATGCGACCGGCTGTGCTGGACAAAGCGCGTCGCAAGCCCGAAATCTGCCATTTCCTTTTCGCAGAAGACGCGCGTGAACGAACCTCGGTCGTCAATCACCGGTGTCGGCTCGATCAGCCAGACACCCTTCAGTTCCGCTTGGGTAAACTGCATCTCAACCCTCAACGCTGGTGGCCGGGAAGGACCGGCAGCCTGATTGTCGGGCATCATCAGCCGGGACAGGAAGAGCTACCTAAGCTTTAGGTGGCTTCTCCGACAGCGGTATGCCATGCAGATACATTACCTGTTCGGCGGTTTAGGGGTGGGCACTGCCCGCGCCCGTTTCACTGTAAGGATGAAGGTGCGTACCGGATTGGGAAATCGAATCCGGCTCGCCGGCATCCTAACCTGCTCCCATCGAAAAAGAAGCTCTCTCTCGGAGGCGCGGCAGGCGGGACCCCTATGAACATTCAGGCTATCGAAATCGATCGCGACCACCACACCGCACCCCGGGATGTCAGCTGCAGGCTTTGCGGATCGCGCTTGCGCCACGCCCTCGTAGACCTTGGCATGTCGCCTCCGTGCGAGAGCTACCTGCAGGCCGACCAGCTTGACCAGAGGGAACTCTACTATCCGCTTAACGTTCTGGTCTGCGACACCTGTTACCTGGTGCAGCTCAAGGAGTACATGAGCGCAGAGACCATCTTCAGCGAATACGCCTATTTCTCCTCCTTCTCGACGAGCTGGGTCGCCCATTCGAAGGCATATTGCGAGGCGATCACGAAGCGCCTTGGCCTTGGTTCCGACAGCCTGGCAGTTGAACTGGCCAGCAATGACGGCTACCTGCTGCAGCACTTCCTGCCGCTCGGAGTTCCCGTGCTCGGCGTCGAACCTGCCGCCAACGTGGCCCGCGCCGCCGAAGAAAAGGGCGTGACGACCCGCGTGGACTTTTTCGGCGTCCGGTTGGCGAACCAGATGATGGCCGAAGGGCTGGATGCCGATCTCATCATTGGTAATAACGTCCTGGCGCAGGTTCCCGACCTCAACGACTTCGTCGCGGGCATCAAAATCCTGCTCAAGCCGGAAGGCGTTGTCACCCTCGAATTCCCGCACATCGAGCGGCTAATGGCCGAGAACCAGTTCGACACAATCTACCACGAGCACTTCTCGTACTTTTCGCTGCTGACCATCAATCTCATGGCGGCCCGCCACGGGCTGCGGGTGATCGACGTCGAGGAACTGCCCACCCATGGGGGTTCTCTCCGCGTCTATCTCGCCCACGAGGGTGGCAGTTGGGCCACGGAAGACAGCGTGACCGAACTCCTCGCCCGTGAAAAGCGGCACGGGCTGACGGAGATGTCGACCTACGCGTCATTCGGCCACAAGGCACAGCGCGCGAAGCGCGACCTCCTGGCGTTCCTGATCGCGGCCAAGAACGAAGGCAAGAAAATCTGCGGCTACGGCGCGCCGGGCAAGGGCAACACGCTCCTCAACTACTGCGCCATCGGCACCGACTTCCTCGATTTTACCGTCGACCGGAACCCCTATAAGCACGGCCGCTACACGCCGGGCATGCACATTCCGATCAAGCCCGTCGAAGCGATCGACCAGGCCAGGCCCGACTACATCCTGATCCTTCCGTGGAACCTGAAGGACGAGATCATCCAGCAGATGCACCATGTCGCCGCCTGGGGCGCTAAATTCGTGGTGCCGATTCCTTTCGTGACAGTGATCGATCCATTGGAGTTGCGGAAATGAAGGTAGTTCTTTTCTGCGGCGGGCGCGGGACCCGAATCCGCGATTATTCCGAAAGCATTCCAAAACCGATGATCCCGCTCGGTCAGCAGCCGATCTTGCGGCACGTCATGCAGTGGTACAGCGATTACGGACACGACGAATTCGTGTTGTGCCTGGGGTATAAGTCCAATGTCATCAAGGAGTTCTTCCTGAACACCCGGCCACAGACATTCGCCGACTGCGTCGTGTCCGGCGGCGGCAGGGACGTTCAGTTACTCAATCAGGCCGACAAGGATTGGCGCGTTACGCTGCTCGACACGGGCATTTGGCGAAACATCGGAGAGCGCCTCTGGGCCGCCAGGGACCACGTCAGACACGAGAAGATGTTTCTGGCGAACTACAGCGACGGGCTGACTGACGTCGATCTTAAGGACGTGATCGCCAAGTTCGAAGCCAGCGGCAAGATCGGCTGCTTCCTCGCGGTGCGCGCGCCGCTGACCTATCACCTTGCCGACATCGCCGAGGATGGCCGCGTCCGCGAGTTTCGCACGACGGACACCTCGGAGATCTGGATCAATGGCGGCTATTTCGTATTTCGGCCCGAAATCTTCGATTACATGCGCGAGGGGGAGGAGCTCGTGCTCGAACCCTTCAAACGCCTAATCGCAGACAACATGCTGATGGCATACAAGCACGAGGGTTTCTGGCGCTCAATGGACACGCTGCGCGACTGGCAGTCGCTCGAAGATATGGTCGAAAAGGGCGACATGCCCTGGAACGCGAAGGTTACCGCCGAAAAGAACAGGCGCAGCGTAGTCGCGGCGGCATCATGATGCGGCTTGGCCTCGCGCGTCGCGGGGAGGAACTCTCGGTCCTCTGCCTTGGTGCCCACTCTGACGACATCGAAATCGGTGCGGGAGGCACGATCCTCAGCCTGATCGCATCAGGGGTCAGGCTGAACGTCAATTGGTGTGTGCTGAGCGCCGGCGGCCAGCGGGCGGCGGAAGCCAGTGCCTCGGCCGAGGCGTTCCTCGAAGGCGCGCAGTCGACCAATGTCGACGTGGCGGAATTCGAGGACAGCTACTTCCCCGCCCAGAGCCGCGATATTAAGCGTTGGTTGATCGATGTCAGGGCTCGGGTCCGGCCGGACGTTGTGTTTACCCACGCCCGGCTCGACGCCCACCAGGACCATCGCGAGGTCAACAAACTGACCTGGAACGTTTTCCGCGACCATCTGGTGTTAGAGTACGAGATTCCGAAGTGGGACGGCGACCTTGGCCAGCCAAATGCCTATTCACCACTCACGGCCGAGGTTATGGAAAGGAAGATTGCTCTCCTGCACGAACACTTCGGGACACAGCGCTCGAAAGACTGGTTCGACCGGGAAACGTTCGCGGGCCTTGCGCGGCTGCGGGGAATGGAGTGCCGGGCACCCGAGCATTTCGCGGAGGCCTTCGTGCTCCGGAAGGCGAGAATTCTTTAGCCGCCGAAACCGCGCTACGCCTTCTCATCTCAAATGAAATGCGCTTTGAAAACAGCTACCTATCCATTTGCAAGTTGTTCCTGATAAGCCAGAAGAGCACTGGTACGGCCGTGAACAAAAGTTCGCTGGAAGAATGTTGAACTCGGCCGGCGATCTGTCAACAAACTCGTCTCGTTGCTGAATGGCGAAACAAGAAGCGGGCCGATCAGGCCGCGTATTTATCAATTTTGACGTTTAGAACTTTCATTAAGTGGAAACATTACATCTTGCTTCAAGATTTTCGCTCAACGAGGTCCGGATCGGAACCGTTGAAGGTGGGGCCGCGAGCCGCCATCATAAATCGAAGCCAGCGCCAACAGCCGCCGAACCTGGGCGGCATCCTTTGCCTTCTTCGCCAGCCTCCTGAGCGCAGGCCCGTCAAAGTCTCCACGCAGCGGAATCGTTCTCATCATGCCAAACCTCCGTTTGGCATGATGAGTCAGAAATTAGCCGATTTGGGAATCTGGAGGGTTCTGTGAGGTCCGGCCGCTTTGGATGCAGCATTCGCTGATCGGACCTCATTGAAGCCGGATTGAGCGAAGGCGCGGGTTGTTTGGCACTATGGGGATTTAACCGAAGCGGTGGATGGCGTTTGGCTGGGGCGAGCCCAGGCGGGGCTGGAAGAGCGGCTGAGAAGAAGGTTCTTGTCGCCAATTGAGATGTGTCTGGCGGTGTTTTTGGTTGATCTGTGCCGAACGAGGCTTCGGCGATGCTGCGTTTTGTGTTGCGCCGGCATGCTTGGCCAAAGCCATTCGCTCGCGGCCCTTCGATCTGCCGACGTTGATTGTTGGAGTGATGCCAGGTCTGATAGGGTCATGAGCTATCGTTCCATGCTGGTCGACAGGCTGGTTGACGCGGCTTCCAGGTGCCGAGGATGTTCATCCTTCCGCCGCAACAGGGACAGCGGTGTGCAAATGGCGGGGCCTCGACCGTATCCAGGTCTTCGACCGGCTCTTCCGGCTGCGGGACATTGAGGAGATTGCGGCATGCCTCCAGCTTCTGCTGCCGCTGTCCGTTGGCAAGCAAGCCAAAGTGACGGATGCGATGGAAGCCGTCCGGAACCGTATGCAGCAGGAAGCGACGAATGAACTCGTGGGCATCGAGCGTCATCCGCTTCTGCCTGCCACCCCTGCGATAATCCTTCCAGCGGAATGTGACCTGACCACCATCCATGCTGACGAGGCGGGAATTGGAGATGGCGATGCGATGGGTGTAGCGGCCGAGATAGGCCAGCACCTGTTGGGGTCCGGCAAAGGGCGGCTTGGCATAGACGATCCAATTGACGCGCCGCGCTTCTCTGATCATGCGCGTGAATGCAGCTGGATCGGCCAGGCTCGCGATGCTGCCGAAGAACTGAAGCTGGCCTTCGTCATGAGCCTGCTTCAGGTATTCGAGAAACAGTCGCCGGAACAGGCGCGACAGCACCCGCACGGGCAGGAAGAAGTTCCTCCGACAAGCCACCCAGCGGGTTTGATCGAACGACAATCCGCCGCCCGGCACGATGCAGTGGATGTGTGGGTGATAATGGAGGTTCTGCCCCCAGGAATGCAGCACGGCGATAAAGCCGAGTTCAGCACCCAGATGTCTGGGGTCAGCGGCAAGTCTGCGGAGTGTCTCGGCGACGGCGCGAAACAGGACAGCATAGACCACCTGCTTGTTCTGGAAGGCAATCGCGGCGATCGCTTGCGGCACGGTGAAGACGACGTGGAAATAGCTGACCGGCAGCAGGTCGGCCTGCCGGGCGGCAAGCCAATCGCGGCTGGCCTGTCCCTGACACTTTGGGCAATGCCGGTTACGGCAGGAATTGTAGGCGATGCGGAGCGCCTCACAATCCCGGCATTGCTGGACATGGCCGCCCAGCCGCGCGGTCCGACACATCTCGACCGCGCTCATCACCCGGCGCTCAACCCGCCCGAGATGCGTGTCATGCGATTGACGATATCCTTCCCCGTGGCGGCGAAAAATGTCCGCCACCTCCAATCCCGCCGCCATGGCGGAATGTCCTCAGCCTGTCGGCACCACCTCCAGCGTCAGCCGGTCGAGCGGACTGGTCGTGGCGCGGATGAGTGTGTTGGACACTTTCGTGTAACGCGCCGTGGTCGACAGATTGTTGTGGCCGAGCAGGACCTGGATGATACGAATGTCGGTGCCGCTCTCCAAGAGATGGGTGGCAAAGCTGTGGCGCAACGTGTGCACCGATATCCGCTTGTCGATGCCGGCTGCGGCACGTGCCGAACGGCAGGCAGAATGCAGAACCTGGACATCGATGGGTTTGCTCTCGTCACGTCCCGGAAACAACCAGACCTGCGGTCGCACCAGCTTCCAATAGACCCGAAGGATATGAAGCAACTGCGCCGACAGCATCACGTTGCGGTCCTTGCCGCCTTTGCCATGCTCGATGCGGATGACGCCGCGCTCGCCGTCGATGTTGCTGACCTTGAGACTGACCGTCTCGGTGGCGCGCAAACCAGCCGCATAAGCCGTCGTCAGCGCCGTTCGTGTCTTCAGGCTCGGGACCGCTTCCAAAAACCGCACGATCTCATCGCCGTTCAATATCGTCGGCAACTTGGCGGGCGTTCGGGCATAGGCAATGCGCTCCGGTATCTCCGCATGTCCAAGCGTGACGCCGAAGAAGAAGCGAAGGGCGCAAACCGTCTGGTTCAAGGCCGGCCATGATAGCCCCGACGACACCAGATGCACCTGAAAGGCACGCACATCCTCCAGCCCCAACCGGTCCGGCGACCGACCGAAATAGCGCGAAAACTTCGTCACTGCATGCAAATACGATCGCTGCGTCGCCGGCGACAAATTGCGGATCGTCATGTCCTCGATCATCCGTCGCCGCAGCGGGCTCATCTCACTCATGATACTCTCCTGTTCAAAGGTTGGGCCAAACAGCCCAATCCTTCAAAACAGGGGCACACCATGCAAATCAGATGCCCCAAATGCCGCGTCAGCGGCTTCGTTCAATCCCATAACGAGTCGCAATGTCGCAATCAGCGCTCGCTGGTATAAGTCAGCCCGCGGAACACTGCCTTACGCCATGGCGCAGCAGCATCTTGTCAGGCCCTCCCCCCCGTCGAAATGCTCAACAGTGACGGCGTAACGCGGCTGGCAATCAGTTGCATGACAATGCATGTGCCAATGGTCAGGGGCCCCGAGAGTATGAAAAATATGTAGAATTTGTCGATATAAAAAATCTGAGAAAATAAATGAAAAAGCATTATTTCAACGTAATAGTGAGACAGGAACATAAAGAAACTGAATTGAGAATATTTAGATATTTTTCGAAATGCTGTCTTGTTTAGATAGCCGATCAATGGCCACGCCGCGAGGAAACCCAATAGTCTGTGACCCATCCACCAGAGAGATTCAAAACCTACGTTGAAGTAGAAAATAAGGAATGCCGATATTAGGTAGATCGGCACAGTTATTGGCAGCAAAAAATCTATAGAGGTGGCATCAATGCGCCTCGATGCAATGAGTGCGCCAAGGAAGAATCCAACTAAAATATCGTTTCGTATCACGAGATACCAATCTAAGTTAAAAATTCCAACAATTAATATTATAGCGAATGAATAAAATGGGCATTTTCGAAATGGAGTTGCAACACACAAAGCAATTAAATTGCACGCGATTAAGTTTCGCAGGAAATGCAGAGGCTCATTCGCCGGATTCTCCGTGAGGCCAAGGAGAGCATTGCTCCATTTTAGAATGTTTCCGCTGGTTAAATCGTCATACTTTTCAAGATACTGACCATTCCGCTGAAACGATAAAATTAAAATAGCCATAGGAATATTCCAGAGGAGCATCGGAACGAAAAGCGTCATGTATTTTTTGCGTAGAAATAACATCGGCTCCCGATCAAAACCCGACCAGAAGCACAGATATCCGGATATGATTGTTAACGTACTTGCTGCTGTCTTCAGCAATCCAATCTGAATATATCCGCGTAAATATCCAAAATTATCCCAGGAATAAAGATTCAGTTCCGATGGTATCCGTGTGTGATGAAATACAATAGCCGCAATAAGGATTATTCTTGACAGTTCGATCCTTGCTCTCAATTCAGCGCTCATGAGTCTTTGACCCACAAAAGCTCAATAGGCCAACTGCACCCTGCCGGGCGACGGAATATGCTGAAACATCAAGATTTCTCCACGCCGAGGCCGTCTTGGTCACAGCCTTACATCTGGAATTCTCGTTATTGCAGTTAAGATTTTAGCTTGTTCGGCGCCTTGGTTGTAGCGGCGGAAGACGACCTGCGAGGGGCGGCCGACCAGGAAGCGGTCAGTTCCCGATTCAAGCGCCTGCGCATACACAGCCAGTGCACCGTCGACGGCCTCGATCGTCTGGGAGACCGCCTCGTCATCGTGGGCGTAGCTGACCACAAGTGACGGCATCAGCACTCCGCGTCTGATCGTCTCCTGCAGGAACAGGGTCCTGTATGTCTGTGACGGATGGCCGTTGCGGTCAAGGGTGGCGAATGCCAGGCAGCTGGATCGGCCGACTACCTTGAAGTGTCCGTCCACCCCATGCCGCCTGGCGGCTTCCGCGATGCCCTCCCTGAGTTTCTCGCCCTGACGGTGAAGATGACTAATCACGGGCTCGTCGCGGTATATCCGCATGGTGGCGATCGCCGCGGCGAGCGCATGGGTCTCCGCGCCATGGGTAGTCGACAGGAGGAACACCCTTGGGCGGTCAGTGTAATCCAGTCCTCCGAGACGCATGTATTTACGTTTTCCGGCGAGTGCGGATACGGAGAATCCGTTGCCCAGCGCCTTCCCGAAGGCCGTCAGGTCCGGCTTGATGCCGTAGAGTTTCTGCGCGCCGCCAGTGTTCCACCTGAACCCGGTGATCATCTCGTCCAGAATGAGCAGTGCACCGTTTTCCCTGCAGAGGCGCTGGACTTCGTGCAGGAAACCGTCACGGGGGTCGTCGCCGCGCGACGGCTCGAGGATCAGGGCGGCCAGCTTGCCCGGGTGCATGTCGAATAATTCTTTCACGCTGGTGATGTCGTTATACCGGAAGGTGACCGTCAGTTTCCGGACGGCCTCGGGAATGCCCGAGTTCATCGGCGTGGTCCCGATGAACCAGTCGTCGGTCGAGAAGAATGGATGGTCGGCGCAACAGGCGACGAGATCGCGCCCTGTGTAGGCTCGGGCGAGCCGGACAGCACCCGAAGTCGCATCCGAGCCGTCCTTGCAGAACTTCACCATGTCCGCATCGATGAGTTCCAGGAAGGTCTCGGCACACTCGACTTCGATCTTGGCTGGCCGGGTGAAATTACAGCCGCCACCCAGGACGGACTCGACCGCCCGGACTACTGCCGGGTAGGCGTGGCCAAGTCCGACGGCACGGTTGCCCATGCCGAATTCGATGTATCTGTTTCCGTCAACGTCCCAGACGTGGCACCCCGAACCGCGCTCGATGAATCCCGGCGCGAGGACGGGATACTGGTCCTCGCCTTTCGCGTAAGTGTGGCAGCCGCCCGGGATCAATTCGCGGGCTCGTTCCTGCAAGAGGACGGATTTCTGGAATCGAGTGCTCTGCTCGGACATCCTGGCCAACTCCAATAACGCAGCAAGTCTACAGGTCCGGTTCCGGATTTTCGCGTTCTCCATAAGGTCATCGGTAAGTACTTATGGGGGATGCCCGGCGGCGGGCCGTCACCGGATTGATGGCTTTGCTTCCCGGTTCAACCGTTTTGGCGAATCGGCCCGGGCCTGCGGGGGCAACCTCCCTGTGGCCGGAACTGTGGCCGGGGAGGAGAAAATGGGTGAACGAGCAGCGCTCGCGCGCCGTGGGTCATGAGGATGCCCTGCAACTCCACCGTTTTCACAGGCACGAACCGTATCGTCGGGCGCTGTACAGGTCCACAGATTGCTTCGCCATCCAGCGCGTCGCTCTTGCCACGCTTGACATAGGTCTTCATCACATAGGACGGCGGATGAGCCGGACCTCGTGCCCCATCGCCGCGACTTGCGAGCTCAATGATGCGCTGTTCCCCACCCTTCATCCCGATCAGGCTGATAGTAGCTACGAGAAGAGGGGCCGATGCAACCGCTTCACGAGCACGGTGTTGCCTGTGTCTCGGCCGGGTCCAATCCGATTGGTCGTGATCTTAGTTCTGAATGCTCCTCTTGCTGCTTCGGGTGACGGGCCGGCATCATAGTTGCAGCCTGTGCGGGGGCGTCCACAACATCAGGATGGAAAAAGGAGTTCAGCAGTTGGTTCTCATCGGTGATGAAGGATGGCCTGTGGGAGGGCCTTGCTCCATTTGTTGCCCGGCAAGTCGTCCGATCCCGGGTCGCAGCCAAGGACAACCACCTGTTCCTGGAAGGCGCCTTGTGGATCGCACGCACGGGCTCGCCTTGGCGCGGACTGCCCGAGACAACTAGAACACGGTGTGACGACGCTTCCGACGATGGATGATGACGTATTTGACCGTGTCTTCAACAATTTGTCCGCGGAACCATTGTCCGGGTCCACTAGCATGGGACTGGCGAAAAAGGATAACTCAAAATCAGGCCATCGCTCGTTCCGGCGGCGGACTGACTACGAAAGCGCTAAACTTGCCTCCATCCGGATTCACGCGAAGGCGTAGACATATACCCCTAACGTCTGAAGACCACCAGCGTCACGAAAATGCTACGGTTCCCCACTCGACCGGCAGCCCGCCGAATGTTCTTGACAGAGTGGCGTTCAAATCGTGCAAGATCGCGGACCAAACGGAGACAAGTCCTTCCAAGACGGCCAGCGTTTAGCGCTTGCCGTTCGAAGGATTTCTGCGGCTGCTGGTCCTACTCTCGAAGTGCACGCTAAGGCTCCAGGCGTCAACGTTCTAGCGGCGCCACCAAAGGTGCCGCGAGGCTCTGATAGCCGTCCCTCCTGGTGGCAGGCATCGGTTTTGCCGTGGCAGCCTCGAACGGAGCCTATATGGCGGGAGCGCACAACATTACGATTCCTAATGGAGCATCCAGCCTCCGATCGGAATTTTCGCGACAGCTTAGTAGGAGAGATCGACTGTGCAGATTAAGCGTAATTTCAGGCTGCTGCTGGCCGGGCTGGGCGACCGCAGCGTGGAGATCATCCCCGATCGGGTGCGGCAAGCGGCCGCCCCGAGGCACCAGTGGTGCCTTTCCTCCATGAGGCACTGCCATGGCTAGTGTTGATGTCGTCGTTCCCTGTTACAATTACGGACGGTTCCTTGGTGACTGCGTCGCCAGCATCCTGACGCAAAAGGGTGTCGACCTGCGGGTGCTCGTCATCGACAACGCGTCCAAGGATGATAGCGTGGCGATTGCGAGAAACCTCGCGGCCCAGGACCGCAGGGTCGAGGTTCTGACGCATGCGACCAACAAGGGCGCCACGTTCAGTTACAATGAAGGAATCGACTGGGGTGCGTCGGAGTATTTTCTCATTCTCGACGCCGACGACGCGCTGGCGCCGGGCGCGCTGGCGCGTGCGGCCGCGGTCCTCGACGGTAGCCCCGGCATAAGCTTCACGCACGGCATCGAGGCTCGACTCGAGGCGAACGGCGCCGTGCGCTCGCTCGCGGTAAGACCGAAGGGACCTCAAGTCGAGGTGACTAGGGGGATGGAATTCATCCAGAGGCTTTGCCGGATACCCGTTAACAATATCGGGGCAAACACGGTCATTCGGCGGATGTCGGCGCAAAAACAGGCGGGATACTATCGGGCGTCGCTGCCCTATACAGACGACCTGGAAATGTGGCTGCGCCTTGCGACCCTTGGCGACGTGGCCAGCCTCAGAATCCCCCAGGCGATCCGCAGACATCATGCCTCGCGCATGTCCGTCGATTACCAGCAGTTGCGTGATTTCACTGAACGCGAGGCGGCATTCGAAAGCTTCTTTGCCAATGAGGGAAGGGCGCTTACCGGTGCCGAGTTTTTGATGGCCAAGGCAAGGAGAGGCCTGGGCGAACACGCTTACTGGTCGGCGATCTCGCACTTTTTCAGAGGTCATGGCCGCACCGGCGCCGACCTTTTGCGGCTGTCGCATCGCTGGCGACCACACGCCGCCCTGTTGCCTCCCTTCCAGTGGATCTTGAAGATGGATCGCCCACTCGAACGCGCCGCCGAGGTCGTATCCGAAATGCCGCCCTTCCGCAGGAGGATCGCCGCCGATAAGGAACGATCGTGCGGTCCCGACATCTCTGCGGCAAGGTAACGGGCAGGGCAAAGCGAAAGTACTGCGATGGCAAGCGTCGATATCGTCATTCCCTGTTACCAGCACGGGCATTTCCTACGCGACTGCGTCGACAGTGTCCTTGGTCAGCAGGTAAATGACCTACGGATGCTGATCATCGACAATGCCTCCACGGACTCCAGTCCCCAGGTCGCGCGCGAACTCGCAGCCAGACACAACCGTATCGAGATCGTCCTGCGCACCCGCAACCTCGGTCATCATGCCTCTTTCAATGAAGGCGTGGACTGGGCAAAGGCCGACTACTTCATGGTCTTGTGCTCGGACGATCTCCTTGCGCCTGGCAGTCTGGCGCGAATGGTTTCCGTTATGGAACAGAATCCGCAGACCAGCTTTGCCTACGGCGCCGACGTTCACTGGCACGAAGGGGAGCCGTTTCCTGGGAAGAGCGACGTGGGCCCTCCCGCGCCATGGCGGGTGCGTGACGGAACGGATTTCATTGTCGAGCGCTGCCGCAACCCGGAAGCATACATTGCCGCCGGCATGGTGCTCGCGCGCACCTCGGCGCATAAGGCTGCCGGCCATTACCGCACCGATCTCCCTCACACCGACGATTTTGAAATGCTGCTGCGCCTGGCCCGGCTCGGCAGCGTGGCCAATACCGACGCGGTCCTTGGCGTCAAACGCATGCACAGCCAAAACAGAACGCACGATTTCCTCGCCGAGCGAACCCGCGACCTGGTCGAGAGGGTGGCGGCGCTCGACAGCTTCTTCAGCCGCGAGGGACGTGCCATGGCCGACGCCGACAGGCTGTTGCGCCTGGGCAGGCGCAGCATCGCCGAGCGCGCCTATTGGTGCGGAGTCAAGGATCTCACGCGTGGCCGTGCAAGTGCGATTGCGCTTTTCAGGCTCGCCGTTCGGCTCGATCCGCGTGTGGCGCTGATCCCGCCTTTCCGTTATCTCTTCCGGATGGAACGCGGCCTCCTCGAGACCGTCCGCGGAATGCAGCAGGGTTGAACCGATTTGCTTGAGTCGCATGGGCGATCACTCTAGGACCCCTGGCGCCACCAACCTGCTGCGCCGGAAATCTGCAACCCATCAAACAGTTCGGTGAGAAGGGCATGACCGGTCAGCCATAGGCCGAGTAGCCATCCGGCCGCAGCGAGAGCGGCCGCGCTCAAAGCCTCGACGAGGGAAATCTCGAAGCCCGATCCGATATAGATCACGGCGGCCAGGGGGCCCGAAACAGTGATGGCGGCCACGGCGGCGCTGCGCCACACGGCGCTCCAGATTTCCAGCCAACCAATCATTATATGCCGGCGCACAAATGTCAGCGCAACAAAAGCCTGGAACGGAATCACTAAGAGCAGGCTGAACGCCACCGCTCGAAGTCCGAAGAAAGCTGCGGCGGTGATGATGACGACGGAGACGGGACAGACGATCAGCGCGCGTCGAAAGATGTCATGCACGGCGCCTATCGAAACCAGTACTGGATAGTTCAGTTCGAAGCTGAAGGAGAACAACGAGGCAATCGCTACGATCTGAACAATGGGCACAACGCCATACCATTGATCTCCCAGCAGTAAGTCGACGATCGGATAGGCCAGAGCCGCAAGCACCAGGAGCGCTGGCCATTGCAGAGCCGTGATCAGTCCAAGCGCGTTGAGGTAAGGCTGCTTCAAGCTTCTGCCTTGCCGCGCTTCGGCCGAGAAGGCCGGCAGGATCACCGATATAGCGCCGCCCAGTATGACCTTGTCGGGGAGCTGGCAAATCATCAGACCGCGGCTGTAGAGCGCTGCGGCGTCGAGGGACAGGATTCTGCCAAGAAGGAGGTAGGGCAGGGCTTCGTATGTCTTATAGAGAAGGCTTGTCGCACCATTGTAGCCGCCGAAGGCGACCATGCCGCGCCAGCCGACCAACGAAGGCCTGTAGATCCAGAACTGACGGCTGAGCCCAACCGCCAGGAGACCTGTGACAACGGCACTCGCAACCCATGCCCACGCAAAGCTCATATAGCTGAAGCCAAGCAGCGCAAGCGAAATGGTCACGGCCGCCGCTGCAACCGCGCCAGAGGTATTGATGGCTGCGATCTTGCCGAAGGCCATGTCGCGGCGCAGCAGCGTGATGATCGGAGCGGCCACCAGTTCGAGAAAAAAGGCGGCAGCTATGACCCGCAGATACGGCGACAGCCGCTCGTCGCCGTAAGCGTCCGCCAGCAACGGGGCCGAAGAGGCCAGAGCGATGGTGATGATCGAAGTGAAAAGCAGCATTACGGTGAAGGCGCCACGTACATCGGCGCGCGTCAGGTGCTGACGCTGGATGAGGAAATTCGCGCTCGCAAACTCACGAGCCGACATAGCGATGCCGACAATGGCCATTCCAATCACCGAAACGCCAATCTCGGCCGGCGTGAGAATTCTGGAAACAACCGCCACCGTCACGAAATTGCTGGCCAGCGCGAAATAGCGTTCGCCAGTACTCAGAAGGAGTGCGCGTTTGACAGCCGCCATGCGTTCGGGGTCCCAGATTGCTTTGCGGCCGTTGCCTCCCGCAAACTTCGCCGACCACCCTTTTTTCCTGCAATCCCGTCGCCGCGTCATGCCGGACATTATGGTTAGGAATGCCCCGAAAGTGGTACGCAGAGCAGCTGTATCCCCATTATGGCAGGATTGCCGCAAGGTACTGCACGGCTAACCTGATGGCGATCGCAAGGACAGGCGCTTCGCCTGCACCAGCCAGGAAGTTGGCCCATCGAGGTCATTGATCACAAAGAAAGAGATCGAACCCGTGCCTTATCGATCAGCCTTTGAAAACGATGTCGAAGGAGCTTCCACGCGGTCCGGCCGGCCGCCGAGGCGCCAGGGCGCCCAGCGGGTGCCGAAGCGCTTCGCCTTGGCGGTTTGCCTACTGTTTACCGCGACCTTCGCCGGACAAGCGTGCGAAACCCCATCGGTGAACTATGACGGCGCTTCTTTTCCGCTCGGTGTCCGGCCCGGAAAACGCCATCTTGAGGACGCCTCGGGCCGCCCCTTCTTCATGCAGGGAGACACCGCCTGGTCGCTTGTCGTCCAGCTAACACGTGAAGATGCGGAGCGGTACTTGCGGGACCGGAAGGCCCGCGGGTTCAACACGATATTGGTCAATCTGATCGAACATCGCTTTGCCACGGGCGCCCCCGCCAACGCCTATGGCGAGCGCCCGTTCTTGCGTGACGGGGACTACGCCACCCCTAACGAGGCCTATTTCGAGCACGCCGACTGGGTTCTGGAAAAAGCGTGCGAGCTTGGTTTTCTGGTGCTGCTTACGCCGTCCTATGTCGGCAACGGAGGCGGCCCGGAAGGCTGGTATCAAGAGATGGAGGATAGCGGAGCCGAAAGCATGCGCGATTACGGCCGCTTCTTAGGAAGACGATACGGAGACTACAATAATCTCGTCTGGGTGCAGGGCGGCGACTACAACCCGCCGGACAAGGACCTGATCCGTGCGCTGGTCGAGGGTATAAAGGAGAACGATCCCGACGCACTCCACACAGCCCATGGTTCGCCGGGCAGTCCCGCTCTCGAACACTGGAGTGGCGAGCCATGGCTGGCGATAAACAATGTCTATACCTACGGGCCGGTGCACAGTGCCGCACTGTCGGAGTATGGCCGCAAAGAAGCCATGCCATTCTTCCTGATGGAGAGCGCCTACGAGAACGAGCACGATGCGAGCGAACATCGCCTCCGCATGCAGGCCTACCAGGCTGTTCTTTCGGGCGCCATGGGACACATTTTCGGAAACAATCCGATCTGGCATTTCGACGGGCCGGGCCTCTATCCGGCGCCAGTAAGCTGGCAAAAGTCCCTCGACAGCCGTGGGGCTCGAAGCATGACCCTTCTCCTGAAGGTGATGTCGTCGCTCAAATGGTGGCTGTTGGAACCCGATGTCGCGAACACACTTCTGGTCGAGGGGCGCGGAAGTGAAAAGGCGCGCGCGGTGGCCGCGCGAGCAGGCGACGGCTCGTTCGCTCTGGTCTACCTGCCGACCAGCCGAAGCATCACGCTGGATCTGTCCCGGCTTGCGGGTTCAGGAATCGAGGCAAGATGGATTGATCCATCCAGCGGTCGATCTCGCCCTGCAGAGGGTTCTCCATTCGAACCGAACCGGCAGACGTTGAAGCCGGCCCCGACGAACGAAGCCGGTTTCACTGACTGGGTCCTCGAGCTGCGTTCGCAAGCCATGGGTCATAACCTATGACCGCCGGCGACAGCATTGCAAGACGCCTCGCAGGGCCCCAAGTCGACGCAGCGCCGGAGCCGGGGCAGGCCGGACTTGCTTCCCCCACCGTGCGCGGAAGGCGCGCTAAGATTGCCCTGTTCGGGCTTTTTGGTTGCGGCAATCTCGGCAATGACGGATCGCTCGAAGCGATGATCGAGTTTCTCAGGCATCATCGGCCGGATGCGGATCTTGTCTGTATATGTGACAACCCGGAGGAGGTGACGCGAAAATTTGGCATTGCTACCCAGCCGATCAGTTGGTCGCGGTATTTGACTGGCGTGGCGCGCAAGCTCGATCGGTTATTTCTGAAAATCCCGGGCAAGATGGTCGACCTTGTGCAAACGCTGAGACATATCCGCAAGCGTGATCTCGTAATCGTTCCCGGCACAGGCATCCTCGACGACTTCGGCGAGCGCCCTTACGGCATGCCGCTCGATATCTTCAGGTGGTGTCTTGGCGCACGGATGGTGGGCGCCAGGATCGCGCTCGTCAGCATCGGGGCAGGCCCTATCCGGCATCGCCTCAGTCGGTGGCTGATGACGGCCGCCGCACGCATGGCGCACTACCGATCCTACCGCGACACCCAGTCGAAGGAGTTCATGGAGAGCGTCGGTTTGGATACAGGCCGGGATTTCGTCTTTCCCGATGTCGCATTCAAGCTGCAGACGCCCGCAATCCCGCCGCCAAAATCCGCAGGCGCAGAACGCATGACGGTTGGCGTCGGGGTGATGAGCTACTACGGGTGGTACGGTTTCGCGCGCGGCGGAGAGGCAATATTCGCCGCCTATATCAAGAAACTGGCGAAATTCGTCGTCTATCTGCTCGACAACGGCCATGACGTCCGCCTCCTGACGGGAGAGTTGACCGACAAGACAGCCGTAGACGCTCTTATCGAAGAGGTGGGCCGTGCCAGGCCGGACCTGCCGTCCTCCAGAATGATCGCAGAACCCTCCTTGTCGCTGAACGACCTGATGCTCCAGATCTCGGCAGTCGACATTGTGGTTGCGACACGCTTCCATAACGTCGTTTGCGCGCTGAAGCTTGGTCGGCCAACCATTTCCCTGGGATATGCACGCAAAAACGACGTGCTGATGGAAGAAATGGGGTTGGGCGCCTTGTGCCAACATGTGGAACGGTTTGACGTCGAAAGCCTGATCGACCAGTTCGCCACCGTTGTTCTGTCGCGCGAGGATTGCCGCCGGAGGATTAATGACCGGGTCCGACAGTTCGAAGACGACCTCGACCGCCAGGGCGCCCACCTGCTGACGCTGATCTGAATTCGAGAAATTTCGTGCGTTTCAGGTTTTTGGAGCAGCCGTGATAACCGTATCCCAACCGCCGTGAGGCAACCGAGAAGGCAAACTTCTCCCTGCCGGGGGGGTGCTAAAGATGAGCAGGGCGCACGAGCGGCTGCAGTTTTGCCCTGCGGACGCTACAGACGACCGGCTGGACGCCGTTTGTCAGCGGCTACTACCAGGCTGGGAGCAGCAGAGCCGTCAAATCTCCGGAATGGGAGCATTACCCCAATCCGCTCTGACATTGAGCAAAGCGTAAGGTCTGAAGGCACGTTTTCCAACGTTCACCAGAAACCATCTCGGCTTCTTTTTCGCCCGATAATCCGTTTCAATTCGGCTGCCGAGATGGGTCGACGAATGCCCGCCTCAATGTGATGAGCGTGTAGCTCGGCGCCACTAATTCAAACAGCGGGACATGCCGACAGATAGGGGCATACGACCATCGAAAGGGGTAGCGAAGTCGGCCGGTTCCTCAATTTCGGCGAATTGCCGTCGCTGTCGAGGAGCGGCATGGTCCGAACATCGCTGTAAAGGGGTTCGCCTATGTTTACTCGGCTGACGATCGGAACGGTTTGTCTGTTGGCCACGACCGCCTCCGCCTCCGCGGACATTCTCTGGGGTGTCAACGGCCATCCAATCACTGCCTATCCCGGCATCGGAATTGAGCGACAACTCGATTTCCTCAAGGATCTTGGGATGAAATCCTACCGGATAAACATCTCTGATGCGGGTAGGGCGTCGGACCTTGCCGTCCTTGTGAAGGAAGGAAAGGAGCGCGGCATAGATATTCTTCCGGTGATCATTCCTGGTGATATAGACCTCGACAAAGAGAGTGCCGAAGAGCTCTACGACAAGGCTCACGAACTCGCCGTCACGCTCGGTTCCCAGTTTAAGGATGACATACGCGTCTGGGAATTGGGGAACGAGATGGAAAATTATGCAATCATCAAACCCTGCGAAAAGCGCGACGATGGCAGCCAATATCCCTGCGAATGGGGACCTGCCGGCGGAGTTGGCTCTCTCGAATACTATGGTCCGCGCTGGGCAAAGGTAAGCGCGGTTTTAAAGGGTCTGTCAGATGGCATGACTGCGGTCGACCCCCAAATCCGCAAGGCGATCGGTACGGCAGGCTGGGGGCACGTCGGTGCCTTTGAACGGATGCGGCAGGACGGGATCAAGTGGGATGTCTCCGTCTGGCATATGTATGGCGAAGATCCCGAATGGGCGCTTAAGAAGCTCGCAGAGTACGGTCAGCCAATATGGGTCACCGAATTCAACAATCCCTACGGAAGCCAGCGCAGCGAACAGCAGCAGGCCGAAGGTCTGAAGCAGGCGATGATGCGCTTGAAGGAGTTGCAGGGGGAATACAAGGTCGAGGCCGCGCACGTTTACGAACTTCTGGACGAGACCTATTGGGCCCCCAGCTTCGAGGCCTACATGGGCCTGATAAGACTGATTGCGAAGAGTGACGGCGGCTGGATAATAGGGGAGCCCAAACCGGCATACATTGCCGTCAGGGAGTTCATCCGAGGACAACGCCCTACGCCGCGCCCTCGGAGAGACTGCGATCCAGCGCAGAGCGGGATTTCTACCCCCCTGTCTGTCCGACAGGCGAGTTTTGCCTTCTGTCTTGTGCTGGGCCGAAAGGGCGATACGGAAACCATGAAGCGTTGGGTGGAGGCATTGGAGAGTGACGAGACAAACGTCACGACAATGATGCTCACATTGATGCGATCCGACGAGTTCAACCGACGCTATGCAGCCTTTGGTCTGACTGACCGCGCCTATGTCGGTTTTCTCTATCAACTGCTCCTGGGCCGCCCGGCCGACGAATACGGTCTCGATACCTACGCCAAGCATCTTAGCGGAGGCACAATGACGCGGGAGCATGTGGCCTTGGGCATCATACTATCGAGCGAATTTCAGTCCAAATATGCAGCCAATCTCGACGTCAATAGCGTCACTTCGCTACCGCCCGGCTAAGGCAGGACGTAACCATATCGCCACGAGGCGCTGACTTTGGGTCGATTCGACCCAAAATTGTGAACGTGATCGATTTCAATAAGTTGAGGCGCGGAACGTCGGCGGAAAAATCGCCCACTCTCCATCATCCTCTAGGAAGTGTGGACTCTTGGGATTGAACGAAGCCGCTGACGCGGCATTTGGGGCATCTGATTTGCATGGTGTGCCCCTGTTTTGAAGGATTGGGCTGTTTGGCCCAACCTTTGAACAGGAGAGTATCATGAGTGAGATGAGCCCGCTGCGGCGACGGATGATCGAGGACATGACGATCCGCAATTTGTCGCCGGCGACGCAGCGATCGTATTTGCATGCAGTGACGAAGTTTTCGCGCTATTTCGGTCGGTCGCCGGACCGGTTGGGGCTGGAGGATGTGCGTGCCTTTCAGGTGCATCTGGTGTCGTCGGGGCTATCATGGCCGGCCTTGAACCAGACGGTTTGCGCCCTTCGCTTCTTCTTCGGCGTCACGCTTGGACATGCGGAGATACCGGAGCGCATTGCCTATGCCCGAACGCCCGCCAAGTTGCCGACGATATTGAACGGCGATGAGATCGTGCGGTTTTTGGAAGCGGTCCCGAGCCTGAAGACACGAACGGCGCTGACGACGGCTTATGCGGCTGGTTTGCGCGCCACCGAGACGGTCAGTCTCAAGGTCAGCAACATCGACGGCGAGCGCGGCGTCATCCGCATCGAGCATGGCAAAGGCGGCAAGGACCGCAACGTGATGCTGTCGGCGCAGTTGCTTCATATCCTTCGGGTCTATTGGAAGCTGGTGCGACCGCAGGTCTGGTTGTTTCCGGGACGTGACGAGAGCAAACCCATCGATGTCCAGGTTCTGCATTCTGCCTGCCGTTCGGCACGTGCCGCAGCCGGCATCGACAAGCGGATATCGGTGCACACGTTGCGCCACAGCTTTGCCACCCATCTCTTGGAGAGCGGCACCGACATTCGTATCATCCAGGTCCTGCTCGGCCACAACAATCTGTCGACCACGGCGCGTTACACGAAAGTGTCCAACACACTCATCCGCGCCACGACCAGTCCGCTCGACCGGCTGACGCTGGAGGTGGTGCCGACAGGCTGAGGACATTCCGCCATGGCGGCGGGATTGGAGGTGGCGGACATTTTTCGCCGCCACGGGGAAGGATATCGTCAATCGCATGACACGCATCTCGGGCGGGTTGAGCGCCGGGTGATGAGCGCGGTCGAGATGTGTCGGACCGCGCGGCTGGGCGGCCATGTCCAGCAATGCCGGGATTGTGAGGCGCTCCGCATCGCCTACAATTCCTGCCGTAACCGGCATTGCCCAAAGTGTCAGGGACAGGCCAGCCGCGATTGGCTTGCCGCCCGGCAGGCCGACCTGCTGCCGGTCAGCTATTTCCACGTCGTCTTCACCGTGCCGCAAGCGATCGCCGCGATTGCCTTCCAGAACAAGCAGGTGGTCTATGCTGTCCTGTTTCGCGCCGTCGCCGAGACACTCCGCAGACTTGCCGCTGACCCCAGACATCTGGGTGCTGAACTCGGCTTTATCGCCGTGCTGCATTCCTGGGGGCAGAACCTCCATTATCACCCACACATCCACTGCATCGTGCCGGGCGGCGGATTGTCGTTCGATCAAACCCGCTGGGTGGCTTGTCGGAGGAACTTCTTCCTGCCCGTGCGGGTGCTGTCGCGCCTGTTCCGGCGACTGTTTCTCGAATACCTGAAGCAGGCTCATGACGAAGGCCAGCTTCAGTTCTTCGGCAGCATCGCGAGCCTGGCCGATCCAGCTGCATTCACGCGCATGATCAGAGAAGCGCGGCGCGTCAATTGGATCGTCTATGCCAAGCCGCCCTTTGCCGGACCCCAACAGGTGCTGGCCTATCTCGGCCGCTACACCCATCGCATCGCCATCTCCAATTCCCGCCTCGTCAGCATGGATGGTGGTCAGGTCACATTCCGCTGGAAGGATTATCGCAGGGGTGGCAGGCAGAAGCGGATGACGCTCGATGCCCACGAGTTCATTCGTCGCTTCCTGCTGCATACGGTTCCGGACGGCTTCCATCGCATCCGTCACTTTGGCTTGCTTGCCAACGGACAGCGGCAGCAGAAGCTGGAGGCATGCCGCAATCTCCTCAATGTCCCGCAGCCGGAAGAGCCGGTCGAAGACCTGGATACGGTCGAGGCCCCGCCATTTGCACACCGCTGTCCCTGTTGCGGCGGAAGGATGAACATCCTCGGCACCTGGAAGCCGCGTCAACCAGCCTGTCGACCAGCATGGAACGATAGCTCATGACCCTATCAGACCTGGCATCACTCCAACAATCAACGTCGGCAGATCGAAGGGCCGCGAGCGAATGGCTTTGGCCAAGCATGCCGGCGCAACACAAAACGCAGCATCGCCGAAGCCTCGTTCGGCACAGATCAACCAAAAACACCGCCAGACACATCTCAATTGGCGACAAGAACCTTCTTCTCAGCCGCTCTTCCAGCCCCGCCTGGGCTCGCCCCAGCCAAACGCCATCCACCGCTTCGGTTAAATCCCCATAGTGCCAAACAACCCGCGCCTTCGCTCAATCCGGCTTCAATGAGGTCCGATCAGCGAATGCTGCATCCAAAGCGGCCGGACCTCACAGAACCCTCCAGATTCCCAAGGCTGCGCAAATCAGATTCAAGACTGTCTTTTGGAGGCAGTCATGGGTGTTTTGGATCGTCTGATCCTTCGGGACGAGCAGTGGGAGCGGATATCGCATCACATCATTGGTGACGAGCGCACGCGCGGTTCGTCGGGCCGTGACAACCGCATGTTCGTCGAAGCGGTGCTTTGGATTGTGCGGACCGGTTCGCCCTGGCGTGACCTGCCGGAAGTGTTCGGCGAATGGAACAGTGTCTTCCGCCGCTTCAGCCGTTGGAGCCAGAAGGGCATCTGGTGGCGCATCTTCGCGGCGATGTCGGACGACCCTGACTTCGAATACCTGATCGTCGATTCCACCATCGTCCGCGCCCATCAGCACGATCAAGCCCTTGGCCGTTCACGCGGCGGCTTGAGCACCAAGATCCACATGGCTGTGCGTGGTCTCGGCTGCCCGGTCCGCTTCACCCTTACCGCAGGCCAGAAAGGCGATGCGCCGCAAGCCGATGCCCTGATCGCGGGCCTACCCGCAGACGTCGTCATGGCCGACACCGCCTATGACAGCGATCGTCTGCGCAAGGCCATCGCCGACAAGGGTGCTGTGGCGGTGATCCCAAACAACCCGTCCCGCGCGCAAAAACACCCGCTGGACAAGCACCTCTATGCCCAGCGGCACCTGATCGAGTGCTGCTTCGCCAAACTCAAGCAGTTCCGAAGGGTCGCCACCCGCTTCGAAAAAACTGCCAGAAACTACCGCGCCGTCGTCACTATCGCAGCTATCGTGCTATGGATCAGATAAGTGTCCACACTTCCTAATGCTTCAAGGCCCGCCCGAACACACGCGAGAGTCGCTCGGCAAAGGCGCGCGCGTCCTCGGGTTTGTCGCCGTCGAGAACACGGGCTTGGTCGAAAAGCAGCTTGACCGCGTCTTCGCGGAAGGTGTTGTCCTCCGCCGGGCAAGCGGCGAGTGACGCGATCAGCGCGTGGCCGGGATTGATCTCGAGCACCGGCTTGGCCGCGCCCTCATTGCGTCCGGCCCCCTGCAGCATCTTCTGAAGCTGGCGATCGGGGCCGTGCTCGGGGGCGACCAGGCACACGGCGCTTTCGGTCAGTCGGTCGGAGGTCCTGACGTCGGAGACTGCATCGCCGAGCGTCGCCTTGGCGAAGGTCACGAACTCAGCCACTGCCGGGCTCGTCTCGGACGCGGCGGCGTCGGAGTTCTGTTTGGCGATGCCGGCGAGATCCGCCGCACCCTGGGTGATCGACTTGAAGGGCTTGCCCTCGAAATCCGGCGCCGTCGTCACCCAGAAACTGTCAACCGGGTCGGTCAGGAGCAGCACTTCGATGCCGCGGGCGCGGAACCCCTCGAGCTGGGGTGAGGCCTGCAACTGGGCGAGATTGTCGCCGGTCAGGTAGTAGATCGCCGACTGGCCGTCCTTCATCTCTTTGACGTAGTTGCTAAGCCCGCGCGGCGTGTCGTCGGAAGCGGTTCGGAAACGGGCAAGGGCAAGGAGCTGGATGCGCCGCTCGAAGTCTTCGTAGATGCCCTCCTTGATGACGCTGCCGAAGTTCTCCCAAAGCTTGGCGAAGCTCTCCGGCTCGCTTTCCGCGAGCTTTTCAATGCTCGTCAGCACGCGGTTCGTCAGGCCCTTGCGGATGCTCGCAAGCAGCGGGCTTTCCTGGATCATCTCGCGCGAGACGTTGAGCGGCAGATCGGCGGTGTCGACAAGGCCGCGCACGAAACGCAGATAGCGCGGCAGCAATTCTGCCTCGTCGGTGATGAAAACGCGCTTCACATAGAGCTTCATCCGGCCCCTGCGGTCCGGATCGAATAGGTCGAAGGGCTTGGAGCCGGGCACGAAGGCGAGCGCCGTATATTCGTGACGGCCCTCGGCGCGGAAATGGATGGTCAGCGCCGGCTCGTCATACTGGCCGGCCACGCCGCGGTAAAAGTCCGTGTAGTCTTCCTTGGAAATTTCGCTCTTCTGCTTGGTCCAGAGCGCAGTGCCGTCGGCAACCTGCACAGTTTCGGCGCCGGGTTTTTCGACGATCGAGATCGGCACGGGGACGTGGCCGGAGTGGTCCTTGACGATGCGCTCGACCGTCCAGCGCGCGGTATAGGTTTTTGCGTCGTCCATCAGATGGAGAGTGATGCGGGTGCCGCGGGCCGGCGCATCGGCAAGATCGGCGGTGGAAACGGTGTAGCTACCCTTGCCGTCCGATGCCCAATGCCAGGCCGTGTCGGAGCCGGCACGGCGAGAGACGACGTCGACATTGTCGGCGACCATGAAGGCCGAATAGAAGCCTACACCGAACTGGCCGATGAGCTGCGCACCGTCCTTGCCCTGTGCCGCCTCGATCCGCTCCATGAAGGCCCGCGTTCCGGACCGGGCGATGGTGCCGAGCGATTCGACCAGCTCGTCGCGGCTCATGCCGATGCCGTTGTCCTCGACGATGAGGCGGGCGTTTTCCTCATCCAGGGTGAGCGTGATGCGCGGCGCGGGGTCGCTGCCGAGCAGTTGCGGCGCGACGATCGCTTCATAGCGCAGCTTCTCGCAGGCGTCCGCCGCGTTCGAAATCAGTTCGCGGAGAAAGACGTTCTTGTCGGAGTAGACCGAGTGCACCATCAGATGCAGCAATTTCGCCACATCGGCTTCGAAGACATGTTTCTCGACGGACATTTCGACTTCACTCATCGCGGTGCGAACCTCCTTGGTTTTTGCCCCAATTGGCAAGAGCCGCGATGAATTTCAAGGGCCACCTTGCGGGGCTACCGTTTCAGTGCAATGCTACCGTCTCGAAAGCGTCACGTCGCGACGCCATCCTTAGGTGCGCTCGAAACCGAGATGGGTTCGAGAGGGACTGGAATACGGCAGTTCGTTCGCATGGAATGACAAATCGCCGTAACACGCAACTGATACACTCTTCCAATTCGTGAGGCGGCGAAGCTTCGCGGCCTTCAATGCTGGATATGTCGCGGCCCTGCCGCCCACCTTCTTTGACGCAGATCAACGCTCGACAAAGAGCGTTAGCCTATTTGCAGACCACAATGGGACCGACCTTCGCTCAGCCGAGGAGTGGACATCATGCCCAAGCAATCCACCATCCCGACATTCGCAGATGCCTTCGCCTATTCGCTCGATGCCTGGCAGCGCTCCATCCTGTTTCTCGACGTCATGCGCCAGCGCGGCGAGCAGTACGACGAGCACACGGCGCAGACTGCTCCGCACGTGCTGGACTACGACGCGGAACTCGTCGTCGACGGCCGCAAGCTTGATAAACCGGTCAACTACGCGCTCGCCCGGATAATCCCGCTCGCGGGCATCGCAGTCGATCCGCTGAAAAGGCCCTTCGTCGTCGTCGACCCGCGCGCCGGCCACGGACCCGGAATCGGTGGCTTCAAGGCCGATAGCGAGATTGGCGTAGCGATGAAGGCCGGCCACCCGTGCTATCTTATCGGCTTTCTTCCAGAACCGATTCCCGGTCAGACGATCGAGGATATCGCCGGTGCCGAAGCGATCTTCCTCCAGACGGTCATCGCCCGCCATCCCGATGCCGACGGCAAGCCCTGCGTGGTCGGCAACTGCCAGGCCGGCTGGGCCGTGATGATCCTCGCGGCCCTGCGCCCGGAGCTCTTCGGCCCGATCATCATCGCCGGCACACCGCTTTCCTATTGGGCGGGGGTGAGAGGCCAATACCCGATGCGCTATTCGGGCGGATTGCTCGGCGGTAGCTGGCTGACGGCGCTCACCAGCGATCTCGGCGCCGGCATATTCGACGGCGCCTGGCTGGTGCAGAATTTCGAGAACCAGAACCCCGCCAATACGCTTTGGACCAAGCAATACAATCTCTATTCGAACATAGACACGGAGGCGGGGCGCTATCTCGGTTTCGAGCGCTGGTGGGGCGGACATGTGACGTTGAACGCTGAGGAGATGCAGTTCATCGTCGACGAACTCTTCGTCGGCAACAAGCTCGCGGCCGGTGAGATCCGCACCTCCGACGGCACCGCCATCGACCTGCGCAACATTCACTCGCCGATCGTCGTCTTTTGCTCGAAGGGCGACAACATCACGCCGCCGCCGCAGGCACTCGATTGGATCCTCGACCTCTACGACAGCGTCGACGAAATCCGCGCCCATGGCCAGACCATCGTCTACGCCGTGCATGACAAGATTGGCCATCTCGGCATTTTCGTCTCGGCCGGCGTCGCTCGGAAGGAACACGACGAGTTCGCGTCCAACATCGATCTGATCGATGTGCTACCGCCCGGCCTCTACGAAGCGGTGCTTGAACCTGCGCGCGAGGTCGTCGAGGGCAGGGACCTGGTCGCCGGCGAGTGGGTGATGCGCTGCGAAGCGCGAACGCTCGACGACATCCGCGCCCTGGGCGGCAACGATATCGACGATGAGCGTCGCTTCGCGACCGCGGCGAAGCTTTCGGAGGTCAACCTGGCGCTCTACCGAACCTATTTGCAGCCGGCGGTCAAGGCCGCGGTGACGCCGCCGATCGCTGAGGCGATGCGCCGCATGCATCCGCTGCGCTTGCAATACGAGATCTTCGGTCCGAGCAATCCCCTCATGGCCTGGATAGAGGCGGCCGCCGAGCATGCCCGTGAAAACCGCAAGCCGACCGCCGCCGAGAACCCCTTCCTGGCGCTGCAGGAAAACATGTCGCGGCAGATCGTCGACGGGCTGGAGGCATGGCGCCGGACCGTGGAACACCTTTCCGAGGAGACCTTCCGCGCCGTCTATGGCGCGCCCGTGCTGCAGACTGCACTGGGAATCGACAGTAAGTCCGACCGACCGCGCAAACCGGCAAAAAGCCATCTGCACGAAGAACTCGTGAAATCACGGATCGCTTCGCTCAGGGCCGAGATAGCGCAGGGCGGTCTCCGCGAGGCCCTTGCGAGAGCCCTGCTGTTCGTCGGGAAGGCGCGCGGCGGTGCTGACGAACGGGGCTTCGAGGCGATCCGCCGGCTGCGCCGCGCCCATCCAACCGCAAGCCAGTTGACGCTCCCTGAGTTCAAGGCGCTGCTGCGCAAGCAGTATTTCATACTGTTGATCGACGAGGAGGCGGCGCTTTCGGCAATTCCGAAACTGCTGCCGGAGGACCTCGAGGAACGCCGCTCCGGCTTCAATGCCCTGCGGGAGGTCCTGCAGGCATCGGGAGCCGTGACCGGCGACGCCGCCGAGCGCTTGCAGCGCATCGAGAGGCTCTTTGGCCTCGAAAGCGAGGCGGTGCCGTTCGTCGCGCGCAAGACGGCGCGCGAGCGCAGGACATCCTGATCGAGAAGCAAAGGAGGTTCGGCAGTGTCCGAGGTGACCACATTGGCGGCTCAGCCGTCCAAGTACGACCGCCTGATCGCTGCCGCGCAGGCCGAAACGCCGGCGGTAACGATCGTTGCCCATCCCTGTGACGAAACCTCGTTGCGCGGCGCGCTCGAAGCGGCTGAAATGGGGCTCGTCAAGCCGGTGCTGGTGGGGCCCGAAGCGAAGATCCGCTATGTGGCGGCCGAGCACCGGCTCGAGATTGGTGGCCGGGAGATCGTCGATGTCCCGCACAGCCATGCCGCGGCGGCGAAGGCGGTCGCGCTCATTCGCGAGGGCAGGGGCGAGCTTCTGATGAAGGGCAGCCTGCACACCGACGAACTGATGCACGAGGTCGCCGCTTCGGCCACGGGTCTCAGGACCGATCGGCGGATCAGCCACGTCTTCGTCATGGACGTCCCCGGCCACGCAGAGACGCTCTTCATCACCGACGCAGCCATCAACATCTTCCCGGATCTCGAAGCCAAGCGCGACATCGTGCAGAACGCGATCGATCTCTGGGTGACGATCGGGCTCGGAGAGCCACGGGTCGCAATCGTTTCGGCGGTGGAGACGGTCACGGCCAAGATCCCCTCGACGATCGAAGCGGCGGCGCTCTGCAAGATGGCCGAGCGCGGCCAGATCACCGGCGGCCTCATCGACGGACCGCTCGCCTTCGACAATGCGGTCGATCCGGAGGCAGCCCGCATCAAGGGGATCACATCACCGGTGGCCGGCCATGCGCAGATCATCGTGGTGCCGGATCTGGAGGCCGGCAACATGCTCGCCAAGAACCTGACCTTCCTTTCCCATGCCGACGCGGCCGGCATCGTTCTCGGCGCACGCGTGCCGATCGTGCTGACGTCGCGGGCGGACTCGGTCAGAACGCGTCTCGCTTCCTGCGCGGTCGCGGCGCTCTACGCGGCCCGGCGCCGCGCGGCGCAAGTGGCGGCGGTCTGACATCATGGACGCGCTCCTCGTCGTCAATGCCGGTTCCTCCAGCCTGAAGTTCCAGGTCTTCGGGATTGTCGCGGCTGGTCTGGCGCGCCAGGTCCGGGGCCAGATCGGCGGCATCGGTACGCGACCGCGCCTGCAGGCAAAGGGTGCGGAGGGAACCGTGCTCGTCGACCAGAGCTACGCCGCGGAAGCCGTTCGCGATCTTCCGGCCGCCATTGCGGCAGCACGAGAATGGCTGCTGACACTCGACGGATTGGAGCTGCGGGCGATCGGCCATCGCGTCGTTCACGGCGGGCCGGACTATGCGCAGCCTGTGCTGATCGACGCGACGGTGCTGGACCGTCTCGCCAGCTACCAGGACCTGGCACCGCTGCACCAGCCTAACAATCTGGCGCCGATCCGGCTTGCCATGGAAATCAATCCCGACGTGCCGCAGGTCGCCTGTTTCGATACGGCCTTTCATCGGGGCCATGCCGAACACACCGATTGCTACGCCCTGCCGCGCACTTTCTATGATCAGGGTATCCGTCGCTACGGCTTCCATGGACTTTCCTACGAATACATCGCGGAGCGATTGCGCGAGATCGCCCCGGGGGCAGCCGGCGGCAAGGTTATCGTCGCGCATCTTGGCAGCGGCGCGTCGATGTGCGCGCTTAGCGACGGCCGCAGCATCGAGAGCACCATGGGCTTCACGGCGCTTGATGGCCTGCCGATGGGAACGCGGCCGGGCCAACTCGACCCGGGTGTCGTGCTCTATCTCATCTCGGAGAAAGGCATGAGTGCCGATGCCGTCTCGGACCTTCTCTACCACGACGCCGGTCTCAAGGGTCTCTCCGGAATCTCGAACGACATGCGCGAACTTCTGGCAAGCGACGATCCGCGCGCCGCTTTCGCAATCGCCCATTTCGTCCATCGCTGCATGCTCAACGCCGGCATGTTGGCCGCGGCGCTCGGCGGTCTCGACGCCTTTGTGTTCACGGCCGGCGTCGGCGAAAATTCCGCGCCGATCCGCGCCCGCATCGCCGAAGGGCTCGCATGGCTTGGCGCGGAGCTCGACCCGACCGCCAATGATGCCGGCGGCCCGCTTATTTCAACCGCGACGAGCCGCGTTGCACTTCACGTCATCCCGACCGACGAGGAACTGATGATCGCGCGCCATACACTGGCGCTGATCAGCACCCATCACGCCTGATCCGCCGGAGGCAACCCCATGTCCCTACCCACCGTCAAGGCCAAACTGCTTGAAGGCCGCAAGGGCCTCATTGTCGGCATCGCCAACAACCGCTCGATCGCCTGGGGCTGCGCCCGCGCTTTCCGCGCCTTCGGGGCCGAACTGGCGATCACGTATCTGAACGACAAGGCGAAGCCCTATGTGGAGCCGCTGGCGGGCGAACTCGAGGCGGCGATCTTCCTGCCGTTGGACGCCGCCGTGCCCGGCCAGATGGAGGCGGTCTTCGAGCGCATCGCGGAGACCTGGGGAGAGCTTGACTTCGTCGTCCACTCGATCGCCTTTTCGCCGAAGGAAGCGCTCGGTGGCCGGGTGACCGACGTTCCGCGCGAGGGCTTCCTGAAGACGATGGATATCTCCTGCTGGTCCTTCATCCGCATGGCGCAGCTCGCCGAACCGCTGATGAAGCGTGGCGGGACGCTCTTTACGATGACCTATCACGGCTCGCAGGTCGTGGTGGAGAACTATAACATCATGGGTGTTGCGAAGGCCGCGCTCGAGAGCGCGGTGCGCTACATCGCAGCCGAACTCGGACCGAAGGGCATCCGGGTGCACGCGATCTCACCCGGCGCGCTTGCGACCCGTGCCGCCTCCGGCATCCCCGAGTTCGATGCGTTGCTGGAAAAGACCAAAGTGAAATCGCCGACGCGCGAACTCGTCGACATCGACGACGTCGGTGTCGCGACGGCCTTTCTCGCGCACGACGCGGCGCGGCTGATCACCGGCCAGGTTCTCTACGTCGACGGTGGCTATCACATCATCGATTGATGGCGCTGGCCGAGGCCAATCGCATCTGTCAGATATTGCCCATGCAGAGATATTTCATCTCGAGATAATCCTCGAGACCGTGGCGCGAGCCCTCGCGGCCGATGCCGGACTGCTTGATGCCGCCGAAGGGTGCCGCTTCCGAGGACATGCGGCCGGTGTTGATGCCGACCATGCCGTATTCCAGCGCCTCGGCCACATGCCAGACCCGCTTCAGATTCTCGGCGTAGAAATAGGCGGCGAGGCCATAGATCGTGTCGTTCGCCTCGGCAACCACCTGTTCGGCGGTCTCGAAGTGGATGATCGGAGCGATGGGCCCGAAGGTCTCTTCCTGGGCCGCACGCATGTCGTGTGAAATCCCGGTGAGTACGGTCGGCTCGAAGAAGGTCCCCTTCGTGCCGATCCGCCCGCCGCCGCAGCGAAGTTCTGCTCCCTTGGCGAGCGCATCGGCAACATGCGCCTCGATCTTCTCGATCGCATGGCCATCGATCATCGGACCGATGGTCGCGTCCGGTGAAAATCCATCGCCGACGCGAAGCTCTCGCACCCGCGCGACGAATTTTTCCGCGAAGGCGTCGTGCACCGCCGATTGCACATAGATGCGGTTCGCCGAGACGCAGGTCTGGCCGGCATTGCGGAACTTCGCCTGGATCGCGCCGTCCACCGCCTCCTCGATGTCCGCATCGTCAAAGACGATGAAGGGGGCGTTGCCGCCGAGTTCGAGGCTGACCTTCTTGATCTGGTCGGAGCATTGCCGCATCAGCAGCCGTCCGACTTCGGTGGAGCCGGTGAAGCTGATCTTGCGGACCTTCGGATTGCTGCAGAGCTCGCGCCCGATCGGCGCCCCTTCCGAGGCGTAGAGGAGATTGAGAACGCCTGCGGGAAAGCCAGCCTTCTCGGCAAGCACGAACATCGCTCCGGCGACAAGCGGCGTCTGTTCCGCCGGCTTCAGGACGATGGCGCAGCCAGCGGCAAGTGCCGGGGCGATCTTGCGCGCCACCATCGATGCGGGGAAATTCCACGGTGTGATCGTGCCGACGACGCCGACCGGCTGCTTGATGACCAGCATACGGCGGTCATTGGCAGGTGCCGGAAACGTTTCGCCATAGATGCGTTTCGCCTCCTCCGCATACCACTCGATATAGGAGGCGGCATGCAGGACCTCGCCCTTCGCCTCGCCGAGCGGCTTGCCCATTTCGGCGGTCAGGATGGCGGCGAGATCGTCGGCATGGGCGACGATCAGGTCGTGCCAGCAGCGCAGGATCGCGCTTCGATCCTTGGCCGGCTTGCCCGCCCAGATCGGCTGCGCCTTGGCGGCTGCTTCGATCGCAGCATGTGCGTCCTCGATCCCCATGTCGGGAAGCGTCGCCAGCAATTCCCCGGTCGAAGGATTGAAGACGTCGAAGGTCGCGCCGTCCCATGCGCCGGACGCGTGTGTGAAGCTATCAAGCTTGGCGAATTGGTCCGCTGCCCGAAGGTGTTTCGTCAGTGCGGATGTCAGGGCCATGGCGCGTCCTCCGGCGAGGCGGGCCACGGCTCAGCAAGCCTCGCTCTTTGTCTTATTGCGGGGCGCGCGGGTCTGCGCGCCCCGAGCCGGGGTCGAACAGGCGCGATAGCGGTCGCCCGGCCGGCCGTCAACCGCGCGCTTCGAGGATCGATGCCTCGAGGATATCGAGCGCCTCGGCAAAGACCTCGTCCTGGATGGTGATCGGCGCCAGGAAGCGGATAACATTGCCATGCACGCCGCAAGTCAGCAGGATCAATCCTTTTTCAAGGGCGATCAGGCGGACCTTGTTGGCGAATTCGGCGCTCGGCAGCTTCGTCTTCACGTCGTTGAATTCGACCGCGTTCATGAAGCCTGGACCACGAATGTCGACGATCTCGGGCGCCTTTTCGCGGATCTGCGCAAGACGCTGCTTCAGACGGTTGCCGAGCTGGTTGGCCCTCTCGCAAAGTTGTTCTTCCTCGATCACGTCGAGGACGGCATGCGCCGCGGCGATGCCGATCGGGTTGCCGCCATAGGTGCCGCCGAGACCGCCCGGTCCCGGCGCATCCATGATTTCGGCGCGGCCTGTGACCGCGGCAAGCGGGAAGCCGCCGGCAAGGCTCTTGGCCATCGTCATCAGGTCCGGAGCGACGTCGTGATGCTCCATCGCGAAGAGCTTGCCGGTCCGGGCAAAGCCGGTCTGGACTTCGTCGGCGATCAACAGGATGCCGTGCTGGTCGCAGATTTCGCGGAGCGCCTTCATGAATGCGGTCGGAGCTGGATAGAAGCCGCCTTCGCCCTGGACCGGCTCGAGGATGATCGCCGCGACGCGGCCCGGATCGACATCGGCGGCAAAGAGCTTCTTCAGCGCCGCCAACGACTGCTCGACGCTGACGCCGTGGAGCTCGATCGGGAAGGGGGCATGGAACACGTCGGCCGGCATCGCGCCGAAGCCGACCTTGTAGGGCACCACCTTGCCGGTCAGCGCCATGCCCATGAAGGTGCGGCCGTGGAAGCCGCCGCCGAAGGCGATGACGGCCTGCCGTCCCGTCGCGGCGCGGGCGATCTTCACCGCGTTCTCGACCGCTTCGGCGCCGGTGGTGACGAAAATCGTCTTCTTCGCGAACTTGCCGGGGGCCAGCGCGTTGAGGCGCTCGGCCAGATGCACGTAGTTCTCATAGGGGACCACCTGGTGGCAGGTGTGGGTGAAGCGGTCGAGCTGTGCCTTGACGGCAGCGATCACCTTCGGATGGCGGTGACCGGTGTTGACGACGGCGATACCCGCGGCGAAATCGATATAGCGATTGCTTTCCTTGTCCCAGATCTCTGCATTTTCGGCGCGGTCAGCGTAGATCTGCGTGGTCATTCCCACACCGCGGGATATGGCGGCGTTCTTGCGGTCGGTCAGGCTGGTCATCGTCGCTGTCCTGTGTAAGGGTTGGCAGATATGTTACATTTTTTCTGTAAGATTTTTTTGAAAGAGGTACATCTTTTGACATGGAAAGCAAATCAAATTTGCTGATCGAGACAACACGACGACTGATGCCACGCCTTGTGTATCGGCAAGGCCCGCAGATAGATTGCCGCAAGCTGCCGAAGGCTGGGAATCGCGTCGTAGCCGGCGCCGGAAGGACAGGGACTGATGAGCGGGGTGGGCAACATACGCTACAAGGTGGCCGAGGCGGCGCGGCTTGCCGGCGTCTCGGCTTCGACGCTGCGCCTGTGGGAAACCCAGGGGCTTGTCGTGCCCGAACGTTCGGCGACCGGGCACCGCCAATATACCGAGGCGGACCTGGCGCGGCTGAAGCGCATCTCGTGGTTTCGAGCCGAACGCGGGCTTAACCCGGCCGCCATACGCGAAGCTCTGGAAGCGGAGAGCGCGGCAAATGACGAGCCCGGCGCCGGTTCGTCCGTGGAAGGCAATATCGACCTGCAGGTCGGTCGAAAACTGCGAAGCCTCAGACATGCGGGCGGCAAGACACTGGAACAGGTGGCCGGCGACGTCGGTATTGCGCCGTCGGTACTGTCGACGCTGGAGCGGACGTCCCAAGGCGTCTCGGTTGCCGTGCTGCACAACCTTGCCGAATATTTCGGAACGACGGTCTCGAGCCTCTCCGGCGAGGAGGAGCCCCAATCGCGGACTCTTGTCCGCGCCGGCGAATGGCGCAATTGGCCGCGCACGACGCCGGGCGTGACGGTTCAACTGCTTGCGGAAGGCAAGAACCAGATGGATTGCCACCGCTTCGTGCTGGCACCCGGCGCATCCAGCGAGGGGGCCTATCGCCACGAGGGTGAGGAATTCGTCTACGTGCTTTCCGGTCGCGCCGAGTTCGTGCTCGACGGAGACCAGTTCTATGACCTTTATCCGGGCGATTCCCTCTATTTCGAGAGCCGCCGCAGACACGCCTGGTCGAACCGCCACGATGGCGAGACCGTTCTTTTGTGGATCAATACGCCGCCGACTTTCTAGGCGGGTGGTCAACGACTTATCGCGAGAAATTAATGTAGTGGATCTCTGATTTGGATGCATATATCTAAGTGCATTGCCACAATTCTTGCACTTATTAAGATGCAGTCGCCGCGTCATATAGGTCAAATCCCGCTTCGCGCCGGCCGTTGCACCAGCAACACAACTCGATTCTGTTGATCTCTGGGGCGCAATTCTTGCGACAGCTGCGTCAAAGTTTGGCCCTATTCGCCAATACATTCGCCACGTCGCCTTACCCATCTTTCACCACCTCATCTTCTCAGAAGAGCGCCTGGCGACACGGCGGCAACAGTCATACCGGTCTTGGGAGTGATGCCACCAGGGGAGAATCCCGCAAAGATTTAACTCGGGGGGATGTTCATGCAGATTGCGCGCGACCGACAGTTGGATGGCCTACGAGCCGTCGCCGTATCCTTGGTGCTCTACGCTCATTTCTTCGCGGCCGACGGATCGCATTGGGGCCATATCGGCGTTCGGCTGTTCTTCGTGCTTAGCGGCTTTCTGATCACCCGTTTGCTGCTGCAGGCGCGCGACGAAACGAGCTTCGAAACGGGGACAGCCCTTGGATCCTTCTACGCGCGCCGGGCGCTCCGCATCTTTCCTCCCTATTTTGCCGTGCTTGGATTCGTTTGGCTGATCGGCCTGGAGCATTCCAAGGAAGTGCTGGCCTGGCACGCGCTTTATCTTTCCAATTTCTGGTACGCGCTCCAGAACGAGTGGACGCCTTGGGTTCTCTGCCACACCTGGAGCCTGAGCATCGAGGAGCAATTCTACATCGTCTGGCCGCTCATCGTCCTCGTCGCGCCGCGACGCTCGGTAGCCGAAATCTGCGTCGGGGTCATCGCGCTCTCGCTGGCCTACCGGTTCTACTGGCCCCTGACCGGAACGCCGTCACTGGCGCGGGATCTGCTGCCCCCGGCTTCGATGGACGCTTTGGCCGCGGGCGGGCTGTTGGCCGTTCATCGGTCGAAAAACGAAGCCTGGCCGCAATGGGTCCAGAGAAGCTGGATTCCGCTGCTGGCTCTCTCTTTGATCCTCCTGTGGCTTCGACCCGTGCCGAAGACGTCACTCCTCGAGTGGCTGGCGTGGATTGGGCTTGAGATTTCTCCGTTGGTGCCGCTGGTCATGCTCGTCGGCAGCTGTGCGCGCGGCATCGGAGGTTCCTTAGGGCGCCTCTTCGAGAGCGCGCCGATGACTGCCCTCGGCCGCATCAGCTACGGCGTCTATCTTTACCATGCCATCGTCCTCGCTGTCGTCGTCCAGGCGCAGTCCTTCATTCCCGTCAATGTCTCGGAGCAAGGGCTGGGGCGCTTTCTCGTCGCGGGCGCCGGTACGTTGCTCCTCGCCTCGATCTCGTGGTGCGCTTTCGAGCAGCCGCTGAACACGCTCAAGCGCCACTTCCCCTACGTTCGCCGGCAAGGCGGTGGGACCGCCGCGGTCCGCCCCGGAAGAGCGGACGAGGAGGCATCGATCTATCTGCGGGCGTCGGGCGATCGCGCCAAAACCTTGGAAATCTCCGATGTTCAATAAGCACGCGAGCCGAACCATGCCCACCCCATTGGTGTCCGTCCTCCTGCCCGTCTACAACGGAGAACCCTATCTCGCCGCCGCGCTCGAGAGCATTCTGCGTCAGGACTACAAGCACTTGGAGGTCGTCGCGATCGACGACGGATCGACGGATCGCTCGCTTGAAATCCTAGAGCGCTATCGCAAAGCCGATCGCCGTATTTCCATTCTTTCACGGGAAAACCGCGGCCTGATTGCGACCTTGAATGAGGGTCTCGGCTTGGCCAACGGCGACCTTGTGGCGCGGATGGATGCCGACGACGTCGCCTATCCGTCCCGCCTCTCCCGCCAGGTCGCGCTGTTTGCCGAAGAACCACAGCTTGCGCTCTGCGGCACGGGCATCGACACCCTGATCGGCGATCGCATCGCCCGCGGCAGACCGAGCCCGATCTATCGGCGGGACAGCATGCGCATCCTGTCGATGTTCTTCACCATCTTTCTCCACTCGACCGTGATCTACAACCGCAAAGCCATTCCCGGCGACCTGCTCGTCTACGATCCGGACTATCCGCACGCGGAAGATTTCGATCTGTTCCGTCGGATCGCCGACCGCTTTCCGGCAGCGATGATCGACGAGCCGCTGGTTGCCTATCGGATCCATGAGGCCAGCGTGACCAGCAAGCACCAGCGGCAGATGCGTCAGACGCATCTGAAGATCGTCGCGGAAAACCTTGAACGCAATGGTCTTTTTGTCGACGCAGGCCCGCTCCGCGACCTCGGAACCGCGGTGACGCGAGACACGGTCGGAACTGTTGCCGATTTCATCCTCTCTCTGGAGACCAAGATCTCCACCTGTCCCGCCGAAACGCGCAAAGCCTACGAAGACGGCATTCTGTGCTTCTTCTATTTCCTCTACCAAATGATCGTCGATGAAGAGCGGCCGGAACTGACACACGCGTTTCTGACGCGGACAGGCAAATGGCAGCTTATTCGACGCCGGGAGCGGTACGGCCTGCTCGCCGGCGCGCGCCTACCCTGGTGCAGCCGCCTTTCCATTGCGGCGACCAGAAGAGTGGATTGGCTGGCGCGCTACATGCAGTCCGTGCCGGCGGCGAGCGTCCTTCCTCAGCATGGTGCGGTCTGCGATGGCGTTTGAAGAGACCTTGAGAGCGGACAAGCGCGTCGGCGCCGTTGCCGCGCCGAAGGGCACGCGGCCTTTTGCGAGCTTCATCGTCTGTACCCGCGACCGGGTCCAGGCGCTTGTCGCATGCATCCGGTCGATCGAGGCGGCCTGCGCCGCATTCCCCGCCATCACCTGTGAGCTTGTCGTGGTCGATAACGGCTCGACCGACAACACGCCCGGCGAATTGCGCCGCGTCGCCGCGTCCTCGAGCATGGTGATGACGCTCGTCATCGAACCGCGACCGGGCCTTGCGGCTGCGCGCAACGCAGGAATGGAACGGGCTCGCGGCCGGATCCTCGTGTTCATCGACGATGATTGCGAAATCGGCCGAACCTATCTGTCCGATCTGGCACGACACTATGCGAACGGCGACCAGCGGGTGGTCCGCGGCGGGCGCGTGGAACTCGGCAATCCCCTTGACCTCCCTTTTACGATCAAACGATCGAAGACGCGCGAACGACTGACCAGGGACGTTCATCCCGGCGGCTTCGTGCTCGGTTGCAACATGACCATGCATCGCGAGGTGGCGGCACTTGTCGGCCCCTTCGACGAGCGGTTCGGCGCCGGTGCGCCCCTGCAGTCCGCGGAGGACACCGACTATCTGGTGCGTGCCTATCACCTGGGCATTCCGGTCGAATACGTGCCTGACATGACGGTCTTCCACCATCACGGCCGAAAGGCCCGGGCAGCCATCGAGAAGCTTCATCGCAGCTATAGTCTGGGCAATGGCGCGCTCTGCCTGAAACATCTCTTCAGGGCACCTTGGCTCCTGCGACACTTCTGCTGGACCCTGCGGTCGGCGTGGTGCCAGTCGTTCGGCGGGGAAAGGTTCGATCCCGAACTGCGGCTCTCCCATTGGCCCATCGTATCGATGAACCTGATGGGCGCGGCGAAGTTCGCATGCCTTGTCATGGCAAGCCGGGCCGAGCCGACGGAATTGCGCCGTATCGGTGAGACGACACCGGGACTGGAGCGAGGTCGATGATGTTGCGCTTCCTGATGCCGGGCTTGGAGCTGTTGCGCAATGCGCTCGGGCGGCAGGTGCGCCTGCTGCCGCTGGTCGTCATCCTTGGGCTCGCGAGCGCCGCCCTCGAAGGCGCCGGTATCGGCCTGATCATTCCGATGCTCGGCATCATTGCCGGCAACGAAGATGCCGCCGGACTAAGCGGGATCTCCGCTGCCTTCCAGCAGGTAGGGGCCGGATTGGACCAGAGCGACAGGCTGCTGGTGATCGCGGCTGCGGTCCTCGCTCTGATCATCCTGAAAAACGTGCTCGCCTTTGCAAACACCGTGCTCACCACCTTCATCTACGGGAAGGCCAGCCATTCCATTCGAAGCGCGCTTTCGGACCAGCTCTTGAGGATTGGCTACCCCTTCTTCCTGCAGCAGAACCCCGGCCGCTTGCTCAACATCATCTCCAACGAATCCTGGCGCGCCTCCGACGCGATACAGACGGTGCTGGCGGCGATCGTGCACGGCTCGGCGACGATCATTCTGCTCGCCTGCCTGCTGCTCCTGTCGTGGCAGATGACGCTGTTCGTCGCGCTTGGCCTCGTCCTCGTCCAGATCGTCCATGCGGTGCTGTCGGCGACACTCAAGGCTCCCAGCCGCAACGTCACCTCATTCAACAGCGACCTTGCAGCGCGAATGCTGCATCTCGTCCATGCCGGCCGGCTGATCCGAGTCTTCGGGCAGGAAAGCCGCGAAAAGACGGCCTTCGACGCCGCGTCGCATTCCGTTCGCCACGCCGGCTTCGTGCTGCAGACCCGACAGGGAGCACTGCCGCCGCTCACCGAAGTTCTGCATTCCGCCCTGTTTCTTGCGGCGGTCGTCAGCGCCTGGTTCGCCGGTGTCAGCTTTCCGGTGATCGTCGCTTTCGTGGTGTTGCTCTATCGGCTGCAGCCGCATGTCCGCGCCCTGCAAATGTCCTGGAGCCAGATCCAGGGCTGGAGCGGATCGCTCGAAGAGGTGAGGTGGCTGCTGGACTCGTCGGACAAGCCGAAGCCACCGTCCGGCAGCAAGCCGGTCAAAGGCCTGCACAGCGGCATCGAATTCGATCGAGTGACCTTCAGATATCCCGGCTCGGACGCTCGCCCCGTCGTGCTGCGCTCCACCACCTTCGAAATCGCCAGTGGCCGCTCGACGGCGCTCATCGGCCGGTCCGGCGCCGGCAAGACGACGATCGTCAACCTGCTGTGCCGGTTCGTCGAGCCGGACGAAGGTCGCATCCTCATCGACGGCGTGCCGCTCGACCAGATCGATCCCGCCCAGTGGCGACGCCAAATCGCCGTCGCCAGCCAGGATCTGGAGCTCGTGGATGGAAGCATTCACGAGAACATCACCTACGGTCAGGAGGCGACGGTAGCGGAAGTCGTTCGTGCGGCAAAATTGGCCGAGGCGCATGGCTTCATCGAAAAGCTGCCGCAGGGCTACGAGACGGTGGTGGGCTACCGGGGAGCGAGCCTTTCCGCCGGGCAGCGCCAACGCATCGCGCTCGCCAGGGCGCTGGTGCGCGATCCGGCGATCCTCATCCTCGACGAAGCGACCAATGCCGTCGACGGACTTTCGGAAGCGGCAATCGTCGAGACGCTCAAACTGCGCGCCGGCCGGCGGACGACCATCGTCATCAGCCATCACAGAAACACGATTTCGTTTTGCGACGACGTCGTGGTTCTCGGCAGCGGCCGCGTCAAAAGCCAGACGCGCCTTGCCGAGTTGGCGTCGCTCAGCATGGACCAGCTCTACGAGCACGAGGCCCCGCTGGAGAGCCAAAGCTGAAAATAAAAAGCAATGCCGTGCGCCCTTGCGGGGTGCACGGCATTGCAGTGTTCCAGCCTGGATGGGTGTCAGGCCGCCTTGGCGTAGCGCTTCGCCATTTCCGGCAGTCTCAGCACCCGGATCTTCGACGCCTGGCCGGCCGTACGGAAGGCCTCGAAACGCCCCTTGCAGACCTCGGTCATGTGGGCGATGGCGGGCTTCAGGTAGTTGCGCGGATCGAAATTGTCCGGGTGTTCGATATGGTGCTTGCGGATCTCGCCGGTGAAGGCGAGGCGGAGGTCGGTGTCGATGTTGACCTTGCGGACGCCGAGCGGGATGGCCTTCTGGATCTCCGAGACCGGAACGCCCCAGGTCTTCTTCATCTTGCCGCCATAGGCGTTGAAGAGTTCCTGGAGGTCGGCCGGCACGGAGGATGAGCCGTGCATGACGAGATGGGTGTTGGGCAGTCGCTTGTTGATCTTGGCGATCGTCTCGATCGAGAGGATTTCGCCGTCCGGCTCGCGGGTGAACTTGTAGGCGCCGTGGCTGGTGCCGATCGCCACCGCCAGCGCATCGACGCCGGTCTTGGAGACGAAGTCGAACGCCTGGTCGGGGTCGGTCAGCAATTCCTCGCGCGACAGCTTGCCTTCGAAGCCGTGGCCGTCTTCCTTGTCGCCGGCGCCGGTCTCGAGGTTGCCGAGGCAGCCCAACTCGCCTTCGACCGAGACACCGGCCGCATGGGCGATCTTCACGACCTCGGCCGTAACCGCGACGTTATATTCGTAGCTCGCGACTGTCTTGCCATCCTTTTCCAGCGAGCCGTCCATCATCACGGAGGTGAAGCCGTTGGTGATCGCGGAAATGCACGTCGACGGCTGGTCGCCGTGGTCGAGATGCAGACAGACGGGGATATGGGGATATTCTTCCGCCGCGCCGAGGATCAGGTGGCGCAGGAAGGCGTCACCGGCATAGGCGCGCGCGCCGCGGCTTGCCTGCAGGATCACCGGGGAATCGGTCGCGTCGGCGGCGCGCATGACCGACTGGATATATTCGAGATTGTTCACATTGAAGGCCGGCAGTGCATAGTCGTTCTCCGCCGCATGGTCGAGCAGTTGCCGCAACGTGATCAATGCCATTCGAAATCTCCCTGATACTGGTGCGCCTCACTCCCGGCGCCGCGAATTGATACGGGTTCATATATCGGCCGCCGAAGCACGCCGTTCATCGGCGATGCGGAGCGTCTGCGAGCGCAGTTCGATACCTCCGGAACCGGCGTGCCGGACCCAAGTCAAACGCACAATAATTGATGCAGACCGTTTGGCAACCGGGCCAAAGGGCGGTGCAGACACTTGATTGACGTGCGTCAGGGCCATTTGCTGTGGATGAAAACGCGCCCCGTCAAAAATCACCACATTCGCTTTCTGGTTGGTGGTGGCGTTGCGGGAAAGGGTTGCGGGAACGACGCGCGCTGGATCGCGCCTTCGCCTTGCAGCGGCCCATCGTTTTGGTTGCGGGTGAAGTCTGCCGATGACACGCAGTGCGCGCGCCCTCGCAAAAAGATTGCGAAAGGCGTTCGAAATTTTTCTGCATATTACGTAAAGTGCCGCATCTATTCATGAAGTTTGCACAGAGCCCCTGATTTGTCGTCACAGGACGGGGCGCGGCTCGAATTGCCTTCCAATCTAAATCGTTGCAGTTGCGGGTTTCCGGCGCATAATCCGATAGCTGAACATCTCGGACAGGCGACGGAATCCGTCGCAACGGCGCAATGCAACCATCGCGATTATCAGAATCTCGTTTTATAAAGGAGGGTGCAAAATCGCCTTGCCTTTGGTGAGGATTTGCACTTCTCTCCTCCGATCAACCACACTCAAAACGAGGGGAAGGAGAAGAAAAATGGCTTCACTGAAATTCAATCTCCGCACGGCCGCGCTGATCGGCTCGCTGCTTATCGGCGCGAGCCCGGCGCTCGCTGAAGCTGTGTTGCACCGCGGCAATGCCGGCGAGCCCCAGACGCTCGACCAGGCGCACACCTCCATCAACATCGAGGAATTCATCCTCAAGGACCTCTATGAGGGTCTGACGATCTACGATGCCGCCGGCAAGATCGTCCCGGGCGCCGCCGAAAGCTGGGAGCTTTCGGATGACGGTGTCGTCTATACGTTCAAGCTGCGCGCCGATGCCAAGTGGTCGGACGGCTCGCCGGTCACGGCCGAGGACTTCGCCTTCTCGTTCCGCCGGGTCGAGGATCCCAAGACAGCGGCCGAATACGCCAATATTCTCTTCCCGATCAAGAATGCCGAGAAGGTCAATAAGGGTGAAGTGCCGGTCGACCAGCTCGGCGTCAAGGCCGTCGACGAAAAGACCTTCGAGGTCACTCTCGAACGGCCGACACCCTTCTTCCTGGAACTGCTTGCACACCAGACGGCGCTGCCGGTCAGCAAGGCGAGCGTCGAGAAAAACGCCGCCGATTTCGTCAAGCCGGGCGTGATGGTTTCGAACGGCGCCTTCAAGCTGACGGCACATGTGCCGAACGACAGCCTGACGGTCGAGAAGAACGCCAGCTATTGGGATGCCGCCAACGTCAAGCTCGACAAGGTGATCTTCTACCCGATCGACGACCAGGCCGCCTCGGTACGCCGCTTCGAAGCCAAGGAAATGGACCTCGCCTACAACTTCTCCGCCGACCAGATCGAGCGGCTGCGCACGTCCTATGGCGACCAGGTCCATGTCTCGCCGACGCTGGCGACCTATTACTACGCCTTCGACACGCGGCAGGAGCCCTATAGCGATGTCCGCGTCCGCCGGGCGTTGTCGATGGCGGTCGACCGCGACTTCCTCGCCAAGGAAATCTACAGCGGCTCGCAACTCCCCTCCTACTCGATGGTGCCGCCGGGAATCGAGGGCTACGGTGACCCTGCCAAGGCGGACTTTGCGGACAAGTCGCAGCTCGATCGCGAAGACGAAGCGGTTAAGCTGATGAAGGAAGCCGGCTACGGCGAGGGCGGCAAGCCGCTGAACATCGAGATCCGCTACAACACCAACCCGAACCACGAGCGGGTTGCAACGGCCGTCGCCGACATGTGGAAGAACACCTTCGGCGCCAAGGTTTCGCTCTCGAACCTCGACGTGTCGTCGCACTACGCCTACCTGCAGGAAGGCGGCAAGTTCAACGTTGCCCGCGCCGGCTGGGTGGCCGACTATGCGGATGCCGAGAACTTCCTGGCGCTGAGCGTCAGCTCCAACAAGACCTTCAACTATGGTCACTTCGAAAACGCCGACTACGACGCGTTGATGAAGAAGTCCTATGAAGAACAGGATCCGACGGCGCGCTCGAAGATCCTGCACGAGGCCGAGACCCTGCTGATGAAGGAACAGCCGATCGCGCCGTTCCTGACCCAGGCGGACCTGTGGCTCGTCTCGGGCCGCGTCAAGGGCTGGCAGGACAATGCGCCGAACGCGCATCTCAGCAAGTTCCTGAGCATCGCCGAATAACGAACTGAGGCGACGCGCGGGCTGCCCCGCGCGTCGCCTCCGGAGCCAAGTCCATGATCTCCTTCGTCCTTCGCCGGCTGGCGAGTGCGGTGCCGACGCTGTTCATCGTCGTCACCATATCCTTCTTCTTGATGCGGTTTGCCCCCGGCGGTCCCTTCAACCTCGAGCGTCCTCTCCCGCCCTCCACGATGGAGAACCTGATGAGGACCTATCACCTCGATCAGCCGCTCTGGCGCCAATACGGCATCTATCTCAGCAATGCGGTAACCGGCGACTTCGGTCCGAGCTACATATACCATGACAACAATGTCGCGCAGTTGATCGGCAAGGGCTTGCCCTATTCGATGGAGCTCGGCTTCTATGCGCTGATACTGGCCGTGGTCGGCGGCGTCATCGCCGGCACGATCGCGGCGCTTCGGCAGAACAGTTTCCTCGATTTCGCGATCATGTCGGTGTCGACGATCGGCGTCACCGTTCCGAATTTCGTCGTGGGGCCCGTGCTGACCCTGATCTTCGCGATCATGCTGTCGTGGCTTCCCGCCGGCGGCTGGGGCGACGGGTCGTTCCGCTTCCTGATCCTGCCGATGATCGCCCTGGCGCTGCCGCAGCTTGCTGTCTTCGCCCGGCTGACGCGCGGTTCGATGATCGAGGCGCTCAACACGGACCATATCCGCACCGCAAAGGCCTATGGCCTGCCGTCGCACACGGTCGTGGTGACGCATGCGATGCGCGGCGCCCTGCTGCCGGTCGTTTCCTACCTGGCGCCCTGTGCGGCAGCCCTTCTCACCGGTTCGGCCGTGGTCGAGACCATCTTCACCATCCCTGGCGTCGGCCGCTATTTCGTTCTCGGTGCGATCAATCGTGACTACACCCTGGTGATGGGGACCGTGGTCCTCATTGCCATCTTCGTCATCGTCTTCAATCTCCTGGTCGATATTCTCTACGGCCTGCTCGATCCGAGGGTTCGCCATGACTGATATCGTCCAGGCGCCGCCGGGCTTGCCGGAAACCAAGGGGCGCAGCCTCTTCCAGCTTGCGGCGCTGCGCTTCCGCCGCAATCGTGCCGCCATGGCCGGCTGCATCATGCTGGTGCTGATCGCGCTCTTTTCCTTTGTCGGGCCGCTGTTCTCGCCGCATAGCTACGATCAGGTCTTTCCGTCCTACGTGTCGATCGGCCCGAGCCTCGAGCCCCGGCCCGACACCTCGACGCTTCAGGAGGTGATGGAAAGTGTTGCGGCGCGCGCCCGTGTGACGCTCAAGGAATTCAAAGTCGAAGGCGAAGCCTTCACCGCCACGGTCATCTCCGAGCAGCCGATCGATCCGCGTGCCACGCGCTATTTCGACCGGGCCAACGAATTCGAGAACACCAAGGTGGTGGCAACCGAGGACGATGGCCGGACGCTGAAGGTCGAGGGTCAGGTCGACCGCGAATACTTCCCGTTCGGCACCGATTCCAACGGGCGCGACCTGCTCGTGCGCGTCATGCTCGGCGGCCAGATCTCGATCGCCGTCGGCCTGCTGGCAAGCCTCGTCTCGCTCGGCATCGGCGTCGTCTACGGCGCCACGTCGGGCTATATCGGCGGGCGCGTCGACAACGTGATGATGCGCTTCGTCGAAATCCTCTATTCGCTACCCTTCGTCTTCCTCGTCGTGGTGCTCGTCGTCTTCTTCGGCCGCAGCTTCGTCTTGATCTTCCTGGTGATCGGCGCCGTCGAATGGTTGGACATGGCCCGCATCGTGCGCGGCCAGACGCTGGCTTTGAAACGGCGCGAATTCGTCGGGGCAGCGCAGGCCCTTGGGCTCACCGACTGGCAGATCATCCGGCGGCACATCATTCCGAACACCATCGGCCCGGTTATCGTCTTCGTGACCGTCGTCGTGCCGAAGGTGATCCTGCTCGAGAGCTTCCTGTCGTTCCTCGGCCTCGGCGTGCAGGCGCCGCTGACGAGCTGGGGCGCGCTGATCTCGGAGGGGGCAAACAACATCCAGTCGGCGCCATGGCTGCTCATCTTCCCGGCCATCTTCTTCGTCGTCACGCTGTTCTCGCTGAATTTCGTCGGCGACGGCCTGCGCGATGCGCTCGACCCGAAGGACCGCTGACATGACAGAGATGAAGGACTCGATTCTTGCCGTGCGCGGCCTCAAAGTGGATTTTTCGACCCCGGACGGCACGGTCGAGGCCGTCAAGGGCATCGGTCTCGATGTTCGCAGCGGCGAGACGCTGGCGGTCGTCGGCGAATCCGGCTCTGGCAAGAGCCAGACCATGATGGCCATTATGGGCCTGCTCGCCAAAAACGGCACGGTCAGCGGCTCGGCGCGCTACCGCGGCCAGGAACTGGTCGGCCTCCCGCCGAAGGCGCTGAACGACGTGCGCGGCTCGAAAATCACCATGATCTTCCAGGAGCCGATGACCTCGCTCGATCCGCTCTACCCGATCGGCCGGCAGATCTCCGAACCGATCGTCCATCACCGCGGCGGAACATTCAAGCAGGCGAAGAAGCGCGTCCTCGAACTCCTGGAGTTGGTCGGTATTCCGGAACCCGCTCGCCGCATCGACAGCTACCCGCACGAACTCTCGGGCGGTCAGCGTCAGCGCGTGATGATCGCCATGGCGCTTGCCAACGAGCCGGACATCCTGATCGCCGACGAGCCGACGACGGCGCTCGACGTGACCATCCAGGCGCAAATCCTCGATCTGCTTAAGTCGCTGCAGAAGCGCTTCGGCATGGCGATCGTGCTGATCAGCCACGATCTCGGCATCGTAAAGCACTTCGCCGATCGGGTCGCGGTGATGCGCCGCGGCGAGGTGGTGGAAGAGGGGAGTACGACCGAGATTTTCGAGCGTCCCAAGGCGGATTACACAAAGATGCTGCTCGCCGCCGAGCCGAGCGGCCGCAAGGCTCCGCCGGCCGGCGGCGCGCCGATCATTCTCGAGGGTCGAGACGTGGGGGTCGAATACGCCATCGGCAAGGGTCTATTCGGTGGTTCGGCCTCCGTCTTCCGGGCCGTTGACGGCGTCAACCTGCGCCTGCGGCAGGGCCAGACGATCGGTATCGTCGGCGAGTCCGGCTCGGGCAAATCGACCCTCGGTCGGGCGCTGTTGAGATTGTTGCCGAGCAGCGGCTACTACCGCTTCGGCGCGACCGACATCTCCGGTTTCGACCGAAGCGCCATGCGGTCCCTGCGCCGCGAACTACAGCTTGTCTTTCAGGATCCCTACGGCTCGCTTTCGCCGCGCCTGACGGTAGGCGAGATCATCACCGAGGGGCTGTATGTGCATGAGCCGGGGCTGAGCCGTGCCGAGCGTGATCGACGCGCCATTGCGGCCCTGAAGGAAGTCGGCCTCGACCCGGCCTGGCGCAACCGCTATCCGCACGAGTTCTCGGGCGGCCAACGTCAGCGCATCGCCATTGCCCGGGCGATGATTCTGAAGCCGAAGGTGGTGATCCTCGACGAGCCCACATCCGCTCTCGACCGGTCGGTACAGGGCCAGGTGATCGAATTGCTTCGCGACCTGCAAAACAAGCATGGCCTTTCCTACATCTTCATCAGCCACGATCTCTCCGTGGTGAAGGCGATGTCCGACTATGTGATCGTCATGAAAAACGGCCGCATCGTCGAAGAGGGGGAGACGGACGCGATCTTCCAATCCCCGAAGGAGCCTTACACGAAGACGCTGATCGGGGCGGCGTTCAACGTGTGACATCGCAGGCGAACGGCGAGGGTTATCCGCCTCGACGCCCTCAGATCGCCGAAAATCGGTCCCATGTGACGGTCTCGTGAAAGATTTGCTACAGGAGACCGTCGTGACTCAAGTTACGGATGAGGGACGCCCCGCAAATATCAGAGCACAGTCGGAATATCTGAACGGCATCGATGTGGCCACCGGCTCCAGGATCATGGCGGCTGTGGAAGAGATGCTCGAGTTGAATCCAGCACTTGTGCTCTTGTTCAACATTGGCCAGCAGAGCCGTCGCCTCTACGACCCTCGTCTGGCGGACTGAAGCTGCTTCAATTTGGCAGACCGCCATCAACGGCGGCTCGAGGGGGGACACCGTTCCATCGCGCTCATCGAAACCGGTCAACTACAAGCGGCTTCCAAAATCAAGCGGCCGCCGAGCAAGAAAACGGACAGCGCCAGCTCCCCATGGCACGGAACACGCGCACTGTTTCTGCAACGGAATGGGCAAGCTTACGCCATTTGGCGGAGTTTTCGGATCCCCCCCGCGAAGCTAATCTGAACAGCGACGGCGCGGATAGTCGCAGGCTGGCAATCGACGTGCATGGATACTCCGCATGCCCAAATCGGATATGCGCAACTGGTCGAGACGCCCACTAGCGATATCCCAGCCGGCTGTAGTGGGAATGTGGCTCCGATCTGCGCAGCAAATTCCCGGGATTGTAGATGAATGCGGGCGGAAGCAATGCTAGAGAGTCAGTGGTCGGCAGCGGCGAAGCAAAGCAACCCATACAGGCCGGATAGCGATTCCGACTTTATCCGCTTTGCGGATATCACGTCATTTATCCGGCAGCGTATCTTTCTGATCATGTCGTGTCCGTTCATTGGACTGCTTGGCGCGGTCTTCTACGTTGCCACGACAGATTCGATATTCACGGCCCGAACCCAAATTCTCATCGAGCCGAAAATCCCCGAACTGCTACAGAAGCAATCCAGTGATATCAATTTGTCGCTGGACACTTCCCAAGTTGAAACCCAACTCGCGGTCCTGCGGTCCGAGAAGATCGCTTCAATGGTGATCGATGAACTGGGCCTTGTCGACGATCCAAGTTTCAAGCCCCTGCATAGCCCGAGCCTAACGGTACGTTTGGAGCGTATTGCAGGGATGGCCGTCGAAACGTTCGCTTTCAACGAGGTTACGCAACCTCCTACAGCGCCGCCCCCGTCAACTGCCCCAGACGCAGCGGAAACATCGGAACTCACGGCAGAATTGTTGGAATTTCAACGCAGGCGCCGGGTGGTTGAAACCTTCAGTCAAGGCTTGGGCGTCCAGCGCGTTGGCGTCTCCTATGCGATCGACATAACTTTCAACTCTTTGGATCCAGAATTGGCGGCAAAAGTCGCCAATGCGACGGCGGGAGCGTTCGTTCGCGAACAACTGGAGACGAGAGCTGCAGCTGCACGAGAAGGCGTGGAGTGGCTTGAGAAACGCATCGAGGAAGTACGTGTCCAAATGAACCTCGCCACGCAGATTACTCAAGAGTTTCGCGCTAAACATGACTACCGTGTCGGCCGTCAACCGGGAGCACCGATCGTCGACGGGCAAGTCGCGCCGTCTGGAGAAGGGGAGAGTACAACGCCCAGCGGCCCCACTCTCGAGGAACTTGAGGTCACCGCAGAGACGTACCGCAAGATGTATGAAAGCCTTCTGGCTGGCTTTACGAATTCTGTGAACCAACAACCGTTTTTGATCGCGGACGCCCGCGTTATCACGCCGGCCACGCGACCGCTCGCTCCAAGTTATCCGCGGACGAAGTTGGTGCTAGCTTTGGGCGTGCTGGCGGGGCTGATGGCTGGTGTCGGGCTTGCTTTTGCACGCCACACGCTGGACCGGACGATCCGGACGCCACGCCAAATCAGGGATGAGCTGGGCCTCGACTGCATCGGCGAATTGCCAGCGGCGCGCTTCTTCCGAGGCTTTGGTCAGCTGGATGACGTGCTCAAACGCCCAGAGTCTCCGTTCAGCCGAAGTCTCAGAAGCACAAAAGCCGCCATTAGCATGGCCGAGGTGGCGCACCCATTGCGTTGTATCGGAATCACATCGGTCGCGCCGGGTGAGGGAAAGAGCACGGTTGCGAGCAATCTCGCGGCGTTGTATGCGGCCTCCGGAGTGCGAACGCTCGTTATCGATGCCGATGTCTTCCACTCTGCGTTGACCAACCGCCTTCTCTATGCTCGGGCATCGACCGACGAGAACCTGGATGACATACGAGAGCAAATCAAATTCGTTCCAGGGCAGTATTTCGATCTATTGCCAAGTGAGGTGTCTGCTGCACATCGCCTGATTACGCCCAAGAACATGGAAAAATTGCTCGACGAACTCGATAGCTACGAGGTCATCATTGTTGACCTACCGGCGTTGGCGTCTGGAGTGCACGGTTTGACAGCTGCTTCCGTGCTCGACGGGGTGCTCATCGTTACTGAGTGGGGAAAAACTCCGTTCGAACTCGTCGCCGAGCTTTCGCGAGTATTGCAGGTCACAAAGACCAATGTGATAGGCGTAATCATGACCAAGGTTCGTAGTGTCTCGACAAGACAATATCGCAGCCGTGCCACCCAAGCGGCGCGTTGAATGGAAACGCTGTAGAAGCCGCACAGCAGGTCCTCGTCGTCGATCCTATAGAGCCTCAATGACGCGCCTCGCCGTGCTCGTAATACCAACGGGCGCCGATCATGACTGATTTGCCCAGTCGCAGAGGCCGATGGACATGATGTTCCATGGCTGTCGACCAGCTTGTTCCATGCGGCGCAGCAGTGGGCGACGATGTCCTCGCAGTCTTTGAACATACGGTCGGAGAGCCGCCAGTTGTCGCGCATGAAGGAGCTCTCGCATTACCAGCCTTGGTGGCACCTTGAGTTTCCGGACTGATCGAGTATCAGGAAGGCATGCGCACCCCATCGACGGCCTGGCTGAACTCGGCGACGTGTTCCTACATGGCCCCGGTGTCACAATACCGAAGTACGAAACCGGCGCCCTTACCCATCTTCGGGCAGATCGCCCGAAGATGAAGGCCCACATGGTGCCCTGATCATGCGGTGCGGAAGGTCGGGTTCTTCGCCGCACCCTACGCTGGGTGATCTTGTTCTTCTGGCCTATTCTGTCTTCCGCCGCCCACTAGATCTCGAAATCCGTGCCTGGCGGGCATGTCGCCTTGATTTCTGCCGGCAGGGAAGTCTTCTTAAAAACCTCTCCCTCAAGTTCGTTGGGCATCGTGCCGAGGCATAGCCGACAACTTCGCAAAGCCCATAGCTTTCAGTTCGCGTCCGTTCGTGGTTTCGTCGATGGATATCGGGAAGTCCTCAAAACAGCCACTGAACGAGGTCCTTGCGCCCCTGTACCCTTCTCATGCGGTTCTTAGGATGCTCGACGTGGGTCGCGCGACGTGAAGCGTGGCGGAACGTGGCGTGCACCATGGGCGACGGCCCGAATTGGCGTAGCCTTCCTGAACCGAGCCGATTCGTCGGCCTCGAGCACCTGGGGGGACACGTGCCCCGTCGGATTGGCCGTGATCGATGCCGCGTGGGGAGTTCGCGCCGGACCTGTGCTTTTCCGAGCGCCAGTACAGGGATCGGCGAAGATCGCGGTGGCTCGTATGCTCGAACGGGGAGAAGGCATGACTGATCAAAGACATTGTTACGCTGGCGTCGACTGGGCGTCGGAGAGCCATCATGTGTTCCTCACGGACGGCAATGGCCGAAAAATCGGCGAAAGGGTCTTCAGGCACGGCGGCGAAGGGCTCGCCGAAATGGCGGCCTGGCTGATGGCGGCGAGCGGCGCGGTTGAGGGGGACGAAATCCAGGACGCAATCTAGGTGCCGCACGGCCCCGTGGTCGAGACGCTGATTGAGCGCGGGTTCAGGTGCATGCCATTAATCCAAAGCAAATGGATCGTTTCCGCGACCGCTTCACCCTGGCGGTGCCAAGGACGACAGCCGCGATGCCGAGGTGATGGCTTCCGCCCTGCGCACCGATCCGCGTTGCTTTCGGTTGCTCGCGGTCTCCGACCCCGTCGTCATCGAATTGCGCGAGTGGTCGCGCATCGCCGAAGACCTCAGCGCCGAGCGCAACCGTTTGACGAACCGTATGCGCGAGCAGCTCTGGCGCTACTTCCCCGCACTGCTTGAGCTCGAAAACGACCTCGGGGCAGAGTGGTTGCTCGATCTCTGGGACACCGTGCCGACGCCGGACAAAGCCGCGCGCATCCGCGAGGCGACGATCGCCAAGCTTCTCAAGCGCCATCGCATCCGCCGCTTCGACGCCCCCCCTGTGCTCGATACATTGCGCGCGCCCGCTCAAGGTCGCCGCCGGAACCGACGAATCCGCCAGCGCCCACGTCACCACGCTCATTGCCTGCATCCGCCTCGTCAACCGGCAGCTCAAACAGGCGCATCATCGGCTCGATGGCCTGACCGCCAGCCTCATCGCAACCGCGCAGGTGGAGCCGGGGCAGAAGAAGCAGCATGACGTGGAGATCCTCGCATCCTTGCCGGGAGTGGGAAGGGTTGTCCTCGCCACGCTGCTCGCAGAAGCGTTCGATGCCCTGCAGCGACGTGACTACGCCGCCTTGCGCAGCTTGACAGGAGTCGCGCCGGTCACCAAGCGCTCGGGCAAGAGCTGCATCGTCGTCAGAAGACAGGCCTGCCATGACCGACTGGCCAACGCCATGTACCATTGGGCGCGCGTCGCCGTTCAACACGACCTCACAAGCCATTTGAAATACGCCGCCCTTCGAAGCCGAGGTCACAGCCACGGTCGCGTCCTGCGATCAGTCGCCGACCGCCTCCTCGCCGTCGCCTGCGCCATGCTCAAAACTGGCACCACCTTCGACCCCTCTCTGGCCGCTCAAAAATCCGCTTGTTAAACGGTGGGAAGTCCCCCCGACATACCACACCGTGGATAGCAGGGATCGGACCGCTTGCGACGATCTTCGCGAGCGCGTGCCGTTGCGCGTCGTTCAGCTTCGTCCGTCCCCCCACCCGGCGCTTTTCCGTTGGTCAGCCCATCGGGAGCGCGCTCGTTGAACCGCACGAACCAGTCGCGCACGATCTGCGCCGTCACGCTGCCGAGGCGAGCGGCCTCTGAACGAGAGCCACCGTCTTAAATCGACGCAAGCGCAAGCAAGCGCCGGTTTCGGCAGGACCCATTTCCCGTCCAGATCCAAATAGAGCCGAGATCTGCACCGCGATCCGCCGAATTTGGCTGTGCTTGATTTGGATCCCTTTGCCGTAGAAAAAGATCTGCTTGAGGCGGGTCAAATGGCAGATCTCTGCTATCAGACGATGATCCAAAGGATGGGATCAACAGAGCGCTTAGTCGGGATGGGCGGCATCAGACTGGTGTGGAGCGACCGTCGAGCCGCATTCGAAGCGGGTATGCGATAGGGACTTAGGAGTAAGCGGCAGAAGCGATTGCGGCAAGCATTACGCCCTTTGCCTTTCTTGCCGCGTAGGGGGCCGCGGCGGAAAAATAGCTGTCAAAGATTTCCGTGGACATCGCTGAAGATCATGACAGCCAACACTCCGGATATTCACCCGTTCCGTCGCAGAACCGTCTCAAGGAATTCAGGTGGCAGTCCCGCATTAATTACAGTGCGCCACTTTTTGTTTCCCGGCGTAGATTCGCGAGAGTGGTCGAGTTCCAAGCGGACTTATCGGCTTGGCTTCGATTTCAGCACTCGGACCGCCGCGGCTGCCGAGAACCAAGCTGCGGCCACCGGACCCGCGCAGGAACAGTATGTCGGTCCGCTTGGCAAATGGCCCAAGAGAGCGCTGGACCTCACCGTCGCGTCGGTGGCTCTAATTCTTGCAATGCCATTGATGCTGATAGTGGCGCTCCTCGTCGCCGTGATGATCGGCCGTCCGATCCTGTTCGTCCATCGTCGCATCGGCTTCAATGGCAGGCCGTTCGATTGCTACAAATTCCGCACGATGGTGGAGAATGCGGACAAGGTCCTGGAGGAGTATCTTGCCCGCAATCCACGAGCGGCCGAGGAGTGGCGGGCGACCCAGAAACTCAAGCACGACCCGCGCGTTACGCTGCTCGGCAAGATTCTGAGGAAGTCCAGCCTCGATGAGTTGCCGCAGCTCATGAACGTTCTGCGGGGCGAGATGAGTTGCGTGGGACCGCGCCCTATCGTTGCCGAGGAGCTATGCCGCTACGGCTCCACCGCGGAAGAATACTTGAAGACCCGCCCCGGGCTGACGGGCCTTTGGCAGATAAGCGGCAGGAACGATGTCGACTATTCGCGCCGAGTTGCCCTTGACGCGCAATATGTACGAAGCTGGTCTATTTTGTCCGATCTGGCCATTCTGGCCCGGACGGCTGTAGCGGTCATGAGGTTCGATCAGGCATCCTAGGAGACCTGTGCGCGGGTGTCTGGACTGGCGTATTGATCCTATGATTCCCTCAATCAATACAATGGATTGAGGGATGCGATGTCACGTCGGCGCATGGGTCAGGAGAAGTTGGGGTTTGCCGTTGATCGCGGCCAGCAATTCGTCTTTGGATGCGCTTGCCAAACTGATTGACTGGTGCCGATCGATCTGGCCCTTTGTGTGATTTCCTGCTCTGCGAAGGGCGAGCCTGCCTGGCCGCCAGAGGCCTTGTTCAAAGTGATGCTGCTGTCGATCTGGTACGACTTGTCCGACGTCAAGCTTGCCGAGGCGCTGGACGACCGAGGATCGTTCCGACGGTTCTGCGGGTTTTCGGCTCAAGAGCCGACACCGGAGTGAACGGCTTTCGTGCGTTTTCGAAAAGGCCTTGTCGCTCATGGTCTGGACAAGACGATGTTCGACGCGATCACCCGCCAGCTCGAGGCCAAGCGATCCAAGCGAAGACCGGCACGTTGTCGATGCAACGATCATCGCCGCGGCCAGCGAGGATGATGAAGAGGGCCATTGGGTCAGGCAATATGGACCGACCAGCGGTTCATGGCTTCAAGGCCCATCTCGGTGCCGACGCCGATACGGCCCTGGTCGAGGAGATCGCCGTCACGCCCGCCAACATCAACGACGGCAAGGCCGGCCCCGATGCTCTGCCTGACAATTCCGGCGAGGTGTTTGCCGACAGCGCCTATCGCGGCAACCATTTCGGCGACGCGGTACGTGACAAGGGTGGAACGCCACGCATCGTCGCCACCGGCATGTGGGGACGGGACGAAACTGGCCCGCCTTGAGGCCTGGAACCAACTGATCCACCGCATTCGTGGCCGGATCGAGAAGATCTTCGGCACCTGGAAACGAAGCTACCGTTCGACAAGAAAGTCTGGCCACCCGCGCGGCAGACATAAGCCGCTCGCTATACGTGCCAGTTTCGGGCAAAAAAGCCGTTCACTGAACGTTTGGTTCTCTAGATGTCGTTTGATCAATCGAAAGTGTAGTAATACCCGAAATCACCGAGGCGGGCCCAATTTCCCCAAAATCCTCGAGATCGGGCATGGGGATTTCCACCTTGAGCGTGTCACCGGGTCTTACCACGGTTGACTCGGTTGCTGGCAGTTCTTCGCTCCGGCCGTTTGCGGTTCGAACAATCGTATAGACCGGCTTTGCCCTGGCGGCCTTCGCCCGAAGGGCCAAAAGCCGCGGCGCGGCGATTTCCGACTCGTGGAGCAGTTGTATCGCTGTTTCTGCCTTGCGACTGAGAGCATCGAGCTCTGCTTGCGTTTCGCGCAATGTCACGGTCACTTCGTTCGTGTACCGGTTACGCAACTCCAGAATAGTGATCTCGGTACGACTAATCTCCTGGCGCGCGCGAAGCAGGCTCGTTTCAGCTGTCAGCCGTTCACTTTGATATTGCGTGAGCGCGCGATCGAGCGACATCTCTCGTGGAGCGGCCGCCAGGCCCTTGGACACCAGGGATGAGACATCCGTTAGCTCTTTCTGAATCGAGCGTATCTGTTTGTCGTGGAAGACAAGCTGTGCATCTAGCGACGCGAGCTCCTTTTCCAGGAACTCACGGAGGTTCTCAAGCGCACGAACCTGTGTCTGCATCCCTTCACGACGAACCCGGGATATCGACTGTTCCTGTTCCATCAGAAGCGCGACTGCCCGATCATTCTGACGCGCAACCAAGGAGGGTGGAAACTGAATGTTTTCAGCATTCTTAAGCTCGGCCTCCAATCGGGCCTTGCGTGCCAGGAGGCTGGTGTTTTCAAGCGCCAGGAGGTTGACGTCTCCCCGTCCTTGGATCACCTCCCGCTCGAATCTGGCAATGCTCTCCTCCCTCATCCTCAGGCCGCCGGCAATGCTGAGCGCCTGGAGAACTGTAAGGTCCGGTCTGTAAGGGAATTCTCCCGGCTGCATCACATGCCCGACTATATAGAAGGGCCTATGCTGAACTACCTCAACCGATGCGTCCGGGCGCATTCCCAGTCCCATATTGCGCATCAGCTCATCGCTGATCGCATAGGCGAGACCGCTCGGAGTAAGACCGGCAGCACGGATTTCGCCGGCGAAGGGCAGTGACAATGATCCTCCCGCACTTATCGTGAAGTCGTCATTTAATCCGGTCCATTGGAAAATCTGATCACGTGAGGCGCGCCATTCATAGATTTTGATACGGACCTTATCTTGCGGTCCGAGGAGATATTCCTCAGTGGCCATGGAGATGGTCGGCGTGCCGATCGCGATGACGGAAAGCGCGGCCGCGAGACCGAGGGAGCGAAGCGAGCGCCCGATGCTGCTTGTCGAAACGCGAGCCGTCCAAGGAAACTGCGTGTCAGGGCAACGGGGTTCCTTCTTATTCCGTCGCTTGTGTCGGCTGGGTGCGCGTAGCAGCTTGTGCATCATCTGGCCTCCGCTGCGGCTATATGCTGAATGTATTCGGGCTCGATGCGTCCCTTTAATACATGTGCGAGGGCTCTCAGGTTTCCGCGTAGTCGCCCGCGCCGATCGACATATGGCTCCGGCCAAAGACTGCGCACAAGATTGGCGGCGATGTTGCGTCCCATTAGCGGCAGCGCGAAACCTGCCGGCACGGTACCTTTTCTTATCAGGTAGATTGGGTTGGCCACTTGAGAGTAGCCGAAGCGCTCGCCACTCACGCGGCCCATTTTGAGCCCGAGGTGAACGCCGCGCAGCGTGCTTAGACCGATGACGCGGCCATGTCGCCTCAGCTGGCTTGTAAAATCGATGTCTTCCTGCCAGCCGTAAAGAACCAGCCGCTCGTCGAAGCGCAAATCGCCAATAAATTTCGCTCGGATTGACATGTTGCAGCCATAGGCGCCGACATGATCAACGACTTTCGATTCAATAGATATCTGCTCTCGCTCGACCGCCAGGACCTGAAGCCCCTCCGCCCAGTTGAGGCCTGCCGACCGAGCGCCGTCCTTCACGACGTGCCCCATTACCACCGCCCAGTCCTGATGCTGCTGAAACGCCTCTTCGAGCAGTCGGAGATAATTGTCCTGTGGAATAAAGTCGTCATCGAAGAAGGTTATTACATCATAGTGCTTCAACGCATGATCGAGCGCGTGGTTACGTTGTGCGCACAGGCCGCGCTTTCCGAAGACAGTTGAGACCGGAAAGCTGCCCCTTTCGCAGATCCCTACGTGCTCCTCGTCGGGCGCCGAGACGATCACTTCGTCCGGCAGCCTTTCTTGCCGTTCGAGATACTTCAAAAGGCGGGCAAGCTGCTCCTTCCGACCGAAGGTCGCAATGATCACGACCAGTCTCATCAATTGCTCGTTCTCCCACGCCGACACAAACCGCAGGCCTCTCGCGGCCCAGAGTTCGGGTATCCTAGGCTTGCGGGAGCGATCACACAGCCTGCGAATAAGGCTATAGAGGCGCTTGGAATTGAGCCGTCAGACGTAGCCACCATAGGCAATTGGACTATGCCCGCTGCGCAGCACAAAAGGGCGTACCCCCGATTGTCAGCTTGCCGGGGTCAGCCGCCGAACCCAAGCTGTTGGTTGCTTGCTCCAGATCAGCATTACGTGGAGATACTGGAGCCCGAGTTGCAGAGCGGGGGTTGCCATATGCATCATATGCGCCGGGCAGAACTGGAAACGATAGCCCGCCCAAAGGGACTGCAGAGGCGAGTCGGCAGCAAATTGCCGCTCGCTCTGGCGGATCGCAACGCAAAGATCGCCATCGTACACGATTGGTGTCCAGATTTTCGTGGTGGTGAGCGTGTGCTCTCACGCATATGTAAGATATTCCCGAACGCAGAGGTCTTCACCCTGTTCGATTTTTTGCCGAAGGACATAAAGGACCAATATTTCCAGGACGTTGCATTTCATTCTTCGGTCGCAAATCGGTTGCCGATGGTGCAGAGCTACTACCGCGCACTTTTTTTCCTCTGCCCTTTTCTTATCGAGCAATTCGATGTCACTGGCTACGATGCCGTCATCTCGTCCTCCGCTGCTTTCGCGCGCGGCGTCATTACACGGCCTGATCAGCCGCATTTGTGCTATGTGCACAGCCCCATTCGCTATGCATGGGACGAGCAGTTTTCCTATCTGGAGCAGGGCCGGCTCGGATTTGGTCCGAAGGGTCTAGTCTACCGCTATATGTTGCATCACCTGAGGACCTGGGATACGCGAACCGCCCACGGACCGGATCTCATGCTGGCGAATTCGAGCTATGTACGCTCGCGGATCCAGCGCATCTATGGCCGGGAATCCCAAGTCGTGTTCCCGCCCGTCGCCATCGACGAGCTCGAATTTGTCGCCGACAAGGACGACTACTACGTTACGGCATCCTTCCTTGCGCCGTACAAGCGCACGGATCTCATCATCAAGGCTTTCAACGACATGCCTTCCCGGCGGCTGGTTGTGGTGGGAGAGGGCCAACAGTCGCAGGGTCTCCGTTCCATGGCGGGCGCCAATGTCGTCTTCACAGGCTACCTGCCACGACGAGAATTTGTGAGAACCGTCGCCAAGGCCAAAGCAATGGTGTTTGCTGGATGCGAGGATTTCGGAATCGCTCTGGCGGAAGCGCAGGCCTGCGGGACGCCATTGGTCGCTTTCGGTCGCGGGGGCGCGTTCGATATTGTACGGCCGTTCGGCGACATCGAGGACCCGACTGGCATCCTCTTCGGCCGCCAGTCGGTGGAGTGCCTTAAGGAGGCAATCGAAGTCTTCGAGCGGAACGAGACATTGATCACACCGCAGGCGTGCCGATTCAATGCGGCGAGGTTCTCGGAAGACCGCTTCGACTTGGCGATGCTCAAGGCCCTTGCAATCGCTCAAAGCTTTCACGTCAGACGTTAGACGGCAACGGCCTCACGGGACGGCACGGATAGCCCGTCCAAGGCGGCCATTGTTTCGAGGTATCGGCCTGCCGAAGCCTTCCACTGGTAGTGCGACGCTCTCGTCTTGCCGAGCCTAATCATCGTTTCGCGCACATCAGGCATGTTGCGCACCTGCATGAAGCGCTCGAACCAAGCATCGGGATCCTCAGGAGAAGCATAGAGCGCGGCTCCGGCACAGATCTCCGGCAAACTGGCGCGATCCGATGAGACCACTGGGCACCCGAGAGCCATGGCTTCGAGCGGAGGCAGGCCGAAACCTTCGACGAAAGAGGGAAACGCGAGGCAGAGACAGTCCTGCAGCAGCGCCGCCAGTTCCTCGTCCGAAAGCCTTCCCAGCCAAGTGACATTGCTGAACGAAGCCTGTTGACCCGCGACCTTGAAAACGCGGGCGTCTGACATGCCCACCACCGCTATCTTTAAACCCACGGAGGCAAGCTTTTCGGCCATGCCGATGATTAGAGCGATGTTCTTGTGTGGAATTGCACTTCCAACGACCACGATCGTGTCCCGTCCTGCGACGGCCTGCGTCGGCTCGGAATGCCGCGGCTTCCAGCGGGTCGCGTGCTCGTGCCCATTTGGAATGACGGTGATCTTGGCTGATTTGCATATTCGATGGCGGACGAGTTCGCCGGCAGAGTAGTCGGAGACGGTAGCGATTGCCGCGACGCTCCGGCCTAGAATAGGGATCAAGAAGTCGTAAAGCAGCCGGAACGGAAGCGAATAGCTCTGCGGACAGGTGCGCGTGTTTACATCGTGTATGCACAGGATCTGCTTGCGAACCTTCAGCGGGCCGGTATTGCAGAAGCTGAGAAGCCCGCCTCGAACGTGACTTGCGAGCGCCGTTTGCTCCCAGAGCTGCCCATACATTGGCGCGACGGTGCGACTGTGAATCGCTTTCAAGGAAGGGACGCTCGTCTCTACGGGCACGAGCAGCTCGATCCGGAGCCCCCTGGCGGTCGGTGGCTGCTCGACGAGCAGTTCGTCCAAGGCATGCAGGATCTCATGGGCGTATCGCTGGACACCCGTAACCGGTTGCGCCAGAAAGCGTCCGTTGATAGTCCACGAGCGTTCCATAGTTCGCCATCACTCACATCACAGAGGCATTCAAGCTTAGCGCAAACCACTGCCCCCCGCTCCTGGTGCACACTCAGCCTTTGGGTGAGCCGCAAATGCCTGCTTGGTTCGTTTCCGGCGGGGGCCGTACGAGCGGTTTCAGCCGAAAGGCTTTCCTCGCCACCATCGTTTGACTGAGGCTCTTGCCCGTCGACGTTAAGATTGCCGAGGGCAGCACGTTGACGACGTTTCGGCGCGCGCCGCGCTACGCCGAATGGCTTTGTTTCGAGAACGCACGTGTAGAGATAGCTTCTCACTGCACGAAAGCCGATATTCGTCTGCTTGACGACGAAACGGCCGAGCGATTGACGCCGCCCATTCGACGACAGCTAATGCCTGGTCATCGAAGGCGCCTCTCGCGCTGGACCACTGCCGTTGTCGCCGGGTGGAGTAGTAGAGATGGCCGATTTCAGTAGCGTTGACCCCATAGTGCCGCCCAGCATTCCGGCGATGGCGGCGCCATCATACGAGGTGTGGCCGGAACGTCACAAGGAAGGTCTACCTCTCGAAGCTTTTCTTGCGAATGGCCATCGAACCTGGACCATCAACGGCGACTTTCTCGGCTTGTCGCCAAATGGAGTTGCCCGTTATGCACGAGAAGTGACCCTGGCGCTCGACACGCTGATGATGGAGCATCACCCGCTGGCGCAAGGACTCCAACTAGTTATTGTCGCGCCCCAAGAACCGCCTGGAGATTTCCGCTTGAACTCGATCCCGGTGCGAGTGGTGCGGGAGTACAGTCGACCCAGGCTGCCCCAGTTCTGGGTGCAGGCGCAATTGCCCTTAAACGTGAGGGGCGGATTGCTGAGCTTCTGCAACCTCGCTCCGGTGGCAGTGCGGCGACAGATCGTATGCATTCACGACTTACATACACGCTTAATGCCGCAAAGCTACGGGCGACTGTTTCGTTGGACGCACAGGTTGGTGCTGCCTGTCCTGGGGCGCAGAGCGGCGGCGATCACGACCGTATCGGCCTTCTCGCGCGATCACATCGTGGGCCTTCGCGTGGCGGCTTCGGAAAAAATTGCTATCACCTACAATGGCAGCGATCATGTCGCTCGATGGGATCCCGCTCGATCTTCCATCTCCGTGGGCCCGCGGCCTTTCGTCTTTTGCCTTGGCCAGCGCCAGAAATACAAGAACACAGAACTTCTTCTGAAACTCGCTCCTGCGTTGGATCGGATGGGGCTCGATCTGTATATGGCTGGAGACGTGGACCCTGCTTTGCTGGAGCAACTTGCACCGCAGAGACCAGCGAATCTCCAACTTCTAGGCCGTGTCAGTGATGACGATCTGGCCAAAGCGCTTTCGCAGGCGCTATGCTTCCTTTTCCCCTCCCGCATCGAAGGATTTGGTTTGCCTGCCATCGAAGCCATGGCATTTGGTTGTCCTCTTATCGCCTCGACCGCTCCCTGTCTGCCGGAGATTTGTGCTGACGCCGTCCTCTACGCCGACCCGGAAGATGCTGAATCTTGGGTCCATGCGATCAACCGCCTTTGCACCGAGGACGGGCTGCGTCGCCGCTTGATAGACAAAGCCAGAGCGCGAGCAAAAGCCTTTTCCTGGCGTGTGATCGCTGAGACATATCTGCACCTAATGGCTGATATCGACGCCCGGCAGGGTGCATTGGGGCGCGAACCGTTCGGAGTAAAGGGTGACTTAGTTACCGTCTTTCATCGGGTGAGCGTTACTGCGTGTTCCCTCAAATCAACCTCGATTTGAGGGCGAAAACACGCAGCAATTCAAGGTGATACGGCGGCGGCGCTGTAGGCCAGTTAATCCAGACTCTCAAGAAAGCCCGATACTGAATTCGCATTAGTACATTTTAGCAATCTTACGTCGAATTCTACTCGATGTATCATGCAAGCGTAGAGGAAGGAGGTGTCGCGCAAATGGCCTTTGCGTCACATTTCCGCAGGCATTTGGCCCGGAGCTTTTGGCGAGACCGAAAAGCCCTAAGTCGCTTTTTATTGAATCCGCATTCATACACAGAAGACCAGCTTAACTAAAATCACTTTGCGCCTTTATGCAACGTATGCGTTTTGCATTTTAGAATTTAATTGAACCGGGAAAATATAGTATTTTGAAACCATGTTTTATTTAGTGATCATGCCGGGTCCCATTTGCAAGATGCGCCTCTGGAATACAAATACAAGTCGCATTAACGCCGCCCTCCCGGTTTAAGAAACTGATGTATCGGGGAGAGTATACTATGCCTTCTGTAAATCATTCTTACGACAATACCCCTCTAGATTTTAAGCCACTCGACGACTCTTTACTTGAGAAGGACTTCAATCAAACCCGCGACAAGCCGGAGAGGGAGTCGGCTCTGCTCATTTTGGACAATCGCACGCTCGATAGAGAATGTCTTGCCCAATGCCTGGTGCTGCACGGCGTCGGTCTTAAGGTGTTGGCCTTCGGATCAATTGATGAATGGCAGAAGGACAATGATCTTCACCTACCTGTGGCGGCGATCCTCATAAACATAGGTAGCCGAAAAGTCACCGATCCTGCCATTGCGGCCGACATAGCGCAGCTGGTGACGGAGTTTAGCCCGAAGCCCATTGTGGTACTGTCCGATATTGATGAGCTGGAACAAGTCCTAAGCGCGCTGGAGAGCGGGGCCCGAGGTTATGTCCCATCCACGATAGGCTTGGAAGTTTGTGTGAAGGCCATAAGCCTAGCGCTGGCAGGGGGCACGTTCGTTCCCGCCAGCAGTGTCCTCGGGCGAACCGTCGCAGGCGCCGGCGAGGAATTGGCACGGCCTGGCGCGGGCATGTTCACGCACCGACAAGAAGAGGTCATCCAGGAGCTCAGGCGCGGCAAGGCAAACAAGATCATTGCCTATGATCTCAACCTGCATGAGAGCACTGTCAAGGTGCACATCCGGAACATCATGAAAAAGCTGGGGGCCACGAACAGGACAGAGGTGGCTTATAAAGCCAGCCAGATGTTCTCAGCCAAGGTTGGGACACTGGACCAGCCAGGGCTGCTGCGACCACGCGTTTGTTAACTTCTTCAACAACTGACGGTGAGCGAGATGGCGCAGGTGGAGTTTGCTCGTATTGACCCAGGCTCGTCTTACGAGCCGCTACACGAATCCGGACCGGACCGGTTTACCCTTGAAACGAGTGCTTTGATAAGGCCGACAGGGTTTCGGGAGTATGACGCGCGATGGTGGTTCGGTCGCCCGGATGACGGGAAGGCGCCGGATTTGAACCTGATGGGCGTGCAGGCTCTGGGCATGGGGCTCGGCACCTTCATGCGGCGCTCGGGCGCCGGCCCGGAGATTGTAACGGGACATGATTTCCGTTCCTATTCGCTGGGCATCAAGCTCGCCTTGGTCAGCGGGCTATTGGCTGCGGGCGCGCGGGTCCGCGACATTGGCCTGGCACTGTCGCCGATGGCCTATTTCGCGCAGTTCGCGCTCGACGTGCCGTCGGTAGCGATGGTGACCGCCTCGCACAACGAGAACGGTTGGACCGGCGTCAAAATGGGCACGGCTCGGCCGCTGACCTTCGGACCCGACGAGATGGCGGAGCTGAAAAGGATTGTGCTGGAGGCCGACTTCGACCTGACCGGTGGCGGCGCCTATGAATTCATCGCGGACTTCCGGCAGCGCTATATCGACGATCTCACCCGCGACAGGCGCATCGCCCGCAAGCTGAAGGTCGTTGTGGCCTGCGGAAACGGCACGGCCGGCGCCTTTGCACCGCATGTGCTGGAGAGGATCGGCTGCGAGGTGATTCCGCTCGACTGCGAGCTCGACCATTCGTTCCCACATTATAATCCCAATCCCGAGGACCTGGCGATGCTCCATGCCATCAGGGACAAGGTGCTGGAAAGCGGCGCCGATGTCGGCTTGGGTTTCGACGGCGACGGCGACCGCTGCGGGGTGGTCGACAACGAAGGCCGTGAGATTTTCGCCGACAAGATCGGCGTGATGCTGGCACGGGATCTCTCCGCTTTGCATCCCAACTCGGTGTTCGTCGTCGACGTGAAATCGACCGGTCTGTTCGCCTCAGATCCGGTGCTTAAGGCAAGCGGCGCCCACACGGACTACTGGAAGACGGGCCATTCCTATATCAAGCGCAGAGTCGCGGAACTCGGCGCGCTGGCGGGCTTCGAAAAGTCGGGGCACTTTTTCTTCAACCCGCCTCTCGGGCGCGGCTATGACGACGGGCTGATCACCGCGCTCGCGGTCTGCGAGATGCTCGACCGCAATCCAGGCATGAGCATGGCTGAGCTCTACCGGTCGCTGCCGGTGACCTGGGGCTCGCCGACCATGTCGCCGCATTGCGACGATGAAGTGAAATATGCCGTGGTCGAGCGTGTGGTGGAGCGGTTCAGGACGATGCAGCGCGACGGGCTGCCGGTCGCGGGCCAGCAGATCGCCAACCTCGTCACCGTTAACGGCGTCCGCGTGGTGGTCGAGGACGGCACCTGGGGACTGGTGCGGGCCTCCTCCAACAAGCCGGAGCTTGTCGTCGTGGTGGAAAGCCCGGTCTCGGAAGCGCGCCAACGCGCCATGTTCGCGGCAGTCGACGGCGTGCTCAGGGAGCATGCGGAGGTCGGTGCCTACAATCAGACCATCTAGCTGCCGGCGGCAACGAAAGGGGCGACAGAATGGTTGCGCGGATTTCCTGTTTTGTAATGAGCGGCGGCGTCGGCTCGCGGCTTTGGCCGCTGTCGCGCGAGGACAATCCCAAGCAGTTCCATGACCTTGCCGGCAACGGTTCGATGCTGGTCAGGACCTTGCTGCGGCTGAGAGCGCGGCCGGCCGGCGACACGCCGGTGCATCTGATCGCCTCGGAGCGCCATGCCGAACGAGTGCGTACCGATATGGCCAACATCGATCTGGCAGGCGGCCGCGCGATATTCGAGCCGATCGGCCGCAACACCGCGGCTGCCGTAGCGGTAGCCGCACTCGAGACCATCGCCGCCCACGGCGACGGCCTGGTTCTGGTGGTGCCCTCCGACCACGAGATTTCAACGGACGAGCAGTTTTGGGAAACCGTGGAAAAGGGCGTGCCGGCCGCCGAAGCCGGCAGGCTTGTCATCTTCGGCATCCCGCCGGGCCAGCCGGAAACAGGCTACGGCTATATCGAGACAAGCGGAGAGGGCGATGTCCGCGACGTGGCGCGCTTCGTCGAAAAGCCGGACCTGGAGACGGCCAAGGCTTATGTCGCGGCCGGAACCTTCTACTGGAATGCCGGCATCTTCCTGTTCCGCGCCGATACCATGCGCGCGGCGTTCCGGAAGCATCAGCCGGCAATCTGGGAAAAGGCGGAACGCGCCTTCGCGGCGGCGGCAACCGAGGTGTCGGGCACCTATCTGCCGCTCGGGCTCTATTCGGCAATCCCCTCGGTATCGATCGACTATGCCATCATGGAGCATGCCGACGGCATCGCCATGGTGCCGGCGAGCTTCCGCTGGAGCGATCTCGGCTCCTGGCAGTCGCTGCTCGACGTCAGCCCGACCGAAGCGAGCGGAAATGTGGTGATCGGCGACGTCGTCGCGATTGACTGCGAGCACTCCTACCTGCGCAGCCAGGGCCGGCTGCTGTCGGTGATCGGGCTTAAGGACATCGCGATCGTGGCGACGGCTGACGCGACCTTTGTGGCGCCGGTGGACAAGAGCCAGGAAGTCAAACGCATCGTCGAGCAGCTGGAAAAGAGCGGGCGGCTGGAAACGAAGTTCACGCCGGCCCACGACCGCGTGCTGCTGCCCGGCGTCTGGCGGCAGCGGGTCGCCCACTGGCTCTTCGAGGAGACGCTGCCGCTGTGGTCGACGGCGGGTGTCGACGAGCGCCATGGCGGCTTCCACGAAACGCTGAGCTTCGAGGCCGCTCCGCTGATCAGACCGAAGCGGATGCGTACCATGGCCCGTCAGGTCTACGCCTTTTCCGTGGCTAAGCTGCGCGGCTGGAACGGCGATGCCGATCGGCTGATCGCGCACGGCATCGAATTCATGCAGAAGGGCCGTACGAGACGCGGCGGCTGGGCGCGGGTGCTTCATGTCGACGGCACGATCGCCGACGCCTGCGAGGACGCCTACGATCATGCCTGCGTCCTCCTCGCCCTCGCATACGCCTATCAGGCAGGCAATCCGGACGCGTTGCGGCTCGGCCAGGAGACCTTCGCCTTCCTCGACGCGCATCTGGAGGACGAGCGGCTGACCGGCTTCCTGGAGACCTCCGACGGCACCGAACTGCGCCGCACGAACCCGCACATGCACCTGCTCGAAGCCTTCCTGGCCTGGCACACGGCGACCGGCGAGCGCGGCTATCTGCGCCGGGCTGCCCGCATCATCGACCTGTTCCGCAGCCACTTCTTCGACGTCGATAGCTGGACCCTCGGGGAATATTTCGACGATGCCTGGAGACCGGCGACGGGCGAGAAGGGCCAGTGGACCGAGCCCGGCCATCACTTCGAATGGGCCTCGCTGCTCGTCGAGTTCGTCTCCAAAAGCAGGCAGACCGATCTGATCCCCTTTGCCCGCAAACTCTACGCCTCCGCGATCGCCAACGGCCTCAACCGTTCGACCGGACTGGCCTATGGCGCCGTCTCGCGCTCTGCCCTTCCGCTCGATCTCATCTCGCGCAGCTGGCCGCAGGCCGAGGCGATCAAGGCCGCGATCGCGCTCGAAGGCACAGGCGGTCCGGACCTCAAGCCGGAGATCGAGGCGCGCGTTGGCCACCTGTTCCGCTGGCACATCGACCCGGCCCCGCTCGGCATGTGGATCGACCGCATCGACGAAAAGGGCAGGGTCGTCGCGCCCGAAGTCCCGGCTTCCGTCTTTTATCACCTCGTAACGGCGCTCATGCAGTATCTCGACAAGACGGAAGGGGCAGTGATTTTCTACCAATTGCCTGCTTGTTCACAAAGCACTCCCGCCGCTGCGGAGCCTCCTGCCGCGTTTGACAAGGCAACAGCGTGAAAATCGTTTCCAGCGGCCTGCTTTTGGATCGTCGCCGATTTAAGAGCAGCCGCAATTCAAGGTGCGACAGACCCGACTGATAAGACGCGCCGCGCTGCAGTGTTGCTGAGCGATACCACCTCGCCCTACGCCTCATCCGTCAGCGATTTCTTGTCGAGGCCTAGCTTCTGCATCTTCTCGTAAAGCGTCTTGCGTGAGATGCCGAGCGATTCATAGACCGGCTTCAGTGCGCCGCCATGCGCCGCGATCGCACTGGCGATGACGCTTTTTTCGAAAGCCGCGACCCTGTCGGCGAGGCGCAAGCCGTTTGCCGGCGAGGCTGCATCGGTTTCCAGCCCGAGCACCAGGCGCTCGGCCGCATTGCGCAGTTCGCGGACGTTGCCTGGCCAATCGCGGGTTGCCATTTCAGAGGCGAGCGTCGGCGAGATCTCGATGTCATCGCGGCCATAGCGGGCGGCGGATTCTCGCACGAGCTGCATGAAGAGCAACGGGATATCGGAGCGACGCTCCGCCAGAGACGGGACGCGCAGCGTCGCGACGTTCAGTCGATAGAGCAGGTCGGCGCGGAAGCGTCCCGCGGCGACCTCCGGCTCCAGTTCCAGCTTGCTGGTCGCGATGAAGCGTACGTCGAGCGGCACGTGTTCGTTCGAGCCGAGCCGGGTTATCACCCTTTCCTGCAGCACGCGCAGGAATTTCGCCTGGAGATCGACAGGCATCGAGCCGATTTCGTCGAGCAGGATCGTGCCGCCGCGCCCGTGCTCGAACTTGCCGTAGCGTGGCCTGAGCGCACCCGGAAAGGCTCCGGGCTCATGGCCGAAGAGCTCGCTTTCGATCAGGTTCTCGGGGAGTGCGGCGCAGTTGATGGCGATGAAAGGGCTGTTTGCCCGGCTGCTCAGATCATGGAGGGCGCGGGCGACGACTTCCTTGCCGGCGCCGGTATCGCCGATGATCAGCGTGTCGGCGTCCGATGCGCCGATGGCGCGCACCCGGTAGCGCAGGTCGACCATGACCTGGCTTCGTCCGGGCAAGCGCTGCTCGATGTCGTCGCGTTTTCCGGCGACGGCCCGCAAGCGTCGGTTTTCGAGCACGAGGCCACGCCAGTCGAGGGCGCGCCGGATGGTGCCGGCGAGCGCCTGCGCCGTAAAAGGTTTCTCGACGAAGTCGTAGGCGCCCTCGCGCATCGCCCGCACGGCCAGTTGGACGTCGCCATGCCCGGTCACCAGGATCACCGGAACTTCCGGGTCGATCTCGCGGATCCGCTGCAGGAAGGTCATACCGTCCATGCCCGGCATGCGGATATCGCTGATGACGACGCCGGAAAAGCTGAAGCTGATGAATTCGAGCGCCCGCTCGGCGCTGGCGAAGGTATCGACGCGGAAGCCGGCAAGCTCCAGCGCCTGCGCGCTCGAGCGACGAAGCTCCTCCTCGTCGTCGACAAGCAGGACGCGGCTTTCACTCATTCCGCCTTACCCCTTTTCATAGTGCCTACTGCGGTGCGAAGCTGCTTAGGCGCAGGTGATGCGGGTATGGTTGTCATTCTGGCTGTCCTTGATGGCTCCGGCGGCTGAGCCGCCCGCTTCACCGACCTGGATCGACCGCTGATTGCTCGATGCCCGCGATGGCTATGTAAGGCGATGTCGGCGTGTCCGGGCCTGCGCGGTCGCCACGTCATGCGAGGTCATGGAGATTTACGTTGGAATAGATGTTGCCAAGGAAACCCATTGGGCCTGCGCTCTCGATGCGCGCGCGCAGGTTCTGCTCGACCGCGCGGTCGATAACGATCAGGCCGCGATCGAGCGCTTCGTCGCCGACCTGCGCGGCCTCGGCGGCGATGTCGTGGTCGGGCTGGACATCACCGGATCGCTGGCGCGCTTCCTGGAGGCCATCCTCCTGGCCGAGGGGTTGCGTCTCGTCCATGTGCCCGGCATCGCCGTCAACCGGGCCGGACAGGGCTTTCCCGGCGGAGAGAGCAAGTCCGACCCGCGCGATGCGCGCACCATCGCCGAGCTGGTCCGGACGCGTGATCTGCGCCCGATCCTGCCAGACGACGAGACCGCCATCGCACTGCGCCTCAAAGTCACGCGACGCCGCGAACTCAGCGACGACCAGACGCGCCGCATCTCCCGCATGCGCCAGCTCCTGGGCGCTATCCACCCCGGCCTCGAACGCCGGCTCGACCTGACGGCCAAGGGACCGCTCGTCCTTGTCACCCGCTACGTCACGCCGACCGAGATCCGCCGGGCCGGCCTCAAACGGCTCATGGCGCATCTCAAGCGAACACCTCACCTGCACGCCGTCGAGGCACTGGCCCAACGCGCCCTCGAAGCCGCCGAGGGCCAGAGCATCGCCGTTCCCGGCGAGGCCAGCTTCGCCGACATGATCCGCGAGCTCGCCGCTGAGGCCCTGCGGGCGCGCGAGGCGATCGCCCGCATCGACCGCGACTTGGAGGCCCTGCTCGAGCGCCACCCTGACGGCGCCCTCATCCGCTCGCTGCCGGGGATGGGGGCTGTGCTGTCGGCAGAACTCATCGCCAACATCGGCACCATCGAGCGATTCCACTCGGCCGACGCCCTGGCCAGCGCCGCAGGCCTGACCCCCGTCATCCGCCAATCCGGAAAATCCAGGAACTGGCGCCGCGCATTTGGCGGCGACAAGGCCCTCAAGCGGGTATTCTTCCAGAGTGCCTTCTGCGCCGTCTCTACCAGAGACCCGCTCTCCAAAGCCTTCTACGACCGAAAACGGCGAGAGGGAAAACATCACACCCAGGCCATCATCGCCTTGGCCCGCCGACGCGTCACCGTCCTGTGGACAATGCTCCGGACCAGGCAAACCTTCGATCCAACTCAAAAAGCCGCTTGACTTGCGCATTACTCAGCCGCCTCCCGCTCGGATTCCGGAACGGCGACAAGTTCGATGCGGAACACCGCTCCTCCTTCGGCATGGTTCGCCACCGTCAGGCTGCCGCCGAAATCCTTGACGATGTTGTAGGAAATGGAAAGGCCGAGCCCCAGGCCCTTGCCCACGCCCTTTGTCGTGTAGAAGGGGTCGAAGATGCGCTCTGCGATGGCGGGCGGCACCCCAGGGCCGCGGTCGCGCACGGTTATTACCGCCCTGTCATCCTCGCGCCAGGCACGCACCAGGATCATACGATCCTCGAGGCCTTCGACGGCATCGGCGGCATTGGAGATGACGTTGACGAGCACCTGCTGCAGCCGTACCGAACCGGCCCGCACGATCAGCGGCTCGGAACCGAGATCGATATCGATTGCCGCGTTCGCCGTCTTCAACCGCGTCGCGACGATCTCCATCGTATCGTGCATCACGTCTTCGACCGGAACGGCGCCGAGCTTTTCATTCGGCTTGCGCGCGAAGTTGCGCAGATGCCGGCTGATCGCCGCCATGCGGTCGATGAGGCCGGAGATGCGCCTGACATTGTCGCTCGCTTCGTTCGTTCGCCCCCGCTCGATCAAAAGTGCCGCGCTGTCGGCATAGGTCTTGGCGGCGGCGAGCGGCTGGTTGAACTCATGCGAAAGGGCGGCCGACATCTGGCCGAGCCCCGCGAGCTTGCCGGCCTGGACGAGATCCGCCTGCGTCTGGCGCAATTGCTGCTCGGTAAGCCGCCGTTCGGCGATCTCCGCCTCGATCTGCACGTTGACGCGAGCAAGATCGGCGGTGCGCTCCTCGACCCGGCGCTCCAGTTCCTCCTGCGCCTGCTCCTGCATCAGTATACGCTCGCGCAGCCGCGCCCGTCGCTGGATGAGGATGGCGACCGCCAATCCGGCCAGACAGAGCAACAGGATGGCGGCCGCGACCGTGGTCAGCGCTTGGGTCCTGACCGAGGCCGTGTCGGTCAGGACGTTCACCGTCCAGTCGGCGTCCGGCATGTAGTGCGAGAGGACCAGGTATTCCCGGGCGTTGTCGCGGCCCGAAACGGTCATCAAGGCGTGGCCGTCAACCTCGCGGCGAGCGACCGGCAAGGGGTGGAGGATGGCATTGGCATAGCGCCGCGAAGCTTCCGTCCGGGCAAGGCGCTCGGGCGTCAAGGGCAGGATGCCGGCGTAGAGCCATTCCGGGTTTCCGCTCATGAAGATGATGCCTTCCGGATCGGAAACGAAGATCCTGTACTCGCCGCCCTGCCAGGAGGATTCGATGGTCTCGATATCGACCTTGAAGACGATGACACCGCGGATTTCGTCGCCGACGCGCACGGGCGAGCCGAAATAATAGCCCCGCTTCAGAGAGGTCGTGCCGAGCGCATAGAAGCGGGACTGCTCCCCCTTGAGCGCATCCTGGAAATAGGGGCGGTAGCTGAAATTCTGGCCGACAAAGCTTGCGGGCCCGTCGTAGTTGCTGGCGGCGATCGTGTCGCCATCCGGTGTGATGACGTAGATGTCTGAGGATTTCAGCAGCCCGTTGATGTCTTTCAGATAACCGTTGACGGCGTCGCGCAACCGTCGATCCCGAGGGCGGGTCACGATCTCCTTGATATCGTCATGATCGGCGATGAGAGCGGGCAGCGCCTGATAACGATTGAGGTGGCCGCTGAGTGCGGCGACGGACAGCCTGAGGGCCGTATTCGCCTGCGCCGAGGCTTCCTGCATATAGCTGCGGGTGGCGACGACATTCCCCTGCACGGCGAGCATCACGACGGCGGCCGGCAGGACCAACAACATAAACAGGAAACGGTATTTCACGGTATGCCCGGGCTCCTCCTCCCGCGCGCTTAACGAGCGGTTCGGATCGTAAGAGCCCGCTCGACTCGTGGCAAGCCGCCTATGAACTTCGTCCGAAGATAAACGATTGCCTATGGGCGTCAACGAAACGTTGACAATGCGTTTGTTGGCGCTGGCCTTTCGCGCTTGGCCGGAAGAGAGCATCTATCCGGGCATCGACAAGCCCGAAGACAAACGGGCAGAAAGGCAGCGACAAATGCTCGACCAGATCAGAGGCCTGCATCACGTGACGTCCATGGCGGACGATGCCCGCACCAACAATCACTTCTTCACCAGCACGCTTGGGCTGCGCCGTGTCAAGAAGACGGTGAATTTCGACTCGCCGGACGTCTACCATCTCTACTACGGCGACACGGCCGGCACGCCTGGAACGGTGATGACCTATTTCCCCTTTCCACGGATGCCGCGCGGCCGTGCCGGCACCGGAGAGGTGGGGACGACTGTCTTTTCCGTTCCGAAGGGGTCGCTTGGCTTCTGGCACGACCGGCTGGCGGGGCTCGGCGTGACTGGGCTCAAGGCCGAGGAGACTTTCGGCGAGAAGCGACTGAACTTCGCCGGACCCGACGGCGACGGCTTTGCCTTCGTCGAGGTCGAGGGCGATCCACGCACGCCGTGGACTGAAGGCGGCATTTCCGGGGATCACGCAATCCGCGGCTTCCACTCGGTCTCGATGCGGCTGCGTGACGAGGGCGCAACCGCGGAACTGTTGAAGTTCATGGGCTACGAAGAACTGGACCGCAGGGATGGGGTCACGCGGCTGATCGTGCCTGGCGGCAATGGCGCAAGTCTTGTCGACCTTGAAACGCTGCCGAGCATCAATCGCGCCGCACAAGGGGCTGGCTCCGTGCACCACGTCGCCTTCGCCGTCGAGAACCGCGAGAAACAGCTCGAAGTGCGCAAAGCGCTGATGGATACAGGCTATCAGGTCACGCCGGTCATCGACCGCGACTATTTCTGGGCGATCTATTTCCGCACGCCGGGCGGTGTACTGTTCGAGATCGCCACGAATGAACCGGGCTTCGACCGCGACGAGGAAATCGCCCATCTCGGCGAGGCGCTGAAACTGCCGCAGCAGCACAAGCACCTGCGGCCGATTCTCGAAAGCCATTTGCAGAAGCTCGAGGGATAGAGACATCTGCTGCGCTCGGCCCTCCTTCATCGTAATCGAAAGAGGGCCAAGCGACATTTAAAGTCGAGTATCTCAAACGCCCGCTGAGTTATTGGCGGCAAAGGAGAATTCAATGGCCGACCATGGCTATGTGCATAAGCTGAAAACCGGCAAGCCCGGCAATCCGATCCTCTTTGTCCTGCACGGAACGGGAGGCGACGAGAACCAGTTCTTCGGTTTCGGCGCCGAGCTCTTGCCGGAGGCGACCATCGTCTCGCCGCGCGGCGACGTGTCGGAATATGGGGCTGCGCGGTTCTTCAGGCGGACGGGCGAGGGGGTCTACGACATGGCGGACCTGGCGCGCGCCACCGGGAAGATGGCGAACTTCGTGAAGACGCTCGCCGCCGAACATCAGGCTTCGGAAATCATCGGGCTTGGCTATTCGAACGGCGCCAATATCCTCGCCAACGTGCTGATCGAAGAGGGCGTCTTCGACAAGGCGGTGCTCATGCATCCGCTGATCCCGTTCCGCCCGAAGGACAATCCGGCGCTGGAGGGCCGGAAGATACTGATCACCGCCGGGGAACGCGACCCGATCTGCCCGGCGCCGCTGACGCAGGCGCTTGCCGACTATTTCACGACTCAGAAGGCGAATGTGGAGCTCGAATGGCATTCCGGCGGCCACGATATTCGCCAGAACGAGATCGCGGCGATCGGCCGGTTCTTGAAGGGATAATATCCGACTGTCTTGAATAGACACGCCAGATAGACTAAGTTTAGTAAACTAAGTCTATCTGGAGGCACTCGGTGGAAACGGTCAACATTCACGAGGCAAAGACTCATCTGTCGCGGCTAATCGAGAAAGCTGCGAAGGGAGAACCCTTCATTATTGCCAAGGCAGGAAAACCGATGGTGAAGGTGGTCCCGATCGACCAACCTGCAGAGGCAGAACAGCGCCGGCTCGGCTTCATGATGGGCCAGATCGTTGTCCCGGACGATTTCGATCGCATGGGCCGTGACGAGATCGAAGATCTCTTCGGCGCATGAACATTCTTCTGGATACGCACATCCTTCTATGGGCGGCCGGCAATCCCGGCCGCTTGTCGAAGGAAGCACATGCGCTCATCTCGGACCCTGAAAATGTGCTCTATTTCAGTGCGGCGAGCCTGTGGGAAATCGCCATCAAGCGCGGCCTCGGACGTACCGATTTCGAGGCCGATCCCCGGCTGCTGCGTCGCGGACTGCTGGACAACGGCTATGCGGAACTGTCCATAAACAGCGCCCACGCTGCAGCGCTCGACCAGCTTCCTCCGATCCACAAGGACCCATTCGACCGCATTCTCATCGCTCAATCGATTGTCGAAGGTTTGGTGCTGGTCACGGCCGACGAAATGATCGGCCGTTATCCGGGTCCCGTCCGCCTCGTCTGACTTTTCACTCTAGCCGGCGGCGGAAGAGCCAGGCGGCGGACGAGAGCGTCACGACGGCGATCAGGCACAGCGGCAGTGTCTGGTGCACGACTTCGGCGAGCGGGATATCCTTGAGGAACACACCCTTCACGATCACCAGGAAATAACGCAGCGGATTGATCAGCGTCACTGGCTGCAGCCAGCTCGGCATGTTCTCGATCGGCGTGGCGAAGCCCGACAACAGCATTGCTGGCACCATGAACAGGAAGGCCCCGAGGATCGCCTGTTGCTGGGTCATCGACAGAGCCGAGATGAACAGGCCGAGCCCGACCACCGCGGCGAGATAGAAGATGGCGCTGCCATAGAGCAGCAGGAGAGAGCCGCGCAGCGGCACGCCGAAGATGAAGACGGCGGCAAGGATGTAGATGGTGATATGGAGGAGCCCGATCATCATCGGCGGAATGAGCTTGCCGATGAGGATTTCGTGCGTGCGCAACGGCGAGACGATGAGCTGGTCGAAGGTGCCGAGTTCCCGCTCGCGCGCGACCGATAGCGCGGTGACGATCAGCCCGATCAACAGGGCGATGCTCGCCACCAGGTTGGGCACCATGAACCACTGAAAGGTGAGGTTGGCGTTGAACCAGTTGCGCGCCTCGACCCTGATCGTATCGGACGCGGCGCGCTCGCCGGCCGGTGTTTCTGCCGCGAGCGTACCGACGATGCGGCTCAGATAACCGGACACGATCTGCGAGGCGTTGGAGCGCCGACCGTCGAGGATCATCTGCACCTCGGCGGGCTTGCCCGCCTCGATATCGCGGGAGAAGGTGGGGCCGATTTCGAGCGCCGCCAGCACTTGCTGATTGTCGATCGCGAACTGGATCTCGGCGGGGCTGTTGGCAAGCCGGATCGAGCGGAAGGTCGGCGAGCCGCCGATCTGTTGGACGAGTTCCTGGCTCCAGCGGCCGTGGTCGCGGTCCAACACCATGAGATCGACATTCTTGACCTCGAGCGTCGCCGCATAGGAGAAGATGAGCAACTGGATGATCGGCGGGCCGATCAGGACCGTGCGGCCCTTCGGATCCCTGAGCACGGCAAGCAGTTCCTTGACGATCAACGCCCTCAGTCGGCCCCACCACATCTATCCGATCCTCTTTCTGGTGCTGCGCGCAGCGAGCGCGAAGAAAACACAGCCGATCAGGAACATCACCGCGATCGCGCGGCCGAACATCGGCCAGATGTCACCGGCGAGAAACACCGTCTGCAGGCTGGGGATGAGGTAGCGTGCGGGGACGATGAAGGTGATCCACTGGATGACGGTCGGCATCGAGTTGATCTCGAACAGGAAGCCGGACAGCAGGAAGGCCGGCAGGAAGGCGGTGATCAGCGCGAGCTGCGAGGCCAGGAACTGGTTCTTGGTGACGGCCGAAATCACCAGTCCTTGGCCGAGTGCCGGCATCAGAAAGACCGCCGACAGCGCATAAAGGGCGACCACCGAACCGCGGAAGGGGACTCCGAACAGAAACACGGCGAGAAGCACGCAGAGCGTCATCGAGCTGAGGCCGAGGATGAAATAGGGCAGCAGCTTGCCGGCCAGGAGTTCGGCTGCGGAGACGGGGGTCGCCATCATCGCCTCCATGGTGCCGCGCTCCCACTCACGGGCGACGACAAGCGAAGTCAGCAGCGTGCCGACAAGCGTCATGACGATGGCGATCGATCCCGGCACGAGGAAGTTCCGGCTCGTCAGTTCCGGGTTGAACCAGAAGCGCTGTTCGGAAGCGATCGCCGGCGGTTGGGCCAGGCCCTCGCTCGCGAGCTGCCGCTCCCAATTGCCGACCGTTCCCTGCACATAGTTCTGCACGAAATTCGCCGTGTTCGGATCGGAGCCATCGACGATCACCTGCACCACGGGATGGCGCCCCGCCGCATGGTCGGCGGCGAAGCCTGCCGGGATTGCGACAATGCCGCGCACCCGCCCGAGGACAAGGTCATCCTCGAATTCGCGGCGGTCGTGACCATTGACGACGGCGAAGTAGCGCGACGCCTGAAAGCTCGCGGCGAGGTCGCGCGTCAGCGGCGTCGCCTCTTCGACGACCAGGCCGATCCGGGTCTGCGTCGTGTCGAGCGAGACGCCATAGCCGAACAGGAAGAGCAGGATGAGCGGCAGCACGAAGGCGATCAGGATACTGCTCGGGTCGCGCACCACCTGATAGCTTTCCTTGCGCACGAGGGCTGCAAAGCGCCTTGTGCGGCCAGAGTGCTCGGGCTTTAGCTTCTTCGGGTCGGCGTTCATGCCGCCTCCTTTGCCTCAGAGCCCTGCACGAGGGCGATGAAGGCGTCCTCCATGGTCGGATCCGGGAGGTCCTTGTCGGCGACGCGCGCCTTCATCTCGTCCGGCGAGCCGAGGGCGATCGACCGGCCCCGATAGATCAGCGAAATGCGGTCGCAATATTCCGCCTCGTCCATGAAGTGTGTCGTGACGAGCACCGTCACGCCCTTTTCGACGAGGCCGTTGATATGGGTCCAGAACTCGCGCCGGGTGATCGGATCGACACCGGAGGTCGGCTCATCGAGGAAGAGCACTTCCGGCTCGTGCAGGACGGCACAGGCGAGCGCCAGGCGCTGCTTGAGGCCGAGCGGCAGGTCCTTCGCCGACATGTCGTGGATGGCGCGGAAATCGAAGATCTCAGTCATGAGCTCGATTCTCTCGCGCTTTCTGGCGCCGGAAAGGCCGTAGACGCCCGCGAAGAAATTCAAGTTCTGCAGGACGCTCAGATCGCCGTAGAGGGAGAATTTCTGCGCCATGTAGCCGAGCCGGTTGCGCGCCTCGGCGGCGTCGCGCCTCAGATCGAAGCCGGCGACGCGTCCTTCGCCGGCGGTCGGCTTCAAAAGCCCGCACAGCATCTTGAAAGTGGTCGACTTGCCGGCGCCGTTCGGCCCGAGCAGGCCGAAAATCTCACCGCGCGGGATGTCGAAGGTGATGTTGTCGGCAGCGGTGAAATCGCCGAAGCGCTTTGTGAGTCCGCGTGCTTCGATCACCGGCCGGCCCCCATCGGCGGCGAACGGCCGCTGTGTTTCGGCAAGCCGAGACCGCCCGCCCGGACCGCCGCCGAGCATATCGACGAAGGCGTCTTCGAAGCGCGGCGGCGTCGCCGTGGCGCTGCCGGACGATGATCCCTCGATCAAGGGAGGGGTGCGCCCTTGCTTCATCACCAGCCTTATCGTTTCGCCTTGGATGACTCCGTCGACGACGCCGTCCTGATCAAGCAGGCGTGCCAGCCTCTCGCGCCGGCGCCCGGTCGTGCCGGAAAGGCGGAAGACGCGATCCTCGACGCGACCGGTCATCTCCTGGGGTGAGCCGGCAAACAGCAGCTTGCCCTGGTTGAGCAGCAGGACATGATCGCAGGCTTCGGCTTCGTCGAGATACGCCGTCGACCAGAGGACGCCGATGCCTTCCGCCGTCAGATTCTCGACCATCTTCCAGAGATCGCGCCGCGAGATCGGATCGACACCGACGCCGGGTTCGTCGAGGAGCAGCAGCCGCGGTTTGCGCAGCAAAGCGCAGGCAAGGCCGAGCTTCTGCTTCATACCGCCCGAGAGCTTGCCGGCGAGCCGCGTTGTGAAACGGGCGAGATCGGTGAATTCGAGCAGTTCGGCGAAGGTGTGGCGGCGTTCCGAGAGCGGCAGGCCGCGCAGGTCGGCATAGAGATCGAGGTTTTCCTGAACCGACAGGTCCTCATAGAGCCCGAAGCGCTGCGGCATGTAGCCGATGGCCGCCTGGATGCTGGCCGGATCCTTGCGCGTGTCGAAGCCGAGCACTTCGACCGTGCCTTGATCCGGCAGCATCAGTCCGGTCATCAATCGGATCAGCGTCGTCTTGCCGGCGCCATCCGGGCCGACGAGACCGGTGATCCGTCCGCCTGCGATGACGCCATTGATGGAGTCGAGGGCAGGGGGCGCCGCGCCGAACCGTTTGAAGACGCCAGCCAGCCGCACGAAGGGAGCGGCGGCTCCGGTATCAGCCCCGGAAGTCATGTGCCGGCCTCCGGGCTTGGCAGGTGCACGGTGACCGGCATGCCCTGGCGCAGATCGGTGCCCGGCTTGGCGATGACGATCCTGAGCCGGTAGACGAGATCGGTTCTGAGCTCGGGCGTTTCCACCGATTTCGGCGTGAATTCGGCCACCGGCGAAATGAAGCCGATGGTTCCTTCATAGCCGTGTCCAGGGTTGGTATCAGAGGTCACCTTGACCTTCATTCCCGGGTGAACGCGGCCAAGATTGGGCTCGGCGACATAGGCACGGACCCAGACGGGCTCCGTCAGTGAGAGCACGTAGACCGTGTCGGCGGGCGAGACCACTGCCCCGACCTCTCGGACGCGCGAAAGAATGACGCCGGCACTTGGTGCGACGAGTTCGACGTCCTTGAGCGCGGTGCGGGCGCTCGCGGCCTTGGCTGTTGCGGCATTCGCCTGCGCTTCTGCCGTGGCAATGTCCTCCACGCGGCTTCCCTCTTCGAGCAGAGCCAAGGCCTCGCGTGCCGAGGCGGCGCGGGCGGTCGCCGCCGCACGGGTCGCAATCGCCTGGTCGAGTTCGGCCTGCGAAATCGTTCCGGCCGGCCGCAGTCGCTGCGCCCGCTGATAGGCGAGCTCGGCATTCTGCAGTTCGGCAAGACGTTCGTCGTGGGCGGCGCGGGCCTGGGCGATTTCAGTGGGCCGAGCGCCTGCCTTGAGCTTTGCGAGCGTGGCGCGGAGCGCCTCGGCGTCCGCCTCGGCCGCATCCAGCGCCTGCTGGAACGGCTCCGCATCGAGCCTGGCGATCACGTCGCCGGCCTTGATGGCATCGCCCTCGTCGACGCGCAGTTCGGCGATGCGTCCGCTGACCCGGAAGCCGAGCGACACCTGCCGGATATCGACATTGCCGTAAAGGACCGTGCTCCTGTTGTCTTCGGCCCAGCCGAGCCGCGCGGGCAGGTCCAGCCACCAGGCGCCGGCTGCGCCCGCCGCGATGAGCAGGGTGATGAGTGCAATCTTCTTCATGGCTGGCGGTCCTTCTCCGCACCGAGTATGGCCACGAGTTCGGCCGCGTGCCGGTGCAATGTCTCGATCTCCTTCGGCCCGGCGCTTTCCCATTCGAGCTGCGCATAAACGGCCGCGTGCGCCATGCGGAAGACGAGCACGCTGCCGACGAAGGACAGGGTTCGGAGCCGGATGTGTTCGGAGGCCGGATCGTCCTCCAGGATGGCACCGATCAGCCGACGCGCCATTTCGATCATCGGCCGCATGATGTTGCCGTAGATCCGTTTGAAGGCTTCGGTCGGTTCCATCTGCTCGCGAATGATGAAGCGCGCCCAGCTTTCCGATTGCTTACTGACGAAGAGGACGATCATCCTCTGGACCATCTGGGTGAGAAAGGTGCGCGCTTCTGCGGAGTTCAGCGGCTTGCCCTGTCCATCGAGCTCAGCAAGGCGGCCAAGGATGGTGGTGCGCAGATCTCGGACATGGTTGCCGATCAGAGCCGCGAGGTGCTCCGCCGCGGCGATGTAGAGGCCTTCCTTGCCGCCGAAATAATAGGGGATCGCCTGCAGGTTGACGCCCGCCGCATCGGCGAGCTTTCGCGTCGTGGCTCCGTCGAAGCCATAGCGGCCAAAGATGTCGATCGCTGCTGAGAGAAGCTTCTCTCGCGTTGCGTCGCCGCGCTCTGCCTTGAGCTGTGTAGTGGTGTCGCTGTTTTTCATCATCTGCTTAAATTATATCATTCATTCGAATAAGTCAATCGATCGAATGATTTCGCAGCAAGCGCTAGAAGATGGAACCGGTCGCGGGCATAGAGCGTGACTGAACAAACGGTCCCGTGCGGCGAAACCGCGTGCATAGATTCTGATTATCGCGCGTTCAGGCGACTTGCTGCACCGCATCGAGGCGCCGCTGAAACAGCGCCGCAATCAGGTCCGACTGGGTGACGATGCCAACGACGCGGTTGTCGGCATCCACGATCGGCATGTGGTGCAGGCCCATGTCCGCCATGGGCGGCACCAGCTTGGCGACCATCGTTTCCGGAAGCGCCGATTGGACGCGGGTTGTCATGATTTCGGAAACGAACCGTGGCGATTTGGCCGGCAGGCCGATGATATTGCCGATCCGCTCGCGAAGGCCGATCTGCAACCGGCCATCCGGCGTCAGGGTCGTGTGCTTCATGAAGTCCGTTTGGGTGAGAATGCCGACCATACCGTCCTTTTCGGTGACGACCGGCAAGGCCTGGATACGGTGTTCAACGAGCATCCGCCAGGCCTTGCGCAGCGTTGTCTCCGGCGCAACGGTCAGCACATCGCGCGACATGATTTCGCCGCAGGTGATTTCGCCGGACCGGCGGGTGAAGGCGCGGATTTGCGCCTGATGGATGAAACTGTCGAGTTCTTCGGGACTGATGTCGACGACCTCGCCATATTGCGCCAGTACCGCCTGTAGGTCGTCCGGGACGACGCCGAGGCGCTGGCTCGGCAGGGGGTCCACGGTTCGGTGCGGGTTCGGGGCAGGGGCAAGATGCGGATAGCGGCGGCCGGTGAGATTGTTGAAGATGAGCGCGGCCGTCAGGATGACCAGTGAATTGATGGCGACAGGGGAAAGGACGAAGGCATAGCCGGCCTCACGGATGACCGGGCCGCCGAGAACGGCGGTCAGGGCGACGGCTCCGCTCGGCGGGTGCAGGCAGCCAAGGAGCAGCATGACGCCGATTGCCAGCGCGATGGCGATGGCGGCCGCCATCACCGGGTTGGGGATGAGCAAGGCGCAGGTGACGCCGACCGTCGCGGAAACGACATTGCCGCCGACGATCGACCAGGGCTGGGCGAGCGGGCTCGACGGCGCGGCGAAAAGCAGCACCGCGGAGGCACCCATCGGCGCGATGAGCAAAGGCAGGCTGGCGTCGGCGCCGACGGCAACCGTGCTGATGAAACCTGTCGACAGTACCCCTATGAGCGCGCCGCAGGATGCGCGCAGGCGCTCCCAGCCGCTGACCGGCACAAGGGAGGGCATGAAGCGTCGGAGGAGGACTGCGGCCTTGGACATGGATGCTCGTGAGCGCTGCGGGAGGGGACGGAGACGGATGCACAGCGCAATAGCATGTGACCGGAGATTGGGCACGCAATCTGCATCCAAGAATGCGCTCCGGATTAAAAAATATGCATTGTGCCCAATAAGTATACGTCGCCCGAACGATATCCGATTTCAATCTGATGGCGCGAAATCGATCGTAACCCTGGTGCCGCGATCGGGCGCCGTGTCGATCGTAAGTCTCGCCTTGTGAAGCTCGGCGATCCGATGGACGATCTTGAGGCCGAGACCGAGCTGGCCGGAGCGCTTGACGTAACCGAGGTCCTGGTTGAGTTCCGGCAGATCGACCAGGCCTTTGCCATCATCCTCGACGGAGACCTGCCGACCGGGGCCGCAGGTCAGGATGATGCGGGTGCCCGGCGGATTGTGCTTTACCGCATTCTCGATCAGGTTTCTGAGCATGTTCTCGACAAGCGCCGGTATCACTCTCACGGGCATTGTGCCGTGGTCGACGAACTCGATCGACTTTCCGTGGTCAAAGACGAATGGAGCCGTCGCTTGCGCCACTTCTGCCCCGATTCCGGAGAGGCTGGCCTGCCCATAGGCCGAGGGGTCTACGGCGTCCGCCCGCGCCAGCGACGTCAGTTGCTCGAGAATGTGTGTCAGCGCGTCGAGATCCCGCTCGGCATTGCGCGCTCGGGGATCGTCGATGCGGCTCAGCTCCATCTTGGCGATCGAAACCGGCGTGCGTATCTCATGCGCGATCGAAGACGAGAAGACCTTCTGGGACTGAACGAGATCGGCGACGCGGGCAAGCAGGCGATTGACGGCGCTGACCAGGCGCTCGATCTCCTGAGGCATGCGCGTTATCGGCAGGCGGGCGCCGCTGTCGCGCGGATCTATGCCGTCCGCAGCCTGGACCGCCAACGCTACCGGCCGAAGCGCGCTTCGGATTGACCAAATCGTCGCGCAGATGACCAGGCAGAAAAGCAGCGTCATCGGTACGATCATCGAATCGAACATCTCATGCAGCAGGGCACTGTACATGAAGCCGTTCGGGTCCTTGAAAATCGCAAGTTCCACAAGCACGGATTCGCCGCCACGTTCAAAGGACTGGCCGCCTGCGACACTGAAGGGCTTGCCTTCCTCGATTGTTCGCTTCCAGAAGCTCGGCGCATTGACGCTCAACGGCAGAAAATGCTCGGCGCATTCCGCCGAGCAATTGGAAAAGAGCACCGAACCGGTAGCAGAGCGGACCCGGACATAGATCGCCCCTGGACGCCCTTCCATTTCGAGGTAGCGTTTCCGAACCTCGTGATCGGGTTCGTAGCCGAGCAGCCCGTCCTGCGTCGTGATCGCCTTTGACAGGATCTCCGTTTCCTGCTGCAGCATCAGGACGCTGAGCTTGTCGTCGTCGAACCAGTAATCGGCAAAGACCACGCCGATCTGCAGGACCATGGCAAGCAGCGAAAAGGCGATGATGCGCCGCGCCACGATGCCGATCAGCGACGGAGGGCGCTTTCTCATGCAACCGTCCGCAGGAGGTAGCCGATGCCGCGCACCGTTTCGATCTGCACGCCGGTATCGAGCGGCTGCAGGCGCTTGCGAACCCTGGAAACGGCAAGTTCGAGCGCATTGGAACTGAGCTCCTGCCCATATTCCGAAAGGGCCGTCTCAAGCCGACGCTTCGGAACGACGCGCCCGACCTCGCGCATCAAAATCTCGATCAGCGACCGCTCGCGCGGGGGGAGAGCGATCATCGCCCCCTCACAGGTGAGTTCTGCGGTGGCCGGATCGAAGCGCAACGCGCCGGCCTCGAGCACCGGTTGTATGGCGTGTGGATTGCGCCTCAGCATAGCCCGGCAGCGGGAAAGCAATTCGCGATGGTGGAACGGCTTCACCAGATAGTCGTCCGCACCGGCATCGAGCCCCTGGACCCGCTCGTCGACCGAGCCGCGGGCGGTGATGACCAGGACCGGCAACCCGGCGTGCTCCTGCCTCATCCATCTCAGAAGATCGAGTCCATCGCCATCCGGCAGGCCCAGGTCGAGAAGGACGAGATCGTGCTCCCGCGCGGCGATCGCCACCTCGGCTTCGCCGACGGTCGAGACCGCGTCGAGCCGCCAGCCCGCATCACGCATGGTTTCGCCGACAAGCTCGATGAGGCGGGGGCTGTCTTCGACGAGCAGCAGGCGCATGTATTTTCCTGATCTCTTGGCAACTTGCGGCGTGGGGCGCCGACCATAGGAGTTTTTCCGCAAGGTGCCAACGTTCGCTGGCAGCCGCCAGCGACGTAGCCCTTTGAAGCTGTCGAAGACCTGTCTGCCTCGCGATGTCATGGACCCGACGCGGCCGACCGGACATCGTCGGTCATCGTCTCGACAGCGCTTCGACAGCTTGGCCGCGGTACTGGCAGAAGTGTCGGCTGGAAATGCCGGAACGAAACCAATGAGAGCAGTGGCGCCAATTCTCGGAGATACGTATCTTGGTTGTCATCAGAATTCGCCGGCCGCAGATCGGCAGCATCACCTTGAGCGCGCTTGCCACCCTTTACCTGCTGATCCTCACCAATAATTCCTTCTGGAGCCACGCGGTGACCTATTTCGATCACGCGTGGATCGCCATGCTGTCGCTCGGCGCAGCACTCGCTTTGACGATGTTTTCCGTCCTGACCTCGCTGTCGATGAAATATGTCATGAAGCCGGTGCTGATCCTGCTGACCGTCATATCGGCAGCGGCCTCCTATTTCACCGACAGCTTCGGCGTGGTCATCGACAAAGGCATGATCGGCACTGCCGCCGTCACCACCGGTCCCGAGGCGGGCCATCTGCTGACCGGCGGCCTCGCGCTTCATCTTGCGCTTTACGCTCTCATACCCACGCTTCTCGTCGCCTGGGTCAAGGTCAAGCACCGGCGATTTTTCTCAAAGGCCGCCGTCAATTTCCTCTTCATTGCTCCGGCGCTAGCCCTCAGCGGCGTGCTCATCTACGCCAACTTTGCCGGGATCGCCTATGCGCTGCGGGAACATCGGGACCTGATGGTCCGGTTCAATCCGGCCGGGCCGATCTCGTCGGCGGTGCGCTACGGTCTTTCCACCTATCGCGAACGCAATCTGGTCGTGCAGCCACTCGGGACCGACGCCAGGGAGGGTTCCCGCATCGCCGCGGCCGGCAAGCCCGTGGTCGTCGTCGTGGTCGCGGGCGAAACCGCGCGGGCGATGAATTTCTCCCTCAATGGTTATCACCGCGAGACAAATCCGGAGCTGACGGCACTCGGCGTGGTCAACTACCGCGATACGAAGAGCTGCGGAACGGCGACAGCCGTCTCGTTGCCCTGCATGTTTTCCGTCTACCCACGCAAGCAATATAGCGACTGGAAGGCGCGCTCGACGGAAAACCTCGTCAACGTCCTGACGCATGCGGGCGTCTCCGTTACCTGGTGGGACAACAACACGGGCAGCAAGGGCATCGCCGACCTTATCAGCTTCGCCAGCATGACGCATCGCAAGGACAGTCCTCTCTGCAACGACGGCGAATGTCTCGACGAAATCTTCCTCGACGAACTGGACAGGAAGCTAGGCGCAACGACGAAGAACAGCGTGATCGTCCTGCATCAGATCGGGAGCCACGGGCCGGCCTATTACCAGCGCTATCCCGCGGCGTTCCGCCGGTTCACCCCGGACTGCCGCACGCCGGAACTGATGACCTGCTCGACCGAGGAGATCACCAACGCCTATGACAACACGATCCTCTATACGGACCATGTTCTCGCGAGCGTCGCGGCATTGCTCGAAAAGCATCAGGATCGGATCGCCGGCGCGATGATCTACATGTCGGACCACGGTGAATCGCTTGGGGAGAACGGTATCTACCTGCATGGCGCGCCTTATGCGATCGCACCGAAGGAACAAACGCAGGTTCCCTTCATCGCCTGGTTTTCGAGGCCCTATCAGGCGGCGATGGGGCTAGATGCCGCCTGTCTCTCCAGAGATCAGGACGCCCCGAGATCGCACGACAACCTCTTCCATACGGTGCTCGGCATGATGGATGTGCAAACGCGCGTCTACAATCATTCCCTCGACGCTTTCGCGGCCTGCACACGACCGGCGGAGCGGAAGGACGGGGCACCGGGTTACCACGCAGCGGAGCGTAGCCTGCGATCCGGACCGGGCGGCGTTCTGTAACTTCGCGGACGCGACTGCCGCCGACGCAAGGAACGAACTGTCGGCATGCCGGTAAATCTGTTAGACTTGATGCTCCAAACCCGTTCCGGGCTCATTTCACATAGGCGTGCGTCCTTCCACGCGAGGAGGAGCCATGCAGTTCGTCGGCATCCAGGTCTTCCCCGAGCGCGGCGGCAAGGCGGGATTCACCGTAGAGTTCGTCGGTGCCACGGGAGAGGTCGTCTCCGTCCTATGCCCGCAGAACGCCGAGGGCACCCTCAACCGGATGAATGTCGTTGGGCGAGCGAAGGAAATACTGGCTGCCGCCATGGAGGCGGATGGGGAACTGCTCGGCATAGCGGGCACGCGGCGCTCTCCGTCGACCCCGGCAGGTGCGCTTCCGAACGCCCGTCAGGCACACGACCAACAGGCGATGGAAGAGCAACTGGAGGAGGGGCTCGAAGATACCTTTCCCGCCAGCGACCCGGTGTCGATCACAAGTTCGGCTATTCCGCGATCAACGCCGCGCCGTTGACCTGCGCGTACACTGCTGACGGCCGCCGCAATTCGCCTGTTTGCTTTCGGCTCCCCTCGCGCCCGATTAACCAACATAGTGCGTTTTTTGCGCCGAAAGCGTTTTCGGTCGATATTGGAATGCGATAGTGCTGCGAAGCGAACCCTGCCGCAGCGATTCATCGCGCGGCTTGAGACGAGTGACGATCGATCCTCGTCCACATCCATGGAGAAAGCCGTCTTGAACGCCAACGGGAGCACCGCTTCATGAATGGCCGACGCCTCACATTCGCGGTCGGCGACATTCACGGCTGTCTCGCGCAGCTCGACACGCTGTTGGACGCAATCGAGTCCTCCGCGCCCGGGGGCCGGGTCATTTTCCTCGGCGATCTCGTCGATCGTGGCCCGGAGAGCCGAGGCGTCGTCGAACGGATCATGGCGGGCCCGCCCAAGGCCGGCTGGCAATGGATGACGCTCAAGGGCAATCATGAGGACATGCTGCTCGCGGCCCGCAAGGGTCACGCCGAGATGAGCTCGTGGCTGATGAACGGCGGCGACGAGACCCTCGACTCCTACGGCGGCGCCATACCCCTGAGCCATCTGGTCTGGATGGCCGAGCTTCCGTCGATCATCGTCGAGCCCTATCGGATCTTCGTCCATGCCGGGGTGGATGACGCAATCCCGCTCGAGGAACAGGATGACGATATTCTGCTCTGGATGCGCACCGAGCCGAACTATTCCGGCCATTACTGGGGCAGGCATGTCTGCCACGGACATACGCCGAGCCGCAGCAATCCCAGGACCGTCGGCAACCGGACCAATGTCGACTCGGGCGCCGTCTTCGGCGGCGTGCTTTCCTGCGCCGTCTTCGACGACGACGTGCCGGGCGGGCCGATCGATTTTCTCATCGCCGGCAGGCGTCGCTAAATATCCAGTGAAGAAGGTTGTGCGGCGGTCGGTCCGGCGCTAGTTGTGCGAACCCGCACGATACGCCACACCCTCATCCTACGGAGCCGGCTTGGATACGTTGACGACTGCGATATTCCCGAGAAAGTTCGCTGCTTTGCTGTTCGACATGGATGGCACCCTGCTCAACTCCATGGCCGTCGTCGAGCGGGTCTGGGGCGCCTGGGCCGTCCGCAACGGACTCGATCCCTACGAACTGATGAAATCGGTGCACGGGGTGCGCGCGTCGGATGTGATCCGCCAGCTCGGTCTCGCTGTCGATCCGAACGTTGAGGCGCACGCGGTTGCCGCAGCGGAAATCGCCGATGTGGAAGGGATCGTCGAAATACCCGGGGCGGTCGCCTTCCTCGAGTCGCTGCCGCCGGAGCGCTGGACGATCGTCACTTCGGCGCCGCTCGAACTCGCTCACCGCCGCCTTGCCGCGGCCGGCATTCCGGTTCCGCTCCACATGGTCACCGGAGAGGATGTCATGGCGGGCAAGCCCGATCCGCAGGGATACCTTCTCGCTGCCGAGAGGCTTGGCGTGCGCGCCGAGGACTGCCTCGTCTTCGAGGATGCTCCTGCCGGAATACTCGCGGGCAGCTCGGCTGGCGCCGAGGTGGCGGTGATCACCGGAGCTCACGCCGCGGCAGAGGGGACGCCGCACCTGACTTTGGGGCATTACACGGACGTCGAGGCCCGAATTGGTATCGACGGCTGGCTTTCGCTGCATCGACGCTAGCGCTGATCTGTCGGGCTGCGTATTGAAGCGATGGTTCGTGCGGCATGTATTTCGGACGCGCGGCATATTTTTCTAGTATTTTTATAGAGAATAAATCTTCGTTTCTTACCTTCGCTCCTGCCGGCGGGCACAATCTCCGCATGAACCTTTCCTTTTGCGGCAACCGGACGCGGGGAGCGAATGCAATGGTGAAGACGCTGATCCTTCCGGGGTTGTTCGGATCGGGCGAGGGGCACTGGCAGCGCTATTGGCTCGATGATCATCCCGAGGCGGTACTCGTCGAGCAAGGCGATTGGAACCGACCGGCACTTGCCGCCTGGCGAAGTGCTCTGGAGGCTGAAATCGAGAGGCATCCCTCGGTCGATATCGTCGCCCACAGCCTGGGTTGCCTGTTGGTCGCGAGCATGGCGCGCCGGCCGATCGCCGAGCGGATCCGAAGCGTGCTCCTCGTCGCGCCTTGCGATCTCGAAGAGACGGAACGCCTGCATCCAGGGGCGATCGATTTCGGCATCATACCGCGACTGCGCCTCGGCTTTCCGAGCCTCGTCGTCGGCAGTCTCAACGATCCCTACATGCGATTTGACCGTTTGCAGGCCCTTTGCGGAAGATGGAACAGCCGTCTCATCGATCTCGGCCATGCCGGCCATATCAACATCGCGAGCGGCTTCGGCCGCTGGCCGGCCGGTTACGATCTCCTCAAGGTGCTGAACGGCATGGTCAAGGACGACCACCCGGTCGTTACCCCGGCAATGCCGGTCCGCCAGCCGACGCTGGCGGGCAGACAAAGGACATCTCCCTAACGCCACATGCCGCGCATGCGGGCTCGGACGTCGACGCGCATCTGCTGCGCATCGCGCTGGCCGGCCGCGGCCGGCGCGGCAACGGGCCATGCCGAACACTCGAAGAACTGCAGAAGCGTTGCGGGCAGGAAGCGGCTTCGCGAGGCGTAGACATGCCGGTCGCCCTGGGCATTTTGTCCGTGCGTGAAAAAGCGCTGCGGCGTGATCAAATGCAGACTGTCCCTGGCGCGGGTCATGGCTACGTAAAGCAGACGCCGCTCCTCCTCGATCTCCGCCGTGCTGCCGACCCCAAGGTCGGAGGGAATGCATCCGTCGACGCAATTGAGGACGAAAACCGATTTCCATTCCTGCCCCTTGGCAGAGTGGATGGTCGACAGAATGAGATAGTCCTCGTCGAGCAGCGGCACGCCGGCCTGATCGCTGGTGGCGTCCGGCGGGTCGAGCGTGAGTTCGGTCAGGAAGCGCTCACGCGACGGATAGCCGGTGGCGATCTGCTCGAGTTGCAGGAGATCGGCCTTGCGCATCTCGGCATCCTCGTGGATCCGCTCGAGATGTGGCTCGTACCAGTTGCGAGCCGTGCCGATTTCGGACGGCCAGCCGGCCCGACCGGGCCGCAGGGCTTCCAGCATATCGACGAAGGATGTCCAGTCATTACCGGACCGGGGAGGGGCCGGTATCTCGGAAAGCGTTGTCAGCGGTTCCGGGTCAGCGGCGATCGCGTCGAGGATCCGTCCGGCCGTCTGTGGACCGACCCCCGGCAGCAGTTGCATCAGCCGGAATCCGGCCACCCGGTCGCGCGGATTTTGGGCAAAACGCAGGGCCGCCAACATGTCTTTCACATGGGCGCTGTCCAGGAACTTGAGGCCGCCGAACTTCACGAAGGGAATGTTGCGGCGGGTCAGTTCGACTTCGAGCGAGCCGCTGTGGTGCGAGGTGCGGAAGAGCACCGCCTGCTGCTTCAGCAGCATTCCGCCTTCGCGGTTCTGCAACACCTGTTCGACGACGTAGTTGGCTTGCACCGACTCGTCGCGCACGGTGACGAGGCGCGGGCGTTCGGCTGATTCCCGCTCGGTCCAGAGGTTCTTGGTGAAGCGCTCGCGAGCGAGTTCGATCACCCCATTGGCGGCAGCGAGGATCGGCTGCGTCGAGCGATAGTTCCGATCGAGCGTGATGACCTCTGCAGCAGGCGTGAAGGTCGCCGGAAAATCGAGAATGTTGCGCACCGTCGCGGCGCGGAACGAGTAGATCGACTGGGCGTCGTCGCCGACGACCGTGAGGCCGCGTCCTTCCGGCTTCATCGCCAACAGGATCGAAGCCTGCAGTCGGTTGGTATCCTGGTATTCATCGACCAGCACGTGATCGAACCGGCCGCCGGCCTCCTCGGCAAGCACGGCGTCACCCATCATCTGTGCCCAGTAGAGTAGCAGGTCGTCGTAATCGAGAACGTTCTGCGCCTGCTTGGCGTCGACATAGGCACCGAAAAGTTCGCGCAGCTGCTTTTCCCAGGCGCTGCACCAGGGAAAACTGTCGCGCAGGACTTCATCGAGCGGCTGTTCGGCATTGACGGCCCGCGAATAGGTCGCAAGGCAGGTTGCCTTGGTCGGGAATCGGCTCTCGGTCTTCGAGAATCCAAGCTCATGCCGGACGATGTTCATCAGATCGGCGCTGTCTTCCCGATCGTGAATGGTGAAACTCGGATCGATGCCGATTTCCGTGGCATGTTCGCGCAGAAGTCGCGCACCGATGCCGTGAAACGTTCCCGCCCAGGCAAGCGCGTCGGAAAAGCTCCCTGCCTTTGCGCCGAGCACCTGGCTGCAGATGCGCTCGACCCTGCGGCCCATTTCGGCGGCCGCCCGACGCGAGAAGGTCATCAGGAGGATCCGTCGGGGATCCGCGCCGTTGACGATGAGATGCGCGACCCGGTGGGCAAGCGTGTTGGTCTTGCCCGAGCCGGCGCCGGCGATGATGAGAAGCGGACCGCCGCTATCGACACCAGATGCGACACCGTGTTCGACGGCGCTGCGCTGCCGTTCGTTCAGTTTCTCCAGGTATGCCGCGCTCATCCAGCCTCCGGGTATACTCGCGCGACGGGAACAGGCGCGCCCGTAAAGGCTGCGGGACTGCCGCGAATCGCGCGAGAACGGATAAGGAACATAGCCGCAGTTGGACAGACTGCAAAGCCGCGCAGCAAACAAACCGGCACGCGCTTCGAAGGACTTACCGCCTCGCTAATGGACGCGCGTCCCTTGTCCGTCGGCACCTGCCGGCTTCCTCGCACGCTGGCGCCGCGCCATGGATCGGGCGTTTCTACGGGCAATCCTCAATTCGGCCAGGGTCGGCTGCCACCACCCCCTGGAGAGCGCCTCGGGGCCGGGCTCCCGGCGGGCAGGCCATGCCGCTACGAGTTCGGCAAGGCTCGGGACGCGCCACCGTCCCCAGACATGATCGACGGTGCGGTCGGCATGGGGATAGTGTTCGGCCAGTTCTGCAGTCTCCGCGACTTCGCCGGAGAATTCGACGAAGACGACGATTCCATACTGCCCGGTTGCAACCGGACGCCCGGCGGGCGGCGGGTCGTCAGCGGGCAGCGGATAGCGGCGCCGGCGACGTTCCGCGGAGCGCGCATTGGCCGCTCTCTGTTTTTCAGAGTCTTTTTCCGCATTTCGGCGACGCTTCTTCTCCTCGGGCTCGTTTCGCCGCGCGGCCGCCTCGATCCTGGGCCAACGTCGCCGCAATTCCTCATAGGATCGGAAGGGCACCCGCCAGGCCCGCAGATCTTCGTCCCAGTGTGCCCAGGGAATTGCGCGCAGCATTTCAATCAGCGATTTCGAATAGGGCGTTCGAATGCACAGGTCATCGCCGACTTCGAGATATCGGCTGACGATGGGCTCGAAATCATAGGCGTCGCGGCCCTTGATATCGCCATGGATGTCGTTGTGCGCTGCTTCCCGAGCCAGCCATCGCTCGATGCGACGGGCGGCCGTCTTGCCGGGCACGAACCAGCTCTTGCGTTCGTCGTTCCATCGGGCGCGTGGAAACGCCTGGCGAAACCGCTCGACGGCGCTCCGATCATAGGGGAAGGCCGCAAAATCGCCCTGCCGGGCTTCCTTTGGGCGCGTCCGCTGATTGTGCTGAACCATGATCGTCTCCCGGCTGTCGACAGTAACGCCACGCCCGGCCGCTTTGTTCGTCTCGACGCCGCTTCCCGCCGTCCCATGCATTTCGACGCGGCCCAATGGAACCCGCCTCGTCGTCCGGGAGTTTCTTCTTGCACTAGGAGGACCGATGCCCAAGCTCACCGACACGATCACCCAACCCCAGCCAACCGACCGCCAGCTAGAGTGCGAGCGTGCGCTGGAAGAGGATTTTCAAATTTTCACAAGCTTGGCGGAGGGCGCCGGTTGGTCGTGGCAGGAGATCGCGCTTGCGCTCATGGAACTCACTGAAGACTATGTCATGGCGATGCGCATGAATACGAAGATTGCCGAAAGTACGGCGGTCCCCGCGAGCAAGACTCTGCACTAACGGGCTGGTCGCCACCCCCCGATACGAAAACGGCCCAAGAAGTGGTGCAGACCACAGAACAAAGCCGTGCCCAGTTCACCAGGACTAAAAGCTCTTCAAGACGGAAGGCGGCGGGCGCCCGTTACGCGGAAATCAATCCCGCGGTCGCATGGACAACTTCTTGAGCAATTCGATGTCGCGCACACCGGATTGATAGACGGAGATCAACCTTGCAGCGATTTCATTTGCCTTGTCGCCGCTGCTGTCTACGCCCCTTTCCTCCAGGATCTGTTCGAATATGTTGTGCAGCAAATCCACCTCCGTTGGGCCGAAAGTGCTGCACCGGTCGCGAGACGGCATGGTTCATCTCCTCCCGACGGCGGCGAGTTCGCGCATCCGCCAGCGCCCCGAGCGTGTGCCGGAAACGATCAGTGTATGCCTGATTGAGACGATGACGAGTCACTGCTGGTAGCGGCGTAGCAGCAATGCGCAAGTGCTGGTTTCCCTCCTTGAACCAAGCCGCCCGAGGGCGCATCCGCCTGCGATCACCGCGGAGGATCGGATCTTGTCGTTGCGGGAGCATTTCCCCCTTCGGTCTTCCCTGTTAAGGGATGCGCCGTTGCAGCCGTTTTCTCGACAAGTTCAGGTGCAGTGATACCGCCGGCTTGGTGCTTGCATTAACGAAGAACGTCTAAAGTCAAGGACATGGCGAAGGATATCAGGCGACTCTTTGAACTCTTCGAGACCTCTCCGGTTCTCGTTGCGGCCTACGACGAATTCGACCGGCTACGCTACGCCAACGCGGCTTTCCGCTCGGCCTATTTCCTGGAACCGGACGAGATGCCCCTGTGGCCGGATCTGATGCGGCGGAATTTTCATGCCCGGCGAGGAACGGTCATCTGCATCGCAGACTTTGAAGAGTGGCTGCGATCGACCCAGTCGCGCCGTGGCAAGGTCGGCTACAGGGCATTTGAAACCGATCTGTTCGACGGGCGCTGGCTTTGGATGACCGAAACCGTCGAGAAAGATGGGTGGATGCTTTGCGTCGCCACCGATGTGACCGGCCTCAAGGCCAAGACGCGCGCCGTACGACAGGACCGCGACCTGGCCATCAAGGCTTCATACACCGATGAACTGACCGGGGTCGCTAATCGCCGCTTCGTGACGGCGAGAATTGACGATATGTTGCAGCAACCCGTCGGCCAAACCTCCCCAGGCTGCCTCTGCGTGCTGGACATCGATCGTTTCAAGAGCATCAACGACCAGTTCGGCCATCAGACCGGCGATACGATCCTGCGGGACTTCGCCATGCGCATTCACCGCCTGGTGCGGCGCACCGATTGCTTCGGAAGGGTCGGCGGCGAGGAATTCGTGCTCACCCTGCCGGCCACACCCGTCGAGCAGGCCAAATTGATCCTCGAACGGATGCTCGCCTCAGTGCGCAAGTCCCGTCCGCTTCAGGGGCGACCCGATTTCGGATATACGTTTTCAGCGGGTATCGCGGGTGCTCAGCCAGGCGACACGGCGATCAGCCTTTATGCTCGCGCGGACCGGGCTCTATACATGGCCAAGCTCGCCGGCCGGGACCGAATTCACTTGGACGAGACCGACCCCGACCGATCTGCAGTCGCAGGATAACTCCGCCGCAGGACTCTTTGATAAACCAAAAGGCGACCGTTGCCGCGATACGGGCTGTGTATGTGCGGAACGCGATTTCGGCTCCTGCTTCACGGCGAAGCCGAGATCGGCCGAGAACAAATTCGACCCGTTGCAGGTTCAAGCGGTGTGAGAGGAAGCGCGAATGTCATGGGAACGAGTCAAGCAATGGGCACGCAATCTGAAGCGCGACGTCGTGGCGCTGTGGATAGCTGCCCGTGACCCACGAACACCTTGGTATGCAAAGGCGGCGGCGGGAGCTGTCGCAGCCTACGCCCTGAGCCCGATCGACCTCATCCCCGATTTCATCCCGATTCTGGGCTACTTGGACGAGTTGTTCATTCTCCCCATCGCCATTGCACTCACGGTCCGTCTTGTTCCAGCGGATCTGATGGCCGAGTTCAGGAGGACGGCGGCCATCCGCGAAAGGAAACCTTACAGCATCTTAGCAGCCGTCGTTATCGTCTCTATCTGGATGCTTGCGCTGTTTGCACTCGCCTACCTGGCCTATCGTATGCCCGCTAAGGGCCTCTTGTGAGTGCACCAGCACCGGGCCGTCCTCCCGGGACCGCCGCGCATCGGTTGGAATTGTTCGGCGCAGATTCTGCTGGATTCTCTTTCGCGGCCATGGAAGTTAGCGATACAGTTCTATACGAGGATAGAAACTTCTAGGTGTTCCGCGCGTTGCAGAGAAGTTGTCGCCCGCGCGAATGCGAACTGTTCGACAGGCGTGCATCGCGCGTCCTTTACTCCGGGGCCTTTCTGACGTGGAGAATCCATGACCGCCTCCGTCGATCATGTACCGGCACGGGCCAATAGTCTGCGCCAGTTTCTCGGCCTCATGCTTGGGTCCGTGGGAGTCGTCTATGGCGACATTGGCACCAGCCCGCTCTATGCGTTTCGCGAGGCACTGCGCCCCTTTGCCGCGGGCGGCGTCGACCGAGCAGAGATCATCGGCCTCATCTCGTTGGTCATCTGGACGCTGACGATCATCGTGACGATCAAATACGTGATCCTGCTGCTTCGCGCCGACAACAATGGCGAAGGCGGCACTTTGGCCCTTCTTGCGCTGCTGATGAAGAAGGGCACCAAATATCCCGTACTGATGTTCTTTACCGGCATTTTTGGCGCCTCTCTGTTCATCGGTGACGCCATGATCACGCCGGCGCTGTCGGTGCTCTCGGCCGTCGAGGGGCTGAAGCTGGTGACGCCGGATCTGCATAACTACGTGCTGCCGATCTCCGTCGCGATCATGGTGCTGCTGTTTGCCGTCCAGTCACGTGGCACCGGCGCCGTCGCGGTCTTCTTCGGGCCGATCACGCTCATCTGGTTTCTGGTCCTGGGCGCGGCGGGTGTGGCCCATATCGGCGACGACCTGGCGATCCTGGGAGCCTTCAATCCCGTACACGCCGTCGGCTTCCTATGGGATGCCGGCCTGGTCGGCTTCATCGTCCTCGGGGCGGTGTTCCTGACGGTCACGGGGGCGGAAGCTCTCTATGCCGATCTCGGGCACTTCGGACGCGCGCCGATTCAGGCGGCGTGGATTGCGGTGGTGTTTCCGGCCTTGACCTTGAACTATCTCGGCCAGGGCGCGCTGGTGCTGTCGCACCCCGAGGCGATCTCCGACCCATTCTTCTTGATGTTTCCGAAATGGGCCTTGTTGCCGGTGGTCATCCTTGCCACGCTGGCGACGATCATTGCCAGCCAGTCGGTGATAACAGGAGCGTTCTCGCTGGTCCGGCAAGCGATCCATCTCGGGTTCCTGCCACGGTTCGAGATCTGCTACACCTCGGAAACGCATACGGGCCAGATTTACCTGCCGTTGGTCAACACGGCGCTGCTGACCGGCGTCCTGGTTCTCATGTTCGTATTCGGCAGTTCGGAATCTCTCGCTCCGGCCTATGGCGTATCGATCACCGGCGCCATGCTGATCGACACGGTACTTGCTTTCGAGTTCGTTCGCCGCCAGTGGGGCTGGGCGGTCTTGACGGCAGCGGCGGTCCTGCTCCCCTTGTTCTTTTTGGAAATGGTCTTTCTCGGCGCCAACCTCTTCAAGGTTCACCACGGTGGTTACGTGCCGATCCTGTTCGCCGGCACGCTGATCACGATCATGTGGACCTGGCGGAGAGGCGTGGCGCTGTTGCGCGAGAAGACGGCCCGTCTGGAAGTGCCCCTCGACCAGTTCATCGCTGCGATCGAACGAAAGTCCGAGCACGGGCCGGTCGAGGTGCCGGGAACGGCAATTTTCCTGACCGCCACTCCTGATACGACCCCGTCCGTTCTGCTGCACAACATCAAGCACAACCACGTGCTGCACGAGCACAACGTCATCCTGACCATCAAGACGGCGAGGGTACCCTATGTCGGAGAGACGGATCGCTATACGCTGACGAAGCTCTCCGACCGGTTCAGCAAGCTCGAACTGCGATTTGGCTTCATGGACGACCAGAACGTCTCGAGGGCGCTGGCGCGCTGCCGTAAGGAAGGCTTCAAGTTCGAGATCATGTCGACGTCGTTCTATCTCGGCCGGCGTAAGCTTGTGCCGGATCCCGCTTCAGGCATGCCGAGATGGCAGGACAGGTTGTTCATCGCGATGGCGGACTCGGCAATCGACCCGACCGACTACTTCCATCTGCCGGCCAATCGTGTCGTCGAGCTGGGCGAACAGGTGATCATCTAGCTACTGCATGTCTCCTTCAATCGACCTCGATTTAAGGACAAAGACATGCAGCAATTCAAAGTGTTACGGCGACCTTTGCGCGCCTGATGAGGCGCGCGGCGCTGTAGAAGTGCGGGCCGTGGCCTTTGCCCGACAGCCCCGCCGCTCGTCATGATCTTCCGGGTGGTGAGAGCCTCTCTTGCGTCAAAGGTGCATAGACCCTGGCACCCGACGTCTTGTCACCAGCGACGCCGGCCGCCAGCACCAGATAGGCGACGATGAGGCCAACCGACAAGAGCAAGACGCCAACGGCAAAAGCCGACGAAGCCTCGGACTCTTGAGCGTGCCATTCCTTCCTGCTGAACATGGGAACCTCCCATAGAATGGGGAAGTGTGACCGGACGGTTTCGGTGGGGTTAAGAGCATAAAGTTTGCTTTTAAGTGCACCGCCTGCCGCTCGGTCGTCTTCCCATCAAGGCTCGCACAACGGGGCGCATAGTCAAGAATTAGCTATGACCCGAACGGGCGAGAAGGCATGGAAATAACGGGCATTCGCCGTCGGATGGGCCGAGTCTAACGCCGGGAGGTGGCCTAGCGCCCACGGGGCATCCTGTGCTAAAGCGCCTGTTATGTCCGAGGAGCAAGTGGAATGTATCGTCGCGGGGGCGGGCGTGGTCGGGCTTGCCGTTGCGCGCGCCCTGGCGCTGGCGGGTCGCGAGGTGATCATCCTCGAAGCGGCCGATCGCATCGGCAGTGAAACCTCATCGCGTAACAGCGAAGTCATTCACGCCGGGATCTACTATCCCGCGGGCAGTCTGATGGCGCGCCTGTGTGTGGAGGGCAGGGGGCTGCTCTATGCCTATTGCCAGGAGCGCGGCATCCCTCACAGACAATGCGGAAAGCTGATCGTAGCAACCTCTCAATCGGAGCTGGAACAGTTGCCGACGATCGCCGCCAAGGCGGCAAGGAACGGTGTTCCCGATCTCAGGCAAATCTCTGCCTCGCAGGCACGCTCCCTCGAACCGGCGCTCGCTGCGACCGGGGCGCTGCTGTCGCCCTCGACCGGCATCGTCGACAGTCACGCCTATATGCTGTCGCTGCTTGGCGATGCCGAGGACGCCGGCGCGGTTCTCGTTTGCAACAGCCCGGTCGAACGGGGGCGGGTGACCCATCGCGGCGTCGTGGTCGATGTCGGCGGCGCCGAACCAATGAGCCTCGGCTGCCGTCTGTTCGTCAATGCGGCCGGGCTCGCCGCACCCAAGCTGGCGCGCCTGATCGACGGGATGCCACCGGCGCTCGTGCCGAGGGAATACTTCGCGAAGGGGGATTATTTCTCGCTTGTCGGAAAGGCGCCGTTCTCGCGCCTGATCTATCCCGTTCCGGTGAAGGGCGGCTTGGGGATCCACCTGACGCTCGACCTTGCCGGCCAGGCCCGCTTCGGCCCGGACATCGAATGGGTCGACAAGCCGCATTATGATGTCGATCCGGCCAAGGCGGCGCTTTTCTATGCCGGTGTGCGCCGCTATTTCCCTGACCTCAAGGATGGTGCATTGCTGCCCGCTTATTCCGGCATTCGGCCGAAAATAGTGCCTCCCGAGGTCGCCAACCAGGATTTCCTCGTTCAGGGTCCTGCCGTGCATGGCGTACCCGGACTGATCAACCTGTTCGGCATCGAATCGCCCGGCCTTACCGCCTCCCTGGCGCTCGCAAAGCTGGTGGCGGAAGGCTGAGACGCGTTCCGTATTCAGCGCCGACCGGGCAGCGATCCGATCATCGCCGAAAATCCTGCCGAAAGGGCTGACAGTTCGTCACCGACCATGACGAAGCTCGGCGCCAGCGGCAGCGCCGTCTCGCGCAGCCTCGGATTTGCTGCGGGAACAGCCCAGTGCTTTCCGGCGCGGGCGGCGACCGCAGCGATGTGACGAAGATCGGCAAGATCGGCGTCCGTGGCCGTGAACGCACCGCGCCCCCGCGCCACCGAAAGGTCGGCCGGGCCGATGAACAATCCGTCAACGCAGGGCAGCGCTGCGATGGCGGCCGCCTCCTCGAAGGCGGTGGCGGTTTCGATCATCGCATAGCAATGCCGCCGGACGTTCTCCGTCTCGAAGAAGCTGTTCGTTGCACCGGCATAGCGCTGCGTGCGGCCATAGCCGACGCCGCGCGTGCCGAGAGGCGCAAACTTCGCATATTCGCTGACTTCCCGCGCATGCGCCGCATCCCGAAGTTGCGGCAAAACGATCGCGTCCGCACCGATATCCAGCGCATGCTGGATGTTGGGTCGCGTCGCGTCCGCCAGGCGCACATAGGCGGTCAGTCCGATCGACTGACAGAAGGGGAGCAGTCGGTCGAGTGCCGCCAGATCGAGAATGCCGTGCTCCATGTCGAAGAGGACGAGATCGAAACCGGCGAGACGTGCGAGCTCGCAGGCCTTCTGGCTGTCGCTTTCCAGCCAGAAGCCGATTGCAGGGTTGGCGGAGCGGGGTGCGGTGGTCATCGAAAATCCGTCCATGGCTGTGAGTGTGGTCAGGCGATGCTCTTGCGGACATGGGCCGCCAGCGCCTTCGCAACGCTCTCGAAGCCCTTGTCGCGGAAATAGATGACGACGTCGGCGTCGGAGAGCCGGGGCAGACCGGCGTCGCTTCCGAGCACCCGCAGTCCCTCCGTCACTTCCGTCTTGCCCATCACGGTGACGCCGATGCCGGCGATCACCGAGGCGCGAATTCCGGCCATCGTGCTGCTGTTGCAAACGGTCGTGTAGGGTTGCTCCGCCGCCGAAAGCGCCCGGATCGCGGCCTTGCGGTAGAAACACGGATCGGGGAGCGTCACCAAAGGCATCGGCTGGCGCATAGGGCTCGGCACCGCGTTCGACGCGACCCAGACCAATTGCTCCGACCAGAGCGGGATCGAGTTCGGGACCTCCGCCTCCGCCGCGATGACAATAATGTCCAGCCGGCCCTGCAGCATTTCGATCATCAGGCTGTTGCTGAGCTTGACCTGAACCTGGAGGTTGGCCTCGGGGAAGACTTTCGAGAAGGAATGGAGCACCGCCGGGAGACGGTAGTTGCCGAGCTCTTCGAGGATGCCGAGCCGCACGAAGGTCTTGATGCTGGGCAGCGTCACCCGGGCGAGCGCTTCGTCGTGGAGCGCGATGATCTGGCGCGCGTACTCCATCAGCGTCATGCCGACCGGCGTCAGCGGCACCCCGCGCGCGGCGCTGCGCTCGAACACCTGGCCGCCCACCCGCTCTTCCAGCCGTTTGATCTGCAAGCTGATCGCCGGCTGGCTGCGTCCGAGAATTTCCGCGGCCTGCGAGAACCCCCCGGACTGATGAACGGTGGCAAACGCGCGCAGCAGATCGATATCCAGATCACCCGACATCGGTATTTCAATTTCCTATAGAGTTCATAATAACAATAAATTTGCAAAATAGCGTAGCGCTTATTAGGTTGCCAATCAAGATGCGTGGGAGGACGCAAATGGAAACCGCAATAGCCTTGAGGAGAGCAGGCACGCATGGGCAATTGGCTTGCCTGCTGCTTCCGCCGCTGCTGACGCTGCTCATTCTCTTCGTCGCACCGATTTCACTGATGGCCGTCTATGGCTTCTGGGCGATCGACGAGAACTACCTGATCCAGCCGTCGCTTCAACTGACGCAATACGAGAAGATTGCCGGCGATCCGCTCTATCTGGGAACACTGGCTTCATCTGCCGGCATGGCGCTCTTGACGACGATCGGCTCGCTCGCCTTGGCGCTGCCGCTGGCCTACTACATCGTTCGCTTCGTCTCGCCGCGCTGGCGCGTGCTGCTGGTGCTCGCCCTGATCGTGCCCGGCTGGGTGAGCGTGCTTATCCGCACCTACTCCTGGAATCTGGTGATCGGCGAAGCCGGATTGATGAACTGGCTGCTCATGTCGGCAGGCGTGATCGACGAGCCGATCAAGCTCCTCTTCACCAAGACCTCGGTCATCATCGGCCTCATCTACATCTACCTGCCCTATATGCTGGTGCCGATCTACGCTTCGATCGAACGGCTCGACAATTCCGTGCTCGAGGCGGCGGAAAATCTCGGTGCGGACCCGTTCCGGCGCTTCATCTACGTCACCCTGCCGCTGATTGCGCCCGGTATCGTGGCCGGCTGCGTCATCACCTTCATCCCTGCGGTCGGTGAGTATGTCGTTCCCAATATGCTTGGCGGTCTGAAGGGCATGATGTACGGCAACCTGATCACCACCGCCTTCTCGAATTTCGACTGGCCGTTCGGTGCGGCACTGTCGATGGTTCTCCTGGCGAGCATCCTCGCCTGCCTGCTGATCGTTGGCCGTTTCCTCGACGTCAACCGCAGCATGCTCGGTCATGAGTGAGGGCGAACGATGACACGCTGGGTTCTCGGAACTTTCACACTGCTCGTCTACGCAATGGTCTACCTGCCGATCGCCCTGGTGGTGATCACCAGCTTCAACCAGGACACGATCACCACGCTGCCGATCGAGCATCTCGATACGCGCTGGTATGCCGAGCTATTCCAAGACACGAAGACGCTGCAGTCGCTCTGGACGAGCCTGCAGGTCGGGATCGTCTCGACCACTGTCGCGACCATGCTCGGCCTGCTGTCGGCGCTGGCGATCGTGCGGCACGATTTCCGCGGCAAGAGCCTGTTCATGCTGCTGACGGTAATGCCGATGCTGGCGCCGGGCATCATCATGGGCGTGTCGCTTCTGCTCTTCGCCCGCTACATCGGCTTCCAGACCGGCTTCGTCGCCGTCCTGCTCGGGCACGTCCTGTTGTCGCTGCCTTATTGCACCTTCATCCTCATCTCCAGCCTGGCGCGTTTCGACCGCTCGCTGGAGGAGGCGGCGCGCGGGCTCGGCGCCGGCGAACTCTCGGTCCTCTGGCGCGTGACTCTGCCGGGTATCATGCCGGGAATCATTGGTGCCGCGCTCTTCGCCTTCACAATCTCGATCGGCGAGTTCGTCGTCAGCTTCTTCCTGACGTCGGCCGGCACGACGACATTGCCCATCCGGATCTATTCGATCGTCAAGGTGGGCATCACCCCCGAGATCAATGCCGTGTCCACGCTGATCCTTGTGGCAACTCTGCTGCTCAGCGCCACGGCACTCAGTCTCACCTGGTCCAAACGCAACTAGCATCATCACGGGAGGAATGGATGAATAGGCGTCAAATGCTCGCGGCAACGGCCGCAGCCGTAACGATCTGTCTCACCGCCAGCGCAGGCTGGGCGGCGGACAAGAAGATCGGTGGCGAAATCAATGTCTTGAGTTGGGGTAACTATATCGACTTCGCGCTACCTGCCTTCGAGGAGAAATACGGTACGAAGGTCAATATCGACTACTACGCCGACGAAAAGGAGGCGATGAACAAGATCCGCGCCTCCGGCCTCGGCACCTATGACGTCGTGTTCCTCGGCGTCGGCTACGAGGAAGTCGCGAGGAAGCAGCAGCTGATCGATGCGCTCGACGTATCGAAGCTCGAAAACTTCAAGGACATGTATGCACCGTTCCAGAAGCCCAAGGCCGACGGCACCCATGTTCACGTCACCTATTCCTGGGGCGCGAACGGGCTGATCGCCTACGACCCGGCAAAGACCGGCGGCCCGATCAAGTCCTGGAAGGACGTCTATTCCGGAAAGTTCAAGGGACGGATCGGCAAGATCGACAAGGCCAACGAGCAGGCCTACCGGACGGTCTTCCAATCTGGCTTCGAATACGGCGAACTGAGCGACGAGCAGTGGCAGGCAATCGCCAAGACGCTCGAGACCGACATGCCGCATGTCAGGACCGTCTACCAGCATTATGACGAGATGGCCCAGCTTCTCGCAGCCGGCGAGATCTGGATCGCCGACACGGATGACGGCGGCTTCCGGCAGGCCAAGGCCAAGGGGCTCAACATCGAGCTCGCCTATCCCGAGGAGGGCTTCATCGCCTGGTATGACGGGCCGTGCCTCGTCAGCCAGGCGCCGCATCCCGAAGCGGCCTACGCCTTCATCGACCACATGATCTCGCCGGAAGTCCAGGCACAGCTTGGCAAGGAGCTTGGCTATGCGCCGGCCAACCAGAAGGCGGTGGCGCTGATGGATCCGGCGCTCAAGGCGAGCCTCGGCGTCGATCAGGCGGAGGCCAATCTGTCGCGGGTTCAGTTCCAGCGCTCGCTGGGCGCTGCCTACGAGGCGAAGGCGACCGAAGTCTGGCAGAAGGCCAAGGCCCAGGTTCAGTAACAAGCGCGCGGCTGGACGGCACGCGCCGTCCAGCCGCCACGGCTCAGGTGGGAAAACAGTGACCCTCAAGCTTCAAGATATCGAAAAGACCTTCGGCAGCTTCCACGCCGTCAAAGGCGTAAGCTTCTCGCTGGCGCAGGGCGAGGTTTTGAGCCTGCTCGGACCGTCCGGCTGCGGCAAGACGACGACCTTGCGCATGATTGCCGGTTTCGAACAGCCGACGGCCGGGACGATCCTGCTGGCAAATCGGGACATCACGCACACGGCGGCGCGGCACCGCAACATCGGCATGGTCTTCCAATCCTATGCGCTGTTCCCGCATATGAGCGTTGCCGACAACGTTGCCTTCGGCCTGCGCATGCGCGGCATGGCGCGCGCCAAGCGCGACGAACGGGTGAGAACGGCGCTCGACATCGTGCGGATGGGCAAGTTTGCCGAGCGGTCGCCAAAACAGCTCTCCGGCGGCCAGCAGCAGCGCGTCGCCTTGGCACGGGCACTGGCGATCCAACCGGACATCCTGCTGTTGGACGAACCGCTTTCGGCGCTCGATCTGAAGCTGCGCGAGGAGATGCGCGACGAGATCAACCGCATCGTCCGGGAACTGAAGATCACCACAGTCTTCGTCACCCATGACCAGAGCGAAGCGCTCGTCCTCTCCGACTATGTTGCGGTGATGAACGGCGGGGTCGTCGAACAGCTCGATACGCCGACGCGGCTCTACCGCAATCCGGAGACGCCGTTCGTGGCGGATTTCATCGGCGGCGCCAATGTCGTCAAGGGGGCGGTCGCCGCCGACACGTTCAAGGCCAGCGGCGACATCGTCATACCCTTGCCCTGCAGCGCCGACGCGGCGGCGAAGGCCATCGCCATTCGACCGGAAGACATTCGCCTTTCGGCGCCGTCGGCACCGGGTCTCTCCGGCGTCGTCGAGCAGAGCCGCTTCCTCGGCGGCACGACGGAGTATGTCGTCAGGGTTTCCCCGGCGGTGGCTCTGACGGTGCGAAACGAAAGCTACCAGCCGTTCAAGAACGGCGATCGCGTCGGTCTAGAGGTCCAGCCTGAGCGGATCGTCTGCCTGCGTACGAATTGAGTGATCCGACATGAAGATTACCGGGCTTGAGACCTTCTGTCTGGCATACCAGATGCCTTATCCGCTGACCTACCCGCGCGGCGAATACCAGTCGCGCGAGGCGGTGCTGGTCAAGGTGCACACCGACGATCCCGACATTTTCGGTTGGGGCGAGGCGGCGATGTGGGGAGGCCCCTGGGCCACCACGACGACCGTGCTCGAACAACAGATCCAGCCGCTGATCGTCGGCCACGATCCGCGCCGTCCGGAATATCTGTGGGAGAAGGTCTATCAGGAGACATACTATCACGGCCGCAAGGGAATTCTGCTCTCCTGCCTGTCGGCCGTGGACATCGCGCTCTGGGACATTCTCGGCAAGGCAACGGGCGAGCCCGTGTGGCGCCTGCTGGGAGGGTTTGCGCGGCCGCTGCGCGCCTACGCCTCCTCGGGCTATTACCGCCGCGACTATTCGATCAACGACCTTGCCGAGGACGTCGCCAAGGCGCGGTCGACCGGCTATCGCGGCTACAAGATGAAGGTCGGCAATATCGCCTCGGCGGTGCATGCCGGCGTTCTCGACGAAACGCCGCATCGCGTTTCGATTGCCCGCGACCTCGCAAGAGTGCGTGCGGCACGCGACGCGCTGGGTGGCGACCTCGATCTGATGTGCGATGCGACGACCTCGCTCGATGCCCGCACCGCAATGACCTATGCCGACGAATTCGAGCGGATCGGCGTTCGCTGGTTCGAGGAGCCGACGCAGCCGGAGAACATTGCCGGCTGCGCCGAGCTCGCACGTCGGACCCGCATTCCGATCGCCGGCTTCGAAACCGAGACCAACAAGTTCAATTTTGCCGCGATGATGGATGCCGGCGCCATCCAGATGGTCCAGCCTGATGTCATTCAGGTCGGCGGCATTACCGAGGCACGCAAGATCGCCGCCTACGCGCAGATGCGCCACCTCGGCTTCTCCAGCAAGAACTACAGCACCGCCGTCAGTCTCGCGGCATGTCTCAACCTTCTCTACGCGCTGCCGAACGCTGACTACTTCGAGTGCGACATGGATCCGTCACCGTGGCGGGAAGAGTTCCTGCGCGCGCCGCTGTTCACATTCGACGGTGGCATGGTCGAACCCTTTGAACGGCCCGGCCTCGGGCTCGACATCGATGAAGCCGCATTGTCGGCATGGCGGGTATCCCAATGACTGCAAATACATTCGACACGACACTTTTCCGTGGCAAGGTGGCCCTGGTGACCGGTGCTGCGGGCGGCATCGGCGCCGCGATCGCCGGCGCCTTCGCCGACCTCGGCGCTCATGTCATCGTCCAGGACATCGACGCAGGCCGGCTATCTCGACGCGCATCCGAGCTTTCCCGCGATGATCACAAAATAACCGCCATCGGCGGAGACCTTTCGATCCCCGGCACGGCGGACACGGTGTTCGACCGGGCGCTGGCCACCCATGATCGGGTGGATTTCCTGGTCAACAACGCCGGGCGCTCCTGGGGTGTCGCCACCGACCAGATCACCGCCGAGCGCACCGACGAACTGATGGAGCTGAACTTCAACAGCGTGCTCTGGCTGTCGAAACGCTTCATCGCCCACGCCCGGACGCACGGCGAGGGCGGCTCCATCATCCAGGTCTCCTCGACCGCCGGCATCACCGGCTTTCAGCGCCGGGCAGTCTACTGCGCCACGAAATTCGGCGTCATCGGGCTGACCAAAGTCCTGGCGCTCGACCACGCCCGCGACAATATCCGGGTCAATGCGATCCTGCCGCATGTCGTCGAGACCGACATGTTCCGCACGGTCGCAACCCCCCAGGACGCCGCCACATGGCGCGCCGCGATCCCGATGGGCCGCTTCGCGCAAGTGGAGGATGTCGCCAATCTTGCGATATTCCTTTGTTCACCGGCTGCGAGCTATCTAACAGGCGGGCTTTACCCGGTCGATGGCGGCGCCATGGCCGGATCCTTTGGAGGCGAATGATGACCGTAATACGCATGGCAAGCCGGCACACCGAACTCGCTTTCTGGCTGATGACACCGAACGAGAATGCCTGCGAGATCGCATCGATCCTCGGCTACGGCACTGTCATCATCGACATGGAGCACGGCACCTTCGAGCCCTCGACCGCGGCGCGCAGCATCACGATCGCCAAGGCTTTCGGCATGACCGTCTATACGCGCGTCGCCAGCGCCGAACGCGTCCCTATCCAGCATGCACTCGACTTCGGCAGCGACGGCGTGATCCTGCCGCAGATCGAGGGCGTCGAGCATGCGCGGGCGGCCACGGCCTTCGCCAAGTTCCCGCCGCTCGGCGTGCGCGGTTTCGGGGGCGGCAAGACCGTCAACTACATGCCGGCGCCGCGCCACTTCGTCGAGGCGGAGAACCGCCGGACCAAATGCTGGGTGATGATCGAAACCGCGCAGGCGCTGGAGGAGGTCGAGAAGATCGCCGGGCTCGCCGCGGTCGATGGACTCTTCATCGGGCCGAACGATCTTTCGCTGGCGCGCGGACGCGGCGAATATCTCGCCGACGGCAGCGATCACGACGATATCACGCGTATCGCTCGCGCCGCCCAGGCGCATGACAAGCCCTGGGCGATGCCGGTGTTGAGCAAGCTCGATCGCGATCTGGCACGCAGCCTCAACATCGCCTTCATGGCCACCACCGACGACCTCACGGCGCTGCGCGACGGTCTTGCCGTCGGATTGCAGATGGTGGAGGAACCGCGTTGACGACCGTTCTGATCAACGGCGCTTGGGAAGTCGGCGAGAACGCCGGCCTGCCCGTGGTCGATCCGGCGACCGAGCGCGAAATCTGCAGCGTTCCGAGCGCCAGCGAGGACCAGGTGCGCCGCGCGGTCGAAGCCGCGGCTGCAGCACAGCCGGCCTGGGCGGCGCTCGAGCCCTGGCGACGGGCGGATGCGCTGCGCGCAATGGCCGCCTGCCTTTCGCAGAACAGGCAGGAGCTTGCCGAACTCATCAGTGCGGAAGTCGGCAAGCCGCTGCGCAAGGCGGGCGAGGATGTCGACAACGCGGCGGTCTATCTCGACTACATGGCCCAATGGGACCGGCGTATCGAGGGCGAGATCGTGCCTGCGGACAATCGCGACGAGACGATCCTCCTGACACGCGTACCGGTCGGCGTCGTTGCGGCGATCACCGCCTGGAACTATCCGCTGGATCTTTTCATCCGCAAGGCGGCACCGGCCCTCCTTACCGGCAACACCATGGTGGTGAAGCCGACCGAGGTCACCCCCCTTGCCACGATCCGGGCGATCGAGCTCATTTCCGAGCAGAAATGCGTGCCCGACGGCGTCCTGAACCTCGTCACCGGCGGCGGCGCGGTCGGCGCCCGGCTCTGCGCGCATCCGCTCGTCAACATGATCACGATGACCGGCCACCGCGACACCGGCAAGAGGATCATGGCCGGCGCCGCGATGACGCTCGCGCGTGTTTCGCTCGAGCTCGGCGGCAGTGCGCCGGCGATCGTCTGGAAGGACGCCGATCTCGACCTCGCCGCCGACGCCATCGCCTTTGCCAGCTTCGAGAACAGCGGCCAGGTCTGCACCTCGTCGGAGCGGATCCTGGTGCACCGGGACGTGCATGACGATTTCGTCGAGCGCCTGGTCGAACGCGCCAACCGCCTGAAGGTCGGCGGCGCGCGCGAGAACGTCGATCTCGGCCCGCTGGTCAACCGGGTCCAGTTCCAAAAGGTGTCCGAAGCGATCGACGTCGCCAGGGCAGAAGGCGGGACGTTGCGATGCGGCGGCCATGGTCTCCCCTCGCTGCCCGCGACCGGCTATTGGGTGCGGCCAACGGTGATGACCGACGTCACCCCGGAGATGTCGATCTTCAAGGATGAAACCTTCGGGCCGATCGCCCCGGTCATCCGCATCGACAGCTTCGAGGAGGCGATCCGCCTTGCCAACGCCACCCGCTACGGCCTATCCGCCTTCCTGTTCAGCAATGATTACCGGCTGATCATGCGCGCGCAGAGCGAGCTTCGTTTCGGGGAGATCTACGTCAACCGGACGATGGGCGAGGCGCTGCAGGGTTTTCACAACGGCCACCAGGAATCCGGCATCGGCGGCGAGGACGGCAAGCACGGCGTGCTGAAGTATACCCAGATCCGCACCGTCTACCATCGTTACGGCTAGAGCCATCATGGAAGAATTCGACTTCATCATCGTCGGCGCAGGCTCGGCGGGCTGCGTGCTGGCCAACCGCCTGAGTGCCGACGGCCGTAACACCGTGCTGCTCCTCGAGGCGGGCGGCAGCGACCGTTCGCCGATCATCAAGATGCCTGCGGCGACCGATCTCTACGGGATCGGCAACCCGAAATACGACTGGAACTATCTGACCGAACCCGACCCAACCCGCTGCGGCCGGCAGGATGTCTGGCCGCGCGGAAAAGTCATAGGCGGCAGCAGTTCGCTTTGCGGGCTCGTCTATATGCGCGGGCAGGCGAGTGACTATGACAGCTGGGCGGCGCTCGGCAATCCGGGATGGTCCTATGCGGATGTGCTGCCCTACTTCAAGCGCAGCGAAACGAGCGAGAACGGGGCGGACGCCTATCGCGGCGGCGATGGGCCGCTGCGTACGTCCAACCTGCGCAGCCGCCATCCCCTGGCCGAAAAATTCGTCGAAGCGGCGATTGCCACCGGCCTGCCGGCGAACGACGACTTCAACGGCCGGTCGCAGGAAGGCGCCGGTTTCGTCCAGGCGAACCAGATCTTCGGCAGGCGTCACAGCGCCGCCGATGCCTACCTCAAACCCAGTCGCGGCAGCAGAAATCTCGAGGTTCGCGCCAAGGCGCAGGTCACGCGCATCATCTTCGAAGACCGTGCCGCCGTGGGCATCGAGTATATTCGACGCGACAGCACGCGGGATATCGTGCGGGCGCGGCGCGAGGTCATCCTATCGGCCGGCACGATCGCCTCGCCACAGCTTTTGATGCTTTCGGGCGTCGGCGACGCCGCCGAACTTGCGAGCTTCGGCATCGAAGCCTGCCATCATCTGCCAGGGGTGGGAAAGAACCTCAGAGACCACGTCGGCGTCTACCTCACCTACCGGGTCGACCAGCCGACCTACAATAGCGAGGCGGGGCTCTTCAAATCCGCGCTGCACGGCGCGAACTGGCTGTTGCGCGGCCGCGGTCCCGGCACGGCGCCCGGCGCCCAGGCTATGGTTTTCATGCGCTCCGATCCGAGCCGCTCGGACCCCGATCTGCAGCTGCATTTCACACCGGTCGGGTACAAGCTGACGCCGGACGAACTGATCGTCCTCAAGGACCCGGTGGTGACCGCCATCCCCAATGTCAGCCGCCCGGAAAGCTGCGGCCATCTCACGCTCCGCAGCGGCAACTTCCGCGATCCGCCGCGGATTTTTGCCCGGCTTCTCGAAGCGGAGAGCGACGTCCGGGCACTGATTGCCGGCTCCAAATATATTCGCCGCATTTTCGCCGCGCCGCCGCTCGCCCGGCATGTCGTCGAGGAACTGGCGCCCGGCAAACCTGAGATGACGGATGCCGACTGGGAGGAATTCCTGCGCCGCGAAAGCGTCACGGTTTTCCACCCGGTCGGAACCTGCAAGATGGGACCCGATCCGATGGCGGTGGTCGACAGCAGCCTGCGTGTCCACGGCATCGAGAAGTTGCGCGTCGTCGACGCATCGATCATGCCGCATCTCGTCAGCGGCAACACCAACGCCCCGACCGTGATGATCGGCGAACGCGGTGCGGATCTGATCCTTTCGGAAGAGGGGAGGTCAGGGTGACCCGTATCGATGCCGTCGACCTTTTCCTTCTTCAGGTGCCGGACTTCGACGCGGCGCGCGATCCGGTCAAGGATACGCTGCTGGTCAGAGTGCGTGCCGGCGAGTTCGAGGGCTGGGGCGAGTGCGAGGCAGCACCCTTCGTGTCGCTTGCCGCCTTCGTCACGCCAGAGTCGCACAGCACCTCACAGCCGATCGGCGCCTCGGTGCTCGGGGAGAGGCTCGAGGACCCTGCAGACATCGCCAGAATGGCGCAGCGGATCGCTGAAAGCAGCATGAACGTGCTTCAAGCGCCGCATATCTTTTCGGGCGTCGAGATGGCGCTTTGGGACGCACTCGGGAAAAGGCTCCAAGAACCGGTCTATCGGCTGCTGGGCTATGAAAAGGCTTTCCCCAAGCAACCCTATGTCGTCCAGCCCTTCGCTTCGGCGCCCGAGCAGACCTATCTCGACATGCGGCGTCTTGTTCGAGCGGGATATGGCGCCGTGAAGACCGGCTGGAACGGGTTTGGCGGCGGAGATTTCGCCGCCGATCGGGACCAGCTTGCGGCCGCGCGTGAAGGGTTGGGGCGGGACGGCCGGCTTTTCCTCGATGCGGCGCGCGTCTGGGGGAACGATGTCGCGGCCGCCAGGTCCTATTCGCACCTGCTGGACGCGTTCGATGTGGAGTGGGTGGAGGAGCCGTTCGATGCGACTGCGCTCGGCGCTTTTGCCGATTTCAGCCACTATCACGGGCGCAAGCGCGTGGCGGCGGGCGAAAACGTTCACTCCATCGCGCAGGCGCGCCAGCTCCTGGACATTGCCGATGTCGGCGTGATCCAGATCGATTGCGGCCGGATTGGCGGGATCGCGGCTGCCCGCGACGTTGCGCTGTACGCTGATCAGCGAGGCGCGTCCTTCGTCAATCACACCTATACGTCGCATCTGGCGCTGAGCGCAGCGCTGCAGGCCTATGCCGGTTTGGAGCGCCATAGCCTGTGCGAATACCCGATGGACCGGCCGTCGCTGTCATGGGCGATTTGCAGTGAACACCTGCTGCCCGATGGCGAGGGGAAAGTCAGCGCGCCTGAAAAGCTCGGCCTCGGTCTGCCCGTCGCGCCAGAGGCGGTGCTGAAATATGTGGTGGATACAGAGATCCGCTTTGGCGCCACGCTGCTCTATCGCACGCCGTCCATTGGTTAGCGCCCGGGGAGGGGAAAACGGGGAGGCGTCGCGGGCTCACGCCGCGTCCCACGGTTTGCGCCATTGCGGCGGCCAGCGGTCGAAATCCTTGGCCATCCAGACCATCTCGCCCTCGAGGACGAACAGGACGTAGCGCGGCGGATCAGGCCAACCGAACCAGAAGCGCTCCTTGACGATCCAGCGGCGGCCGTCGAGCTATGCCACGGCGACGGTCGTATCTCCGAAACGCCACATCTGCGTGTGGCGCTCTATCCATTCCCTATCGGCGATCCCCGGGCGGCGCCATGGAACAGCAACCCGCCGGCTTCGTCGGAAACGCCAGAACCAGCGCAGTTCTTCCCACAGACCTTGACCCAAACCATCACACTCGAACGCCATCGTCGGCTCACGAATGTTCACGCAGACGCATTGTTGAATTTGCTATGCATAACGCAAAAATTCCATTGCGGTCGATTGTGGTGCTGGATTTCCGTCAACCATCGCGCTAGCTGTGCGCGCGTTCTGCCTTTTCCAAGGGCGGAGCTTGAAGACCGCAAGAGTCAAAGGAAACTAGGAGTGCGCAGTTGAAGAAGGTCGTTTCCGTCCTTTTCATTACGGTCGTCACCATGGTCTTGGTCGTCGGCTGGAGATGGTACGCTTATGTCACCAACACCGAGAAGCCTTACGACGAGGTCGGCATCGAACTGAACATCCGTATGCCAGGGCCTCTCAATGCATGGGGCTGCAAGCGCTTGCACGAAACCTTCGGCAACGTTCCCGCGCCGCATGGCTGCCAGTCATCGCAAGGCCCGTTGGTGTGGAAAGTCAATGAGTAAGGCGCTTGCGCTGCCGCGCCGCAATGCGTGCCCGGTGCGAGCGGATCGCAAACCGGCAATGAAGACGAGCGACGGTGAGCGGCGCCGACGGAGCAGGCGAGGGTGGTGAGATCAGCCGGCTCGCCGCATCTTCTTGGCGCCCCCTTTTCGGTATCATATCTTGACGAGCATCGCAGTCACATACATGAACGCGAGCCCAGCCGCGAGGCCGCCGAATGCGGCGGAGTTGAGCATGCGGGTGTAGTCGCCACGGGCGTCGTGGCCTTTTGCGACGAGTGCCGTGACTTCGACGATGACCTGGGCGATGGCGCCTGCGCCCACCGCCAGGGCGATCGCTGTCCAATGGGGCGCGACGGCCAGACTGCCGAGCCAGATGCCGAGCACCGCAGGCCCGCCGGCCAGCATCGCCAGGCCGAGGAAATGGACGATCTTCGGGCGGATGTTCAGGATTGGCGCGGCAATCCCGATCCCCTCGGTAATGTTGTGAAGCGCGAAGCCGAGCACCAGGAACGTTCCAAGCCCCGCGGCACCCGCCGCAAAAGCCGCGCCGATGGCAAGGCCCTCGCCGAAATTGTGCAGGCCGATGCCGATCGCGATGTAGGTCGCGAGCGCGAGGCCCGTCGGGGAGCCGCCATGGCGGCGGCCGATTGCGACGAGCGCCAGGAAGCTCGCGGCCGCGACCAGGACAACCATCACGGCTCCCTGGAAGACCGGGGCCGCTTCATTGGCAAGTTCCAGTGCTTCGATCATCGTGTCGACGAGCAGGAAGGCGAGCAGGCCGACCGTCATCGCCAGCAGGAAGGTCATGGCGTTGCGGCCGGCGCCGCGCAGCGCCGGGTAGCACAGCAGTCCGATCGCCACGGGCAGGATGCCGACAAAGGCACCGAGGAGGGCTTGAGAGGCGAGCCCGCCGCCGCTCACCTTCGACGTCGGAACGGCGACCGGAATTTCATGGTCGAAGGTCGCGCCCGTGTTGGTGACGAATGTCACCTTGTGAGCTTCGCCGAGAACCCACGGAAACGGGATCGCCACCCAGGCAGTATCGCCGCGCGAAATGGCACCGGAGGGTTCCTGCCGGAATTGCCAATAGGCAGAATCGACCTGCACCTGTGCAATCGTCATAGGCTCCGAGCTGCCGGCGCGCACCTGCAGCCGCAAGCCGTCTTCGTCGAGCACCGTTCGTTCGACCGTCAGGTTTTCGACCGGCGGAGCACCATTGTTGAAGCCGCGCAGTTGATCGCCCTGTAGGAGCCACAAAGCCGCGGCGACCAGCACGATCAACGGCAGGACGAGCCACAGCAAATGTCGCGGGCCGGGCGCTGTCGTGGAGACCGGCGGGAAGTTGCGCGGGTTCTCGTTCATGACAGCGTCTCCACGACATCGAACATGCCCATCCAGCCAAGCTCGGTGAATTCGGACTGATGGGCGTGGAACATGTAGAGCCCGGCCTCGTGCTCCCTGTAGGTGAATTCGAGAAGGCCGCGCTGCGCCTGGCACTGCATGATGAGGTCGACCATGCGCAGGGTAGGCGTAAGCGTCGTACCCTGGTCGAAATAGTCGAAGAAATTTCCATGCAGGTGGAACGAGTTGATCGGATCGAACTCGGTGATGTTCACCAGGTAGATGCGGACCGGCCGATCCTTTTCGATCCTGATCGGCTCCTTGGCATAGCAATGGGCAATCGTGTTGCAGGCATAGAACTCGTTCTCACCGTCGAAATTGGTGTCGAAAGCGTTCATGATCATCGCCAGTTCCTGCCATTCGGCGTTTTCCGGCGAGCCAAGAAGGCGGGACTTCGCCACGTCTTGATGGTCGGGGTGACGCGCCGGATCCGGATCGACGACGAAGAGGCCGTACATGCCCTTGTGAAGATGCCGCGCCAAGGGCAGGGCATGACAATGGTAGAGGTGGCAGCCGAAAGGCCGCGCATCGAATTCGTAGACGAATTCGTCGCCTGGAGCGATGACACCGGCGCCGGGCACGCCGTCCATGCGAGCCGAGTGAATGCCATGGAAATGCATCGAGTGCGGATGCGATCCGAAATTCCGGAAGATGATCCTGAGCCGCTCGCCTTCCGTCGCCCTGAGCGCCGGGCCCGGCACCCGGCCGTTGTAGGTCCAGGCCGGAAACATCACGCCGGGTGCGATCTCGATCTCCTTGTCCTCCGCGGTGATTTCGAAGGTCCTGAGCTTTCGCCCATCCGGCAGGTCGGTAACGGTTCCCGTATACCAGTCCGTCAAAATCTCCGTCGGATGGAAGCCGTTGCGATCGCTGTCGACCGTCCCGACAGTGATCATCGCCCCATGAGCGGAATGTTGCGAAGGCGTGGTCCCGGACATTTGCACCGTGGCTGGCGCACCGTGGTCGCCGTGGCCCTCCTGGGCCACTGTTTTGCTCGCGCATATCGTCGTCGCGCCGATGGTCGCCGCGCCGCCGCCCAGCAGCAGGCTTCGTCTGCTCAATGCCGCCTGGGTCCATCTCAGCATGTCGGCTCCCATCTACACTTAGCAATTTAGATGAAATAGAGCATGGCAGCTGTAATATAGCAAGTGCTATAATTTGATGGAGGCGCCAGCGCGTATTGGCTCAGGCCCGTTCGAATATTCGTGATCATATTGAAAAATAGCCTTAGCTATATTATTTCGATGGAAGTCGAACTTCAGCATAGGGAACGCCGGAATTGCCGCAGCACGAGAATGTCGGGCACGATGTCGAAACAGGCTTGATCGACGCCGACGCACAGGTCGAAAGCTTTCGGCAGACACGGAACAACCGCCGCACGGAGCTCGTCGAGGATTATGTCGAACTTATCGCCGACCTCCTCGAGGACGGCGGCGAGGCCCGCCAGGTGGATATTGCCCAGCGCCTCGGTGTTGCCCAGCCCACCGTCGCCAAGATGCTGAAAAGGCTGATTTCCGAGGGATATATCCAGCAGCGCCGCTATCGCGGCATCTTTCTTACCGACGCCGGCCGGAGGCTCGCGGAGCTTTGCCGCGAGCGGCACCAGATCGTCGAATCCTTCCTGTGCTCGATCGGCGTTTCGCCCGAAACCGCTCGCATCGACGCCGAGGGGATGGAGCATCATGCGAGCCCAGAGACCCTTGAGGCATTCAAGCGCTTCTTGGCCCGCACGACATCATCGCGGATCGCCGCCCAAGGGTGACCCGACTCACGGGGATCGGCCTTCAGGTTCCCAGACCTGGCTTGTCACCGGATTGGCGGCGTCTTGCCTGTCCCAGGCCTGCGCGGCGATACGCCAAACGCCTTCATCCTTGACGAGCAGCATCATTTCGACATTGCGGTTCGTCTCCATGCCGTTCTCGACGTTTTCGCAAGCGATCACCGCGACCGCCACATTTCCGAAGACGTGTATCCTGCTTCCGAGAACCGTTTCCTCGAAGCTGTGCAAGGTCTTTCCCACCAGGCCGCTCATGCGCTCGATGAATTGCCCGGTCGTTTGTGACCGCAAGGGCCGAGCCGACGCGTAAAGCGCCGCGTCGGGAAGGAAGTCCCTCTCGAACGCCGCCCAGTCCGGCGTTTCCCCTTCCCGCCAACTGATGCTGTTGAACTGGCGTGCAACAAGCGAGCGGATCGCCTGAACGTCTTTGTCTCGATCGCTTTCCATCGAGGACCTCCCGACCTGGCACGGCCGGCTCTGCTTGCCCCTCAGGGGACCGGCGCCGGAGGCGTGATGCCCAGATAGTAGTCGCCTTGGCCGCCGCCTTGATACTCATGGGTATACCGCTCACGGGCGCCGCCAAGCGTGCGCGCCGGCATCCGCTCGTAGTAGATGGGGCCCGTCGGCACCGGATCGACATAGACGACGTCCGGGTCGTAGATGCTGCCGGTCGGGGCAGGATCGACATAGTAGTAGCCGTCTGCGACTGCCGGTGCTGCTGACCCGGCAAGCGCGGATGAGAGGACAAATGCGACGAACGATGTTCCCGGAGATACTTTCATGGCATTGCTCCCGTGTCCGTTCAGCATCCGTGCACGGCACGGATGCCTATGCGCCTTCGGGCGCCCGTGCGGCCCAGACGCACCTCGCATATTATTCCTAAAACGGCCGCCATTTAAGGGAACATGCAGGCACGAAAGCCGCAATCGAGGGAATATCGCCTTAACCGGCCGGACTGACGGTCGTCAGAGCCAGTTCCGGCAAATCTGATCAGGGTTGCCGATCGGCCAATTGCAATTTCGGGCGAATGCTTTCCGGCGCCTGCATAAATCCTTAAATCAGGATCGATTTTAAGGTAAAATTACGCAGCGCTTTAAAGGGGCGCCATCGCGTCCTTTGCACGCCGTGTTCGACGCGTCGCGCTGTAGAGGAAAGGTGAGGCCAATGAAAAGGCTAGCAATCGCTACTCTGTCACTGGCGGCGGCGCTGACGAGCGTTCCGCCGGCGGTGGCGTTTCCCACCATGGTAGTCGCGCCCAAGATCGAAGCCCTGGAGGCGCAGCCAGTCCAGTACAGGCGCTATCGCGGCGGGTACTACCGCGGGGGGCATCACCACAACAACGGTGACGACGATTGGGCTTGGGCGCTGGGCGGGCTCGCCACCGGGGCAATTATCGGCGGACTGCTGGCGCAGCCGCGCTATTATGGCCCCGGCTACTACGATCAGGGCTACTATGATCAGGGCTATTACGGCCAAGGCTACTACGGCTCGACCTATTACCGTCCGCGCTACTACGCGCCGCGCTACTACCGCGAGGCCTATTATGGCGGCAACGGCCATACGCGCTGGTGCTATGCGCGCTACCGCTCCTACAGGGCTTTCGACAACACGTTCCAGCCCTATTACGGTCCGCGACGGGCCTGCGTCTCGCCGTATTACTAGCCGCGCTTTGGCAGCGCATCCGGCCCGGCGTCTTGTTCGAGGCGGAGGCTATCGGCTTCCGCCGAGAGGGCATCATGCGGCCGGAAAGTTTGTGCAATTCCCGAGTTGTCGGCGCTGCAGAATCGCCGCGTCAAGCGAATGATAAACGCCGGATGGTTCTGCTTTGCACACACCGCGACGAGAGCGTCACGTCCGTTGTGATATCTCCCGAAGCACGCGTCGAAGCCATTGGTGGCCGGGATCCGCTTCATGACGCGCATGCCACGCCTGAACGACCCGAAACGGCGGAAGATCAATCGGAGGCGCGAAGAACCGAAGCGGCAGCCGACTCGGCATCGGCTCGAAAAGGCGGCGCGGTTCCGTTGCCACGAGGTCCGAGGAGTCGACCAGAAATGGTGCCATCAGGAAGTGGCCGACGGTAACAGCGACCTTTCTCTTCAACCCACGCTCCGCCAGGACGGCATCGACGTAACCATGAGGATTGCCCCTCGTCGATACCTGGAGATGCCGCAGCGATAGATAGCGATCGAGATCGAGGGGATAGGCAAGGGCAGGGTGATCGCCCCGACCGGCACAGACGAAATCCTCCTCGTAAAGCAGTTCCTCGCGCATGTGAGACGGCGGTCCGGGGAAGTTGCCGGCGATGAGTTCGACCGAACCTTCTTCCAGCATCGGCAGGCCAACGCCGTGGCTCGTATTGCGGATCACCAGCGATATGTTCGGCGCTTCGCGTTCCAGTCGGGCTGTCAACCGAGGCAACAACACGAAAGCCGCATAGTCGGAGAGGCCAAGGACGAACTGGCGGGTGCTCTCTTCCGGCTCGAAGGCCGGGCCTCCACTGAGCACGACTTCGACCTGTTCGAGGATCGACCGGATAGCCGGAGCCGCGTCCAACGCAGCCGGCGTTGCAACCATGCCGCGCGGCGAGCGAACGAACAGAGGATCTCCGAACAGGGCGCGTAACCGATTGAGGGCGTGACTGACCGCCGGCTGAGTGAGCCCGATCCGTTCGGCGGCGCGAGTGGCATGCCCTTCCGCTACGAGGGCGTCGAAGACCACCAAGAGGTTGAGATCGATACTAGCGATATTAACTGGCTTCATGATGGCGATATTAATTATTCATTGGATTTATCGCAATCGCTCCGCCTTCAATCGTCGCGTTCCCGTTCGCCAGCCGAAAAAAGTTCGCTGGTGCGCGATACGGCAATGCCGGTGCCTGGGTGACCAGCAAATGAGCTGCGCCCAGGCACGGCATCGAGGCAGACGAGGGATCCAAAAATGACCAAGGATTGGAACGGTGCCCGGCCCCAAGGCGACGGCACGAGAGATCAGGACAGACGAACCATGCTCAAAACATCGATAGGCCTGGCGGCCGCCGCGGCGCTCGGCAACCCTGTCGCGGCCCAAACGACCGATGCTCCGGGCGACGATCGCCGCACAAGGGGTCTTGAGGCCCTCAGAGCCGTTGGCGGCGGGGATTTCAGCCAGACCCTGGATCCGCTGTCTCCTGATCTCTCACGGATTCTCGTCGAAGACGCCTATGGCGACGTGATGGCCCGCCCTGGTCTTTCCCAGAAGACGCGCGAGCTTGTAAGTGTCGCCGCCATCACTGTCCTCGGTACGGCGCGCCCGGCGCTTCGTTTTCACATCGGCGGCATGTTGGAAACCGGTTGGAGCCCGCGTGAGATCGTCGAGACCCTGCTTCACAGCGTCGTCTATGGCGGCTTTCCTTTCGCCCAGGACGCCATACTTCTTGCCCGCGAGGTGTTCGCCGAGCGCGGCGTCACCGTCGGAACCGGCACGGGCCGGCCGGAGGGCGATGATTGGACGCTCGGAGTTCAGCAATTGCTCAAGACAGGCGGGGACGACGCCGGCGCTTTCGCCCTTCGTGTGATCGAGGGAAGTGGTCCATCGCCTGATCTTGATCGGCTGACAATCGAATTTGCACACGGCGAGATTTGGAACCGGCCGGGGCTCTCCCTCAAGGACCGCGAACTGGCGACGCTCGCCATGGTCATTGCGATCGGCAACCTCGACAGTACGGTTCGCTTCCACGTCGAGGCATGTTTGCGCACCGGCTGGACGCGCGCCGAAATCACCGAGTTGCTGATACAAATGACTGTCTATATCGGTTGGCCGAAGGCATTGACGGCGGTGGAGCCCACGCTGGCCGTATTTGCAGAGGTCGAAAGGTCCGGTGGCTTCGCTGCGCCGTCAAGCGCCGGCGAGGCAATTGCCACTCAGCGCGCACAGGCAGAAACAGACGACGTCCGCTTCAATCGAGGCGTCGAAGCGATGAGCCAGATCAGCCGGGCGTCGGGCGAGGCCGTTGTCAACGCGTTCCGTGACATCGCCCCCGAGCTTGGCCGCTACATCCTCGAGTTCTCCTACGGGGACGTGTTCTCCAGGCCGGGGCTGGATCTCAAATCGCGTGAATTGGCCGCCGTCGCCGCTCTTGCGGCGCGTGGGACCATGGCGGATGAAACGCCACTGAAGGTTCACGTCGAAGGCGCCCTGAACACCGGAGCGACAAGAGAGGAGGTGACCGAAGCCATTCTCCACATGCTTCCCTATGCGGGTTTCAGTCGCGTCCAGTCAGCGATAGCGCTCGCAAGCGAGGTTTTCTCCGAACGATAGACATACCGGAGAAGGGGAGCAGGGGTTCCCTTGCTCTCCTGAAGGTCCACGACAGTAGCAGGGGGCAATAGTCAGCGGGTCTCGTTGGGGCGAGTTCGACGGCCATGAGGGCTCGAACCTCTAGTAGTTGGTCGACACGATTGCCGGTCTGGTGGGCGGCGCCTCATCGGCTGGATTGAACGCCAGGATGCTCACCACAACAGCGATGAGGATGCCAATGAGGGCTAGAAAGGCCATTCCTGCTCTATCCATGCTGCATTCTGGTGCGGTGAATGTGCGCAAAACGCGGCACGGAGCAGGAAGACTTTAGATGCTGGCTGTCGTGGTAAATTTAGCTTTAACGCAGGCAGAGCAAGTGGTAGGCACAGGTTCGAAAGATCCGTCGTGTGTTGCGTAGAGCGCCCCGACGCCGCCGGCCCGCCGACTTCGAAGACAAGAAGCGGCGCTCGACGAATTCTCTCATAACAGGCTCGGCGGGGCGATGAACTGATAATATGCCCAAACCAGGACCACCCCGGCCATAACCGCGATCCAGATAAGCGCCTTCCGCTGCCTTGGGGTGACGGTCCTCGGCTCCCGCTTCGGTTTCCGCCGTTCAAACTTGATGATGTTATCGTCGCTCATGTCGTCCTCTTGGGTCAGCCGCGGACCTCATAGCACAATGTTGCTGAATTTACTGCTACGCTGCCGATCAGTCTCTCTGGCTGTTGACCCGTCGGAGTTTGAAGAAGTAGCTGCGGGTGTCGCCTTGCACGCACATCATTCCAGCTATCTCGTCTCGGTCGACCCTTCGGAAATAGTCGACGATCGGCTGCCTGTCGTAGACCATCGCGGCCGTTTTGACGCCGTCGTCAACCTGCAGCCTCAATGACGCCGTCGTGCCGCGTGCACGGAACATCTTCTGCAGGTGGGAGAACAAGTTGCGCGCCACGAACGTCCGCCCGAAGGAAGAGAACTTGATTGCCAGCCCTATGGGGATGTAGACGGGCTCGATCGGCACGAGACGGCCGGGCCTTTCTTGGAAGAGCAGGGCGTCCGCCCGCATGTCCGGGTGGAAGCGCTTGCCGAACCAGTCCAGGTTTTCGAGCACGCCGTCGAGGGGATGGCCGGATGGGATGCCGGCGCCTCGCCACAGTCCGATCATCTCCTCGGGCCGCACAGGCGCCAGCGACCGGAACCAGGTCGCGACCTCCTTCTGCTGGTCGCCTCGCATGGATTCTCCCTCACGGATGCTTACTCCGACCAAATGAGAAGATGGTTTGGAAGTTCCCGCACTCGGAGGCGTTTCTTTGTGAACCGCCCCTGGCGTCGGCTCGGTCAGATCAGCACCCGCTGCGAGGAGCGGCAGCTTCGCGGAAAACGCATGGAGAGTGAAGACAACCCGGCGCCGGCAAGCGGCACGGCTCGTTGATGCTTGGAGCGAATCCCCGTCAATTTTCCTTCACGGCGCTGTGGAATAAGGTTCAGTATTGCGGCCTTTATCCAAACGTCGGAGCGGTGAAATGACCAAATCTACACGCGGGGAAGAAAACTTCGATTGGCTCGAAGCGGAGCTGGCAGACACCTTGGACGAGGATTACGAGCTCGAACTCTCAGAGCCGGCGCTGTCGGAAGAGATCCGCAAGATTTACCGCAAGACGCATCCGCCGACGATCCCGCGCATGGACTATTTCCGTGCCCTCCTGACGCTGCAGGCGGAACTGATCAAGCTGCAGGACTGGGTCGTCTATCATAAGGAGAAGGTCGTCGTGATCTTCGAGGGGCGCGATGCCGCCGGCAAGGGCGGCGTCATAAAACGCATCACGCAGCGGCTCAACCCGCGCGTTGCGAGGACCGTTGCGCTGCCTGCGCCGTCCGACCGCGAGAAGACCCAATGGTATTTCCAACGCTACGTGCCGTATCTTCCGGCTGGCGGCGAGATCGTCCTCTTCGACCGGTCCTGGTACAATCGCTCCGGCGTCGAGCGGGTCATGGGTTTCGCGACAGAAGACGAGGTCGAGCAATTCTTCCACGACGTTCCCGAGTTCGAGCGGATGTTGGTGCGCTCCGGCGTTCGGCTCGTCAAATACTGGTTCTCGATTACCGACGAGGAGCAGCAACTGCGCTTTCTGATGCGCATCCACGATCCGCTGAAGCAGTGGAAGCTTTCGCCGATGGATCTGCAATCGCGTGTGCGCTGGGAAGCCTACACGAAAGCCAAGGAGGAAACTTTCGCCCGCACCAACATTCCCGAGGCGCCATGGCATATCGTCGAGGCCAACGACAAGAAACGGGCGCGGCTCAACTGCATCGACCATCTCTTGAGGCAGATCCCCTATGCGGACGTGCCGCATGAGGACATCAGCCTGCCGGACCGGATATTCAACCCCAACTACGAGCGGAAGGTGTTGCCGCCGGAGCTCTACGTGCCATCGAAATACTGATCGGGCGACACGGGCTTGTCATCGAACTGTGAGAGGCTTGGTGTCGTTGCCAGACACGGCATTCCTGTTTTGTTGCTTTTTGAAGAGATGGCGCGATGGACGTGGATCACCGCACGGATATGCTCTCCCTTTATCCCGAAGAGATGCGCATGCTTCGTGAGATGTTCGATTGCGCATTGGTCGAGCGGCAATGGGGCAGCAATTGCGAGGCGGCGGAGGCGCTCGCAGCACGGATCGCCGATCTCCATGAAACCGGCGAAAAGGACGCCGACGATCTCCTCGCGATGATCCGCAGTTTCTGAACCTGTTTCACAGCGCGCCCTTGGGAGTGACAGCGGCACGCAGCCGCGCGTGCACAGCCGTCTGATCGAGACATATCGGCCTGAAGCGCAAGCGGTGGATGTCCAGCAACTCGGTCAGTGTTCGGACTGGAACCACCGGCCAGTCAGGCACGTTCCCTCCGCAGCGAGGAGAGCGCCAATGGCCAAGAAGAGCCGTATTCCGAAGAAGATCGCCGGCGTGAAGGTTCCGAAACCTTTGCGAAAATCAAAAATGCTCCGCGCGATGTTGGGCAACAGTGCGGGGCGAGCCCTGCTCGCCCATGCCCTGACAGCGGGTGCTGGCGCGGCCGCCGCGAATCTGATCGGCCACCGCGAAGAAGTGATGCAGTCCGCCAAAACAGCGTCTCGCAAGGGCACTAAGGCGGTCGGCACTGCAGGAGAGGCGCTGCGGGCGGCGTTCTCGGCCGCGATGGAGGTCGTGCGCGACTCCGACGACCTGTCCTTCAAACGCAGGCGGAGCCAGAAGCATTTCCCTCGCCCACGCGCGCTGTTGCTTTAAGGGCAGGGGCGCGCGAACCCGGTGACCCGGGGGAGGGAAGCGATCTTTCCGTCATCGAGAGGTTTCTGATCTCGAAGTACGGCGACAAATTCGCTTCCAGGCTGATCGTGGCCGCGAGCGTTCGCGCCGTTTCAGTGTTGATCCGCGAACATCCGATCATCGCAGCGCGGCTCCTCGGAGTCGGATTGGCTCGAGCCGCGAAACTGGGAATGGAGGACGCCTACGAACTTCTGCAGCCGAGCGAGCAAAAGGACGGTTCACTTGAGCACGAGCCGACGGATAACCAGACTTCCGTCCCCCTTGTCGGTTCGCGCTCGGGAAGTCCCAATGGCAGCAATTGAGGGCGCGACCCAAGCCCCCATAGCCTCAACCCGTCTGATCAATGCAGGGCAGCACGGCGGGGTGCCGACTTTCTCTTGTTGCCCGCCTTCTTCTTGGGCGGTGGGAGGACGGTATCCTTGACGACGTCCAGCGCGGCAGAGAAGCCGCTCTGCATAGCCTCGCGGGCCAGACCAAGCGCTCTGGCTCCCTTCCTTGTCGATTTGCGTGCGGTCTTGCCGACATCGTCAGGATGATCGATCAGAACGGCTGCGGCGGCGCCTGCGCCGGCGGTCAGCGCTTTGGCAAGCACGTCCCGTCCAACATCGCTCGCCATCATGGCTCCCAGCACCTTCGACTTTCTGAGCGCCTTCGGGACCTTCACGCCGGCAATCTTCTTCGGGATGCGGTTCTTCTTGGCCATGGGTCGTTCTCCTCATCATGAGTATATGGAACGTTATCATTCCCCAAGCGGTTCCGGGCGCAGGGTCACTGCTTTCGCCGGTCGTCCTTCCGGCCATGCCGCGCAGAGCACCGAATTGAGGACGACAGGCCCAGGGATTGTTTGTGACAGCTTTATGACGGACCATCCGCTGCGGAAAGAAGGCTGCCGGGAGCATCATGCAGGAAACGGAACTAAAGCTCGAGCTGTCCGAATCAGCAGCGTCAGCGCTCCTGAAGCAAAATCCTTTCGAGGGCACACCCACCGTTCTTCGGCAGAGGTCCGTTTATTTCGATACGGATGGAGGGGATCTGTCGAAACGCGGCCTGTCGCTGCGCATCCGGCAATGCGGGAACGAACGGATCCAGACCGTCAAGTCTGGAGACGGTTCGGCCGCCGTGTCGCTTACCCGGGAGGAATGGCAGCGCCCCGTCGCCAACGACATCCCGGTTCTCGATGATCCCGAGGTCAAGCCTATGCTTGCGGGGACCGGCGACAGCCTCGCGCCCGTATTTGCGGTTCATGTCAAGCGACATCGTTGGAATGTCACGGAAGGCGATGCGACGATCGAAGTTGCCTTGGATGTTGGAAAGGTCGTCGCAGCGGATCGCGAGGCACCCCTCTGCGAAATCGAGCTTGAAAAGAAGACGGGTTCGCCGACCGCGCTGTTTGCGTTGGCGCGAAAGATCAATCTGATCACCCCGGCGCATATCGGTGTCTTGAGCAAGGCGGAGCGCGGCAATCGTCTGCTTGGTCCTGCACCCGCTGCCATCAAGGCGAACGCCAGCGCTCTTACCGCCGACATGAACGCGGCAACGGCTTTCGCGCACATAGCCGCAGCATGTCTCAAGCAATTCCGTCTCAACGAAATGGTCTTGTCCTGGTCTCGCGATGCCGACGCCTTGCATCAAGCGCGTGTGTCGCTGCGGCGGTTGCGCTCGCTTTTTTCCATATGCAAATCGCTGTTTGCGGACAGCCGTTTCGACCACCTGCGCGACGAATTGCGCTGGCTCGCCTCGGCACTTGGCAATGCGCGCAATATCGATGTCATGATCAAACGCGCGTCGGACGACAATCTCTCACGCCGCCTTCAAGCGGCCCGCAAGGATGCCTACGGAGCCGTCGAAGCATCGCTGTCATCGGTCCGCGCCCGCTCGTTGATGATTGATCTCGCCGAATGGATCTCGATCAGAGACTGGCGAAGCGGAGAAACCGGTGCGGCGCTGCTCGTCCGGCCTTCAAGGAAATTTGCCTCGACTGTGCTTGATAAACTTTGGAAGAAGGTGGCGAGGGGAGGCCGCAACCTCATCGATCTCGACGACGAAACCCGCCATGAACTGCGCATATCCGCAAAGAAACTGCGCTATGCAGCGGAGTTTTTCGGCCCACTTTACGAGAGCAAGACGGAAGCCAAACGCCAAAAAAGATTCATCATCGCGATGGAGGGCCTGCAGGATCAACTCGGCAGCCTGAACGATCTTGCGACCGCTCCCGGTATGCTGGCGGAGCTCGAGCTTACGCACACCGCGGGGGCCGAGGACTTGTTCAACGCGGATGACAAGGAAAAGCTTCTGCACGATGCCGCGGAAGCGCACGACATCTTTGTTGACACGAAGCGTTTCTGGCGCTGAGCGGCGTGTTGGAGCGACTGACGGCGGGATATCGACCGCGTCCCTTCCGTTGATGCCGCGGACGGTCGTCCTACTGGCTGTGCGGCGAGGTCGAATCCGCGTTCAGCAATCTCTGCCGGCGACTTCCGAAGCGGCCTGAGCTTCAGCTGTCATAGGCATGTCATGGTCCGGTGGTGTTTATCCGGGGCCTAAGTTCGTCCGAATGGTGGCTCATCGCTGGGAAAATGATGCTGATCTTGTACGTCGCCGTCGGTGCATTTCTGGCCATCAATGCCCTGAGCCTGATGATAGCGGGCTGGCGCATCTGGCCTCGCCTAGGTGCTCAGCCTCAGACGCCGCATCGGCCGGCTGTCTCTGTCGTGATTCCGCTCTGCGGCGTCGAGGTATTTTCCCGCGAAACGCTCGACAGCGCGTTTTGCCTGGATTGGCCGGACTACGAAGTCATCTTCTGCGTTGCAGACGCAAAGGATCCGGTGATCCCATTGATCGAGGGAGTGCGTGCGCGACACCCAGCCATTGCCGCAACTATTCTTGTCGGCGACGACCCGATCAGCGCCAATCCCAAGCTGAACAACTGCGTGAAAGGCTGGAACGCGGCCTCGCATGAATGGGTGGTTCTCGCCGACTCGAACGTTCTTATGCCAACCGATTATCTCATTCGCCTGATGGCAGCGTGGCGGTCGGATACCGGGCTGGTCTGCTCGACCCCGCTTGGTTCATGCCCATCCGGGTTCTGGGCGGAGGTTGAATGTGCGTTCCTCAACGCCCACCAGGCACGATGGCAGTACGCCGGCGAAGCGCTCGGCTTCGGGTTCGCGCAGGGCAAGAGCATGCTCTGGCGCAAGAGCACGCTGGATTCTCACGGCGGCATTCAGGCGCTGGCGTCGGAGATCGCCGAGGATGCAGCCGCAACGAAACTGGTGAGAAGCCTCGGCTCGAAGGTGCACCTGGTTGCCTCGCCGTTCGAGCAGCCATTGGGTACCAGGACTTTCCGGGAGATCTGGGCTCGGCAGTGCCGTTGGGCGAGGTTGCGGCGGGTGACCTTTCCTCAGTTCTTCTCGCCGGAAATTCTGCTTGGCGTGGTGCCGCCGCTTCTTCTGTCGGGGATCGCCGCTATCGTTGCTGGCCAGAGCGTGTTGGCCCTCGCCGGTTTTATCGTAGGCGCTGCCTACTTGCCAGAACTCGCCCTCGCGTTTCGGAAGAACTGGCACGTTTCCCGATGGTCGCTCATCGCCATGCTCACGCGCGATGCCCTGCTCCCGATAATATGGGTTCGTAGTTGGCTTGCGGGCAGCGCCGATTGGCGCGGCAACAGAATGGTGATCGGGTCGAACGAGTCCCGGCTGGAAACAAATGCGCTTATGCCGCTCGCTGGCACGTCGTCATAGCGCGACGCCGATTAAAATGAAGTTGGAGCGGCCACCAAACGTCGTCAACTGCTGGCCGCCGATTGCGGTGGAAAGCAGCGTCGGAGGTTCGAAAACTCTCGAGGCGAGGGCGCAACGGGGCCTCTTTTTGCGGTCACACAGTCCACCGTCCGGTGCTTCAGGCCACTGAGCCGCCGCTCTTACAGACCAATTTACTGGTGATCACGCGCAAGGCGGAGTTGCCGCTTGTGACCGCTTTGGGGATTGCCGACAAGCCGGTCGGCACCATTTTCAGTAGTGGGAGGCAGGCCGGCTTCCCCGCCCAGCCTTCGGGGGATAGTTTATCGGGACTCAGCATGGAGGTCGACATGGGAGCGGATAGACTTGCCGGAGTCGTGAAGCGAGCCCTTCTGGTCGGAGCCCTTCAGTTCGGCTCCATCAGCGCCGTTCTCGCCGATACGACGATCCTGAATGTGTCCTATGACTCGACACGCAAGCTCTACAAGGAATTCAATGCCGCCTTTGCGGAAAAATGGGAGGCGGATACCGGAGAGGCGGTGACGATCCAGACCTCGCATGGCGGCTCAGGCAAACAAGCCCGATTGGTGATCGACGGCGTGAAGGCCGACGTGGTGACGCTGGCACTCGAAGCCGACATCGATGCAATTGCTCAAGCGACCGGCAAGATCCCGGCCGACTGGAAGAGCCGCCTCGAAAACAACAGCTCTCCCTATACTTCGACAATCGTCTTCCTGGTCCGCAAGGGCAACCCGAAGGGTATCAAGGACTGGGGCGATCTCACCAAGGAAGGCATTCAGGTGATCACGCCGAACCCGAAGACCTCGGGCGGCGCCCGCTGGAATTTCCTCGCTGCCTGGGCCTGGGCGCGGGCTGCCAATGGCGGCGACGAAGCCAAGGCGCGGGAATATGTGACGCAACTCTTCAGACATGTGCTCGTCCTCGACACCGGCGCCTGGGGAGCTATGGCTTCTTTCGTCCAGCGCGGCCTCGGCGACGTGCTCCTCGCCTGGGAAAACGAGGCCTATCTCGCTCTCGAGGAACTCGGCCCCGACAATTTCGAGATCGTCACGCCGTCGATTTCGATCAAGGCCGAACCACCGGTGGCGCTTGTCGACGGCAATGTCGATGCCAGGGGCACCCGCAAGGTGGCGGAAGCCTATCTCGCCTATCTCTACAGCGATGCCGGCCAGAAGATTGCCGCCAGACATTATTACCGGCCGTTCAAGACGGAAATTGCCGACCCCGATGACGCGGCCCGATTCGCCGATGTCACACTTGTCACCATTGACGAATTCGGCGGTTGGAAGGAAGCTCAACCAAAGTTCTTCGCCGCCGGAGGGGTCTTCGACCAGATCTATACGCCGGGACGATAGGTTTCCACGGCAGCCGGGAATGAGCTTCGTTGCAGCGATGAGGTTGCTGCTCGCTGCGGGCATTGAAAGGGCCAGACCTTCCATGGAAGTCCGCGTCGAGAACTTGCGCAAGGAATTCGGCCGTTTCCCGGCGCTGGTCGACGTCACCCTCGACATCTGCTCCGGCGAACTGATTGCGCTGCTCGGGCCCTCCGGCTCCGGCAAGACGACGCTGCTTAGGCTTGTTGCCGGTCTCGAAAGCCCGACCGATGGCATGATTTTCTTCGGTGCCGAGGACGCCTCGAAGAAGACGGTGCAGCAGCGAAATATCGGCTTCGTCTTCCAGCATTACGCGCTGTTCCGCCACATGACGGTGCTCGACAACGTCTCCTTCGGGCTTAGGATCAGACCCGCCAGCCGGCGGCCGCCCGCTGCCGAGATCCGCCGCCGGGCCCTCGATCTCCTTGAGCTGGTACAGCTTTCTGACCTGGAGAAGCGCTATCCCGCCCAGCTTTCCGGCGGCCAGCGCCAGCGCGTGGCGCTCGCCCGCGCCATGGCGGTCGAGCCGAGCGTGTTGCTGCTCGACGAGCCCTTCGGCGCGCTCGACGCGCAGGTTCGCAAGGAACTCCGGCGGTGGCTTCGCGAAATCCACGACCGCACCGGCTACACGACCGTCTTCGTCACGCATGACCAGGAAGAGGCACTCGAGCTCGCCGACCGCGTCGTGGTGATGAGCAAGGGTGCGATCGAGCAAGTCGGCACGCCCGACGAAATCTACGACCACCCGGGCTCCCCGTTCGTCTACGGCTTCATTGGCCAGTCGAACTGTCTCAACGTCACCCTTGCGGACGGCGAGATCAGCCTGGCGGGCCGGCCGACCGGCCTGCGCGCCGCAAACGAGCCGGATGGACCGGCAACTCTCTATTTCCGCCCGCACGATGTCGAACTCGTCGAGGGAGATGTCGGCCTCGGCGGCCGCGTCACGGCCAGTCGGCGGGTAGCGGGGACGCGCCACCTCGAACTGGACCTCGGCAAGCCACTGCCTGCGATCGAGATCGAGTTGTCGCCCGAGCGCGCGTCCTCGGCCGACCGCAGCCGGATCGCCTTTCGACCCACCAAGTGGAAGCTGTTTCGCGGCGTGTAACCTGCCGGATCGCAGACAGTCAGCGATTATCCATTTCTATTTCACAATGGTCCTGATTTTGGCGACAGATTCGAGCGTGCGATGGACGGGACACTTGTCGGCAATCTCGGCAATCTTGCCGCGAAGTTCCTCGGAAACCTCGCCGCCGACAGAAATGATCCGGTCAAAACGGTCGATCCTGCCGTCACCGCTGCGTTCCGAATTGGTGCATTCCTCGCAGTCCTTGGCGTGAATTTTTGCATGCGAGACGTCAACGCCAATTCGCCCGAGGTTCAGCTTCTTGTGTTCGGCGTATAGCCGCAGCGTCATCGATGTGCAGGCGCCGAGGGCGATCGACAGGAAGTCATAGGGTGATGGCCCGGAATCGAGCCCGCCCGCGGCTTCGGGCTCGTCGACGAAAAGCCGGTGTCCGCCCGCCTGAACTGCGTTCTGAAACTTGCCTTCGCCTGTTTCCGTGACCCGGACATGTTCGATCGGCTCCGTGCCCTGCGGCGTGTCGGCGGCGAGATAACGCGTCAGCCATCCCGAAATGATCCGGCCGGCGAAGGCCGCGTCTTCAGGGTCGGTGAGCAGGTGGTCGGCCTTGTCGAGCGAAACAAAGCTCTTCGGATGTTTGGCCGCCAGGAAGATTTCGTTGGCGTTCTCGATTCCAACTGTCTGGTCCAGCGGCGCGTGCAGGATGAGGAGGGGCTTTTTCATCCGCGCAACGGCGTCCTTGATGCGCTGTGCGCGCGCGTCCTCGACGAACTGCTTTTTGACGAGGAATCTGCGCCCGGCCAGATCGACTTCGGCGGCGCCGCTCGCCTCGATCTCCTCGAGGCTCGCTCCAAAATTCTTCAACACATGGCCGACATCGGCCGGCGCACCGACCGTGGCAACAGCGCGCACTTCGGGTATTTCCCCGGCGACGGCCAGGACCGCTGCGCCGCCGAGAGAGTGGCCGATCAGCAATGACGGCGCCTGGTAGTGTCGTCGCAGATAGTCGGCGGCCGAAAGGAGGTCGCCAACATTGGAGGAGAAGTTCGTCGAGGCGAATTCACCCTCGCTCGATCCCAAACCGGTGAAATCGAAGCGCAGGACGGCGATACCTTCGCGTGCAAGCTCCGCCGCAACGCGCCGTGCCGCCGCGAGGTCCTTGGAACAGGTGAAGCAATGCGCAAAGAGCGCGTAGGCGCGCAAAGGCCCGTTGGGGAGATCCAGGCGGGCGGCCAGGGTTGCGCCGGAGTGGCCGGCAAACTGAAGACGTTGCGTATTGAAGGCCATGGGGACGCTCCTCGCTGAAAGCGGGGATCATTCTACGCCGGCACGGGCGTGCAACAAACTTGGGGATGGTCGTGTCTGGCAATAAAAGGGGGGATGGCCGCGTGCGGCGGCCATCACGGATTGCTCGACGTCAGCGTGTGTTCACGCCTGGTCCTGGAATGCCTTCTCACGCGTCCGCCTGAACGAGGGCACGATCATCATGATGAGCAGCCCGGCGGTCGCCAACAGCGGCAAGAACCACGTCGAAGATGCAGTATTTGATGCTGTAAACCCCGACGCAGCAGAAGAGCAGGATAGCCGGATAAAGCAGACGATAAGACACTGTCAGCAGCTTCACCCACACCCCGATGAGCGGCAGGTTAATGACGACCAGCATCAAGTTGCCGACCCACCTGCTGGCGACGACGCCCCAGGTAGCCGATTCCTTGGCTTTGCCAGATCTACTCCGATCATCGTATCCTTCATCCACCGTCCTCTCTGTTCTGTGGCCTACACCACATCACCTTGACACATTGCGATGCCGTTAGGGCAGGACGGCAACCACCCCCATTTGCCAAGCGACAGTCGGTCTGGCGGCATTGCGCCTGAAGGTGTTGAGCCGACGTCGCGGGCTTCTACAGAACAGCCAGAAATCCTCCTCCGCCACTTGCGATGACCGGCAAGTAATCCTCGATCAAAATTCAGCCGTTGCGACAAAGCTGATATACTGCTGCGGCGGCCGCCTACAGGGAGGCAAAGCATGAGCGATCAAATTGTGCGCATATTGCTTGTCGAGGATAACCCGCTCCACGCAAAGTTGATCCAGAGGCTGCTCGACACCGAAATGCAGTTGCGCTGCGAGGTGGTGGCGGTGGATCATTTGTCCGACGGGCTTGGACAGCTTGAGCGGGGCGCGACTGATCTGGTGCTGCTCGACCTGATCCTGCCGGACAGCCAGGAGCTGGAGACGCTGTTCAGAATCCGATCGGCTGCTCCGGATGTCCCGGTGGTGATCCTGACCGGCCTCGACGATGTGAAGCTCGCGGCCCACGCGGTCGAGGCAGGTGCCAGCGACTTTCTCTTGAAGACGAGGCTCAACGGCGTCGCGCTCGACCGGGCAATCCGCTACACGCTGGCGCGCAAGCGCGCGCATGGCGGCGAGTGGGACTCGCCGATGTTCCGGCTCGCCCAGCAACAATTCCTGAAGGCCGCCCAGATCATGAATCTGGATGACAACATCCGCCAGCGGTTGCTGTTCCCGCAGCGCACCCAGGTGGTGTCGTTCCCGTTCTTCCGCGACGACCGCGCGCAGGTCGAGACCGTCTTCGGATATCGGGTGCAGCATGTCCTGACGATGGGGCCCACCAAGGGAGGCATTCGTTATCACGAGGATGTCGATCTTGGCGATGTCGCGGCGCTGGCGACCTTGATGACCTGGAAGTGCGCGCTGATGCGGTTGCCCTTTGGCGGCGCCAAGGGTGGTGTGCGGGTCGACCCAACCGGTCTTTCGAAAAGCGAACTGCAACGGCTGACCCGGCGCTATACCGCCGAGATCATCGACATCATCGGGCCGGACAAGGACATCCCGGCGCCTGACATGGGGACCGACGAGCAGGTGATGGCCTGGGTGATGGACACGTACAGCCAGCAGGTTGGCCACGCGGTTCCGGCGGTGGTCACAGGCAAACCGGTGGTGCTCGGGGGGTCGCTCGGACGCAAGGAGGCGACCGGGCGCGGGTTGGTCTATGTCATAGAAGCAGCCGCTGAGATGATCGGGTTGGACCTGGCCAAATCCTCAGCCGTGGTGCAGGGGTTCGGCAATGTCGGCAGCTTCGCCGCGCGTTTTCTGGCCGAGGCGGGCGTCAAGATTATCGCCGTCAGCGACATCTCGACCGGGCTCTACAACCGCGCCGGCCTGTCAGTGAATGCGCTCTTGGAGTATGTGGCCAAAAATCGGGCGCTGGCGGGCTTTCCCGATGCGGAGCCGATCTCAAACGCCGAGCTTCTGGAACTGGAATGCGATGTCCTGGTTCTGGCGGCGCTGCAAAATCAGGTAACCGCCGAGAACGCCGGAAGGATCAGGTGCCGGTTGCTCGCCGAAGGCGCAAACGGCCCGACCACGCTCGAGGCAGACGAGATTCTCAACGAGCGTGGCGTGCATATCATCCCCGACATTCTCGGCAATGCTGGCGGAGTGACTGTTTCCTATTTCGAGTGGGTGCAGGGTCTGCAGAACCTGACCTGGACGCTCGATGAAATCAATCACCGGCTCAAGGCGATCTTGCTCGATGCATTTGCGCGGACGCGGCGACGTGCGGAAGATGACCAGTCGGACTTGCGTACCGCTGCCTTGATCGAGGGGATCGCCCGCGTGACCCAAGCCAAGCTGCTGCGCGGTCTTTTCCCATAAGGCCCCTGAACATCCCACCCGGGCATGGAGGGATCTAAATGACCAGGAATACCGACGTCACTGACACGTTCCGCACCGAGCGCACGCTTGCGAAGCAGCTCGAAGCTGCCCAGGCTGCACAGGCTCGGGCAGAAGCGGCACGCGACAGTCTTCTGGATGGGATCGAGTCAGCTTTGGAAGGTTTCGTTCTTTATGATGCCGACGATCGAATGGTCGCATTCAACTCGCGCTTCGAGGAGCTGTTTTCGCCGAGAGTCAAGCTCGGAATGCGCTTCGAGGACCTGATCCGTTCCGCTGTGGAGCAGGGGGTGGCCCCAGTAGGCGAGTTGGGTGTGGAGGAGTGGGTCGCGCGACGCATGGAGCGCCATCGAAATCCGGGCCCACCATTCAAGCTCAGGCTTAACAACGGGACATGGATTCGCATTAGTGAGGGCCGGACCCGCGATGGCGGCCTGGTCGGCGCCTATACCGACATTACTGAACTTGAGGAACAGCGCGAGCATCTTGAGGAACTGGTCGAGACAACCGAGGCCGCAACCGAGCGAGCCAAGGCGGCGCAAAGGCAGCTCTTGGACGCAATCGAGTCGTCCCTCGAGGGCTTCGCCCTCTATGATGCCGACGACCGGCTGGTGGTCTACAATTCGCGCTACCGGGATTTCTTTTCAGGGCCGGAGCGTGCCGTCCTGCCTGCCGGACCATTTGCCGTCGAAACTCCGGGCACGCCGTTCGAGCTGGTGATCCGTACCTTTGCGGAAAGCGGCTTGTCGCCGCTCGACGGCCAGACGGTCGACGAATGGATTGCCCAGCGCCTCGAGCGCCATCGCAATCCGCGCGGGCCCTTTAATTTAATGCACAAGGATGGGACCACTATCCGCGTCAGCGAGCGCAAGACCAGCGACGGCGGAACGATCTGTGTCTATTCCGACATCACCGAGCTTGAAGAGCACCGCCATCGCCTGGAGGAACTGGTTGCCAAGCGCACGGCCAAGCTGGAGCGGCGCACGGAGCAACTGCGCAAGTCGCGTGAGGAGCTTGAGCGCGCCCGCGACGCGGCCGAGCAGGCAAGCATTGCCAAAAGTGAGTTCCTTGCGAATATGAGCCACGAGATTCGCACCCCCATGAACGGTGTGATCGGCATTGCGGAACTACTCGAAGGCACTGAGCTTTCCGAACAGCAGCGCAGGTACGTCTCGATCATCCTCCATTCCGCCGACACGCTGATGGACCTGATCAACGACATTCTCGACTTCTCGAAAATCGAGGCTGGCCGCTTGGAGCTCGAGACGATCCCGTTCGTGCTGCGCGACACATTGGGTGACACGCTGCAAACGCTCGCCAAACGCGCTGCCGACAAAGGCCTCGAGCTTGCCTGCCATATCCCTCCCGAGGTGCCGGATCACTTGATGGGGGATCCGACAAGGCTCCGGCAGATCATCGTCAACCTTGTCGGGAATGCGATCAAGTTCACCGAGAATGGCGAGGTCGTGGTTGATGTCACTTTGGTGGGCCAGGGGGACCACGGGGCGCACCTTCAGTTCGAGGTACGCGACACGGGCATCGGCATTCCGGAAGCACAGCAGGAGCGCATATTCGAGGCTTTCGCCCAAGCCGACGCCTCGACGACGCGGCAATACGGGGGCACCGGGCTCGGCCTGGCGATCGCCGCACAGCTTGCCGAGAAGATGGGTGGACGGATGCAGCTCGACAGCAAGCCCGGCGTCGGCAGCGTTTTCACCTTCGCAGCCGATTTCGGGCTCGCGCCGGAGGAAGGGAAGGCGCGCCCGGTGCGCGAGGCAGAGTTGCATGGTCGTCGCGTACTGGTGGTCGACGACAACGCCACCAATCGGCAGATTCTCGAGGAAATCGTCGTCAACTGGGGCATGATCCCGATTGTCGCAACAGACGGCATGGCAGCACTCAACGCACTCGAACAGGCATCCGGTGCTCTGCCGGACCTCGCGCTTCTCGACGTGATGATGCCCGGGATGAGCGGTTTCGAACTTGCGGCCTGTTTGCGGCTGCGCTCGGGTCTCAAGGATACCCGAATTGTCATGATGTCGTCCGCAGGCCGGCCGAGTGACGAGGCACTGCTGCAAAAGCTGGATGTCTCCAGATTGCTGGTGAAGCCTGTCAAACAGTCCGATCTCCTGAACGCGATCACCAACGCCCTTGGCGTCTCGATGCGGGAAGACGAGGGCGATGGTCCAGCCGGCGCGGCACGCCATCGGACCAGCCCGGGCCTCACCGTGCTGCTCGCCGAGGACGGCGCGGTCAATCGGCAGGTCGCGGTCGATCTTCTGACCAAGCGCGGGCACAGGGTCGTGGCCGTCGGGAATGGCCAGGAGGCAGTTGAAGCTGTCGAAAGGGGAGGTTACGACCTGGTGCTCATGGACGTGCATATGCCGGTCATGGACGGGCTCGCCGCGACCGCCGCCATCCGGGCGCTCATTCGGCCCGAGAGCGCCCGCGTGCCGATTGTCGCGCTGACCGCGAGCGCGACCGCTGCCGATCGCGAGCGCTGCGTCGCGGCGGGAATGGATGGCTACGTGACGAAACCATTCCGCGCCACCGAGCTGTTCCATGTGGTTGAACAATATGACCTCAAGCGGATACCGGAACCGAAAGAGCCGGCCGCCCATCAACCATTGGGTCTGGCGGCTGCGGACGCATCGGTGCTGGATTGGGAGCGTGCTCTGCGCAATCTCGATCGGAACGAGGCTCTGCTGCGCGAGTTGGCGGCAATGTTCCTTGTCGAGTATCCGAAGCTGGTCGCCGCAATCGACGCGGCGTATGCCGACGGCGATGCCGCGGAGTTGCGGCGTGCAGCCCACACCTTGAAGGGCTCGGCGGATGTGATCGGCGCTGATGGCGTGGCGATCGCAGCACAACGCGTTGCGGATTTGGGCCGCGAAGGCAATCTTGCATCCCTGCGAGAGGTCCGTGGCGCTATGACAGCTGAGCTGGCTCGCCTGCAGCCCTTGCTCCAAGCAGCGGCATCGGACGCTTAGTCCAAGCGCGCTTTGGCCCGATCGCATTAAGGTCCGTCAACCATCGCCTCAGCAGGCATGTACTAGATTGGGCCGCTGGTAGTTCTCCAGTCGCCGTAGAAGGCGTCCGGTGCGCGCAATGCGGGGCCATCGATATCGATTCCATGCCGCCGGCTACGATGATATCCGCATCGCCGGCCGTGATCTGCTGCATGCCAAGTGCCACGGCGCGGAGCCCCCGAACCGCAAAGCTGGTTCAAGCCGTCCTTTCCTACGGAAGTCCTGCCTTCATTGCTGCCTGGCCGGTTCTGCCCCTCGCCGGCGGCAGGGCTGTCCGGGGAAAGTTCAGGCATAGGCGAAGGCCATCTGGTTGGGGTTTGTTGTGGGTTTTGGTCGGCTTGGATTGACGGGCGGCGGCTTGTCGATGGCGGCAATGCATTTGCGCTGGAACAGGCATTGGGTGACGAGGTCGGTGAAGCGCAGGATCGGCAGGGTGAGGCGCCAGAGGCGGGTGGCGATGCGCAGCAGCGCATAGGCGACCATCGCGGCTAAGATCTGCAGGCGGATGGCGTTGTCGTTGTTGCCGAGGAACTTGCGGATCTTCAGGTGCTGCTTGATCCAGCGGAACAGCAGCTCGATCTGCCAGCGGCCCTTGTAGAGCTGGCCGATGGCGACGGCCGGGCGCTTGAGGTCGTTGGTCAGCAGCGTAATGGTGTCGCCGTCGGCGCGCTTGACGGTGATGCGGCGCAAGCCGATCGGCAGCTTGGAATCGCCCTTGCTGGCAAGGCGCACCCTGGCGTCCTCGAGAACCGTGAAGCCGTCGCCCTCGGCGGCCGTGATGCGCCGCTTGCGCACCACCTTCAGCGCCATATTGACCTTCGGGCGGGTGACGAAGACGGCCTTGGCGGCGGCGATCGCCGTCCACCAGCCATAATGGCAGTAGCCCTTGTCGAAGACGTAGGTGGCGCCTTTCTCGATCGTCACGGTGCGGCCGATCTGGGCGTCGTTGACGTTGGCGTCGGTTATGTCGAGGAGGCGCGGGCAATCGGCCTTGGGGTCATAGACGACATGCAGCTTCATGCCGCGGATGCGGCCGTTCGACTTGGCCCAGTCGCATAATTTGCCGAGCGGGATCGGCGTCGAATCGATCAGCCGCAGCATCTTGCTGCCGTCGCGGCGCGTCTGCCGGTCGAGCTGGCCGGCGACAAGCGCAAAAGTCTCGGCGAAGACGGCCACCGGCCGGCGGGCATTGGCATCCGACAGCGTCGAGCGCAGCAGCCGGGCGCTGCCGAGGTGGTAATGCTGCTGGGCGTTGGCATTCCAGCCCGCCTCCAGCCCGCGCAGGCTGGTCGCGGCGCTGAACTGGGCATAGATCAGCGCCACCAGATGGTCCCAGCTGGTGAAGCGCTTGTCATAGGCATCGCCGCCATGGCGATCGACAATCGCCTGGAAGCTGCGGCGATCAATGGCTTTCAGCAGCTGGCCGAAAATGCTAGGGCTGAACCGCATGCTCCGTCTCCTTTTCTGAGTCTCGACAACCAGAAAATAGACGGAAAACCGCCGTCTGACGGGGCATGCGCCTGCGGCATTTCGATTCACCCGGAAAGTTCCCCGGACAGCCCTGCGCCGGCGGGAAGAACTTGGCCGAGGATTACTTCGTCCACCTCTCCTGCGTCGACGCCCGCCCGCTCGAGCGCTGCCTTTTCCTGGGATCATCCAGTTGGCTGTATCGCCACCTTCGCTGACCTCCATGGCGCCGAGCACCGTCAAGTCTCCCGGGCTATTGGCCGCCGACTTCCAACCCCGGATGGGATCGACTACGTCCATCTTGTGCTCGAACCCGAACGACGGCAACGGCGACACTTTGCCGTCATAGTATGCGCGAAATCCGAACGACCGGCACGGGTCGAGGACGCGCCACTTTGCGCGGCTCGTTCCGAGGGGATGTTCGCGTCCTGCGCTGGAAGATCGCATAATGTATCGACCGGAACTCTCTAGCCGCTAGCTCCGTCGCTGAGTATTTCCATGTAGGCGCGGTAGACGAACACTCGGCCACGGCGCCGGCCTGTTGCTTCTTCAACGATCCCGAGTCTCCGGAGTTGATCGAGGGCCGCGTTGACGGTCGGCATTGTCAGCCCGCTCCGCTTCATTGCTGTGGAGGCAGTCAAGTAAGGGCTTGTGCGCATGGTTTCATGGATCTGGAGGACCGATCCCGTACGCTCAGCCTCTCTTATGATCCGTTCGCGGTCGCCCTCGAACAGTCGAGCAATTTGATTGGCAGTCTCAAACGCTTGTTCCGCTGTTTCGGCGATTCCGTCGAGAAAGAACTCGAGCCAAGCTTCCCACGTGCCGAATTCGCGGACTTCCTGCAGGAGGCGGTAATAGTCGGCCCTGCGGGATTTAAAATAGAGGCTGAGGTAAAGCAGGGGCTGTCGAAGTACGCCCGTGGCGCAAAGGAATAGCGTGATCAGGAGCCGACCGAGACGGCCATTGCCGTCCAGGAAAGGATGGATGGTTTCAAACTGGACGTGGATAAGCCCCGCTTTGATCAGAGGGGGAATGTCGGGCGTGTCCAGATGAAGGAACCTTTCCCATTCCCCCAGGCAACTCATGACTTCATTGGGAGGAGGGGGCACGAACATGGCGTTTCCTGGCCGAGTTCCGCCGATCCAGTTCTGGGACGTGCGGAATTCACCAGGGCTCTTCGTCCCTCCGCGGCCGCTGTCCAGCAATCGCTGATGCATCTCCCGAATTAGGCGCAGGGATAGTGGTAGCTGTTCCAGGCGCTCGAGGCCAAACATCATGGCATCGACGTAGTTGGAGACTTCGCGAATATCGTCGACGGGCTCGCCACCGATCGCCTCCGTTTCGAAGCGCAGTAGGTCGGAAAGCGTCGATTGGGTGCCCTCGATTTGGGATGACAGGACCGCCTCTTTGCGCACATACATATAGAGGAAGAGTTCCTTATTGGGTAACAACACGGAAACACCGTCCAGCCGTCCGAGCGCTCGCTCGGCCGCGCTGAGACGAGTGAGCAGGCCGGTGATCGCGATTGGCGGAACCGGGGGAAGGGGAGGCGGCACAAACGCCTTGACGCGTTCGCCACCGACAGCGGTTTCCACGAAGCGACCCAGCCGCTCGTTGGTGTTGGGATTGTTGCTGCGCATAGACTTCCCGAGTCGATTGTTGTGCTGAAATTAAATAGCATTACACCTTAATAAACGAAACAGCATTTTTGTTTATTAACGCACTCCCTTAAATAACGATAGGCAATGGCGGTGGTTCGAATCCCTTCAGGACCGCCGATGCCAGAGGCTGCTGCAACGATACGGCGCGAAGCTCGCGCTCCTTGGACGCTGGCCACGGGAGTCAACATTGTCCAAAACTGAGACTTGTCGACAACCCGTCATGCTCAACGGTTGTTGCGGGCCACGGGCTGGATAAATCGATCGGCGTCCGCTGGATTGGGGAGGAAACAGGAGGTCGATTTCCTTGCAATTCTGTAGCGATTGCGCGCGATATGATCATAGAGCGCGTCTGCCCATAGCCGTGGAATAAGACCGAGAGCGTGGCATGCCGTCCAGCCAAGACCGGCTAGCAGCCGAATGATGCCGTTCACGCGCAGATAGGGTCGGCCGTTTTCCAGGAAAAGGCTGGTCTCGTACAAACACTCGTCAAGGCCGTAGTGTCGATAGAGTGCTGCACCGATCTCCGATTGTGCGGCCAGGAAGCGATATCTTCGGCGCATGTCGCGCTTCAACGCAAATTTGACCCAAGCCGAGCAAAACCCGCATTCGCCGTCGAAGACGAAGACGGGCTTGTCATCAGGGAAGGGAGGCACGGCGGGATCGTTTCTGTAACTGTAGTCTGTCATCGGGGCCGCTGTCTTCGCCTGTCATCCCTTGAGGCGTCCGTCGCCATACCCGCACTCATGTTGCAGTTTTCTGCTTCAACGAGGCGATAAACTCGTGGAGCCCGGCGCGCAGGGGATCAAACAAGGGGTTCTTCTTTTCCCTTATCATGACTTCGCCGAGCAATTTGGTCCCGACAGCCACGGCGGCAGACGCGTTCGAATCGAGGCCGGAACCGTTGCGCATGCGTTCGACAATGCCGAGAATGTCATCATGGCTGACGTGTTCGAAGGTCAGCGACGCTGGGTCGGTCGGAACGCTGCCGTCGCGTGCGCGAACAAGCTTCAGCGATATCTCATAGGTGTAGCCGGAAGCCATGATCATTCCCGTGGTTGGCTGCTGTGCGTGGATGGTTGGCGGCGATTGATTGTCTTCTAGCGCCCGACCGATCAATCCGCCTGCCTTTAGGCGAGCAGGCCCGATGGTCGGCTCAGTTGTGCTGCGCCGTTTTGGTTCTGGCCGCCGTCCAGGACGCGATGTAGTCCATCAATGCCGGGGACAGGCAATCATATGGCGCAAGTCCCAACTCGGTGAGGCGCTTTCGGATCCCCTCCATCGCTTTCGGATCCGCGCCCGCTTCGATGATGGACGAAACAAAGGCCGCAAATCCGGGTTCCTGCCAGCCACTCTCCTGAAAACGCTCCGGATGAATGAAGTCGAGGCCCTGGAAGGGATGCTCGCGTTCGACCGGCCCGTACATGTGGACGCCGCATTCTGTGCACGCATGCCGCTGGATCAGCGCCGCCGGATCGACAACGGCAAGCTTGTCGCCGTTTTCCAGGACCGTCACCTTGTCGTGCGGTGCGACGGCGACCATCGAAAAGGTTGCGCCTGCAGGTTTCCAGCATTTGGTGCAGCCGCAGACGTGATTGTGCGCGATCGGCCCCTCCACCCTGACTTTGACCGGGCGCTCCGTGCAGGCGCAGACGAGCACTCCGCCGGCAAATGCCTCGGCACTCCGCGGGATGCCTTGGTCGATAAGGGGGTGGATCGAGATGGAATTTGTCATGGCTTCCTCCTTGTTGCGCAGTGCGGTGCCGGTTCGTGCAAACAAAATTTTTTGGCGGCTTTCTTCTTCAGAAGAGAACGACGGATCGGATCGACTTGCCTTCGTGCATCAGGTCGAAGGCGGTATTGATTTCATCGAGCGGCATGGTGTGGGTAATGAGATCGTCGATGTTGATCTTGCCCTCCATGTACCAGTCGACGATCTGCGGCACGTCGGTCCGGCCACGGGCTCCGCCGAAGGCCGTTCCCTTCCACACCCGCCCCGTGACTAACTGAAAAGGTCGCGTCGATATCTCCCTGCCAGCTTCGGCAACGCCAATGATGATCGACTCGCCCCAGCCGCGATGGCAGCATTCGAGCGCCTGGCGCATGACATTGGTGTTGCCGGTGGCGTCGAAGGAAAAATCCACGCCGCCGCCGGTCAGATCCTGAATCGCCTCTACGACCTTGTCGGCACCGACCTCGTTCGGATTGACGAAGTCGGTCATGCCGAAGCGGCGCGCCATTTCCACCTTGGCCGGGTTGAGGTCGACGCCGATGATCCGGTCGGCGCCGACCATGCGCGCGCCCTGGATGACGTTGAGGCCGATGCCGCCCAAGCCGAAAACCGCGACATTCGCACCCGGCCAGACCTTCGCCGTGTAAATCACCGCCCCGATCCCGGTCGTCACCCCGCAGCCGATGTAGCAGATCTTGTCGAAGGGGGCGTCCTCGCGCACCTTGGCGACCGCGATCTCGGGCAGGACCGTGTAATTCGAAAAGGTCGAGCAGCCCATGTAGTGGAAGACTTCGCCGCCGTCGCAGGAGAAGCGGGTGGTCCTGTCCGGCATGAGCCCTTGGCCCTGCGTCGCGCGAATTGACGTGCAGAGGTTGGACCGTCGCGACAGGCAGGTTTTGCATTCGCGGCACTCAGGCGTGTAGAGCGGAATGACATGGTCGCCGGGCTTGAGTGAGGTGACGCCAGGCCCCACCTCCCTGACGATGCCGGCTCCTTCGTGGCCGAGGATCGCCGGGAACTTGCCCTCCGAATCGAGGCCAGACAGCGTGTAGGCATCCGTGTGGCAGACGCCTGTCGCCATGATCTCGATGAGAACCTCCCCTGCCTTGGGGCCGCCGATATCGATCGTCTCGATCGACAGAAGTTTGTTGGCCGCCCAGGCGACCGCCGCGCGCGATTTCATATGGAACCCTCCCTCGGTGCAAGCCGTCTGGCGGCATTGACGTTCGCATTGGTTTGTAGATACTAAGTGGTATCCGAAATTGCAAGACACAGTTTCGAGGTGTTGTTCACAAGATCGGCTCGCGAGAGGCGCACGCCGCCGGGCGAGCGAGATCAGGCTTTAAACGAGAAGATATCGGGAGGTTTGAATGTTTGACGTCGCTGGAGCTCAGCCGCAGCGAGATTCGCGGGCTGAAGTGAAGATACCGGTCCCCTCAGTTGGAGTCCTCGCCCCGCCAGAGTCTCGTCAGATGCGCGATACGACAGCAGCGAGTGGCGGCAAGCGCCTGATCGAAGCGCCCGAAGCTGCATAGGAGGGCCTGGCAATGGATCTCCTCCTCGTCGAGCCGAGCTCAATCCTCCGGGTGCTGTGCGGCCTGTGGTTCCTTCCCCATTGCATCGGCAAGATGCGCAATGTCGGGCCTGCCTCGGCAACATTTGCCAAGGCCGGGTTCCATCCGCCTAGTGCATTCGTGATCATTACGATCATCGCGGAGCTGATTGCTGGCACCGGACTGGTTTTCAACATCTTACCGCAGCTTGCCGCGGGCTTGGCCGTCGCCGTTCTTCTTGGCGCCAGCTATGCCGTCGTTCGGATAAATGGATGGAACTGGCGGTGGCAGAAGCAGGGACCGGAATTCATGGTGTTCTGGTCGGCAACCTGCATCCTGACCGTGCTTTGATTTGACGCTCGCGCGTTTTCAAGATACTGGAGGGTATCCGAGTGCTGTAGCAATCAGGGAGAGTAATCTTGGCGCGATTGACACGCGAACAGAGCCAGGCGCGGACGAAAGCAAAGTTGCTGGCGTCCGCGCGCGAGGTTGTCGCCCGCGAAGGATACGAGGGCGCAACGGTCGAACGCATCGCCGAGGAGGCGGGGTTCAGCAAGGGTGCCTTCTACTCCAATTTCAATGGCAAGGAAGACCTGTTCCTCTACCTGCTCGAGACGCATGCCGGTGAAGACGTGACCGAGCTTGAAGAGCTCCTCGGCCCCATAACCGACGGCCGCCTGTTGATTGACACTCTCAGCAACTGGTCGCAGGAGCGCTCTACGGATCCGAGCTGGGGGATGCTGGCATTGGAGCTTTTTCGCCACGCCAGGCGAAACGCAACGTTTGGCGAGCGCCATTCGAACCTGTTTCGCGCCCAATGGGAGGGTCTCGGCAAAATCCTGCTGCGGCTTTTTCCGGAAGGCAAGGCGCCCGCCGGCCCGACGGCACTCGGCGGTATTGTTTTCGAACTCACCTACGGCGCAGCATCGAGTTTCACCAAGGGGCCGACGGTCGGCGAACTCGTAAAAGTCGCCTTGACTTCGATGTACGATGCCTATGGTGTTAAGGGAAACGTGTCCTGAGCGGCCTTGCTTCTTCATTTGTGGGGCGAATCTCTCCGACCTGCTGCGAACATCGGGTGGGCGCAAGTCGACGCTGATCCCGCCCGGGCTCTTTTCCCGATCGATACACACTGATGGTGGGGTGAATGCGAGCGCGAATGGACCCGCGCCACCGGGTGAGGCGGGTCCAACGATCGATCAGCCGCGTGCATTGCTGCTGAACGTGGGGCGTATTGCAAGAGCGCCATCGCCCGCGAGAACGACCGCGGCCAGACCGACGATCCACAGTGCCGGAAACTCCCAGCCGCCATTCGGGTTGGTGAAGAAGAAGCCAGCCGCGGCATGGACCGTCATGATCGCGCCGAGCAACACCGGAATAAGTGCCAGCGCCGCAAGACGCGCGAAGAAGCCAGCGACGAGGGCGAGGCCACCCACGGTCTCGAGGGCAATTGTCAAATAGGCGAGGGCAGGCGGCAGGCCCAGGCTGGCGAAGAATTGTGCGGTACCCGCCGGCGTGAAGACGAACGCTTTCAGGCCGGCATGGGCGAGGAAAAGTAGCCCGAGTGCCACGCGCAGTATGAGTATGGCGTAGGGGGCGGTACGTGGGTCGATCATCGATGTAGCTCCTGTTCGGGTGGGTCGCCAAGTACCCTCCGGACCATCCGGCGGACCATTGGCGTAGTGGGGTTTCGCGAAGGTGGCGGTGAGCGGACGAACTGCACGGACCAGATCATTTTCCAACTCCCCTCCGAACGGTTCACTGGCGTCGCAGGTGCCATGCGAGCGTCTGCCAATGGCCGCCTCCCATCGCTGCATCCGCTGGATGTCCCTACACTTCAAAGTGGGCATTGACATACCGAACGGACTTCAGATACTTTGTGGTATCTTGAGGATTGTCAAGCAGCCGCGAGGAGAAGCGGCGCCGATAGTCCCAGGAGCGAAGGAACAGCCCCAGGGAGGATAGGATGGCTGTGAATATGCAGGCTGCCGGAAGCGGCGGCCCCGCGCTGGCCGTCGAAAATGTCGATGTTCGCTTTGGCGGCATTCATGCGCTCAAAGGCGTCTCGCTCAGCGTCAATACCGGCGAGATATGCGGTCTGATCGGACCGAACGGCGCCGGCAAGACCACGTTGTTCAACTCTATTACCCGACTGAGCGCGGTGACCGCAGGTTCCATCCGACTTTGCGGTCGAGCGATCGAAACCGTTCCCGCCCGGCAGATCATTCGCCTGGGCATTGCACGCACCTTTCAGAACCTCGGCATCTATGGAGGTATGACGGTACTCGAAAACGTCATGCTCGGCGCTCACCATGTGACCGGCGGCAGCTTCTTCAGGGCCATTCTTCGACCCGGTCTGACCCGTCGCCGGGAAAGCGAGATCGAGCAGAATTGCCGGGCAATCCTCGACGAGCTCGATCTCTCCGGCGTTGCCGAAGAAGCAGCGGGCTCGCTGCCCTATGCGACGCAAAAGCGTATGGAAATCGCTCGCGCGCTTGCCTCGCGCCCCACGATATTGCTGCTCGACGAGCCGGCCGGCGGCCTCACGCACAGCGAAGTCGCCGAATTCGGCGAGCTCGTGTCCCGCGTCCGCGACCACCATGGGGTGACGATCGTGCTGATCGAGCATCACATGGGGCTCGTCATGCGCCTTTGCGATCGCATCGAAGTCTTCCACCTCGGTCGCAATCTGGCGAGCGGGACGCCGGCAGAGGTGAGGGCCAATCCGGCAGTCATCGATGCCTATCTCGGGAGGACACGGGACAATGCTTAAGGTGCAAGGCCTTTCGGCGGGTTACGGCGCCGCCGATGTTCTTCATGGCGTCGACTTTTCCGTCGAGCAAGGCACCGTCGTGGCGCTGCTCGGTTCAAACGGCGCCGGCAAGACGACCATCCTCAGAGCGCTGTCCGGGCTGATGCCGGCGCGCGGAACCATCGATTTCCGCGGTCAGGACCTCGGGAAATCCAATGCAGGACAAAGGGTGGCGCTTGGACTTGCGCACATACCGCAGGGCCGCGGAACCTTCGGAGAGTTCACAGTCGAGGACAACCTCGCGGCTGGCGCCTATACGATCGGCGACAGGCGACAGATCGCCCAAGACATGGAACGGTGGTACACGGCTTTTCCGCGCCTCGCCGAGCGTCGGCGGCAGCAGGCCGGCAGCCTCAGCGGCGGCGAGCAGCAGATGCTGGCGCTCGCCCGGGCGCTGATGTCGCGTCCGAAGCTGTTGATGTGCGACGAACCTTCGCTCGGGCTGGCGCCGGCAATCACCCAAGAGATCTTCGAAATCTTCAAGACGCTCAATCGGGAGCTCGGCATGACGCTGCTGGTCGTCGAGCAGAACGCCGACCTGACGCTGCAATTCGCGCATCGCGCCTACGTGCTTGAGTCCGGAGCCATCACTGTCAGCGGTACGGCGCAGGATCTGCGTGGCAACGAGGCCGTACAGCAATCCTATCTGGGGGTGTGAGATGGCGCTGTTCTTCCAACTGACCGCCGACGGACTCGCTTCGGGCGCAATTTATGCCTCGTTGGCATTGGCACTCGTTCTAATCTTTCGCGCGACGCGCATTGTGAATTTCGGGCAGGGCGAGATGGCGACCTTCTCGGCCTATTGCGCCTGGCAACTTTGCGAATGGGGCGTGCCGATGATGGTTTCGTTCCTCGTCGTCACCCCCCTGGCCTTCCTGCTCGGGATAGTCGTCTTCCGTTTCGTCATCAGGCCGGTATCGCGCGCGCCGGTCGAGGCCGTCGTGGTGGTCACGCTCGGATTGTTCGTCGTCTTCCAGGCGCTCTGCTTGTGGCTCTGGGGCTCGGACCAGCGCGCCTTTCCCTCGCTGTTCCCGAATCTCGGCTGGGACGTTCTCGGCATACGCGTGACGGCGAGCGCCGTCGGCACGCTTGCCGTCCTTCTCGGTCTGGCGTTCGCCATCGGGGCCGTCTTCCGCTTCACGCGGTTAGGCCTCGCGATGCGCGCCTCCGCCTACGACGGCGAGAAGAGCCTTCTTGTCGGCATCCCGGTCGAGCGGATGCTGATGCTCGGCTGGGGCTTCGCCGCGATGATCGGCTTCATTGCGGCCCTGCTTGTCGGGCCGCGCCTGTTCCTCAGCCCGACGATGATGATGCCGATCCTTCTCTACGCCCTCGCGTCGGCCACCCTTGGCGGCTGGGATAGTCCGCTCGGCGCCATGGTCGGTGGCCTGATCGTTGGCGTGGTCGAAAGCGTCGGTGCGGCTTTCCTGCCGTTCATCGGTGCCGATCTGCGCGTCGTGATCCCGATCATCGTCGCTCTCGTCGTCCTGCTCGTTCGGCCGATCGGCCTCTTTGGTACTCGCACGGTGGTCAAGCTATGAGCACGCATCTTCTACGATTTGTCTCCGCGGGTTTTGTCGGCGTTGCTGCCCTCGCTTTGCCACTCTTCGTGCCCGACTTTCTGCTTTTCGAGATCAGCATCGCCATCGCCTACGGCATCGCGATCCTCGGCCTGAACCTGCTCCTCGGCTTCACCGGGCAGATCTGTCTGGCGCAGGGTGCGCTGTTCGGGGTCGGCGCCTATACGACGGCCATTCTCAACGTCAACTTCGGCTGGGATCCGGTGGTGACGCTGCCCGTGTCGGCCATTACCGCCGGTTCGGTCGGTGTGCTTATCGGCCTGCCCGCCCTGAGGCTGCAGGGACTGCAACTGGCGATCATCACCTTCGGCGTGGCGGCGGCATTTCCGCAACTGCTATTGAAGATGGACAGTTTGACCGGTGGCGTCACCGGTCTTGCGACCGACCAGCCGTTGGCCCCCGAGTGGTTTCCCGGCAGCCAGGAGGCATGGCTCTACGGCCTGTCGCTGATCTGCGCCGTTGCTTCGATCCTGGTGATTAGCCGGCTGATGCGGGGCGATACGGGCCGCCTGATGCGGGCGCTACGCGACAATCCGGTGATCGCCGAAACTCTGGGTGTCAACCTGACCAAAGGCCGGCTGGCGGCCTTTGGCGTAAGCTCGGCGCTTGCCGGGCTGGGCGGAGGACTCTTCTGTATCCTGAACGGCTTCATCAGCCCGCAGTCCTTCCTGCCGATGAAATCGATCGACATCCTGATCGGTGGCATCGTCGGCGGCATCACCAGCATTCCCGGCGCACTCATCGGGGCCGTCTTCATCGTCTTCGTGCCGGGCGTCACCACAGACATCAGTCCCGCCCTTGGCGGACTGATCTACGGCCTTTGCCTGATGGGCATGATGATGGTTGCCCGCCAGGGCATCGCCGGCCTGCGTCTGGAAAAATTGACGGCTGCGATACCGGGCGTCTTCAAGTTCAAGGGTTTGTCACGGATGCCGGGCGCGTTGCCCGGTCAATTGGGAGGAGAATGACATGCCGAGAGGCGTTTTGAGAGGTGCTTACAGCCTGCTGCAGGTGATCGTCCTGACGGGGCTCATTGCCGGCGTAGCGGGGGCGCAGGAGAGCGAGTCGCCCGGTATCACGGACGATGCCGTCCGGATTGGAGTATCGGGACCCTTGACTGGTCCGGTTGCCGCGCTCGGCGCAATCTCGGGCGGCGTCAGGACGAAGGTCGACGCGATCAATGCCGCGGGCGGCGTGAAGATGGGTGACGGCAAGACGCGCAAAATCGACCTTGTCGTGGAGGATGATGGGCTTGATCCGCAGCGCACGCTCACGAATGTCCGCAAGCTTGTCGAGCGCGAGGAGGTGTTTGCCGTGCTTGCTACGGCGGGGACGCCCAACAACCAGGCGATCGGCCGGTACATGACGCAACGCGGAGTCCCGAACCTCTTCATGTACTCGGGCGTCCACGAGCTTGCCGGGCCCGAATGGGAGATCGGGCTCGTTCCGTCCTTCACGACGGAGGCCGCTGCTTTCGCGCGTTATCTGCTCGAGACGAAGCCCGAGGCAAAGATCGCGCTGCTTTATCTGAACACCGAGACAGGGCAGACCTTCCAGAAGGCCCTCGAGGACGCGATCAGCGTGTCCAGCATCACGATCGTCGCGGCCCAGCCCGTGACATCGGCCGACCCGACCGTCGAAACGCAGCTCTCGACGCTGAAGGCATCCGGCGCTGATACACTGGTGGTGATCACCGGGCCGAAACAGGGTGCGGAAGCCGTGCGCTTCGCCGCGGAGAGTGGCTGGAAGCCAACCACCCTCGTCTCGAACATCGCAGCTTCCGTTGCTTCGCTGAAGCCGGCAGGTCTCGAAAATGCGAAGGGCGTGATAACGAGTCAGTATCTGAAGCAAGTCAGTGCTGCCGCACCGGGGGACGACAAGGGAATCACGCGCTACATCGCCGATCACGAGGCGGCGAAGGCAAGTTTCGCCATCGACGACGCGCTCGGCCAGGTCGGGTATGTGACCGGAGATGCACTGGTCAAGGTGCTCGAATCGATGAAGCAGCCGAGCCGCGAGGCGATGATGGAGGCCGCGCGAAACCTTCGGGGCGTCGAGTTGGATCTTCTACTGCCCGGCATCACCTTGAACACCAGGAGTGGCGAGGACGTCTATCCGATCGAATCGCTGCAGCTCTTCCAATTCGACGGAACCGCGTACCAGCCGATCGGCTCGATGCTCTCATTCGAAGGGAAAACGCCGACACATTGATCCGGGAACGGCAGTCACTTTGAAGGGGCGCAGCAGCGCCCCTTTTTGCGTCTGATGCTGGTGTCTGCAAGCGGGTCGTCATACGATTTGGTATTGACATTCTAATTGGAATTGGAATACTGAGAAGTATCTTGAAATGGTGATGGCGACCGATTGAAGCTCTTTCGGGTGGGGTCGCCGGAGATGGCTGCCGCGGGAGGGGCGTCATGGCGAAGGTGATGAGGAATATAGTGCGAACCGATGACGCCATCGTGCGCGGCCTTGGCGCGCTCGGTGTTGCAACCGTTCATGAGGCGCAAGGCAGAAGGGGCCTGCTTGCTCCTTATATGCGCCCCATCTACCGACCTGCGAAAATATCCGGCAACGCGCTGACCTGCGAGGTCGCCCCCGGCGACAATTGGATGATTCATGTGGCGCTCGGTGAGGCTCGCCCCGGCGACATACTGGTGGTTTCGCCGACGTCGCCCTGCGACGACGGCTATTTCGGTGATCTTCTCGCGACCTCTGCCAAGGCGCTCGGCATTCGCGGGCTTGTCATCGACGCGGGCGCTCGCGACGTCGCGACGCTTACTGAAATGCGATTCCCGGTCTGGTCGAAGTCGATTTTCGCGCAGGGCACCGTCAAGGAGACCCTGGCCAATGTTCAGGTTCCGATCGTCTGTGCCGGCTGCCTCGTCAATCCCGGCGATGTCATCGTTGCCGATGACGATGGCGTGTGCGTCGTTCCGGCCGGGAATGCAGCAAAGGTCCTCGAGAAGGGGCGGCAGCGCGAGCGGATGGAGGAGGAGAAGCGCCAGCGCTATGCGGCGGGCGAGCTCAGCCTCGACGTGAACAATATGCGGGCGAAACTGCTTGAGGAGGGTCTCGTCTATGTCGACTGACGACAAAGCAGCTCTGCCGCGGCGGGTCATTACCGGCATCAGTGACGGCCGCTCCGTTTTCGTCAGCGACGGTCCGGCGCCCAATGCGCACCTCCATGCATCGATTCCGGGTTTCATGACCTCCGTTTGCTGGGCGACGCAGCCCCGGCCGGAGTTGCCGGTGGATGGTTTGGAGCCCGCTTTGCCGGGCATCCGGATAACCCCTTCGGTGGGCGAGACGCGTCTGATGGTCGTTCGTTTCCCGCCGGATTCGGTGATGGCCGATCCGTCCTTCGATCCGGCCGCGGCGGATGCGGAGCAGCGCATGCACCTGCCCGGGCTTGCAGAGCTCTTCGAGCGCGAAAATCCCGGCATGCACACGACGGACTCGATCGACTACGACATCGTGCTCGATGGCGAGATCTGGCTTGAGCTCGATGACGGAGCTGAGGTGCACCTCAAGCAGGGCGATGTCGCGATCCAGTGCGGCACGCGCCATGCCTGGCGGAACAAGGGAACGTCGCCGGCCACGATGGCCTTCGTCCTGATCGGAGCGGCCCGCTCCTGAGCTTCGCCTGCTCGAGCGGAAGACCAACCGGAAACCATGAACCTGCGCAATTCACGCGGCCGGAGGAGGGCGCGATGCATTACGATTGCCTCATTGTCGGAAGTGGACATGGCGGCACCCAGGCCGCGACATCGCTTCGTCAGCACGGCTTCCAAGGGTCGATCGGCCTCCTCAGCGAGGACCGGGATCCGCCCTATGAACGCCCGCCCCTGTCCAAGGATTATCTGCTCGGGGACAAGGGTTTCGAACGCATTCTGATCCGGCCGGCGGAGTTCTGGGCATCGCGCTACATCGACCTGTTGCTCGGCCACGAAGTCCTCAAGGTCGACGCGCGCGCAAAGCAAGTCCTCTGTGCGCAAGGCGCGACCGTCAGCTACGGCCATCTCGTCTGGTCGGCGGGTGGACGCCCCCGCCGCTTGTCCTGCCCGGGCCATGATCTCCAGGGCATTCACACGATCAGGACCCGCTCGGATGTGGACCGGCTCGTCGAAGATCTTGGCAGGGCAGAACGGGTGGTCGTGGTCGGCGGCGGATACATCGGGCTCGAGGCCGCCGCTGCGCTGACCAAGCTTGGAAAGATGGTGACGGTGGTCGAGGCGATGGACCGCGTGCTTGCTCGCGTCGCCGCAGAGCCGCTGTCGCGATTCTATGAGCGGGAACACCGCGACCACGGCGTCGAGATCCGCCTCAAGGCTGGCATCGAGAGCTTCGTCGGCAGCGAGGGGCGGCTGACCGGCGTGTTGCTGACGGATGGTGAAACGCTCGACGCGGATATCGCCATCGTCGGCATTGGCATCCTGCCCTGCGTCGAGCCTCTGATCGAGGCGGGGGCGGCAGGAGGAAACGGCGTCGATACCGACGACCATTGCCGGACGAGCCTGCCGGACGTCTTCGCGATCGGCGACTGCGCCAGGGTGAAGAGCGCCCACGGCCTCAGAATTGAGTCCGTTCAGAACGCCCACGATCAGGCGACGGCCGTGGCAAAGACCCTTTGCGGTGATCTGACACCCTTCAGGGCGACACCCTGGTTCTGGTCGAACCAATACGACCTTCGCCTTCAAACCGTCGGCCTTTCCGCCGGGTTCGATGGGACGGTTGTCAGAGGCGACCCCAGCACCCGCAGCTTCAGCATCCTCTATCTCCGCGACGGCGCGGTCGTCGCCTTGGACTGCATCAACTGCGTCAGGGACTACGTCGAGGGCCGGATGCTTGTCGAAAAGGCTGCGCGCATCAGCCCGGAAGTCCTTGCAAACAGCAGCGTCAGATTGAAGTCGCTGGCCGCCGCCTAAGGGCGCGCATGAGATATGGAGGAAGACATGTCGAACTTCACGGTAATCTCGCGAAACGGGCAGGTCGTGCCCATAGAGGGGCGCGAAGGCATCTCGGTCATGGAGCATATTCGCGACGCGGGGGTCGACGAACTGCTCGCCCTTTGCGGCGGCTGCTGTTCCTGTGCCACCTGTCATGTCTATGTCGACGACGACTTCCAGGAGCACCTGCCGGCACTCACCGTCGACGAAGACGACTTGCTCGACAGCTCCGACCACCGCAGGTCGCAGTCGCGGCTTTCGTGCCAAATCCGGTTTGCGCCGGAGCTAAAGGGCATGATCGTGACGCTGGCGCCCGAAGACTGAGGGCAGTGCGAATAATTGCTTCGACGTCAGTGATCGAGAACCGGCCGGAGGAAGGTGACGGTGAATGTAAGTGTGTACATAGCACGGGAAAACAGTCCCGACGAACCGCGCGTCGCCGGTTCCGTCGAAAGCGTCAAGAAGCTGAAGTCGCTCGGCTTCGACGTGGTCGTCGAGGCGGGTGCCGGCCTCGGGTCGCGCGTACCGGATGCCGAGTTCGAGAAAGCCGGGGCGCGGATCGGCAGTGCCGCCGATGCCCAGGGCGCCGACGTGATCCTGAAAGTGCGGCGGCCGACGGAGCAGGAGATCGGCGGCTACCGGTCCGGGGCGATCGTCATCGCCATCATGGACCCCTACGGCAACGACGCGGCGATCGCCGCGATGGCGGCGGCCGGGCTGACCACCTTCGCCATGGAACTGATGCCGCGCATCACCCGGGCCCAGTCGATGGACGTGCTGTCCAGCCAGGCGAACCTTGCCGGCTACCAGGCAGTGATCGACGCGGCCCACGAATACGACCGGGCCCTGCCGATGATGATGACGGCGGCCGGTACGGTGCCGGCGGCGAAGATCTTCGTCATGGGGGCCGGCGTCGCCGGCCTGCAGGCGATTGCCACGGCGCGGCGCCTCGGCGCCATGGTGTCGGCCACCGACGTGCGCCCCGCGGCAAAAGAGCAGGTCGCCTCGCTCGGCGCCAAGTTCATCGCCGTCGAGGACGAGGAGTTCAAGGCGGCCGAGACGGCCGGCGGCTATGCCAAGGAAATGTCGAGGGATTACCAGGTCAAGCAGGCGGCGCTCGTCGCCGAGCATATCGCCAAGCAGGACATCGTCATCACCACGGCGCTGATCCCCGGCCGGCCGGCGCCGCGGCTCGTCACCCGCGCCATGCTCGACGCGATGAAGCCGGGCTCGGTCGTCGTCGACCTCGCCGTCGAACGCGGCGGCAATGTCGAAGGCGCCGAAGCCGGCAAGGTCGTCGACCTTGGCGGCGTCAAGGTCGTCGGCCACCTCAACGTGCCGGGCCGCATCGCCGCCTCCGCCTCGCTGCTCTACGCCAAGAACCTCGTCACCTTCCTGGAGACGATGGTCTCGAAGGAAACGAAGGCCCTGGCGGTCAACATGGAGGATGAGCTCGCCAAGGCGACGGCGCTGACCCACGGCGGTGCCGTGGTGCATCCGGCCTTCGGCGGCGCGAATGGGGGGGGACAAGTAAATGGCGAACGAACTTCTGGACAAGGCGCTGACCGACCTCGAACGGGCGGTCGAGGCGGTCAGGACGGCGGCCGAATACGTGCCGGATGCGGCCGGCGCCGTGGCGCATGGCGCCACCGGCGGGGCGATCGACCCCTTCGTCTTCCGCCTGGCGATCTTCGTGCTGGCGATCTTCGTCGGCTATTATGTCGTCTGGTCGGTGACGCCGGCCCTGCACACGCCGCTGATGGCGGTGACCAACGCGATCTCCTCGGTGATCGTCGTCGGCGCGCTGTTGGCGGTCGGCATCTCCGCTTCGGGGCTTGCCACCGGCTTCGGCTTCGTCGCCCTGGTGCTCGCCTCGGTCAACATCTTCGGCGGCTTCCTCGTCACCCAGCGCATGCTCGCCATGTACAAGAAAAAAGACAAGTGAGGCGGGCCGATGAACGCGAACTTCGCAGCCTTCCTCTATCTCGTCTCCGGCGTCCTGTTCATCATGGCGCTCCGCGGCCTGTCGCATCCGACCACCAGCCGCAAGGGCAATGCCTACGGCATGATCGGCATGGCCATCGCCATCGTCACGACGCTGCTCCTGGCGCTGCCGTCGATCGGCGGCTTCCTGCTGATCGTCGCCGGCCTGGCACTCGGCGGCGGCGCCGGCGCCTATATCGCCAAGCGCATCCCGATGACGGCGATGCCGCAGCTCGTCGCCGGCTTCCATTCGCTGGTCGGGCTGGCCGCCGTGCTGGTCGCCGCAGGCGCCCTCTATGCGCCGTCCTCCTACGGCATCGGCGCGGTCGGAGAGATCCACGCCCAGGCGCTCGTCGAGATAGCGCTCGGCGTGGCGATCGGCGCGATCACCTTCACCGGCTCGATCATCGCCTTTCTGAAGCTCGACGGCCGCATGTCCGGCAAGCCGATCCTGTTGCCCTACCGGCATCTGATCAATCTGGGGCTGGCGGCGCTGATCGTCTTCTTCATCGTCGGCCTGGCGCTGACCGAAAGCCACTTCGACTTCTGGGCGATCGTCCTTCTGTCGCTGGCGCTCGGCGTGCTGATCATCGTGCCGATCGGCGGCGCCGACATGCCGGTGGTGGTGTCGATGCTCAACTCCTATTCCGGCTGGGCGGCCGCCGGCATCGGCTTCACGCTCGGCAACCTGGCGCTGATCATCACCGGGGCGCTGGTCGGCTCGTCCGGTGCGATCCTCTCCTACATCATGTGCAAGGGCATGAACCGCTCGTTCGTCTCGGTGATCCTCGGCGGCTTCGGCGGCGAGACGGCGGCGGCGGGCGCAGATGACGGCGTGCAGCGGACCGTCAAGCAGGGCTCGGCCGACGACGCCGCCTTCCTGATGGCGAACGCCTCGAAGGTGATCATCGTGCCGGGCTACGGCATGGCAGTGGCGCAGGCCCAGCATGCGCTGCGTGAAATGGGCGACCAGCTGAAGGCGGCCGGCGTCGACGTCAAATACGCCATCCATCCGGTCGCCGGCCGCATGCCCGGCCACATGAACGTGCTCTTGGCCGAGGCGAACGTCCCCTATGACGAGGTGTTCGAGCTCGAGGACATCAACTCGGAATTCGCCCAGGCCGACGTCGCCTATGTCATCGGCGCCAACGACGTCACCAACCCGGCGGCGCGCGACGACAAGACCTCGCCGATCTACGGCATGCCGATCCTCGACGTCGACAAGGCCAAGACCTGCCTGTTCGTCAAGCGCTCGCTCGGCTCCGGCTATGCCGGCATCGACAACACGCTGTTCTACAAGGACGGCACGATGATGCTCTTGGGCGACGCCAAGAAGGTCACCGAAGAGATCGTCAAGGCGATCAACCACTGAGGCGTAACCAAGACCCCGGAAGTCCCGTCTGGGTCGAGGCTTCTTGCGGCCAACTTGCCCGGTCACCGCAGGTGGCCGGGCTTCATTGTCCCTTCTTCGCTCTGATCCGAGGACAGCGGTGCTCAAGCTCAAGGGTTCCTTCGGCTCCCGATTGCCCGTGATCGATCGTCTCGCGCAGGGTGACCAACGACAAAATGACCCGCGGCACTCGGAGCTCGACTGGCCATGCCGGACAGCCGTTGTCAAACGAAAGACCCGCCCAGGAGCACCGGACGGGTCTTTCGTTGTGCCATGGCTGAGATCTGTTTTTCCGTCGGGCAGCCCGACGCGCTAGATGGCGACCGCGTAATAGGTGAATCCGCCGTCGCCCTTGGTGACGCCGGAAATCGCTTCGTTGATTTCCTCCAGCGGCCAGACCATCGGCTCCATCACCGAGAGATCGACGACCTTGCTTTCCACCATGGCCGCTATATCCATGCCTTCGGCTGCGGTGAACCAGACCGAGCCGATCAGTTCCATCTGCTCATCCATCCACCATTTCACGTCGACGGGCAATTCGCCGGCCGTGCCGCCGATATTGACGATCCGGCCGCCTCTTCGCACGCCCCTCATGGCGTCGAGCATCGAGTCGAGCGGCGCCTTGGCGCCAAGCGTGTCGAGCATCAGATCGGCACCGACACCATAGGTTCTGGCTCTGACGAACTCGGCGCTTGAGCCCGTCCAGTTTGAAAAGGTTTCGATCCTGTCCGGTGCAAGCGCCTTCAGGCGGGCGAGCAATTCGTCGCCGCGCGCGACCGCGTAGATCTTGCCGATGCCCATCGCCAAGGCGAAGATCGTCGCGCCCACGCCGAGCGTTCCGGTGGCGCCGTTGATGATCAGGGAACGGCCCACAAGCGGCCCGCATTTCTTCAAGGCCGCGTAGGACGTGCCGAGGTATCCCATCCGCGATCCCTGCACAAACGACATATTGTCGGGAATCTTGACGACCTGTGCCTGCGGCGCGAGCATGTATTCGCAAAATCCGCCGTAGGGGTATCGTTTGAACATCTCCAGGCTTTTCGGATTGTAGCCGAAATAGCCGCCGAGCGTCCAATGCTGGCATGCCTGCGGATGGCCCGACGAGCAGGCGTGGCAGGCGCCACAGTAACGCCCCGGATTGACATAGACCCGGTCCCCGGGCTTGAGCGACACGACCTGCTCGCCGACCTGATGAACGATCCCGGAAGGGTCGAGTCCGTGGATTGCCGGCCGTGGCGGCAATGGCATCTGCGGATACCAAGTCTCCCAATTTGCAAGGACATTGCCGAGGTTTGGCACCATTCCGCAAGCCTTGACTTCAACAACGATATCGGTGCCTGAGGCTACCGGCCGCTCCACCTGATCTATTCTCATCGGCTCACCGACGGCGTGCAGCCGCGCGGCGCGCATGGTCTGCGTCATGACTTCCTCCCACTTGCAACTGGTTCAGATACCGATTTAAATACCAAACAGTGTGCAAATACCATTAAGTATCCCAAGACGCAAGGCTGCGCGGCTTTCAGTTCCTGTCGAAGGTTTGCCGCTGAGCGCCTTCACCATAGCGCATACGCAATCATGCATTGACACACGACGCATTGACATACTAAAAGGTATTTGAAGTCCGAATGGTATGTGAAATCCTGATGGCGGAAGGAGTGGTGCCGAGAGCGGCACCGATGCCGGAAGGTTTGCGTGGGAGGTGGAAATGGCAAGTGATGCGTCTGCCCTGACAGGGGCGAACCTGTACAATGATCCCTACCCGGTTTACGCGCGACTGCGCCGCGAGGCCCCGGTCGCGTTCTTCGCGGGGACCAACGAGTATTTCGTTACACGGTATGAGGATTGCCGCACGGTCGGCGCGAACGACAGGGTGTTCGGACCGTCGGGCGCTCCGGATCGGCCGGAGGCGCGCGTCATGGGCATGCCCAATGTCCTGACCATGTCGGGGGAGGAGCATGCCTGCCTGCGCGAGGGCATCGACCTCAACCTGACGCAGGAGCGCGTGCGCTCCTATGTCGACCGCCTGACCCGACCGGTGGTGCAGCGGTTTATCGATGAGATCAGACCGAAGGGCGCGGCAAATCTGACGACCGAGCTTTTCGAGCCGATCTCGGTGCGCTGTATCGGCGACGTGATCGGCCTGACGGAAACCTCGAACGACAATCTGGTCGAGTGGTTCCACGCGATGGCGCTGGGTCTCCAGAATGTTTCCAACGACCAGGCGGTCTGGGACCGGCTCGACGCCGCTCTCGCCGATATCGACAACCAGCTGGGCGCACTTTATGACGCAGCGCTTTCGAAGCCCAACCACACGCTGATGAGCCACGTCATGCATGGCGGCATGCCCGAGGGCAAGGCGCGCAGCCTTAAGGAGATTTCGCCGACCATGCGCGTCATCATCCTGGGCGGCCTGCAGGAACCTGGCCATGCGGCCGCAAACGCCTGCGCCGGGTTACTGTCGAACCCGGAACAGGCGAAGGTCATGGCGGAAGATCCGTCGGCTCACGCGCTGAAGGCTTTCGACGAGGGGCTGCGCTGGATCGCGCCGATCGGGGTGACGCCCCGTGTGGCCGCGCAGGATTTCGAGATCGCCAGCACCGTCATCCCGGCGGGGTCCTCCGTAGCCATCGTCATGGGGTCCGCAAACCGCGACGAAGCGCGCTTCGAGAATGCGGATCAGTTCGACATGTTGCGCAAGAAGAAGCAGCACGTCTCCTTCGGCTTCCGTCCGCATTTCTGTTCGGGGCATTTCCTGTCGCGCGCCATGGGCGAGATCGCGCTCGAAGAGGCGTTCAGGCAATTGCCGAACCTGCGCCTTGACCCCGAGCAGGAAGTGAAGGCCAAGGGCTGGCGCTTCCGCGGCGTGAACGTGCTGCCGGCAAAGTGGGATGCGTGATGACCCTGATTATCGACTGCCACGGCCACTTCACCACCGAACCGCAGAAACACCATGACTTCCGCAAGGCGCAGGTCGCCTTTGCGGAAGGCAGGGTCAGGGAGAGGCCGGCCTATCCCGGCATTTCCGACGAGCAGTTATACGCGATCATCGAGGCCAACCAGCTGAAGCTTCAGAAGGAGCGCGGCTCGGATCTGACGATCATCAGTCCACGGGCCTCGGGGATGGGGCATCACATCGACAATGTGGAGATCGCCGGTGAATGGGCGCGAATCTCGAACGACAACGTCAAGCGCATCGTCGACCTGTTCCCGGAGAATTTCGCCGGCGTGTGTCAACTGCCGCAAACCGTCGACGGGGATCTACGGGCCGTGATCGCCGAACTCGAGCGTTGCGTCGCTCAAGGCTTCGTCGGCTGCAATCTCAATCCGGATCCGTCCGGCGGACGCTGGAGTGCTCCGCCGATCTATGACGAATGGTGGGATCCGCTCTGGGAGGCGATGGTTGGGCTCGACGTTCCGGCGATGATCCACGTATCGGGCTCGTGCGAGCGCTGTCTGCACACGACCGGCGCCCACTACATCAATGCCGACACCGCCGTATTCATGCAGCTCATCCAGGGCGATCTCTTCGAACGGCATCCCAGGCTGCGGCTGATCATACCACACGGCGGCGGCGCTGCCCCCTATCATTGGGGACGCTATCGGGGTCTGTCGATCATGCTCGAAAAACCGCCGCTTACCGAGCACCTGATGAACAACCTGTTCTTCGACACCTGCGTCTATCATCAGGCCGGCATCGACACGCTCTTCCGCGTGGTGGACAAGAAGAACATCCTGTTCGGCGCGGAACTGCTCGGCGCCGTGAAGGCTGTGGACCCGGAAACGGGGCACAGCTTCGATGACACCAAGCGCTATATCGATGCGCTCGGCTTCAGCGCCGAGGACAGGCACGCGATCTTCGAAGGCAATGCGCGCCGCGCCTACCCCCTGCTCGACAAGAGACTCAAGGCGCAGAACCGCTAGTTCGCGGCCGCACAAGGAGGAACAATTATGACTATCGTTAAGTTGGCGGGTGGCGCACAGGGCTTCAACTGGCTTCCCGTATTCGTCGCCGAAGAGCAGGGCCTGTTCGAGAAATACGGGCTGAAGGTTGAATATCTGCGTCTCGGCAGCGTCGACAAGGCGACGACCGCCGTAGCCGAAGGGGCGGCGGATCTGGCGATCACGCCGCCGGAAGGGGCGGTCTCGAGCTACATCAAGGGCGGTGACCTGCGCATCGTCGCGTCGAACTCGAACCGCCTGCCGATGTCGCTCGTCGCGCATCCGTCAATCGGATCGATCGCCGCGCTCAAGGGTAAGAAAATCGGCACCTCGTCGCTGACCGAGGGAACGGCGATCTACACGCAGCTGCTGCTTTCCCGCGACGGGCTGAAATATCCGGGCGACTACGAATTCGCGCTTGCCGGCGTGCACACCAAGCGGTGGGAGGCGCTCCAGGCGGGAGATATCGATTGCGCCCCGCAGCCGGCTCCCTGGAACTTCCTGGCAGAAGCCGCGGGTTACAACCTCATCGGCGAGGTCAATGACGCCATTCCGGAAATCGTATTTGCCGCGCTCATTGCCAGAACAGATTGGCTCGAAGCCAATGGTGAGACGATGTGCAAGCTCCTGAAGGCGCTTGTCGAGGCATACCGGATCACCAACGATCCCGCCAAGGAGAGCATCACACTGCCGATCTTCCAGCGCGTTACCGTGCCGGATGATGCCTGGCTCGCACTCCGCGGCCTGCGCTATATGCGCGATATGGGCATGTGGCCGAATGGGCTCGCCATCCCCGAGAAGGCACTTGAGACCACGATCGACCTGATGATCCGGGCGGGGCTGCTGGACGAAGACCATCGCAGGTCGGCGACCGGCGTCTTCGATATGTCCTATCTCGCCAAGGCGCTTGCCTGACGCTACGCGCTGCGGAGCGTCAGCCGAGGGACAGGGGGCCGCGATGCAAGCGGCCGACGCCGATTGCTTGAGGGGCTTCCATGAAAATCATCTCGCAGAACACCGCCTTCGGCGGCATGCAGGGCGTCTTCGCCCATGACTCCAAGACCTGCAAGGGCGAAATGACTTTCGCCGTCTATGTGCCGCCACAGGCGACCCGCGAACCGCGCCCGGTGCTCTGGTATCCCTCCGGCCTCACCTGCACCCACGCCAACGTCATGGAAAAGGGCGAATACCGCCGCATGGCCGCCGAGCTCGGCCTGATCATCGTCTGCCCGGACACCAGCCCGCGTGGGGCGGACGTGGCGGACGAGCTGACGAACTGGCAGATGGGCAAGGGCGCCGGCTTCTACCTGGACGCGACGGAGGCGCCGTGGGCCGAACACTATCGGATGTACAGCTACATCACCGAGGAACTGCCGGCGCTTGTCCGCGAGCATTTCCGCGTCGACATGGACCGGCAGGGCATCTTCGGCCATTCGATGGGCGGCCACGGCGCCATGACGATCGCGCTCAAGAACCCGGAGCGCTTCAGGAGCTGCTCGGCCTTTGCACCGATCGTCGCGCCGTCGTCTGCCGACTGGTCCGTCGGAGCCTTCGAGAAATACCTCGGCGCTGATAAAGCCGCCTGGCGAAAATACGACGCCTGCGCGCTCGTCGAGGACGGCGCCCGCTTTCCGGAATTCCTGGTCGACCAGGGCAAGGCGGATGGCTTCCTCGACAACGGTCTCAGGCCGTGGCTCTTCGAAGAGGCGGTGAAGGACACCGGCATTGGCCTGACGCTTCGCATGCACGAGCGCTACGACCATTCCTACTATCTCAACTCGACCTTCATGGACGATCACCTGAGGTGGCACGCCGACAGGCTCGGCTGAGCGGGCCGCTGTCGCGGTCCCGCTGCCGTGCGTCTGCAGAAGGGAATTGACAAACCTCGATAATAAATACTAAAAGGTATTCCGAGACTGAATAGTATTTAAATTACCATTGGTCTGTGCCGCTGCCCTGGGGAGGAGAAACGGTGCTGCAGCAATCGCTCATTCAAATCTTTCCGCCGAGAGGGTGACTTCGATGGGAGACACCCCGCAGGAAGCCATCGTTATCGGGATGACGTCGGTATCGATTGCCGCCTTCGCGCTTGCGGGCCTTCGGCGCGCTCTGAGCCTCGACGCGGCCTGGACCGGGCTGATCGTCTCGGCTGCCTTTCTGGCGTCCTATTTCCTCGTCTATCAGAAGATTCCGCCGTTTCCGGCCGTCGGGGCAGTGAACAAGATCTTCTACGTATCCTTGGCCGGTGCCGTCGCCGGCTTCGCTGCCGATCTCGCCAATCGTCCGCGCCTCGCTGGCTGGCTGTCTTTGGTGCAGCCGCTCGCGGCAGCCTTGTACATCGCACAGAGTCGGCTAACAGTCGCGCCGCTCGAAATCGCCGTGGCCGTGGCCGCCGGCATGCTGTCGATGACGCTGCTGCAACGGGACTTCGGCGGTTCGACCGCGGAGGAAGGCATGAAACGCATGCTACTTCTCGCCATCGCCACCCTCGGCTTTGCTCCTATTGCGCTCCTTGGCGCATCATCGTCGAGCCTGCAGGTCTGTCTGATATTCGCGGTCGCGCTCCTGGCGATTGTCGTTTGGAGTTTTGGAAGCGATGACAATCCCTTCGGTACGTCCGCCTTGCTGGGGGGAGCGGGCGGGATGTTGTCGGTCGTCTATGCGGTGACGCTGATAACCCGCAAGGCCGATCTCCTCGCGCTCGCGACGCTCGGGCTCGTCTTTCTCGTTCCGGAGATCACGACGCGGATAAAATGGATCGGCCGTCTTCGGAGCTGCTTTGCACGTCTTTTCGCCTTCGGGTTGCTCTGCGCGGTACCCGCCGCCACCGCGGCCGCGATTGCAATCCTTTCATACGGTTCGAGCTTTCCAATTTGACAAGGGAGGAATGTCAATGATCAAGCTTGCATGCGCCTATATCGGATCGGTTCTCGTTGCGGCGGCGCTATCGATCGGCCCGGCCCGGGCGCGAACTTACGATATCGACATTGTTCACTCAAACATCGTGTTCTTCATTGATCATCTGGGTTTTTCACGTGTGGTCGGGGTTGCGCGGAATTTCGGAGGGAACTTCGAATTTGATCCCGCCAAGCCGGAAGCGAGTTCACTCGATGTGACGGTCAAGGTCGAGAGCATCTCCACCAACAACAAACAACGCGACAGCGATATCCAGGGCGCCGATTGGTTCAATGCGGCCGAGTTTCCGGACATCACCTTCGTTGGAAAGGCGTACGAGCGGACCGGGGAGAAGACCGGCAAGGTTGTTGGCGATCTCACGATCGCCGGAATCACCCAGCCAGCCACCCTCGACGTCACCTTCAACAAAGAGGGCGAAAACCCCTGGGACAAGAGCCAGGTCGTCGGCTTCAGTGCCGAAACGACCGTCAAGCGAAGTGACTTCGGCTTGAAGACCGCACTCGGCATGATCGGCGATGATGTGAAGCTCTATATCGAGATCGAGGGGAGGGGGCGCTGAACTCGCATCCCAGCGAGGTCGGTTGATGCGACGAGCTATTGCCACCCTGGCAAAACGGGGTGGCAATGCCTTTGGGGATAACAGCCCTTTGCCGCATGACTGGGCCGGAGATCCGCTTCCCATCAAGAACTGTGGGGCCTACCGCAAAACATTCCTGTCTGAGCGGTGTTTGGAAATGAACCTGCTGTGAGCCGCGCCGTCATGCCGGTCCGGGACATCGGCGGATTCGACGCGACTAGCAAGGTTGGCTCAGAGCGTCGACTAGGATGTGGCGCTCGCGGCCTGTCACCCTTCTGCACTTCTTTGCGATCGGTAGGCGTTCCCCTTTCGGGCGCCGAAAATCGCATAATGTATCAACGGGAACTGCCGCCTATAGCGCGGCGATCAGGATGAGACGGCGGCGACAATCTGGATGAGACTCTTATGTCGCGGTCGGCATGAAGGTATCATGTTGATTGTCGCTGGCAAGGGTCTCATCGTGTTCTGATTGTCGCTCCGCGACAATCAGGGAAGCACTTTTGGTTGTCGCGAAGGCGGCGGGTCTGCCGCGGTGGCGTTTGGCTTCCATGGCGGAACGTCGCCGATAGCTTTCGACGTTCATTTCGAAGATCGTTGCGTGATGAACAAGTCGGTCCACCGCGGCAAGCGTCATGGCCGGGTCCGGAAAGACGCGGTTCCATTCTCCGAAGGGCTGATTGGCGGTTATCATGATGGAACGCCGCTCATATCTTGCGGAGATGAGTTCGAACAGCACGCTGGTTTCGGCCTGGTCCTTGGTGACGTAGGCCAGATCGTCGAGGATGAGCAGATCGAACTTGTCGAGCTTTGCGATGGCGGATTCGAGCTGGAGTTCACGCCGTGCGACCTGAAGCTTCTGGACGAGGTCGGTCGTGCGCGTGAACAGCACCCGCCAACCATTCTCGATCAGCGCGAGGCCGATGGCGGCGGCGAGATGGCTCTTTCCGCCGCCCGGCGGACCGAACAGGAGGATATTGGCACCTTTGGCGAGCCAACTGTCGCCGGCGGCAATGGCCATGACCTGGGCCTTGGAGACCATGGGCACGGCGTCGAAAGCGAAGCTCTCGAGCGTCTTTCCGGGCGGCAGATGCGCCTCGGCGAGGTGACGTTCGATCCTGCGATGCGCCCGTTCAGCCAGTTCATGCTCGGCGATGGCCGAAAGGAAACGAGCCGCAGGCCACCCTTCACGATCGGCCTGTTCGGCAAATTGCGGCCACAGCGTTTTGATCGTCGGCAGCCTCAGGTCATTGAGCATGATGCCGAGGCGGGCTTCGTCGATGGTGTTGTGGACGTTTTTCATGCGGCCTCTCCCGCATAAGCAGACCCCATCAGGGCTTCATAGCTATTGAGCGATGCGAGCTGCACATGCACGGTCGGCAACTGATCCGGGTCCGGACCGAAGATGGCTCTCAAGGCCATCAGGTCGGGCAGTTTGCGGGCGTCGAGCGTTCTGGCAAGCTCCTCGGCCAGTTCACGCTCGCAACCGCGATCATGAGCCAGGGCCAGCAATTCGACGGTGATCTTGCAAGCCTGCCGGTCAGGCAGTTGCTCGATGAGAGCGTCGAAAGCCCTGCGATATTCCGGCCGGGGGAAGAGCTTGTCGCGATAGACCAGGTTGAGAAGCGCCATGGGCTTTTTGCGCAGAGAGTGGATGACGTGGTGATAGTTGACGACCTGGTCATGCTTGCCGCTCGCGTGGGCGCGACCTCGTGGCAACGTCAGCAGATGCGTGCCGCCGATGAAGACGTCGAGACGATCGTCAAACAAACGCACACGCAGCCGATGGCCGATCAAACGGGAGGGGACGGTGTAGAAGACTTTGCGCAAGGCGAAGCCGCCGGTGCGCGACACGGTGACGACTACCTCCTCGAAGTCGGTGGTGCGGCGCTCGGGAAGCACCTGCAGATGCGGGCGCTCGGCATCAATGCGCTTGCCATGCGCGGCATTGCGGCGGCTGACGATCTCGTCGATGAAGGCGCGGTAGGAGCGCAGATCGTCGAAGTCTCTGGTGCCGCGCATCAGGAGTGCATCGCGGACTGCGTTCTTGAGATGGCCGTGGGAGCTTTCGATTGAGCCGTTCTCGTGGGCGACGCCCTTGTTGTTGCGCGTCGGCGTCATCCGGTAGTGAGCGCACAGCTCCTCATAGCGGTTTGTCAGATCGACCTTGGCATCGGCATCGAGGTTGCGGAAGGCAGCCGACAGGCTGTCGCTGCGGTGATAGAGCGGCGAACCGCCGACCGACCACAGGGCGTTCTGCAGGCCCTCCGCCAAGGCGACGAAGCTTTCGCCGCCAAGGATGACATGGGCGTGCTCAAAACCCGACCAAACCAGCCGGAAGTGATAGAGCAGATGGTCGAGCGGTTGGCCGGCGATCGTCACGCTGAGGCTGCCCATGTCGGTAAAATCCGACAGCCCTAGTCGGCCGGGCTCGTGCGTCTGGCGGAAGATCACCTCCTGTGCTTCACCGTGAACCGCCCGCCATGACCGGATGCGCCGCTCAAGTGTGCGGCGAATGCCTTCGGGCAGTTCCGGATGACGCCGCAGCATCTCGTCGTAAACGGCGACCGCACGAATGCCGGGAGCGGCCTTGAGGAGCGGAACGACCTCCGCATCAAAGATATGCTCAAGCGGATCGGGTCGACGCCGACCGCGGGGCGGCTTGTTCTGCGACGGAAGGCGCTGCTCTTTCTCCATGCGGAACGCCGTCGCCCGGCTGATCGACGCCTTCGCGGCGGCGACCTCAACAGAATGCGTTTGTCGGTACTTCATGAATAATCTCATCTGATGATCGGTTACATGGCGACCCGGCACAAAGGTGGTTCTCCATTCCAGAAAACCGCCACCGTAGCGGGCCGACCGCGATCATGAGACGCCTAAAAATTGCGCCGCGGCGGGGGTGTAACTCCGGTCGGGCTACGCCCTCCCTTCGTCACACCCCCACCGCCGAGTCTCATCCTGATTGACGCTGAGTCTCACCTTGTTTGTCGCCGCGCAGCCGCCACCGCGAGCCACGAAAATTGGGTTGGGGACGGCGCTTCTCATCGTCGGTGGCCGCCGTTCGATTGTTCGATTCCTTTCAAGAGCGGGGGTTGAGCTGCGGGATTCGCCTTCAAGGATCTACGTTGGCGATATTCGGGATGACCGCAAAGGGGCATTTCCCCACTTGGTCTTCTCGCTGCATGAACGAACGCGCCCCAAGAGCAGAAAGGCAGATAAATCGACGGGCCTAATTCTTGGTGGTCCCCGAAGCGAAATGTCAGACCTCTTTGATCGCTTGATTGGCCATGGCGTCCTCGGCCCTCGTTTCAACTTCAATTAGCGCTTGGAACCGCGGATCACGATGCAACGGTGCGAGGTCACTATCGCTTTTCATCCAATCGATGAATTCGGGGGGCATACGCGAAACGCAGGTCTCCAGTAGGTCAAGAGCCTGGTCGGACTCGCCCATTCTGGCCGAGGCACAAGCCAGATTGTAGCGGTCAAGGGTGTCATCGGGGTCCATGACGACACTTGCTCGCGAGATCCATTCCTTGGCGCGTTCGAACTCCCCGAGGTAGGCCAATGCGTGAGCGCCACAAACAACCGCATGCGCGTTGTCGGGCCGCAACGCGATCTCCCGTTCAGCACGCTCCAGCGCGCGTCGTGCGGCGGCGATGCTTTCCTCCAGCTTGCCAAGCGCTGTCCAGCTTTGAGCGACAAAGCCTGGAGAGATGTAGTCGCTTTCAAGAAGCTGAGCGGCTCGCTCGAAGTGTTCGATTGCCTCTTCATGGCGGCCAAGGCGCATGCTGGTTCGGCCAAAACTGTGATGGCCGTCATAGGAGTTCGGGTCCAGGCGCAACGATTTTTGGTGTGAGGCGAGAGCCTCATCGAAACGCCCAAGATCGGCGAGAATCCGTCCCTTGGCTGCGTGTGCCTCAGACGAGGTCGGATCCAACGAGAGTGCCCTCTCGGCCGCTGACATGCCCCGTTCCTCCGCCCTTCCGCCTGCGCGCTTCGCAAAAACTGGACATTGATTCCGCTAAATCCCGGACAGCAATTTCATTAAAGTCCGGACAGTTTGATGCGGTTGGTCCTCGGCAGCCTGGTTAGCATCAGGGCTGATTGATTTCGCCGTTTTCTGCCCCAGTCAAGAGGGGTGCGCTTTTTTGCTTTCGCATGCTCTCGCCCCGGAGGGTGATGCGGTGAGCATTGTGGACGATACGGTCGAGTATGGCGTCGGCGACCGTGCTGTCGGCAATAAGGTCGTGCCAGCTTGCCACGGGAACCTGAGCTGTGATCAGGGTGGACTTTCGCTGATAACGCTCCTCGACGATTTCGAAGAGGTGAAAGCGCTGCTGATCGGAGAGCGTATGGGTTCCAAAGTCATCGAGGATGAGGAGCTGGACGCGGGTGAGCCTGTCGATGAGGCGGGGGAAGGAGCCGTCGAGGCGGGCAAGCGCGAGCTCCTCGAACATTCGGGGCACGCGCACATAGAGCACGGAGTGACCGAGCCTGGCCGCTTGCCTGCCGAAGGCACAGGCCAGCCATGACTTGCCGGTGCCGGTGTGGCCGGTGATGATCAGGCCCTCGTGGGCGGTGAGCCATTGCCCCTGGGCGAGCGCCATGGTGTTGCGCCGGTCGAGACCGCGGGCGGCGGCGAAGTCGATATCTTCGATACAGGCCTGGGCAAAGCGTAGCTTGGCGGAGGCGAGCCGGTTACGGATGCGCTTGTCGGCGCGCAGGGTGACTTCGCGGTCGAGCATCAGTCCGAGCCACTCATCGCGGCTGAGCTCATTGGTGCCGGACTGCTCGGTCAATTCGCGCCAGGCGGCGGCCATGCCCGTCAGCCCGAGGGCCTGCATCTGGTCGAGGGTGGGGTTCGTCAGCATTCTTGCTTCCTTCACTGGTAGTAGGATCGGCCACGGATATTGGTATGCGCAGGCGTGGGGGCCGCGTGTTCAGCCTGCGGTCTTTCCCGGTCGAGGCCGGATTTGAGGATGGAGGCGACGGAGGAATAGGTGATGGCATTAATGGTGAGCGCCCGCTCACAGGCCGCCTCGAGGCGCTGGGATCCATAGCGCGGCGCCAGCGACAGAATGCCCATGGCCGAGCGGTATCCCTGTTCCGGATGCGGCCTGTCGCGCATCATGCGTTCGACCAGGATGGCGGCATTGGGGCCGATCTGGGTCGCACGGCCGATCAGATTGGCCGGCGTGGTGTTGGCATAGCGCTGATGCGCCTTGGGCATATGGTCGTTGACGGTGACGTGGCCGGAACGCTGGGAGCGGCGAACATGGCTGGCGACACGCTGGTGGTCGTGGAAGATCTCGACCACCCGGTGGGTGAGCCGCACCTGGAGGGTGCATCCGATCAGCCGATGCGGCACCGAGTAGAAGGTCTTGTCGACCTCGACATGATAGTCCGGATGGACCTTCGCCGACTTCCATTCCGCATATTCGAACGGTATCGCCGGCAAGGGCTTCAAGGCTGGCCGCTCGATCTCCTCGAACAGCTCGCGGCGGCTTTTGCCGACATGGCGCATCGTCCGGTTGTTCAGGTCCTCGAGCAATTCGGCAATCGCCGTGTTGAGGGCGGCAAGCGAGAAGAAGGTACGGTTCCTGAGCCGGGCCAGAATCCAGCGTTCCACGATCAATACCGCGCCTTCGACCCGGCCTTTGTCGCGCGGTTTCCTGCTGCGGGTCGGCAGGATCGTGGTGTCGTAATGCTCCGCCATGGCGGCGAACGTCGCAGTCAATGTCGGCTCGAACCAAAGGGCCTTGGCCACCCCCGATTTGAGGTTGTCGCACACGATTGCCTTGGTGACCCCACCATAGAAGGTCAGAGCACGCACCTGACCGTCGATCCAATCCGGCAACTGCTGGCTAAAGCTGGCATGGGCGAAGGTCAGGTTGGAGGCGCCCAGCACCGCGACAAAGATTTGGGCCGGATGGATGACACCGGTTGCCGGATCGATCACCGGCACCGTCGGCCCGGCATAGTCGGTCTGCATCACGGCGCCCGCCGCGTGCCGATTGCGGAACGCTACACTGGTGCGCTGCCGAAAGGCGGCAACCTGCTCGCAGAACCAGGTGAAGCCGTAACCATCAGGATGGCTGGCGCGGTATTCCTGCCATAGAAGCGTCAGCGTCACGCCTTTGCGCTTCAGCTCCCGAACCACCAGCGCCCAGTCCGGCTCGCTGAGATCGCGCGGCGGTCGACCGGCTCGGCCGAACAGCCGCCGCTCCAGCTTTGCATCCTCGTCCGCGCCGATTGGCAACGGCCACGAAAGCCCGGCTTCCCGAGATCGCAGCAAATAGGTCGATACCGAGCTCTTGCCGATCTTCAGCCGCTCGGCAATCTCGCGCACCGAAAGACCCTCTTCATGGGTCAGGCGCAGAATAGTCCGGATATCCCTCACTGTCGTTCGTCTTGCTTGCTTCCGTCTCGGCATCGGCCCCTCTCAACGTTGTCGTGAGAGGCCTAACCAACAAGACGGCGCAGCCGCGAACCAACCCGTCAAACCGCCGCCGGAAACTGTCCGGGATTTAGCGGAATCGCTGTCCGGGAATTACTGAAAACTGTGTCCGGAGATTACCGGAAATCCTGTCCGGACTTTGCCGAAACCCGCACTTCCGCCAAAGTGAAGTTCGGCCTGGCTATGGGCGATCATTGCCCAGGCTCGAGCATAGTTGGGATCGACCTCCACCGCTCTCTGACAGATCCGAAGGGCAATTTCCACGTGCCGTATGCCATGCTGCAGGTAGTGTCGGCTTAACAGGTAGAGCTGGTAGGCCTCAGGGTTATGGGTCGAGCGGCGCTCGATCGCTTGCCGTTCGGTCGGCAAGAGCTTGACCTTCAAAGCCTCGACAATCGCCTTCGATATCTCATCCTGCAGCGCAAAGATGTCGTCCAAGTCGCGGTCGTATCGCTCGGCCCAGAGATGATTGCCCCTTGCACCGTCGATCAATTGCGCCGCAATACGCACCCGGCCGCCCGCCTTGCGCACGCTACCTTCGACAACATGGCTGACCCTCAGCTGCCGAGCCACGTGATCCGGGACGGTCGTTCCGTCCCGGTCTCCGCCCGTCGAAGATCGCATTATGTATCGTCTGGAAACGACGGCGTTGGATTCAGTAGCCGTGGTTCCATGACGTGAGGAAGATCAATCGGCCGTAAGGCCTGACAATCGAGATCGCCGATCGTGCGGCTTCGCCCGCCGGCCGTCGATCGGCCGCGTGGCAAATTGGCACTTTCAATGGCAGACAAACAGTACATAGCTAGACAGTCTCTAGCCAACTCGGAGCGAAACTATGGAATGGCAACTGTAGGACGCCAAGAACCAATTCTCGAAGGTCGTGCAGAAGGCGCGCCATGAAGGGCCGCAGATTGTCACGCTGCGCGGTGAGCGCGCGGCCGTCGTGCTGTCCGCTCACGACTACGGCGCTCTACGCGCCGGCCGGCCGACGCTGGTCGATGATCTGTTTGGCGGTCCCGCTTGGGACGATCAGCTCGCTGATGCGGTGAATGTACGCGTCAAGACGCCAAGCCGCGATGTCGCCTTCTGATGTATCTGATTGACACCAATATCGTCTCAGAGGCGCGACGCGGGACGCCGCAGGCGGTCTCCTGGCTGCGCTCTGTCGATCCGCTCAGCATCCACCTGAGTGCGCTCACCCTCGGCGAAATCATGCGCGGCATTGCCCTGAAACAGAGGTCGGATCCGAAGACTGCCGCGCACCTCACCGAATGGCTGCGCAAGCTGCGCCACAACCATGGCGACCGCATCTTGCCGATAACTGACAAAATCGCGGTCGAATGGGGCCGCCTCGCGCAATCCGCTCCCGCGGCGAGATCGACGGATTGATCGCTGCGACCGCTATCGTCCACGATCTCATCCTTGTCACGTGCAATGTCAAGGATTTCGAAGACACAGACGCCTCCGTGATCAACCCTTGGGAGACGGCGGCGTGAGCCGTTCGGCGTCGTACGCCGATCTTAGCCACCAGCGATTCAAGGGGAATCGCAATGCATGCGGACGCCGGTGTGCCGAGCCGGCCGTATTTCTCATAGGAGGCAAAGGCGAGCCTGTCCTTGTCGGTCCCTTCGGTAGTCTCTTTGAAGATCCTGCAGACGAACGTGCTTGCTTTTCCAGGCCGCGAATCCTTGCTGGCCGAGCTCGGACGCATCGAGCCGATCCTCAGGACGGAAGCCAGTCGTGTCAAAAATTGAAACTTGTGACCTGATGCGATCCGGGGAATCTCTGCCGGCTCCAGGACGACGATGGCCGAGACTATTCACACGCCTGAGCAGGCAGGCCGCCGCGAGTGGGTTGGCCTGTGCGTCCTGTCGATCGCATGCGTCATCTCGGTGCTGTTCCGTCATTGTCACGCCATGGCCGCGCCGGATAGACCGAAGCCCGGAACTGAGCTGCACCGAGACGCTCGAGTAAGGTGAACTTTATAGACCGGGCGACGTTCTCGTGTTCAACTCACGACGGCACCGGGCCTAAGCTCGCACGTTCATATCATATAGGAACCGGCCATGCGGCTCTTCTCCTGTGATTTCTGCCACCAGGTCGTCCACTTCGACAATCGCCAATGCGTCAGCTGCGGCCACAGGCTTGGCTTCGATCCCCAGCTCATGGCGATGTATGCGCTCGAGAGTGCGGGAGGGACGCAATGGCAGCTGGTTGGCAGGCCTTTCGAGACACGTGTCTTCTGCGGCAATGCCTCGGTCGACGTCTGCAACTGGCTGGTAAATCCCGGAGACGGGAATTTCTGCGTCGCGTGCAGGCACAATCGTCTCGTCCCCGACGCCTCGACCCCCGATGGTGTCCGGCGTTGGCAGCGGATTGGGCAGGCGCAGCGGCACCTGTTTTATTCGATACTGCGCTGGGACATCCCGCACCCTGATCGGGCTGAGGATCCGCAGGGTGGTCTAGTCTTTGACTTCGTCGACGACCAGCAGCAGCCGGACGGGACGGTCACGGTACCCATGACCGGCCATGATGAGGGCGTGATCACCATTCGGGCCGCAGAGGCTGACGAAGTGACCATGGAGTTCGTACGTGCATCGATGAATGAGCACTACCGCACGCTGTTGGGACATTTCCGGCACGAAATCGGACATTACATCTGGAATAAGCTCGTTCGCGATGCAGGTTGTTCCGAAGAATTCCGGTCGCTCTTTGGCGATGAGCGAGAAGACTACACTATAGCACTCCAGTGCTATCACATGGACGGCCCACGGCCGGGTTGGCTGGAAAACTACATATCGCCCTATGCGAGCGCACACCCCTGGGAGGATTTTGCGGAGTGCGTCGCCCATCTCTTCCACATCGTCGACACTCTTGAGACAGCCCGATCGTTCGGGGTGGCGATTGACCCGCCAGGCGAGGGCGAGGAGATGGCGGCGGAAGTTGCATTCGATCCCTACCGCGCCAGTTCCGCGCACCAGATCGCCGACGCATGGGTGCCGCTCAGCATCGCTATCAACGCCATACAGCGCAGCATGGGTCAGCGCGATACCTATCCGTTCATCGTCTCACCGTCTGTGTTTCCGAAACTCGATTACGTGAACAGGCTCGTCAGAGCTTGTGCCAATGTGAAAGAGGCGAGTTGACAGGGCTTGTATGCAACTCCGGTCGCGAGTCGCCCAAGAGTAAGCTTACCCAAAGTCGGGCATGCCGCATGTCGAAAAAAGGACGCGTCATGTCGCTACTCTCTGCCAAGAGCGTTGACTTCCACACCGAGGGCGTCCGCCAGCGCGTCCTTGCCGCTATCAGGCATCAGCGCGATGCCTGCCGCAAGGCAATCCTGCCACGAGGGTCCCCGATCCCATGCCTCCTGGTATGCGTCTGCCAAGAGGTCGCCCTGCCGGGTTTGGATCATCGCCTCGAAGAGCGTAGCCGCTTGCAGGAGGTCCTTGTCCCGCTTCGCCCGCCCGAGCGCGTCCGTGAGCCGCCTTGAAGCCACAATGAGCTTGTGGACGGCATACCGTTCGGGAGCAGGCACGTTCACGCTCACGCCTTCCCGATGGAGCAGCACCGTCCGCACCGGTTCGTAGATCAGGTAGTCGAGGAACCGGAGGTTTTCCGCCGACGCACCGCCGAGAGCGGGCATGGGCGATGGCTTTCCCGTGTGTGCGTCCGAGCCCCGGTTGCCCGTCAGGAATTCGATCCGGTAATTGGTGCGGTTGACGAATGCGGTCACACGCGCCTTGTCGGCCTGATGGGGGACGGCCTGAAACGAGGGATCGACGGCCGCCAAGATACCCAGGATCGGAGGGAGGCTGTCATCGACCTCCTGAGAGATCGCGAAATCCATAGCCAGGTCGGCATCGCCGGTCTGCATTGCCGTCGTGGGCAACCGGACGCCAAGGACGCCCGAGTAGCAGCCATAGGCAACCGAGCCAACGAGGACGCCTCGCAGACGGAAGAACCCCGCATCCGCGAGCGCCTTCGTGACATCGCCGGCAAACCGATCGGGAGCCGACATGCCTCCCGAGCGAAGAAGGGTGGACACCAAGCGTCGCCGCTCCTTGATGTTGTCCTTGATCTCGCGGTGTCGCCTGACGCGCGCTGCGATCTCGGGATCAGCTGCGGGTCCAACATAGCTGCGCTTGTCCTTGCCCTCGGGAGTAGGGATGTCGAAATAGAAATAGTCCTTGCCTTTCACCGGAACTGTGACAAAGCGGCCCTCGAGCGGAAAGTCAGACTGCCATTGCGCGTCCAGGGTTTGCTGGGCGAGTTCCGCGAACATCGTCCGGAATACAAGATCGACATCTCTCATCGGCAAGGCCTCGGTTATAATGAATTTGCGAAAGCATTATAGCTTGCCCGCAGTTATAATGTTTCCACAAAAACATTATAACTCTCGTGCCGTCTGTCAAGGCATGAGCCGAGAAGGCCCACGGGCAGGCAGGCGCCAAAACCCGGAAGACCGGGACGAGTGGATGTTGTTCAGTTCAAGTTCAATTCGATGGCCGCTCTGCTCGCTTAGACGATGTTCCACGAGCGCTGCATATTGCGGATAATGACGCGCTCGCCTATCCAGGCGGAATCGAAAGGGGCAGCCCCAGCGTGCATGGGCGGTGTTCTCATTTTGTGCCCCTGGATCGCACAATGAATCCACCGGAACTTCCTTGGCCAACTGGCTCTCCGTTGCCCGATCTGCAATCGGCCCTAGCCTAATAACATGACATAGTCATGTTATTTAGCACCCCTGTGACCGACGACATTCGCGCCCTCCCGGGCCAACCAAACATGTTTTGTTCAAGGTGTTACAGGGGGCTATTTAGGAATTGCGTGTTGGACTGCTGGCCGTTTGCTGGTGGCTGTTAGCCGTATTGCACTGGCGGAAGAGGCAACAAGGAGGCGGGTTCGGCTGTCACCGCCTGAGGATACTGCTTCCGCGACTATCACCCCGTCGGCCGGATAAGTGATCAGCGATTTTTCCCATCAGGCGGAGGGCCGACGGAGTTGCGTACGATCAGGTCGGGTCTCAGCAGGATCTCGGTGTCGAAGGCGGCACGGTCCGAAAGCATATCGAGGAGCAACGCCATTGCATGCTTGCCGATCGCGGTGCGTGGCTGGCGGACCGTGGTCAGGGAAGGGGTCATGAAGCTTGCTTGGGGGACGTCATCGAAACCGGTCACTGAAAAGTCGTCCGGGATCTCGTAGCCACGCGCCTTGAGGCCAAGCGTGACACCAAGCGCGGTCTGATCATTGACACACATGAAGGCTGTCGGAAGATCGTCGCGCATGAAGAGTTGCTCCAGCGCCAGTCGTCCGCCTTCAACTGTCCCATCGCCGTCCATGACCATCTGGCGATTCAAGGGGATGCCGGCTGCGGCAAGTCCCGCCTCGTAACCCAAGCGGCGGCGGCCATAGGCAAGACGCGTATTGGAGTCGCCGATGAATGCGATCCGTCGGTGGCCTTCGGAAATAAGCAGATCGACGGCCTTGCGTGCGCCTTCGACATCATCAACCCCGACATAGGGAATGCCCCCGTTGAAGACGGGTTCGAACACGCCGACACTCGGAGGCAGGCTGGCCGTCACGGCCTGATGGCCGAAGGGAAGGATGCCGGTGAACAGGATCAGCCCGGCGGCTTGGTAGGAATTGAAAAACTTCAGATACTCCAATCCGCGTTGCGCATCGTTCTGGGTATGGCCGATCAGCACGCCGTAGCCGTGAGCGCGCGCTTCGTTCTCAAGGCCGACCAGAATGCTGGAAAAATTCGGGTCGCCGATGTCGGGCGCCACCACGAGGATCATGTTCGAGCGCCCCAGCCGCAGGCTGCGCGCCATCGCATTGGCGGTGTAGCCGGTAATCGCGATCGCCTGGTTGACCTTTAGCCGCGTTGACTTGGCAACCTTCTCCGGCATGTGGATAGCCCGCGAAACAGTCGCGATCGACACTTCGGCGATCCGGGCGACGTCTTCGATGGTTGCTGGCGTGGAATTGGACACTCGGTTGGCCTCGGGCTTTGTTGCGAGGACACTACACAGACTTGCTCGACGAGCAAACGCCGGGAGCCAGAAAAATTGTCGGTTGGTGATGATGTAAACCTTTACAGTGTCTAGTGTAAAGGTTTACATCATTAAAAAAACGGTGGAGCCGCAGGGGAGGGGATATGAACACGGAGGTCGTCGAAGGCGCTCCCGTCGTGCTGTCCGCACGACGCATCAGCAAGTCCTTCAGCGGCGTGCAGGTGCTGTTCAGCGTCGATTTCGAGCTACGCCAGGGCGAGATCCACGCGTTGATGGGCGAGAACGGCGCCGGCAAATCCACGCTTGTCAAGATTCTCTCTGGTTTCGAACAGACGACCTCGGGCGAGATACTGCTCGACGGCAAGTCGGTGAAGTTGCCGCCCAATGGGGCCGCCGAAGCGCTCGGCATCGTCATCATCCATCAGGAATTCAATCTAGCCGAGCATCTCACGGTTACCGAGAGCCTTTTTCTCGGCCGCGAGGTAACCCGTTTCGGGGTGCTCGACCGCAAGTTCATGCGTGCGGAAACGCGCCGTGTTCTCGATCTTCTCGGCTCTCATGTCGACGAGAACGCGATGATCGGCTCTTTGTCGATTGCTGAAAAACAGATGGTCGAGATTGCCAAGGCCATCAGTCGTGATGCGCGGGTCGTCTTCATGGACGAGCCGACGGCCGTGCTCTCGCGCGAGGAGACGAACTTCCTGTTCCGGCTGGTGCGCAAGCTGCGCGACAAGGGTACGAGCTTCGTCTTCGTGTCGCACAAGCTCGATGAGGTCATGGAATTGACCGACCGCGTGACGGTGTTACGCGACGGCCAATGGATCAAGACGGCGCCCACCTCGGTGCTCGACGGCGAGGCAATCGCTCAGCTCATGGTAGGCCGCGAGCTGTCGAGCCTCTATCCCGCAAAAAGCGAACCCGATGTCGACGAGGAGGTCGTGCTCAGGGTCGAATCCGTGTCGACCGGCTATATCCGTAATGCGAGCTTCGAGCTCCGCCGAGGCGAGATCCTCGGCTTTTCTGGAATGATAGGGTCGGGCCGGACGGAGTTGATGGAGGCGATTGTCGGGCTGCGCTCGCGCCTGGCAGGCGAGGTGCTGGTTCGCGGCCAGCCTGTGCCATCCGGTGACGTCCATGCGGTAAACAAGGCAGGTCTCGCCTACATGACCAAGGACCGGAAGGCCAAGGGGTTGTTGCTCGATGCCGGGATGATGGCGAACCTGACGCTGCAGTCGCTCGGCCGCCATAGCCGCATTGGGTATCTCGATCCGAGAAGCGAGGAAGCGGCTCTCGTCAAGGCGCGCCGCCGCTTTGACATCCGCGTCAGGGATGACAAGATCGTCGCCGGGCGCATGTCCGGTGGCAACCAGCAGAAGCTGCTTCTCGCCAAGGTCATGGAAACCGACCCAAGCATCATCATCATCGACGAGCCGACGCGCGGCATCGACGTCGGCACCAAGCAGCAGATCTATCACTTCATTTCGGCACTCGCCCGCGATGGCCGCTCAATCATCGTCGTCTCGTCAGAGATGCCAGAAATCATCGGCCTGTGCAGTCGCGTGGTGATCATGCGTGAAGGTCATATCGCCGGCATCCTCGAGGGGGACGAGATCTCGGAGCAGGAGATTATGCGCTACGCCGCCGGCCTGAAGAGGAAAACGGCGGCTTGAGGCCGTACTGGGGCCGGCTGCACGGCGGCGAGAGCATTGAGATTCCCGACAGATGGGGTGGAGGTTCGATTGGATATGAGCGTGAACCAAGAAGGCAGCCAGGAGGCGATCCGCCGCCGCAACTGGCGTGACGTTGATCTGAGGGCCGTGGCGCCGTTCGTTGCGCTGGTGCTGCTGCTGCTTGTCGGGGCGCTGGTCAACCCCAACTTCATCAGCATTAACAACCTCGCCAATGTCGCCACCCGCAGCGCCTTCATCGCCATCATTGCGGTCGGCGCGACCTTCGTGATTTCGTCGGGGGATCTCGATCTTTCCGTCGGCGCCATGGTCGCCTTCATCGCCAGCCTGATGATCCTCTTCATGAACTCCGGCGTGATCGCCGATCCGGTACTCATGCTCGTGGCGGCGATCCTCTTCACCGTGGTCGCCGGTGCGCTCTGCGGTCTAACCAACGGCCTGATCACGACGGCCGGCAAGATCGAGCCCTTCATCGCGACGCTCGGCACCATGGGCATCTATCGCGGTTTGACGACCTGGCTTTCGCAGGGCGGAGCGATCACGCTCAAGGAGCCGCAGCTCCAGGAGATCTACCGCCCCGCCTATTTCGGCATGATCTTCGGCGTACCGGTACCGATTATCGTCATCCTTTCGGTGACCGCTGTCGCCGCGTTCATTCTCTACCGCACCCGCTACGGACGGCACGTCGTCGCCGTCGGCTCCAATCGTGACGTTGCGCGATACTCCGGCATTTTCGTCAATGGCGTTCGCACAGTCGCCTTCGTGATCCAGGGGCTGTGCGTCGCCGCAGCCGTGCTGCTCTACGTGCCGCGCCTCGGATCGACCTCAGCGACCACGGGCATCCTGTGGGAATTGCAGGCGATCACCGCCGTCGTCGTCGGCGGCACGGCGCTTAAAGGTGGCGCTGGACGCGTCTGGGGCACCATCTGCGGTGCGTTCATCCTCGAGCTGGTCGGCAACATCATGCTGCTGTCCAACTTCATCAGCGAATACCTGATCGGCGCCATCCAGGGTGCGATCATCATCATTGCGATGCTCGTCCAGCGCTCGCTGGTGCGCAAATCGTGAGACAGCCGGGTCCACAGGTCTCCCGGCTTGCAACAGGTGACCTGTTTTTTGGGAGGAACTTAATGCGTAGCAAGCTATTCGGCCTGACCCTCGCGGCGATGACCGCCCTCGCTGGCGTATCGCACGCGCAGGAGGAGAAGAAAGTGACGATCGGCGTGTCGATCCCGGCGGCCGATCACGGCTGGACGGCCGGCGTGGTCTTCCATGCCGAGCGGGTCGCCAAGATCCTGATGGAGCGCAATCCGGGCCTTAACGTCATCGTCAAGACCTCGCCCGATCCGGCGAGCCAGGCCAACGCCGTTCAGGACCTCGAGACGCAGGACATCGACGCTCTCGTCATCCTGCCGACCGATCCGGACCCGCTGGTCAACGCTATCAAGGAAGTGAAGGGCAAGGGAACCTTCGTCGCCCTGGTCGACCGTGCGCCGAGCGTCAACGACAACTCCGTGCGCGATCTCTATGTTGCGGGCAATAACCCGGCCCTCGGTCAGGTCGCTGGCGAGTACATCAAGGCAACGACACCGGACGCTGAAGTCGTCGTCATCCGAGGCCTCCCGATCCCGATCGACCAGCAGCGCCAGGACGGATTTGACAAGGGCATCGAGGGCTCGAACGTCAAGGTTCTCGACCGCCAGTACGGCAACTGGAATCGCGACGATGCCTTCAAGGTAATGCAGGACTATCTGACCAAGTACCCGAAGATCGATGTCGTCTGGTGCCAGGACGACGACATGGCTGTCGGCGTGCTGCAGGCCATCGAGCAGGCAAAGCGCACCGACATCCAGTATGTCGTTGCCGGCGCCGGCTCGAAGGAAATGATCAAGAAGGTCATGGACGGCGACAAGATGATCCCGGTCGACGTGCTCTACCCGCCGGCGATGGTCGGTACCGCGCTCGAGATGACGGTGGCCAACTTCTACGGCCAGGTTCCGGTTCGCGGCGTTTACACGATCGACGCCACCCTCGTGACCAAGGACAATGCGAAGGATTTCTACTTCGCAGATTCGCCGTTCTGATCCAGAGTTGAGGCAAAGGCGGCCCGCAGAGTTGGCGTGGGCCGCCTCGACCTGTCGAATTCAATCGTACGCGCTTTCCACAAATCGGCGCATGAAGGCCAAGATCGGCCATCCTGACATTTCCGGTCCCGTCGTCCTGCGGCCATGGAGGGCATCGATCGGCAAGCCCCCAGGCTGGATTAGCAAACCAGAGTTCGGGTTGGTGTCGGTGATGACAAGCATATTTTCGCGCTTGATGACTTCTTCGTGGTCACCGTATGCAATCCAGACCGAAACTATACCACGCAGGTCCTTCTTGGCGAGATCCGGCTGTTAGGCTCATCTTCTGCATCTGAAGCGGGATGCACCTCTACCCTGCGCGACAGGATATCACACGACGGTTTCGCCGCCGTCGACCACCAGAATCTGACCGGTCATATAAGAGGAGCGGTCGGAAACGAGGAAGAGGATCGACTCCGCGATCTCGTCGACACTCGCCCAACGGCCGAGCGGCACCTTCTCGCGGATGTAGGCATCGATGGCGCTCCGCCCCCCCATCTGTTTGATGAAGGGTTCGTTGAAGGGGGTGTCGACCCAGCCGGGACAGAGAGCATTCACCCGCACCCCATATTTCGCATAGTCGCCGGCCATTTGCCGCGTCATGGCGATCACCGCATGTTTCGTCGTCGTATAGGCGATCATCTCGCGGTCGTAGAGCACGCCGGAAGACGAGGAGGTGTTGACGATCGCGCCGCCGCCCGCCGCTTTCATTGCCGGCATGACGAAGCGGGCGGCCATGAAATGGGCGCGGACATTGAGGTTCCAAGAGCGGTCGAAGCCCGCCACGTCGACCTGTTCAAGATCGCCGGCGACCTGGGCGCCAGCATGGTTGTGCAGGATATCAATGCGGCCGTGCCGCGCGGCGACGTCAGCTATGCCGTGCGCGAGCGCGTCGTCGTTGGTGACGTCGATGGCGAGCGTTTCGGCGCTGCCGCCTTTGGTGGCTATCGATGTCACGGTCTCTTCGGCGGCCTTCGCGCTGCGGTCGACGACGACCACATGGGCGCCTTCACGCGCCATGATGGCAGCGCCCGCCTGACCGATCCCGGAGCCGGCGCCGGTCACGATCGCGATCCGGTCTTTCAGGATCATGGTTTCACTTCCCGGATTTACTTTTCTTCTCGCGCATCAGCAGGCGCGCTGTCAGGATCAGGAGAAGCGAGGCGACCAGAACCAGGGTCGCGATCGCATTTATCTCCGGCGTCACGCCGCGACGGATCGAGGCGAAGACATAGATCGGCAAGGTGGTCTTCGAGCCCGCGACGAAGAAGGCGATGATGAAATCGTCGAAGGAGAAGGTGAAGGCGAGCAGGAAGCCGGCGAGGATCGAGGGCAGGATCTGCGGCAGTACGATCAGCCGGAAAGTGGTGAGCGGCGTCGCATAGAGATCACTCGACGCCTCGACGATGTCGCGGCCGAGACTGGCGATTCGCGCCTTCACGATCATGGCGACGAGCGCCATCGAGAAGAGGCCGTGGGCAGCGATGATCGAGCCGTAGCCAAGCCCGAGCTGTGGCGGGTGATCGCCCGGCCAGATCGTCGCGAGCGCCGGATTGACGAAGGAGAACACAGCGACAAGGGCGACGAGCGTGGCGATGCCAATGACGACACCCGGAACGACGATCGCCGCGGCGAACAATGCATCGAAGACCGCCCGCGTGCGGATGCCGAGCCGCTCCATGCCGAGCGCGGCCATGGTCCCGAATACCGCGGCGAGTGCGGCGCTGGTGAAGGCGATCATCAGGCTGTTCTGCAGCGCGGAGACCAGGAAGGTGTTACCGAGGGCTTTGCCGTACCAGGCGGTCGAGAACCCGGTGAACTCGCTGGCATTGCGCCCCGCATTGAAGGAGAACAGGACGACCAGAACGATCGGCGCATAGAGAAAGAGATAGACGGCGGAGACGAGAGCGCGCATCAGACGAGATCCACCTGTCTTGTTCCGGCGACCTTCCAGGCAATGCGCATCGCGACCATGAGCACAATGACCACAACTGCGACCAGCGTGACGGCGATCGCCGAACCGAAAGGCCAGTTACGCGACTGTAGGAAAAGATCGACCAGCGCGTTGCCGATGAAGAAGACCTTGCCGCCACCGAGAAGCTGCGGGATCAGATATTCGCCGAGAAGCAAGATGGTCACGAGCGCGACACCGGTCATGACGCCCGGGAGCGACAGGGGCAGGGTTACGCCGAAAAAGCTCGAGACCGGCTTCGCCCCAAGATCGGCGGAGGCCTCCAGAAGACGCCGATCGAGCTTTTCGAGATGCTGGCCTTGTTCAAAGATGAGCCATGAAAGTCGCCGGAGAAAGCGATAGAGCAAACTCGATAGAAGAAATTTTCTAATCTTCTGCTGCAGCCAACAGTTAGTCAAAAGCATTGAAATTGCTGTGCTGAGCGCCATTAGCGTACCGCTTGATAAGCGGGTGCTCGGACGGCCGCGCTTCTTCGAGACGAGACCGTCGGCGCCGGCCAGGTCATTGGCTTGCAACAGCCGGTGGACCTGACTGCGGCTGAGACGAAGCAACGCGGCCGCCTCGACGACGGTCAGGCTGCGCCCGCGAATCCGCTGGATGAGTTCAAGACGATGCAATTCCTTCTGCGACATGGTGATCAAACAAGACATGACGACTCCGAACGCTCATGGTCTCAGCCACGCTTCACGTCGCCAGTCTTCCTTCCAAACGTTGACGTTTGACCAGCATCCCAAGAGGCGACGACTGTCGCATCTCTAACTGGCTCATATGTCGCATCTCTAAAATGCCGTGGAGAATCTAATCCAAGTGCAACAATGACGAGTAGAGGGTAGGGCATTACCCGCAATCGCGCAAATGCGCCATGAACACCTCGGCGGGTGTCCGATAGCCAAGGCACTTCCTGGGCAGCGAGTTCAGGTGATGGGCGAGGGTGACGAGCTTCTGCTGGCTGACGGCGGATAGGTCCGTATCGCTCGGCACAAAGCGGCGGATGCGCTTGTTGGTGTTCTCGATCGCACCTTTCTGCCACGGTGAATTTGGATCGCAGAACCAGCTCCTGGCGCCGAGTCCATCTTCCAAAGCCCTGAAACCGCGAAACTCGGTGCCACGGTCGAAGGTGAAGCTCTGACGGGCAATGGCCGGCAAGGGAGAGAAGGCATCGACGATCTTGCCGATGAGCGGCTGCGAGTGGCGGCTACCATTCTTGATCATCACCGTGTAGCGGCTCTTGCGCTCGACCAGCGAGGTGACATTGGCTTCACCGAGGTCGCGCCGGAAGATCAAGAGATCGCCCTCCCAGTGGCCGAACTGCGAGCGATCGGCAATGAAATCAGGCCGTTGGCCGATCCTGTAGTCAAACGCAATCAAGCCGTCGCGGGGCTTGCGGGAGCCGCGGCGACGGCGCTTGCGACGGCCTTCCGGCAGGTGACGATAGAGCTGCAGCGGATAATCTTCCTTGCCATAGATAAAGCGATAGATCGTCTCGGTGCAGACGCGGACGGCGCTCACACCATCGGCCAGCAGACGGCCGGCGATCTGCTCCGGCGACCAAAGTGCCTCCAGTCGATCGATAACCAGCTGGCGCAGCTGCGGGTGGCGGCTGAGCTTGCGCAGCCGTCGCCGGCGCTCCTTGGAGATGTCGTTGGCAATGCCGCTGTAGTAGCCGCTGTATTCCGGAAACTCGGCATCATGGAAGGTGTTGCGCTTCAGTTCACGATAGATCGTCGAGCGATGCCGGCCGAGCTGCCGGGCGATCTCACCGACAGGAACCTTGCGTTCCACGAGCTGGTGCAAACGGCGGCGATCGGGAAGGGTGAGCTGTGAATAGCACTGCGACATGCAAAAATCTCCAAGGGCCAAGCCATTGTTTTTATTGCCATGTCGCACTTGGAATTAGAATGTACCCCGTTACATGGTGTGTCACAGCTATTTAAAGATGAGACAAAGTAATCAACTTAGAAACGCGACATCATCCTATTCATTATTACTGCGTTTGCAAGTATATTTACAAAGTACGAAGACGCGAGCCGCCGACCGGGTGGAGCTGGTCAGGGTTGCGCAGCCCGGTCGGCGGCGGATGGCTCCAGCTGCAAAATAAACTTCAGCTTGGACACCCCCGGTCACTCCGCCGCTTTCAGCTGCGCAAGGGCTTGTTGCCGCTTTGCGATGACCACCGGATCCTTGGTAAAATCCGTCTTCCGGCCAGGCTTCGTGCCGCGCTTTTGGTAGCCATTGCTCTGGCTGCCGTCGCGAATGCCGAACATATGATCCGTCTGGCCGGTGCGGCGCGGTCCGCCCTTGCTGCGCTGTTGCTCGCGTCCGGCCTGCATCTCGGCCACCAGCGCCAGCACGTCATCAAGGCGCTTGTTCTCAACCACCTCAGGGCGGTGCACCGAGCGCAACGTGTCGAAGGTTCTGTAGGGCAGGGACGTCCCCTCATGGGTGACCTCGAGGCGACCATCGGGATAGTCGCAGACAATGACCTTCTTGCCGGCGAGCGCCGTGGCGAGGTCGGTCGGATCGAGGATGAACATCACCTTGTCATAGCGCAGCGTCAGCGACTGCGACAGCTTGCGGATCTCCTTGCGGCACATGGCGCCATCGAGGTTCTCATGCGCGGCAAACGGCCGATGCATGTCCTTCGGATTGCGCGGCGCCTTGCCGAAGCGACGATTGAAGTCGGCCATGAACTCCGGCGCATAGGCATTGGCCGCCGCGATCGTGTCGATGCCGCGCAGCCGCAGTTCCTTGACAAGCCGATCCTGCAGCGTCTGGTTTGCACGCTCGACGCGGCCTTTCTTTCAAGTCCAGGACTGCAGTTCGTACTGACACTCAAGTGCGTATAGAGTTCGAGGTCACGCACCCGTTCCATCCGTGGCGCGGCCAGCGCTTCGTGTTGTCGACACGCAAGCAGAACTGGGGCGAGGATCGCGTCATGTTCTACGACGCGGATGGGCGGCTTCGCTCGCTGCTTGCGTCATGGACGGACGTCGCTGCACCCGATGTTTTCATTCAGATCGCGGCCGGTAGGTCGTTCGTGCGTCCAGATGATCTGGCAACCCTAGCCGCATTGATCGAGCAAATCGAGCGCAGCCATGGCGGCTGAATGCGTGTCAGGCAATTTATGCCGATTATGTAAATCTAATTATGCCGAATCATACGGGCGCTCACAGCGATAATTGCCTCTACATTGTAGTTATATGCAGCATAAACAGCCATATCGCCCGGCGTCGTTAGGTTGACACGTTCTCTATCGAGGCGTAATTTGATTTACACCACTAGGAAGAGGTTATGCCATGCCCAACGAGACCAAACGTGAGCGACTGCGCGAGCTCGGAGCACTCAATGCGCGGCCCGAAGCCGTCCGTGCACCCTGGTTTCGTGAGTCCACCTTCTTCGATCCTCTCGATCTCGTGCAGGTGAAGTACGAGATGCTGCGTCACGTCCAGGAGGATGGCGTCAACAAGGCCGATGCCGCCGCGCTTTTCGGTCTGTCGCGGCCAACCTACTATCAGGCCGAGGCCGCGTTCGAACGCGACGGCATTGCCGGCCTGCTGCCGCGCACCCGAGGGCCAAAGTCGGCCCACAAACTCACCGACGAGGTCATGCAGCTCATCGAGCAGAACCAGCATGCGGGCGCCCCGCTGCAGGCGCGCTCCCTGGCAGAACTGCTGCATTCGACGCTCGGCATCAGTGTCCATCCCCGCAGCATCGAACGCGCGATCGCCCGTAAAAAAAAACGGTGAGCCCCATGCACGCACCCCGGTGCTACCGCGCAGCTGCAAGGATTTCTACGAGACGCTGCGCACCGCCGTCCTTTGCGGTCAGGCCTGCGCCAAGGACATGGGCGCCATCGTTTTCCACGGCCTTTGGCAAGGGCTGGCGGTGCTGATCGCGCAGCCTCCCCCGCCGACGCATCGGCGGCTGGAATCACGGCCTACGGCTTCGGTCGCAGTGCACGATCGCCAGCTCGTGCACATGCTCGCCAACATGGTGCTGGCAGCAGAGACCCGAGGGAACCATGTCTACTGACATCGCCATAAAGGTTGACGCCGACCATCTGCGGCGTGATGCATTCCTCTACGTGCGTCAGTCCTCGCTTCGTCAGGTGTTCGAGAACACCGAGAGCACCAAGCGGCAATACGCCCTGCGCGATCGCGCCGTGGCGCTGGGCTGGCCGATCGAACGTGTCCACGTCATCGATAGCGACCTCGGCCTCTCCGGCGCGCAGTCGCAGGACCGCGACGGCTTCCAGCACCTGGTGAGCGAAGTGGCGATGGGACATGCAGGGATCGTGCTGGGGCTGGAAGTGTCGCGCCTGGCACGCAACAATGCCGACTGGCACCGTCTCCTTGAGCTGGCCGCCTTGTCGCGCACGCTCATCATGGACGAGGACGGCGTCTATGATCCGGCCTATTTCAACGACCGCATGCTGCTCGGCCTGAAGGGCACGATGAGCGAGGCCGAACTGCACATCCTGAAGTCGCGGCTGCAAGGCGGCATTCTCAACAAGGCGCGCCGCGGCGAACTCGAGATGCCGCTGCCGATCGGGTTGGTCTACACCCCTGACGCGCGGGTCGTGCTCGATCCCGACCGACAGATCCAGGACACGGTGCGGCTCCTGTTCGATACTTTCCGCCAGACCGGCTCGGCCTGCGCCGTCGTGCGCCGCCTGCGGGGCGAGAAGATCCTCTTTCCGCGGCGTATCCGTCGCGGCATCGGCAAGGGCGACGTCCTGTGGAACGAGATCGACCATTCCCGCGTGCTCCAGATCTTGCACAACCCGCGCTATGCCGGCGCCTTCGCCTATGGACGCACGCGCACCGCCTACAATGCCAAGCTGAAGCCCGTGCAACTGCGCGTGGCGAGATCCGACTGGCAGGTACTGATTCCCGACGCCCACGACGGCTACATTTCCTGGGCCGAATACGAACGCAATCAGGCAGCCCTGGAACAGAACGCCACCGGTTTTTCACCCGGCCTGCGTGGACGCATGCCCCGCCAGGGCAGCGGCCTGTTGCAGGGACGGCTGCTGTGCGGCCGCTGCGGTGCACGCATGCGGGTCCATTACGAGCCGTTCGAGGGGCGGCTGCGCCCATATTACGTCTGCAACGAAGCCGTCGTGCGACACGCCGGCAAACACTGCCAATGGGTGCGCGGTGCTCCGGTCGACGAGGCGGTGAGCGCGCTACTGCTGGAGGTAATGGCGCCGGCAGCGATCGATGTCGCGCTTGCCGTGCAGCAGGAGATCACCCAGCGCGTGGAGCAGGCCGCGGCGCTGCGCGGCACGCAGCTGCAACGCGCCCGCTATGAGGCTGAACTGGCCCGCCGGCGCTACCTGAAGGTCGATCCGGACAACCGCCTGGTCGCCGACGCGCTGGAAGCCGACTGGAACGCACGGCTGCGCGACCTCGACGCACTCCAGCGCGAGCACGAGCGCCAGAACGAGGCCGACCACTCGCTGCTGGACGAGCCAGCGCAGCAGCGCATCAGGGCGCTGACCGCCGATTTCCCGCGCATCTGGAACGACGAGCGCACCGGTGCCGTCGAACGCAAGCGCATGCTCGGCCTTCTCATCGAAGACGTGACGCTGCTCGTCGACGATGAGGTCAACATCAACATCCGTTGGCGCGGCGGGCGCACGCAGAGCCTGTCGGTGGCCAGACCTCGGCCTATGTCGGTGATACGCAAGACGCCGGCACAGGTCGTGGCGTTGATCAACGAGCTGCTGGAGGCCACCAACGACCGGCAGATCGCCGCTCGTCTCAACGAACTCGGGCATCGCAACTGGCGCGGCGAACCCTTCACGCCGAAGAAGGTCATGCTCGTGCGCCGCACCTATGGTTTGAAGAGCCGGTACGAACGGCTGCGCGAGGGCGGCATGCTCACCGGCGAGGAAGTAGCCCAGCAGCTCGGCGTATGCGAATCGACCGTTCACCAACTCGGGCGCAAAGGCACTCTCAAGCGTCATCGATACGCCAGCAACCATCGATACTTGTACGAACCGCCGGGCAACGTCAGACTCGAAAAAGGCGCCGGCAGTCGATATGGTGGCCGTCAACCCAGATTAATTGTCGCTCAACCACTCCAACAAGGTGCATCGTGATGTCCGCTCCTTTGCCTGCGGGGTATTGGCGCAGATGATGTCGATGTTGAGCTCATAAAGAGCCCGCCCGAACTGCGTCAGGCCGCTGGTTCTGTCCTTCTTGGAAGCATGGGTGGTGCGGAAGATGCCATGCTTGTCGCTGTAGAAGGCGATCGGCTTGCCCCATTGCTGCAAGTAGGCCTTCGTCGCGTGCAGATAGTCGAAGGTGTTCTCCGATCCGGCAAACCGCAGATGCAAGAGCTTGCCGGTGGCATCGTCGATATAGACGAGCAGGGCGCATTTGGGACCGCGGTTCTCGAACCACCAATGCAGCGAGCCATCGATCTGCACGAGTTCGCCGAAACAATCGCGCCGGCCGCGCGGCTGGAAGACCCGCTTCTTGCGCTCGCGTCGCGACACCCAGAGGCCGGCTTCCATCATCCACTGCCGCAGCGTCTCCTTGCTGACGGCAATCCGGTGGCGTTCGATGAGCTTCTCGGCCGCCAAGGTCGGTCCGAAATCCGCATAATGCTCCCGCACCAGGTCGAGCACCAGGTTGCGGAAATCCTCGCTGTGACGCCGGTTGCTCGGACGGCCGCGCTTCTTCGAGACGAGACCGTCGGCGCCGGCCTTGTCATAGGCCTGCAACAGCCGGTGCACCTGACTGCGGCTGAGACGAAGCAACGCGGCCGCCTCGACGACGGTCAGGCTGCGGCCGCGAATCCGCTGGATCAGTTCAAGACGATGCAATTCCTTCTGCGACATGGTGATCAAACAAGACATGACGACTCCGAACGCTCATGGTCTCAACCACGCTTCACGTCGCCAGTCTTCCTTCCAAACGTTGACGTTTGACCAGCATCCCAAGAGGCGACGACTGTCGCATCTCTAACTGGCTCATATGTCGCATCTCTAAAATGCCGTTACATGGTGTGTGGCGGCAAGGTTGCAATGTCCGCCATTGCGCAAAGTTAAAATGTCACTTTGGATACGTCTTCAGCCATTTAGAAATACGACACTCGGCATGTCCACTTGCGCTGAGGCAAGCCCCCGACCGGACCGGCTGGGCCGGGTTGCAAGGGAAGGGAGGGGGCGGGTGAGACGCACCTATCGGCTTTAGCTTTGAGACTATGAATGCAGCCGATTATTCCGCCGCATCAAGGTGGGAAAGCGCCTGCTGCCGCCGGGCGATGACTGCGGGATCGTTCATGAAATCCGTCCGCTTACCCGGCTTTCGCCCCCGCGGCTTGTAGCCTATCTTCTCGCTGTTGGTCTTCACCGCCGGCTTCGTCTGCTGCTCCTGACGTTCCTTGATGTAGGCCAGGACATCACCGAGCCGCTTGTTCTCGGTGATCGCCGCATGCGTCACCCGCTGGTTTTTGTCGAACACCTGGTAGGGCAGGGAATGCCCCTTCCAGCGCACATCCAGCCGGCCGTCCGCATAGGCATAGGTCTCGACATAGCGACCGACCAGCCCGCGCGTCACCTCGGTCTCCTCCAGCATGATCCGCTGGCGCTCGTAGGAGAACGTCAGTTGCGTGCCGACATAACGCTGCTCACGTTTGCACAGGACGTCGCGCAGCCGATCCGGGGCAAGGTTCAGCGGCCGATGCAGATCATCAGATCGGGCAGGGGTAATGGCAAACTGCCGGTTATAGCGCTCCATGAACCGAGGCAGGAAAGCGTTGCCGTCGTCCATGCCGCAGATGCCCTCCAGGCGCAGATCCTTGATCAACCGATCCTGTAGCGTCCGGTTCATCCGCTCGACACGGCCCTTCGCCTGGCTTGAGTTTGCGCAAAGAATCTCGATGTTTAGCTCTGAAAGCGCGCGGCCGAACTGGGTCATGCCGTGGCCGCCCTTGGCATCCTTCTTCGCCACCCGGAACACCGAATGCTTGTCGGAATAGAAGGCGACCGGAGCACCATGCGCCTTCAGATAGAGTTCCAGTGCCTCGAAATACGTGAACGCACTTTCCGATCGTACGAACCGCAGCTGCATCAGCTTGCCGGTCGCATCGTCGATGAACACCAGCAGCGAACATGGCGGCCCGCGATCCTCAAACCAACGATGCTCGGATCCGTCGATCTGCACCAGTTCGCCATAGGCCTCGCGCCGCAACCGCGGCTGATGAAAGGTCCGCCGCTGCTTGCGCGACAGCCACAGGCCGGCCTCCGACATCCATTGGCGCAAGGTCTCGCGCGACACCGTCAGGCCGTCGCGCTCGGCGAGCTTCTCAGCGGCTAATGTCGGTCCGAAGTCCACATAGCACTCGCGTACGAGCGTCACGGCATAATCGCGCACGCCGTCACAAATCCGATTGTTCGATGGCCGGCCGATCGCCTTGTGCCGGATCGACGCCGCACCGCCAGCGCTGATCCGATCCAACAGACGACGCACCTGGCGGGTACTCAGGTCCAGCACATGTGCCGCCGACACCAACGTCATACGCCCGGCGATCACCTTCGACAAAATCTCGATCCGCTGCAGGTCGCGCTCGCTCATCGCAATCATCCCATCCGCAATCTCCCAGGTCATCAAAACCCGGGGAGAGTGACATTCCAACTTTGCAGGAACAGGACACTTTAACTTTGCGGCTACATGGTGGTGTCAGATAATCTATATTATGGAACTGCAGTCCGCGTAATCGTTCTCCTTTTCCGTTTCCCTTCGATCAGCAATCCCTTGGCCACAATTCCGTCGCTGTACGACCATGCCGGGCTTACTGCCGAGCTGCATCGAGGAGCGACCGGTCTTTGAGTGTCGTTGAACGCGCTTTGAAGGCGGCTTCAATTTTATCAGGCCGCTCACCACCACGCGCACCGACGTCGGGGGCAACATGGACTTTGTCAGGCTTGCAACCGGGCACAGTTTTGACGACATGGCAAAGAAAATCAGAGCCCACATGCTTCGGGGTTTCGAGCAAACGGATGCATTCCTGATGGAAGCGGACCGGACAAGCCGTCCTCGTCGCCGAATGCCTGCGGATAGCCCCTTAAACGTTTAGGTTCGATTTCAGCGACGCTTGGTCCCGAGCTCATAGCCGCCGACGTCCTCGCTCAGCGACGTCAGCCGATCCAGTGCCGACGCCCGCTTGGCGTCTCGGGCGACTTTGTATGCCGCAACATCCGCTGCCTTAAGGCGTCGGTGACTGCCAACCTTTTCCGCCGGGAGCTCATCACTGTCGACCAAGCGGACAAGGTACTGCCGGGACACGTTGAGAATATCTGCCGCAGCTTGCGTTGACAGCATCTCCTCATCCGGAAGAACGGTGACCGGCCGCCCCTCAGCAAGAAGCTCTGCGGCCCGGTACATGACCTCGGCCAAGACGTTGGGAAGCTCTAGGCGTTCGCCATCGGCATCAATGACCTGAACGGCTCCCTCGCGCTTCTTGGAATGTGCCTGCAATAGCGAAGCGATGCGGGCAGCCGCAGATCTCTCGGGTGCCGGGATGGCACGCGAGGTTTTGGTAGAATTTTGGTCTGACGATGTGCGATGTGATACGGCCATAGCTGGAATATGGCCCATAAACGCTATAAACGCAACCAATCATTCTCTGACCGATCGCAGAATTCTCATGGGTGCCCATGCTAGTCGCCGTTCTTGATGCCGATGTCCTGTTTCCCATGCTGCTACGCGATACGCTGCTGCGTGTAGCAGCAGCGGGTTGCTTTCGGGCGCACTGGTCGCGCCGCATCCTAGACGAAATGACCCGCAACCTTGTCAGCGATTACGGCATGGATCCATCGAGGGCGGAAGCATTGCGATCTGTCATGGAAGAGGCATTCCCGGACGCGAGCGTGGAGGGATGGGAAGAGATCGAGCCGGAAATGCGGAATCATCCGAAGGATCGCCATGTCGTCGCGGCCGCGGTTACGGTCGAGGCTACGATCATCGTCACGTCGAACATCCGCGATTTCGGCAACCTACCCTCCGGCATCGTCGCGTTGACCCCTGACGAATTTCTCACGGAGATCCTCGCAACGAGTCCAACGGATATGCTGGAGGCAATCGCCGTGCAAGCGGCCGCCTATCGGCGACCGACGTTGACGATTAGGGAATTGATCGAAAGGCTTGCCTTGACGTCGCCACGCTTCGCCGAGCAGGCTCTCAAAGCTCTTGATGACCGGTGATCTGGTTGTGATGACCGGGGCCGGTGAGCCGGTCTACTGAAAATTCCGGCTCTTGATCTTCAGCGTATCGACATGAAAGCGCCCGCGAAATGGGACCGTATATGAGAACGCCATAGCGGCGACGAGGCTCTGGGCGCGACACAAGGCCACTCGTATTTCCTACAATTTCGCTGCTGAAGCGCTGCCGTTACGATCCGATCTCAGATTCACATTCGAAACACAGAGCGAAATGGCGGCAAACGGCGCTCTCGCTGCTCGATACGAAAGTGTCTGAATCCAGCGATGCATCGGTCATCGGCAACCGCCCACAGGCCGTGCCGCGCTACTATGGTTCGCTGTGGGCCGCGTATACCCTCGATTCCGGGACGCTCGAAGGGCTGACGATTGGTGGCGGCGCGCGCATTGTCGGTTCGAGCTACGCCGATGACGCCAACACGATAAAGGCCGATGGATACACCTTGCTCGACGCGGCGCTGAAGTATGATTTCGGTGCCAGGAAGAAGGAACTCGAGGGGCTCGCTTTGTCCTCTATTCGCACTGGCACAGATCCCTCAGCGAAGAAGAAATCATCGCCAGTGGAGCAGAGGCCGCAGTGAAGATGGCAATGCCAAGTCTCGATGCCGGCGGCGTCACTCGCCAGGCAACCAAGCTCGACCTCTAGCTCGTCGGTTGCCAATCCGGTCACCGGCCTGCTCAGAGAGGTCGGCAGGGGGCCGTTACGGTGACCGATGGCGGCTGGAGCCTTCCCCAGAGGCCTAGCGTGGCGAATGTCTGTGCTATTCGTCGCAACCCGAGGCGTTTTGGCTGGCGAACTGGACAGCCGATCGACTGCCAAGTGCGCCTGAACGTCTCGCGCACGAATACCGCATGCTCGGTTACCTGCGGCAGCCCCATCAGTTCACCAAAAGTGCCCCGCGCGAGCGCTGCTTGTTTAGGCGGCCTGGACGTCCTTTTATATTGCGCCGCACAAAATTTCATCAGAGGATGCTAATGCCTATTTCTGAGGCATGTCGTGAATATCGAATTTAACATGTGAATTCAGTTACATATCGAGATTTCCGAAACTGGCACAATGCTTGCGTGGCAATATTCGCTTCGGTCAACGGCGACTTGAAGCAAGCCCGGGCGCCGATAGCGCCCGCCAAAGACACCGGCGTCGCAAGGTCCTTGCCTCCAAACGGGTTCCTCCCAGTCCCAGGAGCGTGATGATCAAGCGGCGCTTTTTTGTCGGTTTTCGACCGGCCAATAAATTGAGGGAACATGCGCATGACCAAGACTTCGATCGGCGGGCTGACCCGCCGCAGCCTGCTGAAGACGACCGCCAGCGCCGCCATGATCGGTGCGGCGAAGACGCTCTTTCCCTCCGGGGCCTTCGCCCAGGGCGCCGGTCCGGAGACTGCAAAAGCCGTTCTCGGTTTTATCGCTCTCACCGATTCCGCGCCCCTTGTCATCGCCAAGGAAAAGGGCTTTTTCGACAAGTACGGCATGACCGAAGTCGAGGTCGTGAAGCAGGCGTCCTGGGGCACGACCCGCGACAATCTGGTGCTCGGCTCGGCCGGCGCCGGCATCGACGGCGCGCACATCCTGACGCCGATGCCCTATCTCATCTCGACCGGCAAGGTGACGCAGAACAACCAGCCGCTACCGATGGTAATCCTCGCCCGCCTCAATCTCGATGCCCAAGGGATTTCGGTCGGCGCGACCTACGCCGACCTGAAGGTCGGCCTCGACGCCTCGACCCTCAAGGAGGCCTTCGCCAAGAAGAAGGCAAGCGGACAGGCCGCCAAGGTCGCCATGACCTTCCCGGGCGGCACGCACGACCTCTGGCTCCGTTATTGGCTCGCCGCCGCTGGTATCGATCCGGACAAGGATGTCGAGACGATCGTGGTGCCGCCGCCGCAAATGGTCGCCAACATGAAGGTCGGTACCATGGACTGTTTCTGCGTCGGCGAGCCCTGGAACGAGCAGCTCGTCAACCAGAAGATCGGCTATTCCGCCCTGACCACCGGAGAAATCTGGGCGAAGCATCCGGAAAAATCCTTCGCGATGCGCGCCGACTGGGTCGAGAAGAACCCGCGCGCGGCCAAGGCCCTGGTCATGGCGGTCCAGGAAGCCGCGCAATGGTGCGACGACATGGCGAACAAGGAGGAACTCGCCAAGATCGTCGGCAAGCGCAGCTGGTTCAACGTGCCGCCCAAGGATATCGTCGATCGGCTGAAGGGCGAATACGACTACGGCAACGGCAAGGTCGTAGAGAACAGCCCGCACTTCATGAAATTCTGGCGCGACCAAGCGTCCTACCCGTTCCAGAGCCACGACGCCTGGTTCCTCACCGAGAACATCCGCTGGGGCAAGCTCGCGCCGGATACCGACATCAACGGACTGATCGCCAAGGTGAACCGCGAGGAAATCTGGCGCGAAGCGGCGAAGGACCTCGGCGTCGCTGACATTCCGGCCTCCACCTCGCGCGGTCCGGAGACCTTCTTCGACGGCAAGGTCTTCGATCCAGCCAACCCCGAAGCCTATCTGAAGAGCCTGGCAATCAGCCGCATCGCCTGATGCCGCAGAGGCAGCCGGGTCCTGCCCGGCTGCCTCTGCATAAATGCATGCAGCAGTTCAAAGCGATACAGCGACCTTCGTGCGTCCAGAGACGCGCGGCGCTGTAGACCCGAAACCCTCAGGAGAACGGCATGTCCGTCACCAATCTCAAGCTCGAACCGCAGGCGGCGCCGCAGCCTTTGGCCAACGTCATCGCGCTCAGCTACCCCGCGCGCCCCGGCATCGATCGCCGCCTGTCGCGCCTCGTCGCCCAGGCTGTCGCAAATCTCTTGCCGTTGCTCGTCACGCTATCGTTCTTCACTCTCGCCTGGCAGGTCATTTGCTCGTCACCCGACTCGAGCCTGCCTGCGCCGTCCCGCGTCTTCGAGGAGAGCTGGGAGTTGATCGCCCATCCCTTCTATGCCGGACAGGGCGTCGACCAGGGACTGTTCTGGCATGTTTTCGCCAGCCTGCAGCGCGTCGCGCTCGGCTATGCCATGGCCGCCGCGGTCGGCATCGCCCTTGGTGTGCTCGTCGGCCAGAGCGCGCTCGCCATGCGCGGCCTCGACCCGATCTTCCAGGTGCTGCGCACCGTGCCACCACTCGCCTGGCTGCCGCTTTCGCTCGCCGCCTTCCAGGACGGCAACCCATCGGCGATTTTCGTCATCTTCATCACGGCGATCTGGCCGATCATCATCAACACGGCAGTCGGCATCCGCAACATTCCGCAGGACTACCAGAACGTCGCCCGGGTGCTGCGCCTCAACGGCTTCGAGTATTTCGCCAAGATCATGCTGCCCGCCGCCGCCCCTTACATCTTCACGGGCTTGAGGATCGGCATCGGGCTCTCCTGGCTGGCGATCGTCGCTGCCGAGATGCTGATCGGCGGCGTCGGCATCGGCTTCTTCATCTGGGACGCCTGGAATTCGTCGCTGATCAGCGACATCATCGTGGCGCTGATCTATGTCGGCATCGTCGGCTTCCTTCTCGACCGTCTCATCGCCCTGATCGGCCGCGCAGTCACCCGCGGCACCGCGAACGCCTGAGGAGATCCTCCATGACCAAAAGCTATCTCTCGCTCGAACTCATCGACAAGACCTTCGAACGCGGCGGAACGCGCACCGAGGTCCTGAAACAGGTGTCTCTTGCCGTCGAAAAAGGCGAGTTCATCTCGATCATCGGCCATTCCGGCTGTGGCAAGTCAACCTTGCTCAACATCGTCGGCGGGTTGACGCAGGCGACGAGCGGCGTGGTGCTCCTCGACGGCAAGGTGGTCGACGAGCCGGGACCGGACCGCGCCGTCGTCTTCCAGAACCACTCGCTGCTGCCCTGGCTGACGGTCTATGAGAACGTCCGGCTCGCCGTCGACAAGGTCTTTTCCGCGACGCGCAACAAGCGGGAACGCCATGAATGGACCATGCGCAACCTCGAGCTGGTGCAGATGGCCCACGCCGCCGACAGGCGCCCTTCCGAAGTGTCCGGCGGCATGAAGCAGCGCGTCGGCATCGCCCGGGCGCTCGCCATGGAACCGAAGGTGCTGCTTCTCGACGAACCCTTCGGCGCGCTCGACGCCTTGACCCGCGCCCATCTGCAGGACCAGGTCATGCAGATCCACGCGACGCTCGGCAATACGGTCCTGATGATCACGCATGATGTCGACGAAGCCGTTCTGCTCTCCGACCGCATCGTAATGATGACCAACGGACCGTCGGCGCGGATTGGCGAGATCCTCGACGTGCCGCTCGCCCGCCCGCGCCGGCGCATCGAGCTCGCCTCGGATCGAACGTACCTGAAATGTCGCGAAGCGGTGCTCAAGTTCCTCTACGAGCGTCACCGCTTCGTCGAAGCTGCGGAGTGAGACCCCGCGCGCCGGATCGCTGGAGAATGTCCACACTTTCAGTTGCGCCCCACCAGCTCAGGCTCCGCTTCCCCTGCCCTCCCGCAGGGGAATGCAGCCGCTTTGAGTCACTACCGCGGTCCGGCCCGGCGTCCGCGGCCGATCCTCAATTGGTCGCGAAGCAATAGAAGAGGCCGTCGCCGCCGGTGCCCTTGAAGGCCCCGATGGTGCAGCCGCCACGCGTAGGATGGGAGGAGTTCCAGGATTTGGCGGCGGCCGAGTCGTCCAACCCGGTGCGGTCGCTATGACCAACGATTGCCGCACCCTCTGCGCCGCCCATGGTCCAGTTGCCGCAGGTCTCCGCGGCAGCGGTTCCATCCGGCTTGGTGCCGGTCAGAATGTCGTGTCGGTTCGGCGTGTCGCCCCGGCCATTGATGACTTCGCCCTTTTCGTTGAGCGCAGTTTGTTTGGTCAGATTGTTGCTGTCACCGTGCAACGAAGCGACGTCGTCGGCAATCTTTTCGCCCTTGGCGTTGTGCCAAGGTCCCGTACCGATGCGATCCTTGGCATTCTCGGCATCTGTGGAGAGATATGCCCTCCAGGTCTTGCCGGTCGAGCCGCCGGCAGCCGCCAGGACGCCACAATGCGCATCGGCGCCGGCCAACCCCCCGAGATCGCCGCCCTTGCCCGGATTAGCGCTGGTGACGAAGAAGCTCATCGACGTGTCCTGAGCATGGACCGAGGTGAGCGAAAAGGCCAATGCGGTTGCGATAAGTGCCATGCCTTTCATGGCGAACCTCCCTTGGATATGTCCAGGGCTCAAGCGTATTGCGCACGACCGCAAGGGTAAAATCGAAATCTCGTGAGGAGCCTAATGACATGTCGCCCAAAAGTGTGCAGCGGTTCTGGGATGACGACATGCACAAAAACAAAGACCTAAAGCGCGCCGCGTGAGTACGTTTGAACGCGACGCGCTTTAGACGGGCGGCCGGCGCTTCACGCAACGCACGACCGGTCAGACGCGGTCAATGGGGATGGGATACCGGTGAGCTTGTCGGGAGATGCCGGCGATGCGGCCGGCACCGTCGAGCGCGATGCTCAGCGTCTGATCCAAATGGCCGTCGAGCGTCACGATGAGCCCCGGCGCATCGTTGATGATTGCGGGGCTGGCCGCGACCTGGCGGGAGAGATTCTTGTTGGCCAGCCCAAGAAGCAGGCGCGCCACCTTGTCTGCGCCGGTGACGACGTTGAGAGCGGCGTCACCTTTCCGCCGCCGTCCGTCACGAGTTCGACATCGTCGGCGAGAATCTTCTTGAGATTGTCCAGGTTCCCTGTGAACACGGCCTCCTGAAAGCTCGCGACAAACCGGCCGACATCTGCCTCGCTGGGTCGGAAGCGCTTGCTGGACATCGGACTTTGAAAGAAAAAATCCGCGGGCTCGGACTAAGACGCCCATCAGACGCCGCCGTTCGAGGCAGAAACAACGAGGATGACAGGTGAGCGAAGTTTTCAAGGGCGGTTGTCAATAAAAGGAGTCCGACCGGCTCAAACCGCGCCGCCTCAGCTCCGCTCGATCTCTCGGCGCAAGACGATCGAGGTCGTCAGGTCCTCGACATTCTCGAACTGGGCGACGTCGTTGCGCAGTTCGTTCAGGGCATTGATCGATGTCACGCTCACCTCGACCACCAGATCGAGCTGGCCGCTGACGGAGGAAACCCGCCGCACCGACGAAAGGCCGGCGAGCCTGTCCAGCACACCGAGCGAGGGTGTGCGCTTGAGCGTCACCATCAGGAACGCCTCGATCTGCCCCTCCTCCAGTTGGCCGATATCGGCGCGGTAGCCGCGGATCAGCCCAGTCTTTTCGAGCCGCGCGACCCGCTCGGCGGTCGCGCTGCGCGACAGCCCGATACGGCCGGCGAGCGATTTCATGGGGATGCGCGCCTCGCGGCTCAGAATGCTGAGGATCGTCCGGTCCGTAGCGTCGATAGTCTGCACTGAGAACTCCTTCGGCAACGCCGACAAGATGACGGTTATTACGAACAAAGTGGCGGCGCAACCGGCGGATTGCCGGATGCGCGCTATTCGGCGGCATGCGACGCTCGCCGCGAGAGTGAGGTCCCATGAACGACATGCTGAACACAAAACCGGAATTATCCCTGGACGAAGCCGGCGCACTCCTCGCGCAGCACTTCGGGCTCAAAGGGACGCTCGTGCCGCTCGACAGCGAGCGGGACCAGAATTTCAAAGTGACCGCCGACGACGGCAGGACTTTCATCCTGAAGATCATCAACGCCGCCGAGCCGGCGGTGGAAAGCGATTTCCAGACGGCGCTCTTGAAACACATCGGCGAAAATGCGGGCGACCTTCCGGTTCCCCACCTCCATCCGACGCTCTCGTCAGCGAGCCTCGCCGAAACGACGAGTGCCCGCGGCGCTGCCCACCGCCTGCGGCTAGTCAGTTGGGTACCGGGCGTTCCGCTTGCCCAGTCCGACCGAAGCGAAGCGGCTCTGGAATCGCTCGGGCGGATGCTCGGCCGCTTCGATGCCTCGCTCCGGGGTTTCATGCATCCGGGCGCGCTTCGCGACCTCGACTGGGATATTCGCAAGGCCGGCCGCTCCGCCGACCGGCTGCACCATGTTGCCGACGAGAGCGACCGTGCCCTGCTCGGGCGTTTTCTCGCCCGTTTTGAAGAACAGGTCTCCCCGCGCTTTGCGACCTTGCGTGCGTCGATCATTCACAATGATGCGAACGACTGGAATATATTGGTAGACCCCGACAATCGGGATCGCATATCCGGCATCATCGACCTCGGGGATGCTCTCTACGCGCCGGTCATCGCCGAGGTGGCGATCGCTGCCGCCTATGCCGGGCTCGATCACCCCGATCCGATCGGTGCGGCTGCGGCGATCGCCCGCGGCTTCCATGGCGAATACCCGCTTCTCGAAGAGGAGATCGATCTCCTCTTCGATCTGATCGCCATGCGGCTGGTGACCTCCGTGACGATCTCAGCGTCGCGCCGGACGCATGCCGGTGACAATCCTTACCTCGCGATCAGCGAGCGGCCCGCCTGGACGCTCCTGCGCAAGCTCGACGCCATGCAGCCGCGCTTCGCAACCGCGATTCTCAGGCACGCCTGTGGTTTCGAGGCGGTTCGCGGCGCGCGCGCCGCCAGCGCCTGGATCGAGCAGAACCGCAAGAGCCTCCTGCCGCTCCTTGGCCGCCCTGCCGCAACCTATCGGGCCGATCTCGTCCCCTATGGCGACCCGGCGCATCCGATGACCGTCAGTTCGGCGGAGGCGCGGCCGCATGATGCGCAGTTCATCTGGGAAGAACATTGCCGCAAGACGGGCGTGGAACTTGGCATCGGCCCGTGGGGCGAAGCCCGCACCGTCTATTCCGGCGAGATGTTCGTGTCGCGCCTGATCGACGATGCCCGCCGTACGCGCCACCTGGGCCTCGATCTCTTCATGGCGGCCGGTACGAAGCTTTACGCGCCGCTCGCGGCGACGGTGGTGAGCGTCGAGGTCGAACGGGAGCCCCTCGGCTACGGCTGCCTGATCGCCCTTCGGCACGAGCCGGCCAACTGCCCACCCTTCCTGACGCTCTGGGGGCACCTTGCCCATGAGGCCGTCGGGCGGCTGAAGGCCGGCGACCGTTTGGAGGCCGGTGCGCTCGTCGGCGAAATGGGCATGCCGGAGGAGAACGGCGGCTGGGCGCCGCACCTGCATCTGCAGATTTCCACCGATACGGATCTTTCGGCGACGGAGATCCTCGGCGTTGGCGAGGAGCGCTACCTCGATGTCTGGGCGGAGCTCTTTCCGGATCCGAGCCTGTTCGCCGGCATCGCGGAGGAATTCTTCAAGTGCAGCGGCCGCTCGCATGAGGAGATCGTCAGGCTTCGCAAGGCGCTTCTGCTGCCGAACCTGTCGATCTCCTACGACAAGCCGATCAAGTTCGTGCGCGGCGAAGGGGTCTGGCTTATCGATGATCGCGGCCGCGCTTATCTCGACTGCTTCAACAATGTCTGCCACATCGGTCACGCTCATCCGGCGGTGGTCGAAGCGATGGCGCTGCAGGCGGCGGCGCTCAACACCAATACGCGCTACCTGCACGACAACATAGTCGCCTATGCCGAACGACTGACGGCGACGATGCCGAAGGAACTGGCGGTCGCCGGCTTCGTCAATAGCGGCTCGGAAGCGAACGGTCTCGCGCTGCGCCTGATGCGCACCCATACGGGCCGGGAAAACGCCATCGTCCTCGATTGGGCCTATCACGGCACGACGCAGGAACTGATCGATATCAGCGCCTACAAGTTCCGCCGCAAGGGCGGCAAAGGACAGAAGCCGCATGTCCATGTGGCGACTGTACCCGACAGCTACCACGCGCCGGCCGACTGGCCGGTCGAGGAGCATGGGAAACGCTTTGCCGAAAGCGTCGCCGAACTGATAGCGGCCATGAAGGCCAAGGGCGAAGCGCCCGGCTTCTTCCTGGCCGAGTCCATTCCGAGCGTCGCCGGCCAAGTCTTCCTCCCGGACGGATATCTCAAGGAAGTCTACCGCATGGTGCGGGAAGCGGGCGGCGTTTGCATCGCGGACGAAGTACAGGTTGGCTTCGGGCGGGTCGGCAGCCATTGGTGGGCCTTCGAGACGCAGGGGGTCGTCCCCGACATCGTCACCATGGGCAAGCCGATCGGCAACGGACACCCATTGGCGGCGGTCGTCACCTCCCGCGAGATCGCCAGCTCGTTCAACAACGGCATGGAGTTTTTCAACACGTTCGGCGGAAACCCGGTCTCCTGTGCCGTCGGCCTCGCCGTCCTCGATGTCATGGAGAGGCAGGAGCTGCGGCGCAATGCCTTCGAGATCGGCAACTATCTGGTCGCAGCCTTCCGCAAGATGCAGATGCGCTACGATGTCATCGGCGACGTTCGCGGCCTTGGCCTGTTCCTCGGCATCGAGCTCGTCAGTGACCGAAGGACGAAGGCGCCCGCCACCGAGATCGCCCGGGCGGTTTGCAACGGTGCGCGGCAGCGCGGCGTCCTGATGGGCACCGAGGGGCCGCACGACAATGTCCTGAAGATGCGCCCGCCGATGATTTTTTCGAAGCGCGACGCGGATCATCTGATCGCGGTGCTCGACGAAACCTTCCTGGCGGTGGCGGCGGGCGGCGCGTAGGAGGGCAGAAAAGCGATCGCTCCTACTGCAAAGATGCGTGGCAACCCAAGCGGTCCTGTTTCTACTCTGCCACCCACCGGTAGAGGACGTCCGGCTCCTTTTCTTCGTTTCGGCTGCCGTCCGTCTCCTCAACGGCGATGAACCCATGCTTCTCGTAAAAGCGACGCGCTCCCCGGTTGCACTGAAAGGTCCAAAGCGACAGCTGCGCGGCGCCTGTCCGAGCGACGTTCAGGAGCGATGCTCCAATGCCACGCCCTTGATGCGCCGGCAAAACGTAGAGCTGGTCAATCCATTCCGGCCGAAAAGCAATCATCCCGACCAGTACATCGCGCTCGAATACTCCCCACACGGAGCAGTCCTGAAACACTCTGTTCCTGAAGAACCAACTATCTTCCTCCGGTGTGTGGAGACCTGCAAGCGAGGGAAGGCGATCGTCAAACGCAACCCGCAGGACGCCCGCCGCCTCATCGGCGAATTCACGTCCAAGCTGCACCGGCTGAGAGGTACTGAATTCCATTCCTGTCGTTCCCCATAGGGGGGCACCGTCAAAAGCTTCCCGCCAAATTCCTATCAAGCCTAGTCCGCAGTCTTCCCGAGCGTATCGGCGACGTAGGCACCGCGTTCACCCATCGGCAAGGGCTCTCCAGTAGTGGAATCGACAGCAGTCTGATGCTCGAGCTCGGCGTTGAGAAGAGCGCCTGTAATCAGGATGACCATGGAGATCCAGACCCACATCATGAAACCGATAAGCGCGCCAAGAGCGCCGTAGGTAGCGTTGTAATTGGCGAAATTTTCCAGGTAGTAGGAATATATCCATGAAGCGGCGAGCCAGAGCAACGTGCTGAATACGGCACCCCAGTTCAGCCACCGCAGCTTCGCCCGCTCGCGGCTCGGCCCGTAGCGATAGATCAGGACCGTGCCGAGGGTGGCGAGGATCAGAATGGCCGGCCACCGCGCCACTCTGGTCAGGATCTCGACCCAGCGATCCAGCCATAGATAGGCGAGCATGGCCGGAAGGACGCCGATCGCCACGATGAGGATGACGGCAAAAAGCAGTGCGGCGAAGGTGAAGGCGAGACACAGGAGCGTTCGTGAGACGATGCCTCGCTTCTCCTTTTCGCCATAGGCGACGTTCATCGCGTCAAAGAGCGCAGCAATGCCGTTGGCGGCACTCCACAGAGACACCAACAGGCCGCCGATGAAGCCAAGGCTGAGCGTCGATGCCTTCTGCGTGGTCAGGGACTTCAACTGATCGGCGATCAGATCGAAGGAGCCGGGCGGCAAGAGCTCGTCCAATACGGCCATATGCGACCCTATATCCGATGGGTTTGCGACGAAACCGTAAAGCGAGACCAGCGCACCAAGGGCCGGAAACAGCGCCAGCAGCAGGTAGAAGCTGACCCCTGCCGCGATCAGGAAGACACGCTCCTCGGAGATCTCGGATACCACACGCCAGAAGACGTCACGTATCCCCTTCGCCGGTATTTCTTCCGGCGTGGCGGCACTCCGCCCCCTGCCCGGCTCGGCGGCTTCCATAGTTTTTGTAAGATCGGCCTCTTTCGCGCTCATGGCGGAGCGTCCAGTGTCTTGCCGGGCCTCAAGCACCCGCGATCCGCCCAACCCTCGGGAGAACTGCTTGTTCCGCGCTGGCACGGATTTTGCCGGTCGAGGACATCGACCGATCGGAAAAACGACGGCACATCCGCTACCGCGTGCCCCATTCCGGCGACGGTCAGTCCGCAGTGGCGCTCATTGGTGGGAATGCGTACCCTTCTTCTGTATCAGTCTTGCCTTATGATGCGGGCAGTATTTTCCGACAGCCTTGGCGGCGCAGAAGAGATAGGGCCCCCCGCCATTGATCGGCCAGATACACTCGCCCGGCGACAGCTCCTCAAGCCGCTTTGCATAGGGCAAGCGCTGTACGTCATAGGCGTTTGCGGGGATGAATTCTCTCTGGTACTCGTTCATTGGTCACTTGCGCTAGCGTCAAGACCCTCCCGATCAGCTTATCGGAAGTCGGCACCGCACCCGGGCTGCCGCGAAATGTCAGCCTGGAAGCAGCGTGACGACCATGACCGCGGCGACCACGGCAAGCGCAGCGATGAGGGCGATCAGTTCGATCATCATGTAACGCTGCATGTCGCGACGCATGCTACTTCCTCCACGTCGTTGTGAGGTTGAAGGAAAACGCTTCAGCACGGCAATTGTTCACGCAGGGCGGCACGCCCTTGCGGCAGCGTTCCCACGCCCAGATGCCTCGACGCCGAGGGCGAAGCGCCGGCGCGTGCAGACAGCCGCTAATCGGTGTCTATCCCGGGCGCGGTATCGCCCGTCGTCAACATCCGTTTCAGAGCGAGCTCGCTCCTTACGCCCTGCTGGTAGAGGTGGAAGAGCATCCTGCCTGTGCGCGCACCCTCCTCACTTTCCGGCTCCAGTTCCCTGAGCGAACATGCATAGGCATGAACGCGCCGGAGCATCGCTATCTCGTGGTCGTCAATGGCGAGATCCGAAAAGCGCATCTGCATCTCCTTTGACCCTCCAATCAAAGCAGCTTTGTTGGTCATGTTGATATCGGTGCGCGAAGCGCCTGATTCCAGATCTCCCTTTTATCAATGACCGGTGATGGGCGTCGGCGGGGAACGACACAGGTGACGGGCGCGTTTCCGACCAACTCGCCACGCGTTTTCGGAGCCACCATGTTCGCGAATTCTTTTTCAAGACCCTTCGATCCCGATCCAGCTCTCGATGCGCCAAGACATCGAGAGGCGTAGATGGAAAGCTACGACATTACGCTTGGACTGTTCGGGCTCGTGATCCTCCTCACAGCCTGGATTCCCATGGCCTTTCGCCGCTTGCCGCTTTCACTGCCCATCTTCTGCATTGCAATCGGTGCCCTCGCCGGACAAACCCTCCTCCTCCCGCGCGTCGATCTCGCCTCGTTCGACAGCCGGCTTCTGATCGAGCACATGACAGAATTGACCGTCATCGTTTCGCTGATGGGCGCCGGGCTGAAAATCGACCGCCCGGTCGGCCTGCGCCGCTGGGCTCTCACCTGGCGGCTTCTGGGCATTGCGATGCCGCTGGGGATTGCCGTGATGGCTGTCGGCGCCTCCTGGATCCTCGGTCTGGGGGCCGCTTCCGCCATTCTGCTGGCCGCTTGCCTGGCGCCGACCGATCCGGTCCTGGCGAGCGATGTCCAGGTGGGACCGCCGCAGACCGGGACGGAGGACGAAGTCCGGTTCGCACTCACATCCGAAGCCGGCCTGAACGACGGCCTCAGCTTCCCGTTCGTGTATTTGGCGATTGCGATCGCGCTAGCCTCCGATCGGTCTGACTGGTTCGCCCACTGGCTGCTCGTCGATGTCCTGTGGCGGCTTCTTGCCGGAGTCGTGATGGGGTGGACCCTCGGCAAGGTACTGGGCTTTGCCACGTTTCGCCTGCCCAAAGGGGCAGCGCTGGTGCGCACCGGCGACGGCTTCGTCGCCCTAGGGATCACCTGCCTCGCCTACAGCCTGACGGAACTCGTTCACGGCTACGGATTCGTGGCCGTGTTCGTCGCCGCGCTGTCCTTCCGCACCGTCGAGCGAAATCACGATTTTCACAAGGAACTGCACGACTTCGCCGAGCAGATCGAAAGGCTCCTGATGATGGTGCTTCTCGTCTGCTTCGGAGCCGCCGTCAGCCTCGGACAGTTTATTGCCGAGCTTGATTGGCGCGTGGTCGCCTTTGCCCTATTCGTCCTGGCGATCGCCCGCCCGGCCACCGGATGGGTGAGCCTGCCGTCGACCTTGCCCAAGGGAGAAAGGGCCGCGATCGCAGTCTTCGGGATCCGCGGCCTCGGCTCGATCTATTATCTGGCATTTGCAACCGGCTTGGCGAGATTCGAAGAAGTGGGCCTCATGTGGTCCGCCGTCGCCCTCATCGTGCTGGTCTCCATCGTCACGCACGGCTTGACGGTCACTCCCGCCATGCGCTGGCTCGACAGGCGGCGCAAGACGGCAGATCCGTAGATGTGAAGCCGTGACCACACATGCGAACCATTCTCCACGGCGCGCCCCGGGGCCTGGGCGGTCGCGCTCATGCTTGAAATCCAGTATCGTCCCGCGAAGTATTGCATTCCGGTCGGCTCGGTGTCGTGGTTGCGTCTCGACAGAACCGCAGCCTGATTGCCACGAGGAGCACAATGACGGATACGACAGCCCGCATGCTCGCCGGACGGTGCCTGTGCGGCTCTGTTCACTACGTCGTCGCCGACGAATTCCGCTATGCGGCAAACTGCCACTGCACCGATTGCCGGCGGACGACCGGGTCGGCTTTCAAGCCGTTTGCCGGCATCGAGCGGGAGAAGTTCAGCGTCACCAAAGGGACAGACCGGCTGCAGACTTACGGCCAAGAGAACGCCCACGACGCCCGCTGCGGCAAATGCGGGTCCTTCCTCTATTCGGTCGTCCGTGATGGCGCCTATGTGCATGTCGCGCTCGGCCCGCTCGCCGACGAACCGACGATCCGGCCGAGCGAGCACATTTTCGTCGGCTCGAAGGCGCCCTGGTTCACGATCACCGATGACCTGCCGCAGTATCGGACCCATGTCGCGGAGGGGCCGCCGATCAACCGCTGAACGCCCGGGGAGCTCACCCAAGTAGCCGCACCTCACCATCCAGAGTATATTGCAGGCGGAGGTGTTGCATGCGCCGGCCTCTCGTCCTTGCTGCCATCCTGGCTTCCACACTCGGCTTTCCGGTTCAAGCGGAAATTCTGATAGGCGTCGCCGGCCCTATGACGGGCAAGCTCGCCTGGACCGGCACGCAGTTGAAGCGCGGCGCGGAGATGGCCGTTGCCCGGATCAATGCCGCCGGCGGCGTGCTCGGCGAGCAGATCCGGCTGATCGTGGCCGATGACTTTTGCGATGCGCAGCAGGCCGTTGCGGCCGCCCAGAAGCTGGTCGCCGACAAGGCCGTTCTGGTCATCGGACATTACTGCTCGGGTGCTTCGATCCCGGCATCCAAAATCTACGCCAAGGCCGGCGTGGTGCAGATCTCGCCGTCCTCGACCAATCCCACCTTGACCGAACAAGGCTATGCCAACGTCTTCCGGGTGTGCAGTCGCGACGACGCACAAGGCTTGCAGGCCGGCAACTACCTGGCCGACCACTGGGGCGACAAGAAGATCGCGATCCTTCACGACGACACGACCTATGGCAAGGGACTTGCAGAAGAGACCAGGAAGCAGCTGAACAAGCGCGGCGTCAACGAAACGATCTACCAAAGTTACGAGCCGGGGAAGGACGATTACTCGGCCGAGATCGCCGGCTTTCAAACGGCAGGCATCGCCGTGCTCTATCTTGGCGGCTACCACACGGAAGCGGCGCTCATGGTTCGTGCCGCCCGTGAGCGCGCCTATCCGGTGCAGGTGATCTCCGGTGACGATACGGCGACCGAGGCATTCGGCCTCATCGCCGGCCCGGCCGCCGAAGGAACGCTCTTCACCTTCGTCGCCGATCCGCGCCGGAATGCCGAGGCGGCCGACGTCGTCGCGCGCTTCCGGGCCGAGAATTTCGAGCCGGACTCCTGGACCTTGCACAGCTACGGCGCGGCCGAGGTCTGGGCCCAGGCGGTGCGGAAGGCGGGGTCGCTGGACCCGCAGAAGATCACCGAAACGCTGCGCAAATATCAGTTCGATACGGTGCTCGGGCGCATCGATTTCGACGAGAAGGGCGATCTCACCGTTCAGAATTGGGTGTGGTATGTTTGGAAGGGTGGCGAGTACGTGCCGCTGGAATAACCAGCGCTGATGGCAGCAACTCGCTTTTGAGAAAAAACCCGTGCGGACGATGTTGACCGCCTCAGCCGGAGCGATGGGCCGCGATGTTTGATCGTCTCGGCATTCGCGGTCGTCTGCTGTTCGCCTTCTTCGGCATCAGTGCCTTCGCGGTGCTCGCGACCATAGGCGCTCTGTACGCTTTCCTGCAGCTGAGCCAGGTGCTCGAACGGGTAACGGCGCGCCGGGCCCCCTCCGCCCATCTCTCATTGGAACTCTCCCGCCACGCCGAACGGGTCGCCGCCACCGCACCCGCCGTCCTTGCTTCGACCAGCAGGGCCCGGCACGGCGAGGTGTCGGCCGCGATCGGCATCGAGATGACGCGCCTGGAGGAATTGCTTGCCGCACTGAAAGGTACGACGCTGAGCTCGGCGGTCGTCTCCGAAATCGAAGAGGCAGCCGTGGGGCTGCGGCGCAACCTGAACGCCCTCGATGGTCTCGTCACCGCCCGCCTGACCGCGGTGGCACGCAAGGAGGAACTGCTGCGTCGCCTGTCGGCGACGACAAATGCCAGCCAGCGCCTCGTCGCGCCCGGTATTCTCGTGATGAACTCCAAGGTCCCGCGGTGGCGGGCAGCGACCGTCGATCCAACGCTTTCAGCCGAAGCGGAAGCGGCGGCGACGAGAGACCTGGCACGGGCCATCGCGGCCTATATTCCGCAACAGACGGCACAGCGGGAGATCGCGGCCATCAACGACACGCTTCTGCAGGCCGCGGTGGTGCCGACGGCCGGCGACCTGTCGCTGCTTGCGTTTCCGCTGCACCGGTCGGTCGGTGCGCTGGAGGCTGTCACGCCTGAATTCGACGAGCAATTGCGCAAACGCTTCCGTCAACTCGTCGACGAGTTCAAGGCGCTGATCGACGGGCCGGGAAGCATCCCGGCGGCGCGCGGCGACGAACTGGCGGTCCTGGCTGAGGGCGAGAAGCTGGTGGCGGAAAACGATCGGCTTTCGCGCAAGCTGACGCTTGCCGTGGACCGCCTCGTAACGGCCGCGCAAAAAGATATCTCCGAGGCAGGCGCGGAAGCGGCGACGGTGCGGCGCTATGGCACCGGCATCGTGCTCGGCTCCGCCCTCCTCAGCCTGCTTAGCTCAATCCTGATCGTCTGGCTCTATGTCGACCGCAACCTGCTTGCCCGTCTCGCTGGCCTCAGCCACAGCATGCTTGCCATTGCCGCCGGCAACCTGCGTGTGGCGCTGCCGGAGACCGGCGGCGACGAGATCGGCCGAATGGCCAAGGCGCTGCGCGTCTTCCGCGACACGGCGATCGAGGTCGAGGAGAAGAACCTCCGCGATGTCGCCGAAGCCCGGCAACGCCTGATCGATGCGATCGAAAGCATTTCCGAGGGCTTCGCTCTCTACGACGCCGAAGACCGGCTCCTCCTCTGCAACAGCCGCTATCGCGAAATTCTCTATCCGGGCATGGATGACGCCGTCGTTTCCGGCAGCAGCTTCGAGGCAATTATCCGCGCGGCGGCCGGCCGTGGCCTGATCGAGGCCGCCATAGGCCGCGAGGAAGAATGGATCGCCGAGCGGATCGAAGCGCATCGCAATCCGGCTGGAACGATCCTGCAGCAGCGCGGTGCTGACCGCTGGGTCCAGATCAGCGAGCGCCGGATTTCGGGCGGCGGCACGGTGGCTGTCTATTCCGACGTAACGGAGCTGAAGCGCCGCGAACAGGATCTTTCCGAGAAGTCGGCAGCCCTCGAGGCACTCTCGAGCAAGCTTGCCAAATACCTCGCTCCGCAGGTCTACACTTCGATTTTCAGCGGCCGGCAGGATGTCAGCATCGCCAGCCAGCGCAAGAAGCTGACCATCTGCTTTTCCGACATCGCCGGTTTCACCGAAACGACCGACAAGATGGAGTCCGAGGAGCTCACCCAACTCCTCAACCAGTATCTGACGGAGATGTCGAAGATCGCCCTCTCCTTCGGTGCGACGATCGACAAATATGTCGGCGATGCCATCCTGATGTTCTTCGGCGATCCGGAGACAAACGGTGTGAAGGCGGACGCCATTGCCTGTGTTTCGATGGCGCTTGCCATGCAGAAGCGAATGGCCGAACTTGGCGAGATCTGGCGCGGCGCCGGAATAGAGTCGCCGCTGCGCTGCCGGATCGGCATTCACACGGACTACTGCACCGTCGGCAATTTCGGCAGCGAAGACCGGATGGACTACACGATCATTGGCGGAGCGGTGAACCTCGCCGCGCGGCTGGAACAGGAAGCGGAGCCCGGATCGGTCCTCATCTCCTACGAGACCTTCGCGCAGGTGAAGGACGTGATCCATTGCGAGGAGGTCGGGCGAGTCCGCGTCAAGGGCATTGCCTATCCGATCGCGACCTTCAACGTCGTCGACTTCAGGGCCAATATCAGCGCCGCTTGCGAGACAATCCACAAGGAGTTGCCGCACCTGAAGCTCGATGCCGAGCCCGAACTCATGTCGTCCGGCGAACGTGAAGAGGCCGCAGCAACGCTTCGCGAAGCGCTGGACAAGCTCTCTCGATGACGCGCTGCTCGCCCCACTCCGGCCGGTCCGCGCTGTAGGACTGCAGTGGCCGCTCTACAGCGCCGCACGTCCAATCGGACGCGCTAAGGTCGCTGTAGCACTTTGAACTGCTGCATGATTTTGTCCTTAAATCGATTTCGATTTAAAGAATCATGCAGTAGTACAGAGCATTTCCCGAGGAAACCCCGAATGATCGTCATACGCCCCGCTCGACCGGACGAAGTCGACGCGCTTGCTCATATCGGCCTCGCGGCTTGGCGCAAGGGGATCAAACCCTTGGTACCGGCCGAGATCGCGCTGGCGATCGAGAAAGACAACCCATTCGTCCCGTTTCTGCGACAAATCGGTTCAAGTATCGTCGTGGCGGAGATCGAAGGCCAGGCTGGCGGGATCGGAGCTTGCGAGCACGCCGACGATACCATCAGCGATATCTGGGTGGCTCCGCCGTTCGAGGGGCGAGGTGCCGGATCGGCACTGATAAGGGCTCTCGAGGCGCAGGTCCTCGATCGGGGATATTCCGAGGCTCGGATCGAGGTGGCGGCGGCCAATGAACGGGCGCTTGAGCTCTATGGGCGGCTTGGCTATCGGCCGCTTTGGAGGAAGGTTGTTCTGGATCCAGTGCTGCGAACGGATCTCGAGAAGATCGGACTGGTGCGGCGTCTTTCAGCCGCGTAAACGCGCGAGGCCGGCAGGCACGTCCTGACGGACGTCCCGCTCAAGGATCGCCGAAAGCCTCCGTCAAATCATTGTGCGCGGCGACTGCGGCGATCTCCCCCTGCGCCATGGCTACCCCCATCTGGTTCAGACCCGTCACCACATCGCCGATCGCGTAAAAGCGGCGAACATTTGTCCGCTGATGTTGATCGGTCGGTATGCGCCCTTCCTCGTCAAGCCTCACGCCGATGGCCCGCGCAAGAAGCGACTGGGGCCTGCACCCAAGCGCCGAGTAAACTGCTACCGCCTCCAGCATGGTCCCATCCAGGAATTCCAACGCGATGCGATCTTCGGAAACCGGTCTGTGACGGGCCAGCTGGGCAGTGACCAGCCGAATGGGTGGTTTAATGACTGCGGGACTTAGGCCTTCCGGTTCGGCGCCCAACGTCACCACCGTCACGTCATCGGTGAACGACAGCAGAAACGCGGCTTCCTTCATCGCCCGCCGGCTGTTGCCGATAACAACGACAGGAGCGCCATTGATTTCGTACCCGTCGCAGATCGGGCATACCCTGAGATTGCCATGTCGCACGAGTTCCGTAGCGTCCGGCCAAGGCGGAAGAACGTCGACCAAGCCCGTCGCGCAGATGATTGCACGACTCTGGATGCTTTGGCCGGCCGATATGCACCGAAAGCCGTCATCGAGCCGCTCCAACAGATCGGCACGGCCTGCGACATGTTCCACCCCGTACCTGCTGGCCTGTTCGTGCATACGGTCAAGCAACGCCTGGCCCGGCACGCCATCCGGGAAGGCGGGGTGATTGTAGGAACGCGGGATCAGCGACGCGCGGCTATTCCCCTCGTCGACGACGACCACACGCCGATTGAGGCGCGCCAGATAGACGCTTGCCGCGAGGCCCGCAGGGCCGCCACCCACAACGATGCAATCATATATGGGGTTGTGGCGCACTCACCGTCTCACTGATCGTGTTCCTATCGAACAACCTGCTGTGAACGGACAAAGCCGCCAGGTTCTTCGGCCATTTTCTCCGGAAACAGTCTCCCCTCCGGGCGCCTATTCATGCGCCGCCGCAAGCGGCTTGAAGGCGGGCGCGTTCAGGGGCTCGCCGTCTACCGAAAAGTGCGAGCCGTGGCATGGACAGTCCCAGCATCTTTCGAAGCCGTTCCAATGCACGACACAGCCGGCATGCGTGCAAGTCGCGGATCGAACGTGAAGTTCGCCGCCATCGTCGCGATAGGCGGCAAGCTTTGCGGCGCCACGGCGAACGAGCCCGCCGTCGCCCGGTTTCAATTCGTCAACCGAAGACAATTCCCCGCCGGTGAAATGTTCGGCGAGACTGGCCGGCATGGTGAGGTTTTCAGAAATGTATTCACCAGCCGCGCTGATCGAGATCCGATTGGGTTGGTACACGCCGGCCCAGGCGTTGTCACGCTTCAGGATGAGGTCGCGCAGGATCAGGGATCCGGCGACGCCGTTCGACAGCCCCTCGCCGGAATCGCCCGTCACGACGAAGATGTTCTCGTTTCCGGGATTGCGGCCGATATAGGCGAGGTGGTCCACCGGCTCCATGACCTGGCCGGACCAGGCATATTCCGGGTCGCTCATCTGCGGGAAATGGGCCTTTGCCCATTCTGTGAGCCTCGTTATCCGATCTCGCTGGTCGTCGGCCTGACCGGTCTTGTGGTCCTCCCCGCCGACGATCAGCCAGTCGTGTTCAGCGTCCAACGGCTGGAGGCGGACATAGTGGTAGGGGTCCAGCGTATCCCAATACAGCGCGTCGACAACAGAGGCGCTTGGTATCCGCACGGCAATCACATAGGTGCGATACGGCGCCTGCTTGGTGTGGATTGCGATCCAATCGTTGATCGGCGAGTTGGTGGCGATGACCGCCGCTCGCGCGCGGATCTCATAGCCGTTCCGGGTTCGGACGATCGCTTCGCCGCCCTTCTCTTCGACGCTCACGACCGGTGTCTCTGCGTAGAGCCGTCCGCCGTCCCGTTCGACGCAGCGGATAAGCCCGTTAAGGTATTTAAGCGGATGGAACCGTGCCTGTTCCGGAAATCGAAGACAGCGACGCTCGGGACCGACCTCTGCGACCGGCAGCGCGTCCCAAGCAACGCCGGAGAAACCAAGGCTGTGACAGGCGCCGATCTCCCGCTCGAGAATGGAACCGTCATCGTCCGACGCTGCGAACAGATAACCGTCGAGACGCCGGAAGTCGCAGTCGATCTCTTCCGTCGCCTGGATCCGGTCGACCCGATCAAGTGCGGCGACCTGGCTGTGAAGGTAGTGCCGTGCCTCGTCGAGACCGCGCAGGTCGATGAGCTTGTGGTAGAAGTCATCCAGGGCGGACGCGAGATGCGCGCTCGTGCGAGCCGTCATGCCTCGCGCGAGGGCGCCCCGATCCAGGACAATAACCGATTGGCCCTCGCGGCACAGTTCGTAGGCGATCGAGAGGCCGGCGATGCCGGACCCCACAACGGCCACATCCGCTTGCCCATTGGTGGCAAGCGGTTGCGCCTGATGTTCCGGGACGGTTGCCATCCAGAGGGACAGGCTGCGTTCGCAATTCAGGTTCATGACGTCCAATCTCCTTCAAAACGAACCGCGATCGCTTGGAAATGTTCCTCGGCGGACCAAGAGCCTGGTCACCTCCTCGCCAACGAAACAGGCGCGTTTGACTGCCTGCGTCCGCTGCTCCTTTTTATGCGGGTTTGAAAAACGCCCCAGTTGCACTATGCAGGTTCACAGACTGGCGGTGACCATCGCGATTCGTGGTCGCCGCGTGATGGATAAAGATTGAAATGCGGGCAGAGCGCGCTCCGCGCGTCCTTTTCTGCCTACTGCGTGTTTCGCAAAGTCGAGCCGATTGAACGAAACGTGCAGCGATTGAATGTGCCGCAGCGGCCTTGCCCGTTCGAGAAGACGTGCGCCGCTGTGGAGGCAAGGTTGGAGGTTGCCAGTTTGCGGTGCAGCGGCAAGGCCGTCGGTTTTATCGTTCTCGCGTTTCTGTCCCTTGCCGGCTGCACGGCCCGTGAAGGCGCACGCGTTCCGACGGGCGCAGCAATCGTGCCGACCGAAAACGCACTCGTCCTGCCGCCGCCCGGGGGCCCGGCGGTCTTGAACGTGGTGGAGCGGCGCTTCGGCAATGCCGTCGAGCAAGATGTCAATTTGCACACGTCCGCTTCCACACCCGGACAGAACTACCTTCGCGCCGCATTCTTCGGACCGACGGGTGCCGGCCTCAACCAGAGAACAGCGACCTATTCGGCGGTTCGCGCGTCGGAGATGATGCGCGAGGCGCGGCGCGCCATTCCAGGCGTTGCCCTGACCCAGTCGCCCTACTTCCTTCAGAACAACTATGGCCCGTTCGGCTATGCCTTCGGACGCGGGAACGGCGGCGACGCCTGTCTCTATGCCTGGCAGCAGATCCGTCCGCCGGAAAGCCAGCGCTCTCCGCTGCGCAGTTACGGCACCATTCAGGCTCGGCTGCGCTATTGCGCCACCGGCGCCACGGAGAACGCGCTGTTGGCCATCGTTTACGGCTACACGATCAGTGGCACGATCGGCGATCCGAGTTGGAACCCCTACGGGCCACCCCCGGCGGTCGACGCCGGGCTCGGGCGAACGGGCAGTCCCGTCTACCGCATGGAGACGCCTTCCGGCCAGGCGCCTGTGCTTGAAGGCGAAAGACGCGTCGAGGCGCGGATGCAGGCGCGGACGCCGCGCCTCGTCGAGAGACCGGACGCGGCGCGCCCGGCGGCCGTGACACCCCTGCCCGCGCCGCAAACCGACGGAAGCCTGCCTGGCCCGGCAGTTTCCACCGGCGCGGCAGGCACCGTCTTGGTTCCCCTGCCCACTTGCACACCAGAGGGAGGTACGGTCTGCCCTTAACAAGGCGATAACTCGGGCCTGCTATGGGGCTCACCGGGTCGTCTGACCGGCTGTTTTATAAACCATCGCCAGCGGCATGAATGCCGCTGTTGGAAGGCAAATGTATGAGTAAGGTCGCTACTCTTGCCGCATGGGGCATCATATCCCTTTGCCTCGTCGCGCTCATTACGCTGCCCGTCAACCTGCAGACACAATTGATCGCGAGCGTTTTGGTCGTGACGTTCATGGCGCTGATCAAGCTCTTGGACGCGGGCGGCAAATGGCGGCCCATCGCGCTGGCCTTCGGCAGTGCCATGGTGCTGCGCTATGTCTATTGGCGCACGACAAGCACCCTGCCTCCGGTCAACCAGCCGGAGAATTTCATCCCGGGCTTCCTGCTTTACCTGGCCGAAATGTACAGCGTCATGATGCTCGCCCTCAGCCTGTTCGTCGTCGCGATGCCGCTTCCGCCGCGGGCCTCGCGTTCGGCGACGCCGGGGAAATACCCGAAAGTCGACGTATTCGTGCCGTCCTACAACGAGGATGCGGACCTGCTTGCCAATACGCTTGCGGCGGCCAAGGGGATGGACTATCCGGTCGACAAGTTGACGGTGTGGCTCCTTGATGATGGCGGTACATTGCAAAAGCGCAATTCCACCAATCTCGTCGATGCGCAGCGCGCCACCGGACGACACCGGGACCTGCAGAAACTCTGCGAGGACCTCGGCGTGCGCTACCTCAGCCGCGACCGCAACGAACATGCGAAGGCCGGCAATCTCAATAACGGGATGCTGCATTCGAACGGCGAATTGATCGCCGTTTTCGATGCCGACCACGCTCCGGCACGCGACTTCCTGCTCGAAACGGTCGGCTATTTCGAGGACGATCCGCGCCTGTTCCTGGTGCAGACGCCGCATTTCTTCCTCAACCCCGACCCGCTCGAGCGCAACCTTAGAACCTTCGAGAAGATGCCGAGCGAGAACGAGATGTTCTACGGCATCATCCAGCGCGGTCTCGACAAGTGGAACGCTGCATTTTTCTGCGGCTCGGCGGCGGTTCTGCGGCGCAAGGCGCTGGAGGATACGAGCGGCTTCAGCGGGTTGAGCATCACCGAGGACTGCGAGACGGCGCTGGCGCTTCACGGCCGCGGCTGGAACAGCGTCTATGTCGACCGTCCGCTGATCGCCGGATTGCAGCCGGCGACGTTCGCGAGCTTCATCGGCCAGCGCAGCCGCTGGGCGCAGGGAATGATGCAGATCCTGATGTTCCGCTTCCCCTTGCTAAAGGGCGGATTGTCCATACCGCAGCGCCTTTGCTACATGTCGTCGACGCTGTTCTGGCTGTTTCCGTTCTCGCGGACGATTTTCCTCTTCGCGCCGCTTTTCTACCTGTTCTTCGATCTGCAGATCTTCACCGCGTCCGGCGGCGAGTTCCTCGCCTATACGCTCGTCTACATGCTCGTGAACCTGACGATGCAGAACTATCTCTACGGATCGTTCCGCTGGCCGTGGATATCCGAGCTCTACGAGTATGCGCAGACCGTCCACCTGCTCCCGGCAGTCGTTTCGGTCCTGCTCAACCCGCGCAAGCCGACATTCAAGGTGACGGCAAAAGACGAGTCCGTCTTGGAAAGCAGGCTCTCCGAGATCAGCCGGCCGTTCTTCGTGATCTTCGCCATACTCCTCATTGCCACTGCACTGGCGATCTATCGCGTCTATACGGAACCGTACAAGGCGGACATAACGCTGGTCGTCGGAGGCTGGAATCTCCTCAATCTCATCATGGCCGGCTGTGCGCTCGGGGTGGTTTCCGAACGGGGCGAGAAGGCAGCCTCGCGGCGCGTGAAGGTCAGCCGGCGCTGCGAGTTCTCGTTCGGCGAGCAAACATATCCGGCAACGATCGAGAACGTGTCGGCGCACGGGGCGAGAGTTCAGGTCTATGGCCTTCCCACCGACGAACTGCTCGTCGATGTGCGGGGGCAAATCCGCTTCCAGCCCTACAGCGGCGACGGCACCTTCGAAACCCTGCCGGTCTCGATCAGGAATATCGAAACCGAGGGCGATCTGACGATCGTCGGCTGCCGCTATCTGCCGGAAATCGCCCACCACCATAGCCTTGTCGCCGACCTCATCTTCGCCAATTCCCAGCAGTGGAGCGAGTTTCAGCGCAAGCGGCGCGGCAATCCCGGCCTGGTGCGCGGCACGCTTTGGTTCTTGTGGCTGGCCCTCTATCAGATGAGCCGCGGCCTCATCTATTTCTTCCGCAGCATCAAGACCGAAGCGGGAGCGAGCAAATGAACCGCGTGCTCGCAATTCTGATGGTGTTCTTGGCCGGGTCGCCTGCGGCTGCCCAGCCCTCCCCCTTCGACATGTCGGACGAGCGCCCCGCCAAACAGCGTCCCGCACCGCCGGTTGAAAAGGCACCGCCGCTCCGTGGGGCGGTGCCAGGCTCCATCAGCACCGAGGCGGCCGCGCCTCCCCCGGCTGCCCAGCCGTTCCGCCGTTTCATCCTGCCGTTCCCGACCTTGTCTCTTGCCGGCGAAGCGGACGAGCGCGTCTGGTCCATCTATCTGACACCGGCGCAGGCGGAAGCCGGCCGCAAGATCACCTTTGCCTATCAAAACGCGATTGTCGTGGCGCCGGAGGCATCTGTCCTGTCCGTTCTGGTGAACGACAAGGTTGTCGGCGAAGGGGAAGTCCAGGCGGCCGACGAGCCGCAGGAACGCAGCTACGACATACCCCTCGGCCTGTTGCGCACCGGCTCCAACGAGATCCGCTTCCGGGTGCGGCACCGACACCGAACCGACTGCACGATCCAGTCGACCTACGAACTCTGGACAGAGATAAGCTCGGACAGTGCCTTCATCACTTTCGAGGGAGATGAGCCCCGAGCCCTGAGCGCGATCGAAGATATTCAGGCGATCGGTACAAATGAGACCGGGCGAACCCGGTTCAATATCGTCGCGCCTGCACTGGAGCAGCCGAGCCACGTGCCGATGCTGATGCGGTTGGCGCAGGGCGTTGCCTTGCTCGGACGCATGCCGGCCCAATCGATCGTCTTCAGCCGCGACCTGCCGGAACTTGGCAAGCCCGGCGAGCTGACGATTCTTGCCGGAACCGCAACGGAACTCCAGCCCCTCCTTCCGTCGCTACCCGCGGAGGCGGCGGACAGGACAATTGCCGCCTTCGCAGAATCCCCGACGGAACATGCGCCGGTTCTCGTCCTCAGCGGCCCCGACTGGGCGGCCGTCGCAGCAGCGATCGAAACGATCACCGCGGCCACAGAGCGGCCTTCGGACGTTGCGCGAGACGTCATCAAAACGGAGCGCTGGCGGCTACCGCAAACGCCGCTGGTGTTTTCCGGCAAGAGGCTGAGTTTTGCCGAACTCGGCGTCGCGACAAGCGAATTTTCCGGCCGCCGTTTCCGGACGGCCCTACAGGTGGCGATCCCTTCCGACTTCTATGCCGATGCTTATGGCGAGGCCACCATCCTCCTGGACGCCGCCTATACGGAAGCGGTCCGCCCCGGCAGCCGGATCGACGTCTACGTGAACGGCAACATAGCCACGACGGTCCCGCTGGAAGCGTCGGCGGGCGGTATCCTCCGTCATCTCCCGATCAACGTGACGCTGCGGCATTTTCGGCCCGGAGCGAACCTCATAGAACTGGAAGCGGTGCTGCTGACCGAGGCTGACAAGTTGTGCGCGCCGGGGAGTGCCGCTTCTTCCGAGCCCCGCTTTGCCCTGTTCGACACGTCAGAATTTGTAATGCCCGATTTCGCCCGCGTCGCACGGCGCCCCGATCTGGCGGCAACGTCCGGCTCGGCCTATCCTTACCGAGGTAGTACCGATCCGATTGCGCTCTACATCGACCGGGCCGATGCCGACACGCTTTCGGGCGCTGCCACCTTCATCGCGAGGCTGGCCGTAGCCGGCGGACGGCCGATGCAGATGGAAACGATCTCCGATCCGCTGGTGGCCGATGGACGGCAAGCGCTCTTCATCGGCGCCATGCCGCAGCTCCCGAAAATGGTGCTGACGCAGGCCGGGATCGACACGGGCAGCCAGGCTTCCTGGGGAAGTGCGAAGGACCTTGCCCAGGGGCGCAATACGCAGACGGCGCTCGACGAATGGCAGACGCGCTTGAAGGGCGGTGGCTGGCGCAGCGCCATTGTCGATGTCGAGAGCTGGATCAAGGACAATTTCGACATTTCCCTGAATTCACTCCGAATGATACCGGAGGCCGAGGCGCCTTTCATTCCTCCGGACACCGCAACCCTGCTGGTGGCGCAATCGGCCAATCCGGCTGAGAACGCCACCTGGACGGTAGTGGCAGCTCCTTCGCCAAGATTGCTGCGCGAGGGGACGGCCGCGATCGCCGATACATCCCGATGGAGTGAGATTTCCGGGCACATCGCGACCTACGAGCCCGTCGAAGACAAGGTCACCGCGACGCCGGCTCGTCGCTTCGGACTTGTCGAGACGCAGCCGCCGTCTTTCTGGAACTACCGCCTCATCGCGGCGAACTGGCTGTCGACGAACATTCTCTTCTATGCGGTAGCGCTTGTCAGCCTTGCTGTCTTGCTCGGTCTGGCAACCGCCGTGCTGCTCGCCAAACTGGGGCGCCGACCATGAGACACCTCTTGATATTCGCGCTTCTTCTGACGGTACTGGTCGGACCGGCGGAGGCGGATGAGAGGCAGGCAAGCGTGAAGGCCGACGCCTGGGCTGAATACAAGTCGAAGTTTCTCGATTCGAGCGGGCGTATCCTCGACGACGCCAATGGGAACATCAGCCACAGCGAGGGACAGGGTTACGGCCTGCTCCTCTCGTTCCTGGCGAACGAACCTGCCGACTTCGAGCAGATCTGGTCCTTCACCCGCCGCGAGCTTCTGTTGCGCGACGACGGGCTTGCAGCCTGGAAATGGAGTCCGGACGACGATCCCCATGTGACCGACATCAACAACGCGACCGACGGCGATATTCTGATCGCGTATAGCCTGACACTCGCCGCCGAACGCTGGAGCCGGAACGACTATTCACAGGCGGCGGTCTCGATCGCCGAGGCAATTCTCGACAAGACCGTCGTCAAGCATGGCGGACGCACGCTGCTGCTGCCCGGTGTCGCGGGCTTTGCCGCCGCCGATCGCGCCGACGGACCCGTCATCAACCCTTCCTATTGGGTCTTCGAAGCCCTGCCGGTGCTCGACCGTCTCGTTCCGTCGCCGACATGGCAGGCTCTCGAAACGGACGGCAAGGCGATGATCCAGGCAATGAAATTCGGCCCGGAAGACATGCCGGCCGATTGGGTGAGCGCCAAGACGTCGCTCAAACCGGCCTCCGGATTTCCACGGGAATTCGGTTTCAACGCCCTGCGCATTCCGCTTTACCTCATGCGCGCAGAACAAGCAGACCGGGAGTTTCTGCTGAGGCTGCAACGTGGGATGTCGGGACCGCATGGCGAGCTCCTGACCCGCGATCTCGAGACCGGCGCGGTGCGCGCGACGCTTACGGACCCCGGTTATCGGTTTGTTAACCATATTCTGGCCTGTGTTCTCGAAGGCACCAAGGTTCCAGAGAACGCCAAGGCGTTCCGCCCGACGCAATACTACCCATCGACCCTGCACCTGCTGGGACTGACTTTCGTGGAGGAAAAGCATCCGGAGTGTTTATGAAGTTTCCAGTCATAGCATTCGCAGGTGTCACCGCGACGGTGATCGGCATCGCCGGCATCGCCGACGGCGACCAGCTGCGCAAGGGCCTTGGAGACCTCATCGCCAGTGCCGCACCGGAACTGGCCGTCACCTTCGGCAACGCCGCCGATAGCGGAAAGGGCGCGAGAGGAACCGGCTCGCAGGAGGTGGCACAGGCGCAAACGCCGCCACAAGCGGATACGCCTCCCACCGATGAGCCACCTGCGGTCGACGAATCGGCGCTTCGCTACTTTGCCAGCCAGGGCGACACCGCCCGCCTGCAGGCGGAGATTTCGCGTCTCAGGGCGCTCTATCCGAACTGGACCCCTCCACGCGATCCCCTGGCCGTCCCGCGCAACAAGGACGTGCAGCTCGAGACCATGTGGCAGCTCTATTCGGAAGGACGCTACGCAGAAGTCCGCAGAGCGATCGCCGACCGGCAAACAAGAGAGGCCGGTTGGCAGCCGCCTGCCGATCTCCTCGAGCGTCTCGATGTCGCCGAAGCTCGGGCACGGCTTATCAATGCCTCCGATCTCAAACAGTATGAGACCGTCATTCAGGTCGGCGCGAACACGCCAATCCTGCTCACCTGCAGTGAGGTTGACGTGCTCTGGCGCGTCGCCGAGGCCTTTGCCGAAACGAAACGCCAAGGGCGGGCGCGCGACGCCTATCTCTACATATTGAAAAACTGCGACAGCGAACCGGAGCGGCTCGCGACGCTGCAGAAAGCCGCCGCCGCCCTGCCCTATGCCATGCTTCAGGAACTGCTTTCCTACGAGAGACCCAACGTTGCCGGAACGCTGGAATTCGAAAGCATTCGCGACGACCTCGCCCGTCGCTTCGTCGCCGAGGGCGAGGACGACGCAGCGCTCGCCGTCGACCCGAAATATCTGCAGCGGATCGAAAGACTCGTCGAAACGCAGGATATGGCATCGGACGCGCTTCTGCTCGGCTGGTATCAGTTGCGCCGCAAGAACATGAACGCGGCGGAGCAATGGTTCAGACGTGCGCGCGACAAGCAGGATTCGGCTTCCGCCTCACAGGGGCTGGCGCTCACCTTGATCGACCGCAAGGCGCCGGAAGAAGCCGAGAAGGTGTTATACCCCTGGCGGGATGCCTCGGCCGATGCCCGCGCGACCTACATGGCCGCGACCGCCAATCTGCTGGCGATCGAACCCCCGGTCGGTCTCGCCGGCGATGTCCTTCAGCGCATTGCGCAGGAGACCATGAAGGCGCGCGATCCGGCGACGGCCCAGCAGTTCGGCTGGTATGCCCGCTCACTAGGACAGCCGCAGACGGCCCTTCAATGGTTTTCGACGGCGCTTCGCTGGAACCCGGATGATGAGCCGTCGGCCTATGGTCTGGCGGTCACCCGTCAACAGCTCGGCGACACGGCCGGCGCGGTCGAGATCCAGCGCCTTTGGGCTGGACGTTCGGAGCGGATCGCTCGCCTCGGCGAGCCCGAAAAGCCGACCGAGGCTGGACAGGTTCCGGGGCCGACGGGACAAGAAGCGCAGCCGGGCGCAGCGGAGCGCGGCCGGCCGGCCGTTGCCGTCGTGCGTCGCCAAGCCGGCTTGCCCGCCCGGGTCGGGTCGTCGCCGCGCCAGGTCGTGCGAAGGACGGTCGGCTGCCGCGAGACGCTGGACCCGAACCGCCTGGCGCCGCAAGCGGCACTGGCGCGCGGATGGTGCCTGATGGACATGAACCGTCCGCTTGAAGCCGCCGAAGCCTTCGAGGTAGCGCTTCGCACCTCGGCGTCTACGATGCGGGAGGATGCCGCCTACGGCCAGAGTCTTGCCTATCTCCGTGCCGGGCTGACGAGCAAGGCGGCCGTCGCCGCAACGAAGTCGCCGCAAAGCCGAGCCCGCGTGGCCGAGCTACAGACGGCCATACTTGCCGACCGCGCAATCGCCGCCTTCGACACCGGCCGCTACCGCGAGACATTGTTGTTTCTCGATCAGTTGCGGCACATATCGTCCGAGCGCACCGATCTGATGGTCCTGCGCGGCTATGCCTATCTCAGGCTCAACCGGTTCGCCGAGGCGAAGCGCATCTTCGAGGCAGCCGCCGCGACCGGCAACCGGGATGCCCGACGCGGTCTCGCAGACGTCAGCAGGGAGGAGGAGATCTGGCCGAATAAATAGCAGGCGGCGCCCCTCTGATAGCCCCTCCGCAGCACCGCCCCGTCCCGCCAGACCCGCGATGGTCGCCGTAGCACTCTGAAACGCTGCATGTTTTTATCCTTCGGCGACGATTTGAGGAAACCTGCAGTAGGCTTCCTCGACAACTGCCCTACTTGCTAAGCAAGCTTTTGTCCGAACGAAGGTTGCACCATGCTCAAATGGGCTCTTATCTTCCTGGTTATCTCGCTGGTCACAGGTTTTCTCGGCTTTTCCGGCATCTCGGCCGCAACGGCAGGCATCGCCAAGATCCTCTTCTACCTGGCACTGGTCATATTCCTGATCTTCCTGATCCTCGCCCTCATGGCGGGCAGCGCCGTGGTGTAGCCTCATCTTGCCCCAAACCCTTCGGAGATGCACAAGGGAGTCTGAGGGTGACGGGGCATGGGGAATGAAATGCTGAGGTTTTCGCGGAAAGCTGGCCAGGACCAGGCCCAAACCGCCAGCCGATCGATGCAGCTCGCGATCGCGCCTGGATCGACAGCGATTGCCCAGTCTTCCCGGCTTCCAACGCTTGCAGCAACGGCGGCGACGGTCGCCGTTCTCTATTTCGCCAGCGAAGTGTTTCTGCCACTGGCGATCGCCATCCTGCTTACCTTCGCGCTGGCGCCGGTGGTCTTCAGGCTGCGAAGAGCCGGATTGCCGCGTTCGGTCGCCGTCATCGGCACGGTCGCGACCGCCTTTCTGTTCCTCTCGGCATTCAGCATCATCCTGGCCATGCAGGTCAGCGAAGTGGCGCAGAACCTTCCCACCTACCAGTACAACATCATCGAGAAAATCCGGGTGCTGAAGGAGGCGGGATCGGAAAGCCAGATCTTCGAACGCCTCAGCCGCGTCGTGGAACGAATCAGCACGGAGATCAGCCGCCCCAAGCCGGAAACGCCCGTTTCCCCCGCTCCGGAACCTGAGCAGGAACCGCTTCTTGTGGAGATATTTGCTCCGGAGCGCCCTCTCCAGACGCTGAGGAATATCATCGATCCGCTGCTTGGGCCGCTCGCAACGACGGGTCTCGTCATTGTCGTCGTCATCTTCATGCTTTTCGAACGGGAGGAACTGCGCGACCGTTTCATCCGGCTGGTCGGCTACGGCGACCTGCACCGCACGACAGAAGCCCTGCAGGACGCCGGCGCGCGGGTCGGCCAGTACCTGCTCATGCAACTGGTCGTGAACGTCACCTACGGCATTCCGCTTGCCATCGGCCTCTGGCTGCTCGGCATACCCAATGCGATTCTCTGGGGAATGCTCGCCATCGTGCTGCGCTTCGTCCCCTATATCGGCCCCGTCATCGCGGCAGCGCTTCCGCTGTTTCTCGCTTTCGCCGCGGCTCCGGGTTGGAGCCTGCTTGTCTGGACGGCGGCGCTGTTCATTGCCCTGGAGCTCCTCAGCAACAATGTCGTCGAGCCGTGGCTCTACGGGTCGCGGACGGGCCTTTCGCCGCTCGCGATCATCGTCTCGGCAATTTTCTGGGCCTGGCTCTGGGGCCCGGTCGGACTGGTACTGTCGACGCCGCTGACGGTTTGTCTCGTCGTCCTCGGCCGCCATGTCCCGCAGTTCGAGTTCCTCGAAATCCTGTTGGGCAACGAACCTGTGCTCGATCCCAAGGAACGGCTCTATCAACGACTGCTCGCCGGCGATCCGGACGAGGCGACCGACAACGCCGAAGAAATGCTCGAGGAGAAATATCTCGTCGAGTTCTACGACACGGTCGCGATTCCGGCCTTGCTGCTCGCGGAACACGACCGCGCCCGCGGCGCGCTCACCGATCCGCAGGTGGCGCAGATTGCCCAGAGCACGCGCACGCTCGTCGCCAATCTCGAGGAAATCGCCGCCGAAGAGGAGGACGAGGAGGAAGAAGACGCCGGCGAAGGGACCGGCGCCACAGACGATCAGAGCGACGACTATGACTTGCCTCTCGGCGATGGCAAGTCCGTGCTGTGCATCGGCGGGCGCGGCGAGCTCGACGATGTGACCGCATCGATGCTGGCGCAGGTGATCCGCGTCCAAGGCGCGGAAGTGGCCTTCGCGAGTTACAAGGACTTGAAGCCCGGAACGATTCGAACGCTTCCCCTCCCAGAGCGCAACGCAATCCTCGTGAGTTTTCTCGATCCGGAGTCGCTGCGGCACGCCAAGTTCATCGTCCGCCGGCTGAAGCGTGTTGCTCCGACGGCGCGCATCGGCATCGTGCTGTGGCAGGAGGACGGGGCGCCGAGAGCCGAGCTGGTCGAAGAGCTCCAGGCGGATTTCGTCGTGTCTGTGATCGCCGAGGCTGTTCGGGAAGCCCTCTCCGACGAGGTCGCCCGGCCATGGAAGGCAGTGCGCGCCAAGATTGCTCCGCGTCATCAGGCGCGCCGACGGGGTTCGACAGCGGAGAAAGCGGCTCCGGCGGACCAGAAGGCGGTATAGGCGCCGTGCTTCAGATCGTCAGGCAGCGCAGGCGGCAGTGTCACGCGATGCGGGGAGACCGGCGGCCCGGTTCCGCTGCATAAGGGCCTCCAGGATCGCGGGGTCCTTGAAAAGCTCCTGGCCAACCAGATACTCGGCCGACAGCGTCGGATCGAGGCCGAGCGCCTGGGCAACGAGCTCACCTGCTCGTTCGACATCACCGCGGGCCATGCGCGCCGCAACACGATAGAGGTAGGTGCGCCGCGTCTGGAACGGCAGCTTGTGGGCCACCTCGAACATCTCCTCGTATCGGTCGAGCACGTAAAGAGAGGCTACCCGCTCCTCGGTGATCCAGACTGGAAGGAACGGATCCAGCGTTTCGGCGCGATCGAGAAGTTCGAGCGCCCGCAAGGGTTCACCGGCGAACAGATAGAAGGCCGCGCAACGGCCGATCGTGTAGGCGTCGTTCGGCGCCAACTCGATCGCCCGTTCATGATGAAAGCGCGACGCAACGAAATCGCCGCGCTTCATCTTGATCGCGCCCATGATGCGGTGCGCCTCGGGATCGGTGGGATCGAGTTCCAAGGCATGAGCCGTCTGAAGTTCGCCGGCCTCGAGATCGAAGCTCGGCAGCGAGCTCCACGAGCAGACATGCATGGCGAACGGACGCCCGAAGCCCGGATCCGCCTGCATCGCCTTCTCGAACCAGCCCATCGCTTCATGCAGATGCACATCCGCGACGCCGGCCAGCCGGTGATGATCGAGGCCTCTCAGATAGTGCTCATAGGCGGACATGTTCTCCGGGCGTTTCAGCCGGGCTGCCGCGAGCTCGGACTGCTCGATCCGGCCGGAAACGGTCGCGGCGACCCGTGCCGTGATCTCGTCCATAATGTCGAGGATCTCCGCGAAGGGGCGCTGGATACGATCAGACCACAGCAGATGCCCCTCTGCCGTCTCGATGAGGGAGATATTGACGCGCACCTGGGCGCCGGCCTTGCGCACCGAGCCGGCGACCACATAGCGCACGCCGAGCACCTTGCCGATTTCGACCGGATCGGCGGTTCGAAGCACGCTCGACGCCGACCTTGACGTGACGAACAGGCTCTTCAGTCGACTGAGCTCGAGCGTCAGGTCGTCCGTCATTCCTTCGGCGAGAAAAGTCTGGTCCTGGTCGGTCGCCGATGGCGTGGCGAAGGGCGTCACCACGACGGAATTCGGCCGGATCGACAAAGGCGGAGCGGGGCGGGTGGGCGCTATCAGGAAGCGGTGCCGATCCATCGCCGCTCCGACGCGGTAAATTCGAACCGGCTCGGACACGCCCTTCAATTGTCGCTCGCCTACGGAATCGAACGCGCAGGGAGAGACGCGGCGAACATGGTCGTAGAGTGGCCCCGAAACTTCGATTTGCCCAGGCTCGGCTGACGCCTCAATCCGCGCGGCGACATTGACGCCATCGCCGCGCAGGTCATCCCCGACGACGACCACGTCGGCAAGGTGCAGGCCGAAGCGCATGTCCTGCGAAGAGGTTCGCGGCACGGCGCCGATCGCAGCGCGCATTTCCATCGCCGCCCGCAGCGCGTTCACGGGGCTCGAGAATTCCGCGAGGACCGCGTCGCCTGCCGTATTGAAGACCCTGCCCTCGAAGCGGGTCACGATCTCTGCGATGACGGCCATGCAATCGACCACGCGGGCGATCGTTTGCTCCTCGTCGTGCTCCATCGCCGACGTGGAGGCGACGAAGTCGCCAACCAGAATGGCAGCCAGCTTTCGCTGCATCTTCGCTATTCCCTGTACGGTGCAGGAAGCGCAAATGATAGCATAGCGGTTCGCGAAGCGCCTAATCGGGCAGGTCGGCCGATCAAGGGGGAAAGGCAGGCCGGCATCAGGCGGTTCGCCCAGTTGAACTTCTCTCGGCAACGCCAGGATGAGGCATTCTGTCCAGCACCACTCTCGGAGAGATGTTCACAAGTCTCCACAAAGTGGGTTGCGGCGAGGCGCCACCGTTCAGCAACAGAACGCCAAGCAGGCAATCTCGCATTCGCGGGGCAAGAAGCGTATAAGGTTCATAGCTAAGTCCCGGGAGCCGTCCAAAGCCCGGAACGTTCCGACGAGGCAGGAGTTCTGGGCACTCGGGGTATGAACCTGGAGTGAAGTCATGGAACAGTTGAACGCACGCAAGCTCGCAGACGAATATCTGCGTCTCGGCGGCCACCGTCGCGTGGTCATCGACGATAACGTGACATCGATCCGGAGCTGGGAGCCCGAACCCGACGAGGCCGAGGCCTTCTGGAAGGCTTACGTGGAAACGCTCACCCCCGAGAAGCAGCGGGACGTGGAGCTCCTCTTGCCCACGATCAATCGCGCCTGAAGCCGAAGTCCTCTTTCGGAAATTGGAACCGAAAAACGCGTTCGGAATTGTATCCGAACAACCGCATCCATCGAGTGCATGGATGCGTTCGCGGAGCCATGAATATGAGCATCGCTCGGGAAACCAACTCGGATCTGACGTCAACCGCCGCCGGCGACTGGTGGACGCAGCACCGCGGCCAGTCGCCCGTCGTCGCCACAGCCATTCACAACGGTCACGCGATGCGCGATGCGGTGAGAGACCTTTGCAAGCTCAACGAGGAAGAGCGCCTTCGCGAGGAAGATCCCTTCACGGAGTTCATCATTCGCGATGTTCCGAACCGGATCGTCGTTCACCGGTCGCGCTTCGAGGTTGATGTCAACCGGCCGCGCGACGGGGCCATCTATCTCAGACCGGAACAGGCCTGGGGCCTCAATGTGTGGGCGGGCGACGTGCCCGGCGAGATCGCCGAAGCGTCGCTCGCCCTGCATGACGAATACTATGCGATGCTGAAATCCTACCTCCGCGGTATCGAACGCTGCCATGGACGCTTCGTCGTCCTCGACGTCCACAGCTACAACCACCGCCGGGCCGGCGCCAAGGCTGAGCCGGCGATCGCTGCGCAAGCGCCGGACATCAATATCGGCACGATCTCCATGGATCGCAAGAAATGGGCGCCCGTGGTCGATGGCTTCATGGAAACGGCACAGTCCTTCGACTTTCCCGGCGGTCGGCTCGACGTGCGGGAGAACGTCGCCTTTCAGGGCCGCGGCTATCAGGCGCGCTTCATCCATGAGCAATTTCCGGACACGGGCTGCGCGATTGCCGTCGAATTCAAGAAGATCTTCATGGAGGAATGGACCGGCGAACCATTCGCCGAGACGCTCCGCGCCCTGCGGCGACTGCTCGCTTCGACCCTGCCGGTTCTCGCCGACGCATTGGAGAGGGTCCGATGAAGCCGGCAAGCGCACAGATAACCGCCGCTCGGGACCATCCGGATTGGCTGGTCGACGCGCTCGAGGCGATCGCATCGGGCAAGCCGGTGCGCAAGGACCTGCCGGGCGGCGGGCGCCTTCATATCGATCGCTCCCTCCCCTTTCTCTGCGTCCATGTCTCGAGTGGCGGCAGTGCTCCTGTGGCGCGCGAGATAACCCAGGCCAATGCGTCCTATCTGCTTGCGCCGGACGCCGCGACCGCCGAGCTGATCGTCGCCGCGGTCGGGGCGCTTCTCGAGCGCCGGTTCGGAGCGTTCATGGTGCTCGACATGGGCGAACTCGCCTCCGACGCGTTGCTCACCGACCAGGCCCCTTTTCTTCCGCCCTTCACGATCGAAGTCACGGCCGAGAAGACCAGGCCGCTCCGTGCTGCGGTACGCGCCTTCGTCGCGGCCATCGAGGCGATTCAGGTCAAGTTCCGCACGCCGCGGGTCGAAGTACACAGTTGGCCGGACGGTAGGCAAACCGCAGCCGGGACGCTCGACATACCGTTCCCGTCGATGCGTGTGCGGTTTGCCCCGGTCTATTGCCAACAGGCGTCGGGCAAGATTTATCCGGAACTTCGCGAGCGGTTGATCGCCACCATCTTCGACGCCGGCCTGCACGCTTTTGCGGCATTCGCCAGTTCGACGGAAAGCCTGACCGCCTCGACGCATCGCGCCCTGGGGCGGAAGGCCTTTGTCGATGCCGTGGTGCGCACCGACCGCTGCATCGACGAGGTTGCGTCCACCTTCGATTTCCTGCTTGCCGTCACGCCGATAAACGCCGAGGCCGCCTGGAACGAGTTTGCCGCGAGCGGTTTCGAGCGGTCACCGCGATTCCTTTATCGGCCCTTGACGTTGCAGGTGGAGGCGGCGAAACGAAAGCTTTTTTCCATCCCCTTCGAGCACCTCGAGGACCCGGTGCTTTACCAGCTCTATCGAGAGAAGCAGCAGGAACTCGATCTGCAGCTCTCGATACTTTCCGCGCGGGAGACGGCCAAGTTCATCGAATTCGGCCGTGCGCTCTACGGGCCCGTGGAGACCGGGCTCCTGCAGGCCGCAAGGGCCGTCCTTGCCGGCTGCGGCAGAGCGGAAGCCCGGGTTGCTGCGTCGACCATCCGTGACAGCGCGGATTGCTACTTCGTGGAAAGACGCGCACATGAAATGATCGCCGAATATGCACGCCGTTGCAGTGACTTCGAGGCGCGCGTTGAAGTGCGGGATGATCTTCCGGCAGGCCTACTGGTGTCCGGGCGGCGGCTGTTGATCGCCCGAAGCACGCTTATGCCGGTCGATCGGGTCGAGGCGATTCTCAGCCACGAGATCGGCGTCCACCTGCTCACCTATTTCAACGGCTCGGCGCAGGGACTGCGTCTCTTTCGCTCGGGCCTTGCCGGATACGAAGGCATGCAGGAGGGCCTGGCGGTCTTTGCGGAATTTCTGGTCGGCGGCATGACGAGCGAACGCCTTCGCCTGATCGCAGCGCGCGTCATTGCCTGCGCGGCCATGCTCGACGGCGCGGTCCTGCCGGAATCCCATCGGTTGCTCGTGGATGAGCACGGATTGCCGGAGGCGGATGCCTTCAATGTCGTGCTGCGTGTCTATCGCGGTGGCGGGCTTGTCAAGGATGCGATCTATTTGCGGGGACTCCTGCAACTGCTCGACCATCTGGCGGACGGCGGGGCGCTCGAACCATTCTGGATGGGAAAGATCGCAGCCGCGCATTTCGGCGTCATGCAGGAACTCAGTGCGCGCGGCCTGCTCGGCGGGCCGGCCGTGCGCCCCATGTTCCTCGACCATCCTCAAGCGCCGACGCGGCTCGAGAGAGCCCGATCGGGAATGACTCCGCTCGACCTGTTGGACAACTAGGAGCTGCCCATGCGCATCGCCTTTTTCGTCAACTCCATCGAGGGCGAGGCGACGTATTATACGACGACGTCGCTTGCGCTCGCGGCACTCTCCCGCGGACACGAAGTTTGCTATGTCACGCCCGGGGATTTCGTGCTGCGGCCGGACGACAGCCTGCTGATCCGCGCCACGACCTTGAACGGTTCCAAGCCGAAGAAGCCGGAGACATTGCTGAGCAGCCTCAAGGAGGCGAGCGTCACAACAATGGATATCCGCGAGGTCCAGGTGCTGTTTCTCAGAAACGACCCCTCCGAGGACGCCGACCGCCGCTCCTGGGCGGTTTATGCCGGCACCAATTTCGGTAGGTTGGCGGCTGCCCGGGGGGTCATCGTGGTCAACGATCCCGATGGCCTGGCGCTGGCGCAGAACAAGCTCTACTTCCAGGGATTTCCGGAGGTCGTCCGACCGACGACGATGATTTCCAGAAGCATCGAGGAAATCCGCAGCTTCATCGAAGACCACCCGGACGGCGTCATCCTGAAGCCGCTGCAGGGGTCGGGCGGCAAGAACGTTTTCAAGATCCAGTCCAAGGACGAGGCCAATCTCAACCAGATCTTCGAGGCGGCGAGCGGAGCCGGCTACCTGATCGCCCAGACCTATCTGCCGGACGCGGTCGGCGGCGACATCAGACTTTTCGTGATGAATGGCCGGCCGCTCGAACGCGATGGTATCCATGCTGCTTTCCGGCGCGTACCGGCGAAAGGCGATGTCCGCTCGAACCTGCATGCCAGCGGCACTGCCGAACCGGCGACCGTCACGCCGGAAATTCTTGCCATCGCAGACAAACTGCGCCCCAAATTGATCGAGGACGGCATGTTCCTGGTCGGGCTCGATATCGTCGGCGACCGCATATTGGAGGCCAACGTGTTCACCCCCGGCGGCCTCCCCGAGATCGAGGCGGCTCACGGTATCGATTTCGGCGAGGACATCATCGCGGCATTGGAGGAGAAGGTGCGCCTGCAGCAACTCTATCAAGGCGCGCTCCACAACCGCACGCTGGCGACGCTGTGACACCGGCGCGTCGAAACCCACGCACAGACGAGGTCAAGGCCATGCGCAAATTCACAGTCATCGCTACCAAAGTGTTCGAGGCCGACACCGCCGAGGAAGCCGCCTTGTTCATGTATCAGGAACTGACCAACGGGCCGGCGCCCCTGCATTATCTGGTCACCGATGAGGCAAGGATTGCCAACAGCCTGACGCTCGACCGGGAAAAGGCAGATGAGTTTGCCAGCATCGATCACACGGCAGACCCCGGCAATTGGTAGCGCACCGCAGAATCGACGGATGTCGAAGCACGAGAGAAGAGGTGCGAACACCGACTCCGCCAACCGATTGTGTCTCGCCTATTCCGGCGAGTTGCGGTGATCGGGCCACTCGACCCGCCTGTTGGGTCATGGAGAGGGCCGATCGCTGCACTCGCACCCAAATTTCTCCCGAATACGTTGCACAATTTTAGTGGATGCAGGCCAACTCATTCAAATGTGAGTTTACAAAAGTAATATTATATGATTTTTTCTCGACAACTGCATGGAGAGCAGCTTTCTTTGGGAGGAAATCATGAAATTCGTGAAGGCACTTGCTAGTGCAACGATCCTTGCTGCCTGCACTTTCGGCAGCGCCTCGGCCGCCGACCTCGTCGTCGGCTTTTCGCAGATCGGATCGGAATCCGGCTGGCGCGCCGCCGAGACGACGCTGACCAAGCAGCAGGCCGAACAGCGTGGCATCGACCTGAAATTCGCCGATGCGCAGCAGAAGCAGGAAAACCAGATCAAGGCGATCCGCTCCTTCATCGCCCAGGGAGTCAACGCCATTCTTCTCGCTCCGGTTGTCGCGACCGGCTGGGACGAAGTTCTGCAGGAAGCCAAGGACGCCGAAATCCCGGTGATCCTGCTCGATCGCACCGTCGATGCGCCGAAGGAACTCTACCTGACGGCCGTGACCTCCGACCTCGTGCATGAAGGCAATGTCGCCGGCAAGTGGCTCGTCGATACGGTCGCGGGCAAGCCCTGCAACGTCGTCGAGCTTCAGGGCACGACGGGCTCGTCGCCGGCCATCGACCGCAAGAAGGGCTTCGAAGCGGCGCTCGCCGGCAAGGACAATCTGAAGATCGTCCGCAGCCAGACCGGCGACTTCACCCGCACGAAGGGCAAGGAAGTCATGGAGAGCTTCCTGAAGGCCGAGGACGGCGGCAAGAACATCTGCGCGCTCTATGCCCATAACGACGACATGGCCGTCGGCGCCATCCAGGCGATCAAGGAAGCCGGCCTGAAGCCGGGCAAGGACATCCTCGTCGTCTCGATCGACGCCGTTCCGGACATCTTCCAGGCCATGGCCGCCGGCGAAGCCAACGCCACGGTCGAACTGACGCCGAACATGGCCGGACCGGCCTTCGATGCACTTGCCACCTATCTCAAGGACGGCAAGGAACCCGAGAAGTGGATCCAGACGGAATCGAAGCTCTACACGCAGGCTGACGAGCCGATGAAGGTCTACGAGGAAAAGAAGGGCCTCGGTTACTGATCTCGCTTTCGGCCTGCGCGGCACTTCCGCGCGGGCCGTCAATTTCGCGGTGCCAGCTATGGCCGAGCGCTGCGCAAGACCGCCTGATCCTTGGCGAGGAATGGCGCGCATCCGTCCGAGAGGGCGTGTGCGCCGCCTTCCAATGCAGAGACAGTTTCCATGCAGACCAGCAGCGACAATATCCTTTCGGCTGTCCGGATCGAGAAGGGCTTTCCCGGAACGAAGGCCCTCGACAAGGTCGATTTTCACCTCAGGCGCGGCGAAGTCCACGCGCTACTCGGAGAAAACGGCGCCGGCAAATCGACACTCATCAAATGCCTGACCGGCGCCTATAGGCGCGACGGCGGCAGCATCCTGCTCGAAGGCGCCGAAGTCGACCCCCGCGACACCTTCGATGCTCAGAGGCTGGGCATCGGGACCGTCTACCAGGAGGTTAACCTCCTGCCGAACCTGACGGTCGCCGAGAACCTCTTCCTCGGACGCCAGCCGCGCCGCTTCGGCATGGTCGATACGCGGACCATGAACCGTAAGGCCCGCGAACTGCTGGCGGAATACGAGCTTGATCTCGATGTGACGCGCGATCTCGCGAGCTTTTCGGTGGCGATCCAGCAGGTCGTGGCGATCGCCCGCGCCGTCGATCTCTCCGGCAAGGTACTGATCCTCGACGAGCCTACGGCGAGCCTCGACGCGCACGAAGTCGCGATGCTCTTCCGCATCGTCCGGCGCCTCAAGGCACGCGGGCTCGGCATCATCTTCATCACCCATTTCCTCGAGCAGGTTTACGAGATTTCCGACCGCATCACCGTGCTGCGCAACGGCCAGCTCGTCGGCACGCGCGACACGTCGGATCTCAATCGGCGCGACCTGATCGCCATGATGATCGGACGCGAGCTCGCGGCCGAGATCCACTCCGCCCGCATCGAGACCGCCGAGGGTCGGCTGCGCTATCAGTTCAAGAATTATGGCCGCCGCGGCCGTATCAATCCCTTCGATCTCGACGTCCGGGCCGGCGAGGTCGTCGGCATTGCCGGCCTGCTCGGCTCGGGTCGTACCGAAACCGCCGAGGTGCTTTTCGGCGCCCGTCGCGCCGACAGCGGTAGCGCCGAGATCGACGGCCAGGCCGTCGATCTGTCCTCGCCGCGCGCGGCCATCCGCCAGAAGTTCGGCTTCTGCCCGGAGGATCGCAAGACGGCCGGTATCGTCGGCGATCTGTCGGTGCGCGAAAACATTGTGCTCGCGCTCCAGGCAAGACGCGGCTGGACGCGGCCGATCTCGCGTGCCGAGCAGAACCGCCTGGCGGACCACTATATTCGCGCCCTCGACATCCGCACCGCCGACCGGGAGAAGCCGATCAGGCTGCTTTCCGGCGGCAACCAGCAGAAGGCGATCCTCGCCCGCTGGCTTGCCACCGAACCCGAGTTCCTGATCCTCGATGAGCCGACGCGCGGCATCGACGTCGGCGCCCATGCGGAGATCGTCAGGCTGATCGAGAACCTGCGCGAAAAGGGCCTGTCGCTGATCGTCATCTCATCGGAGATCGAGGAGCTGGTCGCCTACAGCACCCGGGTCGTCGTGCTGCGCGACCGCAACCACGTCGCCGAACTCGGCGGAGACCGTATTACCGCGCATCAGATCGTCGAAGCGATTGCCGCGGCCAACGAACGGGAGGCATCGTGACTTCGACCGTCCGGACATATTTTACCAGACTGCTGCCGCAGCTGATTGCCTTGGCGATCATTATCGCTGCAGTTTCAATCATTTTCCCCGGCTTCCTCAACCTGCAGATTCAGAACGGCCGGCTTTACGGCAGCCTGATCGACATCCTGAACCGCGGCGCTCCCGTCGTCTTGCTGGCGATCGGCATGACGGTCGTCATCGCCACCAAGGGCATCGATCTCTCGGTCGGCGCCGTCATGGCGATCTGCGGCGCGGTATCCGCCTCGCTGATCACCTCCGGCCATTCGCTTGTCGAAACGCTGCTCGTCACGCTTGCCGTCGGCATCCTGTGCGGCATCTGGAACGGCATCCTGGTTGCCGTCCTCGATATCCAGCCGATCATTGCGACGCTCGTGCTGATGGTCGCCGGGCGAGGCATCGCACAGCTCATCACGGAAGGCGCCATCCTCACCTTCAACGATCCCGGCCTCATTTTCATCGGCAGCGGCTCCTTTGCCGGCCTGCCGATGCCGGTCGTCATCTGGCTGGTCTTCGGCGTTCTGGTCGCCCTCGTCGTCCGCCGGACGGCTCTCGGCATGCTGGTCGAGGCGGTGGGCGTCAACAGGGAGGCGAGCACGCTCTCGGGCGTCTTCACGCCGGTGCTGCTGATCGCCGCCTATGTCCTTTCCGGTCTATGCGCGGCAATTGCCGGGGTGGTCGCCGCGGCCGACATCAAGGGGGCCGACGCCAACAATGCCGGGCTCTGGCTGGAGCTCGATGCAATCCTGGCGGTCGTGGTCGGCGGCACATCGCTGCTCGGCGGCCGTTTCAGCATCGCCGCCTCGGTGCTCGGCGCCATCATCATCCAGGCGATCAACACGGGAATCCTCCTTTCGGGCTTCCCGCCTGAATTCAACCTCATCATCAAGGCGGCCATCATCGTCTTCATCCTGGTGCTCCAGTCGCCTCGTTTCCGCGCCGCCTTCACATTCGTGAGCATTCCGCGCGCAGCCGGCAAACCGACCGAGCGAGAAGCAAAATGAAGCAGAAATATCTTCCGCTTACGGCGACGATCCTGATCTTCCTGCTGAGCTACGCGCTTTGCGTCGCCCAGTACCCGAATATGTTTTCGACGCGGGTGATCGGCAACCTGCTCACCGATAACGCCTTCCTCGGCATCGCCGCCGTCGGCATGACCTTCGTCATTCTTTCCGGCGGCATCGACCTCTCGGTCGGCGCGGTGATCGCCTTTACCGGCGTCTTTCTGGCGGTCGTGCTGGAACAGACCGGCATCCACCCGCTTGCCGCCTTCGTGCTGGTGCTCGCCATCACGACACTCTTCGGGGCGCTGATGGGAGCGATCATCCATCATCTCGAAATGCCTGCCTTCATCGTCACCCTTGCCGGCATGTTCCTCGCCCGTGGCATGGCCTTCGTATTGTCGATCGATTCCATCCCGATCAAGCATCCGTTCTACGCGACGCTGAAGAGCCTCTATTTCAAGCTGCCGGGCGGCGGCCGGATCACCCTCATCGGCGGCCTGATGCTGCTCGTCTTTGCCGCCGGCATCCTGATCGCGCACCGGACCCGTTTCGGCACCAATGTCTACGCCCTCGGCGGCGGCACAGCGACGGCGAAACTCATGGGCGTGCCGGTCGCCGGCACAACGGTCAGGATCTACGCGCTTTCGGGACTGCTGGCTGGTCTCTCCGGCATCGTGTTCTCGCTCTACACCTCGGCCGGCTATTCCCTTGCGGCGGTCGGCGTCGAGCTCGACGCGATCACCGCGGTCGTCATCGGCGGGACGCTATTGACCGGCGGCTCCGGCTTCGTCGCCGGCACGCTTGTCGGCATCTTCATCCAGGGCCTCATCCAGACCTACATCACCTTCGACGGAACGCTTTCGAGCTGGTGGACCAAGATCCTGATCGGCCTGCTGCTCTTCGCCTTCATCCTTCTTCAGAAGGGGATCATCCGCCTGTCGCGCAACGGCCGGCAGCCCGCATGACGAGGTGGAGGGCCGTGTAAAATGCCGTCGTCGGGTTTCGGCCATCAACCGGGCAAGCGGACCAGCCACCGGCTCGTCGTCGACGAACTCGGCCAGGCGATCGTCTCCGGTCGGTTTGCCGTCGGCGATACGCTTTCCGGTGACACGGAACTTGCGGCGCGCTTCAACGTCTCCCGCACCGTGCTCCGCGAAGCGATGAAGACGCTCGCCGCCAAGGGGCTCGTGGTGGCGCGGGCGCGGATCGGCACCCGAGTCCTGCCGCGCGCCAATTGGAACCTGTTTGACGGCGATGTGCTCACCTGGCATTTCAGCGCCGGAGTCGACGAGGAGTTCCTGCGCCATGTCAGCGAAGTGCGCCTCGCCCTCGAGCCCTATGCCGCAAGCCTCGCGGCCCGCCGCGCCACGGATGCGGATATTGCCTGGATGATGCGGCTCGCCGTGGCCATGGCGGATGCCGGCCATAGCGGCCAGACGCTGGCGAAGGCCGACCTCGACTTTCACCTGCGGCTGCTGGAAGCCTCGCTCAACCCGTTCATGCGATCGGTCGGGAGCCTGATCGAAGCCGCGCTTGTCGGTGTCTTCCGGCTCACCAGCCCCTCGGCGGACGACAGCGAAATCGATCGCGTCGCCATGGCACATATCCGCATCGTCGAAGAAATCGGCCGCCGCAACGAGGAAGGCGCCCGCAGCGCCATGGAGCACGTCATCCGGGTGGGGCAGGAACGGCTGATCCTGAACCTCAGGGCACAGGACAGTTCTGGTTGAATTCGCAAACGTAGCTGGCCCCTCATCCGGCCTGCCGGCCACCTTCTCCCCGCAAGCGCAGGGCTGTCCGGGGAAAGTTCAGGCATAGGCGAAGGCCATCTGGTTGGGGTTTGTTGTGGGTTTTGGTCGGCTTGGATTGACGGGCGGCGGCTTGTCGATGGCGGCAATGCATTTGCGCTGGAACAGGCATTGGGTGACGAGGTCGGTGAAGCGCAGGATCGGCAGGGTGAGGCGCCAGAGGCGGGTGGCGATGCGCAGCAGCGCATAGGCGACCATCGCGGCTAAGATCTGCAGGCGGATGGCGTTGTCGTTGTTGCCGAGGAACTTGCGGATCTTCAGGTGCTGCTTGATCCAGCGGAACAGCAGCTCGATCTGCCAGCGGCCCTTGTAGAGCTGGCCGATGGCGACGGCCGGGCGCTTGAGGTCGTTGGTCAGCAGCGTAATGGTGTCGCCGTCGGCGCGCTTGACGGTGATGCGGCGCAAGCCGATCGGCAGCTTGGAATCGCCCTTGCTGGCAAGGCGCACCCTGGCGTCCTCGAGAACCGTGAAGCCGTCGCCCTCGGCGGCCGTGATGCGCCGCTTGCGCACCACCTTCAGCGCCATATTGACCTTCGGGCGGGTGACGAAGACGGCCTTGGCGGCGGCGATCGCCGTCCACCAGCCATAATGGCAGTAGCCCTTGTCGAAGACGTAGGTGGCGCCTTTCTCGATCGTCACGGTGCGGCCGATCTGGGCGTCGTTGACGTTGGCGTCGGTTATGTCGAGGAGGCGCGGGCAATCGGCCTTGGGGTCATAGACGACATGCAGCTTCATGCCGCGGATGCGGCCGTTCGACTTGGCCCAGTCGCATAATTTGCCGAGCGGGATCGGCGTCGAATCGATCAGCCGCAGCATCTTGCTGCCGTCGCGGCGCGTCTGCCGGTCGAGCTGGCCGGCGACAAGCGCAAAAGTCTCGGCGAAGACGGCCACCGGCCGGCGGGCATTGGCATCCGACAGCGTCGAGCGCAGCAGCCGGGCGCTGCCGAGGTGGTAATGCTGCTGGGCGTTGGCATTCCAGCCCGCCTCCAGCCCGCGCAGGCTGGTCGCGGCGCTGAACTGGGCATAGATCAGCGCCACCAGATGGTCCCAGCTGGTGAAGCGCTTGTCATAGGCATCGCCGCCATGGCGATCGACAATCGCCTGGAAGCTGCGGCGATCAATGGCTTTCAGCAGCTGGCCGAAAATGCTAGGGCTGAACCGCATGCTCCGTCTCCTTTTCTGAGTCTCGACAACCAGAAAATAGACGGAAAACCGCCGTCTGACGGGGCATGCGCCTGCGGCATTTCGATTCACCCGGAAAGTTCCCCGGACAGCCCTGCCGCAAGCGGGGCGAAGGGGACTCGTGGGTGGGCCTTGGCGCAAAATCGGCCTCTCTTCGCAAACGGAACGTCTGCCGAGGTGGGCGCGGCTTGCCCCTTCTCCCCGTCAGGACGACGTCAGGACGGGGAGAAGGTCGCGGCAGCGGGATGAGGGGCAGCCCGCTGCACAACGTGTCCATCGGCGCGCGCCCTTTCGCCTTCGATCCGATTCCCCGTCTCCGCATCGAACAGATGCAGTTGCTTCGGATCGATCGCAAGGCCGATGACGTCGCCGCTTTTCACGTCGCCGCGCCGGGTCTCGACCACGGTCAATTCAGGCTGCGTTGCCGAGGCGACATAAGTGGCCGAGCCGGTGGACTCGACGACGCCGACGGGGATATCGAAGGCTCCTTGGCCGGCGGCAACGATCCGGACATGCTCCGGACGGATGCCGACTGTCACTCCGAGTCCAGGCGCCAGTCGAACGGCGAGCGCCAGCCGCGCCCGCGTCCGGCCGAAATCGAGGATCACGTCCGCGCCACCCTCGCCGACGATCCCCGGTATGAAGTTCATCGCCGGCGAGCCTATGAAGCCGGCGACGAACCTGTTGGCCGGCCGGTCATAGAGATCGAGCGGTCGTCCCTGTTGCTCGATGACGCCGTCGCGCATCACGACGACGTGGTCGGCCATGGTCATCGCCTCGATCTGATCATGCGTGACATAGACCGACGTGGCGTGCAGCCGATCGTGCAGCGCCCGGATCTCCTTGCGCATGTGGACGCGAAGCGCGGCGTCGAGGTTGGAAAGCGGCTCGTCGAACAGGAAGGCCTTCGGATGGCGGATGATGGCGCGGCTCATCGCGACGCGCTGGCGCTGGCCGCCTGAGAGCTCACGGGGATAGCGCTTCATCAGATGCGAAAGTCCAGTGGTCGCGGCCACCTCTTGCGCCGCCTTCCGCGCCTCCGCCTTCTTCACGCCGCGGATGCGCAGGCTGTAGGTGAGGTTCTCCTCGACCGTCATGTGCGGGTACAGCGCATAGGACTGGAAAACCATGGCGACATCGCGCTTGCGCGGCGGAACGTCGTTCATTCGTTGGCCGGCGATTTTCATCTGGCCGGTCGAAATCTTCTCCAGGCCGGCGAGCGAGCGGAGCAGCGTGGACTTGCCGCAGCCGGAGGGGCCGACGAGGGCAACAAAAGTCCCCTCCTCTATCGCGAGGTTGATATCCTTCAGCGCGTGGAACGCACCATAATATTTGTTGACGCCGTTGAGCTCGATCTGAAGGGTCATTTGAGGGCTCCCGATGTGAGGCCGGAAACGATGCGGCGCTGCAAGAGGACGAAGGCGGCGAGAATGGGCGTCACGTAGATCGTGGCGTAGGCCATGATGTTGTTCCATTCATTGGTGTTCGGACCCATGAAGGAGTTGAGGCCGACGCTCGCCGGCTGCAATTCGACCGCCTGGATCAACGATTTCGAATAGACGAACTCGCCGAAGGCCTGCATGAAGATCAGGATGGCGCTGACCAGGATGCCGTTACGGGCAAGCGGCAGGACGATGTTGAAGAAGGCGCCGATGCGTGAATTGCCGTCGACGAGCGCCGCCTCTTCGAGTTCCATCGGCACGCTCATGAACGTCGCCCGGACGAGCACGACGAAGAAGGGCATGCTCTTTGCGGCGATGGCCAGGATGACCGCGAGCCGCGGCGTGTCGAGCAGGCCGAATTGCGAGAAGCCGACGAAGATCGGCGTCACCATAAGCGAGGCGGGCAGCACCTGAAGCATGAGGATCAGGAACAGCCCGACATCCACCCAGACATTGCGGTAGCGCGCCAGCACATAGGCGCAGCCGACGCCGAGCACCGCGATCAACGAAACGGCGCCGGAGGCGATGACCAGCGAGTTCCACAGATAGCGTCCCATGTTGCGGCTTTGCCAGACGTATTCGTAGATCCCCCATTGCGGTTCGCTCGGCAGGAACTTCGGCGGGGTCGCGAACATCGCCGAACCGGTTTTGAGCGCGGTTATGTACATCCAGTAGAGCGGAAAGAGGTATATGGCCGCCAGCACGAGCGCGGCGGCGAACATCAGCCGGTTGCGGAACGCGTCACTCATCCTCTGACCTCGTGGCGGGTGGAGCGCACATAGACGACGGAGGCGAGCATCACGAAGACGATCATGATCACCGAGATCGTCGCGCCCTTGGCGAAGTCGTACTGGCGGAACGAGAGATCCCAGGCCCAGTACTGGGTGACGTTGGACGCGTTGTTCGGTCCGCCAGAGGTGATCGCGGCGAAAAGGTCGAACTGCTGCAGCGTAAAGATCAGGCCGAGCGCGACGATCGCGCCGATCGTCGAGCGCATCATCGGCAAGGTGATCGTCCAGAACCGCTGGAAGGCGTTGGCGCCGTCGAGTTCCGCCGCCTCAAAGAGATCCTTCGGTATGCCCGAAAGCCCGACCGAAAGCAGGATCATGTTGAACGAGGTCCCAAGCCAGATATTGGCGATGATCACCGCCCAGAGCGAATAGTTCGGATCGGAGCGCCAGAAGATATTGCCGTCGGTGGCACCGACCTCCCGCAGAAAGAAGTTGAGGACCCCGAAATCGCCGGAGAGAATCCAGTTCCAGATCGCACCGACGACGAGACCCGGCATCACCCAGGAGACGAGAAACAGGCCGCGCAGCCAGGAAGCACCCGGAAAATTCATCCAGAAGAACAGGGCCAGGCCGAAGCCGATGACGAACTGGCCGGCAATCGAAGCGCTGACGAAGAGCGCCGTGTTGAGGAGAATGGGACGAGTTTCGGGCTGCGAGAAGAGATCCACATAGTTCTTCAAGCCGACGAAAGGCCGCCAGAAACTGCCGAGGCTGAACATGTCGACCTCCTGAAGGCTCATCACCACGTTGTAGAGGAGCGGCAGCCCGGACATGACGAACAGGAAGGCAAGCGGCAACAGGACGAGGCCGATGTCGAAGCCGCTTCCGTCCGTGACGCTGGAAAGAAATCTCTTCATCGCGATCCCCGCGGGCGATCCCGGCACGGCCGGAGATCGCCCCTCTCGGGAGGAAACTCGGGCGGATATGATATCCGCCGGTGAATGCCTGCCGCTGCTTCGGGCGGCAGCGCCTGCTCAGCCGAGAACCGCCTTGATCTTCTCGGCAGCCTGATCAAGCGCCTCTTTCGAGCTCATCTGGCCGGTCAGAGCCGCCTGGATCGCGTCCTGGATCGCTTTCGAAATCTTCGGCCATTCCGGGTGCGGACCGCGCGGTTTGGCATATTTCAGCTGTTCGAGGAAAACCTTGAGAGCCGCATCCTTCAGGGGTTCGCCGGTCGGGGGAATGGCTATATCCGAGCGGGCGGGCAGTTGGCCGAAATCCTTGAACATTCGGTCGTCCTGCGAAACGAAGTATTCGAGGACCTTGAAGGCTTCCTGCGGATGTTCGGTGCTCGCAAAGATCGCCCAATTGAAATCGCCCATCGCCGAGGACCGTTCAGCGCCGATCTCAGGCACCGGCAGCAGCGCCACGCCCCAATCGAACTTCGCCTCCTTGATCATGCGATCGAGCTCCCACGGGCCGGAAATCGCCATCGCGGCATTGCCGGAGTTGAAGGTACCGGTCGAGTCCCATTGGCCGCGTGTGAGCGAATCCGGCGAAGCAAGCTTCTCGCCGATAATCGTCTTCCAGATGTCGAGAGCCTTGACCGCACCCTCGGAATTGATGCTGTCATAGCCGCCGCCCGCCATCTGCGCCCAGGGCAGAAACTGGAAGGTACCCTCCTCGTTCGCCTTGGCCGAGAAGGCAAGGCCGTAGACATTCGCGGCCGGGTCGGTCAGCTTGCGTGCCGCCGCGACCAACTCGTCCCAGGTCTGCGGCGGCTTGCTCGGGTCAAGCCCCTTCGCCTTGAACATGTCCTTGTTGTAAAAAAGGGCGATCGTGTTGGTCGCCTTCGGGATGCCGTAATATTTGCCGTCCCAGGTTACGGAGGCGAGCGGCCCGGGAAAATAGTTGTCCGGCTTCACCACCGAGGACTTCGAAATCATGTCGGTGAGGTCGAGGAAGGCGCCGCGCGAGGAAAACAGCGCGTGCTCGGGATTGTCGACGGCGATGATGTCCGGTGCCTGCCCCGTCGAATAGGCGCGCATCGCTTCGCTGACGACGTCGTCGAACTGGATCTGCCGATACTCGACTTTAATTCCTGAATTGAGCTTGTTGAAATCGTTGATCAAGTTCGGCGCCGGCTGGATATCTCTATCCAATGACCAGACCGTGACCGTGACGTCTTCCGCGCTGGCGGAAAAGGCCGGCAAGGAAACACTCGCAAGGGCGATTGCGCCCAGCATTGCATATCTGCGGATACCCATGGACTCCTCCTCTCAAGTTGACCCGCGGCCGGCGTCCTCCACGCCGACCGTCGGGCATGTCTCGTCTCAGGCAGGGTCGGCGACGAAGTCACCTCCCCGGCAGGTCTTCAGGTGGTTGAGCGCATGGACCTGGCCGGTCATTTCCAGCGCGTCGCGATAGACCGGATCGTGCCAGCCTTCGATGTCGATCGAGCCGGACCAGCCGGCGAGTCTCAGCTCGGAGATGATGTCGGTCCAGTTGCTGTCGCCGAAACCGGGCGTGCGCATGAACACGAACTTCTCCTTGCCGAAGATGCCGTGCTCGCGGATGATATCCCAGCGGATCGTCGCATCCTTTCCATGCACGTGGAAAATCTTGTGCGCCCATTTGCGGATCTGCGGCAGCGGCTCGATCAAATAAACCATCTGGTGACAGGGTTCCCATTCGAGGCCGATGTGGTCGTCCGGCGTCTCGTTGAAGATCAGCTCCCAGGCGTCCGGATTGTGGGCGATGTTCCAATCGCCTGTCGCCCAGTTGCCGTCCATGGCGCAGTTCTCGAAAGCGATCTTCACGCCCCTGTCGGCGGCGCGTGCAGCGAGTTCACGCCAGACCTTGCGGTAACGCGGCAAGCTGTCGGTGAGCGGCCGGTTGCGGATCCGGCCGGTAAAACCCGCCACGCAGGTCGCGCCGAAATGATGGGCATTGTCGATGCAGTCCTTCCAGCCCTTAAGCGTCTGCAGGTCGATATCGGTATCCTCGAGGGGATTGCCGAACATGCCGAGCGTCGAGATGGTGATGTCGCGATCGCCGATCGCCTCGCGGCAGCGCTTGCCGAGTTCGGCCAAGTCCTGCCCGTTGGTGGTCTGCCAGAAGAAGGGTTCGAAGCTTTCGAAGCCCAGGTCGGCGATCTCGGCGATGCGCTTCGCCGCCTCGCCCTTGGTGGCGCTCACCATGGTGCCGATGCGGATGGACTTGGCTGGATTGCTCATCGGTTTGCCTCGTTCAGATTGTCACGCGCTGCCGGGTACGGGCGCTCTCGATCGCCGCGAACACCATGGCAAGGCTGTTGATATTGTCGTCGCTCGCCGTCTCCGGCTTCTTGCCGCTGCGGATCGCCGCGATGAAATCGGCAATAACGCTGGCGTGCCCATGCGTTTGCCCCGGATCGGCGGGCTCCGGGATTTCGAGCGGCACCGGTTCGCGCAGCAAGCCCTCGCTGCTCCCGACCGTATTGGCACGGTAGCTCTCGGCCCCATCCCAAAGCAGCGTGCCTCGCGTCCCCGTGACCCGCCAAGCGCTTTCCCAGCTCGTGTTGGCGCCCTCGGCGCACCAGGAGCCCCGATAGGTAAACGTGACGTCGTCCGAAAGTTCGAAGATCGCCGTTGCGGCCGCCCCGTGCCGATACCAGGAGCCGCGCGGGTTCTCCTCGTGGCAATAGACGGCAATCGGCTTCCTGTCGGCGATGAAGCGGGCCGCATCGAAGGTGTGGATCGCCATATCGAGAAGCAGGACGTGCTCCATCTCTTCGCGAAAGCCGCCGAAATGGGCACCGATAAAGAAGTCGCAGTGAATGCCGGTCAGCTGTCCGAGGCCGCCTTCCTCCACGAAACGGCGGATGCGGCGCACGCCGGAAATGAACCGCCGGTTCTGCACGACCGCATGCATCTTGCCCGCCTCGTCGGCGAGGCGGATCAACTCCCGGCCGGCAGCGAGCGATGCGGCCATCGGCTTTTCGCTGAGCACGTGGCACCCATGCCTGAAACCGGTGGCAACGACGTCGCGCCGCGCCGCCGGCACGACGACATCGAAAAGGATCTCCGGGGTCGTTTCGGCGAGCACCGCGTCGAGATCGGAGCCGATGACGGCGTCCTGGAGATCGAATTCAGCGGCAAGAGCGAGAGCGGTCTCGGGTTTCACGTCGACGAGGCCGACGATCCGGATCGCCGACCGAAGATCGGGGTCGGCGGCGATCGCCTTCACCCAGCCCCTGGACATAGCTCCGCACCCGCACAGAACTGCGCGCAAAATCACGATCACCCTCCCGCAAACCTACGATTTTCGCCTTGTTTTGGCGTCCGTAAACGTTTACGGAACTATGCGGAGTTTCCGAAACATGTCAATAGGGAATCGGAACCGGTGGGCGGGCAGAGGAGGACACACTCCGAAATGAAGGGCATTCGGCGCCTTGCGCAGCATCTCGATATATCGATCGGAACGGTCTCCCGTGCGTTGAACGGCCGCCCCGATGTGAACGAGGAGACGCGCAGGCGGGTGCTCGCGGCCGCCAAGGAACTCGGCTATGTGGCGAACCAGTCCGGGCGAAGCCTGCGGCAGGGAACGACCAACATCATCGGCTTCATGATGCAGACCGGAGCGGAGATCACCGGCCAGGGCGACACGTTCTTCATGAGCGTCTTCGATGGGGTCCAGGCGGTATTCGCCAGGCATAAGCTCGACCTCGTCGCCCTGCTCTGCTCGTCGCAGGAGGACCCGGCCGACTACCTGCGCCGCGTGGTGGCCCGCGGCTTTGCCGACGGGATGATCCTGTCGGCAACGCAACGGCACGATCCGCGCGTCGAGCTCCTTTCCGAGCGCAACATTCCTTTCGTCACGCTTGGCCGAACCCTGACGGATGCCGGCCAGCCCTGGCTCGACCTCGATTTCGAGGGCATGGCGCAGGCGTCCATCGACCGGCTTGTGGCGCGCGGGCATCGCCGCATCGCCATCACGCGGCCGCACGATGACGTTAACCTTGGCTATGTCTTCGTCGAACGCTGCCGCGAGGCACTGGCGTCGCACGGTCTCACTCTCGACGAGGACCTGATCTTTCGGTCCACTCCCAACGAGGCGGGCGGATACCAGATCGGCCGTGATCTCCTGGCGCTGGACGACCGCCCGACCGCAATCGTGCTGATCAATGAAACGATCGCGATCGGCTTTTACCGGGCCTTGTCCGAGGCCGGCGTCAGGCCGGGACGTGATATCGCGGTCATCGGGCGCTACAGCCCGCACGCCCAGTTTCTCTCGCCGTCGCTCACGTGCTTCCAGCTGTCGCTGCGAGATCTCGGCGTCGCCTTGGCCGAAACGCTGCTCGCGACCATGCCGGCCTTCAGGCATCACTACCCATCTACGACAGCGAACACGCTCTGGCCGATGGAGCTCGTCGAAGGCGCGAGCGATGCGCTCTACATCCATCAGTCTTGAGTAGCCGCCCTCGCCTTCACTGCAATCCTTGGTAGATGCTCGATCGATCTGCAGCCCGCAGGACGTTAATTCGCCAGATTTGAACTGTAACGCCGCCTGATGCGGATCATTTTGGATGATCCCGCCGTTTGTAAGCATCTATGAACGCTGCCGGTTCCGGACCGTGTCTCTCGTTTGAGAATTGCCGAGCGTTCCCTGTCGATCACGATGTTTCGCGTTGATCCGATCGAAATCGAGAAAGTAATTCGATTCAAGAGTGTTAGAGCGGATTTCGAATGTAGTGTCTCGTCTTTCGACTCCCTCTGTAGAAGGAGATCGCAATGCGCGGAATTATCTTTTTGCTGGTCGGATTGTCGATAAACACCTTTGCTTACGCTCATGACGCGCCGAGCGGCTGGAAATATCCGAACTCCTGCTGCTCGAATTACGACTGCCGCCACGTCAACCAGGCGGCCATAAGCGAACGCCCGCAAGGCTACATTATCAACGCGACCGGCGAGGTCCTCCCCTATTCCGACAGACGCGTGCGCATCTCCCCGGACGGCGAATATCATTGGTGCTCTGCGGCGGGCGAAGACAATGGACGAACGATCTGCCTTTTTGTCCCGGCGAGAGCTTATTGAGAGCTCGGGAAACGCGAAGCGGTCAGACCTCTCAAACCGTTGACAAGGCAATCAAGCGCCGGCTTCGATCCAGGAACGATGCAGCCGCGCCATCGACGTGGATGTCAAAGGCGACGTGGCAGCGTACACTCGATCCCGGGAGCTCTTTGCCGAGAGCGCCGATAAAACGCCGGAGCTGGACGGCACGGCAGGAGCGTATCGCGGACATGGCTTGGTCTTTCAGGATTGGAACGATTGCCGGCACGGCGCTTCGCGTGCATGTGACCTTTGCGCTGCTGCTCGTCTGGATCTGGCTGATGCATTATAGGATCGGCGGCACGCCGGCCGCCCTCGAAGGCGTCGCATTCGTCCTGGCGGTCTTCGCCTGCGTCGTTCTGCACGAATTCGGCCATATCGCCGCGGCGCGCCATTTCGGCATCAGGACGCCGGATATCACGCTTCTCCCGATTGGCGGCGTCGCCCGGCTCGAGCGCATGCCGGAAGAACCGGGGGCGGAATTCGTGATCGCGATCGCCGGACCGCTTGTCAACGTGGCGATCGCCGGCATCATCATTCTCCTGCTCAGGACCTCCGTCGGCCTCGAACAGATCGCCGGGATCGAGGATCCGCATATGAGCTTCCTGGCGCGGCTCGCCGGGGTGAATGTCTTTCTGGTGCTTTTCAACATGATCCCGGCCTTTCCCATGGACGGCGGCCGCGTCTTGCGTGCCGCGCTGGCCTCGCGCTTGAGTTGGCCGCGCGCCACGCAGATCGCTGCGATCATCGGCCAAGGCCTCGCCTTCGTCTTCGGCTTCGTCGGCCTGTTCTACAATCCGCTGCTGATCTTCATCGCGATCTTCGTCTATCTGGCAGCGACCGCGGAAGCGCAGAACGCCCAGATCCGCGAGGTGTCCGGCAGTGTTCTGGTGAGCGACGTGATGATTACCGAATTCGCAACGCTCGACCGCACGGCGAGCATCGACGAGGCTATCGAAGCCCTGCTTGCGACGACGCAGCGCGAGTTTCCGGTCGTGGATGCTTCCGGCCATTTCGAGGGCCTGCTGACGCGGGACGATATGATCCGGACCCTGAAGGAGAAGGGCGCAGCAACACCCGTCGTCCAGGTGATGCGTCGCGACGTGCCGAGGATCCACCATCGCAAACGCCTCGACGAAAGCCTCAGGCTCATGCAGGAAGCGAGTTCACCTGCGATCGCGGTCATGGACAACATGGACCGCCTGGTCGGCCTGATGACCCATGAAACCATCGGCGAGATGATGATGGTGCGTGCGGCCGCGGCGGGCCGTTTTCGTTTCGGGCATTTGCGTCACCGCAATCCCGAGGGGCGCAGTTGAGCCCAATTGTGCCTAGCTGATCCCCGCCGGCAGACGCGGTGCCAGCGCGGAGGCGCATAGGAACGCGAAAGCCGTCAGCTTCGCGGCAGCCACCACCATGTGGCCGATCTCCCATCGCAACCGTACGGCGTCGAAATCCGGCGGAATGAATTCGGGCTTCCAAGTGGCCACTATCGCATTGGCGGGTGCAACGATTGTGAACCAGGCCGCCAAACCGGCCGTCAGCAGCCCTGCGCCAGCCAAGGCAAACCAGAAGGCCGGCCTCTCGTTGGCGACTAGATAGGCCAAAACCGAGGCCATCAGGATGGACCCGACGTCGAGCGGCGCGCCGACCTTGGCGAACAACGCGAATTGGCCGTTGAAGACTGTCGCCTCGCGCCAAAGCTCCGGCGACCATACGCTCAGCCGCGGCGGCGCTTCGAGAACATGCGCGAATGACGGACCCAAACTCAATGCGGTGAGAACGAGCGACGCGAAAGCCGCCAAGTAAAGGATCATGGCTTTCACGGATCCGAAGCTCCGTCAGCCGAACCCCCACGCGCCGTGCTTGTTCCGGGAAGAGGCCGGAACGAACTGGCTACGCCGCTTCACGGAATGTTGTTGATGGAAGCCTCGATCCGACTGCCGCTTTGCGGATACAGTTGGCGCATTGATGGAAACATGGCTCCGCGACGATGAAACCGTTCGGCCCCCTGCCCTTCGTGCTCCTGCTCCTGCTCGTGCCCGCCCAAGGCTTCGCCCTGGATCTGCCCCGCTCCGGCCATTCCGTGTTCGACCGCGCCGTCGAGCTGGTCGTCGACAATTTCTATGACGCATCGGCGCTCGATCGATTCGGCGCTGCGGTCCGCCGCCAAGTGACGGATGAGCGCGAAGCGCTGACGGCAAAGAGCCCTGGGGAGCGCGTCGACGCGGCGGTCGAGAGCGTGCTCGCCAGTCTCGGCGTTTCACATACCGCCCGCTTCACCGCCGATACGATCGACTACTATGAACTGGCCGACATATTCCGTTTTGCCATCCGCAACGACATCAAACGCCTGTTTCCGCCGGACGGCGAGGTTCGCTATGCCGGGATCGGCATGGTTACGCACCTCGAAGGCGGGCTGCGCTTCGCCAGCGATGTCTATGACGGGGCGCCCGCCGCCCGGGCAGGCATCAGGGTCGGCGACGAGATCCTCTCCGTGGACGGCCTGCCGTACCGTGAGATCGCATCGTTCAAAGACAAGGCCGGGCGCACTGTCGACGTCCGGCTGCGCCGGCGTCGGGAGGCGCCGCCAATCACCGTCACGGTCGCCGTCGAGCGTCTGCAGCCGCTGCGCACATTCGAGAAGGCGATAGAGAGCAGCATTGCGGTCACCGAGCGGGAGGGCCGGCGCATCGGCTATCTGCGGCTCTGGACCCTCTCCACCCGCGACGGCCTCGAGATCGTCGCCCGCGAGCTCGCAAGGGGCCGCCTCAAGGACGCTGACGGCGTTGTCGTCGACTTGCGCGGCCGTTGGGGCGGGGGTCCACCGGACGCAGCGGACCTTTTCGTCGGGGGCGTACCGACATTCCGGCTGATCTCGCGGGACGGCAAGGACATGCTCGGAACCGTTCGCTGGCGCCGGCCGGTGGTGGCGATCATCGATGAGGGTTCGAGAAGCGGCCTCGAGCTCTTCGCCCACGCCCTGAAGGTGAATGGCATACCCCTCGTCGGCGCGCGCACAGCCGGCGCACTGCTCGCCGGCCGGGCCTTTCTTCTTCCCGATGACAGCCTTCTGGAAGTGGCGGTCTCCGATGCGGTCATCGACGACGGTCTGCGCCTCGAAGGTCGCGGCGTCGAACCGGACATTGCCGCGTCGTTCAGCCTACCCTATGCGGCGGGGCGCGACCCGCAACTCGACGCCGCAATGGAGGAGATGCAGCGCATTCTCGCCAAGGGTTGAAGGGCTCTGCCACCCGTCGGCCGCGCCCTACTCGCTCTGGCGGAAACTGCGGATGCGATCGAACAGAACGGCGAGCACCGTCGCCCCGCCGATGAACGTTCCCTGCCAGAAGGCGTTGATGCCGAGCAGGCCGAGGCTGTTGCGGATCACCTCGATCAGGGCCGCACCGATCAGGGCGCCGGAAGCCGTACCGACCCCGCCCGCCAGGTTGGCGCCGCCGATGACCGCCGCGGCGATCACCTGAAGCTCCATGCCGGCGCCGATATTGGTGGTGACGGCGCCGAGCCAGCCGGTCTGGATGATGCCGGCCACGCCCGCCGAAAGCGCCGAAATCATGTAGACGGCAACCTTGATCCGGCGGACCGGAACGCCGGTCAGCGTCGCGGCGTGCTCGTTGCCGCCGATTGCGAAGACGTAGCGGCCGAACTTCGTCCAGCGCAGCACGAAGCCTGTCAGCAGCGCCAGCACGATCATGTAGATCACCGGATTGGCGATCCCCAGGAACCAGGCGCCGCCGCCGAGCGCCAGCAGCATGTCGTGATCCGGGCCGAACTGGAAGACGACGGTATTGTTGGAGGCGACCATCGCCAGGCTGCGCGCGATCGACAGCATGCCGAGCGTGATGACGAAGGGTGGAAAGCCGAGATAGGCGATCATGACGCCGTTGAACCCCCCGATGACGAGGGCCGTGCCGACCGAAGCGGCTATCCCGACCTCGATGCTGTAGCCGGCATTCATCACCACCGCGAGCACCATGCTGCAGAGGCACAGGACCGAGCCGACCGACAGGTCGATGCCGCCGGTGATGATCACCAGCGTCATTCCGAGCGCAATGATCGCCACGAAGGTGAAATTGCGGGTGATGTTGTAGAGGTTCTTCGGCGTCGCGAAGGTATCCGTCGCCACCGACAGGAAGAGGCAGGCCAGAATGACGGCGATCAGCACCCAGAACGTCTGGCTTGCCAGAACCGAGGTGACCCAGCTCTGCTGTTTCTGCCCGATCGCCCGATCCAAGGTAATTGCCATGACCGACCTTCGCTTTCCCTGCTCTAGCTAGACCTTTTCGATCGCCCCCGTGATCAGGCCCGTGACCTCTTCCGGCGAACTCGCCGCAATCGCCTTGTCTGCAACCTTCCGGCCGCGCCGCATCACGATGACGCGATCGGCAACGTCGAAGACATCAGGCATGCGGTGGCTGATCAGCACGACGGCGATGCCGCGGTCGCGCAATTGGCGAATGAGATTCAGCACTTCCGCCACCTGGCGGACCGAGATCGCCGCCGTCGGTTCGTCCATCAGCACGATCTTCGCTTCCGAAAGCATGGTGCGGGCGATTGCCACCGCCTGCCGCTGCCCGCCCGACATCTGCTTGACGAGGTCGCGCGGCCGCGTTTCGGACTTCAATTCCTTGAATATCTCTCCGGCGCGCCGGTACATCGACTTGTAATCGAGTATGCGCAATGGACCGACGCCGCGCCGCAATTCGCGCCCGAGGAAGACGTTCGCCGCCGCCGTCAGATTATCGCAGAGCGCCAGGTCCTGGTAGACGATCTCGATGCCGTGCTGGCGGGCTTCGACAGGGCGGTGCATGACGAGTTCGGCACCATTCATGCGCATGCTACCGTGGCTCGGCCGATAGTTGCCGGCGATCATCTTGACGATGGTGGACTTGCCGGCGCCGTTGTCGCCCATGAGACCGACCACCTCGCCCGCCTGGAGCGAAAACGACACGTCGTTGACCGCCTGGATGGCGCCAAAATGCTTGGAAATGTTGGCGAGTTCGAGAACCGCCACGATAGCCTCCCGATACCTGTTGCCGAAGCTGCGCTTCGAGCATACCTCGCTTGGCAAAAGCCGATATGCCGCCGCCGCCCGGGTCTCCTCCCCCAGGGGAATGCGATCTCCATTTACGCAAATGCGCGGAACAGCGTCAATCAATCGTCCTACAAATAAAGACGTACATGCGCGCGAACTCATATTGTATTACAAATATTCGTTGACGCGCGCAGCGCGTGGATATTAGCTATCAGCAGGAGGAGAGCATGCTGATCCTTGTCACCGGGGCAACGGGCAAGGTCGGACAGCATCTCATCGCTGGGCTGCTTGACGATCCGCGTTTTTCCAGGGCGCGCATCCGTGCGCTTTGCCACAACCGCCTGTGTGCCGAGACAGACCGTGTCGAAGTGTTCCGCGGCTCGATCGCCGAGCGCGACGTCGCGGCCCGCGCGCTCGTCGGAGTAACGCACGTCGTCCATCTCGCCACCTGCAAGGAAACGCCCGACAGCGTCATGGACGTGACGGTCAAGGGCCTGTTCTGGCTGCTCGAGGAATTCCGCTTGAGCGAGACCGGCCGGCAGTTCATCCTCATCGGCGGCGATGCCGGCGTCGGCCACTTCCACTATCGTCACGATGGCCCCATCACCGAGGCGACCCCGCATCGGGCCTATCCGGGCTGCTACGCCCTGTCGAAGGTGCTCGAAGAGGTGATGCTGGAGCAGTATGGCATCCAGTACGGCATCAACGGCTGCTGCCTGCGCGCGCCCTGGATCATGGAGAAGGACGACTTCAAATTCTCTCTATCCTTCGGCGACGATGTGTTCGGAGGCCCGGTCTGGAAGGACCTCGTCCCTGAAGCCGATGCGAGGCGCTATGCGAAGGACGGCACGGTGCCGTTGCTGCTGGACGCCGACGGGCGACCGCTGAAGCGCAATTTCGTCCATGTCGACGACCTGGTCTCGGCGATATTGGCGGCAATCGATAACCCCCGCGCGGTCCGGCAGCTCTTCAACGTCTCGATGGATCGACCGGTCGATTACGGCGAAGTCGCCACCTATCTCGCCCGCACGCGCGGTCTCGGCTTCATCGACATTCCGAGCCGCTTCCACTCCAACTGGATGGACAACAGCAAGGCCAAATATCTGCTGGACTGGCAACCCGGCTACGATCTCGAGAAGCTTATAGACTCGGCCTGGCAGTACGAACGCGCGGAGGAGGATCCGCGCATCGTCTGGTACCCCGGCTGACTGGTGTCGCGGACATGAGGTGTCCGTGCGTTCAAGGGAGGAAAGCATGAGAAAGGCGTTATTGCTTGCCGCGGCCGTCCTGGCGCTCAGTGCCGGAACCGCTCTGGCCCAGAAGAAGCAGCTTGTCATTGTCGTGAAAGGCCTCGACAACCCGTTCTTCGAGGCGATCAACCAGGGCTGCCAGAAGTGGAACAAGGAAAATCCGGATTCGGAATATGAGTGCTTCTACACCGGCCCCGCCTCGACATCCGACGAGGCCGGCGAGGCGCAGATCGTCCAGGACATGCTGGGCAAGGCGGATACGGCGGCGATCGCCATTTCGCCCTCGAACGCCAAGCTCATCGCCCAGACGCTCAAGACCGCCAATCCGACAGTCCCTGTCATGACGCTGGATGCGGACCTCGCGGCCGAGGATTCAGCGCTGCGCAAGACCTATCTCGGTACGGACAATTACCTGATGGGGTTCCGCATCGGCGAGTACATCAAGAAGGGCAAGCCGAATGGCGGCAAGATCTGCACCATCGAAGGCAATCCCGGCGCCGACAACATCCTGCGCCGCGCCCAAGGCATGCGCGACGCGCTGACCGGTCAGAAAGGGCTGGCGGAACTCAAGGGCGAAGGCGGGTGGACGGAAGTCGCCGGCTGCCCGGTCTTCACCAATGACGACGGCGCCAAGGGCGTGCAGGCAATGACGGACATCCTTGCCGCCAATCCCGACCTCGATGCCTTCGGCATCATGGGCGGCTGGCCGCTGTTCGGCGCGCCGCAGCCTTACCGCGACCTGTTCAAGCCGATGGCCGACAAGATTTCCAAGAACGAATTCGTCATCGGCGCTGCCGATACGATCGGCGAGGAAGTGGCCATCGCCAAGGAGGGTCTGGTGACCGCCCTCGTCGGGCAGCGGCCCTTCGAGATGGGCTACAAGGCGCCCTCGGTGATGATGGACCTGATCGCCGGCAAGCCGGTCGAGGATCCGGTCTTTACCGGTCTCGACGAATGCACCAAGGACACCGCGGATACCTGCATCCAGAAGTGATCTTCCGGCAGACGGATCGGCGGCCTTGGCGTTGCCGATCCGTCAAGCCCTGCTCGTCATCGTTCAGATCTGCCAGTCGGCGTCCAGTTGATAGGCCCTGATATAGTCGATCTTCATCTGTGACCCGTCGGCGAGCCCGTCGCTCGGAGCCCCGGCGATGCCGCCGACCGCCAAGTTGACAAGCATATACATCGGATCGTGCATGTCCGACGGCGTGTCGGCGCGCGCAATCGCCGCATCGTCGAAGTACCAGACGATCTCATCCTCGGTCCAAAGCACGCCGTATTTGTGAAAGCCGCTGGCGTCGGCAACCTTCACTGCACTCGCAATGCTGGTCTGCGAGCCGGTCTCGTTGGAGTGGACCGTGGCGATCACGGTATTCGGATCCTGGCCGCGCATTTCGACGACATCGAGTTCCGGCGGCCAGGATCCATCGGCGGGCAGCAGCCAGAAGGCCGGCCAGACGCCCTGGTCGTCCGGCATGTCGGCGCGGATCTCGAAATAGCCATAGGTCTGGGCGAAGGACGAATGTGTCGTCAAAAGTCCGGACGTGTAGTCATAGCCGTTGATTTCGGCCTGAATTGCCTCCGAAGCCGGTTTGGCGGTGATCGTCAGAACGCCGTCATTGACCGAGAAGGGATTGGCAGAAGCCGTCGGCTGGTAGGTCGGATTGATGTACCATTGCAACTCACCGTTTCCGGAAAGCGAGCTTCCTTTCTCAGGTGCCCACCAGAATTTTGGATCCCAAACGCCACTCGTGCCGCTTCGAAGCTGAAGCGTGGTGAACTCGTCCGAAAATGTCTGCGTCAGCACAAAGCGATCGAGGCTGAGCCTGAATTGATGTGCCTGCAACTGGTCGGCCGTTGTATTGGCGAACACCAGGCTCTCGCCATCTGCCAAAGCAAGCCGCAGATTGGCCCCTTCCTGGCTCGCATTGGCGAGGACCTGCTGGAAGGACGTAAACCCGTAGCCGTCCAGGCGAACTGTGTCGTCGAAGTTAAAGTCGGTGATAAGGTCGCTTCCGTTGCCGCGCGCGAACACGAAGGTGTCGGCCCCGCCCGCGCCGATCAGGACGTCGTCACCGCCGCCGCCATCGAGCGTCTGGCTTCCCGAGCCGCCCTTGATAATATTGTCAGTGTCATTGCCGAAGGCGAAGCGGCCGCTTCCCGTGACCGTCAGGTTCTCGAAATTCGCCGGCAGCGTATAGCTCATCCAGGTGCTTATCGTATCGACGCCTTCGCCGGGGGCTTCGTAGGCCCGGTTGATCCCCGAATAGAGATAGTAGATGTCATCGCCCTTGCCGCCGATCATGGTGACGTTGACGGAACTGTCGCCCCACATGGAATCATTGCCGGCAGTGCCATAGAGTGTTGGCCCAGATCCGGTGGCGGAAAACCAGGCCGTCGAGGTTCCGCTATAATAAAGCGGCTTGCCCACGGCATTCAGCACAGTTCTGCTCATCACATGTCTCCAAGTTTGATTGACCTCCTTCGCAAGCCCGAGGCTACGCCCTCCGGCCGCGAACCTACCACCCGAGGCGCGGTTCCACACCCCTAGCTCTTTTGGGGCGTTTTGGAACAAAGCTCCGCTCACCGGCGTTGTCTCGTGCTATGCGGCGTGCGGAGGGAGCTATGTGCAGTGCGGAGACTCTGCCCAAATTCGTTTTGGGCGATCTTGGTGTCTTGGGGTCACCGGATTTTCGAGCGGCACTTGATGCACTGGCCGTTGCCGTCTACACCACCGATGCGGAGGGCTACGTCACCTATTGCAACCCGGCCGCGGCCGATCTGGCAGGGCGTCAGCCGGAACTCGGCCAGGACCGTTGGTGCGTCAGCTGGAAGCTTCGCCGGCCCGATGGCTCGCCGTTGCCGCATGACGAATGCCCGATGGCAATGGCGCTGAAAGCGCGCCAGCCTATCAGGGGACAGGAGCTGGTGGCGGTTCGTCCGGACGGCTCGACCGCGTTGCTCCTGCCGCATCCGACACCGATCTTCGATGAGGCCGGCGAACTGACCGGCGCGGTCAATCTCCTTGTCGACATCACCGATCGCCAAAGCGCAGAAAAGGATTCCCGCTATCTGGCGGCAATTGTCGAGTCCTCCGACGACGCCATCGTTACCAAGGATTTGAACGGCGTCATAACAAGCTGGAACAAGGGCGCCGAACGGCTTTTCGGATATGCGGCCGACGAGGTCGTGGGCAAGTCGATCACCATTCTCATGCCGCCCGGCTATGAGAACGAGGAGCCCAATATCCTCCGACGCATCCGCAGCGGAGAGCGCATCGACCACTACCAGACGACGCGCCGCCGCAAGGATGGTGCCCTGGTTGAAATCTCGCTGACCGTTTCGCCGGTTCGCGATGCCGCAGGACGTATTGTCGGCGCGTCGAAGATCGCCCGCGACATCACCGAACAGAAGCGGTCCGGCGAGGCGCTGGCGGTGCGCTTGCGCGAACAGGCTGCACTCTATCGCCTGACCGAGAGATTGCACCGGGCCCAGAGTGTCTCCGAGGTCTACCAAGCGGCGCTGGATGCCATCCAGGGGGCGCTCGGCTGTCACCGCGCCTCCATTCTGCTTTTCGAAAGCGCCGCAACGATGCACTTCGTTGCCTGGCGCGGTCTTTCGTCACAATATCGGGACGCAGTTGACGGGCATTCCCCCTGGACGGCCGAAGAGGAGGACCCGGAGCCTATCTTCCTCCAGGATGTAGCACACGCCGAGGCCCTGGCCGGCCTCAGGGCGATAATCGAAGCGGAAGGCATTGCGGCGCTCGGCTTCATTCCGCTCGTCGCCGACGGCAGACTTATCGGCAAGTTCATGACCTATTACGACCTGCCGCATGTCTTCACCGACAATGAGATCGGCGTGGCACTGACGATCGCCCGGCAACTCGGCTTCAGCATTCAGCGCATGCGCACCGAAGAGGCACGGCGCCTTGCGGAGCAGCAGTTGCGGCAGAACGAGGCGACAGAGAGGGCACGCGCCGCCGAGTTGATGGCCATCATGGAGGCCGTGCCGGCCTCGATCTGGATCTCGCGCACCCCGGATTGCCGCGTCATCAGCGGCAACCGAGCCGCCTATGAACTCCTTCGGCAGGCACCGGATACGAACCTGTCGCTGTCGGCCCCGGCCGACGAGCGTCCTGACAATTTCCACGTCTTCTCGATGGGAAAGATGCTATCGCCCGACGAACTCCCGGTGCAACGCGCGGCGCGCGGCGAAGCGGTGCCTGACTTCGAGGAAGAGGTCCGCTTCGACGATGGAACATCGCGTTACCTCTTGGGAAAGGCGACCCCGTTGCGGGACGCCACCGGCGATGTGATCGGCGCTGTGGCGGCATCGGTGGACATAACCGAGCGCAAGCAGGCCGAAGAAGCGCTGCAGGATAGCGAACGACGGCTGCAGATCGCGCTTGGCGCCGGACGGATGGGCGCCTGGGAATGGAACATCGGCACCGGCGAGGTGATCTGGTCGCCGGGTCTCGAGGCGCTCCATCATATCGAGCCGGGAACATTCGGAGGCACATTCGCCGATTTCAAGCGGGACATTCATCCCGACGATCTCCCCCTTGTCGAGCTCGAAATCGCCAAGGCGATGCAGACCCGGGAGGATTACCACATCGTCTACCGGATCAGGCTTCCCAACGGGCAGATCCGCTGGATGGAAGCGTTCGGGCAGTTTTCGCCGCAGGATTCCGCGAAGCCGGGCAAGCTCGCCGGCGTTTGCATGGACATTACCGAGCGCAAGGAAGCCGAGTCGCAGCGCAACCTTCTCGTCGCCGAGCTCAGCCACCGCGTCAAGAACACGCTTGCAATCGTAAGCTCGATCGCGCGCCAGTCCTTTTCGGTCAACCCGGATGTCCACGAGGCGCATCGCTCGTTCGACGCCCGCATCAGGGCGCTCGCCCAAACCCATACGCGTCTCGCCGAAGCAAGCTGGTCAGGCGTCGCGCTGGAAACCGTGCTGTTCGACGAGCTGACACCCTATCATGACGACGCCAAGAACAACGTGACGCTCTCCGGTCCGCCGACAATGCTGCCGCCGAAGTACGCCCTGACCCTCGGCATGGCGGCGCACGAACTCGCCACCAACGCGGCCAAACATGGTGCGCTTTCGGTGAAGAACGGCAGCGTCGACATCGAATGGTCTGCCCGGGAAGCCGATCGGCTGCAGATCCGCTGGCGCGAATCGGGCGGTCCGCCGGTCCTCACCCCGAAACGCAACGGATTCGGCCGCTTGCTGCTTGAACGCGTCCTCGCCTCCGACCTTGGCGGCGAAGTCCAACTGGAATTCGCGCCGCAAGGGCTGGTCTGCACGATCGATGTCCCCTACCCTCGCGAACCCTCCCCATGACCGCCGCGCAGCCATGCCGGGTCTTCGTCGTCGAAGACGAATTTCTGGTGGCACTGCAAATCGAGGACGATCTAATCGCGGCCGGATATCTGGTGATCGGACCGTTCACCAGCCTCAGCACATCGATCGCGGCATCGCGCGCCGAGACATTCGACGTGGCGACGCTGGACCTCAATCTGCGCGGCGAGTTCGTCTACCCGCTCGTCGACGAGCTGCTCGAACGCCATGTGCCCGTCCTGCTGCTCACCGGCTATGCCGGGTCCGATCTGCCGGAGCGCTTTCGCTCCCTGCCGCGCCTCACCAAGCCGTTCGACGGCAGCGAGCTCGTCAACAGAATCAGAAGCCTGGTTCCCGCGGCATGAACACCCCCGGTTACATGCTGACCTCAAACTAAAGGAAGCTCGCTTCGAAGAGCTCGCGCGCATAGCTGTGATGGGCGACGCCGCGCCGCAGGTCATCCTTCGTCAACTCGTCGACGAAGACCCCGTTCTTCATCACAAGCACCCGGTCGCACATATGGGCGACGACGGCGAGATCGTGGCTGACCAGCACGAAAGTGAGGCTTCGCTCGTCGCGCTGGTCCGCCAAGAGGTTGAGCACCTCGGCCTGGATCGAAACGTCGAGCGCCGAGGTCGGCTCGTCGAGCAGCAGGATCGGCGGAGAGAGGATCAATGCACGGGCGATCGCGACGCGCTGGCGCTGGCCGCCCGAGAGCTCGTGCGGGAAGCGATTGGCGAAGTCGGCCGGCAGGCCCACCTGCCGCAACGCCCGCAACACCTTCTGCCGATCGTCCGGATAGCCCATCGCCCTCAAGGGCTCGGCGAGCGCCGTGCCGATGCGGTGGCGCGGGTGGAGCGAACCGTAGGGGTCCTGGAACACCATCTGCGCCAGCTTGAGCTCGTCGCGCCCGCGGGTCTTTCCGACCTCGCGCCCCTCGAACCAGATGCTTCCCGTCCAGCCGCCTTCGAGGCCGGCCAGCGAACGCAGCAGCGTCGACTTGCCGCAACCGGACTCGCCGACGATGCCGAGCGTCTCGCCCCGCGCCACGGAAAAGCTGACCTCGCGTACGACATGATGGCGGCCTTGGCCGTGGCCGAAGGCCACATCGAGTTTCTCGACCCTGATCACGCTACCTCTCCCCGATGCGGTCGAGCGCCTGGCGGTCCATGACGGCGAGGCGCCGCACCGGATGGCGCGCATCCGGCATGGCCGCGACAAGGGCTCGCGTATAGGAATGCCGGGCCGCGTCCAGGCTGGTCAGTTCCTCGACGATCCGGCCGCGATACATGACGACGATCCGGTCGCAGAAGCTGGCGACCATCCGGATGTCGTGACTGATGAGGATGAGGCCGGAATTGTTCTCGCGCACCAGCTCATCGAGCAACAGCAGAACGTCCTTGCGCACGCTGACATCGAGCGCCGAAGTCGGTTCGTCGGCGATGACGAGCTTCGGCCGCGCGATCAGCATCATCGCAATCATCACCCGTTGGCCCATGCCGCCGGAGATCTGGTGCGGATATTGCCCCATCACCCGGTCCGGATCGCTGATCCGCACCCGCACCAGCATGTCGCGCGCCGCCTTCAGCGCGTCGTTGCCCTTGAGACCGAGATGCAGCCGGGCGGATTCGGCGATCTGCTTGCCGATCGGTAGCACCGGGTTCAGCGAATAGCGAGGATCCTGCATGATCAGCGCCATGTCCCGACCCCGCAGCCGGTCCATTTGCCGTTGCGTCTTGTCGAGGATCTCCTCGCCGCAGAAAGCCATCCTGCTGGCGGTCACGCCGGCTTTGGTCGGCAGCAGCCGCATGATCGCCCGGCCGGTCGTCGACTTGCCGGAGCCGGATTCGCCGACGATCCCGACGCGCTCGCGGCCGACGTCGAAGCTGACATCGGTGATGGCGGCAATTGCGTTCCGGCCGAAGCGAACATTCAGGTCGCGAATGGAGAGGATCGGCGAAGCGTCACGATCTTGCATGGCGTGGGTCCATGATGTCGCGGAGCGTATCTCCGACGATGTTGAAGGCGAGGCTGGTGAGCAGGATGGCGATACCAGGCATCACCGCCACCCACCAGAAATCGAGCATGAACTTGCGGCCGCTCGAGATCATCGCACCCCATTCCGGCGCCGGCGGCTGGGCGCCGAGGCCGAGAAAGCCGAGCGACGCCGCCGTCAGGATGATGCCGGCCATGTTGAGCGTGAGGCGCACGATGACGGAGGGGACGCACATCGGAGCAATGTACAGGAAGAGGATCCGAACCGGGCTTGCGCCATAGAGCCGGGCGGCGGCGACATAGTCCGCATTGCGGACGACCAAGGCCTCGGCCCGGGCGAGGCGGGCGATCGGCGGCCAGGCGGTGAGCGAAATCGCAATGATCGCCGTCGAAAGGCTGGCGCCGAGCGCCGCCGCGAAGGCGAGCGCCAGGATCAGCGACGGGAAGGACAGCACGATATCGGTGGCGCGCATCAGGATCGCGTCGGTCCGCCCGCCGAAGAAGCCGGAGACGATGCCGATGACGAGCCCGATCGGGCCGACAATAATCGAGACGAAGAAGATCGTCTGGATGGTGATGCGCGATCCGTAGAGGAGGCGGCTGAAGATGTCGCGCCCAAACTCGTCGGTGCCTGCGAGATGCGCGAGGCTCGGCGGCTGTAGGGCGTTCGACAGCGATTGGGCGGTTGGGTCGTATGGGGCGATGATCGGCGCAAAGGCGGCCACCACCAGGAGCAGGCCGATGATCGCGAAGCCGGCAAGGCCGAGCGGCTCCTCGGCGAGCTTGCGGAAAGCGCCACGGACGGCCGCGCCCATGCGCGCCATCAGACCCGGCGACTGCAGCATTTCGGCATCGGTCTGGATCGCGTCACTCATCGGGCCACCTCCCGGGTCCGCGGATCAAGGACCGCATAGGCGATGTCCGCAATGAAGTTGAGCAGCATGAAGACGAAGCCGACGATGATGGTTGCCGCGAGCACGGCGTTCATGTCGCCGATCATCAGGGCATTCGTCATGTATTGGCCGATCCCCGGCCAGGAGAAGACGATCTCGGTCACCACCGCTCCCTCGAGCAGATTGCCGTAGGAAATTGCCAGCACCGTGATGAGCTGGACGGCAATGTTCGGCAGCACGTGATGGGCAACCGTGCGGGCCGGCCCCGCGCCCTTGGCACGCGCCGCGATCACATAGTCCTGGCTTAGCTGCTCCAGCGTGAAACTGCGCGTCATGCGGGTGATATAGGCCATGGCCATATAGGCAAGGATGGCGGCCGGCAGGATGATGTGGGACAGCGCGTTCCAGAAAATCTCGGTCTCGCCGGCAAGAAGACTGTCGACGAGTAGCATGCCGGTGACCGGCTCGACCATGCCTTCGTAGAAGACGTCGATCCGGCCCGGGCCGCCCACCCAGTCAAGCGCCGCATAGAAGATCACCAGCCCGACGATGCCGAACCAGAAGACCGGGGTCGAGTGCCCGACCAGCGCCACGACGCGGGCGAATTTGTCGACAAAACTGTCCCGGAACAGCGCAGCGGCGAGCCCGAGCGGGACGCCGACGACGGCGGAGATGATGACCGCCAGCGTCGCCAGCTCGAAGGTTGCCGGAAAGGCCTGCAGCATGTCGCTGGCGACCGAATTGCCCGTGAGGATGGCCTGGCCGAAATCGCCCCGGAACAGGCCTTGCAGGTAGATGAAGAACTGCTGGTAGAGCGGCAGGTCGAGGCCGAGCCGCGTTCGCATCGCCTCGTAGGCGGCTGGATCCGCCAGTTCGCCGACGATCGCGCCGACCGGATCGGACGGCAGGACACGGCCGATGACGAAGGTGACGCAGAGCAGGATGAACAGGCTGACGATCAGGTGCAGGATGCGCCGCGCCAGCTCACTTGCGGTAAGTTCCTTCATGGCCGTGTCCCGGACGCTGTAGATCACGGGGATTCTGGGTCTGATCGACCCAAATCATAAAACGTGATCGATTCTAAAAGGTTAGAGCGGCATGCGGGCGGAAAGCCGCCCGCACTTTTCCTTATCCCGCTCTAGTCGGATGCCTTGGTGACGCCTTCGAGACGCGTCAACAGACTGGGGTGACCGACATAGTCCTTGACGCGCGAGTTGACGACGATCGGCTCGAAGCGCTCGAAGAGCGGCAGCACCGCCGGTTTCTGCTCGACGAATTTCTCCTGCATCTCAACATAGAGCGCGCCGCGCTTCTTCGCGTCCGGCTCGAGCGAGGCCTTGGCGGTCAGCACCGTCAGCTCCGGTATGTCCCAAGCCGAGCGCCAGACGAAATTGCCCGCATTGTTGGCCTCTTTCGAATTGTCCGGATTGCTGGAGAACTGTTCCATGGCACCGAGCACGTTCGGCATATAGGCGCCGGTCTGCGGAATGAGCAGGTCGAAATTGCGCGCCCGGTGATCGGCGATGATGTCGGAGCCGTTGCCCTGCTGGATGTCGACCTTGATCCCGACCTGGCCGAGCGAGCCTTGGATCGCGGTCGCAAGGTCGATGCGCGGCGTCTGCGCGATGGTCTTCAGCGTCAGCGAAAACCCGTCCGGATAACCCGCCTCCGCCAGCAGCGCCTTGGCCTTCGCCGCATCGAAATGCCAGTCCGGATTGGGAATGGCATATTCGTAATCTTCCGGCACCGGCACGTTGCGGACCCGGCCGTAGGGCCCCATGATCGTCTGTTCGATCCCCTTGTAGTCTATGCTGTAGGCGATCGCCTTGCGCACCTTCGGATTGGCGAGATATGGGTTGCCGGCATTCATCGACAGAACGTAGAAGCCGCCGGTCGGCACCCGCTGAACCTCGAAGCCTTGCTGGCCCTCGAAGGTCTTCAGATCCGCCGCGCTCAGCGCGCTGGCGATATCAATGTCGTTGCGCTCCAGCATGAGGCGCGCCACCTGGCTTTCCGGCACGTGCCGAACAATGACGCGGCGCATGTGCGGCGCCCCGCCGACATACTTGTCGTTCGCCTCGATGATGACCATTTCATTGGGCGTCCAGCGCTTCAGCGTGAAGGGGCCCGAGCCTGCCGAATTGGTGCGCAGCCAGGCATTTCCGTAGTCGTTGTTTTCGACGTGCTTCTTGACCTCGACGCTGTCGACGATGCTTGCGACGTTCATCGCCAGCCGGTAGAGCAGCAGTTCCGCCGTGGTTTCGCCGGAGAGTTCGATGCGCACTGTCTTCGGATCCACCGCTTTGACGAGCTTGTCGACATTGTCGGCTTTGTAGCCGATGCGCTTGAAATTGGCGGCGGATGCCTGATCCAACTTGGTTAGCCGCCCGAGCGAATAGACGACATCGTCGGCGGTCACCGGGTTGCCGGAGGCGAAGGTCGCATCACGCAGATGGAAGGTGATGCCCTTGTCGTCGATCTCCCAGCTCTCGGCGAGTTGCGGCGCAATCTTGCGGTCTTCCGTCTTCACCAGCCGATCGTAAAGATTCGACATGATCTCGATGGCCTTTGCCTCGGTGGCCTGCTGCGGATCGAGCGACAGGACCTGGGCGAGCGAGGTTCCGATGACCAACTGGTCCTCGGGAGTAGCAGCGTTGACGGTCGGGGCGGCAAAGTTCAGGACGATTGCCGCGGCCCCGGCGATGAGCCCCTTCGAAAAATGCTTCATTGAAACTCCTCCCTGGTCTACTATACAAGACGTATTATGTCGTCCGTATGTCGTATTATGAATTAGCGGCATTCGACGACGTTGGCAAGAGCTTTCCGGCGACAGCGCCAAAGAGCAGGGCAGCGATGAAGAGGGGAACGATGACGGGCGGAAGGCAAAGACTGGCGCAACAGGTGATCGACGAGCTGCGCCGGCAGATCGACGTGGGCAAGTTGAAGGAAGGCGATCAACTGCCGACCGAGCCGCAATTGGAGGCGAGCTTCGGCGTGAGCCGGACCGTGGTGCGCGAGGCGATCGCCGACCTGCGCGCCGCTGGCTACGTCCGTCCCATCCAGGGCAAGGGCGTCTTTGTCAGCGACCCCAAGGCAAGCCAGCGCTTCAGCCTGACGCCGGTGGAGATAAGAACCATCCCCGAAACCCTCGAACTCCTTGAATTCCGGCTGGCAACCGAGTGCGAGGCCGCGGCGATCGCCGCCTATCGCAGAACCGCCGAGCAGGAAGCTGTAATCGCCGCCGCCAACAAGAAAATGGCGCAGCTCATCGACGATGGCAAACCGACCGTCGAGGCCGATTTCGAATTCCATATGGCGATCGCGGCAGCCACCAACAACCGCTTCTACCTCGACGTCATGCGTCAGTTCGGGCCGCGCGCCATTCCCCGCAGCCAGTTCACGACTCTTCCAGAGGCTGCCAACAAGGCCTATCTGCTCGGCGTCCACGAAGAGCATGTCGAGATCGCGACGGCCATTGCCGACCAGGATCCCGAGCGCGCCCGGCAAGCGATGCGCAAGCATATCATCGCCAGCCAGCGTCGGTATCGACGGCTCGCCGAGCAATAATCCGCTCGACAGTCTGAGAAAATTCATATTATGTCATATGACATCATCGAATCCGTATGGGAAGGAGCCTGTCCGTGTATGTAGGTACGCAGGTCGCTGCTCGCGACGACGAGGATTACCGGGTCTACGCCCAGCTTGGCGTCAGGAACATCTCAGCCGATCCGCCGGGCGACCCGGCAAGCTGGACGTTCGAGGATCTGGAACGGCATCGCGACCATGTCGAAAGCTTCGGGCTGGTGCTCGACATGATCCAGCTCCCCCTGCCCTCGAAGCCGATCGAGAAGGCTTCCTATCCGGATATCCTGCTCGCCGGACCGGAGCGCGATCGCCAGATCGACGCGGTCTGCCGCATGATCGAGAACTGCGCCCGGGCCGGCATTCCGGCGGCCAAGTACAATCTGAACCTGATCGGCATCCCCCGCAGCGACATGGAACGCGGCCGTGGCGGCTCGATGAACGAAGCTTTCCGCTGGGAGAGGATGGACCAGAACGCTGCGCCTGGACTGGCCGGCGTGCTGTCGGAAGACGAGAACTGGGAGCGCATCGACTATTTCCTGGAGCGGGTCGTGCCGGTTGCGACGAACAACCGTGTGCGCCTCGCCTGCCATCCGCACGATCCCTACACGCCGCCCGGCTATCGCGGCGTGACGCGCGTCCTCGGCACGGTCGACGGGCTCAAGAAATTCGTGCAGATGCACGAGAGCCCCTATCATGGACTGAACTTCTGCCAGGGCTCGATCGGCGAGATGCTGGACAACCCGCACGAGGAGATCGACGAGGTCATCCGCTGGTTCGGCACGCGCGGCAAGATCTTCAACCTGCACTTCCGCAACATCAGCGGCGGCAAGCTTTCCTTCATGGAGACCTTCCCCGATGAGGGCGACATGGACATGGTCCGCTCGCTGAAGATCTATCACGAGGTCGGATACGAATATATGGTGATGCCCGACCACGTCCCGACGATCAGCGGCCGCGACCCGACCGGCGTCGCCTTCGCCTTCTGCTACGGCTACATTGCCGCCCTCATCGAGTCGCTTTCTGCGAAGTGAGCCGCGAACTAAGCGGCATACTTCTGAACGTTCCTTCCGACCGGCAGACGGGTCTCTTGCGACCCGTTTCTCGGATGCACGATAATGCGTTCCCCTGCTGACAGAAGTGTTCCCACGTGATATTATGGTATCCCATAATACGCGACGAGCTTTGTCGTCTCGGAGATTCTTATCGATATCGCGCATTTGCCACGGGGTGTTGGCGGAAGGGAGTGTCCATGAGCGCGTCTGAACAGCCGATGCGGGTACTCCGGCCGGAGAAGACCCTTCGCGAGCTTGCTCTCGAAAAGATGCGCGATGCTATCGTCAACATGCATTTCAGAGCCGGCGAACGGCTTGTCGAGCGCGACCTGTGCGATCAGCTCGGGGTGAGCCGGACGATCGTCCGCGAAGTGCTGCGCCATTTGGAATCCGAAGGGCTTGTCGCCATCCAGCCGAACCGCGGTCCGATCGTCGCCGAGACGACCCCGGAAGAGGCCCGGCAGATCTACGAGATCCGCGGCGTGCTCGAAGGCATCGCCGCGAAGGCCTGTGCCGAACAAAGGCACCCGGCCGTGGTGGCCGAGCTCGAGCGCATCCTTGCGCGCATCCGCGCCGCCTATGCCGCCAACGAACTCGCCGCGGTTCTCAACGCCACGACGGATTTCTACCGCACGCTTTTCGAGAATTCCGGACGCCACGTCGCCTGGGGCATCGTCAATTCGATTACGGCCCGGATCAATCATTTGCGGTCCATGACGATCAAGACACCCGACCGTGACAAGCAGGGCCCGGCCCAGATGCAGAAGATCATCGAGGCGATTAAGGCCGGCGATGGCATGGCGGCCTATGAGGCGGCAAATGTGCATGTCACAAATGCTGCCGCGATCGCCGAGGCGCTTCTGGCGGAACAGCAAGACGCGAAAGCGGGGTGACAGGGTGTCGCTCCTAGTGGTGAAAATCTGACGCTTGGTACCCGGCGCGAATTACCTGTTGCGACCCTGTGCGGTCATCGGAAGCAGTCGTGGGGATTGGCTCGATTGCGCGCCATTGCAGCCGCTCCGTCCATTGCAATAGCGAGCGTTCCTCCCCATTCTTGCTCGCCTCCAGGTATTCGAACCTGAAACGCCCAGATTGCATCCGAGTGCAATTGGTGAAGCTATTGAACACGCCTTGCTTGGGAAAGCGCCGGTCAAGGCTATATGGCGGCATCGTCGATCCGATCCCAAAGTGCGGTAGCCGTGAAGGGCCTCAGGAGCCATTTCCTTTGTTATTTGACATCCCATGCGCCATGGGCTCAACCTGCACGCTCTCGTGGGGGCTGTTGCGTGGAAGATGCATTCCATTTCGGTTCGTTCTCGATAGCGCCCGCCAGGCGCAGCCTGCTACGGAACGGGAGCGTCATCCCGCTGGGAAGCCGTGCCATCGATATCCTCCTGTTTCTTCTCTCCCATCCAGGCGAGCTGAAAACCAACGCCGAAATTGTCAGGCAGGTCTGGCCGGACACTTTCGTCGAGGAGGCAAATCTACGCGTACACCTCTCCGCGCTTCGGAAAGCGCTGGGGGACACCCAGCGCGAACCCCAATTCATCGCAAACGTTCCGGGACGGGGGTACAGGTTCATTGCACCGATTGAACGCCGCGGCCGGGCGGTCGTTTCCTCGCCCTCTCTCCTCCGACTGCGCGCCGAGCGTCCCCCGCCCCGCATCTTTGGCCGCGAGCGCGTCGTGGCGACCATCCTCGACCAGCTCGGCAGGGGACGTCTGGTAACTGTCGCCGGGCCAGGCGGAATAGGAAAATCCACAGTCGCCAGGGCGGTAGTTTCGAACCTGACCAGCGACAGCGAGGTGCTCTGGATCGACCTGTCGGAGTTTGCGAACGGTGACCTGATCCCGACGGTGGTCGCCTCGGCCTTGGGCGTCCTCTCCAGAACAGACGACATCATCCGCGATATCGCTTTGGCTCTGCAATCGCGTGCCCTGCTTCTGGTAATGGACAGCTGTGAACATGTGGTGGTCAGCGCAGCCGAGTTCGTGGAGAACCTCCTGGCGGACACGGCAAACCTCCGCATCCTCGCGACAAGCCGCGAGCCGCTGCGCGCAGAAGGAGAACGGGTCCATCGTCTCCTCCCCCTTGATGTGCCGCCGCCCGAAGCCGCCGCGGAGAAAGCGCTGACATGGCCAGCCGTCCAGTTGTTCGTCGATCGGGCGGACGCGTGCCTCGGCGGCTATGAACTCACCGACGACGACGCGCCGTATGTCGTCGAAATCTGCACAAGGCTGGATGGCATCGCCCTCGCGATCGAACTGGCCGCGGGCCGTCTTGAAGCGATCGGCGTCCATGCGCTGTCCCGATCCCTGACCAACGGCTTCAAGGTACTCACACGAGGACGGCGAACCGCGCTTCCGCGCCACCAGACGCTCCGTGCCACCTTGGACTGGAGTTATCTCCTCCTGCTGCCACAGGAGCAGCAAGCTCTCAGAGAACTATCTGTCTTTCGCGGGCGCTTCACGCTCGAGGCCGCAATCGCCGTCCTCTCGAACCCGGAGGCCGACGAGCTTATCGCCGCCCTCGTTGCCAAATCCCTCCTCGTCGCAGAAACGCCTTTCGAGACACCGCTCTACCGCCTCCTGGACACGACACGCCTCTATGCGTCCGAGCGACTTCTGGAATCTGGCGACACTCGCACCGTGATGACGAGGTTCGCGCTCTATCTGATCGGCCTCCTTGAGATTGCGGAGGAGGACTTGTATTCGACGTCGATCGATTGGCCCCAGGATTTCGTGCAACAGGCGCCCGGTCTCCGCGCCGCCCTCGACTGGGCCTTCGGCGCCGCCGGCGACGACCTCCTCGGCGTCCGCCTCACGGTCGCCGCCCTGCCCCTGTTCTTCCGGCTGTCATTGCTGGACGAGTGCCTTTCGGCCGTTACTCTTGCGATCAACTATCTGGACCCCCGCCCCGATCTCGACGAACGAAGCAGGATGAAGCTCTATGCCGCCCTCGGCTGGCCGCAGATGCGATCGACCGATGCCCCCGAGCATGGCATTGCGGCGTGGACTACGGCGTTGGCAATCGCCGAAAAACTCGGCGACGTCGATCACCAGCTTCGCGCGATCTGGGCGCTCTGGGTCGATGCGATAAACCGCGCCGAACCCCGCTCGGGCCTTTCGCTCACGGAACGCTTCGCGGTGCTTGCCGCCGACTCCTCCGATCCAGCGGACGCGATCGTCGGCAAGCGAATGCGTGGGGCGACCCTGCATTGGCTAGGGCGGCACGACGAGGCGCGAGACCAGCTACAGAAGATGCTGGCCGAATACGAGGGCGTGCCTCGCAGCCGGCACTCGGTTCGCTTTCAGTTCGATCAGAGGGTGACGGCGAGGATCATTCTGGCCCGCTGCCTATGGGTCCTCGGCGACGAGGACTCGGCGCTGCGAGAGGTCGAAGAAACCGTCCGCTACGCGACGGACATCCGGCATTATCTCTCGCTCACCAATGTCCTGGCCGAGGCGGCTTGCCCGCTGGCGCTGCTGGCCGGCCGGGACGACCTGGCGACGGAATACATCCGGTTGCTCCGCGAGCACACGATGGCGCTCTCCCTCGACGTCTGGAACGCCTATGCCGACTGCTTCGAAGCGGAGCTTCTTCTGCGGGCTGGATGTTACGGCGACTGTGCTCGACAAATTCGGCGGAGCATGGATGTGCTGCGGCAGGCCGGGTTCACTCTCTTCCTGACGATATTCCAGGTTGTGGAGGCGCAGGCCCTTTCCGGGTTGGGCCTCCACGACGAGGCGCTCCAGATAATCGACGCTGCGCTTCAGCACTGCGCTTCCTCTGGAGAGCGATGGTGCCTCCCCGAACTTCACCGCGTCGGCGGTCTCATCGCCCTGGAAAAGCAGACCTCGGACGCTTCGTCGTTGTCTCTGACGCATTTTCAGGCCGCCCTCGAGGCCGCCAGACAGGATAGTGCGGTTGGCTGGGAACGTCGCGTCGAGCGCGACATGGTTTTCCGACGGCTCTCCTCCGCCGTTTCCAGGGCCGAAGCGCCTAACGATCACCCTGCTTGTCCGCCCTCGTCACCCAAGGACGACGCTCCCCCGGCCGGAGCCACTTGAAATCTGCGTGTCCATTTACATGGATTTACAACTCTCAACTCGTAGGCCTTCCGCAGTCAGTGCATGATCTGGCGGAAGAGGAGAGTGCAATGGACGGTCCCATCCGTTTTCTCATCATCATTGCCGTGGAGGACAGTGATGGAATTTCCAATAGCGGAGTTTGGATACCAAAAATCGCGCCTCCTTATTACCTGTTCAAAGAAGTCCCCGCCGAGGTCGCCCTGGCAACGCCTTCGGGCGGCTTCGCGGCTCTTCTCGGCCAAACTGGGCATGGTTCTTCCGACCGGGAGCCGTTTGTTCGGCGTTTCCTGTCTGACCGGGAAGCGCGGGACGATTTGGCCGACACGCTCAGCCTAGGGCAGATTGTCGCTGACGACTTCGATGCCGCATTCTGCGTCGGCTTTTCCGGCTCCGTCTGGGGAACGCACAGTCGCGGCCCAGGTCCTTTGATCAAAACTTTCTTGGAAGACGGAAAGCCCGTGGCGATCATCCCCGGCCAGCAACTGGAGATCGCTCCTGAGGGGGCAGGACCGGGTCTTCTCATTATCGGAGACAGCGATCAGTCGCCCGTTCTGGCAGCACACGCGCTCGTGAAGGTGGTGGTCGAGCGCAGGGAACTCATGGCGAGATCGGCCTGACCTACCTTTTTTTGTGCTACGCGCGAGCCAGCCCAGTTCTCCGGTTCTTACAGCCACGTCCGGGCCGAGTATGATGACGGCTGCGAGCTTTTGCGGGGGGTCTTCTCAGCTTCAATTTGCACCGATTTACGACGCTTAACTCGTCTTCGCGATGAAGCTGCGTCACGTTGTTCCCATCGAAAAAGCGCGGAATGAAAGGACGCAGTCATGAATGAGCGGACCATTTCACTCACGGCGCAAACCACGCGACGGGATGGCCTCCTGGCGGGAGGCGCCGCGCTCGCCGCGATGGCTCCTGCCAATAGCTCTCTCACCGCCGCGAAAGCGGCTCCATCTACAAAGGAGATTCAAATCATGTCGTTCATCAGGACCGAGGACGGTACGGAAATCTTCTACAAGGACTGGGGACCACGCGAAGCCCAATCCATCGTCTTTCATCACGGGTGGCCGCTGAGCGCCGATGACTGGGACGCCCAGATGATGTTCTTCCTGGACAAAGGCTATCGCGTCATCGCGCATGACCGCCGCGGCCACGGCCGCTCCACGCAGACCTGGTCCGGAAACGAGATGGACACCTATGCGGCCGATGTTGCGGCGCTGACCGATGCACTTGAACTCAGGGACGCGGTCCATGTCGGCCACTCCACGGGCGGCGGCGAGGTCGCGCACTATGTCGCAAGGGCCAAGTCCGGGCGCGTGGCGAAAGCCGTGCTGATCGGCGCGGTTCCGCCGGTCATGGTGAAGTCGGACAAGAATCCCGGCGGCCTGCCAATCGAGGTTTTCGACGGCTTCCGCGCCGCGCTCGTCGCCAACCGCGCCCAGTTCTTCCTCGATGTTCCTACCGGACCGTTTTACGGCTTCAACCGCCCCGGCGCCAAGGTCACCCAAGGTGTTATCGACAATTGGTGGCGGCAAGGCATGATGGGTGGCGCGAAGGCGCATTACGACTGCATCAAGGCCTTTTCCGAGACGGACTTCACCGAAGACCTCGAGCGGATAACGGTGCCGACGCTGGTCATGCACGGCGACGACGATCAGATCGTCCCCTATGCCGACTCCGCTCCGCTTGCGGTCAAGCTCCTGAAGAACGGCACGCTCAAGACCTACGAGGGCCTGCCTCACGGCATGTGCACCACACACCCCGAGATCATCAACGCGGACCTCCTGGACTTTATCCGCGACTGATCGGCTTACCTTGGCGCGGAGAGCCGCACCGCGACTATAGGTGCGGCTCCACATTCTGTCTGCCCACAAGGCAAGCTATCGGCGGCGCTGTCCTCATCATGGCGCCGGTGCCATGACCACCCTCAACGCTGCTACTCAAGCGAATAGGAAAGCAAAATGACCCAAGGAACAGCACTTATCACCGGAGCCTCATCCGGCATCGGCGCGGTTTACGCCGAACGTCTGGCTCGCCGGGGTCACGATCTCATTCTCGTCGCCCGTGACCTCGACCGCCTGAAATCACTAGCCAACCGTCTGTCGGGCGATCACGGTGTGGTCGTCACGCCCCTGATTGCAGACCTCACCAGCGCGGCTGATCTGGAACGGGTTGTCGCGAAGCTTCGGGAAGACGCCGAGATATCCCTGCTTGTGAACTGTGCCGGCATCGGCCCGAACGGCCCTTTGCTGGGATCGGATCCCAACGGTCTCGGCAAGATGGTCCAACTCAATGTCGACGTTTTGCATTACTTGACCGCGGCGGCGGCGAAGCTCTTTGCGGCGCGCCGACGAGGAGGAATCATAAACATAGCCTCGGCTGTGGCATTGATACCTGAGCGCTTCAACGCGACCTATGTTGCGACAAAGGCGTTTGTTCTTGCTCTCACGCAGGCGTTATCCGCAGAACTCGAGCCGCACGGCGTCCGAATGCAAGCCGTGCTTCCGGGCTTCACGCGCACCGAGATATTCGACAGAGCCGGCATCGACATCAGCGTGATCCCTACGGAGATGATGATGGATGCGGGGGAGATGGTGGACGCGGCCCTGGCTGGCTTCGATCGTGGCGAGGTGGTGACGATCCCCTCGCTCGCCGACAGCGAACTCTGGGAGCAGCATGAAAGGACAAGACGCGACCTCGGACCGCACCTCTCACTGAAGCATGCGGCTGCACGCTATCGGCCGAGAGGAGAGACAAGATGAGCGATCCAAGAGCAGTGCTTCTCACGCGTCGCGATCTACTCTCAGTCACCGCCGCGGCGACTGCGGCCGCAATGCTGCCGCCAGCCGTGTACGCGTCCGATTTCCATCGGTTCAAGCACGGGGCGTTCGACATCACCGTCGTCAGTGACGGCTTCATTACACTGTCGGCCGAAATACTCCTGCCGGACGCCACGCCCGAGGAGCGGCAGGTGATAATGCCGAGGCTTGGCGGTGACGCGCAAGGCGCACCTGTGCAGGCCAATATTCCACTCATCCGCCATGGAGACGATCTGATGCTGGTCGACAACGGCTCTGGAACGAACTTCCAGGCCAGCGCTGGGAAATTGGCCGCGAACCTCAAGACCCTCGGTATTGAACCGGAGGACATAACGAAGGTCGTCTTCACCCATGCCCATCCCGATCACTCGGGCGCGACGACCACCTCCGACGGCAAGGTTCTCTATCCCAATGCGGAGTATTTCGTCAGCGAGGCAGAATGGAGCTTCTGGACCGACAAGGCGTTCGAGACGCACACGCCGACCGCCCTGCACGACTTCGCGCGCGGCGCGCAACGGGACCTGTTCGCGGTCAAGGACAGGCTGACCCTCGTGAAACCGGGTCAGGAGATCGTGCCTGGAATGCAGGTCGTGGATACGCCGGGGCACACACCGGGCCATGTCTCCATCGAGCTGGCGGGCGATGGCAACCTGCTGGTCACCGGAGACGCATGCACCAATGACGTCATCTTCTTCGCACACTCGGATTGGCACTTCGGCTTCGACACGACTCCCGAGACCGCGCTCAAGAGCAGGAAGAGGCTCCTGGATCGCGCGGCGTCCGAGAAGATCAAGATGCTCGGCTATCACTGGAGCTATCCGGGCGTTGGATACGCGGAGCGTAAGGACAACGCCTATCGTTTTGTGAGAGCGTGAGACAGATGCTCTCACGCAGTTGCGCTTCGCTTGGTACGAAACAGATCAGTGGAGCCGTGAAAGGCTGCGACCTCTGAGAAACGCGAATTCTCGACCCGTTAGGGACATTCGGAACAGATGCAGGCATGGCTCGATTCAGCTCATTGCAGCCAATCGATTCATCGCAAAAACAAGCCTCCTGCCGCGGTGTTTCCAAACGGACGCTCGCCTGTATCCACACCGGAGTACTGGGTCGAAATTGTGGCGCATCGACTGCAGGTCTTCAAGCAAGCCTGCAGTCAGGGGAAACAGTGTGCAACACGGTCGCTCCGGCGGAGCATGGTGCCGAGCGCGACCGAAGCGAGAGCGAAACCGAGCAGGCTGACGCCGCTCCAGGCGCCGAAACTCCACACAGCGACGGCGAGCGCCGATCCGGCCGTGCCACCCAGAAACATGCTCGTCATGAAGATGGTGTTGATGCGGCTGCGGGCCTGCGCATCGAGCGCGTAGATAATGTGCTGATTGGAGATCAAGGCGACCTGGATACCAACGTCGAGGACGACGACGCCGATGAGAATTCCCGGTATCGAAGCCCAGAAGCCGAGCACTCCCCACGCGACCAGTGTTAACACCGCCCCCAGCCCAACGACCGAATGAGGGCCACGCCGGTCGGCTATCCTCCCAGCCAAGGGCGCGGCAAGTACACCGACGGCACCAACAATGCCGAACAAGCCGGCGACATCCGCGCCGAGATTGAACTGTGGCGTTGCGAGGTAAAGGGCGAGGATGGTCCAGAAGGCGGTGAAGGATGCAAAATGCGTCGCCTGCACGATCGAAGCGGTCCGCAAATAAGGATGCCGCCGCCATAGCTCGAGGAGCGACCGAAGCGCCGCGGGGTAGGACAGGCGAGAAACCGGGCTGAGGTCCGGCAGAGCCATATACATCATGGCCGCGCCGACCAGCGCGAGGGGCGCGCTCACCCAGAACATGTCGCGCCAGCTCAAATGCTCACCGACGAAGCCGGACACAGTGCGGCTGAGCAGGATGCCGGAAAGGACGCCGGCCATGACCGTGCCAATTGCCACACCGCGCCGCTCGGGCGAGGCAAGCGCCGCAGCCATGGGGACGATCTGCTGGGCAACGGTGGCACTTGCCCCGAGCAGTATCGAGGCAGCGACGAGGAGAGCGGCAGTCGGTGCGACAGCCGCCAGGACGGAAGCCGCCGCCAAAGCGAAGAACTGTCCGATGATCAGCCGCCGGCGCTGAACAATATCCCCGAGCGGCAAGAGCAGAAAAAGCCCCAACGCATAGCCGAGCTGGGTGGCTGTGGGAACGACGGCGGTCGCGGATTGGCCCGAGAACTCGGCTTCGATCAGGCCGAGGATCGGCTGATTGTAATAGATGTTCGCGACGGCAATGCCGCTGGCAACGGCCATGGCGTAGAGGCGAAGGCGGCCGAGTTCGGATCGAGAGCCGAGGCACTTTTCATTGAATAGGTTCATTGATTGATGATCTTTCCCGCTGATGAAAACTGTGCCGACCCTAATTTTTTATCGCAGGATGTGTTAGATACCGGCAGCGTCATTTTGGAATATCGAAAACTGATATAATGAACATTGATGAGGTTGTCGTTTTTGCTGCAGCGGCCCGTGCCGGAAGCCTTTCCGAGGCTGCCCGCCGCCTAGGCCTTACACCGATGATCGCCACCCGGCGGCTCGCGTCGCTTGAGCGTTCGCTTGGCGTGAGGCTCATGCACCGCACGACGAGATCGATGTCGCTCACGCCCGAAGGAGAGAGTTTCCTTCCTTATGCTCAGGCTCTGGTCGAAACGGAGCAGCAAGCGCTCGCCCTGCTGCGCGGCGAGGACAAGGGCGCGGCCGGGCTCCTGCGCGTCTCGGCCCCGGTGGCCTTTTCGATCAAGGTGATCGCTCCGCTTGTCCCCCCTCTTCTGAACACCAATCCGGAGCTCAGGATGTCGCTCGACATGACCGACAGCATGCCCGACCTGGTGTCCTCAGGGACGGACCTCGCCATCCGAATTGCGCGACTGAAGGACAGCAGCCTCATCGCCAAGAAGCTGGCGGACAACCCGCGCTCACTTGTCGCCTCGCCAGCCTATCTTGAGAAACACGGCAGGCCGCGTAGTGCCGGCGAGCTTGCGCACCACGATTGTCTGCCTCTCTACGGAGTGACGCACTGGACATTCCTCCGTGCCGGGCTCGAAGCCTCGTTGCGTCTGCAGAGCCGTTTTTCGTCGACGAGCATCGAAGGCTGCCATGCGGCCTGCCTTGCGGGCGCAGGAATAGCGCTGCTGTCGGATTGGAATGTTGCCGACGATCTCGCGTGCGGACGGTTGGCGCGTGTCGCCCTGGACGACGCAGAGCCCGAAACGCTCGCAATTTGGGCCGTTTATCCAACGAGCAGGCTCGTTCCCCCCAAGGTTCGCATCTTCATCGACGCGCTTGTGAGCGCACTTGCGGCGATCAAAGGATCGAGTACTTGATCCCCTTGAATCGGCAGCAACGCGCGCGGTCGCGAATGCCGGGCAGCGCTGCTCGCGAGCCGGCGGCGCTGGTCGCCGCCGGCTCGCGTTGCTTAGGACTTGATGAACGCGAGCAGATCAGGATTGATGACATCGGCATGGGTCGTCAGCATGCCATGCGAGTAACCCTGATAGACTTTGAGCGTGCCGTTCTTCAGGAGCTTCACCGCGAGACGCGCCGAACTGTCGATCGGCACGATCTGATCGTCGTCCCCATGCATGACCAGCGTCGGCACCTCGACCTTCTTGAGATCCTCGGTGAAATCCGTTTCGGAAAAGGCCTTGATGCCGTCGTAATGGGCCTTGGCGCTACCCATCATGCCCTGCCGCCACCAATTCTGGATCACGCCGTTCGAGATCTTCGCATCGGGGCGGTTAAATCCGTAAAAGGGACCGCTCGGCAGGTCGATGAAGAACTGGGCGCGGTTGGCCGCGAGCTGAGAGCGGAGACCGTCGAACACGTCCATCGGCAGTCCGCCGGGATAAGCTTCCGTCTTCAGCATGATCGGCGGAACGGCGCCGACCATCACCAGCTTGGCGACGCGGCCGGCACCGTGGCGAGCGACATAAGCGAGTGCCTCGCCGCCGCCCGTGGAGTGGCCGATATGAATGGCGTCGCGGAGATCGAGCTCAGTCGCTAGCGCAGCGACATCTGCTGCGTAATGGGCGATGTCGTGGCCGTCGCTGACCTGAGTCGAGCGGCCGTGGCCGCGCCGGTCATGGGCGAGGACGCGATAGCCCTTGCTCAGGAAGTAGAGCATCTGCGCGTCCCAGTCGTCCGAGGAAAGCGGCCAGCCGTGGTGGAACACGATTGGCTGGCCCGAACCCCAATCCTTGTAGAAGATCTCGACGCCGTCTTCCGTCTTGATGAAGTTCTGGGTCATGGGAACCGTTCCTTTGCTTTGGGTTAACATGGGAAGTTGCCGCCGCGAACCGCCTGCACCCTGGGCACGGCAGATGCGTGAGAAGGTAGCGTCGTCCGAGAGGCAGGGCCGCCGAAGCCAGCCCTCCGCCCCCTCGCGGCCGCACCTCGAAGCCTAACGACGCCTCCGGACAAAGTCTTGTCGGTTTCCGTTGTGTTTTGGATAAAGGCGCCCGCGTCGCGTGCGAATGCTCGCACTCAGTTGCGACCGAGATGGGGTCGATTTATCGACAGCAGATGGTTGACCACGGGCGCCTCTGGACCCCTGTGGAAACGACGGACTTGCTGCTGTACGTCGGCATCGGCCTTCGAGATGCGCCGGTGCTGGCGAAGGTGCTCAGCCCAGGATTCGACCATGAACCACTCGACGATTCTCTGCGGATCGGCGGCGTCCTCGGTGACGCCCCAGCCATAAGCGCCATCGCGGCGACGCTCCCCGGAGAGCTTGGCGAGCGCCTTCAGAAAATCGCTCCGGTCGCTTTCGTCCACCCGGTATTCGATCGTGACGAGCACGGGACCGCGATCGCGCTCGACGGGGGCAGCGGTGAGAGGTTCCGGCCAGTGGTTCGATGCCACCAGGTCCGCGTCGCCCTTCGGCAGCTTGACGAGGTGAAAGACGAGCCCGGCCACGGCAAGTCCAACGGCGCCGAGAACAAGGGTCGTCGGAACGCCGGCGATCTCTGCGACGGCACCCCAGGCGAGGCTCCCGGCGGTCATCGCCCCGTTGAACACCGTGAGATAGACAGCGAGTGAACGTCCCCGAACCCAGTTCGGCAGGATCGATTGTGCGGTCCCGTTCAGTGTGGTCAGCGCAGTGATCCAGGCGGCTCCCAAGGCAAGCAGAGCCAGAATGGCGATCCATCGAGCCGGCGCGAAGGACAGCCCGCCCATCACGGCCGCCGTGACGAGCGCGGAGCCGAGCAACAGTGTGTCCGCATCGAGCTTTGCTCGAAGTTTCGGCATCACCAGCGCACCGGCGATGGCGCCGGCGCCGACAGCGCCGAGCAAGATGCCATAGAAGCCGGCGTCGCCGCCGAGAAGATTGCGGGCGACCAGGGGCAGAAGCGCCCAGACCGAACTCGAGAAAGCAAAGAATGCGGCCGCCCGGAAAAGCACGACATGCAGTTCGCGGCTCGCCCTCGCATAGCGCAGACCGGCGCGGAATGCTCCGAAGAAGCGTTCGGACAAGCCGTCGTCGACATCAGGCACGCGCCTCCACCAGATGAGGGCGGCGATGACGAAAACGTAGCTGATCACGTCAACGCCATAGGTAAAAGCTGCGCCGAACCAGGCAAGCAGCAGGCCGCCGACTGCCGGGCCGATCGCTCGGGAGATGTTGATGCCGAGCGAGTTGAGCGCTACGGCACCTTTGAGATCCTGCTTTGGGACCAGTTCGGGAACGATGGCCTGCCAGGTCGGCGCCATCAGCGCCGCTCCGATACCCCCGACGAAGGTGAGTGCGATCAGGGACGTGATGGTCTGCAACCCCGTCGCAGACAGCAACATGAGGCAGATGCTGGCTCCGGCCAGCAGAAGCTGGATGATGATCAGGAACTTGCGGCGGTCGAGAATATCCGACAGTACACCTGCAGGGATCGCGAGGAGGAAGATCGGGAGCGTCCCCGCGGCCTGCACCGCCGCGACGGCGGCTGGTGCGTTCGAGAAGTCGGTAACAAGCCATGAGCTTGCGACATCGCGGATGAAGCTGCCGGTGTTACCAACAATCGTTGCCATCCAGAGAATGGCAAAGGTCTTCTGGCGAAGCGGCGCGAAGCCGCCGCCAGCCGCCGGGGCTGCAGACAGAGAGCTCATGAAGTCCGTCCCTTTCCGAGCAAGCCATGTTCTCGCAGGTCGTGCCATACGACCAGAGCGAACGCGCCAACGAGTCCGACATGTTCGAAGAAGCCGTTCATAGCCATTGATCGCTCCATGCCAGCCGGCAATTCCCAGAAACGAAGCGCGATGAAGGTCGCGGCGAATGTGAAGACGGCAAGTGCGGTCGCCGCTGCCCAGCGGTAGATGCCGACGAGGATGAGCGCCGACATGGATAGCTCGAAGACGATCACGCCGATGGCAAAAAACGGCGCCGGGTGCAGCCCGAAATGGTCCATTTCGGCGATCGCTCCGGCGAAGTCGAAGATCTTCACGAGCGACCCTTGAATATAAGCCGAGCAGAGGGCGAGCAGGGCCAGAAAATGGAGTGCCGGCGTGCGGGACGTCCTTGGAGCCTCAAAGAATCGAATACTTGTCATCTTCCGCTCCGTTACACGGCCCAGCACGAGCAGCCGAGCGCGCCGAAGAAACCTTTCAGATCGGCGATCGGCAGGCGTGACGTCCAGGCCGCAGCATGGTCGTGAGCATGCATGCCGCAACTGCTGGAGCAGCCGCAGGAGGCGATGGCGGTTCTTCTGAGCGAATGTCGGCCAGCTCCCTCCGGCTCGCCCCACGCGGCATAGCCGCCACAGGTTCTGACCGGCGACCAGTCGGGCATCGCCGGCGGCAACGGATTCTGGTCGAGACTGGCGAAATCGTTCGCCGCATAGACGATCTTCCCGCCGACCATCGTAAGGTCGGAGGTCAGGAACGAGATCTCGTCCTCGGTGCAGGCGAAATAGTCCTTGCTGGGAACGATCAGATCGGCGAGCTGGCCCTTCTCGATACGCCCCTTCCTGCCTTCCTCGTTGGAGAACCATTGCACCTTTTCCGTCCACATGCGCAGAGCCGTTTCGCGGTCGAGGCAGTTGGCGCGCGGATAGAGCTGCATGCCGCCCACCGTCTTGCCGGTCACCAGCCAGGAAAGCGAGACCCAGGGGTTGTAGGACGCAACTCGCGTAGCATCGGTGCCTGCGGAGACATTCACGCCCTTCTCGAGCATGCGCGCGACTGGCGGCGTCGCCTCGGCGACGCCATGACCGTAGCGCTCGACGAAATATTCGCCCTGATAGGCCATGCGGTGCTGCACGGCGATGCCGCCGCCGAGTGCTGCGATCCGGTCGATGGATTGGTCGGAGATCGTCTCCGCATGGTCGAAGAACCAGTTGATGCCGGAGAGCGGGATGTCCTGGTTCACCTTCTCGAAGACGTCGAGGGCACGGCTGATCGTCTCGTCATAGGTAGCGTGCAGGCGCCAGGGCCAGCGGTTCTCGGCGAGGATCCGCACGACTTCCTCGAGCTCGCCTTCCATTTCCTGCGGCAAGTCGGGTCGTGGCTCGCGGAAGTCCTCGAAGTCCGCGGCCGAGAAGACCAGCATCTCTCCGGCGCCGTTGTGGCGGAAGAAATCGTCGCCCTGCTTGTATTTGACCGAGGACGTCCATTTGAGGAAATCCTCCTTTTCCTCTTTCGGCTTCTGCGTGAAGAGGTTATAGGCGAGTCTGACGGTCATCTGCCCCTCATCCGCGAGCTTCTGGATGACGGCGTAGTCGTCCGGGTAATTCTGAAAGCCGCCGCCCGCATCGATGACGCTGGTGACGCCGAGGCGATTGAGCTCGCGCATGAAGTGGCGGGTCGAATTGACCTGGTACTGGAAGGGGAGCTTCGGCCCCTTGGCAAGGGTCGAATAGAGAATGCCCGCATTTGGTTTGGCGAGCAGGAGACCGGTGGGATTGCCCTCGGCATCGCGAGTGATCTCGCCGCCCGGAGGGTTCGGGGTGTCCTTGGTAAAGCCGACAGCGCGAAGTGCGGCGGCATTGAGCAGCGCCCGGTCGTAAAGATGCAGCAGGAACACGGGCGTATCGGGGGCGATCGCGTTGATCTCATCGATCGTCGGCAGCCGCTTTTCGGCGAACTGGTGCTCGGTGAAGCCGCCGACGACGCGCACCCATTGTGGCGGCGGCGTGATCGCGACCTGCCGCTTCAGCATGTCCATCGCGTCGGCGAGCGAGCGCACGCCGTCCCAGCGCAGCTCCATATTGAAGTTCAGCCCGCCACGAACGACGTGGGTGTGGTTGTCGTTGAGACCAGGCAGCACGCGCTTGCCTTTGAGGTCGACGACCTTGGTATCGGGCCTGGCAAGAGCCATGATCTCATGATCATGCCCAACCGCGAGGAACTTGCCGTCCTTGATGGCGACGGCGGTGGCGTTCGGATTCGTGCGGTCGAGCGTTGTCAGCAAACCATTGTGCAGGATCAGATCGGCGCTCATTGGCTTGTCTCCTGAAGTCGAAGCGGAATTGGCGGCGCGCGCCGGTGAAAACAGGTTCGGGAGCGCCAGCGCGGACGCCGCCCCGAGAAAACCGCGGCGGGTCGGCATTAGCCGATCCTCCGTGTCGGTGCCCGGTCGGAGGCACCAGCATGATCATGATCTGCCCCGGTCGGCAGTTCCCCGAAGACGTGCGGGATGCAGCGGCTGCCGACCCAGGAAACGGTGAGCGGATTGCCTGACATTAGGCGCTTGACGAGAGGCACCGCCTGTTCGCCGACGAGGATCCCCAGGAGCCCCACCAGCGCGATCACCGGCGGAGCCGGCGAGCGAACGTTGAGCAGGCTGTAGATGACACCGACGAGGAGCCCGGCCCCGAGCGAGAGGAGATACATCTTCATCGTCAATTCCTTTGTTCCGCTTGCGGTCGCTGCTCCGACCGCAAGCGTGCGGCCGGAGCGATGCTCTACGGATGAGCCCAGTGGATGTCAGTGGCCTTCGGAAGCGCCGAACATGGTCTTGGCGTAGATGATGCCGAGGCCATAGGCGCCACCAAACTTCTTGGCGATGCCGGTGGTCATGTCGTAGGTCTCGGTGCGGGCCCAGTCGCGCTGCAGCTCGAGCATATACTGGAGTGAGGTCATCGGCCGAACGCCGGCCTGCACCATGCGGTCCATCGCGCGCTCGTGCGCCTCGTCGGACACGTCGCCACAGGCGTCGGCGATCACGTAGACCTCGAAGCCTTGATCGAGAGCTGACAGGGTCGGACCAACAATGCAGACCGATGTCCAAAGCCCGCAGAACACGAGGCGCTTCTTGCCGATGCGGTTGACTTCTTCGATTACCGCGGCGTCTTCCCAGGTGTTCATGGAGGTGCGGTCGAGAAGCGGCTGTCCGGGGAAGGCATCGGTGATCTCGGCGAACATGGGCCCGGAGAAGCTCTTTTCCGCAACCGTCGTCAGGATCGTGGGGACCTTGAAACCGGCAGCCGCGTTGGCGACCAGGGCCGCATTGTTGCGCAGTTGCACAGCGTCGATCGACTTTGTCGCAAACGACATTTGCGATTGGAAGTCGATCATGATCAGCGCGTGATCCTTGGGCGAGACGAGGAGGTTGCCGGGGGTCGGTGTTGCGTTCAGCGTCATGATACTGGCCTCTTTCTGTTGGTTGCCGATGTTCACCACTATGCCGATGATGGGATCGCGATTCTTGTAGCGAACGACGGACTTTTGTATTTTTTAATCGCCGCCGGTTCCGAGGCCGATGCGAGATCAAGAGCCGTAGTTGAGCCACCGAGACACGCTTCAACCGAGCGGCATGGTGCTCTTTGCCCTCCCAGAGGCCCTCGTTGTCCGATCTGCTGTTTGTCGTTGAGCCTTGCTCAGGACTGCCGGCTTCGTCTCCAGGCGCCGGGGGTGGTGCCCATCGCCTGTACAAATGCACGTGTGAAGTGGCTTTGGTCGGAGAAGCCGCAGACGCGGGCGATCTCGCTCAACTGGGCTTGTGAGAACTGCAGCAGATCAACGGCCTTTTCGATGCGCTGTTGCTGCAGCCATCGATGCGGCGTTTTCCCCATGGTTTCGCGGAAGGCACGAAGAAAAGCTGCCTGCGAGAGATTGCAGGCCGAAGCGAGCTGTTCGATGCTCAGTTCACCATTCAACTGGCTCTGGACGAGGTCCCTGATCCTGGCCTGGCAGCGTGCGGAAAGCCGGCGTCCGCTGGCGGCCGCGCCTCCGCAGCCGTTGCCGTACTGCTGAACGACATAAACCCCAATTGCGATCGAGAGCTGGTCAACGAACAAGGCGCTTCTGTTCGCGCTTCCGTCCACTGTCGCAAACAAGGCGCTCAGCATGCCACCGAGCACTGGATCTGCGTGCGCGGCAATCGGGCGCAATTCGCTGACACTTCTCAGGTCCGCCGCGTCGGCGATCCGCTCGAGCGCGTTGTGATTGATTTCAACAAGCATGAAGTCGAATGAACCGCTGAGATCGGCGCGATAGTCATCGGCGAAAGTCCGCAGGTAAACGGCGTTCTGGTCGAAATCATGGACGGTCGAATGATGCTCTTTGAAGATCCGGCGCCTGTGTCCGCCTGCTGCGGAAAGACCAAGCAGATATCCGCGCCCGGTCGCCGGTGTCGTGACCCTGTCCGGCGGCGCCGACGCCGACCGCTTGCGATAGAACGTCATATCGCGGCCCTCGATAGTCCGGTCGTCGTCGAGCCTGTCCATCGAGCAGCCGAGACTGTCATGTCTTTTGGTTGCTGCGATGGAAGCGACGCCCGTCATGCCTTGGGTCCCGTGCTTTGAGCCTACCTGTAGCCCGAGCGAGCCCATGTGCGGAGATCTCCGAGTCGCTCTGAATTGGCGCATCATCGCCGCGACTGCGACAACGTTCTTGTACAAAACTCACGCGTTTTGAACGATGTGGGCCAATGGAAGTGATTAGACTCAAAGCGGATCCAAGGCCACGCCGAGCGGCCTATTCTTTCGTCTGAAGCGTGCCGGTGTGTCGCCCGTCAGACTAGTGAACACTCTGGTCATGTGGCTCTGATCGGCGAAGCCGCAATTGATCGCGACCTCCGCAATCGACAGGTCCTGCAACAACAGCTCCTTGACCCGCGCGACCCGGTACTCGGTCAGCCATTTCGAAGGGGTGCGCGCAAAGCTCTCCTTGAAAGCCTTGTTGAAATAGCTGCGCGACAGTTCGCAGCGAGAAGCCAGATCTCCGATCGAGAACGGCTTGTTGAAATGAGCTGCGAGAAATTCGGTAGCGAGTCTTTCCTGCCAGGGCGCCAAGGTCCCTTTCTTGTCCACCGGAAAGTGCAGGCCGCCATAGGTCTGACTGAGATGCGCCAGCATGGCGAGATTGATCTGCTCCAGGAACAGAGGATTGGCCTGTTCCGGGTTGTCGAGCGACGGGAGCAATGCCTGCGCGAGCCCGTGCATCACGGGATCGATGCGACCCGAGAAGCAAGAAAGCGCGACGTATTCGCTGCGCCCGACCTCCTCCGCAAAGGCGCGCAGGCGGGCAAATGGAATCTGGAAACGAACGTTGTCGAACGGGGAGAGTGAATGACATTGCCATTCATCGCGAAGATCGGTGATCGTAAGCGAGGCCTTGGCACCCCCGCCGTCATGCACCAACTCGGCACCTCGCCACAACCTCTGGGAATTGAAGTCACGCAGTTGAACGGTGACGCCAAATGCTTCCGAGCGCGGAATGACGGCTGCGTCCATATCGAAGCGATCGGAATACGTCCTGGTGACAATGATGTCGCCGGAAGCAACTGATTTGACGATCGGGCCCAGCCGATGACGTGTGCCGTTCAATCCCTCATGCAGGTCCATCGGCGTCGTCTCCAGATAACTGGCCATGTGCGACCGTCAGTGCTGTCTCCAGGGCTACAATAGTGCCGGATCGACTGCAGTGCGATCTCTACAATAGTCCCGAGGTTTGAATGGAAAATGGCCTCATTGCACAAAACCGTCACTGTAACCAACGCGCCCGCCAGGCCCCTGGGGTGCTGCCCGTCACGCGACGGAAACCCGTGATAAAGTGATTCTCGTCGGTGAAGCCGCAGCGGGTGGCGATCTCCGGTACTGTCAAAGAATGCTCGCCGAGGTACTGCTTGGCACGTGCTGTGCGATAGCCCAGAAGCCACTGTTGCGGCGTCTGACCCGTCACCCCCTTGAAGCCTGCGATAAAGCGACGGGTGGAAACACCGGCCGCCGAAGCTGCTGCGGCCATTGAGAACTGATCGGCAAAATGGTCGATCATGAAGTCCTTGGCCGCCTTTTCCTGCCAAACGGAGAGGCGCGTTGAACTGGAGCCTGGCTGATCGGGATCGCCGTAGGCGTGAAGCAAGTGCGCACAGATGGCGATGGCAATGTGCTGTAAGACCGGGGCCTGGGAGTTCCCTTGCCTCTCGAACAGCGGCAGAAGCGCCGCTCCGAGATTGCACATCACATCATCGTGCTCGCCCCGCCGGCATCGAAGCCTCGTTGCTTTTGGGGCAGTGGAGAACTCTGAAACTTCCCGAAAGAGTTCTCGCGGTATTTGGAAGGCGAGGGAATCGAGATCGCTGGACAGCCGGATGCAGGCTCCATTGGCAAGGTCGACGAGGCAAATGGAACCCTGCCGGAAGCGGCGTGTCTCGCTCTCGGTGCCATCGGGACCGACATCGCAATGATACGCATCCTTGAGGTACAGCATCAGAAAGTAAGCTTCGTCGGGCGGCAAGGACACCAGGCGGCTGGCGTTCCCGTCGAGCCGCCATTGCAGGCGCGTCACGGAAAATCCGGCGTCCCGAACCGGCCGAGCCGGGAGACATGGAGCATACGGCAGGCCGAAATGAGCGCCGACGCCCTCTTCCGTTCCCGTCCTGTGATTCATCCGCACCTCCCAATGCTGCTAAAGGAAGCATGCCTGCAGGCGCCTTCAAATTCTTGTAACATTTGCTCGCCTTTTGCCGGAAAGGACACCTTTGAGCCGAAAACAGGACTGGAGTTCGCGGCGGCCTCACAGCGGGCGCGTATGGGTGACGTACTTTTCGAAGAAGTCCGAGAACCTTGCAACGCGCATCGGCAGCTTCTCGTAAGGCGGATAGTATAATGTCAGCCACAGTTCGGGAGGCTCCCACTCAGCAAGGACCTGCTTCAGAGTGCCGCGCGACAGCGCATCATCGACGATGAAATGCGGCAGCAGAGCCACGCCCTGCCCATCTTCCGCCAACCTGGCGATTAGCTCGCCGTTGTTCGCGGCCAGTACTTTGCCGGCCAACGCCTTTCGGGTCCGCCCGCCGTTCGTCAGCTCCCAGCTCTCGGCGATCGCCTCCTCGTCGTAGGCGATGCAGGCATGTCGATGCAGGTCATCGGGCATCTCGGGCGTTCCGAAAGCAGCGAGATGGCCTGGGGAGGCGACAAGGATACGCCGCACGCGACATACTTTGCGCCATATTGTTGACTTGTCCCGCGGCGGCTCCGAAACCCTCAGTGCGAGATCGAACCTTTCGGACACGATGTCGATGAACCGGTCTGTCAGGGACAGGGAAACACTCACCCGCGGAAATTCGGCCCGAAAGCCTGAAACGATGTCTGGCAGGATCTGTTGACCGATCGACAGCGGCGCGTTGATGCGGATCAGCCCCGCCACGTCCCCATGCTCTTCGCGCAGATCCTCCCTCACTTGGTCGAACTGTCTGATTAGCGGCTCTACGCGCGCCGCGTAGACGGCTCCCGCGGACGTCAGGGAAACCTGACGTGTGGTGCGCAGCAGGAGCTGAACTCCCAGGCTCTCCTCCAGCGCACTGACGGCGCGGGTCACGGTCGGTGGTGTCATCGACAACTGTCGCGCCGCCGCCGTGAAGCTGCGCTGCTGCGCAACGGCCAGGAATACTCGGATATCGCTCAGATCGCTCATGCCGTTTTATTGCAATACGTGAAATAAATTTGTCAATATTATTCCTGTTCACTTTCGTGACGGCCTGAGCGATTTTCTCTCCAGATCAGCCGATACACGCTAGCGCGGAGGGGAAACCTGCCATGCTCACACAGATCAAAGGCCTTCATCACGTCACGTCGATGGCCGCCAGCGCCCAAGAGAACAGCGACTTCTTCACCAAAACGCTCGGCTTGCGCCGCGTGAAGAAGACAGTCAATTTCGACGATCCGGAGGTCTTTCACCTCTACTATGGTGACGAGATCGGTACGCCAGGCTCGGTGATGACGTATTTCCCGTTTCCCCACATTGCGAGGGGACGTCGTGGCGCTGGCGAAGTGGCCGAGACCTCCTTTGCCATCCCTGAGGGCACGCTCGGCTACTGGAAGGAACGACTCGCCTCGCGCGGTGTCGCCGGATTTTCTGAGCACCAACTCTGGGGGGAGAAGCGCCTTCAGTTCAAGGGCCCGGACGGCGATGCCTTCTCTCTGGTCGAAGTGAAAAACGATCCGCGCCGCGGCTGGACCGGCACTGAGGTCGACGCGGACAAAGCCGTCAAGGGCTTCCACGGCGCAACTTTGCGTCTTACCGATCCTGGCGCAACGCGGGAACTTCTGAGCTTCATGGGTTACCAGGAGGTCGACCGCAAAGGCGAGTGGTCACGCTTCACGATCAGCGGCGGCAACGGCGCCGACGTCGTCGACCTGGAAATCGTTCCCGGTGCCGATCTTGCGCGGCTCGGCGCCGGCTCCGTGCATCACATCGCCTTCGCGGTGGAGGATCGCGCGGCCCAGCTTGAGGTCCGCAAGGCTCTGATCGATACCGGCTATCAGGTCACGCCAGTTATCGATCGCGACTACTTTTGGGCGATTTACTTCCGCACGCCCGGCGGTGTGCTGTTCGAGATCGCCACCAACGAGCCGGGATTTGATCGCGATGAAGACACCGAGCACCTCGGTGAGGTCCTGAAGCTTCCCACGCGCTACGAGCCCTATCGCGATCAGATCTCACGCCGCCTCGAGCCGATCAGAGACTGACTCGCTTCGGGACCACACGGCAATTCGGGTCCGGCCCGACGGAGAAGACTACCATGACGACCTCATCCTATCGGGCGCTCATGAGAGCGCCGCGACGCAACGCGCCCATTATCTTCGCGTTTCATGGCACGGGTGGAGACGAATATCAGTTCGCCGACCTGGCCAGGCAAATCTTGCCGGATGCCGGGCTGATTTCGCCGCGTGGGGACGTCTCGGAGTTTGGCGCGCTGCGCTTCTTTCGCCGGACGAGCGAAGGCTCCTATGACATGCAGGATCTGGCGAGGCGAACAGATAAGATGGTCGAGTTCATTGCTTCCCACAAAGCGGAAAATCCCGGACGAGCAATATATGGATTCGGCTATTCAAACGGGGCAAACATCCTGGCGTCAGTTCTGTTCACGCAGCCCCAGCTTTTCGATCGAGCTGCGCTGCTCCATCCGCTCATTCCTTGGATCCCCGCGGATAACAAGCAGTTGAAAGATCGGCGAATTCTGATCACCGCCGGCCAACGCGATCCGATCTCCCCGCTGCCCCTTACAGAGCGGCTCGTCGACTACTTTGCAGCGCAGAGAGCCCGGGTAGAAGCATGCTACCATTCCGGTGGACATGAGATCCGACCCGAGGAATTGCAAGCATTGCAATCGTTCCTGACCTGAAGAAATCGGCGGCGACCGGCCGCCTTGGCAACGGTCGGATTCTTCCTGAGGCGCCGCCGACATCTATTTATTCACGCCAGCCGAACGCAGATCTAAGGCCGGCCGCGACTGAAGACGAACTCTCGACCCACAGCGGCCGGTCGACGATCACACGAGCAATGTCCCGTAACGGATCTAGCGGTCATCCGCTTACCGATCCGGCGGTGTGGATGCGGACGCGATTGGCAGCAGCGGCAAGGCGGTCGGCTGCAAGGTCTCCGCCCATCACTGCTTCGACAACACCGTCGCACAACTCTTCAAGATGGTGACCTCCGGCAACCAGCAACAGGTCCGTGCCAGCGTTCAACGAAGCAATTGCAGTGTCCAGCAGGTTCCGCTGACGCATCGTGGCCGGCGCATCGAGGTCGTCGCTGACGATCAGACCGTCAAATCCAAAATCACGACGGAGCATACTGATGATCGGTTCGGATGTGCATGCCGCATTTTCCGGATCGATCGCGGTCACCGGTGCGGGGCCAACCATTATCGCCTTTGTGCCGGCTCTGACAGCCGCATGAAAAGGCCCGGCGTTTTCAAGAATTTCTTCGCGGGAGGTATGAAGCGATACATCGGTGAGTGCCGGGTCGGCGTCTAGGTGATTGAACCCGGGAAAATGCTTCGTCGTTGCGATGACCCCGGCACGCTGCACTCCGCTGATATACGCGGAAACCAGGCGGCCGACCTCTTCCTTGTCGATACCGAGCGTGCGGCCCGCAAGCCATGGATTTTGCCCATCAACGATATCGGCAATCGGAGCAAGGTACATCGTCACGCCCAGTGCTCGGGCCGCCTTTGCGTTCTCGAAACATCTGCCCTCCACTTCGACAAGCGAGAGCGATCTCGCTTCAATGAGATCAGGCAGCGGAGGCGCAAGTCCCTCGAGCCGCCGAATACCTGACATCTCCTCATCGACCGCAACGATGAGGCGGGGGCAGACAACTTTCAACCTGGATATCGTGTCGAGAAACAGCGACGCGCTTTCCTTCAGCAGGCGTTCCTTGGACATCCTCCTGGCGACATACTCGCTTCGCGATTCGCCAATCAGGATTGAGCAGCCGCCGTTGCGTAAGAAGGGTTCCATGACGTCGTGAAAGTCCAGCGAGTCGAAAGCCGGAAGAAAAACCGCCCGTGCATCACGCTCAATCGTCATTTCCTGCTCCTGCGAAAGCTGATTCTAAAGTCACGGCACCTACTCAAGCCCCGCGCCCACGGCCGTCATCGATGCCGTCGGACCCGGCGCATTACTCCCTAAACCGACTCCTTTAGATGTTCCGCAGCCTTCTCGCCGATCATGATGCACACCGCGTTGGGATTTCCGGAGATGAGCGTGGGCATGATCGAAGCATCCGCCACCCGGAGACCCAAGACGCCGCGTACGCGAAGCTGCGGGTCGACCACAGCCATGTCATCCTGGCCTGCCCGGCAGGTTCCGGCCGGGTGCAACGCGGCGTGAGCCTCGCGTTGGCAGAAGTCTCGGATCTCCTGACGCGAAGAAGCGGAAGCCGGAACATGTCGACCCGCGAGATACCGACGGATCGCCGGCTGATCCATGATGTCCATGGCGAACAGGGTGCCGTCCGTCAAAGCATCCAGGTCTTCCGGCTCGGCAAAGTAGTTTGGGGCGATACGAGGCGGCTCGCCCGGACTGGCGCTGTTGAGGCTTACTTGGCCTCGCGATCGGGGGCGTATCTGTCCGAGATTGATCGTGCAGCCGTTGCCTCCAGGCACGGCATCGACGCCTTCCTCGATTCCGGCGCCCACGACCATGAAGTACTGGATATCCGGAACCGGCTCGTCCTTGTTGCCCCACCAGAATGCGCCGCCTTCGATCAGATTTGACGATGCCGGCCCTCCCCTGAACAGGAGATAGTTCAGGCCTGCGAGCGCCTTCCAATGCAGCTTCTTATATTTGTCGTAGCTGTGCGGTCCGGTCAGTTGATAGATCAGGGATATCTCGATGTGATCCTGGAGGTTCTGGCCGACGCCGGGGAGATCGGCGTGCACTTTGATGCCGTGCTTCTCGAGATGCTCAGCCGGTCCGATGCCCGACAACATCAGGAGCTTCGGCGAGTTTATGGCCCCGGCCGACAGGATGACCTCCCGGTCGGCGCGCAAGATCTGGGTTCGCCCGCCTTTCACGTATTCGACTCCGACTGCCCTTCCCTTTTCGATGACCACTCGCGTGACGCGGGCGCCGGTCTCGACCCGCAGGTTACGCCTCTTGCGCGCCGGTCCGATGTAGGCGACAGCAGCGCTGCTCCGCCTGCCGTTCCTCGCGGTGATCTGATAGAGGCCGCAGCCCGCTTGGTTGCCCGAATTGAAGTCCGGATTGTAGGGAAGACCCGCCTGTTGGCAGGCCAGCAGCCATGCTCGCGTCAAGGGATGAATATACTCGATATCCGAAACGCCGAGCGGACCGCCAACCGCGTGGCTCTCATTGCAGAACCGGTTGTTATCCTCCGCCTTCAGGAAATAGGGTAGAACGTCACTGTAGCTCCAACCCGTCGCGCCGAGTTCGACCCATCGTTCGTAGTCGGAGGGAACGCCCCTGATGTAGATCATGGCGTTGACGGAGCTCCCTCCCCCGAGAACGCTTGCCTGCACCATTGTCGGATCCTCGGATCGGCCCTGTTCCGGCCTCGGGATCCACGGCATGCGCTTCAGCAAAGAGCCTTGTGCGGTTTTGTAGTAGGCGCCAGGTATGTGAATGTACGGATTTATGTCCCTCGGTCCCTCTTCCAGAAGCACGACCGACCTGTCGGGATCTTCGGACAGGCGAGAAGCAACCACGCACCCGGTGGAACCGCCGCCAATGACGATGTAATCAACCATTCAGTTCCCCCGACCGTCGAACCTTGCCTTGATCGCGTGCCCCGCCTTGATCGCGAGTGCCGCGATGGTCAGCGCCGGATTGACCGCAGCAGACGTCGGCAGCACCGAAGCATCGGTGACGTAGAGATTATCGAGATCATGGGCGCGGCAGTCGAGCGACACGACCGAGCTCTTGGGATCTTCGCCCAGCCTTGCGGTGCCGCACTGGTGTGAGGTCGTCTTGCGGCCGAAAGTGCGCGTCAGCACAAGGGGAAAGCCGGCCCTGCGCATCACGTCGCGGGTTCTTTTGATCAGGGCTTCATGGGCACGCATGTTGGAGCGCACCCAATGCATCACGATCTTGCCGTCGCGCACCATGACGCGGCTCTCGGGATTCGGCAGATCCTCGCTTGTCAGGAACCACCCATAGGCATAGCGCGCCATGAGCCCTGCCATCCATGCAGGCACCGTCGGCGTTTGGGCCTTCAGGATATTGCCGGTGATGTGGCCGAGTAGTTGAACATTGCCCAACGGAAAGCCTGTATCCGGGTCTTTGTTGTAGAAATCGTTGAAGGCCAAGGTCTTCTGATAGACGGCGGTGTTGCGAGCCCTTGGGTCGATCGTCAGCATCGCGGTCGTGTTGTGGTTCATGAAGTTGCGGCCAAGCTGATCGGAGCTGTTGGCGAGACCCCGAGGATGCGCGTCATTGGCGGACCTCAGCAGCAGCGCGGCGGACTGAACCGCACCGGCAGCAACCGCGAAAATCACGGCGCCGATCCGCTGCTCTTCACCATCTTTGATAAACACGGCGGCCGTCACTTTCGTGCCGGAGGGGTCCGTTTCCAGTCGCACCACATTGGCGCCCGTGATAACGCTGACGTTCGGGTGCGCCAAGGCACTGGCCAGCGGGCCGACCTCCGCATCGATCTTGCCACGTCCGGTATTCGGGAAAGCATCCCAACCCGTTTTCGCCCGTCGGAGCCATTCCTCGATATCGATCGCCAACGGCAGGCTTGCAGGGTGGACGCCGGCCTTGCGCAATCTTTCGCGTACTGCGGCAATGGCCGGCTCATCGGGGACAGCCGGAAAGCGGTAGGAATGCGATCGGGGCGGCTCCGTCGGATCCTCACCGGCCGCACCGCGGACGCTGTAGATTTCCTCCGCCTTCTCGTACCAGGGCTCCATGTCGGCGTAGCTCAGCGGCCAGCCAGGCGACCTGCCATCCATGTGCGGCCGCGGCTCGAAGTCCTCGGCCCTATAGCGATACATCACCGCCCCGAAGAACTTCGAATTGCCTCCGACATAGTAGTAATTTCCAGGCAGGAAGGACTCGCCATCGGTACCGACCCATTCTTCAGCCGACCTGTAGAAGCCCTTCTGGAAGATCGCCACGTCATCCCGAGCCTCGGGCGTGTCCTTGAGATACTCCCCGCGCTCAAGGATGACGATGCGCTTTCCGCAGCCAGCAAGACTGTAGGCGAGAGAGCTGCCGCCGATGCCCGACCCGATGATGACGATGTCTGCTACCTGCTGCATGGAATATCCTGTCAATTCATCAGCTCTTCGCTGTCCGGATCGAAGAGAACGACTTTCGAAGTATCGACGGAGAGCGTCGCCGGGGTGCGTGCACTCACCTGCCGGGGCGGCAATCGGGCCGTGACCTCCACGCCGCCAAGCTGGAACACGGCGAGCGTATCGGGGCCGGTGGGCTCCACCACATCAACGTCTACAGAGACTGCACCCTGGGTCTGGCCATTTCCGACGCTGAACATTTCGGGCCGGATGCCGACGAGGACTTTTCGGTTGGCGTATTTGGACGCGGCCTGGCTGGACAGAGTGATTCCTGGAATGCGCGCAGCCTGCCTGTTCGCGACGTCGATGACCGCAGTTAGGGCCCCGCCCTCGATTTCGACTTTGCCTGGAATGATATTCATGGAAGGCGAACCGACGAACCTGGCGACGTAGACGTTCGCCGGCCGGTCGTACACCGTCTGGGGTTCGTCGAGCTGCTGGACCACGCCGCCCTTCATGACGGCGACGCGGGTCGCCAGCGTCATCGCTTCGATCTGGTCGTGCGTGACATAGACGATCGTCGTGCCGAGCCGCGCGTGCAAGCGCTTAATCTCCGTGCGCATGTCGACGCGCAGCTTCGCGTCGAGGTTCGACAGCGGCTCATCGAACAGGAACAGCTTGGGTTGGCGCACGATGGCGCGTCCCATCGCAACGCGCTGGCGCTGACCGCCCGACAGTTGCGAGGGTTTGCGATCCAGCAGATGCGTGATCTGCAACAGATCCGCCGCAGCTCGAACGGCCTTCTCGCGGTGAGCCGGCGGTATGCCGCGGATCTTCATGCCGAATTCGATGTTCTGCCGAACAGTCATCGTCGGATAAAGCGCGTAGGACTGGAAGACCATCGCAATGTCGCGATCTTTCGGCGACAGCTCGTTCACCACCTTGCCGGCAATCCGGACCTCTCCGCCTGAGATGTTTTCAAGTCCGGCAATCATGTTCAGAAGGGTGGACTTGCCACATCCGGACGGACCAAGAAGGACAAGAAAGTCTCCCGTCCCGATTGAGATGCTCACCTCCTTGAGGACTTCGAGATTACCGTAGGTTTTGCGGACGCGATCGATTTCAAGAGTGGACATGGGATCAGCCTTTCACGGCGCCGGCCGTCAGTCCGCGGACGAAGTAGCGTCCTGCGATGATGTAGACCAAGAGAGTGGGGATGGCGGCGATCATGGCTGCGGCCATGTCGACGTTGTACTGTTTGCGCCCGGTGGTCACGTTGACGATGTTGTTGAGCGCAACCGTTATCGGGCTGTTGCCACCGGATGTGAACGAAACGCCGAACAGGAAGTCGTTCCAGATCTGCGTGAATTGCCAGATGCAGGAGACGACGATGATCGGGATAGATGTGGGCAGGATGACGCTCCAGAAGATCCTGAAGAAGCCAGCGCCATCGACCATGGCCGCCTTCGTGAGTTCGTCTGGTAGCGAGACGAAAAAGTTCCTGAAAAACAGCGTCGTGAAGCAAATGCCGTAGGCGACATGGACAAACACGAGGCCGGGAATGCTGCCCGCAAGGCCAAGGAGCCCCAGCGTCCGCGCCATCGGGATGAGGATCGCCTGATAGGGCAGGAAGCATCCGAAGAGTAGCAAGCCGAAGACGAAGTTTGCGCCCGGAAACCGCCATTTCGTCAGGATGTAGCCGTTGATGGCCCCAATGCCGGTCGAAAGGACGACCGCCGGAATCACCATGAGCAGCGAGTTTACGAAATAGGGCTTCAGACCGGTGCATTCCGTGCCGATGCAGGCCTCAGACCAGGCTGCACGCCAAGCGTCAAGCGTGACTGTCTGCGGCGGGCCTATGAAGGAGCCGCCGTAGATTTCGTCGAGCGGCTTGAGCGATGTCACGACCATGACCCAAAGGGGCATCAGGTAGAGAACCGCCATGACAGCGAGTGGGCCATAGATGAACAGACGACCCAGCCGCATCCGATTTTTCTGCGAAAGGGCGTCGCCAATTTGTGTCTGCTGCGAGAGGGCGTTAGCCATTGTTGCGCTCCCGAAGTTCGGAATAGAGATAGGGGATGATGATTGCCGCGACGGTCATGAGCATCATGATCGCGCTCGCCGCCCCGACCCCCATCTGGTTTCTGCGGAACGTCGCCGAGAACATGAAGGTCGACGGAAGTTCCGTTGCGGATCCCGGGCCCCCGTTGGTCAGCGCCAGCACGAGGTCGAAGCTCTTGATCGCGATGTAGCTCAAAAGGACAATCACGCTGAGCATCGCCGGCCGCAGCATCGGGATGATGATCTGCCGATAGATCAGCGGGAGGCTTGCGCCTTCGATCTGCGCGGCCTTGATCACCGAGTTGTCGATGCCTCGCAAACCGGCCAGGAAAATCGCCATGGCGAACCCCGAGGATTGCCAGACACCGGCAATGACGACGGTGTAGATCGCCATATTCGGATCGGTGATCCAGTCGAACGTGAAGCCCGTCCAGCCGAGGTCGTTGACCACCTTCTGGATGCCGAGGCCGGGGTTCATGATCCACTTCCATGCCGTTCCCGTGACGATGAACGACAGGGCCATCGGATAGAGGTAGACCGCCCTCAAGAACCCTTCCGAGCGGATGTTCTGGTCGAGGAGGATTGCCATCAGCAGGCCGATGCCAGTCGAGAGCAACAGGAAGAGAGCGGAGAAGATAAACAGGTTCGCGACGGCAGTGTGCCAGCGCGGCGTCGCCCACAGCCGAACAAATTGCTCGAGACCCACGAAGTCGTAGACCGGCACGAACTTCGAGGAGGTGAAAGAGATCACACCCGTCCAAAGGATGAACAGGTAAACCGTGACGATGACGACGAGCAGGCTGGGAGCGACGACAATGCGTGGAAGCCAGCCTGCCAATCGTGATGAAAAACTCTTGGCGGCGTTCATGTGCTAGCTCCGATGACCAATCCATTGAGGGGGCCGGGTGCTGGGCACCCGGCCGTTGTGTCAGCGGGCGTTGTCGATGCCTTCGACGAGCATCTTGACGGCGTCTTCCGAAGACATGTTGCCGACAAAGAACTGAGCGGCCACGTCGCCGAACACCGATGCGAATTCCGGCTTGGCGGCAAAGCCGTGCGTCATCGCGCCCAACATGCTGCCCGCCTTGATGGCTTCGGCACGTTCGTTGAAACCAAGCTTCGCGCAATCATCGAAGTCGTCCACGGAAACGTCAGTTCGAGCCGGAATGGACCCCTTGATCAGGTTGAAGCCCTTCTGCACCTTCGGATCCATGATCGTTTCGGCCAGAGCCACCTGGGCCTTCTGGACCGTCTCGTCCTTCACGGTGAACATGCCGAAGCTGTCGATGACGTACTGGAACGAGGTGACCTTGGCAGGCGTCGCGAAGCAGTAGAAGTCTGTATTCGGCTTCAGCCCCTTGGCGAGGAACTCGCCCTTCGCCCAGTCTCCCATGAACTGCATCGCAGCTTCGCCGTTGATGACCATGCCGGTGGCGACGGCCCAATCGCGGCCGACGAAATTAGCGTCGACGAGACCACGGACCTCACGCAGCGTGTCGAACACCTTGACCATTTCCGGACTGTTCAGCGCCGCCGGGTCGAGGTCGATGGCTGCCTTCTTGTAGAATTCCGGGCCGTTCAGGTCCGACAGCAGCGCATCGAAGATGATCCCGATCTGCCATGGCTCGTCGCCCATGGCGACCGGTGTCACGCCTTTCTCCTTGAGCTTCTTGCCGGCTGCGATCAGGTCCGCCCATGTCTTGGGCACCGCGATACCGGCCTCGTCGAAGATCTTCTTGTTGGCCCATACCCAGTTCTGGCGGTGCATATTGATCGGCGCCGCAATGAACGCCTCTCCGGAGGTTACGAATGTCAGCAACTGCGGGGGAAGCGCCTCACGCCAGCCGCCGGCCTTGGCAAGGTCGTTCAGGTCGCGGACGACGCCCTGTTCGGCCCACTGCGGGCCTTCCCAGCCCAGGAACTGCATGGCCCCCGGCGGGTCGCCCGACGTCAGGCGGGACCGCAGGGCCTGCTGCGCGTTTGCGCCGCTCATGCCTCCGACGGCGGAATCCTTCCACTGGAAACCCTTGGTTTCCAGGTCCTTGCGGATGACGTTCAGGGCGTCGACCTCGCTCTGGGAAACCCAGTGGTGGAGAACCTCGATCGTGCCTTCCGCATGTGCGGCCGCTGGCACCAACATCGTGGCAGCGACAAGACTTGCGATAAACTTTGACATCTATGTATTCCTCTCTGGTTGCGGTTGATCGCAGGCCCTTGGCGGGCTCTTTGTGCGAAGTCGTTAGTTGGGGTCCGCCGGCATCGCGTAGCCGACGTTTTTGCGGCCATACCGGCGAACACGGATGTTCGATTGCTCTGCGTGGCCGGCAAATCCTTCCATGAGGCAAAGCCGCGAGCCGTATTGCCCGATCAAAGCGGATGCCTCGTCCGTCTCGATGCGCTGATAGGTGCAGGTCTTGAGGAACTTGCCGACCCAGAGACCGCCGGTGTAGCGGGCGGCCCTGTTCGTCGGCAGGGTGTGATTGGTACCGATGACCTTGTCCCCGAACGAGACGTTGGTGCGGGCACCCAGGAAGAGCGCGCCGTAATTCCTCATGTTGTCGAGGAAGTAGTCGGGATCGCGGGTCAGGACCTGAACGTGCTCGGAGGCGACCCGGTCCCCTTCGGCAACCATCTCGTCGACCGTGTCGCACAGGATGATTTCGCCGAAGTCTTCCCATGCCTTTGCCGCAATCGCCGCGGTCGGCAGGATCTTCAGGAGCCGATCGATCTCGGAGAGGGTGTCATGAGCGAGCTTTTCCGAGTTGGTGATCAGGACAGCCGGCGAGTTGACGCCATGTTCGGCCTGTCCCAGCAGGTCCGTGGCGACCAGTTCGCCGTCGACACTGTCGTCGGCGATGACGAGGGTTTCGGTCGGGCCGGCGAAGAGATCGATTCCGACCTTCCCGAACAGCAAGCGCTTCGCCTCGGCGACATAGGCGTTGCCGGGACCCGCCAGCATGTCAACGGGTGCGATCGTTTCCGTCCCATAGGCCATCGCCGCGATCGCCTGGACACCACCCAGGCAATAGATCTCGTCTGCGCCGGCCAGCGCCTGGGCCGCGACGATCTTCTCGGAAACCCTGCCCTGGAAAGGCGGCGCGCAGGTGATGACGCGCTCACAGCCGGCAACGCGCGCCGTCAGGACGGTCATATGCGCCGAAGCGAGCAGCGGATACTTGCCGCCCGGCACATAGCAGCCGACATTCTGGATCGGGACGTTGCGATGACCCAGGATCACTCCAGGAAGCGTCTCGACCTCGAGATCGGTCAGAGTTGCCTTCTGCGCTTCCGCAAACTTCCGAACCTGGTCCTGCGCGAAGTCGAGGTCTTCCCGCTCCTGTTTCGTGAGGGAATTGATCGACCGATCGATTTCCTGCTTCGAAAGGCGATAGGATTCGCGGTCAAGCTTGTCGAACTGGATCGACAATTCGCGAACTGCCTTGTCCCCGCCATTTCGGACTTTTGCGAGAAGCGCTTCGACTGCTTTGGTCACCGCGCTGTCGGTACCGCCTTCTTCTACTGGGGCCCGCGCTGTTTTGATGTGCCGTATCATGACAAAGACTCTTCGTTTACGGACGCCGCAAGCGCCGCACTCTCAACGTGATGGATGGTGAGGTGCGAGGGTGGCCTGCTGCCCCCTCGCGAAGTTCTACTTAGAGGTGCTGCTCGCGCGCACGCATCTCGGCGTAGGCAGCCTGTTCCTTCTCGTAGTAGGCCGGCGACGGGAAGTCCCACCAGCCGGTGGCGAACGGACCTGCCGCATCGCGAGATACGATGACTTCAACCAGGGCCGGACCGCCGCATTCCAGCGCCGCCTTCAGGCTCTTTTCCAGGTCTTCGTCCTTCTCCACCTTCCACGCCTCCAGGCCGAAGGCGCGCGCCGAGGCCGCAATGTCGGCCGAGTAGGGCTGACCATTGCCGGCGTGACGGTTGAACTCCGATGCGATGTGGCGCCCCATGAACTTGCGTTGACCGCCGCGGATCGACATATAGCCCTGGTTGTTCAGCACGAGGAACACCACGTTGATGCCGTTCATTGCCGCCGTGCCCATCTCCGGCAGGGACATCATGAAGTCACCGTCGCCGACAATGGCGACGACCTGACGGTCGGGGCAAGCGAGCTTCGCGCCAAGTGCAGCCGGGACTGCCCAGCCCATCGGGGAATAGGAACCCGAGGTAAGATGTGTGCGCGGTTCATAGACCGGGAAGCTCTGCTTGACCGAGCCTTGCGTGTTGCCGGACCCGACAACGACGATGCCATTGCGGTCCAGAACCTTGCGAAGGGCCATGAGCGGACGTTGGGAGGTGAAGGGCGTTTCGCGGCTGTTTTCACGCGGCTCGACCTGGGCGCGCCAGTCGGCCTTTGCCTTTTGAACGTCGGCAAGAAACGTCTCGCGACGTGACAGCATCTTCTTGGATTCGGCGTCGGAGATCATCGCCAGCAGCGCTTCCAGCGCGACCTTCGCATCCGAAACGATGCCGACTTCGGTCTCGTAGTTCTTGCCGATCTCGCGCGGATCAAGGTCGATGTGGATCAGCTTGGCCGAGGGGATCGAGAAAGACACGCCCTTGGCGTAGGACGACGCCGACCAATCGGTGAACCGGCAGCCGACAGAGACGACGACGTCGGCGGAAGCGGTGATCTTGTTGCCGCAGGTCGTGCCGGTCTGACCGACTGCGCCGATGAACAGCGCGTGATCTTCCGAGATCGCTCCCTTGCCGTTCCAGGTGATCGACACGGCCGCGCCGAGCTTTTCGGCAAGGCGGGTCAGCTCAGTCGAGGCGTTTGCGGTGATCGCGCCGCCACCTGCGACGATAACCGGACGCTCGGCGTTGAGCAGCACCTTGATCGCCGCCTCGATCGCCTTCGGGTCCGGATAAGCCACGCCAATCGGCAGGCGCTTCTCCAGCGGGTGAATGGTGACGTCTGCCGCCTCGACCTGCACATCCATCGGCACTTCGACATGGACGGGGCCCGGACGGCCCGTCACCATCGCATTGAAGGCACGATGCATGATGCTCGGCAGGACCTGAACCGAGTTCGCTTGCCAGGCGCGCTTCGTCACCTGCTCGGTAATGCGTGGGAAGGCGTTGTCCTGCTGGCGCTCCAACTCCTGCATGGTGCCGTGACCGTGCATATAGGTTTGCGGCGAACCGGAAACATAGAAGAGCGACGTGGAGTCGCAATAGGCCGTTGCGAGACCGATGATCGTGTTCGCGGCGCCCGGACCCACAGAGGTCGAGCAGGCCATCGGGCGTCCCGAGGCACGGAAGTAGCCATCCGCCATATGCACGGCGCTCTGCTCGTGCATGACCTGGATGAAGGGAATCTCAGAGCCCTCTTCAAGAAAGGCGTCAAATAGCGACCAGATGCCGTGGCCCGGAACACCGGCCACATACTCCACTCCGTATTCCTTTAACGCTTTCGCAACGACTTGACCGCCCGTGAGCTTCATCTGATCAACCCTCCTCGGTGTGTTCTTGACTGCGAGCCTTCATCAGCGTGGCTCTTCCGACCGTGGGGGAAACAGTCCGTCTTTCGGGTAAACCTTACAAGTTCGCAGCACACGATTAGCTGACGCAGACTGACGCAAGACCCGCTGAGGTCTGCATCACTCGCTTGGCGCCTTCCGCATGATAAACTTGGGTCAGTCCGAGCTCCTCGCGAGCCAGGGACCTGCATGCGCCTTGACGGCTGGCTCAAGAGGATTCGCAACTAGACGCACTGTGCGCGTATACTTGCGTGGCAAATCAGAGTCCCGCGCAATAGGCATTTTGTTCCTGCCGTGGCTTCCTTTGAGGAAAGTAGCCTTTGCAGGAGGAGTTCGCCGTGGAGAACAAAATCAGAGATCTCGCGTTTGCCGACGAGTTCATTTACGCGAAGCTCGTCGAGACCGTTGTCGACTACGAGGTCGAGGACGCGATCGTCGTCAACCTCAGCCCGCGGTCGCTTGTAACGGGAGATGAGCATCCGGCGATCGTTCCCGCCTGGAAATCCACCTGGCTGCGCGGCGGACGCATCAAGAGCGCCGAGCGGGTTGCGCTGCTGAAGGTGCAGCGTGCGACCAATCTTGGGGGAGCGATGTTCCGGGGCTGGGACTGGCTCGGCAACCGGATCCGCAGTTTTCCGAGGGACACTCCCCTCTTCATCTCTAAGCAGGACGAGGTCGGCTCGGTCACGACGGACCCGCGTGTTTTCACGAACGAGCGCACGGACCACGAGGCGCCTCAGTCGTTCACGTTGAAGCTAAATCTCTGGTGGGCACCCGGCGACACGGACTGTTTCATTCATCATGAGCACCCATTCCTGGAGACGCATACGCAGATCCATGGCTCTGGCCGGATGCAGAAGTTCAAGCAACGGGACCCCTCCACCTTGTACGAGGACGTGGTGATGCCCGTCGGCTATTCGCATGATCCGTTCTGCAGGGTGACGGGAAAAAACGAATGGACTTACCCCTGGCACCGCTACTACGCCGACACCGACTCCGTCTGGTTGGCGGTGGAGTTGCATCCCTGACGGACTCTACGGCGTCATGCGTCTCGTCAGAGCAATTCGAGGAAACAGGCAGGAAGCCCGGCCATGCGGTCGGGCTTCATCCCATCTGGATCATGTCGGACCCGTCACCCAGATATTGCAAGGCTTCGCGGGGTATGGACGGGTCGTTCCGATCCATCACGGTCAGGTTGTTGAGGTGTTCGCGCTTCAAAAGGCCCGGTCCACGGTAGTGGAGCGCCACTTTCGTGGAATAGGGCGACCTGAACATGTTCGCGGCAATCCCGCTCGCGATGCCGAACATGAAGTTCTTGGAATTTCGCTTGACCTGAGCATAGACCCCGAAGGTCAGTTCGTTGCGCTGGATTCCCTCAAAATCAGCCGTGAAGATGCGATCGGCGACGGGAAAACAGAAGCCGTAATATTTGAACACATACTCCGTTTTCTTTGGATCGTCGAAGCTCGGGAACCGCTCGACATAATAGTGCTGAAGGAACTCCTTGTTGCGATAGATGCAGAAGGCGGATCTCAGGACGAAGCCCTTATAGATGGAGGAAAACTGATACCTGTCATAGACACCCAGAATATCGCTATCGAGCGAGTTGTTCTCGACGATCATGTTCGACACGAAGCGTGAAAACTCCGGTAGCTGGCGGGCGGTGGACATGGCATGGAAGAAATTGCCGTCGACCAGCGTGCGAAATTCGTCCGGATCCGAAAACAATATAGGGACGCTGAGGCCGAAATAGTTCGCGATCATCCTCAGATTGGATGCGGAGGGGACGTGAGCGCCCGAAAGATATTTATTGAACTGCTGCCGATTGACGTTGATCTTTCGACAGACCGCCGCGATCGATCCATGCCCTTCGCAAAGGGTTCTGAGATTGGCCGCCAGAGCCGCTGCGTTTCCCCCGAACTGATCCATCAGTCCACGTCCCCAAACTGAAGCAACGAGAAGCACACTCTACTTCTTTTCGCGAAGGACATCAATGGGATGCGAAATTGCCGCATGAGCGGCCATGCCTCACAGTGCGCCAAAAGCCGATATGCGAGGCGCCATGGTATTGCGACAGAACGCCGAGGAGGGATGGTCCGTTATGGGGACCGGGACGATCGCAACCGAGCACATGGTTGCGGCAATCCGTGCGATGGGGCATTCGCCGCTTTGGGTGGTGAGCAAAAGCCGAGCAGACGCCCTCCATTTCTCCAATGACTTGGGCATTCCCCAGGCGACGACAGATTTGGAACGGGTGCGGTCCGATCCGGCAGTCAAGTTCGCCTACATAAGCGCCAGCCTCAAGCGTCGGCCACATTACGTTCTCGCGGCGGCCGATGCCGGAAAGCACATCCTCTGCGATGGCCCGCTATCGCAAGACAGCAGAACCGCAAAAAGACTCGTCAAGCACTGCGCGGACGGTGGAGTGCTGCTCGCAGTCAACCAGCCCCTTCGTGCCTCCGCCATTCACCAGACGATGCGACGGTTAATTCTCGAAGGAGAGATCGGGTTGATCCAGTCCCTATCAATCCTGCGTGGCGGTCCGTTTCAGCCCCCTCCAAATCGGAGGAGCGAGATGCCCCACAATGGCGGAAACGTTTATCTCGACGTCTGCGCCGAGGACATCGATCTCGCGCGCTTTCTTACCGGTGCTGAGCCGGTCGAGGCGATTGCCTTCGCAAAGGAATCGAACGGCTCGCCCAACCATCTCGCTTATACAATCCGCATGGAGAATGAGAGCCTTCTCCAAGCGCATGAGAGTTTTGGCACAGCCGATATCGAAAGCATGGTGGTGGCAGCCGGCACCGACGGCGTGCTGATTGCAAGCGGTACATTGAGCTCGCGCGGTTCCGGCGTTCTGGTGCGTCGGCTCGCTGGCCGCAACGAGCTCGTTCCCGTGCGTGAACGAGACCTGCACACCGCCACATTGGAAGAGTTTGTCGGCGCAGCGAGACTTGAAGCTTCCCCACTGGCGACTGGCATGGACAGTTTCGCGGCGCTGGTCGCCACCGAAGCAGTGGCTTCAGCAGCAAGAACGGGCCGAGCGACGGCGATCCGACCAAGTGCGAGCTCATGAACACACAACGCGCGGGCGTGTCGGTCCTACCCTGCCCGCAACTGCACATCTGGAAAGATTGATGACCATGACCAAAACGAACCAGCTCCTGCTGCACTCGCTCGTCGCAAGACATTCCACGCTGGCGATCGATCTCGACATCGCTGAAAAGGTCGGATTCGACGGGATAGAAGCTTCGGCGGCCAAGCTACGGGCATTTCTGCAGGCAGGCTTTTCGGAGGCAGAGCTGGCGGAGCTGCTCCGGGGCGTGAACGTACCGGGAATGGGCTTCCTGATAGACATAGAGCGCCAGGGCGAAGCGAAGAAAGAGCTCTTGCAAGAAGCGGAGGAACTCTTTCGTCTCGCTTCCGTAGCGGGAGCCAAAGGGGTTCAGGTGCTGACTGGCCCCGTCAATGTCGAGGCGGTGCTGCGTCACGAAGCCGGCCACCCGGCGAATCTCTACAGCGGGTTGCTCGGCCGAACTCTGGAGGAGCAGATCGCCCTTACCGCGAGGAATCTATCCGAGATCGCCGACCTCGCTCGTAGCTATGGGCTCCTCGTTTACCTCGAGGCGCTTTCCTGGACGCCGCTGAATACGATTGAAAAGCAACGGATGATCATCGAGACCGCCGCCCGCGATAATATCCGAATGGTCATCGATTTCTGGCATTGCTTTACATCCGGAGATACGCCCGACGACATCGCCCGGCTCGACAAGGACATCATTTACGGCGTCCACGTATGCGACTCGTTGGCGTTTTCCGGCGGAGTTCCCGACGAAGTGGTCCTGAGAGACGTTCCGACAGGCGCCGGGGTGATCGACCTGAAGCTCTGGGCTGATGCAGTCAAAGCGACCGGTTACGACGGATGGTGGAGTTGCGAGCTCTTCTGCAGAAAACAGCAGCAGCAGAATAGCTACCAGGTGGCGCGCGAACTGCACGCCTTGATGTCGAATCTCGTCCTTCGCTGATTTCCCTCGGGGTCACAGGCGATCCTTCGAGCCATCATTCGCAACTGATGGGACAATGTGCGTCACATTGCTTCCCGTATTTTAAGCGTGAGAAAGCGACCTCCGGCGCCCGTTGTCTTATCCTCGAGTGGTGTTCAGCGGAGGGAGGGGAACTTGACGCTACATAGAATCACCGTGCTAGCCACGCCAGCCACCGTGGCAATCCTCGCAGCACTCTGCCTCTGGTGGTCAGGGCTGCTTGTGGGCCAGTTTTTTGCCGAGATCGCTTCCCTTTACGAGATTCAGGCCAGCCTAAAGAGAGACGCGGTGCTGACCATCCTGCAGGGAAACTAGCTACGAGCTTGCCACCCGCTGTACGTTACCAAAATTGCAAAGGGTGGCAGGCGGCGGTGGTTCTCCCCACCGCCGCCAACTTTTGTATGGCTGCTCGTCCTCCGCAGTTAAACGAGGCGCGGCTAAATGTCTGAACGACGCTTGGATAGAAATATGATCCAAATCCCGCCCGTGTCCTTTCTACACCGTCTGGCCGACGAGGCTTCCAAGGAAACGCTGCCGCGCTTTCGCACGACCCTCGCGGTCGAAGAGAAGTTCAAGCCTGGCTATCGTTTTGATCCGGTGACCTTGGCCGACAAGGAAGCCGAAAGAGTATTGCGCGAGCTGATTTCGTCCGAGTACCCCGACCACGCAATACTTGGTGAGGAGTTCGGTGAGACCGGGACCGGTCCGTGGAAATGGGTCATCGATCCGGTCGACGGCACGAGGCCCTTCATCTGCGGGATCCCTGTATGGGGAACATTGATCGGGCTGACGCTGGAAGGTCGCAGCGTCATGGGGATGATGAGCCAGCCCTTCACAAAGGAACGCTTCTGGGGAGATCAGGAAGGGGCTTGGGTGCAGGATTCGTCAGGCACCCGTCGCATGAAGACGAGATCAACGACAGATCTGTCGCGGGCGATCCTGCACACGAACTCTCCCGACCGTTACGGAGATTTTCCGGACGTCAACTTCGAACGCTTGCGGAACAGCGTCCAGATGACGCGCTATGGCGGCGAATGTTATGCCTTCGCCATGCTCGCATCCGGCCAGATCGACCTTTGCCTGGAACTGGCGTTGCAGCCCTACGACATCGTCGCTTTGATACCGATCATCGAACGGGCGGGCGGCGTTGTGACGGGCTTAAACGGCGAGCGGCCCGAAGATGGCGGCCACGTCCTAGCATCTGCAAATGGACCGCTGCACGAGCGTGCGCTGAAAGCGTTGAATGGCTGAGCACAGACTTCGGTGCGCAGGCCGACCACTCCCTAGATCGATAGGCGACGAGTGGTCGCCCAGGTCGGCGACGCGCTATCGCTCCCATGCTCTTCCTCGAGCAGCCGCAAGTGCGTCGATCACGCGAAGCTTTCGCTTAATTGATCTTTCGCATGATATGCCTTGAGGCGACGATTCAAATAGAAGGTACCAGCGGAGATCAATCCAAACGCCAATGTGACGAGCCCGAGACTAAATGTCAGGCTCGAAACTTGCGCAACAAAACCTAGCAGAGCGGGTCCGAGGAGCAGGCCGCTATATCCCATCGTTGACACGATCGACATCGCTTTTCCGACTGCATGCGAACCGATTTTGCCCGCTGACGCGAAAACCGCGGGTATCATGTTCGCAACGCCAAAACCGCACAGCGCCAAGACGATCAGGCTGATTGCAACGCTATTCCCGACCAGCATTATCAAAAGCGACAACGCGCAAATGATTCCTCCGAACCGTAGAACCTTCACGTGTCCTATTTGTCTGGTCACGGCGTCACCAAACAACCGCGCAATTGCCATGGCGGCTGCAAAGATAGCGAAACCGTAAGCGCCAAGACTTTCGGACGCACCAAGGGTGCTGACCAAGTAGACAGCAGACCAGTCCATGATCCCGCCTTCAGCGAGGAAAGCCAAGAAGGCTATAATGCCGAACATGAAAACGAGCATTTTCTGCGACGTGCTCAACTCGCGATTGGTATTAGAATCGGCGGTCTCTATGGCGCGCGACCTTTTACGAGTTCTGCTATAGGCGATCAATCTTGTTGAGATCGCCGTGAGAAGCACGATTACTCCGGCACCTCCTAGGCACTCGCGCAAATTGCCACCGTAGGAGGCGACTACACCAACGAGAGAGGCGCCAATGATGTTGCCGATGCTAAACAAGGCGTGGAATGACGACATCAAGTGTCTGCCGGTACCTCGCTCTATTTCAGATGCCTCAATGTTCATCGACACGTCGAGCGTTCCGAAACCCGCTCCGGCAACAAACACGAGCGCCCCCAACGGCAGCAGACTGTCCACGAACGGGACGATCAATATGGCGAGGCCAAATACCATGCTTCCACCGAGGCTCAGCAAATAGCTGCTGCTAAACCGGCTACTCAGTCGGCCAACATTCGCCATCAATACGATCGCCCCAAGGGCAAAACACAATAGCAGAGTTCCGAGTTGCCCCTTGTCGAGTCCCACCTTTGCGGAAAGCAGCGGCAGGCTCGATGCCCACGATCCAATTCCAACGCCGCCTGCTAGAAAGAACAGGCTGCAACCCACTCTCTTCGAGCCGCGAATGTTGTCGACGAAAATTCGAACTTTAGCCATAGCGGGACCACGCAGGTAGCATTCAGCAATGAGAAGGCCGCGGTAGTGACGATGGCTTCGCGAGCGGCAGGGACGATAACGACAAACTAGTCTACAGTTTTGACGGCGCAACCTCGCACTGTTCACGAAAGTGACGCAAGCTGACGCACTTGTGACCTGCGGCGACTCCACCGCACACTATGTCGTATCCCTATGCGCAGGTGCGCGCTTTTTGCGCTGATGAGCGTCATATCTCCTGCGCGAAATTGCCGGCACGACAGAGCCCGCTTGCCACCCGCGCTGACCGGCCGAAACGGACACTTACTCGTCACCCCCTATACTGTCTCACCACTACGAACCGCTGCTCTGACCCGTGGCGCGCGCCAGGTGCGGCCCGGTGTTGACATCAACCACGGCCGGCTTTGACACCTCGATGCCACCGTCCCAGCCGCCGCCGAGCGCCTTGTTGAGGGCGATGAAATAGATGGCGATATCGGCGCGGCTCCTGATCAGTGCCTCTTCGGCGGTATAGAGGGAGCGCTCCGCGTCGAGCACATCGAGAAAATCGACGGCGCCAGCCTCGTTGAGGGTCCGCGACAGTTCGGCGGCCCGGCGATAGGAGGCGGTCGAGGACGTGAGTTTCGCGTAGCGCGCCCGCGTTTGCGACAGCGACACGATGGCGTTCTCGACATCCTCCATCGCAGAGAGCACCGCTGCCTGATAAGCCGCGTAATATTGGTCGCGCTGGGCTTTTGCGACGTCGACGGTGGCCTTAAGCTGCCCGCCGTTGAAGATCGGCACGGTGAGCGTCGGGCCGAAGCTCCAGCCGATCGACGACTTCTTGCCGAGGTCGCTTGTGCTCAGCGCCGAGGTGGCGGTATCGCCCGTCAGGCTGATCGACGGATAGCGGTTGGCCTCGGCCTGGCCGATCTTCGCGGTGGATTGCGCAAGCTGCCGCTCGGCGAGCCGCACATCCGGGCGGTTCACGAGGAGATCGGCCGGGATGCCGGCCGCAACGGGCGACTTCGGCAGCGGCACCGCGCCGCCCTTCTTCAGCCGTCCCTCCAGCGCCGCCGGGGGTTGGCCGATGAGAATGCTCAAGCGATGAACGGTCTGGGCGTAGGAGATCTGATAGGTCGGGATGTCGGCTTCCGTCGACGTCGCCTGGGCATCCGCCTTGGCGTCGTCGACCCCGGTTGCCTCGCCGGCCGCCAATTGTTCCCGGGTCAGCTTCGCAGTCTCGCGCTGCGACGCGGCCGAGCGCCGGGCGAGCGCCAGCAGCGACTGATATTCGCGCGCCTGAATATAGTAAGAGGTCACATCGCCGACGAGCGTGACGAGGGTGTCGCGCAGTTCCTCCTCGGCTGCCTCCGCCCCGTACCGGGCAGCCTCCAGGCCACGCCGGTTGCCGCCGAACAGATCGAGCTCCCAGCTTGCATCGAAGCCGCCCTGGTACTGGTTGTAGACACTCGGTTCCGAACCGGCGACCGACGACGTCGAGCGCGTCCGGGTTGCCGAGGCCGAACCGTCGACGGAGGGAAGAAGCGTTCCCTGTTGCTCGCGATAAGTCGCACGCGCCTCGCGGATCTTTGCCTTGGCAAGCGCGACGTCGAGGTTGCCTTCGACTGCTTCGGCAATCAGCGTGTCGAGCAACGGATCGCGAAACTGCCGCCACCATTGCGAAAGCTCAGGCGGCCTGGCTGGCTTCTGTTCCTCCTTGCTTCCCCAATGGGTCGGGAGCGCGAACCGCGGTTGCTCGTAATCCGGCCCGACGACGCAGCCAGCAAGCAACGCGACGCTCAAGAGGCTGAGCGCAAGCTTCGTCACACCCGTTCTGGAGGACCGCATGTTTCGTCTGGCAGGGAGGATGGTCATATGGGCTTCTCGGTCTGGGAGCATTGGAGAGGTTCAGTTGTTGGCCCGCGGCACGCGACCGCCGTTGGACGCCCCTCCCCGCGCCTCCGACTCGGCGCGACATTCCAATCGCTGAGATGAGGACGTCACGCCGAGGGAAGGAACGTGTGACAGCCTGGACTGCCACACCAAGAACTTTTGCTTCCTCGCTTCCAACTTAGCTGAAAGGGGAATAGCAAAGCCTTCGCGGCCCTTCGTGGGGCTGGTAGGTATCGTCGTATGCCCGGTAGCTCCGGTAGCGATGTGCGCACCAGTCCGAGTGCCTCGGATCGTATCGCCGAGCGTAGTCGGGCTCCGGCGGAGGCGGCGCCACAATCGGTGGCGGACCAAGAGGCAACGGTGGAGGAAGCAGGACAGGAGGCGGGACTTGCGCCACGGCGACTGACTGGCTTGCAAGCACAAGTGACACCGAGACGAACATCGTTAAGCACTTCATCGAGATAACCTCATTTTTCCTCGCCGCGAGTGAGGCGGCGCCAAGACTTCTGGCTCGATGTCCCTAACGACTGAATTTCAGGTCGGGCCTGTCGCCGTCCCAGCCCTGAAGCCCTCCAGCAACCTCACTGAAGCGAAGGCACCTGGTGCCCATTCTGCCGTCAATGCACACCCCGTCACCCTTGACCGCCCAGGTGACGGACAGCGTGAACGGCAGAGGACCGCGGATGCTTCCGGTGCCGTCTTTCTTGAGGGTGACCTTCAGGGTCTTGCCATCCGGAGCAAGCGCCGACCAGGGTTGTCCGTCTGCAAGAACGGCAGCGGCCTGCTGCGGCGGCAGGAAAGACTTCCCTTCCTGGGCAAATGCGGGACTTGCGGCAAGCATGGCGCCGCATATCACTGCAAGGCGGGGATTCGTCTTCATTCGGTTTCCTTTCTCATTTGATCTGCCTGGTTTCGCTAAGGTGCCGCAGGAATCTCGCGGCCACTGAATAGCGTTCGCGCAAAAGTGGGAGGTTCCCACGTCTGCCGTCGCGCGGTTGCTATTGCGGAGCCGACGCGCCCTTGTCGGTCCAGGCGGGCGGCAGGCCGAGCTGACCGGCGACCGCACCCTTGATGCCGGGGGCAACCCCGAATGCCTTGCAGGCGTCGTATTTCGGATCGCCGCCGAGCGACGCTTTCATTTTTTGCATCGACGGCATCGCCATCATTCCCTTGAACGGGTCTCGGCCGGTGACCAGCAGGCGGCTGAAGTCGCTGCCGAAAGCGGAAGAGAGCGAATAGGCATCCCCGATCGTGGACACCCGGGCCTTTGTCGTGAGCATGTTCGCGCCGCGCGACCAGAGCATCGCTGCCTTCTGCGATCCCTCCTGGCCGATGGCCTCGGCTTCGACGGACAAGCCGCCGAGACCGATCGGAAGTCGCGGGACCGGAACGGGAAGCACTGCCGCCACGCCGAGCGAGGCGACGGTCGAGGTCGCCGCGGCCGCCCGGTTGGTCGCAACGATGTCGGTGACCGTCGCGTGGACGACGAGGTCTGCCGGCTGGTTCGCAGCGACGACCTCGAAGCGGTCGCTGAGACCGGTACAGAGCGCCCGGTCGATGGTATTGGTGACGAGCGCGAGTTCCTTGGGGTCGAAGGCAACACCGCTGCCGATCTCGGCCGACGTCGGCGTGATCCGCACCGTCTGCGCGGCAAGGACCGGGGCCGGATCCACCCGCAGCTTCGCCTTGGTCAGAGCGCCGCCCGAGGCGGTCATTCCCGCATAGGAACCGAGTGACGTTCCCTCGTGCAGCGGCACGTTTGCGCAGGAGGAGACCGCTGACAACAGGATAACGCAGAGCGCTGCCTGCGGGCGTATTTTGGGTATCTGGATGCTAAAGGGCATGTGCCAAATCTCTGATCCGGGATCTTGGCTCAGGTTTTAGCGATGCCAGCGTTAATGGCGGTAAAGGCAGTGTAAAGTTGAGTAAAATCCAAAAGCCGGCATCTGTCGCCAGCCGGGGTCTTCATTCGTATCAGGCTTGATCGTCCAACGGACGATGCGCTGTCGGCTTGCGCGGAAGTTCGAGAGTAATGGCGAGACCGCCTGCGTCCGGCAGCGATGCGTAGACCCGCCCGCCATGGCGCTCGACGGCCTGCCGGGCGATCGCCAGGCCGAGACCGTATCCGCCGCGTGGGACCGCATCGTTGCCGCGGGAGAACGGCTGGAAGATACGCTCAAGTTCGTCTCGCATCATGCCCGGTCCCCGATCTGTGACGCGGATCCTGAGAAGGTCGACCGTCGTTTCGCAAAGCACCGATATTTGCGAATGCTCGGCCGTGTACTTGACGGCATTGCGGACGACGTTTTCAAGCGCCCTGTAGATCAACTCGCCTTCGACCTCGGCGAGGAAGGCACCGTTGACACTCGTGGTGATCGAAACGTCCCGCGCCTGGGCTTCGAACGCCGCATCGCCGAGGATTTCGTTCAGGAGGTCGACGACGTCCAAAGTCTGCGTTGTCGGCGGCAGGCCGGACCTGGCCGTCAGCCTGGCCAGCGTCAGGACCTCCCCCACCAGTGTATCCAGCCGCTCGACTTCCCGGTCGATGCGGTCCAGCATGGCATCGAGCTTTGCCGGACTCTGCCGGAGGACGCCGACGACTGCCTGCAGACGGGATAACGGCGATCGCAGTTCATGTGAAACGTCGTGGAAGAGCCGCTGCTGTGCATCCTGAAGCTCCTTGAGCCGCGCGGCACTGGAATCGAAATCATGAGCAAGCGCGGTGACCTCGTCCCTGCGCCCAGCCATCTTGTCGCCGATACGGACATCGAAGCGACCGTGGGCGAGTGCACTCAAGCCGTCGCGCAGATGTACGACGGGACGAATGAGATACCGCGCGAGTGCTGCCGCGGATATCGTGCTCGAGACGAATATGGCGATCCACGGCATCAACAGGGCGAGGTAGTCGAGAATGCCGCTCGCCCCTTCGGAAACGGAGATCGTGTAGCAAATTCCGTCTTTCACGATGGATCTTACCTCTGCCCTGCCCTCGTCCGCACAAGCCCCGGATGCCGTGGTCTTCGATATCGTCAGGCCGAGCGGTAGCGTTTCCTCGCTGACGCGGACGAACCGCGCGGCGGCATCCCCGCCATTCCTCGTCAGCACGTTCGCGGTCAGGTTCAGAATGACCGTTTGCTCCCGGTGTTCCTGTTCACGCGCGGGAGGCGGGATCTCAAAGATGTTGATCATGAGGATGATGACCGCGACCGTTGTCGCGAGCGTCAGCCAGATTGTCGCGAAAAACTTCCAGAAGAGCCGGGGCATGGTCAGTCCAGCAGAAGTTGATAGCCCTGGCCGCGGACGGACTGGATCCAGGACTGTCCATCCTCTCTGAGCCCGAGCTTCTGGCGAACGCTGCTGATATGGACGTCGATGCGGCGATCGAAGGGTGTCAGCGGTTTCCCGAAGGCCCGCTTCGAGATGTCCTGCTTCGACACCAGTTGGCCGGCATTGCGGGCGAGAACCTCGAGCAGGCTGAACTCCGTGCCGGTAAGTTCCAAAGGCTCTCCGAGCCATTCGGCGGTTCTGTTGCCGGGATGCATGACGAGCCGGCCGGCTTTCAGCGTATCGGTGGAGGTACCGACCACAGACTGACTTGCCCGACGAAGGATTGCCCGGAGCCTCGCGGCGAGCTCTCCCGGCGAACAGGGCTTCGGCACGTAGTCGTCGGCGCCGAGATTGAGGCCCGATATCCGATCGACATCATCGCCTCGCGCTGTGAGCATCAACACCGGGACCTGGCTCAGTTTTCTGATCCTCTGCAGCACCTCGATCCCGTTCATTCGAGGCATCATGATATCGAGCACGATGATATCTACAGAGTTGCCGGCGGCGGCAGCGATGGCCGCGCGACCGTCCGTGTCGGTCGCCACATCATATCCTTCTTCGGCCAGGTATTCCTGCAGAAGCGTTGTCAGTTCGACGTCGTCGTCGATGAGGAGAACCTTGTTCATCTGCTTTCGTCCGTCATTCATCTCAGCCACCCATACAGCACAAACGCGCGCGGACGACGGGATTTTACCCAGCTTAACACTAACTTGACCGCACTTAACGTTCGTCCGGCTACTCGTGGAGCACGGCGACGTCGGTCGTGGGCCTGGGAACGGTCCGCCCTGCCGTTCGCGCTATCGATCGAATGAACCGTCCGTCGAGCTGGCGCAAATAAGGGGAGAGCGCCGAAGCCGTGGAATATGAGGAACGCCGTTGAGAAGATCGTTTATCCCACTCGCCACCGCCCTTGTCGGGGCGGTGCTCCTGCTTCCCTTTCGTAGCGCCATTGCGGATCAGCCCGCCGCGCCCGCCCTCACCGTCTCGCTGGTGGCGCCGGCGCAACGGGAGTGGCCGGAAACGGTTCCCGCAAGCGGCTGGCTGAAACCATGGCAGGAAGCGATCATCGCCTCCGAAACGAGCGGTCTTCGTATAACCGACGTTCTGGTCGATGTCGGATCCGTTGTGAGAAAGGGGCAGACGCTGGTCCGGCTTTCACAGGACAGCGTGGTGGCGGACCTTCGAAAGCAGGCGGCGGCCGTCGAGACCGCCAAGGCAAATCTGGCCAAGGCCAAGGCCGATGCAGACCGAGCCCGGCAGCTTCGTCCTTCGGGCGCTCTTTCCGCTCAGAACATCACCGAACGGCTGACCGATGAGCAGACGGCAAAGGCAAGCCTTGAATCGGAAGAAGCGGCGCTCGAAAGTCAGAACATCAAGCTCGCCCAGACGACGATCACGGCCGTCGACGACGGCCTCATAACGTCGCGCTCGGCCGAGCTTGGCGCGGTCGTCTCCTCCGGCACCGAGCTGTTCCGCCTCATCCGTCAGCAGCGTATCGAATGGCAGGCCGAAGTTTCGGCACGCTACCTTTCGCGCATCTCGGAGGGGCTGAGCGTCGAGATCAACGGACCGGAAGATCGCCCGATCAAGGGCAAAGTGAGGCTCGTCGGACCTTCCGTCAGCACGGGTACCGGCCGCGCGATCGTCTACGTCGCGCTTCCCGCCGACGTCCATCCGACCGTCGGCCTCTATGTCACTGGCAGCATCGAACTTGACACCACCCCGGCGCTCACGGTTCCGGAGACGGCGATCGTCTATCGTGACGGCATCAATTACGTCTTCACAGCCGACGAAAACAAACGCGTGCGAAGGGTCCGCGTCGAGACCGGCCGCCGCAACGATGGCGAGGTCGAGATCGTCTCCGGCATGGACCGGTCCGCAAAGGTCGTGACGTCTGGCGGAGCATTTCTGTCCGACAACGACCTCGTGAATGTTGCGGGGTAAGGCCGATGAATTTCTCCGCCTGGTCGATCCGCAATCCCGTACCGTCGATCCTGCTGTTCGCAATGCTCACCGTCGGGGGGCTGCTTGCGTTCAAGCGCCTGCCGATCCAGAACTTCCCCGATATGGACCTCCCGGCCATCAGCATCACCGCCACGCTCGAAGGCGCGGCGCCGACGCAGCTCGAGACGGAGGTTGCCCGCACCATCGAGGACCAGCTCGCCTCGTTGAGCTACCTCGACCACATCACCACGACGATCACCGACGGAACCGTCTCGATCAAGGTCTCCTTCAAGCTGGAGAAGGACAGTGAAGAGGCCTTGAACGAGGTCCGAAATGCGGTGGATAGCGCAAAGGCCGATCTGCCGGCGCAGATGGAGTCTCCGAGCGTCACCAAGGTGACGCTGCAGAGCGCCGCACTGGTCACGTATGCGATCCGCTCGACCCACCTTAACGAGACAGAGCTTTCCTGGTTCATCGACAACGACATGACAAAGGCACTCCTGTCGGTACAGGGAGTGGGACAGGTCAGCCGCGTCGGCGGGATTGACCGCGAGGTTCATGTCGACCTCGATCCCGCAACGATGGCGTCGCTCGGGGTCACTGCGGCCACTGTATCGGCGCAGTTGAAGTCGGTCCAGGCCGACACTTCGGGTGGTCTTGGGGAAATCGGCGGCACCCGGCAGACCCTGCGGACGCTCGGCGCCGTCGCGTCGGTCGACGCCCTGAAGGGGCTCCGTATTCCGCTCGCCAACGGTCAGCAGGTTCGTCTCGACGATATCGCTTCCGTCACCGACAGCTTCGCCGACCGGTCGTCGCTCGCCTATCTCGACGGCCAGCCCGTGACGGCGGTCGAGGTCAAGCGCTCGAACGGCTTCTCGGATACCGGCGTCGCCGCCGAGGTCGAGAAGGCAATGCAGCAGTTCGCCGCCGCACATCCCGATGTCGAGATCGATGAGGCCTACAGCACGGTCGGGCCGATCCTCGACAATTACGACGGTTCGATGCATATGCTGATCGAGGGGGCGATCCTCGCGGTCGTCGTCGTCTGGCTCTTCCTCCGGGATTGGCGCGCGACAATCTTGTCGGCTGTGGCACTGCCCTTGTCGGTCATACCGACCTTCCTCGCCATGTACCTCGCCGACTTCAGCCTGAATATCATCACGCTGCTGGCACTGTCGCTGATCGTCGGCATCCTCGTCGACGATGCCATCGTCGAGGTCGAGAACATCGCCCGCCACCTGCAGATGGGCAAGCGGCCGATCGACGCCGCGCTCGAAGCGGCCGACGAGATCGGATGGACGGTCATCGCCACCACGCTCACGCTCGTCGCGGTCTTCCTGCCGACGGCTTTCATGAGCGGCATACCGGGGCTGCTCTTCCGCCAGTTCGGCGTCACCGCCGCGGTCACCGTGCTCGCCTCGCTCGTCGTCGCGCGGCTGCTGACGCCGATGATGGCGGCCTATTTCATGAAGGCTCATCCGATCGAGGAAAAGGATAGCCGCATCATGCGTGCCTACATGGCGGTCGTGAACGCATCCCTGAGCTACAGGAAGACCACCGTCTTCGTGACGGCCGCCTTCGTCGCCCTTTCGCTTTCCACCATCCCCCTCCTGAAATCGGGCTTTCTGCCCGCCGCCGACGACGCGCGGACGCAGGTGACACTGACCCTGCAGCCCGGCGCCACTATCGATCAGATGGACGCAACGACCAAAAAAGCCACGGACATCGTCCGCAAGCTTCCCGATGTAACGCATGTGTTCTCGGCGGTCGGTTCGGCATCGTCGGGCGGCGGCCCCGATGCCACCACCACCAGCAGCGTCGGAACCGCCACGCTCGTCGTCACGCTGACGGCTATCGACGAGCGGGACCGGAAGCAGTCGGAGATTGAAAACGACATCCGTTCGGCTCTCTCGCTCCTACCCGGCGTGCGGGTTGCGGTCGGCGGCGGCGGCAATGGGACGCAGCTCGACATCACCCTTGCCAGCGACGATCCCTACGCCCTCGATAGTGCAAGCACGGCGCTCGAAGAGCAGCTCCGCACGCTCAATGGTATCGGAGCGGTAACGTCGAGTGCCGCAAGGCAGGCGCCCGAGGTTCAGATCACCCCCGACTTTGCGCGCGCGGCCGCCCTTGGCGTGACCTCGAGCGACATTGCCGAAGCCGTGCGCGTGGCGACAGACGGGGAATACTCCTCCGCCCTGCCGAAGCTCAACCTGCCGCAACGGCAGGTCCCGATCGTCGTACGGTTCACCCCTGAGGCACGCACCAACCTTGACGACATCCGGAACATGAGGGTGGCCGGAACGACTGGCAGCGTCGATCTCGGATCGATCGCCGACATCCGTGTCGGCGGCAGTCCTTCCGAAATCGACCGCATCGATCGCATGCGCAATGTCACGCTTTCCGTCGAGCTCAATGGCCGCATCCTGAACGACGTCTACCGTGAGGCAAAGGCGCTGCCGGCTCTTCAGCATCTGCCGTCCGGCGTCACTCTCGTCGAGCAAGGTGAACTTCAACGTAGTTCGGAGTTGTTCCAGAGTTTCGCTCTTGCAATGGCAATCGGCGTCTTCTGTGTCTATGCGGTCCTTGTCGTGCTGTTCCACGATTTCCTGCAGCCGTTCACCATCCTGATGGCCCTGCCGCTCTCGCTCGGCGGTGCGCTGCTGCCGCTGGTGGTGACCGGAACGAGCTTCTCGATGCCGGCCGTCATCGGGCTGCTGATGCTGATGGGCGTGGTGACGAAGAACTCGATCCTTCTCGTCGAATACGCGATCATGTCGCGCCGCCAGGGAATGTCGAGATTCGATGCGCTCGTCGATGCCTGTCACAAGCGCGCGCGGCCGATCGTCATGACCACCATCGCCATGGGATCGGGCATGCTTCCGGCCGCTCTCAGCCTGACGGGGGGCGATTCAAGTTTCCGGCAGCCGATGGCGATCGTCGTGATCGGCGGGGTGATAACGTCGACGCTGCTCAGCCTCATCGTCATCCCGGTCATCTTCACCTTCGTCGATGACCTGCTCGCGGCTATCAAGCGGCTCGTGCACCGGACCGGGCCACGCCAGGAAATCGCCGGCGAGGAAACGCATGTGTCGAATGATCGCGAGCCGATCGCCTTTGAGCGCAGCCCCGCGAAGCGAGGTCATGGCCAGAGATGACCGTGTTCCAGCAGGAAATCCATCAGGGCCGGGGCGTCCTCGCGACGAGGCTTGCCCCAGCCCTGATCAGAGTGCTCGTGGCTCTAGTTCCGGTCGCCTTCATCCTGTCCGGTTGCATGCAGACGCTCGACAGGGCGCTTGACGCGCAGGAGGCAGACAGGGCCTCGATCGCGGGCTATGACGAGATCCGAAGCTATCTCGACGCCCGGCTCGACGAATTTCCGCGCAATGCCCAGGATTGGGCGCCAGCGAGCAAGCCGGGCGGCCTCGATGTCCTGATGATCTCGGGCGGCGGTTCGGCCGGCGCCTTCAGCGTCGGCGTGCTTTCGGCGTGGAGCGCAGCGCAGACCCGCCCTGAGTTCGATGTCGTCACCGGCGTCAGCACCGGAGCCTTGATCGCACCCTTGGCTTTCCTCGGATCGGCCTACGACGACACTCTGGTGCACCTCTACACGAGCGGCGTCGCCGAGGGCCTTACCAGTAGCAAGAGCCTCGGCGGATTGCTCGGGTCCAGCCTGTTGAGCGCCGAACCATTGTCACGGATGGTCGAGCGCTTCATCACGCCCGAGGTCCTTGAGCAAGTTGCTGCCGAGCACCGAAAAGGCCGTCGCCTCTTCGTCCTGACCACCAACCTCGACACCCAGCGTGCCGTCATCTGGAACATGGGCGCCATTGCCGGCAGCAATCGCCCGGAGGCGCTGAAGCTGTTCCGGAACATTCTGTTGGCGTCGGCCAGCATCCCAGGCGTTTATCCGGCAGTGATGATCGAGGCCGAGGCGGACGGGCGCCACTTCAAGGAAATGCATTCGGATGGAGGGTCCGCGTCGCAGGTCCTGATGCTTCCACAGACTCTGCTGGCAAGCGGCAAAAGCCTCGTGCCCGCCAAGCGGCAGAACGTCAATTTCTATGTAATCGTCAACAACGCACTGATGCCGGAGTTTGCCTCCACGCCGGATAGAACGCTGTCCGTGATCGCACGGGCATACTCGATCTTCGTCAAGTCGCAGACGCAGAGCGCGCTGACGGCCCTCTATAACTATTCCAAGCTGACCAAGGCACGGTTTCAGCTTGCGTCAATCGACATCCAACTCCCCTATTCGATGTCCGATCCGTTCAACACCGACTACATGCGGACCGTCTATAATCTCGGCTACGCGGAGTTCGCCGCTGGAACCCTGTGGAGAGACAGCCCGGTCTTTCGGTGATGAGGCGTTTATTGTCGTCCCGGTGCGCTGGATAGAGATCCATCAAGGAGCCGCTGCCCCGCCCCAGCGTCCCCGATGCGAGTTAAAGCAAATGTCCCGTTTTGGTGTGGAGCAGTCGGCAAGCGTTCGCGTGTCAAACTTCCGCTGTCCACCCGAAGTCAATTCCAGGAGGATTATCATTAAGCGGCTTGACAATTGAGCGCTGCGGCAGTGGAGGGTGGCTCTAGGAGCACGGCTATGTCTAGCTGGAACTCGGGCCGCATCATCGGTCAGAAGCCTCCATTGAAGCCGAAGGAGGTCTGGGCCATCCGAACCCGCCTGCAGATGTCGGGTGCGATACGCGACCTGGCGCTGTTCAATCTCGCAATCGACAGCAAATTGCGAGCTTGTGATCTCGTCGCGATCTCAGTTGCCGACGTTGGAATTTCCGGAAGGGTTCGCGAGCGGGCGATCATCATCCAACGGAAAACAGGCCGACCAGTGCAGTTCGAACTGACCGACCAAACGCGGGAGGCTGTCGGTGCCTGGATCGGACGTCGCCGGCTTGGTGAACGAGATTACCTGTTTCCCAGCCGAGTGCATGCAAAGCCGCATCTGTCGACGCGGCAGTATGGCAGGATCGTCGAACGGTGGGTGTCGAGCATCGGGCTTGACCCGAAGCGCTACGGCACGCATTCGATGAGGAGGACGAAGGCGGCCCACATCTACAAGAAGACGGGCAACCTGCGCGCCGTCCAACTCTTGCTCGGCCACAAGAAGCTGGAGAGCACCGTACAATACCTCGGAATAGAGGTGGACGACGCCTTAGCCATTTCTGAGCAAGTCGAGCTGTAGCACTCAAGGGCGGCGCTTCGCTTCGAAGCGCCGCCCGCTGGCCTACTGAGGCGAAAGTTCGACCCGAAGCAGACACTTGCGGTGAAGCAGTCGATGTCTCGTATCGAGGGAAAGCGGAAATGTTGTGATCGACCTTTGCGCCGCTCTTAGCATCGCACCCCTCCAGCGCAGTCGATTTGAAAGCGCAGGTGCGAGAGAGTACGCTTACCGGATTAGAACGCCCCCGCACACGATGTGAACGGGGGTGATTGGACAGCGCTCGTGATGTGGTGCTGGCTTACCGTCCTCGGCCTTCAATCTCTATGTAGAGCTTTACGTCGTCTCCGATCATCCCGAGCGCGGTCTTCAAACCAAAATCGCTTCGCTTGATCGTCGTTTCGGCACTGAAGCCGACGACATGGCTCTTATCCCACGGGTTCTCGCCTTCTTTGTTAAAGACAACATCGAGCGTGGCGGCTTGGGTAATTCCCGCAATTGTGAGATCGCCAGCGATCTTGCCCGATTTCTCCCCCGTCTGCTTGAACTCCTTGCCGACAAACGTGATCTCGGGAAATTCGGCTGCATTGAACCAATCGGCGCCCTGAATGTCGCTGTCGCGCTGCTGGTTATTTGTGGAAATGCTCTCCACCTTGACCGCCACGTCCAGTGAGCTCGCTGGCAGATTGGCGGGATCGAATTCGAAACTGCCTCCGAAATCCCGCGCCACCCCGACGACACGCGAGAAGCCGAGGTGGTCGATGAAGAAAACGATATTCGAGTGAACGATGTCGATATCGTAAGTTCGCGCCTGGACCGGCCCGCTCGAAAGAGCTGCCGCGACGAGAACCGATGCGAGATAGGCGCATGCCAGCTTGATCATTGACATTCCTCCCTTGTCAAATTGGAAAGCCTGAGCCGTGTGAGATGATGGCAACCGCAGCTCCGGACGCCGCAGGTATGACGCAAAGCAATCCGAACGCGCAGAGACGAGCAAAGGGGTTTCGAAGCCGGACGATCCATCCGGTCCGCCTTGCGACCTCTGGAACCAGGAACACGAGCGCGAGGATCGCAAGCGCAAGCAGATCGGCCTTACGGGTTATCAGCGTCACTGCAAAGATGACGGACAACATGCCGCCGGCTCCACCAAGAAAGGCCGGAGTTCCGAAAGGATTGTCCTCACTTCCTAGATTCCAGACGACGATCGCCAAAAGGGCGGCGGCGAACATCAAGCAGAGCTGCAGGCTTGACGAGGACGCGCCAAGCAACGCGATCGGCGCAAAACCGGTAGAAGCGATGGCAAGAAGCAGCATCCTTTTGACGCCATCTTCCCCGGCGGAGCCGCCAAAGTCACGGCGCAGCAATGCCATCGACAACATGCCGACGGCGGCAGCGAGGACCAGTTCAAACGGGGCTGCAGTTAGTCGGCTTTGCCCTATGTACAAGACTGCGGCCAGCGGCTGCAGCACCACCGCCCAAGTTGTCAGCCGCGGTCGATCGGCAAGATCGACAGCAAGGCCTATGAGGGCACCCGCCAAAGAAATGTAGAAAATCTTGTTCACTGCACCGATGGGCGGAAACGGCGGCACTTTCTGGTAGACGAGGAAATAGGAAGCCAGGAAGGCTGCCGAAACAATCAGCCCGACCCAAGCCGCGCTGAGACTGAGCATTCGGCGAAGGCCCGCCAGGACGAAGACGGCGATTGAGACCGAAGCCGTCCCGATGAGAACGGCTTCCTGAGGGGTGTCTCCCATCGAAATCACCCCCTCAACCAACATAATCAATGCACGAGTTCGGCATCACCGCTCTCCTCCCCAGGTCGGCGACAAAGACCAACTGGAATGCTAATACCTTCTGGTCTTCTAATTCCATTTAGTATTCCGATGTGAGCGTTGTCAACCGCTGTCGGACCACCTCAGCAAGAACAGACCTCCGCGCAGCGGTGGCGAGGCGGTTGTTTCTGCGCCCTCGGCGGCACGACCGCCTCAACGTCACGCAAACGCCTGTTGAAGGTAGAGGCTATCGAAGACCCCAGCGGCGGACGCACGCTTCCCTTCCTCCAGCAAGCCTGCGCGGATCATCAGATCAATGGTGGTGTCGAGCGCCTTCCCAGGAATGGAAAGGCCTTGCGGCCACATGCCCATGTCGCGCATGTAGCGCAAACCCCGCAGCGCAAGATCGGCGTCATCCGGAACGGTGATGCGCCGGAAAATCGGCAGAGTGATCTCCTCCTTCGCCGGATCGTTGGTGATCGCGTGGGCCTCGGCGAGCGCCTTCAGGAGCTTCCGCACTGTTTTGCCATTCGCTTCAAGCCAGCTTTTATTGGCGATGAGGGCGGCAAATACGATCTCGGGGATCGCATCATTGACCTCGCCGATCAGATTATATCCCGCTGCTTCGGCGATGAAGTTCCACGGCGCCGGCTGTGGGGCACAGTCAATATCTCCCGCTAGTAGGGCGTCCCAACGTTTTGTATGGACGCCGGTGAGCGCGAACTGATAGTCGCCCGGATACTTCAATCCTTCACGGCCAAGCAGGAGCTGCGTATAGATCGCCGTGCCTTCCGTGAGCGACGAGGTGCCGACCTTCTTGCCCCTGAGTTCCGCGATCGAGGCGATCGACGGATGCGCCACGATCGACATGGGAAGGCGGTTCGAGTTCGACGCCACCACACGAAGTTCGCCGCCATTGATGTAGTTCGAAACGGCGCCTTCCGGCGGTGTAATTGCCAGATCCGCTACCCCCTCCAGAACGGCCGTGGTCGCCTTGTCGACGCTGCCCATGCGCAGATATTCGATCTTCAGACCATGTTTCGCGAAAAGGCCATTCTCTTCCGCAACGAAGACGGGCAGCCAATTGAAGCCCTGGGCACCGCCCGCCAGCTTGACTGTGGTCGTCATGAATATTCCTCCATTTGTCGCGCCGAGATTACCGGCCCTGCGCCTTGAGCCGTTTGTCGAGCAAGGGATAGACGCGCCGCGCATTGCCCTCGAAGACCGCGTGCCTGTCCTCGGCGCTAAGATCGAGCGCGTCGATATAGCGCCTGGTATCGTCGAAGCTGTGCCCGGTTTCCGGGTCCACCGCCTTGACGGCGCCGAGCAGTTCGGAGCCGAACAGGATGTTCTTCTTGTCCACCACGCGAAACAGCGTATCGATGCCGGCCTGGTGGTAGACGCAGGTGTCGAAGAACAGATTGTTCATGAGGTGCTCGGCAAGCGGCGGCTTTTCGAGCATGATCGAGAGGCCCCGGTAGCGTCCCCAGTGATAGGGTGCAGCACCCCCGCCATGCGGGATGATCAGGCGCAGCTTCGGGTGCCGCTCGAAGAGGTCGCCTTGGACGAGCTGCATGAAGACGGCCGTGTCGGCGTTGATGTAATGGGCGCCGGTCGTGTGCAGACAGCGCTCGCAGGAGCCCGAAACATGGATCATCGCCGGGACGTCGAGCGCGGCCATGGCCTGCCACAGAGGATCCCACCACTCGTCATAGACCGGCGGCGCGCTCCACCTTCCCCCCGATGGGTCCGGATTGAGGTTGCAGCCGACGAAACCTTGCTCGACGCAATGCTGCAGCTCAAAAATCACCGGCGTCAGATCACCATTGACCGTTTGCGGCAATTGGCAGACACCGGCGAAATTGGCCGGGAACATGTCCACGATGCGCCTGACGTTATCGTTCGAGATGCGGGCCCATTCGTTGGCGATCGCCACGTTATCAATATGGTGGCCCATCCCCGAGGCTCTGGGACTTATGATGGTCAGATCCGAGCCGCGCTCCTTCTGCAGCCGCAGTTGGTTTGCCTCGATGATCGCGTAGAGTTCGTCATCGGAAATGCCCGGGTAGGCCGGCCTTTCGGCCGCTTTGCCTTCCGCATAGGCGACCTGCGCTTTGCGGAAATCATGATGTTTCTGCGGCTCGGTTGTGAAGTGGCCGTGACAATCGATAATCAGGGTCATCACGCGTCCCACTTCGCCGGAAGCACGTTCACGCCGCGGAAGCGCCAGCCCTTGGCCTTGATCTCCTGTTCAGGATCGAGGCGCAGGTTCGGCAATTGCCGGAAGGCTTCCTGAAGAGCGATCTCGCCCATGGCGCGCGACAGGAAATGGCCGGAACAGAAATGCGGCCGGAAGCCGAAGGATACGTGCTGCTTCTTCTTGCGGAACATGTCGAACCGGTCGGGATTCTCGAAGCGCGCTTCGTCGCGGTTCGCGGATCCCATGACGATCGCTACCGATGAGCCTGCGGGGATAGTGGTGCCGGCGATCTCGAAGTCTTCGAGCGCGACGCGCGGGGTCACTCCGATCGGTGCTACCCAGCGCAGTCCCTCGTCAAAGGCCCTGAGCGCGTGTGCGGACGGGTCCTCGGCCATGACTTTGGCCTGCTCGGGATTGGAAAGCAGTCCCGCACAAGCATTTGCAGCCGCATGCCCCGGCTCCTGCAGGCCGCCCAGGATGATGACGCGCATGGTCGGCGAGATTTCCTTCAGGCTGCGCACCTGGCCCTCGGGCATGCCGCCATGCATGACATGGCTCATCAGCGTGCTGTTCGGCTTCGACAATGCCGCTTCATAAAGCGCGCCAAGCTGGTCATCGATGTCTGCAAGCGCTACGTCGAGTCGGTCCCAGACTGTCTGATCGTTGGAGACGTTCTGCAGGCCGAGAGCCATGGCGTGGAACCACTCCACGAGATTGTCGTTCGAAGTCTCGGTGAGCCCGATCACGTCGCCAATGCAGCGCACCGAGATGGGTTCGAAGAGTTCCGTCGTAAGATTCGCTTCGCCTTTGGGCTTGATCTCATCAAGGAAGCGCTGGACCACCGGAAGCGTGAGGCGCTCGACATAGGAACGCACCCGCTCCTGCGTTAAGTTGAGGTCGATGCCTTCGCGCAGGCAGGCATGCTCTTCGCCCGACATGGTCAGGACGTTCGGCATGCCCATGACGCGTGCCTCTGGTCGATCCGCAGCGCCGGACGGTCCGAAGACCCGGTCGGTCGCACCAACGGTGCGACAATCGTCGTAACGGGTGACGAAATACTCGTTGGTGCCCTCGAAGAGCGCAACAGGCGCCTCGCTCCGCAGCCGCGCATAGACCGGGTACGGGTCGTTGTACAGATTTGCGCCCGTCAGTGCTGACGCGTCATTTGCCATGTCTATCCTCCCCTTTGAAATCGCCTGACAACCGATGCTGATTCAGCACCGTTCCTCCGCCTGGCGTTTGCGAGTTCGTGCGCCCTTTTTGGCTTGCGGCACGCATTTACATACCCATTGGACTTCCAATACCAATCAGTATCCGAATGCAGTGAGCGTGTCAATCCCGCAATGCAATTACGCCGGCGCTTGCACATTTAAATACCATGTGGTATTTGAAAACCTGTCGGTATGTTACTATTGAGGGTGGAACGGGAGGAATTCATGACTGAGACGATGCGCGCCGCGCGGCTGCACGCGGTCGGAGAACCGATGAGAATAGATGAGGTGGCGCGACCCGTGGCCACCGGAAGCGACGTTGTTGTCGAGGTCAAGGCCTGCGGCATGGTACCCAATCTCGCCAATGTGCTCGCGAACTGGGAAAACTGGTACCCGCAAATGCCCTTGCCGCCGCGTCCCGCGATTCATGGCCTCGATCCTTCGGGCATCGTCCATCAGGTCGGCGAGCAGGTCGTGGCGATCAAGCCTGGCGACCGGGTATATGTTAATCCGGGCCGTTTCTGCGGCGCCTGCCACGCCTGCACGTCTGGACGCCCGCAGGCCTGCGATCATTGGACGCTCGGCGGCTACTTCGGCTACAACCCTAAGAGCCTGGAGATGTTCAAACGCTATCCCTACGGGGGGTTCAGCGAATATATGCTGGCGCCCCAGGCCCAAGTCATCAAGATTCCGGACAACATGTCCTTCGTGCAGGGCTCGCGGATGGGCTACCTCGGCACCTCCTACGCAGCCTTGAAAAAGTGCGGTCCTCTGATGGGGCGCTCGCTGATCATCAACGGCGCCACCGGGACGCTCGGCGTCGGCGCCACTCTTTTCGCGCTCGCGATGGGGGCCGGCAAGATCTATGCGGTCGCGCGTGGCGACGAATTGCTTACTCGGCTGAAGGCGCTTGCGCCGAACCGGATCGAAACCTTTTCGAACCGGACCGGCTCGAGCGGTGACTTTGTGAAGGCCAGAACAGCCGGCGTGGGCGCCGATCTGATGCTCGATACGCTTGGTGCCAAGGCGCCGCTCGGATCCATGCTCGACGCCATGAAAGGCGTGCGCAGAGGTGGTCGCATCGTCAATATCGGCGGAACCGCCGGCGACCTTCCCGTCGACGTGAAATGGTGGATGGACGAGCAGATGGAGCTGATCGGCTCCGTCTGGTTCACCGCAGCCGAAGGGATGGAGATCGCCGCAATGGTCGAAAGCAAGGTCGTTGACCTCTCCGTAATGGAGCCAATGGTCTGGCCGCTCGAAAGCATCAATGAGGCCATTTCCGGTGTCGCCTCGGGCGATGGCGGCTTCACCTACTACGCTGTTACGATCTGAGGGACGCTCAGCGCGTTCGGGGTAGCAATCGCTACGTACACACCCCGCCCGGTGCCGCCGGGCGGGGTTTTTGCATGTGTCTGGCGGACGTGTCACCCAAGGGCCCGCAAACGCTATTTGGCCATCGGCCCCTTGGGGGGCGCGCGAGAACGCGCGGGATGCGGGCCTCGGGTCATAAGGTCCGCCGTTGGAATGAGCCCACATTCAAGCCGTAAGTGCCTGGAGATGCCACCCGCTGGCCCGGCACACGCCGAAACGCAGATGCCCGCCTCGCGGCGGGCATCTGTCTCAGGCTGGGTCTGAAGCTCAGTGATTGATCGCCTTGACAATCTCCTCGGTGACCTTCTTGGCGTCGCCCAAGAGCATCATCGTGCCGTCCTTGTAGAACAGCGTGTTGTCGATGCCGGCATAGCCGGAGCCGAGCGAGCGCTTGACGAACAGGCAGGTCTTGGCCTTGTCGACGTCGAGGATCGGCATGCCGTAGATCGGCGAGGTCTTGTCGTCGCGCGCCGCCGGGTTGGTGACGTCGTTGGCGCCGATGACATAGGCGACGTCGGCCTGGGCGAACTCGGAATTGATGTCCTCGAGCTCGAACACCTCGTCATAGGGGACGTTCGCCTCGGCGAGCAGCACGTTCATGTGCCCGGGCATGCGGCCGGCGACCGGATGGATCGCGTATTTGACTTCGACGCCGGCCTCCTTGAGCTTGTCGGCAAGTTCCCGGAGCGAGTGCTGCGCCTGCGCCACCGCCATGCCGTAGCCCGGCACGATGATCACCTTCGAGGCGTTCTGCATCAGGAAGGCGGCATCGTCGGCCGAGCCCTGCTTGACCGTCTTCTGCACGCCGCTGTCGTCCGCGGCGATCGCCGTCTCGCCGCCGAAGCCGCCGAGGATCACCGAGATGAAGGAGCGGTTCATGCCCTTGCACATGATGTAGGAGAGGATCGCCCCCGAGGAACCGACCAGCGCCCCGGTGATGATCAGCGCCAGGTTGCCGAGGGTGAAGCCGATACCGGCGGCCGCCCAGCCGGAATAGGAGTTCAGCATCGACACCACCACCGGCATGTCGGCGCCGCCGATCGGAACGATGATCAGCACGCCGAGCGCCAGCGACAGAAGGACGATCGCCCAGAAATTGAAGTGGCTCTCGGTCAACGCCAGGCCGATGATGAAGAAGACGACGAGGGCGGCGAGCGCCAGGTTGATCAGATGGCGGTAGGGCAAAAGGATCGGCTTGCCGGACATCCGGCCGTCGAGCTTGAGGAAGGCGATGATCGATCCGGTGAAGGTGATCGCGCCGATCGCCACGCCGAGCGCCATCTCGACGAGCGCCTGGGCATGGATCGAGCCCACTTCGCCGATGCCGAAGGAGGACGGCGCGTAGAGCGCCCCGGCCGCGACCAGCACCGCGGCAAGACCGACCAGCGAATGGAAGCCGGCGACGAGCTGCGGCATCGCCGTCATCGGGATGCGCTTGGCGATGTAGGCACCGACGCCGCCGCCGAGCGCGAGGCCGAGAACGATCAACAGCAAACCGCCGATCGACGGCCCGGCCAAAAGCAGCGTCGTGACGATGGCAATGGCCATGCCCACCATGCCGTAGGCATTGCCCTTGCGACTGGTGGTCGGATGCGAGAGACCGCGGAGCGCCATGATGAACAGCACGCCGGAGACGAGATAGAGGAAGGCTGCAAAGTTCGCGTTCATCGGCCCCGCCTCACTTTTCTTTCTTCTTGTACATGGCGAGCATGCGCTGGGTGACGAGGAAGCCGCCGAAGATGTTGACGGAAGCAAGCACCAGCGCCACGAAGCCGAAGCCGGTGGCAAGCCCGGAAGCGGAGATCCCGACGGCCAAGAGCGCGCCGACGACGATCACCGATGAGATCGCGTTGGTCACCGCCATCAGCGGCGTGTGCAGCGCCGGCGTCACCGACCAGACGACGTAATAGCCGACGAAGATCGCCAGCACGAAGATCGCCAGGCGGAAGACAAAAGGATCGATAGCGCCGCCGGTGGCGCCATGGGCAACCGCCCCGGCCGCATCCGGCACGTATTCGGCGGCGGTCCTGACCGCCTCGACCGCCCGTTCAAGGTCGGTCAGTGCCTTGTCCAACAGTTCGTTCGCCATCACTTTTCCCCCTCATTCGTGCCGCCGAAGGCCGGATGCACCACGGCGCCGCCATAGGTCAGCGCCGTTGCCTTGACGAGTTCGTCCTCCATGTTCACCGCCAGCCGCTTTTCCTCCTTGGAGACCATCGTCTCCAAAAAGGTGACGAGGTTCTTGGCATAAAGGAGCGAGGCGGAGGCGGCGATGCGGCCCGGCACGTTGAGGTGCCCGACGACCTTGACGCCGGCGACCTCCGTCACCTTGCCGGCTTCTGCCCCCTCGACGTTGCCGCCGCGCTCGACGGCGAGGTCGACGACGACCGAGCCGGGCTTCATCGAATGGAGCATTTCGCGGGTGACGAGCCGCGGCGCCGGGCGGCCGGGGATCAGCGCCGTAGTGATGACGATGTCCTGCTTGGAAATGTGATCGGCGACGAGTGCGGCCTGCTTGGCCTGATACTCCTTCGACATCTCCTTGGCATAGCCGCCGGCGGTTTCGGCCGCCTTGAACTCCTCGTCCTCGACGGCGATGAACTTGGCGCCGAGCGAGGCGACCTGTTCCTTGGCCGCCGGACGGACGTCGGTTGCCGAGACGACGGCGCCCAAGCGCCTTGCAGTGGCGATCGCCTGCAGGCCGGCAACGCCGGCGCCCATGACGAACACCTTCGCGGCCGGCACCGTGCCGGCCGCAGTCATCATCATCGGCAGCGCCCGATCATATTCGTGGGCCGCATCGATCACCGCCTGATAACCGGCGAGGTTCGCCTGCGAGGAAAGCACGTCCATCGATTGCGCCCGGGTGATGCGCGGCATCAACTCCATGGCGAAGGCGGTTACGCCGGCGTTGGCCATGGCGGCGATCGCCTCCGCGTTGCCGTAAGGGTCCATGATGGCGATGACGAGCGCGCCCGGCTTGTAGGCGGCGATCTCCCCGGCGATCGGGCGGCGGACCTTCAGGATGACGTCGGCGGTCTTGGCATCGGCGGCGCTCCCGATCCGGGCGCCGGCCTTCTCGAACTCAGCATCCGGAATGCGCGAACAGCGGCCTGCTCCGGCCTCCACGACTACCTCAAGGCCGAACGACAGGATTTTCTTCACCGTCTCAGGCGAGCCCGCTACGCGCGGCTCGTCGGGACTGCTTTCCCTTGCAATGTAAACACTTACACTCACCGTCACCTACCTCCGGGCGGTAATGGATCACTGATTGGAGAGATACGCCCCGGCGAAGAGGTCAGTCTTCCGGTGCCAGCGTCACGATCATGCCCGCAAGCTCCGCAGTGAAACGTACCTGGCAGGACAGCCGCGATTGCGGTCGCCGGTGATCCGAACTGTCGAGCAGATCGTCTTCATCGACGGAGAGCGACGGTAGATGTTCCTGGAAATCGTCATCGACATAGACGTGACAGGTGGCACAGGAACAGCAGCCGCCACAAAGCGCCAGCAATTCGTCCACGCCCGCATCGCGGATATGCTCCATGATCGAGATTCCATCGCGCCCCTCGACGGGCACGATCTGTCCGTTTCGCGAGATCACCGTAAAATTCGACATTTAAACCTCCCACATCGCTCTCGTGTGCTTCACGCAAGGGCCAGCGATTTCAGTCTGATGCTGTTGTTTGCCAGGACGTCCGGACTGACGCGCGCGCGCCTTTCGACCAGCATTCGGCCTTCGACGTAGTCCCTGACGCTATTGATGCAGTCCAGGGCGATCACCGCACCCTCGCGGAGATAGACGATACTGAAGCTGCGGGTGTTGGGATCGCCGCGCACCACCGTCCTGTCGAAGCCGGCGGAAAGACCCACGGTCTGAAGCCGGAGGTCGTACTGGTTCGACCAGAACCAGGGCGTTGCGCTGTAAGGCGTCAATTCCCCGCAAAGCGTCTTTGCCACGGCAGTGGCCTGATCATGGGCATTCTGCACGGACTCGATCCGCAGGCCGTGGGCGCTCTTGACCCGGGCGCAGTCGCCGACCGCGAACACGTCCGGCAGACTTGTCCGGCAATGCTCGTCGACGTCGAGGCCGTTCTCTCCCGACGCTCCGGCCTCGATCAGCGGTTCGACACAAGGCACGATACCGATGCCGACGATCGCGATATCCGCAGGAAGCGTCACACCATCCTTCAAGAGAACGCCAGTGAGGCGTCCCTCGCTACCGACGAACTTGTCGACACCGGTCTCGAGCCTGATTTCGACGCCGTGGTCACGGTGCTCCCTCTCATAGAAACGAGACAGCGGTTCCGCCGCGACACGGGCAAGCACCCTGTTCATCGCTTCGACGACGGTCACCGTCTTTCCGAGCTTGGTTAGCGCGGCCGCGGCCTCGAGCCCGATGTAACCGCCGCCGACGACCACCACTCCTTCCGCGCTGGCAAGATCCTTCACGAGCCGGTCCACATCCGAGCGTGTCCGGACCGCGTGGATGCCTTGAAGATCATGACCGGGGCAGGACATCCGGCGCGGGCGCCCGCCAGCGGACCAGATGAGGTAGCCGTAACTGTAGGTGGCACCGTCCGCGCAAAGGACCTGCTTCTCCTTCGCGTGGACCTTGACGACTTCGTGCCCGAGCAGCAGGTCGATGCTGCGCGACGTCCAGAACTCAGCCGGCCGGATCAGAATGCGGTCGAAGGTCTTGCCACCAAGGAGATAATCCTTGGAGAGGGGCGGACGTTCATAAGGCGGATCCCGGTCTTCGCTGAGGATTCCGATCGATCCTTGGAAGCCGTTCTGACGAAGCGACGTCGCTGCCTGGGCGCCCCCGTGCCCGCTTCCGACGATGAGGCAATCGTAATGCATCGCGCCCTCCTCCGGCAGCGTGAATTGCACATGTGTTGATTTCCGCGCGTGCGAGCGATGTTGCTCAGGAACGCGCTGCTCCAATCAGGACGAAGGCCATCGTTGCCGGCGACGTCCCTTTATTTCGCCAGGCATGGCGTGTGCCGCACTGGATCGCGACGTCGCCTTGCCGCAGATTGACCTCCGCCCCGTCATCGAGCTCCAGCCAGATCTCGCCTTCGAGCACGATGTCGTAGTCGATCGAGTCCGTCGTGTGCATCCCGGGGTTTTCGCGTTCGAAGAGTTCCGCGAGCCCAGGAAGGTGGACCTGCTGCTCCGCATCCGCCGCTGCGGGATCGAAGGACGGGTCCGCCATCACCGAGTCCGGCGGGAAACGAACGATCATCAAGCGCGTTTCGCCGGCCGAAGGGGTAATTCGGGTCCCGGGCAGAGCGGGGTCCGAACCATCCAGCGGCAACTCCGGACCGGCCGGCGTCGCCCAGCAGACCGACGTCATGAAACCGGGGATCGATGCATGCAGGTGCGCATTCGGCACGAGATCGTCGCTGACGAAGACGGAGCGGCCATTGCGGATGCCCGTCACGACCCGTCGCGGCACGGCTGATTTGCTCTCAGTCGACATAGACGAGTCCTTCCTCCGCGAGCTTCCGGCGCATGTTGTTGACGTCGAGGCTGAGTTCGCCCGCCGCATAACGCAGCCGCTTCTCCTCCTCCATCTTCTCCCGCGCACGCCCCTTCTCGAGCACCATCGCCGCGTCCTCGGCGGGAACCACGCAGACGCCATCGTCATCGGCGACGATGACGTCGCCCGGGTTGATCAGGCATCCGGCACAGACGATCGGCACCTGGACATTGGCCAAGGTCTCCTTGACCGTCCCTTGGGCGGAGATGGCTTTCGACCACACGGGGAATTGCATTTCCGTCAGGGTGGCGACGTCACGTACGCCTGCATCTATGATCAGGCCGTGGATACCGAGCGCCTTGGCGGACGTCGCCAGGAGATCGCCGAAATAGCCGTCGTCGCAGGGCGATGTCGGCGTGACTACGAGAATGTCTCCCGGGCGGGCCTCGCCCAGCGCCACGTGGATCATCCAGTTGTCCCCGGGAGCGACCTCGCAGGTCAGCGCGTTGCCGGCAATCTTTGCGCGCCGATAGATCGGCCGCATATGGGGCGCAAGCAGGCCTCGTCTCCCCTGCGCCTCATGCACGGTAGCAACCCCAAGGGCACCGAGCCCGCGGACGATCGCATCGTCCATCCGCTTTATGTTCCGTATCACTTTCGCCATGACGCCCCTCCCGCGGCAATCACTCCTGGAGAATCTGCAAGCCTCCCCAGCAATTTAGAATACCATTCAGTATCTGAATTCTATTCGGAATGTCAACCTCCATTCGTATGGAAATGGCTAGACTAGTGCCCATCCATAAACGCCTGTTTTTCTGCGGTTTTGCAAGGTTGTTTGCCGGCTGACATCGTTTCTTGGGACGCGTGATGGCACAAGGCGGCGCAGGTTATGGCCCGAAGAGCGATCTGGCGGCAATGGGTCATGGGGTATCGGCCGACGCTCGCCGGCCTTGCTCTGAACGCCACCGGATCAGGAGCGTCAGGTCGGCCTGAGGCGGGCGAAGAGGGCGAGATTGTAAGCGACCACCGAGGACCAGACATAAGCCTTGAAGTGGTCGAGCCCACGCCAGGTGCAGCGCCCCAAGCCATAAGCGCGTTTCAGGCAAGAGATGCCGGCCTCGATGCCGGCGCGGAAGTTGCGCAGCTTGCGATAGACCCAGCGGCTGCTGACCATGTCTTCGATGCTGAGGCCGCGCTTCTTGTGGAAGGCCATGTCGCGGATGCCGCGGGCTTTGGCTCCGCTCAGGTTTTCGCGGCTGGCATAGCCGCCGTCGGCCGCCGCCTGACGCGGCGGCTCGCCGTAAAAGGCGATGTGGCGTTCCAGCATCGGCAGCAAGCGCTCGCTGTCGGTCGGATTGCCGGCTTCGATGACGAGGTCGAGGATCAGTCCGCTTCTGCCGGTGGTCAGATTGAGTTTGTGGCCGTAGTCGACGTCGCGGCTGCCCTTGACGATGATGTCGGCATGCGGCTCGAACAGGCTCACCAGCTTCTCGCCGGCAGGGACCGGCTCCCCGACCAGGACCCGCTGTTCGGTCTGGGCGATGATCCGCTCGATCAGCGGCCGGTAATGGCGGAGTTGGGCCTGCCACAGTGCGCCGGCCGGGCCCGCCGTCAGCGGCACCTGTTCACTGGCCTGCTGCAGATAACTCAAAGTCGTGTGCGTGATCTTGAGCAGTTCGCGATAGTGCCTGATTCGTTTGGGGCGGCCGCGGGTATATTCGATCGCCCGAGCCCGCTTCTTTGCCGCGCGGCGATGGTCGTGCCATGGGATGGCGCTACCCAGCGCCTCGGCCTGCTGCAACAGCCGCACCGTCACCCGGACAGCGTCCCATAACAGGCTGCTGTCGCTCGGTTCATGTATCGGTGCGGCGGTGACGGTGCTGTCCACGCGCACGACCTTGCCACTTTCCAGCTTCTCCTGCCGGGCGCTCGCCAGCAGCACCCCGTTGATCTCTTCAAAGGTTTGCGCCCGGATCGCGCTGATCGTCTTGTGCAAGACCGACTTCTTCGGGTTCCAGCCCCACGGCAGCCGGGCAAACGCCCGGAACGAGGCGGAGTCTTCGAGATGGAAGGCCAGTTCCTGGTAACTCAACTGGCGATGCTGCTTGAGCAGCGCGCAGCGCAGCACAGCCTCGGCTGGTAGCCCCTCGCGGCCGGTCTGTCTGAGACCATGCCGGCGCAGGTCCCCCGCCACCAGCCCGAGCAACTCGCCATGCTCATCCAGCCATTCCGACATCGCCTTCAGTTCACGACCGATCTCGTGTTCGGCGAAAAGATCAAATATGCTGGCTTGGACGGTGCGTTCTTGGCGCATTGTCGGCTCCGGCGGTTACGGGTTTGTCTTTAGAATCAGTAGCTTGATCTAAAGTATACCTGAAACCGCCGGGCTTTGCCCGCGCAGATATCGCGATTCACCCAATAATTTCAGCAGTTTACCGTTTGTGGACGGGCACTAGACTAGCGAAGAACACAAAAAAGGGGCGCCCTGAGCGCCCCCTTCACGATGTATTGGATCGCAGTCAATGTGACGGCGTCTTCCCTTCGAAGGAGATCATCGAGCCGACAGGCTGGTACGTTGCTCCATCGAACTGGAAGAGCTGCAGCGACTCGATGGGATAGACGTCCTCGCCGCTTTTCGTGTTCAGGGTGATGCCCGGCAGAAGCAGATCCAATTGGACACTGTCGAGGTTTCGAGCCGTCTCCATCATCGCTGCACGGGTTGGCTCCTTCATCGATGAGAGCACCTTCACCAGCGCATCGCCGGTCGCATATCCGACCTGACCGAGCGCGTCGTCGATGGCGAAGCTGGCCTTGGCGGCCTCACGGTCGGCGATGTAATGCTTGATGCCTGCGTCGTCGCCCGGGGCTTTGGCATTCACTTGCTTGAGGTATTGGCTTGTGATCACGCCTTTTGCATTTTCGAGGCCCGCCGGTTTCAGGGAAGCGACGGAGGCTGCGATGTTCGACACGAGAGTCGTCGGATTCCAGCCGCTCTCGGTGGCGAAGCGCACTGCTTCTGCCCCCTGCTTCGGACCGGTGATCACGACCAGGGTATCGGCACCGGAGGCCTTGAGGGTCGAAAGCTGGTTTTCGACCGTTGGGTCCGCCGAGGTCACCGGTTGCGCCGCGACGATCTTGATGTTGGACATGCTGACCGCGTCCTCCAGGGCCTTCTGGAAGGTCTGCCCCGTCTCGGTGTTCAGATAGAGAAGGGCGATTTTCGCTTCGGGCTTGGTGTCCAGCAGATAGCGCGCGAATGCGGCCGCCTCCGTCGTGAAGGAGGGAACGAGGCCGATCTCCCACTCCGGTCCGGCGAGTTCGTGGACGCCCGAATACATGAAGAGGTTGGGCACCTCGCGTTGCGTAATATACCGGCCGATCGCCTGGTTGTTAGGCGTGCCGGCCGTCGCCAGGACTGCGAACACCTCCTCGCGCTCAACGAGCTTGCGCACATTGGTGAGCGTGCGTTGCGGATCCAACCCGTCATCCTCGACGACAAGTTCGATCTTGCGGGTCTTGCCGTCGCCCATCTTGACGCCGCCCGCAGCATTGATGGCGTCGACCTTCGTCCTTACTCCCTCGGTGATCGCGCCGATCGCCGCAACCGGCCCGGTCAGCGGTCCTGAAATGCCGATGCGGACCGCATCGCTCGTGATGCCGGGGGACTCGCTCTCCTGTGCCTGGGCGCTGCCGGTCATAAGGCCCGTCAACGCCACCACATGCAGCAGGCTGAAAGCTCCTCTAGGAACGCGTATCGGCATGTCATTCTCCTCCCAATTGGCCGGGCAACGGGCCCGGCATTCGCGACAAGACCTTGAACTTGAAGACCGCAGAAAGAGCGGCGAGAAACGTCTCGATCCGCAGCCCGGCAATGCCCTGGCGGGCGACCATCATCATGGCGATCAGGCAGAGGCCGTAAATCAACCCGCCGAGTGCAGGGTTGATATCGGTCGTGAAGCCCGGCACGAAGACGACGAAGCCGGCCCCGATGAAAGCGCCGGCAATGCTGGTGATGCCGCCGACGATACCGCCGATCAGGATGTCGATCGATTTCATCGGCAGGAACGATTGTGGGCTGATGAACCCGTTGAGGATGCAGAAGAGGCCGCCGCCAAGCCCGGCGAGCGCCGAACTCACGGCAAAGGCCGCCAAGCGGCCTTTCGTGAGATTGACGCCGAGCGCCTCGGCAATCACCGGATTGTCGCGGAGGGCGCGCATCAGACGACCGGTATCGCCGCGCAGCAGGCGCGTGACGACCATGATGGAGATGGCTGCGCATATCAGTGACACGCCATAGAGCCAGGCTTCCTGGCTGCCGGGGAACCATTTGGGCGCAAACGGCTGGTCGGTTGCAAGGCCGGTCACGCCGCCGGTCAGCGTGTCCATCTTCAACAGGAGCTGCGGAAAGGCCGACGCGACGCCGAAGGTGATGATCGCGAGCTGCAGACCTTGCAGCCTCAAGGCAGGGAGGCCGATGATCACGCCAATCAGCCCTGCGGAGACGGCCGCCAATGGGAGCGTCGCCAGCGGATCCAAGCCGAAACTGACATTGAGAATGGCCGTCGTATAGGCACCCACGCCGAACAACGCACCCTGTGCCAAGCAGATCTGTCCCGTGAAGCCGAGGAGCAAATTGAGGCCGAGGATCGCAATCCCGTAGGAGACGGCAATGCTGATTTCGAACAACAGGAAATCCGGAACAACGAGAGGCGAGCCGAGGGCAGCGGCGACAAGGACCAAGGGGGCAAATCGAAGAAGTTGCGTGTTCATAGCTTGACCACCGTGCGAGTACCGAAGAGACCGACCGGCCGAACGAGCAGGACGACGAGAGTGACGAGTATCGGGATCACCACGCGCAGATCCGCACCGATGAAGGGGAGAAAGGTCGCGCCGAGGCTTTCCGCCACACCGACAATCAGACCGCCGATCATCGCCCCGAGCGGGCTGTCCCAGCCGCCAAGGGTCGCCGACGCCAGGGCGTAGAGCAGGATCGGCATCATCATCGTCGGGCTCAGGAACAGCCGCGGCCCGACCAGAAGCGCCGCGACGAAGCCAATCACCGCGGCAAAGCCCCAGCCGAGCATCAGCATCCGTTCGACGGGGATCCCAACAAGCAGGCTCTTCTCGCCATCAAAGGCGGAGGCTCGCATGGCGAGGCCAAGCCGTGTGAAGCGAAAGACCGCCCCCGTGGCCACGGCGAGACAGAGCAGAAGGGCGATCATGCCGGCCGCACTTGCCGTCATGCGCACGCCAAGGAAATCCCAGCCGATGTTCGGGAACAGCGAGGGAAAAGCACGCTGGTCGGAACCCCAGAGCCACAGGGATAGCGCCTGGAAGACGACGAAGAGCCCGAGCGTCACGACGACGACGGCCTCGACCGGGGCCTTAGAAACCGGCCTGATGACGAAGCGGAAAATGCCGATCCCGAGCACGAACGCGAAGACGCCGACGACGAGGAAGGAAAGCATCATCGGCATGCCCCATTCATAGAGCTGCCAGGCACAATAAGCCGAGAAGGTGGCCATTTCGCCTTGCCCGAAATTGACGATGCGCGTCGCACGGAAGATCAGGACCAAGGCCAGCGCCAGGGACGCGTAGATGGCTCCGGATGCAAGGCCATCGACGACAAGTTGGAAGAACAGTTCCATCTCACACCCCCAGATAGGATTGCTGGACGGCCTCGTTGCCCAAGAGATCCCGCGCCGCGCCGCTCACCGTGAAAGATCCGGACTCGAGGACGTAGGCCGTATCCGCGAATTGGAGGGTGAGGTCGGCATTCTGCTCGACGATCAGGAGCGTCATGCCGTGCTCCCGATTGAGCGACTTGAGTATTTCGAAGATTTCTTCGGTGATCGCCGGCGCAAGGCCAAGCGAAGGCTCGTCGCACATCAGAAGCTTCGGGCGCGACATGAGCGCCCGGGCAAGGGCCAGCATCTGCTGCTCGCCGCCGCTGAGGCTGCCGGCCTGCTGCTGCCGACGCTCGGCGAGCCGCGGAAAGGCCGCGTACCACCGCTCCATGTCGGAGGCGATCTGTTGCCTGTCGCCGACCGTATAGGCCCCGACCGCAAGGTTTTCCTCAACCGTGAAGTCGCCGAATGTTCCGCGGCCCTGCGGTATGTGCGCAAGACCAAGCGCCACTCTCTGTGCCGCGTTGCAGGGGGTGAGATTCGAGCCGCAAAAATCGATCGTTCCCCGCGCCGGCATGAGCCCCGACAGAGCTCTAAGGATCGTCGTCTTGCCGGCGCCGTTCGATCCGAGCAGCGCTACGATCGCGCCTTGCTCGACGAAAAAGTCGACGCCATGCAGAACGTCGGCTGCGCCGTATCCGGCGGATAGGCCTTGTACCTTTAGCATTGTCATCGCGCCCTCCCGAGATAGGCATCGATGACTGCCGGATTGGCCTTGACCTCTGCGGGCGTGCCGCTCGCCAGGTTGCGACCGAGGTGGAAAACCTCAATTCGATCGCAAAGGCTCATCACCAGACCCATATGGTGCTCGATGAGCACGATCGTGACGCCATGATCGTCGCGGACGCGGGTGACGAGCTCGCCGAACTCTGCAACTTCCCCATGGGTGAGCCCGCCCGCCGGCTCATCGAGAAGAAGCACCGTGGGACGGGAGGCAAGCGCCCGGGCGATTTCCATGCGCTTTTGCGTCGGATAGGGCAGCGAGCCGGCTGTCTTGTCGGCAACGCCGGTGAGATTGAGGTGTTCGAGGATCGCCCGACAGTGCTGCTCCGTCGCGCTTTCCCGATCACGGGCACGCCCGGGTCGCAGCACCGCCTCGATAAAGCGGCCGCCCGTCAAGTGGTGGGCGCCAAGCATGACATTCTCCAGCACCGTCATGGCGCCGTAGATGCCGAGATTCTGAAACGTGCGCGCAACGCCCAGTTGGATGATTTGGCGCGCGGGCAACGCTTCGATCGCCCGTCCGCAAAGGCGGATCGAACCGGCGGTCACCGCGCTCAGCCGGGTAATGGAGTTGAACAGCGTCGTCTTGCCGGCGCCGTTCGGGCCAATCAGGCCGCATATTTCGCCGGCATTCACGCTGAGCGAGACGCCCTTTAGCGCATGTATGCCGCCAAAGCGCACGTCAACATTTTCGACGGAAAGCACCGGGCCGCCGTTGCCGGCAGCCTTGAGATCCACAGCCATCCTATCCTCCCCTAGGGCTGTTCGGTCGGTCCCGAAGTTGTCGGCGCCAATTCTCCTCTGCGGCGCCGCTTGACAATCCTCAAGATACCGAAAAGTATCTGAAATCCGAACGGTATGTCAATGCTTACTTTGAAGTGTAGGGACAAGCCGTCGGGTAGCAATGATGTGAGGCGACCGCCTGCAAGCGGGAGAGCCGGCCGGGAGGGCAAATTGAGGAAGCAGTGTTTGAGCGGCCGGCTCGGCGGGCGAGACCTTCATCCGATCCGCGGTCCACGGCGGCACCCTCGCATATCGAACAGCGCCAGAAGCCTTGCCGGCAGGACCGGCCGGATGCTGCGTCAATCCAACAGACCACACCAAAAGGAGACACACAGATGATCGATTCACGTACTGCCCCCTACGCCATCCTCATGCTGCGGGTGACACTCGGACTACTCTTTCTCGCCCATGCCGGTTTGAAGGTCTTCGTCTTCACGCCGGCCGGGACGGCGCAGTTCTTTGCAAGCCTCGGCCTGCCGGCTGCCCTCGCCTATCTGACGATCGCTCTCGAGACCCTGGGCGGCCTCGCCCTCATCGCCGGTTTCTTCGCGCGCGTGGCTGCGCTGGTCCTGATACCGGTATTGCTCGGCGCGATCATCATGGTCCATGCCGCGGCCGGCTTCTTCTTCACCAACCCGAATGGCGGATGGGAATTCTTGGCTTTGTGGATCGTTGGATTGGCCGCGGTTGTTCTCGCGGGCGACGGTGCGCTTGCGGTGCGCCCGACCTTCAACAGCAAGGCAACCGCTTAATCATGGCGCTGGCCCGCGGCCGAATAACTGCCGCGGGCGCTCCCCTTTGCGTCGCACCCTCAACTGGCTCAGATCGCCTTTTCCCTGGCGCCATAGGCCTCGTACATCGATGTCAAGGCGACTTTCACAAGCTCGCCGACCGTCGGCCCGTTTGTGAAGCTCGACGCTGCGCCATAGGTGAGCTCGAAAACAATACCGCCGAGCGCCGTCGGACCGGCGGGCGCCCCGCCTTCCGGGAATATCCGAAGCAGTATCTTGCCCAATCCCTCCCATTGCGCGCGGAACAGGTTTGAATGACGCTCCCCGAAGGTGGCGTTGCGTCGCGCGTGGCGGAAGAGCTCCAATGCCAGCATCCCCCAGCTCGGGTCGGTAGAGCGCTCCTGGGCCCAATTGCTCAATGTATCGATCAAGTCGCGCGGATCTTCGATCGGACCGAGCAGTGCCTGCAGCTCGACGACGTCTTCGCCCGCATGGGTCTCGAGCAGGTAAAGGAAAATGTCTTCCTTGCCGTTGAAATTGGAATAGAAGGCTCCCTTGCTGAAGCCCGCTTCCTCGGCGATGCGTTCAATGGTTGCGCCCTCGTAACCTTCACGGGCGACGACCTCGCGCGCGGACGCCAGCAGCTTCGCTTTCGTCCGCGCCTGGCTCTGTTCTCGTGTCAATCGCGCCAAGATTACTCTCCCTGATTGCTATCGCACTCGGATACCTCCCAGTATCTCTAAAAGGCTGGGGCGTCAATCAAGCACGGCCAGGACGCAAGCCGCCGACCAGAAGATCATGAACTCCGGCCCCTGCTTCTGCCAGCGCCAGTTCCAACCGTTGATACGAAGGACGGCATAGCTGGCGCCAAGCAGAACGGCGACAGCCAGACCGGCCGCAAGCTTCGGAAAGATATTGAGGACCAGTCCCGAGCCGGCAATCAGTTCGGCGATGATGGTAATGATCACGAACGCTCCAGCCGGATGGAACCCGGCCTTGGCAAATGTTGCCGAAGCGGGCCCGACATTTCGCATTTTGCCGATGCAATGGGGAATGAACCAGAGGCCGCACAGCACCCGAAGAACTGAGCTCGGCTCGACGGAAAGGAAATCCATAGCCGGGCCCTCCTATGCCGCTTTCGGTGCTTCGATCTGGCGCTTGCCGCCACCCGGTGCTGAAGTACCGGGCGACCTCAGGTGAGACTCCGACGGAGGCAGCACCTCACTGGAACCGCCGCTACCCGGCGCATTCATGTTAACTTTCGAACCGCTCGGCGGCTGCGCTCCCGCGACATCAAACATTCGAACCCTCCCTGTCTGCGTCAGTTTGACCGATCGCCCAGGACCCCTATCGGGTCACGGATCGATCATGTGAACACCAACTCGAAACTGCATCTTGCAATTTCGGATACCAATGAGTATCTACAAACCACTAAGAACGTCAATGCATATCGAGGGAGGACTCCACATGAAATCTCGCGCTGCGGTCGCTTGGGCGGCTAACAAGCCACTGTCGATCGAGACAATCGAAATCGGCGGCCCCAAGACCGGGGAAGCTCTCATCGAGATCATGGCAACCGGCGTCTGCCATACGGATGCCTACACGCTCTCCGGCCTTGACTCGGAGGGCAAGTTCCCGGCGATCCTCGGCCACGAGGGTGCCGGGATCGTCCGGGAGGTTGGGCCTGGCGTCACATCGCTGCGGCCTGGCGACCACGTCATTCCGCTCTACACGCCCGAATGCCGGGAGTGCAAAACCTGCTTGTCGCAACGCTCGAACCTCTGCACCTCGATCCGGGCGACGCAGGGCCAAGGCCTGATGCCGGACAGGACCACCCGCTTCTCGTGCGACGCCGGCGAGATTTTCCATTACATGGGCTGCTCGACCTTCTCGAATTTCACGGTCCTGCCGGAAATTGCCATCGCCAAGGTTCGCGAGGACGCCCCCTTCGACAAGATCTGCTACATCGGCTGCGGGGTGACGACCGGCATCGGCGCGGTCATCCACACGGCGAAGGTCTGGCCGGGCGCGAATGTCGCGGTGTTCGGCCTCGGCGGGATCGGCCTCAACGTGATCCAGGGCGCCCGCATGGTCGGCGCCGACCGGATCATCGGCGTCGATTTGAACCCCGCCAAGGCTGAGATGGCGCGCCGCTTCGGCATGACGGACTTCGTCAACCCGAACGAGGTCGGGACCGGCAAAGTTGTCGAGGCCATCCAGGACCTGACAGGTGGCGGCGTGGACTTCTCCTTCGATGCCACCGGCAACACCAATGTCATGCGCCAGGCGCTTGAATGCTGCCATCGCGGCTGGGGCGAGTCGATCATCATCGGCGTTGCCGAAGCCGGCAAGGAGATCTCGACGCGTCCGTTCCAGCTGGTGACGGGCCGCGTATGGAAGGGCACGGCCTTCGGAGGCGCCCGTGGCCGCACCGACGTTCCGCAGATCGTCGACTGGTATATGGAAGGCAAGATCAACATCGACGATCTGATCACCCACACCATGCCACTCGACGAGATCAACACGGCCTTCGACCTGATGCACGAAGGCAAATCGATCCGTTCCGTCGTTCTCTTCTGAGAAGAAAGCAGGAGAAAATCATGGCTTCTTCAGGCTACACCTACGAAGTATCCTTGCGTTTGGTTGGCAAGCGTGACGGCAGCGTTCCCGATGAGCCCGCCGTATTGACCTTCGAACATTTCAACCATGACGACATCATCGACATAGTGGAGCGCATGCGCCGCACTACCGGCCTCGCTCCGGATGCTGCAGCGGCAGCCGCGGTCGGACTGAAGTTGCTTGGGGAAGTGATGCTGCGAGAAAAAAGAAATGCTCTGTTTGACCCGCTGCGGACCGCGTTTCGTACGTTCATCACATCCCTGAAAAGCCGCGCTGCGGGCGACGCTGATTTTCTTGACCGGTCTGCCGTATAGCTGACGCGCATGTCAAATAATGGCAATCGACCCTAAATTGGTGAAAGCGGCCGGCCGACGTTCGCACTTCGTCTTCCGCCCGTTCCACGAAAAGGTCGCTTCGCATCGAAATCGACGATGAGTTGGCAATGATCGGATACCAGTACCCACCTTTAACGGGCCGCCAGAACCTGGTGGTTGAGTTCCGCAAATTATTGCTTCAATGGCGCCGCGAGGGTCGTATGATTCCCGTTAGCCATGTCGCTGGTAAAGGTGGGTATTGCGGGTTGCTCGTGCCAGCTCCAATTGCGTAATCAGCGAGGTGCAAGATGGACCAAGTCAGCATCGAAATCAGCTCCAAGTCATGGCTCCTTTATGACGGCGACTGCCCGTTTTGCACTGGTTATGCTCGCTACACGCGCCTGAAGGAGGCGGCAGGACCGCTGCGCCTGGTAGATGCCCGGGAAGCCGGTCCAGAAGCTGGCGAGGCCAAGCGCCGCGGCTACGATCTGAACGAGGGAATGCTATTAAAATATCAAGGGCAGTTTTACCACGGTGATGCCGCTTTGCACCTTCTGGCGATGTTGACCACACCTTCCGGTGTCTTCAACCGCCTGAATGCTTGGCTCTACCGATCGCCCCGTCGTGCGCGTATCGCTTATCCATTCCTGCGCCGCAGCCGAAACGCAATCTTGCGTCTTCTTGATGGCAAACCGATCGATTGAGGCTGAGCATACCAAGATAGGCCGGAGTTCATCTAACGCCAGTGTCGGCACCAAAGAATGCGCCGGACTTCCGCAGTCCACTCACCCACGACGAATGGGAACCAGAAAGATCGACCCGTAGCCGTCGTTCGCAATAGTAGAGCCAATGACAAAGCATTGCATGTCTTCGGACCTTCGCAATACGACCACTCTCGGCATCGTAGCGCGTGAACGTGTTGAGAACGAGCGCGAGACCGCGTGCCATTCGGGTCGCTGCTCTCAGTCCCGCAGGCAGGCAGCGCGTCAACCGGTAATCCAGCCGCCCTTCTCTGGCGGGGAACGAGGATTGAGGGGACATGGCTCCCCTCAATCATATCAGTCCGCGGCGGGTCGATCCGCCGAGGCCGGGGCAAACAAATGTCGGTTGCCCCCTGACTCGACCAATCCTCGGTTGAAGCGCTACTGATGTCGCCGAATTGGCACCTCAGCAGAAGTCCTGACCATACAACCAGCACCCGATCAAATCTTCAAAGCGATGGAGACTCGCTTCACCCGTGCCGGGTCAGTGTCCTCACCCTGCTCGATCTGGACGATTTCACCCACGGTGAGACCGCAGGTGACCGCAAGATCCTCGAGGCTGTATCGGGCCGCCTCGCGCGCGGATTTGACGGCGGATCCAATATTCACAACAATCGGCGCGACGTCTGATGTTTCTGCACTGGACTGGAAACCCTTCATTTGATCCCTCCGTGTTCAACAAACGATTGTTGATATCGAGTGAATGCGGGCTGCGGGCAGGCGCACCACAGTGTGCAACCGCCCCGCCATTCTCTAGTCTGCCCGATCGAGCGCGTCGGCGAGAATCGACATAAGCTCGTCGACCTGCTCCCTCTCGATGGTCAGCGGCGGAGACAGTGCGATGATGTCTCCGGTCACTCGGATGAGAAGGCCGCGCTTGAAACAGTCAACGAAGACGTCGTATGCCCGTGCTCCTGCGGCCTCCGACCGTGAGGCGAGTTCGATCCCCGCCACCAGGCCGATTGTCCGGATATCGATGACGTTCTTCCGGGACCTCAGGCCGTGAACCGCGTCTTCCCAATAGGTTGCCAGTTCCGACGCGCGGGTGAGCAGAGCTTCCTTCTCATAGATCTCCATCGCCGCCAGTCCGGCGGCACATGCCACCGGATGGCCCGAATAGGTATACCCATGGAACAGCTCGATCTGTGCTTCCGGTCCATGCATCAGGGCGTCATGCACCTTGCTGCTGGTAAAGACCGCACCCATCGGCACGACGCCATTGGTAAGGCCCTTTGCCGTGGTGATGATGTCCGGTGTCACGCCAAAATAGTCGACAGCGAACGGAGCGCCGAGACGCCCGAACCCGCTGATGACCTCATCGAATATCAGCAAGATGCCGTGCTTGTCGGCTGTCGCGCGGAGCCGCTCCAGGTATCCCTTCGGCGGCAGCAGGACGCCCGTCGAACCGGCGACTGGTTCGACGATAACCGCCGCAATTGTCTCCGCGCCGTGCAGCGCGACAAGACGCTCCAGGTCGTCGGCCAATTCCGCGCCATGTTCCGGGAGCCCGCCCTTGGTGAACGGGTTCCTCGCAAGATCGTGAGTGTGACGAAGGTGGTCCGCTCCCGGAACCTGCGGAAAGACACGGCGGTTATTGACCAGTCCACCGACCGAGATTCCACCGAATCCTACGCCATGGTAGCCGCGTTCGCGGCCAATAAGGCGAGTACGGGTGCCCTGCCCGATCGCGCGCTGGTAGGCGATCGCGATCTTTAAAGCTGTGTCTACTGATTCCGATCCCGAGCCCGTGTAGAAGATTCGATCCAGCTTCTTGCCAGGTTCTCCTGGCGCGATCTCGGCCAACTTCTCCGCGAATTGGAACGCGATCGGGTGCCCCATCTGGAACGACGGCGCGAAGTCCAGTGTGTTCAACTGGCGCTCGACGGCTTGCGAGATCTCCTTGCGTGCATGTCCGGCGTTAACGCACCAGAGGCCTGCGGTTCCATCGAGCACCTGATTGCCGTCGATGTCCCGATAATAGACGCCTTCCGCGGAAGCCAGTAGCCGGGGAGCCGCCTTGAACTGGCGGTTCGCCGTAAACGGCATCCAGTAATTCTCGAGATTAGGAGTGTTGGTGCGGTACATGTTGTTTCCTTGTCCGTTTGCCAGCATTACATCTTGGTGCGTTCAGCCTTGGGGTCGTACATCGGCCTCAGCGAAGCCTCGGCCGGGAACCGTTCACCGGCGATCTCGATCTCGTAGCTGGACGACAGCACGTCGGCTTCGCTCTCGCCGTCGCAGGGCACGTAGCCAAGCCCGATTGCGCCGCCGAGGTGATGGCCGTAGTTGCCGGAGGTGACGATCGAGACGATCTTGCCATCGCGCACCAGGGCCTCGTTGTGGAACAGCAACGGTTCCGGGTCCTTGAGACGGAACTGAACGAGTCGACGCTTCAGCCCCTCTTCGCGTTTACGCAGGACCGCGTCCCGGCCGATGAACTCGCCTTTCGCCGTCTTCACGGCGAAGCCCAATCCTGCCTCAAGGACGTGATCCTCGTCGGTGATGTCGTGTCCGAAATGCCTGAACGCCTTCTCGATACGGCAGGAATCAAGGGCATGAAGACCGCACAATTTGAGTCCGGAAGACTTGCCGGCTTCCTCAATCGCCTCGAACACGTGGGCGGTCTGGTCGGAGGAGACGTAGAGCTCCCAGCCCAGTTCGCCGACATAGGTGACACGATGGGCGCGGGCGAGTCCCATTCCGATTTCGATCTCCTGTGCCGTGCCGAACGGGAACGATTCGTTCGAGAAGTCGTTGGGGCTCACTCGGGTGATCACATTGCGCGCCTTCGGCCCCATAAGCACCAGAACGGATTCGGACGCCGTGACGTCGGTAATAACCACGAACTCTTCGGGGCGAAGCTGCTTCCTGAGCCATGCGAGGTCGCGCTGAAGGGTTGCGCCGGGAACGACGGCGAAGAAGGCGGTCTGGGAGAGACGGGTCACGGTCAGGTCGCTCTCGATGCCGCCGCGCTGATTGAGCATCTGGGTGTAGACGATCCGGCCCGGCTCGACGTCCATCTGATTGGCGCACACCCTCTGCAGGAATGCCGTCGCATCCCTACCCTCAATCCGGATTTTGCCGAACGAGGTCATATCAAACAGGCCGGCCCCGTTCCGGACAGCGAGATGTTCTTCCTTCTGGTTTTCGAACCAGTTCTGCCGCTTCCAGCTATAGCGGTACTCGCGCTCCTGGCCCTCCCTGGCGAACCAGTTCGCACGCTCCCAGCCCGCGACCTCGCCGAAGACTGCGCCGCGGGCCTTGAGGTGTTCATGCAGCGGGGTGCGGCGGATGCCACGAGAGGTTGCCACTTGGCGGTACGGGAAGTGGTCGGCGTAGAGCAGTCCGAGGGTCTCCGTGACCCGCTCCTTCAGATACTGCCGGTTGCGCTGGAACGGCTGGGCGCGACGGATGTCGACCTCCCAGAGGTCGAACGGGGGCTCGCCGTCGTTCATCCACTGCGCCAGCGCAAAGCCAGCGCCACCGGACGAGGCGATGCCGATCGAATTGTAACCGGCTGCGACCCAGTACCCTTTCAGTTCGGGTGCCTCGCCGAGATAGTAGCGATCGTCCGGCGTGAAGCTCTCCGGGCCGTTGAAGAAGGTGTGGATGCCGGCAGTCTCGAGCATCGGCATGCGGCTCACTGCCTTTTCGAGGATTGGTTCGAAGTGGTCGAAATCATCCGGTAACTGGTCGAAGCAGAAATCCTCGCTGATGCCTCCCATACCCCAGGGCTTCGCCTTAGGCTCGAACGCGCCGAGAAGCATCTTCCCGGCATCTTCCTTGTAGTAGGCGCATTCGTCGGGAACGCGCAGGACCGGCAGACGGGAGAGGCCCTCGATCGCTTCCGTGACGATGTAGAAGTGCTCGCATGCATGCAGAGGAAGCGTTACGCCGGAGCTTGCCGCCAGGTCCCTACCCCACATGCCGCCGCAGTTGACGACGAGGTCCGTCTCGATGGTGCCGCTCTCCTCACCCCGTGCCCAGGCGACACCGGTGACGCGTCCGTCGCGATCGTGAACGGCGGTCACCTTCACGTTCTCGACGACTTTCGCACCTAGCTGGCGTGCTCCCTTCGCGAGCGCCATCGCGATGTTGGCCGGATCGCATTGGCCGTCACGCGGCAGATGCACGGCGCCGACGACGTCCTCGATGTTGAGATGCGGATACATCTCCTTCACCTGCCGGGGCGAGATTTCCTGGACGTCCACGTCGAATGCGCGGGCGAGCGTCGCCTGGCGGTAGATCTCCTCCTTGCGTTCCTCAGTCAGCGCGACCGTGATGGATCCGTTCTGGCGCATCCCGGTCGCGATGCCTGTCTCCTCTTCCAGTTTGACGTAGAGGTCGGCCGAATACTTCGCCAGACGCGTCATGTTCTCGGAGGCGCGCAACTGCCCGACAAGCCCGGCCGCGTGCCAAGTGGTGCCTGACGTCAGTTGCTTTCGCTCGAGGAGAATAATGTCCTTCCAGCCGAGCTTCGCCAGGTGATATGCGACCGAGCATCCGGAGATGCCGCCACCGATGATGACGACGCGTGCTTTGTTGGGGAGGTTGGTCATGCGCGTATTCTTTCGTTTTGCGGGTCCCAAAGTGGGAGGTCAGGCTGGACCGTTGCCCTGTGGCGTTTTCCAAAAATTTCGATTTCAAGCGATGTTCCGGGTTCAGCGAGATCAGTGCGAACAACGCCGAGCGCGATCGACCTGTCGATGCGGTGCCCGTAGCCCCCGGAAGTCGTTTCTCCGACGATCTGGTCGCCGTGCCAGATGATGGACATGTACGGTGCGTCGTATTCGCCAGCGTCGACGGTCATGGTGGCGAAGCGCTTGCGAACGCCCTGCTGTTTCTCGCTCTCAAGCGCGGACTTGCCGACGAAAGCGGGCTTCTCCCACCGGACAAACCGCTCAAGGCCGCCCTCGAGGATCGAGTAGTCGGTCGAAAGATCGACCTTCCAGGCACGGTATCCCTTCTCAAGTCGAAGGGAATCCAGGGCGAACATGCCGAAGGGCCTCAGCCCGTGTTCTGTGCCCGACTGCCAGACCGCATCGAAGATCGCGGCAGTGTCCTCGACCTTGGAATGGATCTCCCAGCCGAGCTCGCCAGCGAACGAGACGCGCACCAGGCGGCAGTCGCGTCCGACGATCCGGGCGGGCTGGTGTGTAAGCCACCCTTTTGAAAGATCGGCGTCGGCGACCTTCGCCAGAATAGCTCGTGATTCCGGCCCGGTCAGAATCTGGCAGGAGAAGCGGTCGGTAACATCGGTGATCCTGATCGTGCTGTCTTTCGGCAGTTGCTTCTCGAGCCACTCGCGGTCGTGCCACTGCGCGACGGCGGCTGTGATCAGGACGAACGCTTCCTCCTCGATCGCCATCACCGACATCTCGGTGACGATCCTGCCGGCGTCATCGGCGAAGTAAGCGAGCCCGATCCGACCAGGCTTGGGGATCGGCCCAGTCGTTATGCTGAGAAGCCAGTTGCGGGCTCCCTCGCCCTCAACCCTGAAACGAGAGAATCCAGGCAGATCCAGGATTCCGGCATGGTCGCGGACGGCGTGGCATTCCTCGCGAACGCGTCTCAGCCAGGGCCCCTCGCGTCGGAAAGTTTCGGTGCTGTGTTCGGATGTGTCGTCCCCCGGATGTGCATACCAGTTCGCGCGTTCCCAGCCGTTGTAGGGACCGAACTGCCCACCGAGCTCCTTCATTCGATTATGCAACGGCGAGAGTTTGCGGTCGCGTCCGGCGGGCCACACATGGCGAGGGAAGTGGATCGCGTACTCGTTTCCGTAGATCTCCATGCCCTTGTCGAGACAGTACTGCGGATCCGTGTAGTTGGTGAACCGGCGCGGATCGCAGGACCACATGTCCCATTCCGTCTTGCCTTCCGTGACCCATTCGGCGAGCACCTTGCCGGCACCGCCAGACTGGGCAATGCCGAACGTGAACACGCATGCTTCGAATGCGTTGGGCACTCCCGGCATCGGGCCGATCAGCGGATTGCCGTCCGGCGTGTATGGGATTGGGCCGTTGATCACTCGCGAAAGACCGGCCGTGCCAAGGATCGGGACGCGCTCCACGGCGTCGTTCAAGTACCATTCCAGCCGATCCAGGTCGTCCGGATAGAGCTGGAAGGAGAAGTCGTCCGGCATCGGGTCATCCGGTGTGGCCCAGTGCGCGCGGCAGTTCCGCTCGTAGGGCCCGAGGTTCATCCCCGTCTTCTCCTGCCGCAGATAGTACGAGCTGTCGACGTCTCTCAGGAGCGGCAGCTTGCGACCGTGTTCCGTGGACCAGGCCGCGAGTTCGGGGATTTCCTCGAACAGAATGTACTGATGGCTCATCACCATCATCGGCACTTCCCGGCCGAACATACGGCCGACTTCCTCGGCCCGATAACCAGCCGCGTTCACCACGTACTGGCAACGGACATCGCCCTTCTCCGTGCTGATGACCCACTCGTCGCCATCGCGTCGCACGCCGGTCACAGCGCAAAAACGGACGATCTTCGCGCCCATTTCCCTTGCTCCCTTGGCGAGGGCCTGGGTGAGCTGCGCGGGATCGATATCGCCATCGTTGGGATCGTAAAGTGCGCCCTTGAGATCGTGGGTTTCCAGGAAGGGATAACGTTGCTTGATATCGTCGAAGCCGACGATCTCGATGTCCATTCCCTGGTAGCGGCCCATTGCCTTGACGCGCTGGAATTCGCGCATCCTTTCGTCGGTATGCGCCACGCGCAAGGATCCGGTGACGTGATAGTTCATCGGGTAATCGACTTCAGCCCCGACACGCTTGTACAGCTCCGTCGAGTAGCGCTGCATGTGCATGATCGACCAGGAGGCTGAGAACGTCGGTACGTTTCCGGCCGCATGCCATGTCGAACCGGATGTCAGCTCGTTCTTCTCGAGAAGAACGCAGTCCGTCCATCCGGCTTTCGCGAGATGATAGAGGCAGGAGACCCCGACGGCCCCGCCTCCAATGATCACTACCCGGGAAGTTGATGGAATTTCAGACATCTATGTGTCTCCGTTTCAGTGCAAACTGAGATAGGATCCGGCCGATGTTGTCCAAGCCTTGGAGGTTAGAGCGCCCTTTCGAGCTCCGGCAGCACCTCGAAGAGGTCGGCGACCAGGCCGTAGTCGGCGACCTGGAAGATCGGCGCTTCCTCGTCCTTGTTAATCGCGATGATCACCTTCGAATCCTTCATGCCGGCCAGGTGCTGGATCGCCCCGGAGATGCCGCAGGCGATGTAGAGATCGGGCGCGACCACCTTGCCGGTCTGGCCGACCTGCCAGTCGTTCGGCGCGTAGCCGGCGTCGACGGCGGCTCTGGACGCACCGACGCCGGCACCGAGCTTGTCGGCAACCGGCAGGATGACTTCCTTGAACTTGTCCGCCGAGCCGAGCGCCCGGCCGCCGGAGATGATGATCTTCGCCGAGGTCAGCTCCGGCCGGTCGGAGGACGACAGTGCGTCGGAGACAAACCTGGAGAGATCGGAGAAATTGGCTGTCGTCGAGATTTCCTCGACGACAGCCGAGTTGCCTCCTTGGGAGGCAGACGGGAAGGCTGCGGTCCGCACCGTGATGACTTTCTTCGGCTCACTCGTCTGCACCGTCTGAATGGCGTTGCCGGCATAGATCGGCCGCTTGAAGGTGTCGGCTGAAATCACGTCGATGATCTCGGAGACCTGCGCGACGTCGAGGAGCGCCGCCACCCGCGGCATGACATTCTTGCCGACCGAGGTGGCGGCGGCCACAAGCGTGTCGTAGGAGCCGGCCAGCGAGAGGATCAGCGCCGCCAGCGGCTCGGCGAGATTGTTGGCAAGGCTTGCGTCGTCGGCGACCAGCACCTTGGATACGCCGGCAAGCTTCGCCGCCTGTTCGGCGACGGCCTTGGCGCCAGCGCCGGCGACCAGCACATGCACGTCGGCTCCAGCCCCGCTGGCAATCTTCGTCGCTGCCGTCAGCGCCTTGGCGGTCTGGTCGGAAAGGTTCGTATTGTCGTGGTCAGCCAGCAGCAGAATGGCCATGATTTAAGTCTCCCGTTCCTAAAACTTTAGAGAATGCCGGCTTCGCTCTTGAGCTTCTCGACGAGCTCGGCGACCGACTTGACCTTGATACCCGCCTTGCGGCCGGACGGCTCCTCGGTCTTCAAGACCTTCAGCCGCGGCGCCGTATCGACCCCGAAGTCGGCCGGGCTCTTCTTGTCGAGCGGCTTCTTCTTCGCCTTCATGATGTTCGGCAGCGAGGCATAGCGCGGTTCGTTCAGGCGCAGATCGGTGGTGACCACCGCCGGCAGCTTCAATTCGACGGTCTGCAGACCGCCGTCGACCTCGCGGGTGACGTTGACCTTGCCGTCACCGAGCTCGACCTTCGAGGCGAAGGTGCCCTGGGCCCAGCCCAAGAGCGCGGAGAGCATCTGGCCGGTCTGGTTCGAATCGTCGTCGATCGCCTGCTTGCCGACGATGATCAGCCCCGGCTGTTCGGCCTCGGCCACACCCTTGACGATCTTGGCGACAGTGAGCGGCTCGACCTGGTCGTCGGTCTCGACGAGGATCGCCCGGTCGGCGCCCATGGCGAGCGCGGTCCTCAGCGTTTCCTCGGCCTTGGCCGGGCCGATCGAGACGACCACCACTTCGGAAGCCTTGCCGGCTTCCTTCAGCCTGAGCGCCTCTTCGACGGAGATCTCGTCGAACGGGTTCATCGACATCTTGACATTGGCGAGCTCGACGCCGGTGCCGTCCGCCTTCACCCGGATCTTGACGTTGAAGTCGACCACTCGCTTGACTGGCACTAGTATTTTCATGACTGGCTCCATGGTTGTCCGGCGTTTAGTGGGCAGAGTTTGGGTTATTGATGCGCTGCTGGCGGGCTTGCAGTGCGTTCGCGGTCAGCATGAGAGCGGCAGCGACGATGATGAGCAGCGTGGCGACTGCTGTGATCGCCGGACTTATCTGCTCTCTCAGTCCGCTCCACATCTGTCGGGGCAAGGTCTTCTGCTCGGCTCCGGTTATGAACAGCGCGACCACGACGTCGTCAAACGAAGTGACGAACGCGAAGATTGCGCCGGAGACGACACCCGGCATGATGATTGGCAGCATCACCCGCCGGAATGCGGTCACCGGCGGTGCTCCAAGACTGGCCGCGGCGCGCATCAGGCGGTGATCGAAACCCGCCAAAGTCGCGGCCACGGTGATCATCACGAACGGCGCTCCGAGTGCAGTATGGGAGAGCACGAGACCTGTCAGCGTATTCAGCAGCCCGATGTCCGCGTAGAAATAGAAGATGCCTACCGCGGCAACGACGAGCGGAATGACGATCGGCGAGATGATGATCGCCGAGAGCGCCATCCTCCACGGACAGTCCGGGCGGTTCAGCCCGATCGCAGCCAGGGTGCCAAGCGCGGTTGCCAAAACCGTCGCGAGCGCAGCCACGATGAAGCTGTTGCGCGCCGAGAGCTGCCAGTCGACCGAGGCGAACACGGCTTCGTACCAGCGTAGCGAGAAGCCGGGCATGGGATATGTGAAGAACGGCTCCGAATTGAAGGACAACGGTATGATTGCCAGGATGGGAGCCATCAGGAAGACAAGCACCACGCCCGCGAATATACGCAGCGTCCACCTTGCAGGCGTTGCTTTTCCGACGCTCATGGCTTGGCTCCTGCACGGCTGCGCCCGTAGGCAAGGACGAGGGCGAGATATAACCCGACGACAAGGGTCAGGAGCACCACTGCGAGAGCGGCGGCCATGCCCCAGTTCGACGACTGGTTTACGAAATACGCAATGAAGTAGCTGAGCATCTGGTCCTTGGGTCCGCCGACCAGTGCGGGCGTGATGTAGTATCCGAGCGCCAGGATGAAGACCAGCAGTGCCCCTGCACCGACCCCGGGCATCGTTAGCGGCAGGTACACTCTCAGAAAGGCCTTGTGCGCGGGCGCGCCGAGAGAAGACGCGGCCCTCCAGTAGACATCCGGGATGCCCTTCATGACTGCATGCACAGGCAGAACGACGAACGGGAGCAGGATGTGGGTCATCGCGATCAGAACGCCGACGCGGTTGTGAACGAGTTCCAGTGGCTGCGAGATCAAACCGAGCCACGAAAGGAGCGAATTGACGACACCGTTGCTCTGCAGCAGGACAAGCCAGGCCGTCGTTCGGACCAGCAAGGAGGTCCAGAAGGGCAACAGCACGAGCATCAGAAGCCAACGGGAGTAGACCGGATCGGTGGTGGCCAGCAGGTATGCCAGCGGGTAGCCAATCAATACGCACAAAACAGTCACGCAGAGACTAATGACGACTGTCCGGACGATGACATCGGTGTAGATCGCGTCGTCTTTTGCCGTGACGATGTCACCGTCAGGCATTTTCGCCAGGTCAACGGCTTTCAGCAGATAGTAATCCGTTAGCGCGGGAGACGCCTGCTTGATGATCTGCCAGGTCTCGACCTCGCCCCATTTGTCATTGATCGCAAGGAGCTCAGCGCGAGCGTTCTCAGAAGTGAGATTGCCTGCTTCGCGGACCGTACGGTTCATGAGAGTCCGAAAGCCCGGAGAGTGGTAGTTGAGCCGTTTGCTCACCTCTGCGACGCGGTCTCGAGAGGCAGACTGCAAGTCGCGGACCAGGGCCTCGTAGACATCGTCCGAGGGAGTAGCCCGCATGTCCCACCCTGCGAGCTGTTCTGTTGTGTGGGAGAGTACCTGGGCGACTTCGCGGTTGTCGACCGCTCTCGCCAGGAGCAAACCGATCGGCAGCAGGAATGTCACTGAAAGGAAAAGGAGAAGCGGCGCAACGAGGGCCAAGGCCTTGAAACTGCCCGCCCGGTTCGCCCGTTTCAGCCTGATCCGGAGCGCCGATGCCGCCTGTACGTGACCTGCCGTCCCGATTGCCGTGTTTTCATAGGAATGCGTCATCGCCCTGCCGTCGAAACCCTGTTTCGTTGTTAGGGCGGAAGAGAGACCCCTCCGCCCTGTCTCAGTTACTGTGCGAGCCAGGTGTTGAAGCGCTCGGTCAGCTCCTCGTCATGATCCGCCCAGAACTGCGCGGAGATCGAGAACGAGGTCTTCGAGTTCTCCGGCGAGGTAGGCAGATTCGGGAGGACGGAAGCATCGACAAATCCCGCGGCCTCGATGTTGGACGGACCGTAAGGGATATACTTCGTCTGCTGGGCCAGGTTCTCGGGCCTGCTGGCGAAGGCGACGAACTTCTTGGCGAGCTCTACCCTCGGGCTACCCTTGGGAATCGCCCACATGTCCCAGTCAAGGGCCGCACCGTCCCAGACGATCTTGAAGTCTTTCCCGCTGTTCTTGACGGCGTCGTAAATCCGGCCGTTGTAAGCCGTGGTTACGGCGACTTCCCCATCCGCCAGGAGCTGCGGCGGTTGTGCACCAGCGCCCCACCAGACCTTCACGTGCGGCTTGATCTCATCGAGCTTCTTGAACGCCCGGTCGACGCCTTCGCTCGTCTCGAGCACCTTGTAGATGTCGTCCGGAGCTACGCCGTCGGCCAGAAGTGCAAGCTCGAGGGTCGATTTGGGAGACTTCCTCAACGACCGTGGGCCGGGGAATTTCTTGACGTCCCAGATATCGGCAACCTTGGTCGGGCCGCCGTTCGGAAACTTGGCGTTGTCATAGGCAAGAATGTAGGCGAACGCGACGTTGCCGATCGCACATTCCAGGGCGGCCCCCGGAAGAAACTTGTCCTTTCCGCCAAGCGACTCATAGTCGATCGGTTCAAGCCATCCCTCGTCGCAACCCTGCAGGGCGTGGCCCGGTTCAACGTCGACGACATCCCAACTCACGTTGCCCGTCTCCACCATGCCCTTGAGCTTGGCAGTCTCACCGCTCCATTCATCGGTTACGATTTTCGTGCCCGTTTCCTGTGAAAACGGATCGAAATAGGCCTTCGCCTGGCTGTCCTGGTAGGCGCCTCCCCACGAGGCGATCGTCAGCTTGTCCTCGGCCCGGACGTTCGTGGCGATGGCGGTCGTTGCGACAAGCGCAAGCATCGACACCGCGCCGATTGCCCTGTTTTTAACTTTCTGCATCGTTATTCCCCTTCGTTTTGGTGATGGTCACTCATGCTTTCGCCGTCGCCGCGTGCTCGCGAGTGAGCGCGGGGCAGTCGTCGAAATTCCAGCCGATGAGCACGTTTGCGCCGGGCGACACGTCTGCCGGGACACCGTGGCCATTCGGGATCTTGATGATGATTTCTTCGGAACCGAGCGCCGCCACCCTCACCCGGACATGGTCGCCGAGATAGATGAGCTCTCTGACACTGGCTTTGATGTTGTTCGCCCTGTCGGAGGTGTGGCCGATCCTTATCCTTTCCGGACGGATTGACAGGGTCGTTTTCTCGCCGGCTGCAAGCGGTGCGCCCACTGCCGCCTTTATCGTCTGGCGATCACCGTCGATCTGGACCGTGCAATGCGGACCCGAGACGTCGAGGATGGTGCCGTGAAGCGCGTTGTTGTCGCCAATGAACTGGGCCACGAATGGGTTGGCAGGACGTTCGTAGACGTCGGCGGGCTTGCCCAACTGCTGGATCCGTCCCTTGTCGAACACCGCGATGCGGTCGGACATCGTCAACGCCTCGCTTTGATCGTGAGTGACGTAGACGATCGTGATCCCGAGCCGCTCGTGGAGGTGCTTGATCTCGATCTGCATGTGCTCGCGGAGCTGCTTGTCCAAGGCTCCGAGCGGCTCGTCCATGAGCACGAGGGACGGCTCGAAGACGAGCGCGCGAGCCAGCGCGATGCGCTGCTGTTGGCCTCCGGAAAGCTGCGCCGGCCTGCGGCCGGCGAACTTGGCCATCTGAACCATGTCGAGCGCGGCCTCGACCCTCGCCTTCTGGTCGGCTTTTTCGACCTTCCTCATCTGAAGCGGAAACGCGACGTTCTCCGCGACTGTCATATTGGGAAACAGGGCGTAGTTCTGAAAAACGACGCCGATGTTGCGTTGGTGAGGCGGCAGCCGTTCGATCGGCTTGCCGTCTAGAATGATCCTGCCCGCGGTAGGCATTTCGAAGCCAGCCAGCATCATAAGGGACGTAGTTTTCCCTGAACCGGAAGGTCCCAGCATCGTCAAGAACTCCCCGCGGCGGATCGCCAAGTCCAATCGCTCGACGACGATGGTCACACCGTCATATGTTTTCTCCACGCCTTCGAAGCGTACGAGATCGCCGTTGATGCGCGGCTCGGGGTTCATGGCCGCGCCCCCCGAATGTCCATGCTGGACTGACGGAGCCGGGGAGCCATCAGCCCAAGAAAATTGGTACGCAGCTTCCCGTTCGGGAAAACGCCAAGATCGGCGTCCCAATCAAAGTTTCGCATTTTTCCACTCCGAGGTTGTCTCGGCCCGTCTTTTTTCCCTTCAAATGGGGCGGTGCCGTCGCGTCCATAAACCGGACGTGGAAAAACCTTGTCATAAAAAAATTGGTTTTACAAGCGTGAAAAAAAGCACTTGATTTTTCATGATTATGAAGACAACATCATGGAGACAGCAAAATCGTTCGAAAAAATATAGGCGACAATTTCATGAACGACGATTCTTGCACGATGAGTGATTGTCTGTGCCCCCTGCGCGGATGTAACTATTCATCATGTTTTCATGAGGAATAGCCATGCCCCCCAGGACAATGCGCAGAGCGGATGAGTGGAACGTCGCTGAAGCAGTAGAAGAGATGGCCATTGGAGGACAGATCAGGGAGTTGCGCAAGGTCAAGGGTCTGACCCTCCAGCAGGTCGCAGACGCCGCTGACGTATCAGTTGGCTATCTCAGCCAGATTGAGCGCAATCAGACGAAACTCCCGATCGGCGTGCTGAAAAAGATCAGCGATACGCTTGGGGTGCACATGAACTGGTTCTTCCACGGCAGTGATGTTCCGGCACAGGAAAAGGACGTTGTCGTTCGCTCACACAATCGCCGGAAGTTCACTTTTACGGGCCTGGGAATCGAAGAGGAACTGCTGTCGCCGAATCTGAGCGGCCCCTTGGAAATGCTGTTGAGTACGATCGAACCGGGCGCGGATAGCGGCGATTACAGCCATGACGGTGTCGAAGCCGGGTTGGTCATATCGGGGAGACTGGACTTGTGGGTCGCAGGACAGTTCTTCCAACTCGAGGAAGGCGACAGCTTTTCGTTCAAGAGCACGGAAATACATCGCTGCCGCAATTCGGGCGACAAGCCGACGAAGGTCGTCTGGGTGATCACTCCCCCGCATTACTGATGCGGGCGACTAGTTAAGGGGACCGCAACCACACGGTCATCGCAAAATCGGCAAGAAACGGCCACCGCTTCGCATGGCGAAAGCGGCGAAGGCGTAGCTATGCCTTCGTCTGGCAACCAAGGGAACCAAAGCATGCCATCGAATTTTACACTCACTTTGTCCTGCGAGGACCGCCCCGGAATCGTCGCGGCAGTGACAACCGAACTCGCCGCGTGTGGCGCCAACATCGCCGAGAGCAACCAATTTTGGGACCGGCAATCGAATCGCCTGTTCATGCGGATTGCATTCACCGCGCCAGAGAAGATCAGCAGGGATGACGTCGAACGCTCCTTGAAGCCTGTCACCGACCGTTTCGATATGAAGACGAAGCTGGTTGATAGCGATCGCAAGCCGAAGATCATCATAATGGTCTCGAAGTTCGACCATGCGATGCTCCACCTTCTGTATCAGATCCGGGTCGGCTGGCTGAACGCAGAAGTGGCGGCCATCGTTTCCAATCACGAAGACAGCGCCGCGACTGCAAAGCTGGAGGGCATTCCCTATTACCATTGGAAGGTGACCAAGGAGAACAAGGCCGAACAGGAGGAGCGGCTTATCGAGCTGGTTCGCGACACCGGTGCCGACCTCATGATCCTCGCGCGCTATATGCAAGTTCTATCGGACAACCTGTCGACGCGGCTTTTCGGCAAGGTCATCAACATACACCACTCGTTCCTGCCGTCTTTCAAGGGCGCCAAGCCTTACCACCAAGCGTTCGACCGCGGCGTTAAGCTCATCGGCGCGACTTCGCACTATGTGACGCCCGATTTGGACGAGGGTCCGATCATCGAACAGGAGACCGAACGCGTCACCCATGCCATGACCGCGGATGACTTCGTCGCCACGGGCAGAGACATCGAGAGCCGTGTCCTTGCGCGCGCCGTCAAGATGCACCTCGAGTGCCGGGTCATGCTCAATGGGCATAAGACGATCGTGTTTTCGTGAGGCGGCGATGAGCATCGGGTGCAAGTTGATCTCCGGACGGGAGGTCGCGGAATCAATCATCGATCAGGTCAAGGCTCATACCGTAGCGCTCTCTGCCAATGGCATCACGCCTGGACTCGCGGTGATAATTGTCGGCAGCGATCCCGCGAGCCAGGTCTATGTCGCTTCCAAAGGCAGGAAGGCCGAAGAATGCGGTTTTCTGTCCATTAAACACGAGCTGCCACACGATGTCCCGGAACGTCGATTGCTCGAACTGATCGACTCCCTGAATGCGGATCCCTCGATACACGGCATTCTCGTCCAGTTGCCGCTTCCCCGACATGTCGATTCCGGAAAGGTCATCCAGGCGATCTCTCCCCAAAAGGACATCGACGGCTTCCATTTCATAAATGTGGGCAAGCTGGGTACGGGTGCTCTCGAAACGGCGTTCGTTCCCTGCACTCCGGCAGGCTGCATGATCCTTGTCGAAAGGATTCACGGGAAGGACTTGTCGGGGCTGTCGGCTGTCGTTGTCGGCCGCTCCAACATCGTGGGCAAGCCGATGGCCAATCTGCTTCTCGCCGCTAACGCCACTGTCACCATCGCTCATAGCAGGACCGCGAATCTGGAAGTGCTCTGCCGTCAGGCCGACATCCTTATTGCGGCGGTAGGACGGCCTGAGATGATCCGGTCCGATTGGATAAAGCCTGGCGCGACCGTGATCGACGTGGGGATCAATCGCATCGCGTCGAGGGACGACGGCGGAAAAACGCGCCTTGTTGGGGACGTCGATTTCGACGGCGCGGTAGAGCGCGCCGGAGCGGTCACGCCGGTGCCCGGCGGTGTCGGACCGATGACCATCGCGATGTTGATGGCGAACACGCTGCGTGCTGCCTGCCACGCCAACGATGAACCAGCCCCTCACTTCGGATCCGGTGGAGTCCTTAGATGAGCGACCAACGCCTCCCCGAGCGCGAGAGCATGGAATTCGACGTGGTGATCGTCGGCGCCGGTCCGGCGGGCTTGGCCGCAGCGATCCGGCTGAAGCAGGTCAATCCGGAGCTCTCGGTCGTCGTGCTCGAGAAGGGCGCCGAGGTCGGCGCCCATATCCTCTCCGGCGCCGTCGTCGATCCAATCGGTATCGACCGGCTGCTGCCGGACTGGCGCAACGACGCCGACCATCCGTTCAAGACCGAGGTTACCGACGACCACTTCCTGTTCCTCGGCCCGGCCGGCTCGATCCGCCTGCCGAATTTCCTGATGCCGCCGCTGATGAACAATCACGGCAACTACATCGTCTCGCTCGGCAATGTCTGTCGCTGGCTGGCGACGAAGGCGGAGGAACTCGGCGTCGAGATCTATCCGGGCTTTGCCGCGACCGAAGTGCTCCACAACGACGAGGGCGCGGTGATCGGCGTTGCCACCGGCGACTTGGGGCTGGAGCGTTCCGGCGAACCGGGGCCGAACTTCGCCCGCGGCATGGCGCTCTTGGGCAAATACACGCTGATCGGCGAGGGGGTGCGCGGCTCGCTCGCCAAGCAGCTGATCGCGAAATTCGATCTTTCGAAGGATCGCGACGTCCAGAAATTCGGCATCGGCCTCAAGGAACTCTGGGAGGTCAAGCCGGAGAACCACAGGCCGGGCCTGGTGCAGCACTCGTTCGGCTGGCCGCTCGGCATGAAGACCGGCGGCGGCTCGTTCCTCTACCATCTCGAGGACAACCTCGTCGCCGTCGGCTTCGTCGTGCATCTGAACTACAAGAACCCCTGGCTCTACCCGTTCGAGGAGTTCCAGCGCTTCAAGACGCATCCGGCGATCCGCGGCACCTTCGAGGGCGGCAAGCGGCTTTCTTACGGCGCCCGGGCGATCACCGAGGGCGGCTACCAGTCGGTGCCGAAGCTGTCCTTCCCGGGTGGGGCGCTGATCGGCTGCTCGGCCGGCTTCGTCAACGTGCCGCGCATCAAGGGCAGCCACAATGCCGTCTTGTCGGGCATTCTCGCCGCCGAGAAGCTGGCGGCGGCGATCGCTTCCGGCCGCGCCAATGACGAGCCGATCGAGATCGAGCGCGGCTGGCGCGACAGCGCCATCGGCCAGGACCTGAAGAAGGTGAGGAACGTCAAGCCGCTGTGGTCGAAGTTCGGCGCGGCGATCGGCGTGGCGCTCGGCGGCCTCGACATGTGGACCAACACGCTGTTCGGCCTCTCCCTGTTCGGCACGCTGAAGCACGGCAAGACCGATGCCCAGTCGCTGGAGCCGGCCGCCAAGCACCAGAAGATCGACTATCCGAAGCCGGACGGGGTGCTGACCTTCGACCGGCTGTCGTCGGTGTTCCTGTCGAACACCAACCATGAGGAAGACCAGCCGATCCACCTCAAGGTCAAGGATCCGGAGCTGCAGAAGCGCTCGGAATTGGAGGTCTATGCCGGTCCGTCGACGCGCTACTGTCCGGCCGGCGTCTACGAATGGGTCGAGAAGGACGGTCAGCCGGTCTTCGTCATCAACGCCCAGAACTGCGTGCACTGCAAGACCTGCGACATCAAGGACCCCAACCAGAACATCAACTGGGTGCCGCCGCAGGGCGGCGAAGGCCCGGTCTATCCGAACATGTGACGTCCGGTAGGCAATTGTCAGGTGCCGTCCAGGCGGACCCTCCTGATGGGAGCAAATTGTGAGCATTCGACGAGAGGAGCGTGGAAATGCGAAACATGAGAACAGCGGAAAGGCTATTTAGTCTGTATTTGCTCCCGGACTTTTCGCTACTGGCCCTCTCCTCCGCGATCGAGGTGTTGCGTTTAGCGAATGAAGTAGTCGGTTCGACAAGATACAAGTGGCGTATCATATCCGGTAACGGCGAACCCGTTTCCTCGAGTTGTGGCATGCGCGTCACCGTTGACGCTTCCCTGCCCTACGAAAGGGAGCAACTAGGAAAGTCCGCGGGGCCGTCGATGGCTGTTGTATGCGGCGGTGGGACCACTCCCGATGCTTTCAAACCTCTCGATACCTGGCTGCGCGAGTGCCGCAACCACCGCGTTGCACTCGCCGGACTTGCGAGCGGCACGTTTATTCTGGCGCGGGCCGGACTAGCCGACGGCCGACGATGTGCGATCCACTGGGAGCATTTCCCAAGCTTCTCGGAGGAATTTCCGGATATCGAGGCCCAACAAACCACATTTGAAGTCGATGGGGACTTGCACACTTCTCCTGGTGGCGATGCCAGCTTTGATATGTTCCTCAACTATGTTGAGGAAGACAGCGCCCGGATTGTTGCTAACCGGGTGTGTGAGAAGGCGATGGTCGACCGGGTGCGCGACCCGGGTGAACGACAGCGATTGCCCCTTCAGGCTCGGGTCGGCATCAATCATCGAGCCCTGATCAGAGTTATCGAGCTGATGGAGGCCAATGTCGCTGAGCCTCTTACGCTTGCGCAAATGGCTCCCTCGAGCGGCCTCTCACGCCGGCAGATCGAGCGAATATTCCACCAGGAGATGGGACGCTCCCCGGCAAGGTACTATCTGGAGTTGCGTCTGGAACGAGCGCACCTGCTCCTTCTAAGCTCGCCGCTTCCGGTCATTGATATTGCGATGGCATGCGGCTTCATCTCTGCATCCCACTTCTCGAAGACTTATCGCGAGACATATGGATGCTCGCCGCAGCAGGCACGCATTGCCGCGGCCGAGCGGCGAAGAGTTCAGCATGCTTCATCTCACGCTCACTCGCGACCCGCCGTCCAGGCCTTGTCCGCATGGGCGGGGTAGCAGAACCCCGCACCATACCTCTTTGCGTGGAAAGGTTTGCCGATGGAATTGCTGGCCCAATCTGCTCAGATGGCCTTGAAGATGCGATCCGATGCCAGGGACATTTTCCTTGCAGGGGTCGAAGCTGTGGACCCTGCCCGCGCCGTAGATGTCGCCCTAAGGCAGAAGCAGGCGGCGCTCGCCAAGGCACATCAGGTCATGATCGTTGCCTTCGGACGCGCGGCCTGCGCGATGGCCGAAGCGGCGATGAGTGCCATCGGAGACAAGATCGGCAAGGCCGTGGTTGTTACCGACCACGAGAACCTGCGACCTGTCGAAGGCGCCCGAACATTATGTGCCGGCTATCCGGCCATCGATCCCGGTGGGATGCTTGCAGCTTCGGAGGTGGAACTGGCGGTTTCGGCCGCGACCCCGAAGGACATGGTTCTGGTTCTCGTCAGCGCCGGCGGACCTGCAATGCTGTGCGCACCGCCATTTGGCATCAGTCTCGGCGCAAAAATCAGGCTTCAGGACATGCTTGTCCGCGAAGGCGCAGACATGAAGGAAATCCTCGCCGTACGCCACGCGGTTTCGAGGATCAACGACGGCCGACTGGCGGAGAAGGCTGGCGGTGCTCAGGTCTTGTCCATGATCTACTCTGATGTCTCAGGCGACGAGATCATCGCGGTAACGCAGGGACCGACGGCTAGGCTTTTTCAGCGAAACGCGACGGCGATTGGAGTGCTAGAAAAATACGGGCTGGTTGGTCGCACAGACCGAGCTATCCTCGACTATATCAGATGTGCCCATGAAGGGAGGGCACACGCTGGTGGCAGCATTGAAAACCTGATCATTGGCGGCAATGGCGTGAGCCTGAACGCGGCTGCTGCGCATGCCGCGAAGTGTCATGGCCCGGCCCTGATGGGACAGCATCGGGTGGATGAAGACGCCGCCGTTGCCGCAGAGCAGCTTCTGGTCCTCGCTCGTGAAGTTGGCTCAGGTGACGGCCCCCTGGCCTTGGTTTCCGGACGCGTGGCGCGCGGCGGGCGTAATCACGAGATCGCACTTCGGTTCGCCCTTCTGGCCGAACGTGAGCCTCTAGCTCGTCCCTGGGTTTTTCTTAGTGGCAATACGGACGGGCGGCACGGCCCGCACAGGTCCGTCGGGGCGATCGTCGATCGGGGCTCCTGTTCCTGGATGCGTCAACTCGGGATCGATCCACGCCGGCAGTTGACGGCGGGCGATGCGTCGTCCGTGCTCGCAACTTCGGGTGACCTGCTGCTGATCGGCGATACGGCCTCCAACGTCACGGACATAGAACTGATCCTGCTGGGATAGGCCGCTTCATTGGCGGGATGATCGTTCGGCAGGCAAGCAAGCAGGCTTCCGAACACGAGACTGGGCATTGCGGAGATAGAGGAACCAAGCATGACTGGATACACGGAAACAATCTGCATTTCTCATGCAGCAGCACTGAAAGCACTTGAAGCAGGAACTGCCCACGCTTCGGGTATTCGCGTGCCGCAGTGCATCGTGATCGTAGATCCGAGCGGCGAGACGGTCGCCAGCGTCAGGATGGATGGTGCCAAGTACCTGAGCATGCATACTGCCCGTGCGAAAGCGAGGACGGCGGCATCCATCAACGGCGCGACTGGCGACATGCCTGTAGAGTTCGGAGTAGCTGCCGGGATCGCATCTCAAGGTGGGGTGACCCACCTCCCTGGCGGTCTGCCGATCCGCTTTAACGGTCGCATTGCGGGGGCGGTCGGCGTCGGCTCAGGCACAGGGGAACAGGATTTCGCCGTGGCGAGGGCGGCGCTAGCGGCTATCGGCGCAGACGAAGTGTGAGCGCCGAGCGCGCAAACGGGATTTGCGAATCCTACGAGTGCCGTTCTGCTGACTGCTCGAGTACACCCGGCAGGACGGAAAGGAGTATCGTTGTAAATCCTTCAAAAAATCCGGGAGTGCTTCCTGATGACTGGCGGATCGAACTACCCGGCAGCATAGGCGACCTTAGCCTTGACCGGACCAAAATGCGCCTGGAATGCCGCCGCCCTTCCACCCGTCGCGGCCGCCAACGACAGGCGAGATGAACGGCTCGATTGAGATCAATGCGGGCATTGTGAGTTCCAGTCTCGGGATTCCGCTTTCCACCCACCCGCGACACTGATGAAGGTGAATTCTCGACCCATTGTTGTTGTTAGCGTCTTGCGCCGATTGAGCCCCAAAAGCAGGCTCCCCACTCCCAGCCCCTAATTCTGATCCAGCGGGCGAGACGACGAGACGACGGTAGGTATTAAGATAACAGAAGTGAGCCACGGTCGATCTTGCGCGAGGTTGGTCTCACGCCTATCTCAGCGGAGACGGCCACATAGTTAGAGCGCGATATGTCTGCCCTCTGGTTTGCAATTGACGTCGCGCAGGGACTGGTCGCAGCCACGGCCATGACTGTCTTTCTCATTCAACTCGTTCGGGGGAAAGTCACTATGAAATGGCTGCAGGAAAGACTTTGGTGGTTTTGATTGAGCTTCCTGGTAACAAGGCTAAGAGTGTCTCCCGAACGATGCGCATAAGCAGGCACTTTAACAAGCTGATTGCAGTAAGTCTGAAACCAGGTAATCCTGTAGCTCGAATTTAGTTCGGTTCGCTTGCCGACCGACAAAGCAAGTCCTTAGATCACATCCCCACCACAGCGGCAGCTTTGCCATCATGACCTTGGCGACCAGCTTGCATTCTGCTTCCGATCCATTGGAGCCATCCGAAATTTTTTGACTATTTGCAAACTTTCACATTATCAATTCCTTTAGATAAACATGTGATTTTCAAAGAAAGTAGACGGAATAAAGCCTCCATCTTCTTAGAAAACGGATATATACTTGCTATTTTCCGCACATTTATTCCTAGTATGTTGGACATAGCTTCTGCAACACATGAATTCAATTGTTCAATGCCTATATTGTTGTTCGCAATGATGAGTGCCTTGTTAAAGTTTCCGTCGTCACTCAAGAGCACGCCCGATACGCATTGCCGTCCCGGACTAAAGGCGGACAAAATCAACCTGCGAAAGGATTCTTCGACATGGATACCCTCGAGTGCGTCGAAGCGCACTCCGGCTGGCGTTACAATTTCATCGCCAAAAGTCACGCCGATAAAATTCCGCGTGACACGTTTCTGCCTTTCGACCCTCACGCCGGCAGCAGCTGCAAGGGTCGTGGACAGCGCAAAGACGGCATCTCTGCGAGGACGATCGCCGCCTTTCATGCCTATCCCTAGCTGTGCTGGGATTGATGTGAAGCCATTTTTGCCGTTGCGCGACACCCCAATGAAGTCGGTAGTGAAGTCGAAGGGCTCGGCTGCCGAACTCTGGCATGCCAACGAGCCCGCAAGCAGAACGACGGAGACGCGCGCAGGAAGATCTTTGATAAGTGAGAACAATTGGAAGTACCTTTCTTCCGGTATGCCGAGAAGTGGCAGGACCACAGATCCCGACGCACGGCCATCCGGATCTCTCCACCTGCTTTCGGTGGCCTATGCGATGTCGCTCAGCACATCCAAATACCCGATGCATCGAGGCTCGAAGCTTTCTCCCACGCTTAGGCGAAGTTGGCGTTCAAGACTGATGGCATTGAGTGTCGATTCCTCGTCTGTCAGCTTTTCGAAATCCACAATTCCTTGCCTGATGCGACTTGCCGCCGAGAGGCAGTCACGATCATTCGCATTCGACGCCGTGAACCCAAGCGCAAGTACCATCACCATGGTCTTCGTCGTCGAGAACGCCATTTTTTGGTGCCCCACCAGTGCGTTGCGTCAACATACCGTGCTGCATCTGAAGTGCAATGTCGGCGGTTGGCGCAACTTATTCGTTCAGATGAGCAAGACAAAGGGCGTTCTTCCACCCACCCACGACGGATGGGAACCGGAAAGATCGACCCACCTGAGACGTTCGACGGAGTGACGTTTGACGACCGGCCTGTGCCCTCTACCTCAACCTCAGGCGCGCCCTCCCGCGCAGCGGGTTCGTTCCCCGGCCGCAAATCTTTGGTTGCGGACATTGAGGTCGGCGAGGGCATCGTCGAAACCTTCACCATTCCGGACTTTGTTGTCCTCGAAGTGAAGGACCTCCCAGTCCGCGTGTTTGTAGCGTAAAATTGATGGTGACGTTCCAGGAGGTGGGCATGAGCGTGGATCGCGTTCAGCGCCGAATAGCCGCCATCCTTGCGGCCGACGTGGTCGGCTACAGCCGACTGATGGGCAAGGACGAGGAGGCGACGCTCGCAATACTGAAAGCCCATCGCGAGATCGTCGACACGCTTATCGCCGAGCACAGCGGCCGCATCTTCGGAAGTGCCGGGGACAGCGTCGTCGCCGAGTTCGCAAGCCCGGTGGAAGCTGTCCGGTGCGCGACAGAAATTCAACTTGCGCTCGATCGGCAAAACAAAGAGATGCCCGAGCAGAGCCGCATGCGCCTGCGCATCGGCATCAATCTCGGCGACGTCGTCATCGACGGGGACAATCTGATGGGCGATGGCGTGAACGTCGCCGCACGCCTGGAGACACTCGCACCGCCAGGAGGAATCTGCATCTCCGAAGCGATCCATACACAGGTGCGTGACCGGCTCTCGCTCGATTTCCTGGATATGGGCGAGTACAAGGTGAAAAACATCGTCCGCCCGGTGCGGGTCTACCGTGTGCCGCTCGCCTCCGAAGAGCGGATCAGGTCACCCTTCCGGGGTCTCGATGCCTTCGATTTCGAGCATGCGGAGCTGTTCTTCGGTCGCGCGCGTGCCATCGCCACCTGCACCGAGAGGTTGGAGCAGCTTGCGGCAAGCGGCAGGGCGTTCCTGCTGATTTACGGCATGAGCGGCTCGGGCAAATCGTCATTGCTGCGGGCCGGTCTGCTGCCCGCCATCACCAAAGCGGGCGCCACGCCTGGAATTGCACTGTGGCGGCGCTGCGTTATCCGTCCTTCGCAAGGACCGAGCGCGGTCGCATCCTTGGCAGCAGGGTTGCTGCGTAAAGAAGCCCTTCCCGAGCTTGCCGAGGAGAAATCAGCCGCCGAGCTAGCGGATCTGCTGCGCAGCGCTCCCGAACGAGCCGTTGCACTGGTCCGCGCGGCGCTGGGCAGAGCAGCCAACGCTGCGGGCATAGCCCCCTCGCAATGCCGGCTAGCGCTTGCCGTCGATCAGTTGGAGGAGCTGTTTACGACCGAGGCTGAGCCGGCGTCGCGCGCCCTGCTCGTACGGCTGCTCATGGCCTTTGCCGGCAGCGGTCTTGTATGGGTGATCGGCACGATCCGCTCGGACTTCTATCATCGATGTAGCGACGTGCCGGGTTTCTCGGTGCTGAAGGACGGACTCGGCAGTTACGAGTTGCTGCCTCCCACCAGCGCGGAAATCGCGCAAATGATTCGCGAGCCGGCGCGCTCGGCCGGCCTGCGATTCGAGGAGAGCGCCGATCACGGCCGGCTGGACGATGTTCTGCAGGGGGCTGCAACTGCCGATCCCGGATCCTTGCCGCTTCTCCAATTCATGCTCGATGCCCTCTACGAGGCTGGCCGGGACCGTCGCCTGCTTACCTTTGCAGCGTATCGTGCGCTGGGTGGACTGGAAGGTGCGATCGCGCGGCGCGCCGACGAGGTGATCGATGGGCTTCCGCTAGAGATCGAGGAAGCATTGCCCGTGGTTCTTCGGGGTTTGTCGACGGTGCGGCTGGGAGACGAGACTGTCGCAGCACGACCGGCCCCGCTTGCCGACCTTGCTTCGTCGCCTGCGCAGGCAACCCTTGCGGAAGCCCTGATCGCGGCCCGCCTCCTCGTGAGCGACGAGGACGCCGAAGGGCATGCCATCATTCGTGTGGCACATGAGGCGCTGTTGAGCCGCTGGCCGCGCGCTCGGGACATCGTGAACGCGAACCGAACTTTCTTGGAGACCCGCGCGCGGGTCCAGGCGGACGCCCACCGGTGGCTCCTAGACAATAGGAACCCGGACCTGTTGCTGCCCGCCGGCAAGCGGCTGGCCGAGGCCGAGGAGCTGCTTCAGTCGAGGCGAGAGGAGGTCGATGGTCAGGTCATCTCCTATGTCGATGCCTCGATGCTTGCGCACGAGGTGCGGCTGGAGAAAGAGCGGCAAGCGGAGCGAGCGCGCATAGAGACGGAAGAAGCTACCAAGCGCGAGCGCCTGGAGCACGAGGCCGCCCGGCAGCGCCTGGAGGCAGAGGCGGCGACGCGGCTCGCGCGGCGCACACGGATCGGTGCGGCCGTCGCACTAGTGTTGGCGGTTGGGGCTGCAGCCGGTGCCGTCGTGGGATTGCGAGGTCAGAGCGAAGCGATCCGCCAAGCCGAACGGGCGGAGGGGAACGCCAGGGAGGCGAAGGCTGCAGAGATGCAAGCGCGGGCCGCGGAAGCGCAAGCGCGCGAGGCTAAGGATCAGGCACTGCGCAATCAGTCCCTCTCGCTTGCGTTCCTCTCACATACGACCGAAACCGCCGGCGACACTGAGGCGGCCATCCTGCTGGCATTGGAAGCATTGCCGAAAGACATGGCCGCGCCCAGTCGACCATACCTGCCGGAAGCTGAGGCGGCCCTTTACCAGGCTCTGCTGCAGCACCGTCAAACCGCGGTCTTCCGCCACGACGATGGCGTAACAGATGCCGCCTTCAGCCCGACCGGGGACCGTATCGTCACCTCCTCATATGACAAGACCACCCGTATCTGGAACGTTGAGGATAGCTTTCAGATCGCGATCTTGAAGGGCCATGAAGGCCCGGTAGAGAGGGCTTCTTTCAGTCCGGATGGGAGCCGCGTCGCCACCGCCGGGCGAGACGGCACGGCGCGCATCTGGGATGCTGCTTCGGGGGGGCAGCTTTACCTGCTTCCTCAGCCGGGCAACGTCAACACCGCGATGTTCAACGCTGCCGGAACGCGTCTGCTCACCGGATCGGATATGAGAGCACCGGCCGTCTGGGATACGCAGACGGGAAAGAAAGTAGCTGCCGCAGAAGGCGATTGGACGACGTCAGCGATGTTCAGCCCCGATGGACTGAGCTTTGCGGCCGGCTATGGAGAAGAGCGGTTAGTGCGTATCTGGAGCGCGGAGGATGGCCGCCCTATAAGAGAAATATACAACCGATCGTGGCCTGATGAAGTCATCTTCAGTCCGGACGGAAGCAAGCTGGTGGCAAATGCATGGCGCACTCTCACATGGAACGCTGTGCCCCGGCTTTGGGATGTGCCGAGCGGCTCCGAGGTTGCCACGTTTGGCGATCATGCGAGCGACACGCAGGGGACCACTTTCAGTCACGACGGCCGCCTCATTGCGACGGTCTCTCTCGACGGCACGGCGCGACTTTGGGACGGTGTCTCCGGCAAGGAGCGTGGCGTGCTCGGCCGCGAAACTGCAGGGCTGAAACGAGACCAGGCCGGCGTCCCGGGACCGGAGATTGACAAGGAGATGAATTGCGCTTTCAGCCCTGACGACAAGCTCCTGGCGACCGCTTCCCTGGGGAATCTGGTCCGCCTCTGGGACGTCGAGAGCGATTCCGAATTCGCGGTCATCGCGGGACATCGGGGCTTGGTTGAGCACGTGGCTTTCAGTCCCGATGGAACTCGGCTTCTTACGGCGTCTCATGACGAAACGGCGCGGTTGTGGGACATCGATGGCGTGCTGACCACGAGCATGCGGCATCGGCGCCCTCCGACATTTGCAGCCTTCAGCCCAGACGGCACCCGCGTCATTACCGGCGGAGGCGATGACACAGCCAACATTTGGGATGTGGCAAGCGGTCGCGAGGTCGTCCGACTTGAGCCGAATAGCGGCTTCATCGGGGATGCCACGTTCAGCCCGGATGGACATCTCGTTGCGACCGCCTCTTCGTATGGCCGCATCGTCTTGTGGGACGCGAAGAGTGGGCACGAGGCACTTCGGCTAAACAGCGGCAAGGCGGCTGTCGTCAATCTCCAGTTCAGCCCAGGTAGCGACCTCATAGCCTCAGCGTCGGATGACGGAGCGGCGCGCCTGTGGAATACATCGACAGGCGTCCAGATTGCTGTTCTGACGACCGGCGGGAACCTGCGGAAGGTTCTGTTCAGCCCGGATGGCGAGCTCGTCCTCACTGCACTGAAGGACTACACCGCTCGGCTCTGGAAGCGGGACGGCACCGAAGTCAGGGTTCTAGCCGGACACGAGAAACGGATCACGGCAGCAGCCTTCAGCCCCAATGGCCGTCTGGTTGCCACTAGCTCGCTGGACGGGACGGCGCGGGTGTGGTCGATCGAGGACGGCAGTGTCGTCGCCACGATGCGGCGTCCCGGCGAGGCGCTGACGGACGTAGCCTTTAGCCCAGATAGCAAGTCGGTGGTGACCGCTTCGCGCGACGGGTCGGCGCGTATCTGGGACGTTGCCGACGGCGCCGAACAAGCTGCTTTGAGAGGACACAAAGGCTTCGTGAGAGAGGCCACGTTCAGCCCCAGCGGACTGTATGTTGTCACCGCATCGCCGCAAGATGGCACCGTAAGGCTGTGGTCGGCCAGCTCTGGTCGAGAGATTGCGATCCTTACCGGTCTGGAGACAGTGGGAAACGTCGAACCGGCGAGCACGCTCGCCGTCTTCAATTCGGAAGGAACTCGAATGGCAGGCGTGTTCGGTGACAAGGTTGCCCGGATCATTCGCGTTTTCCCGACACCTCAGGACATGATCGACTACGCCAGGACCGTCGTGCCGCGCGAACTGACACCATGCGAGCGGCAGCGCTTCTTCCTGCCGGTCGAGGGCGACATCGGGGAATGCCCCAACTGAGGACACGGGCAATGTCCGAAACTGGCGCATCATGCCCATTCAGCTTCCGCAGTCGGACTTCCGCTGTCCACCCATCCACGACGGATGTGAACCGGAAAGATCGACCCGTTGCGGACTTCCGCCGACAGCGGCGGAATGTCCGGTGCTCGCGCTTCCGTGACGGTGGTGAGTGCTTCTCGGACATGCGAGAGGCGCCACGGCAATTCTCAAACCTGCCGTTCGCTCAAGTCTTAGGTGCGTAGTAGCGGTCGGTCTCCGCCGGATTTACAACTGCCCATGCAGTAGAAGGATTTCGGCGCAGCGTCGGTTTCCGCGCCTTTGCGTTCAGCCGTGCAAGGAAACCCGGAAGCTTTCAGCGTCAGCGTCGCTTTTTCTCCTTCCGAGGATTTTTGTCGTAAGTCGCGCCGGATGATCTCGATCACGGTCTCCGTGGTGCGGTCGAGATAGCTGCGTCCGTCGGCGAGCCGCGCCGTCGGGCTCATGTAGCTTTGCGGGCCGACGTGGGCTGCCGGGTCGAGCGAGTGCACCGTGATCTTCCCGGCGTCCAGGGCCTGGTTCCAGGCGCTGCGCCGCCACAGGCGCCAGCGCTGCGGGAAAAGTCCGACGCCAACCCGCTCGATCCAGTCGTTTGGGCTGGTGAGCCTGTACAGGTGGAGCGCATGCGTGAGGTCGTTGGCGCCGTTGTGGAAACCGCCGAGCGTGATCAGCCACAGCGGAGCGCCGAGCTGGAGGAAGAGCTCCTCGACTGCGCCGGTGGCCGATTGGGCGCCACCGCTGTAGCAGAGCAGGACGACCGGTATACCGCTGGCGGGCTCGTAGCCCGCCAGCCGGAGCTGGTCGGCGATCTGGGCGCCCACAGCCCGGTTGTATAGCGGGCGGTACCGGCGGTCGGCGGCCACAAAGGTCTGCATGACGTTGTGCAGGAACAGAGTGATGCCGACGTGCCGCCGGAGCCAGTCCCATGCAGGGCGCCCTACGAGCGGCTCTGCCATAGGCGAGTAGGGCTGGACCTGGCCGAGCACGCGCAGTTCCGGTGCTCCGGCTATGATGGCCTTGACGAGTTGGCCGCCGTCGCGCGTGTCGGTGAAGCGGCGCTTGCCGATCCCGTCCAGGTAGACCACGTAGGCATCCGGCGGTCGCCCTGGATCGGCACCCCTGGCGTAGGGCACCTCCGGTGGTAGCGTGGCGGCCGGCGCGCGCCGGCCGATGGTGTAGACCATCAGCTCGTAGCGGGCGAGCAAGCCTTCGACGAGCAGGAACGGACCGAGCGCCAGAAGGGCGATGAGCAGGAGGAACTCGCTCATACGATCGCCTCGGGCTGCCGTGAGCCGGCGATGATCCTCGCGATCAGCCGTCGGACCACCTCGACCGTGGCGGTGAGCCCGACCCCCGCGATGGCGATGCACCCGGCCGCAGGCCACCAGCCCAGTCCAGACACCCCGGCGAGCGGGCTGGCCAGCCCTGCCCCGACACCGGTCACAAGCAGGATGTGCAGGAACGGCCCGAGGAGCGGGAACGCTAGGACGGCGGCCAGAAGCAGCGGGGCGACCAGGACGGGTGTCCAGGCCAGCCCGTTCGTTGCGGGCAGCGGGGCCGCGTCAGGCGCCACGACCGGCTGCACCAGGTCGGCGAATGTCCACGCGGCGTGCGGCCACAGCGCGATCACCGTGCCCTCGACAACGGTGCCTGTCACCATCAACCCGGCCACAAGCCGCGGGGACAGCTTGGGCCTGCGCGCCACCAGGGGCAGCACCCGCCCGGCACTTTCGGAAAGCCCGGCGAGGACCAGCAGGGCGACGACGGTCGTCGACATGGTTCAGAGCCCCCGTGCTCGATCGGTCGCTGTGCCTCCGCGTGCGTCGTCGAGGTACTGCTCGAGCTCGTCGGCGGCGCGCCGGGCCCCGCCGGCTTTCTGCTGTGCGGCGCGCTGTGCGGCTGCCGCCTCGCGGAAGCGCGGCTCGTTTAGCAGACTCCGGGCGAGCGCGTGCACCGTCTCCGCTGTCGCGTCTTCCGTGCGGAGCGAGAGGCCAGCACCAAGTTCGACGACCCGCCGGGCCACCAGCGGCTGGTCCGCGCCCTGTGGCACGACGAGCGTCGGCACCCCGGCCCGCATCGCTTCGTTGACACTGTTCATGCCGCCATGCGTCACGAAGAGCGCCGCCCGGTCCAGTACCTGGAGTTGCGGCACGGATCGGCGGACCAGCACGTTGGCCGGCAGCGGATCGAGGTCTGCCGGTTCCGTATGCCCGGTCGAGACGACAACGGTGCCGCCCATCGGCGCCAGCGCGGTCGCGAAGGTCCGCAGCAGGGCAGGCCCCGCATCGAACACCGTGCCCAGCGACGCATAGAGCACGGGATCCTCCAGCCGAACGGCGTCGAACCCCGGATCAGTCAGGCGGGAACCGACGCTCGCCCCGACGAACCGGTACGAGGAGTCGAATGCGTCGGCTCCGGGCTGAAACGCGCTGGAAGTGAAGACCAGGTTCAGCGGCTCGCCCGCATTCATCAGGTCGGTCAGGGGCAGCGCGCGGGTGTCGTAGCCGCGGTGGAGCGCCCAGCGGGCGCGAACGAAGCCCCAGCCGAGACGAGGACGGGCCGCCGCGGCGGCCACCAACTCGCGGGAGATGCCGGTGGGGCTGGGCACCTGCCTATTGAACGCGAACGTGGTGAACGTGGCCGCCGCCGGGACATCGAGTTCACGCGCGGCTACCGCGCCCCATGGACAGGCCGCCCCGTGCACGATCAGGTCGGGCCGGGTGCTGCGGAGGTCCGAGAGCACACCGGGCAGCAGCCCCAGAGCGGCCCGCGCGAGCTCTTCCAGCATCGCGAGCGGGATCGGCGGATCCGGCAGGGGCAGGTTGCCCCCGGAGTAGAGGTGGACCTTCGCACCAGCGGCCTCAATCTGAACCGCGAACGCGGGGGAGGTGTGATAGGTCACTGTGTGACCACGCCGGACGAGCTCTGCCACGACCGGGAGCGTCGGGTTGATGTACCCGTGCATGCCGATGTTGAGGAACGAGACGGTACTCATCGACGGCCTCCGCGTCCCCCCGCCACGGGATCGCGCGGGTATAGTCTGGGGCCGATAATGACCAGTTCGTCGAGGGCCGGGTTCGCCGAGAGCACCGCAGCGTGTGTCAGTCGGCCGGAGTGGCTGAAGTCCCAGAACGCGGGCCAGGCCACCACCAGCGCGATCGTTCCGCCGACACCGGCGTCTGGATCCGTGTTAACGAACCGACTGGAAAGCATCAGCATTGCCCCCCTCTACCTCAATCGGTCATTCTTGACGCTTCATCTATCAGGAAAGCGGCTCGGAGGCATCCTGTGCCAAGGTTCAGGATATTCTGTCCGGAGGAGGGGCGCGACTACGCCCTCAAGCGGCTGGCACGCGAGCTAACTATGCACTTCGCGTAGAGACAAGAACATTGCCCGCCAGGAGCCCTCTTTGCGCACGGAGCGATCAAGTGCGATCACCGGAGCGCGCCGGAACGGATTTACGCACGCTGCTAAACACGGTACAAAAATCTGGAGGGGGAAACCGTGTGCCGATTCCGATGAAGCCGCCCCTTTGTTCCGAGATGATTGCGCCCCCGGTTTCCGGGATGATCTCGCCCCCTGTTTAGTGGGGTCTGCAGGCGATGATTGTTGTCAGTTCATTCAGGCGAGGTGTCAAGCTTTGCGCGGCAGATTTCGGCGTAGGCTTTCGCCGCTCAGTTCAATGCGGTGAGCATTGTGGACCAACCTGTCGAGTATGGCATCGGCATAGGTTGGGTCGCCGATGACGCCGTGCCATGCGGATACGGGAAGTTGGCTGGTAATGATCGTCGATCGACGGCCGTAGCGATCTTCGAGGATTTCGAGCAGATCGTGACGGGCCTGTTCGTTGAGCGGCTCGAGTCCCCAATCATCGAGGATCAGGAGCTGAACATGGCCCAAGGTCCGTTGCAGCCGGGCATACCTGCCGTCACCACGAGCGAGCGCAAGCTGAGCAAACAGCCTCGGGACACGCTGATAGAGCACTGAGCGATCGTCGCGGCAAGCCTTGTGGCCAAGAGCGCAAGCCAACCAACTCTTTCCGACACCTGAGGGTCCGCAGATGGCCAGATTGTCATGCGCGTTGATCCAGTCGCCAGCGAGCAGTTTCATGAAGAGGGCGCGGTCAAGGCCGCGTTCGGCGCGATAATCGACATCTTCCGGGGTAGCCTGGTGGCGAAGCTTGGCAAACCGGAGGCGTGCCGCAAGCTTGCGATCGTAACGGGAGCTCCATTCCCGTTCGAGCAGTAATCCGAGCCATTCGGCGTGCGAGAGATGTTCGGCTTCGCCGTTGCCAACGAGTTCACTGAAGGCCTTTGCCATGCCGGCCAGGCCCATGGCATTCAATTTATCCAGTGTTGGATGAGCAAGCATCTTTCGTTCTCCTTAGTGATAATAGCGGGGTCCGCGGATGTTGGCGTGATGGATCGGTTCATGCGACGCCGCTCCATTTGAGGCAGCTGTTCGGTCAAGGTGATTGTCGAGGATGGAGCGCACCGAGCCATAGGTCCGGGCCCCGATCTCCAACGCACGGCTACAAGCGGCATTGACCCTGTCGCGGCCAAAGCTCTTGTTAAGGCGGATGATCCCGAGACAAGCGCGGAAGCCCTGCTCGGGATGCGGCCTGTCGGCAAGGATGCGCTCGCACAACAGCGCAACATCCGGCCCCATGGCAGAGGCTTCGCGTTGAATCCGTTCGATCGTCCAATCGGCAAAGCGGCGATGCGCCGAGGGCATATGATCAGGGATCGTCGTGTGCTTGCCATTGCCGCTGGAGCGGCGATGGGCGGCAATACGCTCGCCCTTGTGGAAGATCTCGATCGTATTGGCGGTGATACGAGCCTCGACCTGCTCACGGGCGAAGCGATAGGGAACGGAATAATAGTGCCGCTCGATCTCGACGTGATAATCCAGCCCGGCACGCCGGATACGCCATTCGGCAAAGACATAGCGTTCGACAGGCAGTGGTCGCAAAGCTGGGCGATCAAGCTCTTCGAACAGTTGGCGGCGGGTGGCACCGACGCGGCGCAGGACCCGCTTATCGTTGAGATCATGGAGCAATTCGCCGATCGCCGCATTGACCTCGGCCAGGCTGTAGAAGATGCGATGGCGCAGGCGGCCCAGTAGCCAGCGTTCGACAATGCGAACCGCAGCTTCCACTTTCGCCTTCTTTCAAGTCCAGGACTGCAGTTCGTACTGACACTCAAGTGCGTATAGAGTTCGAGGTCACGCACCCGTTCCATCCGTGGCGCGGCCAGCGCTTCGTGTTGTCGACACGCAAGCAGAACTGGGGCGAGGATCGCGTCATGTTCTACGACGCGGATGGGCGGCTTCGCTCGCTGCTTGCGTCATGGACGGACGTCGCTGCACCCGATGTTTTCATTCAGATCGCGGCCGGTAGGTCGTTCGTGCGTCCAGATGATCTGGCAACCCTAGCCGCATTGATCGAGCAAATCGAGCGCAGCCATGGCGGCTGAATGCGTGTCAGGCAATTTATGCCGATTATGTAAATCTAATTATGCCGAATCATACGGGCGCTCACAGCGATAATTGCCTCTACATTGTAGTTATATGCAGCATAAACAGCCATATCGCCCGGCGTCGTTAGGTTGACACGTTCTCTATCGAGGCGTAATTTGATTTACACCACTAGGAAGAGGTTATGCCATGCCCAACGAGACCAAACGTGAGCGACTGCGCGAGCTCGGAGCACTCAATGCGCGGCCCGAAGCCGTCCGTGCACCCTGGTTTCGTGAGTCCACCTTCTTCGATCCTCTCGATCTCGTGCAGGTGAAGTACGAGATGCTGCGTCACGTCCAGGAGGATGGCGTCAACAAGGCCGATGCCGCCGCGCTTTTCGGTCTGTCGCGGCCAACCTACTATCAGGCCGAGGCCGCGTTCGAACGCGACGGCATTGCCGGCCTGCTGCCGCGCACCCGAGGGCCAAAGTCGGCCCACAAACTCACCGACGAGGTCATGCAGCTCATCGAGCAGAACCAGCATGCGGGCGCCCCGCTGCAGGCGCGCTCCCTGGCAGAACTGCTGCATTCGACGCTCGGCATCAGTGTCCATCCCCGCAGCATCGAACGCGCGATCGCCCGTAAAAAAAAACGGTGAGCCCCATGCACGCACCCCGGTGCTACCGCGCAGCTGCAAGGATTTCTACGAGACGCTGCGCACCGCCGTCCTTTGCGGTCAGGCCTGCGCCAAGGACATGGGCGCCATCGTTTTCCACGGCCTTTGGCAAGGGCTGGCGGTGCTGATCGCGCAGCCTCCCCCGCCGACGCATCGGCGGCTGGAATCACGGCCTACGGCTTCGGTCGCAGTGCACGATCGCCAGCTCGTGCACATGCTCGCCAACATGGTGCTGGCAGCAGAGACCCGAGGGAACCATGTCTACTGACATCGCCATAAAGGTTGACGCCGACCATCTGCGGCGTGATGCATTCCTCTACGTGCGTCAGTCCTCGCTTCGTCAGGTGTTCGAGAACACCGAGAGCACCAAGCGGCAATACGCCCTGCGCGATCGCGCCGTGGCGCTGGGCTGGCCGATCGAACGTGTCCACGTCATCGATAGCGACCTCGGCCTCTCCGGCGCGCAGTCGCAGGACCGCGACGGCTTCCAGCACCTGGTGAGCGAAGTGGCGATGGGACATGCAGGGATCGTGCTGGGGCTGGAAGTGTCGCGCCTGGCACGCAACAATGCCGACTGGCACCGTCTCCTTGAGCTGGCCGCCTTGTCGCGCACGCTCATCATGGACGAGGACGGCGTCTATGATCCGGCCTATTTCAACGACCGCATGCTGCTCGGCCTGAAGGGCACGATGAGCGAGGCCGAACTGCACATCCTGAAGTCGCGGCTGCAAGGCGGCATTCTCAACAAGGCGCGCCGCGGCGAACTCGAGATGCCGCTGCCGATCGGGTTGGTCTACACCCCTGACGCGCGGGTCGTGCTCGATCCCGACCGACAGATCCAGGACACGGTGCGGCTCCTGTTCGATACTTTCCGCCAGACCGGCTCGGCCTGCGCCGTCGTGCGCCGCCTGCGGGGCGAGAAGATCCTCTTTCCGCGGCGTATCCGTCGCGGCATCGGCAAGGGCGACGTCCTGTGGAACGAGATCGACCATTCCCGCGTGCTCCAGATCTTGCACAACCCGCGCTATGCCGGCGCCTTCGCCTATGGACGCACGCGCACCGCCTACAATGCCAAGCTGAAGCCCGTGCAACTGCGCGTGGCGAGATCCGACTGGCAGGTACTGATTCCCGACGCCCACGACGGCTACATTTCCTGGGCCGAATACGAACGCAATCAGGCAGCCCTGGAACAGAACGCCACCGGTTTTTCACCCGGCCTGCGTGGACGCATGCCCCGCCAGGGCAGCGGCCTGTTGCAGGGACGGCTGCTGTGCGGCCGCTGCGGTGCACGCATGCGGGTCCATTACGAGCCGTTCGAGGGGCGGCTGCGCCCATATTACGTCTGCAACGAAGCCGTCGTGCGACACGCCGGCAAACACTGCCAATGGGTGCGCGGTGCTCCGGTCGACGAGGCGGTGAGCGCGCTACTGCTGGAGGTAATGGCGCCGGCAGCGATCGATGTCGCGCTTGCCGTGCAGCAGGAGATCACCCAGCGCGTGGAGCAGGCCGCGGCGCTGCGCGGCACGCAGCTGCAACGCGCCCGCTATGAGGCTGAACTGGCCCGCCGGCGCTACCTGAAGGTCGATCCGGACAACCGCCTGGTCGCCGACGCGCTGGAAGCCGACTGGAACGCACGGCTGCGCGACCTCGACGCACTCCAGCGCGAGCACGAGCGCCAGAACGAGGCCGACCACTCGCTGCTGGACGAGCCAGCGCAGCAGCGCATCAGGGCGCTGACCGCCGATTTCCCGCGCATCTGGAACGACGAGCGCACCGGTGCCGTCGAACGCAAGCGCATGCTCGGCCTTCTCATCGAAGACGTGACGCTGCTCGTCGACGATGAGGTCAACATCAACATCCGTTGGCGCGGCGGGCGCACGCAGAGCCTGTCGGTGGCCAGACCTCGGCCTATGTCGGTGATACGCAAGACGCCGGCACAGGTCGTGGCGTTGATCAACGAGCTGCTGGAGGCCACCAACGACCGGCAGATCGCCGCTCGTCTCAACGAACTCGGGCATCGCAACTGGCGCGGCGAACCCTTCACGCCGAAGAAGGTCATGCTCGTGCGCCGCACCTATGGTTTGAAGAGCCGGTACGAACGGCTGCGCGAGGGCGGCATGCTCACCGGCGAGGAAGTAGCCCAGCAGCTCGGCGTATGCGAATCGACCGTTCACCAACTCGGGCGCAAAGGCACTCTCAAGCGTCATCGATACGCCAGCAACCATCGATACTTGTACGAACCGCCGGGCAACGTCAGACTCGAAAAAGGCGCCGGCAGTCGATATGGTGGCCGTCAACCCAGATTAATTGTCGCTCAACCACTCCAACAAGGTGCATCGTGATGTCCGCTCCTTGTCGCGCGGGCGTCGCGGCCGCGTCGGCAGGACCGCGCTCCCATAGTGAGCAGCCATCCCGCAATACGTGCGGTTGACCTGGGGATCGAAGTGGCAGGCCTTGATGATCGCCACCTTGGCATTGTCGGGAACCAGCAAGGCTGGCGCACCGCCAAAAAACTCCAGCGCCAGGATATGGCATTCGATCCAGTCGGGAAGCGTCTCGCTCCAGCGCGCCTGCGCATAGGAAAGGCTCGATGCCCCCAGAACCGCCACGAACAGATGCGCCTGCCGTGTCTTGCCCGACCGCCTATCAACGACAACCGTGACCGTGTCGCCGGCGTAGTCGACGAACAGCTTGTCGCCGGCAGCGTGATCCTGCCGCATCGTCACAGGCAGCTTCATCGCCCAGCCGCGGTAAAGGTCACAGTACCGGCTGTAGCGATAGCCGTCCGGATAACGGCTGATGTATTCGTCCCAGAGGATCTGCAGCGTCATGTGCTTGCGCTTCAGCTCGCGATGGACATGTGCCCAGTCCGGCTCAGGGCTCCGACGATGACCCGTCTTCGTCCCGGCCGCCTTGTAAAGCGCCGCCTCCAGGACTGCATCGCTGACACCGTCGCTCAACGGCCACGATAGCTCCGCAATGGCCGCACGCCGCAGCGTCTCGCGCACCGTCGATGGCGCAGCTCCAACCCGCACCGCAATCGACTTGTGCCCAAGCCCTTGCTCAAAGCGATATCTCAATATCTCGCGGACACGCCGCATCTCCAGTCTCTCCGCAGGCATCCCGTTCCTTCCTCGTCACAATCGAAGGAAGAAACTTCACACCAGCAGAACACCCATGCCAGACGCCTTCCGAAGGGGGCGGCATCATCTCGGAATCAGGGGGCGACTATTTCTCGGAATTGAGGGGCGAGATCATTTCGGAATCAAGGGGCGGATTGCTTCGGAATTTGCAAACCGTGTGGCACATAGCTATTGCGTTGCTGGACTTGGTCTTGGCCGCAAATTCACCAGCTATATTGGACGGGTCCGATTAATCAACTTTTGCCTGGCGTGGGCAGCGGTCCTCTTGCTTGTCTGCCTTGCTGGCTGTGCCACGGAGCGCGCGGAGGTTGCAACGCAACCCATTACTGAGTCGCCGGCGTTGCCAAGCACCCAGACCATTCAGTCCCACTCGACTCCCGGAGCCTTCGACCTCCTCTACATCACCGACCGGGCTCCTGTAACTGCTGCAAACGGCACGTTGTCCTACGGTGCCGAAAGAGCCATATCCTTGAGTTTCGGATCGGTGTCGCTCACCCCAACACGCAACTCTCCCACCAGCAAAAGTCAGATGCGCGTCGGCGCGGTTTCCGAGATCGGCCGGTTTCCGGCGACACCTTACGGCGTCGTGGCGACCGCGAACGGGCTAAGCCGCACGCCGACGGCAGTCGCGGCCCACGAGCGGGCTGCCGTATCGCTGCAGGCCGAAGTCAATCGTCGGCTCGCAATAGCCGATCGCAAGGAAGTCGTGGTCTTTATTCACGGATACAACAACAGCTTCGACGACGCCGCCCGCACCACAGGCGAGATTTGCAGGTCGCTGCAGAACCAGTTTGTCTGCATTGCCCTGACTTGGCCTGCTGGGGGCTCCGGCGGCTTGTTCTTTGGCTACAACATAGACCGAGAGTCGAGCGAGTTTTCAGTCGCGGATCTTAAGAAAGCCATTCGCATCATCGCCGAAGCTAAGGGTGTCGAGCGGCTTCACCTCCTGGCGCATAGCCGCGGGACCGATGTGCTCGCGAGTGTGGTCCAGCAACTCAGCATCGAAGCGTATGTTAGCCGATCGTCAATGTGGCAGCGCTACAAGATGGCGAACGTGGTGTTTTTCGCTCCCGATATTGATCTCGATGTGGCCTCTTCCAAGTTGTTCGCGTGGGTATCGGACCCAGATCTTGCCTTCGGCAGCCAATCAAGGCCAAGTGTGGTCCCGCCTCAAGGCCCTCTGCATCTCACGGTTTATTCGTCTCCCGGGGACAAAGCGTTGGGGGCATCAAGCCTGCTCTTCGGCAGCGCCTTGCGGCTGGGGCAGCTCGCTGTAAACAGGCTTCCCAAGGACAGGAGCGAGGCGGCGTCCAAATGGGCCGGGTCTCGCATGGGAGGGCTGGTCGATTTCATCGAGTTTTCTGGTGGCGGCTTCATCGGCCATAGCTATTTCTCGTCCAATCCGGCTGTCAAGGCTGACTTGGTTGCGCTCATCCGCGATAGAGTGAAAGCTGGCGATCCGGGTCGCCAAATCGTCGAAATCAAACGCCCCTTCTGGCGGGTATCGGATGTACAGCAGGCCTTGAGATGATCGCTTTCGAGGCTTCGGAGCGATCCTGCGGAAGCGCGGGTCCGGGCCAAAAGCCGACCCATCGATACTTTGCGGAACTGCGGACCGCCCGGTGGTGAGAAGCTTTATCACTGCCCCAGATTTTCGTGACACCTGGCGCCCGCGGTTCCCTTCAATACATCATGCGATCTTTTCAGCATAAACGAGGACATCATCCTGGCAACGCGCCGGGCACGAGGTTCTTGAAGACAGCTGTCCTCAACCCTGAGCGGTCATCAATCGTGAACGCGATGAACCCTCCAAAGACGTTCCATCGGGAATTCTCCCAATTTCTGAAGCCTCAGCACGGCTCAACGAAAGCTTCCCTCTGATTCGAGCGCCTCGATAACCTCCGATATCCAAGTGCCGAGCCGCTCCCGCCTTTCGCATCACCCGACAGATGCCTGCGTAGAATAGATGAGCGCACGACACTTCCCCATTCTCCTAAACCGACCACATGGTCCCTGAAGTGCTACGGCACAAACTGAATGAGCAAGGAGATGAGAGATGAAAAGCGAAGTGCCAAGTAAGTCGTTGGAGTGGAGCAATCTGGTTCTGGGCGCAGCGTTCGTCTGCGCTGCCTACATGTTTGGCGGACAACCCGTCGCGGCATGGAATGCGGCGATCACGGGCACCTTGATGGTCTGCTGCTCTGCCGTGGCCCTCACTCGCTATGGGGCTTGGGTCGAATGGTCCAATCTCCTCTTGGGGAGCTGGGCGGTGGTCGCCCCGTTCCTGCTCGGCTTCGGATCACAGCCCGTCGCGATGTGGACACATGTCCTGCTTGGGCTTTGCGTCGCGACGATCGCTGCAATCCAGCTGGCGGCCGCCAGGCGCCCAAGCCCTCGAGCGTCAAGCTAAAGGCCGGGGAGTGAGGCAGCGGCCGGTTTACGAAGTGTAATCGATCGCAAACACCGTCGCCGAGACGTCATGAAGCAGCTCAAGAAAAAGAATGTCGTTGGCTTGCTGCCTTGTCTCACGCCAGGGCGGCAAGCAGCGGCTCGTCGCCGACCTTGGTCGCCGAAGTCTCGGCGTTGCCGACCGTCAGCGGAAAAGGCAGAGTAATTTCCGGCTCACTCGCTTTGATCCAGCTTTCCACGAATGCGGCGTAGCGGCGACGCCGCCGCGCAATACATGGATTTCCATGAATTGCGGCTGTGGTGCGGCGGGTTTACGGTGTCGAGACGCGTTCGCCAGCCCAATTTCGAGAATAACTGCTGTACGCGCTGACGATCCCTGAGTTGTCCGGCAGGAGCAGCTGATGATGAGCGTTTGGTCGCACCGCCCCAAATTCCTTCACCTGGGGCTATTCTTCGCGGCCTATGTTCTGGGCTGCGGTTTCGCTCAGTCGCTCGCAATCGTGCCCGGGACAGGTGTTTCCATTTGGCCCCCGGGCGGGCTTTTCATGGCCACGCTTGTTCTCACGCCGCCGTACAGCTGGCCCTGGTGGATGGTCAGTGGCTGTCTGGCTGAGTTGTTCAGCAATGCGGTATGGTTCCACAGCCCGCTGCCCGCCGCCTTGCTCATCTATATTGCCAACGCGCTCGAAGCAGCGGTTGGGGCATGGCTGGTGAACCGGGTGCTAAGGCGGCCGGTCCGGCTGGAAACGCTGCAGGAAGTTCTCGCATTCGTCGTGCTGGGGGCTGGAATTGCACCTGTTGTGGGCGCGACTATCGGTAGTGCGACACTGGCGTTGTTTGCCATACAATCGCAATCCTTCACAACAGCCTGGCCTCTTTGGTGGATCGGAGATGCTACCGGAGTCCTGATCGTGGCGCCGCTGGTGCTGGTCATGTTCAATAGCTGGCATGGCAGGCCGTGGCTGTCGACCTCGCAATGGATGGAGGCCTGCGCCCTGGGACTGATCCTTCTCTGTGTCGCAGCCCTGTCACTCAGCGGCTACCTGCCCTTCGCCTATATCGTCATGCCGCCTCTTCTTTGGGCGGCGGTGCGGTTCGATTTCAAAGGCGCCGCCGTCAGCCTGACCCTCCTTGCTCTGATCACGCTGATGTTCACGATTTCCGGCTCTAGCCAATTTGCCGGAGATCCCGAGTCCCAGAGGCAAAAGCACATCATGCTGCAGCTTTTTCTGGCCATCTCGGCATTATCGGCGCTGATCGTGGCCGCCATATCCCGGCAGCATCAGCTGGCGCTGCTCACCGTGCGCCGGAGTGAGCGGCAACTTCAGCAGCTGATCGACGCCGTTCCCGCTCTCATTTGGTGTACGACGCCAGAAGGAATACCGTGTTACCTCAACAAGCGCGTTACCGATGTCACCGGCGTCACGCTCGAGGACTTGATCGCGCCTGACGGCTCGCGATCTCTGAGCGTCGTCCATCCGGATGATCGGATCGCGATGGATGAAGCCTTCGCACGCTCATTCGAGACGGGTGAACCCTTCCTGTGGAGATATCGCCAGCGCCGGGCAAACGGTCCTCATCGGTGGGTGGAGAGCCGCGCGGAGCCTTTGCGCGACGAGTCCGGCGCGATCGTCCAGTGGTACGGTGTGTCCGTCGACATCGAAGACATGATGAAGGCGCAGGAGGCCTTGCGAGACCGCGAGCGGGAGCTCTCGCAACTCGTCGACATGGTCCCGATCCCCATCTGGCGTCTGGCATCCGACGGCGAGCCGACATTCTTCAACAAGCGCCTCATCGACTTTCTCGGCTCGGACGTAGCGGACTATGACACGGCGACCATGACTCCGCTGGCGGCCGCCATTGCGGCCGTCGTTCATCCCGACGATGCAGCCAGAATGGGGAATGCGCTCAACCACAGCCTCGTCACCGGCGAGCGCTTCTTCATGAGGTATCGCCTGCGTCGCGCGGATGGCGTGTATCGCTGGGTGGAGGGCCGCGCGGAGCCGATGCGGGATGAGAGCGGACGCATCGTCCAGTGGTACGGCCTCTCGCACGACATAGACGATCAGCTGCGCGCCGAGGAGGCGCTGCGGAAAAGCGAGCGGCAGCTTGCGCTCCTTGTCGACGTGGTTCCGGTCGCCATCGCGTGTCTGACGCCCGGCGGAGAGCCGAACTTCTTCAATAAGCGCTTGAGCGACTTTCTCGGCCTGGACGTAGCGGATGTGGACAAGCCGGGAGTGACCCGGCTGGCGGCCGCAATAGCGGCGGCCGTCCATCCGGACGACGCAACAGAGTTCGGGGACGAGCTCAGCCGCTGCCTCGTCACTGGCGAGAGCTTCTCCAGGAAGTATCGTCTGCGTCGTGCGGACGGCGTGTACCGCTGGATGGAGGGCCGCGCCGAGCCGCTGCGCGATCATGGCGGAGCGATTTTTCAATGGTACGCGGTTGCTATCGACATAGACGATGAAGTGCGTGCGCAGGAGGCACTGCGCGATCGGGAGCGCGAGCTCTCGCAGCTCGTGGACATGGTGCCGGTTCATATCAGACGACTTACGCCCGAGGGCGAGCCGATCTTCTTCAACAAGCGCCTGATTGATTTCTTCGGTCTGGACGTAGGTGATATGGACAAGCCGGGCACGAGCCGTCTCACCGCTGTCATACAGACCCTTATCCATCCCAACGACGCAACAGGTCTGCTCGAGACGGTCCGACGCTCGCTCGTTACCGGGGATCCCTTCTCGATGAAATATCGCATGCGCCGTGCAGACGGCGTGTATCGCTGGGTCGATGGTCGCGCGGAACCGCTGCGGGATCAAAGCGGCGCGATTGCGCAATGGTACGTCATTTCCGTCGACGTAGACGACGAGATGCGGGCACAGGAGGCTTTGCGGGATCGTGAGCGGGAGCTCTCCCAACTCGTAGACATGGTCCCAAGTCTCCTGTGGAGGCTCAGTCCCGAGGGTGAACCGACCTTCCTCAACAGACGCGTGATAAATTTTCTTGGTCTGGATCTTGCGGATCTGGAGAAACCGGGCGTGAGCCGGCTGGAAGCCTTCATGGAAGCCGCCGTTCACCCCGACGATGCGGCCGATCTCTGGGGGGCGCTCAACCATTCCTTCGTCACGGGCGAGCGCTTCTCCAAGCAGTGTCGCCTTCGGCGTGCCGATGGTGTCTATCGCTGGGTGCAAGCCAGTGCAGATCCGCTCAGGGATGAGAGCGGACGCATCGTCCAGTGGTACGGCCTTTCGCATGACATCGACGACCAGCTGCGCGTTGAGGAGGCGCTGCGCGAAAGAGAACGCTCCCTCTGGCAGATCGTCGAGACACTGCCTGCAATGATCGATTGCGCCGCTCCTGATGGGGAGCCGGTATACCGCAATCCGCAGCTCCGCGACTTTCTTGGCTATAAGCTTGAAGAGCTCGACGGAACGGGCAAGTCCCGGTTGGAGGGCACGCTTGATGCCGGCGTCCATCCTGACGAGGTCGATGGAGTCAAGGAGAACTATGCCCATTCGCTGACCACCGGGGAGCCCTATGCACGAAGGCACCGCCTACGGCGCTTCGACGGCGAATATCGCTGGGTCGAAACGCGTGCTGCGCCGATGCGCAATACCGAGGGCACCATCGTTCAATGGAATGTCATATGCCTGGATATCGACGGCGAAGTTCGGGCAGAGGAAAAACTGCGCCTGGCGCAAGAGAGTCTGGCTCGCGCAAGTCAGGCGGCCAGCCTTTCCGAGCTTTCCGCTTCTATCGCGCACGAGGTGAACCAGCCCCTGGCAGCCGTCGTGGCGAACTCGCACGCCTGCCAACGCTGGCTGACCGCAGAGCCGCCGAATCTGCAACGCGCGCAGCGGACGGTAGAGCGCATCGTCCGGGATGCCAATTCGGCCGCCGACGTCGTCAGCCGCATTCGCGCCTTGTTCAAGCAATCCATAGGGACGAGGATCAATGCGGCTCTTGCCAGCGTGATTAGCGAAGTTCGCAACCTTCTCGCCGATGAGGCAGCGCGGCGGCGCGTTCGGATCGACTTGAAGATCGATGGCGACCTTCCGCCGATCGCAATCGATCATATCCAGATCCAGCAGGTTCTGATCAATCTCATTCGCAACGGCATGGAGGCGATGGGCTCACTTGCGGGCGACAGGGTGCTTGGCATGCGCGCAAGCTATATCGGAGATGTGGTTCAGACCGAGATCAGCGATTTGGGCCCGGGCATCGAATTTCCCGACAGGGTATTCGAGCCGTTCTTCACGACAAAAAAAGACGGCATGGGCATGGGATTGGCGATCTGCCGCTCGATCGTCGAGTTGCACGGCGGACGATTGTGGGCCGAGAAGAACGAACCGCATGGAGCAAAGTTCATCTTCACCTTGCCGGTTGAAGCGAAGGCAGCGCCATGACGAGCGATGATCATGTTGTCTTCATCGTCGACGACGATGAACGCATCCGCGAGGCGCTCAGCGACCTGCTGGACTCGCACGGCATACGCGCCATCGCCTTCGGATCAGCCGGCGAATATGTGAGCGCGGATAAGCCGGATGTCCCCGCCTGCCTAATTCTCGATGTCGAATTGCCGGATATCAACGGCCTCGATCTGCAGAGGCAGATCGCCGACGTCGATCACCCGCCGATCGTGTTCATCACGGGGCACGGCGACATTCCATCTTCAGTGCGTGCGATCAAGCACGGCGCCGTGGATTTCCTGACGAAGCCGTTCAGCGATGCTGACCTCATGGCAGCAATCGGCGCGGCGATCGCTGAAGATCGGGTGAAGAGAGCGGCACGCGCCGAACTCAGCATGCTGGGACAACGTTATCGCGAACTGACACCGCGAGAGCGCGAGGTACTGCCGCTGGTCGTGAGCGGTCTTCTCAACAAGCAGGCGGCCGCTGAGTTGGGCATCAGCGAGGTCACGCTGCAGATACACAGAAGAAACGTGATGCACAAAATGGCCGCAGACTCGCTCGCCGATCTCGTGCGCATCGCGGAGAGGCTGGAAATACCGATCACCCACTCCCGGCGAGTGGGAGGGAATGACCATGAATAAGACAAGACATGTCGTCGCGATTGTTGATGATGATGCAAGACTACTTGAATCGGTGAGCGACCTTCTCGAATCCGCGGGCTACGTGGCCCGCAGCTTCCCGTCGGCGGGATCGTTGCTCGCCAGTGGGCTGTCGGACCTGGACGTCCTCATCACCGATATCGGAATGCCTGGGATGGACGGTCTCGAGCTTCGAGATCGTGTAAAGAAGTCTCGCCCCGAGCTGCCAGTATTTCTGATCACGGGCCGCCACGAGATAGCGGATCAGGGCCGCGCCCAGGGCAATAGCGGGTTTTTCCGCAAGCCCTTCGACGCCCAGGCCCTGCTCGCGGCCATCGCCAATGCTCTAGACAAATAGAAGGAGGGTGTCATGGGAGTAGGCCAGCCTTTCCTGCGGAGGTCATTGTCCCCGCAGCTTGGGAGTGAAGAGGATGAGCCGCTCGTCATCATTGTCGACGACGACGCCTCGGTTCGCGCGGCACTGTCGGAGTTAATTCTATCGGCGGGTTTCCGGCCGGTGAGCTTTGCCTCCACTCGCGAATTGCTTGACGCCGATACGCTGGACGCCCCCGGCTGTTTGATCCTCGATGTGCGCATGCCGGGAGAGAGCGGTCTCCATCTGCAGCGCCATCTGGCCGATAATGGCAACCCCAAGCCGATCATCTTCCTGACAGGGCATGGCGACATCCCTATGACCGTCGAGGCGATGAAGGCGGGAGCGGTGGATTTTCTCACCAAACCGGTGCGGGACCAAACGCTGCTTGACGCGGTCACTGCCGGCATTGCGATGGACGCCGAGCGACGCGCAGAAGCAGCGATTTCCCGGCTCAATATCGAACGCCTCGAGACGCTGACGCAGCGCGAGCGCGAGGTTCTCTACGAAGTGGCGCGCGGACGCCTCAACAAGCAGATCGCCTTCGATCTCGGCATCAGCGAAGTGACGGTGAAAGCGCATCGCAGCAGCGTCATGCACAAGATGGGGGCTGCCTCCGTCGGCGAACTGATCCGGGCCTTTGAGACACTGCCCGCGCAAATGCGTCAGGCCGGCGCTCGCTAAGCTGAAACCGCTCTGCCGAGGATCATCCCGGCAGAACGGTTTCAAAATGAAGGACTTGTGCTCCACCTTGGCTAAGGTCGAATGCCGCAATTTGGCGGCTAAGCAACCAGTCCTTCGCGTGGCCGGTTGGACTGCCGTCATGAGTCCCAGACGACCGGGACCCAACGAAAGACGTCGCCGTCGGCCGCGACATGGCAGACGGACGGGAACGGCAGGTGAGTGGCCACCAGCGGCTCGCGGGTCGCCGCCAGTTCACGCAAAAGACGGACGCGGACGCGGGCCGCCTCCTCGGGGTCGTGTTCGAAGCCGTTGTGCCAGTCGGGATGGTCGAAGCCGACCTGGAACACGGCGTCGCCTGCGAATGTCAGCCGGTCGCCCCCCGACGCCAGGCGGACCACGCTGTGCCCGGGGGTGTGGCCGCCGGTGCGGGTGACGACCACCCCCGGCGCCACCTCGTAGTCTTCGTCGAACTGCCGCAGCTGGCTCTGGTACTCGGCCATGAACCGCTTGGCCGTCCGCCGAAGCACGGGCGGCACTGTCGATGGCATGGAGGCGTGGGAAAAATCGGGCGCTTCCCAGAACTTGACTTCCGCCGCCGCCACGTGGATCCGCAGATCCGGACGCAATCGGTCCTTCACGCCATCCGCGAGCAGCCCGCCAATGTGGTCCATGTGCATGTGGGTAAGCACCACGTCGGTCACGGAGGCGAGATCGACTCCGGCGGCCTCCAGTCGCGAGACCGTCTGCCCGGCCCGCGGGAAGTCCGGAAACTCCACCCCTAGCCCAGCGTCGACGAGTATCGCCTGGCCGCCGCTCCGCACCAAGACCACGTTCAGCGGCCAATGGAGCACGTCCGTCGGCAGGAACATGTCGTCCAGCCAGGCCGTCCGGACGGCCGGGTCGGCGTTGGTCGCCAAAACCGGGGTTGGTATTGGTAGCACGCCGTCACTGATCACCAAGACGTCAATCTCGCCGACCTTAACCGCGTAGCGTGACGGAACGAGCTCGTCCCGCCCCGATCTACTAGGGCGTGAGGCGTTGTCCAGGCTCATGGTTGTCTCCTGCTGACCGGTCCTACGGTTTGTTTCTGCATGCGGCATGATGCGCTCCTCTCTCTGTCAATCACGGACGAAAGTAGCGGGGGAGCATTTCGGCTTGCAGTACCAGGAGGTATTGAGGCGGTCAGGCTATGGTATCGGAGCAATAGGCACTCGGGTGTCTGGATGTGCTACTCATCGCAAATTGACCGGGTGGGAACAGCTTTTCAGCTCTACTTAGACAACGGATCGGCCATCCTCTTCGGTCCCGGTAGCTATCTGGGGCCGAGCTGAATTCGTCCGATGCCGAATGGCGCGGATTTCCTCCACTTCATCGGGGCTTTTTGATCGAAACGAGTACTACCCCAATGCTTTTGCATCGTATGGCAACGACTTCCGTAGAGTAGTTTGACATCACGATCCGCCGCATTCTCCCTGCCATCGGCCACGCCGACCGGCCTGGAGAGAACACATGCTGAATCATCAGACTGTTGATCCTGGAAACCGGTTTCGCGGTGCCGGCTTGGACGCGCTACCCGCTCCGCCGGCCGACACCTTCGAGGCTGCGCGCTGCGCGGTGTGCCCATCGGCGAACACTTTGCAATGCCCATTCGTAAGGAGAACAATGATGAAAATCGTCGTAATTGGCGGTACCGGTCTCATCGGTTCGAAAACCGTGGAGCGGTTGCGCAAAAAAGGCCATGACGTGTTGGCGGCATCGCCGAATTCAGGCGTCGACACGATCACCGGAACGGGTCTTGCCGAAGCACTCGCAGGAGCGCGCGTGGTGCTGGACCTCGCAAACTCGCCATCATTCGAGGACAATGCCGTCTTGGAATTCTTCCGGACGGCGGGTCGCAATCTGCTGAGCGCGGGCGCTGCCGCCGGCGTGGAGCATCACGTCGCGCTCTCGATCGTCGGCACGGAGCGGCTGCAGGGCAGCGGCTACATGCGTGCCAAGATGGCTCAGGAAGAGCTGATCAAGAGCTCCGGCATACCCTACACGATCGTACACTCGACGCAGTTCTTCGAGTTCATGGACGGCATCGCCCAGGCGGGAACGATCGGTCAGTCCGTCCATCTGTCGCCTGCCTATGTGCAGCCGATCGCATCGGATGACGTCGCCGACGTGATGGCGGAAGTCGCGCTCGCCGCCCCGGCGAACGGCATCATCGAGATTGGCGGCCCCGAGAAGGTCCGCCTCAACGAAATCGTGGCGTGTTTGCTGTCGGCCAAAAGCGATCCCCGCCAGGTCGTGGCCGACCCTCACGCCCCCTATTTCGGCGTGGAGCTGAAAGACGAGTCGCTCGTGCCCGGCAGCAACGCCAGGCTTGGCCGAATCCGCTTCAACGACTGGCTAGGCCAGCAGCCGCCTCAGAAAATGACGGCGTAGTTTCAAAGCGCTGCAGCGACCCTTGTGCGTCCTGGAGGACGCACGGCGCTGTAGCAAACCGGCCACGGCCGCGGCGAGTACCCGGCGGTTCACTCCAGCCATTTGGATCAGACAGGAGACCAGACATGCTCAGACACATCCTCCCGACGGCAGCACTCGCCGTCATTCTAGCCAGCGGTGCGCAGGCTGACGACGGCAGAGCGAAGTTGACCATCGTTTACGATCAGCAACTGCCCAACGTAGAGGGCAAGAGCATCAAGGCGGTACTCGTCGAATATGGACCCGGCGGCGCCTCGCCCGCGCACACCCACCCCAAGTCGGCGTTCATCTATGCCACCGTTCTTGAAGGGGCGATCCGCAGCCAGGTCAATAGCGGGCCGGCGAAGGTCTACCATGCCGGAGAAAGCTTCGCGGAATTTCCGGGTGACTTTCATCGTGTCAGCGCAAACGCCAGGAGCACCGAGCCGGCGCGTCTGCTGGCTGTCTTCGTGGTGGGCACCAACGAGACCAACCTGACCAACTTCGAAGATTGACGTCTTTAGCCACCGGTGTCCGGCGCCCCGTCGAGTTGTGATCGCCGCCCCCGTGCTGGTCGCAATCAAGATCGGGCCCTCCCGGTACGCGAAACTGCGCGGCGCGCAGTCGCCCAAAATGAGGCGCCTGCGCGCCATCATTCTGCAACCCTCAGCAGTTCGATGCGAAACGGCAGCAAGCCGCCGGACTACGCGCAGCCTTACGCGAGATTAAACGGCCGCTTTTGGACGCAAAGGCGGCTGTTCCACACGTCCAGCTTGGACTTCTTGTTTCCACCCACCTGAGACGGAACCGGAAAGATCGACCCAGAGCGGGCGGCGGCATCCGCACCAGGAATGGCACGGTTCGGCCGACACTGAAAGTGGTCTCCCACGCATATACGCGTCGAACCGCTTACCGATGGGCCGTCGCCAGCTTCGCGGCCAAGCCGACGAAAACAACACCTGCACTACGGTTGAGGACGAGCTGTCGTTTGTCGGAGCCTTTGAGCCATGTGCTGATCGAACCGGAGAGAAGGGCGATGGTCACGAACGAGCAGAAAGCACAGGTGATGAAAATCGCGCCCAACGCCAAGATCTGGAGCACCACATTGCCGCTGGCCGGAGAGGTGAACTGTGGCAGAAACGCAAGGAAGAATATGGCCACCTTAGGGTTCGTGACGTTCATCACCATGCCCCGGAGGATCATGCCGCGTCCAGAAACGGAGCCGCTTTCGCCCTCGATGAGCTTTTCAGGGGCTGCCCTGAATGCCTTCCATGCGAGGTAGACTAGATAACACGCGCCGACAAACTTCAATCCGTTGAAGGCTAGTTCGGAAGTCTGAAAGATCGCAGCGACGCCCAACGCGACCGCGAGGGTGTGAAGTACGAGCCCTGCGCACAGCCCTAATGTGACGAAAATGCCGACGGCGCGGCCGTGGATCGCGGACTGGATCAACACGAACATATTGTCCGGGCCGGGCGCACAGCACAAGACTGCAGCGGCGGCTGCGAACGAGAGCGCGACATCGAGTGGAAGCATTCTTATCTCCTGGGTCATCGGCGTGTTAAGCGCATTGGTCGATAAAGTGGATTGAAAATAGCGCGATCAAACTGCGGACGGGCCGCATTCCCACGCGCTTAACTTGTTTTGTGTGCGAATTTTTTGCACTATCAAGGCAATTACGCGAATTATGCGCAGGAAGTGTCCTCGTCATGCTCGATCAGTTCGACATTCGCCTCCTTTCAGCGATCCAAGATAACGCTGATCTCACCAACGCCGAATTATCCGAGCTCGTCGCGCTCTCGGGATCGCAATGCGCTCGGCGTCTCGAGCGGTTGCGGCAGGAGGGGTTCATCGAGAAGTCGGTATGCGTTCTAAGCGCCAAAAAGCTCGGTCTAGCCGTGACCGCTTACACCACGATCAGTCTGAGCTCTCATACGGAAGAGGGAAATCGAAGGCTGCATAGTTTCATCGAAGACGCGCCCGAAATCCTTGAATGCTATTCCCAGACTGGTGACGCCGATTTTCTGATCAAGATCACGGTGAAGGACCTCGATCACCTCAGCGCGTTCCTTGAGCGGATGATCCATAAGGCGGGAGGGTTGCTCTCGGTAAAGTCCAGTATCATGTTGAAGACCATCAAGAAGACAAATTCTCTACCACTGAAATTCGAGTAGGGCGGACGGGACACGTGGCCGGGCATGGGGTGGGTTGCCGCAATGACCGCTGTTGGCGCAACTTGCTCGTTCAGATGAACAAGACGAAGGGCCTACCGCCAAGAGCCGCCCTTGCTTTTCGTGGTAGGTTGGATCGTATGGAAAACTCGACAGCTTTGGAGTTCGTCGTACTTGCTGAAACTTGACCACCTCACCGTGATCGCCCCGACGCTGATCGAGGGGGTTTCGCATGTTCGAAACTGCCTCGACCTCGACGTGCCGTTCGGGTCTCGTCACGATTACATGGGCACCCACAATCACCGGCTTCAGCTCGGCAACTCTGTCTATCTGGAAATCGTGGCCCTCGACCCGGAGGGAACACAGCCGCGGCGACCCCGTTGGTTTGGTCTCGACAATCACGAGAAAGTCAGATCGGATTGGAATGAAGGTCGTCGCCTGCGAGGATGGGTTGCCAGTACGGAAACCATTGACTCCGTTCTTTCAATCCACGGCGCGATCTTCGGCGACAAGGTTTCTCTTCCAGCTTCGGAGCCGACTTTCGCCTTTACCATTCCAAAGGATGGCTCGCTTCCCTTAGACGGTGCGGCCCCCTCGATCATCGACCACCGGGGCGACTCTAGTTATGTGGCCTCAATTCCTGATCCGGGTGCGCGCCTTCGTTCTCTCACCCTTGAACATCCAGACCCGACTGGCATCGAGGCGCTCTACCGCGACCTTACCATCGACTATCCACCTGTGATCGTCCAGGCCCTCAAAATCCGATATCGGGCGCTCATTGAGACCGCGACGGGATTGAAAGAGCTAACCTGATCCAGCAGGAAGGTCTGCGCCGTCCACTTCTTGCCCGTTCTGGCCCAGGAGCATCAACGGGAACTTCCCACCCGACTGAGACGGATTCTGAACCGGAAGATCGACCCCTTGCGGCCGTAGCGGACGAGGACCGGGAATGGCTCGATTGAGCCCTATGCAGTCCTTCCAGGTGTCGAGTTCAGCAGCACAGATGCGCCATGAGCAGCCATCGCAAACTCATACTTCGCCGTCGGCGGCTAATCCGCTATTCAGGGCGGAGGTCAGCAAAGTCCGGAAATTTCCAGTAGCCGCAGCTTCCCAGCGAAAACATCGTAACGCCAAAATCGCCAAATTCTTTACGAGATAACTCCACCTCGAACGAATCCTCGTCACCCAACCCGTAAACCGACGCCATCACGGCCAACGGCCTGAGCGGTCCAAGCACGCTATCATAGGCGGCCTCGTATACCGTGGCCTCCTTTCCAGCGAACTTGCCCTTGATAACTCTTTTAATCTCCAAATCTGCTCTCACCATTCTCGTCGGCGTTCCGTTTTCATCTAACAAGCCAGACTCGCCGATTAGCAGCGACTTCACACGCGCCTCGACTACAATCTCCGCCTTCGACAACCGTTCGTTCTCGGTGGGGCATGGCTGCATTCCCACAGCGGGACGCAAACAACCAACAAAAAGCAAGAGGACCGCAAATATTTTCCTCACCAGGGCGCAGGACTTTTTAAACAGCCCCTTAGTCGCTGTGGCGGCTGGTCGTAGGTGCAATGTGACCGCTTCCTGCATCGGAGCCATTTTTGTAATCCAATCGTGCCAGTTCAAAAGTCAGACGGTTTATGTGTTTGAAGAAGTGCCCGAGAGCGCACTGTCCTTCAAGGTCATGTAATCGAACCATGTCTCCTTTGGGCCGATCTTTGCCGTTCTCCGCCGTGTTCGCCTCGAAGCTGTCAAAGCCCGGGAGCTAAGCTGGATCGCCCTGACCGGGCTTGGCAGATGCAGCCCTTCGGTAGGTGATCAAGGCAAAATGAGTCGCTGATCGATACAGAAAGAGCCCGCGGCGGGGGGGGGACCATTTTGGCGGGCTCGAGTTTGAGGCCATATGTTCTTGGCTGCCCTGATCGTGACAGAATGGCTGACGTTGTCCAGTAAGTCCTTCTGTGTAGCCCCCGGAACCGGCACGGGTAGCCGTCAGGATTTCAATCTTTGGAAACGGGCGCTTTGAAATTCCTGATCAGAGAGGCAAGCTCCGGTTCGTCGACGAGGAGCGCCGCGTCCTCGGCGGATAACCAGGCCATTCTTCGCTCACCCTTTTCGGGCCAGCTTGCCCGATGCTTTTTCACCGCGAGCGGATAGACGAGCACTTGAAGCCGTTCAAAATTCCCGTCGCCCCGCTTCCAATATGTGTAGCTTCCAACCGGCTTCTTGGCGACCTTGCCGACAGCGCCAGCCTCTTCATAGGCTTCCATTGCCGCAGCGTCCGTTGGCTTCTGGCCCTTCTTTCGCCATCCCTTCGGAATGATGAATCTACCGGTATCGCGTGAGGTAACCAGAAGGATTTCCACGCATTTGGATTCTGAGATCCGAAACGGCAGGGCTGCCACCTGCTGTCGCAGTGGGGGCTCGCCCGCCGAGTGCTTGTTTTCCTTCTTTATCATCCAGAGGATGATTTAGCGCACCAGAAGGGCGAGGCAAACCGTTCCCTCATTCCCCTGTTCTGGCGTCGCGTCCGTCCTTCGGTGGGGAAATAGGAACGCCCGCTGATTAGGCGGGCGCGAGTCGTGAGACTCTTCGCTGTCCGCCTAAGGGGACCCAGAGAGGGTAGCGGAAGCGATCAGGCACAACGCGCCAAAGTTGCGGAAGGTTCCTTAAAGCCTGACGATGTCATCGACCAAGAATTCGACCTGATGCCGGACGGAGTCGGCTTGCTCGCTCACCGCTCGCCAGACCGCGAGGCTGTACGTCCCCTCGGTGGCGGTCCAATCTAACGCCACGAGGCAACCCAGCACAACAATATAGAGTAGCAAGTCGCGCATGTCGGAAGTGTACCACAGATAGATTTAGATATCGCTAATATTGTCACACTCGTCACGCCGCCGGTAGGAAGCGACAAAATGGGATTCTCGCTGCGGGATGACCGCAGAGGGCCGACCCGGCGGTGGCGAAGCGCCAATTGCGGTCATGCCTGGGCGTTGCTATTGGGTTGCTTATTCGCCCAGGGACATGAACATGTGCGGAGATGAAAATGATACCCCATCAACAACCTCCTTCGACCCTGCTTCCAGCGCAAAAATTCGATGAGCCTTGGCCGCGGTACATGCATCCTTATGCATGTTTTGAATGCCGAAAAAGCTTCAAGCGGCTGAACGTTTCTGAACCGGTCCTGCCCTGTCCACACTGCCGTGGACCTAGCGTAGGGTTAACCCGGAGTTTCAAACCGCCGAAACAATCCGATATCAAGCAATGGCGGAAGGTCGAGGCTCTGGTCAGGCATGGTTTCCTGTTTTGGAACCTTGGTACGAAGTTGACGGCTTCGCCGCGAGGCACGCAGACCAACTCCGACAACAACGGGATCGCTTTCCAGACGCCTTCGAAAAGATTGATGCGGCAATGGCAAGTCTCCACCGAATGGGGTGACCGCTCCGGGCCGTAAGCCGCCGAGGTGTCGCGGCCGGTTCGCGCCAATAGGGGTCATTGCCGTCTTCGCTGAATTCCGTATTCTGCGACACTGGCCAACGTCAGGAAAGAAGAGATGCTCCAATTCAATTCAGGACTGAGTTGTGGCGCAATGTCGGGTCTCTGAATGGTAGAAAACGCTAAATTCACCACGATACTCCGCGGAGAGAATAGCGGGATCGATAAATATTACTTCGGGGTAGAGAACATAATATTTTCTCTGTTCGTCATCATCGGGCTCGTCTGCGCCTACATCCCTATAACTTCCGAGACACTCGCCTTCTGCGCAGGTGTTAATAGAAGAGTTTCTTTTTTGAGCTTTAGAATCAATGCGTTGAACGAATCCGTAGAGTTCTTGGGGTGCAGGTTTGCCATAGTGAGTACCGCAAGTTTCGCAGTCCACGCTTTCTTGCTAATTTATTTTTTTGTAATTTTTCTAAAGTTTATGAGAAGCATAGATGGGCTGTCCTTCACAAAGCTGGCTGGGTCCGCTGTTGTTAACTCAATAATCTTCCTTTGTATCGTTTATTTTCTTTACTTGATGGATATAAGCATACGCGATCCGCGATTCCCTGGCGGAATGGGGCTGATGAACTCGCGCTTTATTCTTTTTCTTTCGGCAGGAGCAAACCTGGTTATTGCGGTCGCCTTGGCGAATTACGTGGCTCTCCTTGTGAGATTGTGGAGGCAGAGAGGGGAAAATCGCAAAGCGGAATGACGGAACCCTGGGCTCTCCAAATGAGAGAGCTAAAGACGGCGCGTTCGCAGGCAAGCGCGCGCGCAAGAACGCATGCCGGCGCAGGGTGACGGCTGCACTTCTTCGCCCGCATGATCGAGGTTCTCTCCGGAAGCAAAGTTCAATGCCTCGCAGGCTCGCCTGTGGCGAGGTACCGAAGTTTCGCGACACTCCCATGACCGCTAAGGGCCGAACTCGTCCCTACGAGCCGCCGACCCGAACGTCTTGAAATCCGCATCTCGGCCATTCGGGCTAACCGCAGCAGACGACCGGTCACCACCCTGAGCGGGCTTACGACTCCGGTACAAAGCGTCAGGCTTTGACCACTAGCATCTCCGGCGCCTTTCCGATTCAAGATGATGCTCGCGATAGGACGGTCCCGCCAGCGCTTATCCCATTGAGATAAGTGCCCTCGCGTACGAACCTCTCTTCAGACAATATTCACCATGATTGACATCGGTGAAACTCCTGGTCGCCTCCGCCCCGCTTTGCTCGCATTCCCCCGATCATGATGGGCGATGGATAAGGCAGGCATCGCATTCATGGCGCTGGTACTCGTCCTCATCTCCCTCGTGATGAGCACCCTTGCTGTCGACCGAACGGTGGTGGAGGCGCCGCCGAACCGGGCTGCACTGGTTCCCACCAATTACCGGTGAGGCATCGTTCGCGCTGGAACAACGAGGTGTCCGGGTGAGTTCATCTCGGACCCACCGCTTTGTTCCCGCAATCCAACACCCGCTTTGCGGATCAGCAGAAGACGTGTGCCGAGGCCGGGTCGAAGCCGAGCCAGACGCTGTCGCCGCGGTTGAGGCTGGAAATCGCCTCATGGCCGAAGGGAAGGCGGACCGCCAGCGCGTCGCCCTTTGCGGTCTCAGTCGCGACATGGATGTTGTTGCCGAGGAAGGTGATGTCGCTGACCGTGACGGGAAGCGCTGTCGCGCCCCCCGGCGCCGATCGCATCAGCCGCAAGCGTTCCGGCCGCAGCATCAGCGCCGCCTTGCCGCCTGCGACCGCCTTGCCGTGCATCGGAACGTTCGGGATGACCGTCGTGCCGGCGAGCGCGATGTCCGCCCTGCCGTTTGCCGCCGTCACCAGGTCGCAGGGCAGGAAATCGCTGTCGCCGATGAACTCGGCGACGAAACGGGTCGCCGGGTTGGCATAGAGTTCCGGCCCCGTGCCGATCTGGTCGATCACCCCCTTCGAAAAGACGGCAATCCGGTCGGAAAGCCGCAGCGCCTCCTCCTGGTCATGGGTGACATAGAGGATCGTCACCTCGGTCTGCTGGTGGATGCGGCGGATCTCGTGCTGGATTTCCTCTCTGAGCTTCTTGTCGAGCGCCGAAAGCGGCTCGTCCATCAGCAGGACCGGCGGGTCGTAGGCGAGCGCGCGGGCCAGCGCAACGCGCTGCTGCTGGCCACCGGACATCTGCGCCGGCTTGCGGTCCTCGAAGCCTTCGAGCCGCACGAGCTTCAGCATGTCGCGCACCTTGGCATCGATCTCGGCCTTCGGAAGCCGCCTGACCTTCAGCGGGAAGGCGATGTTCTCGCCGACGGAGAGATGCGGGAAAAGCGTATAGCGCTGGAACACCATGCCGATATTGCGCTTGTGCGACGGCGTCGACAGCAGCGACTGGCCGTTCAGCATGATGTCGCCGCGGGTCGGATCCTCGAAGCCGGCGAGAATATAGAGCGTCGTGCTCTTTCCCGAGCCGGAGGGCCCGAGGAAGGTCAGGAACTCCCCCTGCGCCACGTCGAGATTGACGTCGTGAACGGCGGTGACAGGCCCGTATTCCTTGCGGATGCCGCGGATTTGCAGGAAGGGTTTGCTCATGATTTCAGTCCTTTGCGAACGACGGCGACAAGCACCATCAAAAGCACGGTCAGCAGGATGAGAAGCGTGGAGGCGGCGGCGACGACCGGCGTCAGATCCTGCCGCAACGTCGCCCAGACCTTGACGGGAAGCGTCTGCAAGGTCGGGCTCGCCATGAAGATCGCGACGACGACTTCGTCCCATGAGGTCAGGAACGAGAAGATCGCCGCCGAAAAGATGCCGTGGCTGATCGCCGGCAGCGTCACGCGGATCTTCGCCTCGAACGGCGAGGCGCCGCACAGCACCGCGGCATCCTCGATCGATTTGTCGAATCCCTCGAGCGCACTGGTGATCGACAGGATCGAGAAGGGCAGCGCAAGCACCAGATGGGAAATCACGAAGCCGGTCAGCGTTCCGTTGAGGCCGATCTGCAGGAAGAACGCGTAGAGCGCCACGGCGAGAACGACGACGGGCAGGATCATCGGCGTCAGGAACAGGGCTTTCAGCGTCTCGCGGAACAGGAAGCGCCCGCGCGTCAGCCCGAATGAGGTGACCAGACCGAGCAGAACCGAAAGCACCGTGACGATGATCGCGATCTGGAAGCTCGTCCAGGCGGATTCCAGCCAGCGCGGGTCGGCGAAAAGCTCCCGGTACCATTGGAGCGTCCAGCCGGGCGGCGGAAAGATCAGCCATTGCGACGAGCCGAAGGAGAGCGCCGCGATGAACAGGATGGGCAGGAGCAGGAAAGCGGCTGTCAGCAACGTGATGCCGATCAGAACCAGCTTCCACCAGCCGAGACGGTCGAAATTCAGGAGCATGTCAGCGTCCTCCCATCCGGTCGGTGCCGAAGAAGCGCAGTTGCACCGCATAGAGCGCCAGGGTGACGACGAGGAGCACCAGGGCCGCCGCACCGCCCATGCCCCAATTGACGAGAGACTGGACGAATTGCGCGATCAGTTCGGCAAGCATCATGTTCGCCGTGCCGCCGAGCAGCGCGGGGGTGACGAAGTAGCCGAGCGACATGACGAAGACCATCAGCGCGCCGGCCGCCATGCCGGGCATTGCCAGCGGCAGGAGGACACGCACGAGCGATTGCCAGCGGTTGGCGCCGCAGAGCGCCGCCGCCTGCAGGATGGCCGGATCGATCTTCCGGATGACGCCATAGAGCGGCAGGATGATGAAGGGCAGCATGATATAGGTCATGCCGATCGTCACGCCGGTCAGGTTGTTGACGAGCGGCAGCGGCTTGTCGATGAGACCCAGCCCGATCAAGAGTTTGTTGACGACGCCGGTGCGCTGCAAGAGCACCATCCAGGCATAGGTGCGCGCCAAGAGATTGGTCCACATCGACAGGAGCAGGATGGCGAAGACCACCGAAGCGAAGCGGCTCGGCATCACCGCCAGCGCCCAGGCGACGGGAAAGCCGATGAGCAGCGACACGAAGGTGACCAGGCCTGACACCAGGAAGGTGTTCGCGAAAATCCTGAGATAGGTCGAGGAGCCCAGCAGTTCGGCATAGTTTCCGAGGCCCGGTACGGGCTCCGAGACGCTCCGCGCCAGCAGGATGGCGACCGGCACGACGAAGAACAGGACCAGGAGGCCGAGCGCCGGCAAGGTCAGGTCGAAGTCGGTGAGCGTCAGGCGGCGCGCGGGGACGTTCGATCCTGCCGCCTTCGCGTCGGTGCGCGACAACATGGCTGTCTCTCCCTTAAAGGCATGCGAGGCACGCTCCTCGCCCTCAATCGGATCGGCGGGGAGAACGCCCAGGCGCCCTCCCCGCCCTCCTCTCCTTATTCCGCCTGCCAGGCGTACCAGCGCTCACCAATGGCGTCGCGGTTTTCGGCCCAGTAGGTCATGTCGGCGTTGACCTGGCTCGCCGTCTGCGCGTCCGGCAGCGTCTTTGCCAGTTCCGCGTCCATCAGCTTCGGGGAATCGAGGTTGATGGGGGCGTAGCCGGTGGCCTTGGCGAGATCAGCTTGCGGCTGCGCAGAGGTGGCGAGCGCGATGAACTGCATCGCTGCCTCCTTGTTCTTCGCGCCCTTTGGCACGACCAGCGAGTCGGCGGCGGTAATATTCTGTTCCCAGGAGGTCTCGGCATTGATGCCGCTCTGCGCGAGCGCCGTCATACGGCCGTTCCACACACTGCCGAACGGCGCCTCGGCGGACGCGAGAAGCTGCTGCGACTGGGCGCCGCCGGACCACCAGATGATATCCGGCTTGATCGTGTCGAGCTTCTTGAAGGCGCGGTCGAGATCGAGCGGATAGAGCTTGTCGGCCGGCACGCCGTCGGCAAGCAGCGCCGCCTCGATGACACCCGGAGCCGACCACTTGTAGAAGGCGCGCTTGCCGGGGAACTTCTCGGTGTCGAAGAGGTCCGCCCAAGACTTCGGGCAGGCATCTACCGCATCCTTGTTGCAGCCGATGACGAAGGAATAATAGAAGCTGCCGACCGAGTAATCGGTGACGAAGCGCGGATCGAGCTTCGACTTATCGATGACAGAGAAATCCAGCTTCTCGAGCAGGCCGTTCTTGCCGGCCTGGGCGGCGTAGTCGCCCTCGACATCGACGACGTCCCAGGTGACGGCGGCCGCCTCGACCATGGCCTTCAGCTTGCCGTAGTCGGTCGGGCCGTCCTGAAGGACGTTTATGCCGGTCTTTTCGGTGAACTTCTCGGCCCAGGAGATCTTCTGGGCGTCCTGTGTCGTGCCTCCCCAGCTCGAAAAGACAAGATCCGCAGCCGTGGCCGGCATGGCTGTTGCAATTGTCGCGGCAGTGGCCGCCAGAACGAGTATCTTCTTCATGTTCCCTTTGCTCCGTGGTCCGGTTTTGCTTCGTTGTTCTATGACGCGCTGCCGCCTGTCGGCGAAAAGCGCGCCGCCTTCATGATCTTGTTCTCCGCGACTTCTATGAGGTCGCGTATTTTGGGGATGAAAGCCCGCCAGTCGGGGTCTTCCATGAGGGCCGCCCGGCGCAGTTCGCGGTCGTCGAGGCTCACGTAGGCCCAGATGTGGACGATCTCGTTGATCGGCCCGATCTCGGAGAAGAAATAGGCGACGAGTTCGCCGAGATGCTTCTTCTGGAGGGCAATCCCCTCTTCCTCGACCACCTTCAGGTAGGCTGGGATCGCGCCGTTCTTCAGCCGGTAGGTGCGGATCTCGTAGAACATCGCCGTCACCGCATCACGAAGGGATCGGGGATGGGGTCGTCCGAGGTCCGGAGCCACACGGTCTTCGTGCGCGTGAAATCAAGCGCGGCCTCCATGCCGCCCTCGCGTCCGTGACCTGAGAGCCCGAAGCCACCGAAGGGCGCGATCGGTGAGACCGCCCGGTAGGTGTTGACCCAGACGATTCCGGTGCGGATGCCTTTCATCAGGCGATGTGCGCGCGTGAGATCGCGGGTGAAAAGGCCGGCGGCGAGACCGTAGCGAGTGGCGTTGGCAAGCGCGAGCGCCTCGGCTTCGGTTTCGAAGGAAACCACGGAAAGCACGGGGCCGAAGAACTCCTCCTCGAGCGCGGGCGTCGAATTGCCGTCGCAATCGAGAATGGTCGGCTGGTAGAAGAACCCCGCTCCATCCGGGGCGGTACCACCCGTGACCAGTCTCGCGCCGGCGGCAAGCGAGCGCCCGAGCAGCGCTTGAATGTGGGCGCGCTGGCGTTCGGTCGCGAGCGGTCCGACCTCGGTCGCCATGTCGAGTGGGCTGCCGATGCAGATGGCTTCGGCCTTCCTCTTCAGGATTTCCAGGAAGCGGTCCTTGACGCTCTTCTCGACGATCAGGCGCGAGCCGGCGACACAGCTCTGGCCGGTTGCGGCAAAGATGCCGGCGACCTGCGCATTCGCCGCACTCTCGAGATCGGCGTCGGCAAAGACGATGAAGGGCGACTTGCCGCCGAGCTCCAGCGAGGTCGAGGCGAGGTTCTCCGCGGAGTTGCGCACCACATGCCGCGCCGTCTCCGGCCCGCCGGTAAAGGCGATATGATCCACCTTCGGATGACGGCTGAGCGCCGCGCCGCAGGCGGGTCCGAAGCCGGTGATGATGTTGACGACGCCGGCCGGAAAGCCTGCCTCATGGACGAGCCGGGCAAATTGGAGGAGCGGCGCCGGCCCGTCTTCCGAAGCCTTCACCACCATGGTGCAGCCGGCCGCCAGTGCCGGGCCGATCTTCACCGCCGAGAGAAAGAGTTGGCTGTTCCAGGGCACCACCATGGCGACAACGCCGATCGGCTCGCGACGCAGCCACACCTCCATGTCCGGCTTGTCGATCGGCAGATAGGAGCCTTCGATCTTGTCGGCGATCCCGGCATAGTAACGATAATATTCCGCCACATAGGCGATCTGCGCCGAGGTCTCGCGGATGATCTTGCCGGTGTCTCGCGTCTCCAGTTCCGCAAGTCTCTGCGCGTTCTCGGCGACGAGGTCGGCAAGCCTATAGAGAAGCTTGCCGCGCAGCGTGGCGGTCAGCTTGGACCACGGTCCCGCGTCGAGAGCCTTGTGTGCGGCCTCGACGGCGCGATCGACATCGGCTTCCCGTGCCTCCGGCATCTCCGCCCAGGCGGCGCCAGTCGCCGGGTCGACGCTTTCGAACCGGCCTTCGCCATCTGCAAATTCGCCATCGATGTAACACTGGAAGCGTTGCATGTGCCCTACTCCGCAAATGCCGGCATGACCTCGGCGATGAAGCGCTCGAGCGAGGCCTTCTTGCGCTCGAAGCTCATGCCCGTATCGATCCAGAAGGAATACTCGTCATAGCCCATCGCCTCGTAGGCCTTCAGCCGAGCGATCACCTGATCGGCAGTTCCGACGGCGAGGTTCTTGCGCATTATCTCCGGCGCGACGATGGCGTTTTCCGCCATCTCGTCTTCGGTGATGGTTTCGATGAGACCCTGCCGGATCGGCCTTTCGTTTTTGAACCAGGCAAAGAAGTAGTTGTAATAAACGCTCAGTTCCTTGGCCGCCTGCTCGAGATCGGCTTCGTCCGTGCCGACATAGGCGTGCTGCAGCAGCATGATCTTCGGGCGCTTGACTTCCGGGTTCTTGGTGCAAGCCGCCTCGAAGCGCTCCATCAGGCTGGCAATCTCGCCGTCGCCGTTCCAGAGCGGCGTGACCTGCACGTTGCAGCCATTGGCGACCGCGAATTCATGACTGTTCGGGTCGCGTGCCGCGACCCAGATCGGCGGATGCGGCTCCTGCACAGGCTTCGGCGCCGAGGTCGTCGACGGAAAGGTCCAGAACTCGCTCTCATGCGCGTAGTCGCCCTGCCACAGCCCCTTGATCGCCGGGATGAGCTCGCGCATCCGCTGGCCGGCGCCCCAGGCGTCGAGGCCGGGCGCGAGCCGCTCGTATTCGAAGCTGTAGGCGCCGCGGGCGATGCCGATGTCGAGCCTGCCGCCGGTGATGATGTCGGTCATTGCCGCTTCACCGGCGAGCTTGATCGGGTGCCAGAACGGCGCGATCACCGTGCCGGTGCCGAGCCGGACATTCTTCGTGCGGCGGGCGAGATCGGCGATGCTCAGGAACGGATTGGGCGCGATGGTGAAGCTCATGCCGTGATGCTCACCGGTCCAGATCGCGTGCATGCCGCCTTTGTCGGCGATTTCGCAGAGCGCAATGAACTCGCGATAGAGGCTCTCGTCCGTTTGTCCGGGATTGAGCCGCTCGAGATGCACGAAAAGCGAGAATTTCATCGGTCAGGCCTTTCTGGCATAGGGGTGAACCTTGCCTTGTTTCTCATCGCCCACGTAGACGCCGAAGTTGCCAAGGGCGCTCTCGGCGGCAAAGCGCTTCAAGAGATCGGCGGTGGCGGAGTTGTCCATCCTGTCGAGCGGCAATTCCGCGAGAGGAATGAAGCGCCCGTCCTGGGTGTCGCCGGGGTCGGCGGCGGCGCGATAGACGATGTGCTGGTGCCCGGTCGTCTTATTGTCGTAGACCGAATAGAGGAAACCGACTTCGATCCCCAATCCTGTCGTTGCCGCCAGATGGTCCTGTAGCGCCGCCAGCGCCTCACCGCCCTTGAGAGCCATCTGCGGCAGGCGCCAGCGGCCGTCCGTCTCGGGGATCAAGAGGACCGCGCCGTCGCGCTCGACGACGGCGGCAATCAGCGGCACGCCTTCGGCGGCGGCCGAGACTGCCTTGCCGGAGAGACCGGGCGTGATGTAGCTGCCGCGCGCGAAGCCGAGGCCGGCCATGGCGCCGTTCTCGAAGGCCTCGACGCGGCCGATCAGGATGGCGTGGTCACCGGCATCGACGATCTCGTTCATGGAGCAGTCGAACCAGGCACTGACCCCAGCCAGGATCGGCGCGCCATGAGGGCCGATCCTCCATTCGACCGATGCGAACCGATCCTCCACCGGCTTCGCGAAGGTGTTGGAAACGGCCATCTGCTTGTCGGAGAGGACGTTGACGCCAAACCCCTTGGCCGCGGTCACCGTCGCGAAATTGCGCGACGTCTTGGCGATGCAGACCAGCAGCAGCGGCGGATCGATCGACACCGATGCAAAGGAGTTCGCGGTAAAGCCGATCGGGTTTCCGGACGCATCATTCGCCGTGACCACCGTCACGCCGGTCATGAATGAACCGAAGGCGTCGCGCAGCGCGCGTGGATCCAAAGAAGCTGTTGTCATGACCTCTCCCCTTCCCTTGAGAGCCAGTCCGCGAGGATCGCGTTGACCGCATCGGGCGCCGTCAGATTGACCATGTGGCGGTGCCCTTCGATGATCTGCGCCCAGCCGAACGGTGCCGCGGCGGCCATGGCACGCGCCATTTCGGGCGTCGAATTCGGGTCTTCCGAGCCGGTCAGGAACAGGGCCGGGCAACGCACCTCAGGCCAGCGCGCGGCATAGACATCGTCGCCATGTGCAAAGGCATTATAGGCCGTCGCATAGCCTTCGGGATCGACGGCCTGCAGCCAGCTTCGCGTCAGCGCGTAGACCGGCGCGGTTTCACTGCCTTCGCCGAACCAGCGTTTCAGCGGCCCGTCGACATCGGCGGCACCCTTGCCGATCGTCCGGGCCCGGGCGACGACGGCTGCCTTCGCTTCAGCATCGCGCCGGTAGACGCCATTCAGGAGCGCGACGCGGCGGATGCGTTCACCAAAGGTCGCGGCCGCGCCGCCGGCAATCAATGCACCCATAGAATGGCCGGCGATATTGACGCGGTCGAGCTTCAGCTCGTCAATCAGGACGCCGAGCCAGGCGACGAAATCCTCAAGCGTCGCGGCAGGATACAGCCTTTCGCTCTCGCCATGGCCCGGCATATCGACGGCGATGACGCGGCAGCGGGATGAAAGGGCGGCAATCTGCGGCGCCCAGGCCTCGAGCCGCATACCGACGCCGTGGATGAGCACAAGCGGCTCGCCTTGGCCGGTCTCGAAAAAGGCCGCGCCATGCGCCGTTCGCGCCCGCCTGGCGCCGAGGCCCGTCAATTCCATTCGCTCGGATTGAAGCATCGTGGTCGCCCCGACTGCAGCGTCAAACGCCGGCCGGGTTGGCGACGTCCTGTCCGAGATCCCTCAAATCCTGGTAGCGGTCGCCAATGCGATGATGCGGACGCCCGCCCACCGAAGCGCCGAGCGCAACGACGATCTCGTTTGCCGCCGGCGCGTCCGGCACCGAGGTCTGGATGGTCAGATAATGCGAGCGACGCCCCTCGTCGTTCTTGTCCATCAGCGGGATCATCAAGGGCGCGTTTGCGGGGCCACGCGTATTGCAGAAGGCCAGGTAGGACTTGGCGCCGACCGCTTGGCGATAATGGTTGCCGAAGCGCAGCGTGTGGATCAGCGCCGAGGCGTGCTCGATCTCGCCGTCAAGGCCGACGATCGCCGATTTGCCGTAGGCCTCGACCGCCTCGCCTGAGCCGACCGCGTCGATGATCATCTTCGTCAGCAACTCGCCAAGCACCGGGGCGCCGGCGTGAATTTCCGGCTTCAGATTCTCGACATAGCCGGCGCCGGCCCAGGGGTTTTTCACGACGGCGATGGCGGAATAGAGCTTCAGGGGGGCCGGGGCAGCTTTCCCGCCCTCGATCAGCGTCGTCTCCACCTGCAGCAGCGTCTTACGGATTTCGATGGGCATCGCCGTCTCCTCAATCTCTATTACATAGTATGGTATGCCATAATACCGGCAAGTCAAGCGACGTTTTGAAGATGCAGAAAGACGAGGAAATTCAGCGGCATGAAATGAAAAACCCCGCTCGGGGGCCGAGCGGGGTCTGTCGATTGGCAGTATTTTTTTGGCTTCAGCCCATCCGTTCCGACGCGTAGCTGCCCGGGCTCGGCGGGAAGACGACGACGCGGTTGCCGTTGATGAAGCAGCGGTGGTGGATATGGGCGTGCACCGCCCGGGCCAGCACCTGGCTTTCGACGTCGCGGCCGATCGAGACATAGTCCTCGGCCGACTGCGCATGGGTGATGCGGGCGATGTCCTGCTCGATGATCGGCCCCTCGTCGAGGTCGGCGGTGACGTAGTGCGCCGTCGCGCCGATCAGCTTGACGCCGCGCTCATAGGCCTGCTTGTAGGGATTGGCGCCCTTGAACGACGGCAGGAAGGAGTGGTGGATGTTGATGATCCGCCCCGACATCTTCTTGCAGAGCGCATCCGACAGCACCTGCATGTAGCGGGCCAGCACGATCAGCTCGGCGCCGGTCTGCTCGACGAAGTCCAAAAGCTGGGCTTCGGCCTTCGGCTTGTTCTCCTTCGTCACCTTGATGCAGTGGAACGGAATGTCGTGGTTGACGACGACCTTCTGGTAGTCGAAGTGGTTGGAGACGACGCCGACGATGTCGATCGGCAGCGCGCCGATCTTCCAGCGGTAGAGCAGGTCGTTCAGGCAATGGCCGAAACGCGACACCATCAGCAGCGCCTTGGTGCGCTCTGACTGGTCATGCAGCGCCGTCTCCATCGCGAACGTCGCGGCGATCGGCTTCAGCCCTTCCTCGAGCGCGGCACGACCGACGCCCTGTTCGGAGATGAAGCTGATGCGCATGAAGAACAAGCCGGTTTGAAGATCGTCGAACTGCGAGCTGTCGATGATGTTGCAGCCCTGTTCGGCGAGATAGCCGGAAAGCGCCGCGACGATGCCGCGGGTGGATTTGCAGGTTACCGTCAAAACGTATGTGTGCATCATTCGTCCTTGCTGTTCGCGTCTTTAGGCTCTTAGGCCCGCTGCGGGCTTCTTTATGGAGGAGCCGATTAAAGGATATATCTTGCAGCGTTTCAAAGTGCTGCAGCGACCTTTTTGCGTCTGAAAATGTCGCCCGGTGCTTTGACCGTCAGTTTGTGTGGATCGGCCCCTCGGTATCGATCCGGCTGAGGAATTCCTCCAGCTCCGCCGGTACGATACCGACCAGATGCACCTTTTCCGGATAGGCGCCGGAGCGGACGTCCTCGGCATATTCGCGGAAAGCGGAAATGCGCTCCTGCTGCAGCCGTTCGAATTCGGCGGCAAAGTCGCGGTAGACCTTGGCGTGGCGCGGATAGTGACCGCGATTCTGACCCAGCACGTCTTCGGCAAAGAGATACTGCGCGTCGCATCCGGTGCCGGCGCCCATGGAGAGCATCAGCAGCGAGGTGCGCTGCGATATCGCGCCTGCGATTTCTCCCGGCACGACCTCGATCTCGGCGGCGAAGGCCCCCGCCTCTTCGAGTGCCTTGACCTGGCGCCAGATCTCGAGCGCGCTGTCGGCCGTCTTGCCGACGGCGCGAAAGCCGCCGGTCCAGGTGGCCTTGGACGGGATCAGCCCGACATGGCCACAGACCGGGATCCCCTCCTCGCGCAGTCGGCGCACAGTCGAAAGACCCGCCGCGCAGTAGACGGCGTCACCGCCGGCCCGCATCGCCTGAAATGCGCCCCGGAGGTAGTCCTCGGCGGTGATAAAGTCGCCATATTCAAGCCCGGGAAAAGCAAAGACCGTCGGCGCCGCCTCGCGAAACTCGTGCCCGAGCAGCGCCGGCGGAACGGAGACGAGGTCGATGCCGGCCTTCTCGGCGGCTTCCGCCTCCTCCAGCGTCACGACGCGCAGCATAGTGAGTTGCCTCTTGCCCTTGATCGACAAAAGATCGGCAACGGTCGGGCGACGGTGTTTCATGGAAATCTCCGGATGAATGGTGAAAAGGCGAACTGCGGCAGCCTTCAGGCCGCCAGCAGCTTCTTGAGCTTGGTTTCGGGCGAGGAAAGCGCCGTCGGATCAGGTCGGCTGCCGGCGGCGATCAGCATTTCGGCAAGGCGAATGTCGCGGGCGACCGCATTGCCCGGCCCGATGCCGCTCGCGGCAACCAGCCGGCCCTCACCGTCGAGATGAAAGAGAATGAAGGCGCCATCCGTAAGATCGCGCCGGACGGTCGTCGCAGCCCCATCGGCGAGGCCAGCAATCTGCAGGGTTAGCTCGTATTGATCCGACCAGAACCACGGCACGCTTGCGACAGGCTCCGCCACGCCCAACAGGTTGGCCGCAGCGAGCGTTCCCTGCTCCTGCGCGTTGCGCCAGGCTTCGAGCCGCACCCGCCGGCCGCCATAGTGCGAGAGCGGAAAGGAGCAGCAGTCGCCCGCCGCATAGATGTCGGGGTCCGAGGTTCGGAGCGTCTCGTCGACGGCGATGCCGTTTTCGACGAGGAGCCCGGCGGCTTCCGCAAGCTCGGTATTCGGAACAGCGCCGATGCCGACGATGATGAGATCGGCGAGCCGGCTGGCACCATCGGCGAAGAGGATCCGTGCCCCATTGTCGCCCGCCTCGAGCGCCGCTATGCGCGCATCGCAAACGATCTCGACTCCTTCCTGCCGGTGCCGCTCGGCAACGACTGCCGCGATCTCCTCCGGTACGCCGCGGCAAAGGACGCGCGGCAATCCCTCGATCAGCACGACCTCGGCGCCGAGCTTGCGGGCGGTCGCAGCAAGTTCGAGCCCGATGAAGCCGCCGCCGATGATGGCGAGCTTTCGGCCGGGCGCAAGCGCGCCACGGATCGCCAAGGCGTCGGCGTGGGTGCGGAGCATCCGGATGCGCTCGGCATTGTCGGGCACGCCCTGAAGGACGCGCGGCCGGGCGCCGGTCGCAAGCAGCAGTCGATCGTAATCGATCGTACGACCGTCGGCGAGTTGCACGGCCTTGCGCGGGCGATCGATCGCCTCGACCGAAGCGCCTGTCAGCAAGGTAATTCCGGCCTCCTCATAGCGCTCGGGGCCGGCCACATATTTCGGCGGCTCGGCGCCGGCGAGCCCGCTTTTCGAAAGCGGCGGCCGCTCGTAGGGAAGATGCGGCTCGGCGCCGATCAGGGTGATTTCGCCTTCGAAACCCTTTTCCCTGAGGGCAAAGGCCGCCCTTGCGCCGCATTCGCCGGCGCCGACGATAACGATATGGCTCATGGTCTCCTCCCCCCCCCGCGCCCGTGTCCCAGGCGGCGTCCTCAGGAAATCGCAATGAAGACGCTGCCGGCCTCGACCTTGACCGGATAGGTCTTCAAGTTGACGCAGACCGGCGCCCCCTTGGCCTGGCCGGTCTTGTAATTGAAGCGGCCGTTGTGCTTCGGACATTCGATGATGTCGTCCATCACCAGTCCGTCGGCGAGGTGGATATGCTCATGGGTGCAGAGCCCGTCGGTGGCGAAATATTCGTCATCCGGACTGCGATAGACGGCGAAGGTGCGACCTTCGTGATCGAAGCGTATGACGTCTTCCTCGTCGATATCGTCGGCCGCGCAGACCTCGACCCAGTTCGAGCTCATGGTTTCCTCCATTCAATGCTGTGTTGATTGCCGGCTCTTTCGCGCGCTTACTCGGCGGCGACCGGCTCGCTGTGGAACTCTTCGCGATAGGGCTTCGCCGTCTGCGGCAGTTCACGCTTCAGGAAATAATCCTCGTTGCGCAATTGCCGGAGAAAGGCCGGGATCATCTCGCGATAGCCATCGAGGATCGACGGATTGGCCGCCGGCAGGTCGTGCTTGATCATCGCGTGCAGCTTCGGCAGCGCATGATAGGGCACCATCGGGAACATGTGGTGCTCGACGTGGTAGTTCATGTTCCAGTAGATGAATCGGCTCACCGGGTTCATGTGGACCGTGCGACTGTTCAGCCGGTGATCGATGACGTTGTCGGCAAGGCCTCCGTGCTGGAGCAGCCCGGTCATCACGTGATGCCAGGCGCCGTAAAGCCGCGGCAGGCCGATCAGCATCAGGGGCAGGACAGAGCCGAGATAGACCGAGAGACCAATCGTCACGACATAGATGGCGAGCCAGATGCGGGCGACGAGGATCGCCTTCGGCCGCTCCATTTCCGGGATGAACGTCTTTTCCGCCGCGCTGATGACGCCGAATGCATTTCGCACCATGTCGATGAGCGCATGCCAGACATCGATGGTGCCGAAGAAGTTGAGGACGAGGCGGATGAGATCCGGCGGCCGCATGACGGCGATCTCCGGGTCGCGGCCGACGATGACCGTGTCGGTGTGATGACGCGTATGGCTCCAGCGCCAGGTCACCGGATTGCGCATGATCATGAAGCAGGCGATCTGGTAGACGGCGTCGTTCATCCACATCGTCTTGAAGGCCGTGCCGTGGCCGCATTCATGCCAGCGGCTGTCGGAGGCCGAGCCGTGAAGGACGCCATAGGCGAGGAAAAACGGCACGGCGAACCAGGTGCCCCAGAAATAGATGCCAAGCCCGCCGAGAAGGACCATGCTGCCCAGCCAGATGACGGTGTCGCGGATCGCCGGACCATCCTCGCGCTTCATCAGTTCCTTCATCTGCTTGCGCGGTATTGCGGTGTGATACCACTCGGCCGCGGCAAGGCCATTGGCCACCGCGGCCTGCGCATCGCGGCCCAGCAGACTGTAATCTCGTTTCGTCGGAACCGTCGTCATCCCTGCCTCCCGAAGCGCGCTCCCGAGTGCGCCTCCCATCTGATGCGGGGAGAATAAGTTGACTTTTGCCAGCTCTCAATGCATCCATGATATATTCTCTCAAAACATATCAGAACGACGCCCTCATCTATGAGGTAATGCTGTCAGGGAGGCGCTGAGATGAGTAGCAGACCGACAATCGCGGATCTGGCGCGCGCCGCGGGCGTGAGCGTGGCGACGGTGGACCGCGTGCTGAACGGCCGCCACCCGGTGCGCGAGGAGACGGCGCGACGCGTCTATGATGCGGCAAAGGCGATCGGCTATCACGCCGTCGGCCTGTTGCGGCAGCGCGTTTTCGAGGATCTGCCGCAGTACCGTCTCGGCTTTCTCTTGCAAAAGCCGCAGCAGGCCTTCTATCAGGCGGTCGCCAAGGAGATGGAGAACGCGGCCCTGTCGCTGACCAATGTCCGCATCACCCCGCAGATCGACTTCGTTGCCAATTCGACGCCGGCGGGGATCACCGAGAAACTCAAGGCAATGGCGGCGCGCAACCAGGCAATCGCCTTTGTCGCCCCCGACTACCCGGCCGTAACCGCCGCGGTCGAGGAACTGAAGCAGCGCAACATCCCGACTTTCTCGCTGCTTTCGGATTTCGCGTCCGGCGTACGCGAAGGCTATATCGGCCTGAACAATCAAAAGGTCGGACGAACCGCCGCCTGGATGATCGCCCGGGCGGCGAAGCGACCGGGCAAGGTTGCTGCCTTCATCGGCAGCCACCGCTTCCTCGGCCATGAACTGCGCGAGATCGCCTTTCGCTCCTATTTCCGTGAGAAGGCACCCGAGTTCGAGGTGCTCGACACGATGGTCAACCTCGACACCGCCGAAATCACCCATGAGGCGACACTCGACCTCCTGAAGCGACACCCCGACCTTCTCGGCTTCTATGTCTGCGGCGGCGGCATGGAGGGGGCGATTTCGGCGATCCGCGAGGAAGGCCTGGTGGGCAAGCTGCTCGTCGTCGTCAACGAGCTGACGCCGGAGTCGCACGCCGCCCTTGCCGACGAAGCGGTGATCATGGCCGTCGCCACGCCCATCCAGACGCTGGCGCGAGAAACCATCAACCTGATGATCGGCGCCATCGACCGGGGCACCGCCGGCGTCCCCGGACAGACCATCCTGCCCTTCGACATCTACACGCCGGAGAATATTTGATTTGCCCCGCAGGTTGGAGCAGCCCGGGAACATCGCCCTGCCCCTGACGTTTTAGGACTCGCGTCGCCATCGGATAGGCGAGGCGTCTCAAGGAGGTCACGTGGGCAGATCCGCGAACGAGAAGTCAAACGGCGCTCCGCTCATCCACGGTGCAGACGATCTGCCGTCGGTCACGGTCGACGGCTACAATATAGGACTTCGGGCCGGCGATGGTTTCCTCGGCGACAAGGCCAACAAATTTGCCTTTCAGGAAAAGCTCGACGCCTGGCGCAAGCGCGTGCGCAAGGGGGGCGAAGACCCGCTTGGGAAGACGCCGACCGGGGACCTGTCGAAAAAGCAGATCGACGCCTTCCTGCGCGGCGACGACAAGGAAGCGGCCGCCCTGGTGATGGGAGCGGTCGACGAATTTGCCGGCGAGCTCGCCGGCGTTCTCGACAAATTCCTTGAGCAGAAAAGCTGGAAGGATACCGAGCGCGTCGTGATCGGCGGCGGCTTCAGGGGAAGCGCCGTGGGCGAACTCACGATCGCCCGCGCGATGGTGCTTTTGAAGGCCGAGGGTCTCAAGATAGAACTCGCTCCCATTGTCCACCATCCGGATGACGCCGGGCTTATCGGCGCCGCCCACCTTATGCCCGCCTGGATGCTGAAGGGGCACAAGGCAATGCTTGCCATCGATATCGGCGGCACAAATGTTCGCGTCGGCATCGTCGAGCTGCACCTGAAGGAAGGCACGGACCTCTCGAAGGCCAGGGTCTGGAAGTCGGATATCTGGCGACATGCGGACGACAAGCCCAAGCGGAGCGCTACCATCGAGCGTCTCGTGACGATGATCGAAAAGCTGATCGCCAAGGCGGACAAGGCCGGCCTCGCACCGGCTCCGGTGATCGGGGTGGCCTGTCCTGGCGCCATCAACGCCGACGGCTCGATCCTTCGCGGCGGCCAGAATTTGCCGGGCGGCAATTGGGAGAGCGAGCATTTCAACCTGCCCGTCGCCCTCAAGAAAGCCATTCCACAAATCGGCGACGCGGAGACCTTCGTCATCATGCACAATGACGCCGTCGTTCAGGGGCTCTCGCAAATCCCCTTCATGCAGGACGTTTCAGGCTGGGGAATACTGACGATCGGCACGGGCCTCGGCAACGCCCACTTCAGCAACAAGCCCGCCAATCGCAACGCTGATTGAGCTGCTCAACTCTTCCGTACACTACAGCGCCGCGCGTCTTTTCAGACGCGCATCGCTGTTGCACTTTGAATTGCTCCGTTGCCTTTCTCTCAGGCGCTCCTAGCTACAGACATGGGCGGCGCGCCAATTTCTTGAAGGGACCGCAGTGGATGAACCGGAATGGCCTCTATCTCGTCATCGCCGTTCTTGCCGTGGTTGCAATCGGACTGGGCATCTATGTTTATCGCGAAGAGAACAAGCCCGGCGTCGAGATCAACATCGGTGAGCAGGGTATTTCGGTAGAGGAGAATTGAAGACACTTGCTGCCGATAAGGATCAACGCAGGCAAGCGGGCGCTTGCTGCCAGACTTCATCTCCGCAACCCGAATATTTGACGTCGAAGAACTCCCAACCCTGTTTCGCCTGTGGCACTCTCCGCTAGCATCGTTGCACGGGGTGATCGGAGTGCCGCCGGCTCGCGTCAACGCCCTTGCAAGTCATCTCATCCGCTGGAGCCGCCATGTTCGACCTGATCATTCGAGACGCAAACCTCCCTGACGGCCGAGTAGGCATCGATATTGGCATCACGGGCGACAGGATCGCCGCGGTAGACGCGAAGATCGAAGCATCGGCGCAGGAGGAGATCGACGCGACCGGGCGGCTCGTCTCGCCACCTTTCGTCGATCCGCATTTTCACATGGATGCGACGCTGTCGCTCGGGCTGCCGCGGATGAATCGCTCCGGCACGTTGCTCGAGGGCATCGCGCTTTGGGGCGAACTGCGTCCGACCTTGACGCGCGAGGCGCTGGTCGAAAGGGCGCTGCGCTATTGCGACCTCGCGGTCTCGCAGGGGCTGCTCTATATCCGCAGCCATGTCGACACGAGCGATCCGCGGCTGGTGACTGCGGAGGCGCTGCTCGAGGTCCGCGACCGGGTCGCTCCCTATATCGACCTGCAGCTCGTCGCCTTCCCGCAGGATGGCTACTACCGCTCGCCGGGCGCCGTCGACGCCCTGAACCGGGCGCTCGACATGGGCGTCGACATTGTCGGCGGCATTCCGCATTTCGAGCGCACCATGAGCGACGGCGCGGCGTCAGTGGAAGCGCTCTGCCGGATCGCGGCCGAGCGCGGACTGCCGGTCGACATGCATTGCGACGAGACCGACGACCCGATGTCGCGGCATATCGAAACACTTGCCGCGCAGACGGTCCGCTTCGGCCTACAGGGGCGGGTTGCGGGATCGCATCTCACCTCGATGCATTCCATGGACAACTACTATGTTTCGAAGCTCATTCCGCTGATGGCGGAGGCCGAGATCAACGTCATTCCCAATCCGCTGATCAACATCATGCTGCAGGGCCGGCACGACAGCTATCCGAAGCGCCGCGGCCTGACGCGCGTGCGCGAGCTGATGGAGGCCGGTCTCAACGTGTCCTTCGGCCACGACTGCGTGATGGACCCTTGGTACTCGATGGGCTCGGGCGACATGCTGGAGGTCGGGCACATGGCGATCCACGTCGCACAAATGGCCGGCATCGAGGACAAGAGAAAGGTCTTCGACGCGCTGACCGTCAATTCGGCGAAGACAATGGGCCTTGCGGGCTATGGGCTCGAGAAGGGCTGCAACGCCGACCTCGTCATCCTCCAGGCGCGCGATCCGCTGGAAGCCTTGCGCCTGAAACCGAACCGGCTTGCCGTGATCCGCCGCGGCAAGGTCATCGCCCGCACGCCGCCCCGGGTGAGCGAGTTGCTTCTCGAGGGGCGGCCGTCGACCGTGGACGGTTCCGAATATGCGCCGAATATCGGCGGCTGACCTCCCCTGGAACCGTCTATTGCGTCGTCGGCCGCCTGGGTGAGCCCGCCACCAACCGCGCATAGGCGATCGCCGAAAGCATGTTGACGTGGTTGGCCTTGCCGGTCCCGGCGATGTCGAAGGCCGTCCCATGATCGACGGAGACGCGGTCGATCGGCAGTCCCAGCGAGACGTTCACCGCCGTATCGAAGGCGACCAGCTTGATCGGGATATGGCCCTGGTCATGGTACTGCGCCACGACAAGATCGAAGGCACCGTTATAGGCGCGCGCAAAAACCGTATCGGCCGAGATCGGCCCGGTCACGTCGATGCCCTTGGCCTTCGCCAGTTCGACGGCGGGCGCCAGGAAGCGGGTGTCCTCGTCGCCGAAAAGGCCGTTCTCGCCGCAATGCGGGTTGAGACCGGCGACGGCGATGCGCGGCTTCATGCCGAGCCGCATGAAATGATTGTGGCCTGCCTCGATCGTCGCCAGCACCCGCTCGACCGTCGCGCGCTCGATGGCGCCACGCAGCGACACATGGGTCGAGACGTGGATCGTGTTGAGCCGCTCCGAGGCCAGCAGCATGAACGAGCTCTTCGAGCCGGTGAGGTGCGCCAGGAGACCGGTGTGGCCGTCGAAATGATGGCCGGCGAGGTTCATCGCCTCCTTGTTGATCGGCGCGGTGACGATGCAATCGGCCTCCCCCGCGATTGCCATCTCGACGGCGCGGCGGATATAGCGCACCGAGGCTTCGCCGGCCGTGGCGCTCACCTTGCCGATCTCCGGCAAGGCGGCGTCGATCGGCACCTCCTCGACCAGAACGGCTCCATCGGTCGGACGCATCGCGAAATCGACGGCCGCGGATGTCGCTTGCTTGGCCCGCTCCAGTGCCTCGATATTGCCGACGACGGTGAAGCTCGCGAGTTCTTTGCGCGGCAGGCTCGCCAGCGCCTTGACGATCACCTCCGGCCCGACGCCGGCCGGATCGCCGAGTGTGATAGCGACGCGGGTGTCCTTGCCCATGGTTTTTCTCCCTGGGGCCCGCCTAGAAGGCGGCCTCGTAGATTGCGAGAATATCGGCGCGCGACAGATCGCGCGGATTGTTGTCGAGCAATCGCCGGATGGCGAAGGCATCGTCGGCCATCGTTCCAAGGTCGTTGGCGAGGACGCCGAGCTGGCGGAGCTTCATTTCAATGCCGAGCGAGGCGCAGAATTCGTGTGCCGCGTCAAAGACGGATTTGATCTCCTGCGAGGCCGACAGGCCCAGCGCCTCGAGCACCGCGCTCGTCTTTTCGGGCACGGCCGGCGTGTTGAAGGCGAGCACATGCGGGAAGATCAGCGCATTCGCCGCTCCGTGGGCGACGTGCCAACGCGTGCCGAGCGGATAGGCAAGCGCGTGGCCGCCGGCGGTATTCACCGGCCCGAGGCAGTAACCGCCATAAAGCGAGGCAAGCGACAGCCCGGCACGGGCCTCGGCATCTTTGCCGTCGTGGACGGCACGCGCCAGATAACGGCCGACAAGCCGCACGCCTTCGATTGCATAAATATCGACAGCAGGGTGGGCCTTGCGGTTGGTGAAAGCCTCGACGCAGTGGGCCATGGCATCCACCCCCGTCGCCGCGGTCACCTTGGGCGGCACCGTGAAGGTAAGCGCCGGATCGATGACGGCGATATCGGCGAGCATGTGGATGCTTTCGACAGCAAGCTTGGCCTTCGTCTCCGGGTCGGTGACGAGGGCGCGGATGCCCGCTTCGCTGCCGGTTCCGGACGTGGTCGGCACCTGGGCCAGCGCGATTTCACGCGGCCCGGCGACCTTGCCGGCGCCGACGACATCGGCAAGCCGTTGCGACGAGCCGGACAGAACCGCCACGAGCTTGGCGAGATCCATGGCGCTGCCGCCGCCGAAGCCGACGATGAGATCGGCCCTGGCGCCTTCCGCGGCAGAAAGCACGCAGTCGAGATCGCCGGTATCCGGCTCGGCCTTGACGTCGCCATAGACGGTCACCTCGCCAGTAAGACCGAGAACGTCGGTGCGGCTGGCGTTGAATGCGTCGGAAATCACCAGGACGCGGCGGAAACCCTTGCTTTCGGCCCATGTGCCGAGTCTTTCCGCCACACCGGTGCCGAACTCGATCAGGCCCGGCCTCACCATGGAAATGGGCCTATCCAGATTGCTCATCCGATCGATCCTCCTCGAACCCGGCGCAGTGAAGCGCACTAAGATGTAAAGTTGTTATACTTTATACCGTCGAATGGCAAGAGCGGTGACTACTCTTTTGTCCGCAAGATGCGGTTTGCTACTTCGCTGCGGCAGAGGAAATCGCTGGAGGCCCTACGGCTATCACTTTGTAAATAATCGGAATTATTACACGCATGCCGAAGCGGCCGCCCACGCGCCGGCGATTGGCGGCCGTAATCCAGTGGATGTGACAACAGTGCTCCACTTGTCAATTCCGGGCAGCAGCCGGTAGCGGACCGCCGATTCACCCGGCACTTTCGAGCCAGCTCGGATCCAGCCGGACATATTTGATCGCCCGCCGGAAATAGGTGTAGGCGACATGCAGCCGGCCCTCGGCATCTTCGACAATCGACGGATAGGAGAATTCGCGATTGAGCGAATCCTTCGAGTTGTTGCTCAGGCAATAGCCGTCGCCCGTATCGAGGTCGATGCGGCGCGGGAAAGTCCGGCCGTCATCCGTCGAAAACGCCAGGCTGAGCGGCGCGCGAGGCACGCCCCAGACGGCCGGGCGGCCCGAGGCGACCGCTTCAGCGGCGCCGCCAAGTTCCTCGCCATCGCCCTCGATCTCGTCATAAAGCGAGTGGCGGCGCGCCTCCGACATCGAGGCGTTGCTGTGGTTGTAAACCATTGCGATCGCGCCATTTTTCATGCGGATCGCCTGGATCGACGAATTGTTGTTGGGCAGGTCCACCGCCTCCGGCGCCGTCCAGGTGTGCCCCGCGTCGCTCGACTGGCTTCTAAGCACATGGGTCGCGAAACGATTGCGATAGAAAGCGATCATGGCGTCGCCATCGGCCGCAACCAGGTTCATATGGACCGCGCCGATGCTGTCCGGCACCTCCTGCATCGTCCACGTCCTGCCCTCGTCCCGCGAAATCAGGACGGCGGCACGATCGACGTCGCCGGTCCAGCGCCGGCCGGCTTCCCCGATACAGCGGAAGACCGGCAGCAGCCAGTCGCCGGCGGCATTCACGATGATCGGCTGGCGCACGAAAGTGCCGGGGATGTCACAAAGCACCTCGGTCGCCCCGAAGGTCTTGCCACCATCTTCCGAAATGCGGCGCTTGACCACTGCACCGTCCTGGTTTCCGGAGGTCTGCGAGGTGAAGAGCAACCAGATTCGGCCGTCCGGCGCCGCGAAGATCAGCGGGTTCTGCTCGGACTTCGCCGGATCGTCCGACATCTTCTCCGGGTCCGTCCAGCGGCGGCCCCCGGGTGCGAGGCGCGACATGTAAACCGAAATATCGCCCATTCCCTCCATCGTTCCGCCGAACCAGACACATGTCAGCGTGCCGTCCGGCAGAAAGGCCAGATTGGCGGCGTGGTTCTGCACGCAGGGTGACGGCAGATAGGCCTCGTGACAGCCGGACTGGTCGGAACTCGGGACCACTTCTCCCGTCATCCGAGGCGGAACCTCATTCGGCTCCAGTGCGGTGTATGTCATCCGATCCTCCTCAATCCAACGCCGCGAATTTCGCGGCGAGATCGGCGCGCTCACTCTCGTTCAGCGGCACCAGCGGGGCGCGCGTCCGGAACCAGGCATCCTCGTTACGTTTGAAGGCGACCATCGCCTTGATCGTCGGGATCTGCACGTAGGAATTCGACAGGGTCCTGTAGGCGTTGATGCGGGCCTGGGCGGCTTCCACCTCGGCCGCCTTTGCCGGATCCGAAACATGGTCGAAGATCAACCGAAGGGAATCGCCGACGAGATTTGAGGTTGCGGTAATGCAACCGGCACCGCCGGCCTTCAGCAGCGGCAGCAGCAAGGGATCGGCGCCGGCAAGTACGGAAAAGCCGGGAAGCTCAGCCACCAGCGCTTGCATATTGGCAAAGTCGCCGGCGGAATCCTTGATGCCGACGACCGTCTCGGGAAAGGTGGCTGCGAGCCGCTTGACCAAGGGGATCGACAGCGGGATGCCGGAGACCTGCGGGATATGATAGAGGATCACCTTCAAGCGGCTATCCGCAATCTTTTCAAGGATTTGCGAATAGGCTGCGTAGATCCCCTCGTCGCTGACACCCTTGTAATAAAAGGGCGGAAGCATGACCACCTTGGTCACGCCCAGCGACAGCGCATGCCTCGTCAGCGCCACCGTTTCCGGCATGGCGGCAACGCCGGTACCGGGCATCAGCCGATCCGCGGCAATGCCGGCCGAAAGGGCGCTCTCCAGGATCGACCTGCGCTCGCCCTGCGAAAAGGAATTGGCCTCTCCCGTCGTGCCGAGCAGGGCAATTCCATGACAGCCCTCGGCAAGCAGCTTGCCGCAATGATCGGCAAAGAGCGCGAGATCGGGATCGCCGTTCTCCCTGAGCGGCGTCGCGGCGGCGCAATAAACGCCGCTCACTGCATGTCTTCCGTTCATCTGTTCCTCCACCGGGATTCGCGATCAGCTGACAAACTTGTTCAGACGCGGTCTTCGGATCAGCCTATGCCGCGCCCCAAGAGCGCTTCATCGCGGCTTTTTGTGTTCCTCATCCTCTTTGTTGTCAATATGAAAATCGGCACTTAAAATTTCGTGATACTGTAATTATTTGATATATCGATATATTTTCTGCGACCCGAATTTTCCGGGCAAGCGTCGGCGCAATTTTTGTTGACATATTTACAATATCGTCCAGTGTAAGGCCAATCAGGGCGCCGCACCATCCGGGGAGAGCGGAGGCGCCCGATTTCACGCACGGGAGGAAGAAATGACCAGACGGAATGATGTCGACTCCGCAATGCCGGGCATCTCGCGGCGCGACGCCCTCAAGCTCGGCCTCGGCGCTTCGGTCGCCTTGACGATCGCCGGCATGAACGCGCGGATCGTCCTGGCGCAGGAAGGCCAGGTGCTGAAGGTCGCCAATCCCGCCTTCAATCAGGACTGGTCGCCGCTGCGCGGCGGCGGCGTTCCCTATCGCTGGAACTCGGCCTGGTGGGCGTCCCCGATGTACTTCGACAGCGAGGGCAAGATCCACCCCTATGTCTTCACGAGCTGGGAACCCTCCGAAGGCGACAAGGTCTGGACCTTCAAGATCGACCCGAAAGCAACTTTCTCGGATGGCAGCAAGATTACCGCCGAGGACGTCAAGGGCTCCTGGAACGTCTCGGCCATGCCGAACACCAAGAACCAGCGTGCCGACCAGGTGCTGAGCAAGGTTGCGGGCTTCGCCGAAGTGAGCGGCGGCAGCGCCAAGGAGCTTTCCGGCATCGCAACGCCCGACGAAGGCACCGTCGTCGTGACGCTCAGCGAAGCGGATCCGATCTTCTTCATGTGCCTTGCCAACCACATAGCGCCGATCACCAAGGCCGAACAGTCGCGCGGCGAGGACGGCGAGGAGATCACCGACTGGTACATGCCGGACAACGGCGCCGTCTATTCCGGGCCGTTCAAGCTGACCGCGATCGACATCGACGCCGGCACCCTGGCCTTCGAACCCAACGAGAATTTCTTCGGCCCCAAGCCCAAGCTCGCCCGCATCGAGATCAGCTCGATCGAGGACAACGTCACGGCGACGTCGCTGCTGAAATCCGGCGAGTTCAACGCCCACACCGAGCTCGTCACGTCGACGATCATCCAGGACCTTGGACCGGAATTCGCTTCCGGCCCGATCATCCCGACCAGCCAGCATTTCTGGTTCAACACGGCACGCAAGCCGATGGACGATCCGAAGGTGCGCGAGGCGCTGATCCGCGCCGTCGATCGTGACGGCCTGATGAAGGCCTCCTTCCCCGACGGCCCGCACAAGAAGACGGACCAGATCCTGAACTCCGTGCCGGGCGCCGACAATTCCGGCTTCGAGCCTTATCCCTACGATCCGGAAGGCGCCAAGAAGCTGCTCGCCGAGTCGAGCTACGGCGGACCGGAGAAACTGCCGAAGCTGCTCTTCGTCGGCGTTTCCGGCCCGGCAATCGAGGCGGCCGCGCAGTTCATCGCCGAGCAATGGCGTCAGAACCTTGGCATTTCCGCCGTCGACATGAAGCCGCAGCAGGACGCCTATGCCGGTCCCGACCAGAATGCGGTGCAGATCTTCCGCGACGACGTCGGGACGCGCGTGCCGGATGCCGTCTCCTATCTGCAGGGCTCGATCGCCTCGACCTCGTCGAACGCCCAGAACAAGCTCGGCGGCTACAAGAACGACAAGGTCGACAGCCTGCTGAAGGAAGGCTCGACGAAGGCGGTCGATGACCCTCAACGCGTGGCGCTCGCCCAGGAAGCCCAGAAGGCCTTCCACGACGACTGGGTCTTCATCCCCTGGTATGCTCAGGCGATGTCGCGCTGGGCCACCGCCGAGGTCAAGGGCATCGACAAGAACCTCGACTGGCAGGTCGCCAAGCCGTGGGAGATTTCGGTCGGCTGAACGGCTGGCTGCTATCGCACTTGAACGGGACGAACGGCGCGAAGGCTCTGGGGGCCTTCGCGCTCGAATAGGCGCATGGCCGCGGGATTCGATATCTGTAGCGGTTCTCGCGCATCACCGGTCGGCCACCAACGCATTGGCGTCGGCCCAGGCAAGGCATGACGTCCGGAGACCAATGGCGAGGTTGGCCGGCACCATGCGGGAGGAATGAGCGACATGCTGCGTTACGTCGCGACACGATTTGCCATCTGGATACCGTCTGTGCTGCTGGTGATGATGGCCGTCTATGCGCTCGCCTATTATGGCGCCGGCGATCCGATCAAGCTGATTTTCCTGCGTGCACCCGGTGACGTCGCCTACAACCCCGAGCGGATCGAGGCGATCCGCGAAAGCGCCGGGCTCAACAAGCCGTTCATCGAACAGTTCGGCTACTATGTCTGGAACCTGATCCAGGGCGATTTCGGCAATTCGCTGACCTCCGGCCGTTCCGTCTGGGCGATGGTCAAGGCGGCAGCACCCGTCTCCTTCAAGCTGGCGCTCTGCGCCATCGTGCTCACCGCCCTCGTCGCCATCCCGCTCGGCCTGATCGCGGCGCTCAACCAGAACCGTCGCCTCGACTACATCATTCTCGGCTCGGCCCTCTTCCTCTGGGCGATCCCCGCCTATGTCGCTGGGCCGCTGCTGATGGTCGGCCTCATCGTTCTCCTGCCCGGCGTCAACGTGCCCTACGGCTGGGGCGGCGTCTTCGACATCCGCATCATCCTGCCCTTGATCGTGCTTTCCTTCCAGCCGATCGCGCTCATCATTCGCCAGACGCGCGCCGCCGTCATCGAGGTCCTCTCCGAGGATTTCGTCCGCACCGCCCGGGCGAAAGGCGTGCCCGAGATCGTCGTGGCGCTCAAGCATATCCTGCGGCCGGTGCTGACGCCGGTCGTCACCCAACTCGGCCTCATCATGATCACCATCGTCAACGGCGCGATCTTCGTGGAACTCGTCTTCGGCCTGCCGGGACTCGGCCGCCTCACCGTCAAGGCGCTGACCAATTCCGACTATCCGGTGATCCTGGCGATCACGCTCATCGGTTCGTTCCTGGTGATGATCTCGAACCTCCTGGTCGACATCCTCTATCCGCTGCTCGATCCGCGCGCCGCCGATGCGAAGAGGAGCCGCTGACATGTCTGTCGTCCAAGCCCAGCCCGCCCCGCTTGCCGAAGAAGCGCCCGTCAGCCTTTGGCGCGATGCCTGGTACCGTCTGAAACGGAACCGTCTGGCGATCTTCGGCCTCTGCGTCATTGCGCTGCTCGCCTTCGTCGCACTGTTCGGCCCGTACCTCACGCCCTACGACTTCCTCGGGCAGGATCTCGAATCACGCAACCAGGCGCCGTCGCTCGCCCACCTCTTCGGCACCGATGATCTCGGGCGCGATGTCTTCAGCCGTGTCGTCTACGGCACGCGCACTGCCTTTCTCGTCGCCGTCGTGGTGACGGCGATCGCGCTGGTCCTCGGCACGGTGCTCGGTGCGGTCGCCGGTTTCTTCGGCAATCCGTTCGACCGGGTGATCATGTGGCTGACCGATGTGACCATGTCGGTACCCAACCTGCTTCTCGTCGTCGTCATCAATGCATCGCTGAAGACGCCGATCGCCCAATGGATGGAAGCGCGCTATCTCGAAACGCTGAACCCCTTCTATCGCGAGACGGTCTGGATCGATTTCCTGCTGGTCTTCGGCTCCATGGCGCTGATTTCCTGGCCGCCCTATGCGCGCCTGGTGCGCGCCCAGGTTCTGTCGATCCGCAGTCGGCCCTATATCACCGCCGCCCAGGCGCTCGGCCTCTCCAACCGCATCATCCTGATGCGCTATGTGATCCCCAACGCGCTCGGCCCGCTGATCGTCGCCGTCAGCGCCGGCCTCGGTACGGCGATGGTGCTCGAAAGCGCCTTCTCGTTCCTCGGTGTCGGCGTCAATCCGCCGACGCCGAGCTGGGGCAACATGATCTCGGACGGCCTGCGCGTCTGGCAGCACTACCCGCATCTGCTTGCCGCACCGGCGGCCGTCCTCGGTCTCGCATCCGTCGCCTTCTCCTTCCTCGGCGACGGCCTCAACGACGCTCTGAACCCGCGAGGCAGCAAGTGATGAGTGCGAAAACGGAAAAACGGCTGCTCGACGTCAAGGGGCTGACGATCGAAATCGAGACGCGGCGCGGCCCCGCGGTCATCGTCGACGGCATCGACCTTCATGTCGACAAGGGCGAGACCCTCGGCGTCGTCGGCGAATCCGGCTGCGGCAAGAGCCTGACAATGCTGAGCCTGATGCGGCTTCTGCCAAACAAGATCCGCGTCGCCAAGGGCGAGGCGCGTTTCGACGGCCGCGACCTGCAGAAGATGTCGAACCGGGAACTCCGGAAAGTGCGCGGCGGCGACATCGGCTTCGTCTTCCAGGATCCGATGACCTCGCTCAATCCGGTGATGCGGATCGGCGACCAGCTTGCCGAGCCACTGATCTACCATCGCGGCATGAACAGGAAGCAAGCCCGCGAACGCGCCGTCGAACTGCTGCGCCTTGTCGGTATTCCGGGACCCGAGGAACGCATCCAGGCCCATCCGCACGAACTTTCCGGCGGCATGCGCCAGCGCGTCATGATTGCCATCGGCCTTGCCTGCGAGCCGAAGCTCTTGATCGCCGACGAACCGACGACGGCGCTCGACGTGACGATCCAGGCGCAGATCGTCGACCTGGTGAAGGGCCTGCGCGAAAAGCTTGGCATGTCGGTCGTCTGGATCACCCATGACCTGGCGCTGATTGCCGGCCTCGTCGGTCGGGTCGTCGTGCTCTACGCCGGCACCGTCGTCGAGGATGCTCCGGTCGACGAGCTCTACGCCGATCCTCGCCATCCCTATACGCGCGGACTGCTCGCCTCGATCCCGAAACTTTCCGATGCGCCCGCTTCGCGACTGAACTCGATCGGCGGCACGCCGCCCGAACCGGGCCGCAGGCCAGAGGGTTGTCCCTTTGCGCCGCGCTGTCCGCTGGCGATGGATATCTGTCGCACGCATGTGCCGAAACTCGAGCCCGTGTCCGCGGCAGGTAGCCACCGCGCTGCCTGCTTTGCCGTCGAAAAAGCCCGGGAGGCCGCCTGATGGGTGCCCAACCTCTTTTGAAGATCGAAAACCTGGTCAAGCACTTCCACGTCCGGCTCGGCGCCTTCGGCGAGCGGGCGGCGACCGTACACGCGCTCGACGACGTCAGCCTCGATATCGTCGAAGGCGAGACGCTGAGCCTCGTCGGCGAATCCGGCTGCGGCAAGTCCACCACCGGCTTCACCATCCTGAACCTGCACCGGGCGACCTCGGGCAAGGTCCTCTACAAGGGCCAGGACCTGACCGCCCTCGACGAGAAGCGGATGCGGCCCTTCCGGCGCGATTTGCAGATCGTCTTCCAGGATCCCTATTCGACACTCAATCCGCGCATGACGGTCGGGGAAGCGGTGGGCGAACCGATCCTCTTCCACAAGCTCGCCACCAAGGGCGAAATCGCCGGAAAGGTCGCGGCACTGCTCACCGATGTCGGCCTGCCGCCGCGCTTTGCCTCGCGCTATCCGCACGAACTTTCCGGCGGCCAGCGCCAGCGCGTGGTGATCGCCCGGGCGCTCGCCTGCCAGCCGAAGTTCATCGTCTGCGACGAGGCGATCTCGGCGCTCGACGTGTCGATCCAGGCGCAGATCATCAACCTGCTGCTCGACCTGCAGGAGAAATACGGGCTCACCTACCTCTTCATAGCCCATGATCTCGCCGTCGTACGGCATATTTCGACGCGCGTCGGCGTCATGTATCTCGGCCGCCTGGCGGAGCTTGCCAGCCGCGACGCGCTCTTCGAGACGCCGCTGCATCCCTATACGAAGGCGCTGCTTTCGGCAGTGCCGGAGACCGATCCGGAGCACGAGCGCAGCCGCAAGCGGCAGATCCTTCAAGGCGACGTGCCAAGCCCGCTCGCCCCGCCCTCCGGCTGTCGCTTCCACACGCGCTGCCCGATCGCCATGGAGGTCTGCCGTCGAGTGGTTCCGAAGTGGAAGGAAGCACGTCCGGGGCATCTCGTCGCCTGCCACGCGGTGAACGGCGAATAGACCATGTCCATTCGCGTCGCCATCGTTGCCGATGACCTGACGGGCGCCCTCGATACCGGAACGCCCTTCGTCGATGCGGGCCTGAGCGTAGCCGTCGCGCTGGACGTGGGCTCCGTCGAGGCGGCAATCGCGACCGGCGCGGAGGTCGTCGTCGTCAATACGGTATCGCGTGCCCTCGATCCGCTTCAGGCCGCAGATCGCGTCAGCCAGGCAGCGGCCGCGCTTTGCCGTGCCTCGCCCGAATTCGTGCTCAAGAAGATCGACTCGCGGCTCAAGGGCAATGTGGCCGGTGAGAGCGAAGCGCTCGCCCTCGCCATGGGCCGCGAGCGCCTGCTGGTCGCTCCGGCCGTGCCCGACCAAGGGCGCTTCACCCGCGAAACCCGTGTCGTCGGCTTCGGCGTCGCCGAGCCGCTGCCGATAGCGCCGCTATTTTCCGCTCGCGCAATGGACCTTCAGATCGCCGATGCGGCCTCGGACGGAGACCTCGATGCCATTGTCGAAAGCCTGGACTGGGCGACGACGGCCGCGGTTGGGGCACGTGGCCTCGGACGTGCGCTTGCCCGTCGGCTCGCCCGAGCTTCAGCGCCGGCACCTTTCGAGCCCTCGCCGCGGACGCTCTTTGCCTTCGGCTCGCGCGACCCGATCACCGAGACGCAGATGGCGGTGCTGCTCGAAAGCGGCCTGGTCGCCGCTCACCGCGATGCACCGGCCGGTGAATTGCCGAGCGATGGCAAACCGGCGCTGTTGCCGATGCTTCTGAGATGTACGGGCGCGCTGACCGGTGCGCAGGAAACCGTGGCGGAACGGTTTGGCGAGGGCGTTTCCCGCATCGTTGCCACCACCCTCCCCGACATGCTGATGATGGGCGGCGGCGATGCCGCCTATGCTATCCTGCGTTCGCTGGGTGCCCGCGTCCTCTTGCCGAGGGGCGAGATCGAGGCGGGTATCCCCTGGTTCGAGACAACGCGCCCGGATGGCAGACGGATGCGTTGCGCGGTGAAGTCGGGGGGCTTCGGCAATGCGCAATCTCTGCTAAAGGTTTTGCAGAATGCGGGCGATGAACAGGATGGATAAGCGAATGGCGGAGAATGGCGGCCTTGGCCAGGAGGCGGCAGCCGAAGCGAAAACGGAACGCGGCAAATCGGTGAAACTCGTCGACCGGGTCTTCAATCAGTTGCACGAGCGTATTCGCACCGGCAATTATGCGCCGGACTCGCGGCTTCCGGGCGAACACGAACTCGCCTCGATGCTCGGCGTTTCCCGCCCCGTCGTGCGCGATGCGCTCGGCCGCCTGCGCGAACAGGGCCTCATCTATTCGCGCCAGGGCGCCGGCACCTTCGTCAGCGCCCAGGTCTCGGCCGCCGCCCAGCTTGCCTATTCGCCGGTCAAGTCGATCGCCGACATCCAGCGTTGCTACGAATTCCGCCTGACGATCGAGCCCGCCGCCGCCTATTACGCCGCTCAGCGCCGCGACGAGGCGGCAATCGCCCGGATCGCGGCAGCGCTTGCCGAATTGCGTGAGGCCACCAGCCACCAGCTGCACCGCACCGACGCCGATTTCCTCTTTCACAAGGCGGTCGCCGAAGCGGCGAACAACCACTACTACACAGCCTCCCTCGAGGCCTTGCGGGCTCACATCGCCGTGGGCATGCACCTGCACGGCCTATCGCTGATGGGGCCGCGGCCCGGCCTCGAGCAGGTCTACGAGGAACACCGCCAGATCTACCGCGCCGTCCAGGAGGGCCGCGCCGACGACGCCCGGGAGCTGATGCGCAAACACCTCGAAGGTTCGCGCGACCGGCTCTTCGAGGGCAAGGTCCTCGATCTGTCGTTCTAGCAGGCTGCTGAAAATCGTGTTGCGTTACCGCGAGATACTGCGGTGGGCGCGGTTTTCTGGCGGGTATCGGCAGGAAACAGGCCGGTCAAGGCAGGTTTTCCGGTCATATTGGCCTATTTGCCTCCCTCAAGGCACACTTCTCCCGTCGAGCCGAGCAATTTCGGAAGACGAACGATGTTGTAGGCGGCAAGGGCGAAGGTGAAGGCCGCCTTCACCTTGTCCAGTCCGCGGACCTTGAGTTGGGTGAAGCCGGCCGTCGTCTTGATCCAGCCGAAGATTTCCTCGATCCGCTTGCGGCAGCGCAGGCTGATCGCATAGCCGGGACTTTGCGCGACCTGCGGCGGCACTGCCGTCTTGCGCACCTTGCCGGTCTTGCTCACCGTGCCGTTGATCGCCACATGCGGCACGATTTTGCGGTCCTTCAGCCCCTCGACGAACGCTTCCGCGTCGTAGCCCTTGTCGCCGCAAAGCGTCGCGCCTTCGGCAAGGTCCGCACTCAGTTCGGTGGCCGCTTCCCGCTCGGCGGTGCCGGTCGCATGCGTCACCATGCCGGCGACCGCCAGGCCGTTGCGGTTCTCCATCAGCGCGTGCCCCAGATAGGCCAGCCGGCTCTCCTGACCATTGCCCTTGCGGTAAAGCCGCGCGTCCGGGTCGGTCGTCGAGGCATGCGTCTCGTTCGAGCGCTTCTCCTTGCGGAAGTCGCGCTCGCCGTTGCGGCCGTCTTCCGGTGGCTGGTCATTGTCGCCCTTTGGGCCATCCTTGGCCCGGAAGCTCTTCATCGAGGCGAACGCCTTCAACATCGTGCCGTCGACCGAGAAATGCTCGGCGCTCAGGAGCTTCTTCACCGCCGGCTGCGAAAGCAGCGCCGACAGGAAGCCCTGCGCGATCTTAGTCGTCAGCAGCCGGTCCCGGTTCTTCGAAAACGTCGAGGCGTCCCACACCGCATCGTCGATCCCAAGGCCCACGAACCAGCGGAACAACAGGTCGAACTCCAGCCGTTCCATCAACTGACGCTCGGAGCGGATCGAATAGAGCATCTGCAACAGCACTGCCCGCAGCATCCGTTCCGGAGCAATCGATGGGCGACCCCTCTTCGCATAGAGCGCCGCGAACGACCCATCCAGCGCCACAAGCGAAGCGTTCACCAGCGCGCGCATCACCCGAAGCGGGTGACTGGCCGGAACCCGTGCCTCAAGGTCGACATAGGAAAACAGTGATCCCGTCCGGTCGTCCCCACCGCGCATGCAAATCAGTCCCCTCTGTTGCAACCGCAGGGAATCATTGATCCAACCCAAGCGCCAGGGCTTTTTCAGCAGCCTGCTAGAGCATTTTGCAGTCAGGTGGAATCACCTGATGTCGCACAAATGCGGCAAAAACAAAGGTTTAGAGCGGCGGCGCGAACGTATGTGAGCGCATCCCGCTCTAGGCCAAAGAAAAAGCCCGGCACGGTGTGCCGGGCAAGGAAGCAGGGTTTTTGGCAATCCCTGCGGGGAAGCTGGTATGCGGAGGCGCAGAAGTCGCGGGCGCCATCCTTCAGAGGCTATCGCCCATTAGGCACCGGCCGGCGCACTCTCAACGGCACGCCGCTTGTACTGGCGGATCGACGCGTTCATCCAGATCATCGAGATCGCAACGATCGCGAAGAGCAGCATGAAACAGCTCGACCAGAGGCCGGTCCAGTCCTTGAGGAAACCGAAGGCGACGGGCAGGATGAAGCCGCCAAGGCCACCCATCATGCCGACAACGCCGCCGACTGCGCCGACATGCTCCGGATAGTAGGCCGGAATGTGCTTGTAGACGGCCGCCTTGCCGAGGCTCATCACGAAGCCGAGCACGAAAGTTGCACCGACGAAAACAACCGGAGTGATGTGCAGCACGGCGCCGCCCTCCGGCACGGAGAGAATGAGCGTTGCCACGGCGGACACGGCGAACATCGCATGCATGATCTTGCGCGCGCCGATCCTGTCGGAAAGCGCGCCGCCATAGGCGCGGAAAATGCTGCCGGGAATGGAATAGGCGGCTGCGATCATGCCCGCCGTCTCGATGCTGAAACCATAGACGCCAACGAGGTAGCGCGGCAGCCACAGCGCCAGGGCGACGAAGCCGCCGAAGGCGAAGAAGTAGTAAAGCGAGAAGCGCCAGACCTGGACGTTCCTGAGCGGGGCGAATTCACTGAGGAAGCTCTTGCGCGGCTGGCTTGTCTCGCGACGGGCGCGGAACTTCGGGTCGTCTTCGGTCGTGAACCAGAAGACGACGGCGGTGTGCAAAAGTCCGGCGGCCCAGACCTGCGCAACCATCTGCCAGCCATAGGCGACGAGCACGAACGGCGCGAGGAACTTGGTCACCGCCGCGCCGACATTGCCGGCACCGAAGATGCCGAGCGCCGTACCCTGCTTTTCCGGCGGGAAGAACGGCGAGACATAGGCGACTCCGACGGCGAAGGAGCCGCCGGCCAAGCCGACGCCGAGGCCGGCGAGCAGCATCTCGGGATAGGTCGTCGCATGGGCAAGGAGGAAGGTCGAAAGTGCGGCCGCCAGCATGGTGACCGTATAGACGAGCCTGCCGCCATAGCGGTTCGTCCAGATGCCGAGCACGATACGGATCAGCGAGCCGGTGAGGATCGGCATACCGATCAGAAGCCCGAACTGCGCTTCGCTTAGGCCAAGCTCCTGCTTGATGCGCACGCCGATGATGGAAAAGATCGTCCAGACGGCGAAACAGATGGTGAAGGCGGCCGTCGAGATCCACAGGGCGCGGCCCTGTTCTGTTGCGCTGATATTCTTTGTCTGGTGAACAGTGGACATGGCTTCTCCCGGCGCGACAGCGCCATTCGATCGTTGATCCTGGAAATCCCCGAACACTCCTCGCTTGGTCAGCGATCGGCGTTGCCGTCCTCTTAAGCAACTTTGCTTCGGGTGCGCGACATTGGGCACCACCGGCGGCCTACTCGGGCTTCCCGATAGGAAAGCAAATGGCGTGCCACTTCGATAAAACCAAAAAAAACAAAACAAACTCAATGTCGGAGCGGAACGGAACGCGCAACGGCACCCGTGGCATGACCAAATATTAGCCTCGCCCTCCCACCTTGCCCATTTGATGGGCATAAAGGGAACGGTCGATATTTTGCGGGCAAAGGGGCGGCACGTCCGCCGGACTGGCGTCGCGGCGTCATGGCAGCCCGCTTTTCGTTGAACTTGATGCAGACGACTCCGCTCTGCGTCCCTGCCGCGACCGGGCAACGCTGATAGTCCGGGGCTGGCTCACGTAGTGAGCGAGCGGCGCCCACGGCGCTCGCCAAGCGTCGAACCTTTCCGCGGCGGGCCGCATCGAAATATGCAAGCCAAAATAGAAGCCTGGGAACGAACAGGACCGCAGGCAGTTAGATGGGCAGCAGCCAAGGGACGCCGACATGTTCAAGGCATGGAACGAATGCGTCATCGTGGATTTACCCGATCTCGACGGTATTCAGATTGTCTGGACTCCGGCCGAAGCGGCAACGTTGCTCAGCGAACATTGGCCCGTCTCCCATGGCAGCGCCTACAACGCCGCACTCAATGCCTGTACGGACGCCATGCTGGGGACCGCCTCGGATGATGAAGCGCGTCGGGCCTTTGTCGCCGCTGCCCAGGAAGCCAAAATCACAATGATGCGGTGACACCGTCCGCACGGGGGCTTTGCGCCCGAGAAAGCGACGGGGCGGCGATGTATGGGTCCGATCCGCCATCGGCGCTCCTCGGCTCCGGCCGGCGGTTCGTCTTCATTCAACAGCCTCTTCCGATCGCGGCTGCGCAGGGCGGCGGAACCTATCTTCTGGCAACTCAGTTCGGATGACACCGATCGTTCGCAAAGGAGCACGTTGCCGTGGCGAGAAAAGTTTCGGAGCAACCGGAAGTGCAATCTTCAGATCGGCTGCTGTCGGCGCGGCGTCCGAGTGAATTGGTGATCCTGGTCGCCATCGCGGCGGGGATCGTCGTCTGCTACCTGCTGGCAGTGCCTTTTCTGCCGGCCCTAACCTGGGCACTGGTCCTTGCGATTATGTTCCACCCGCTCCATCGGCGGATCGCGAAAGACCTTCCCTTTCCCGACATCGCAGCGGCAGCGGCAGTGGCCATTGCCGCTTTCGTTGTCGTCGTGCCTCTCACCCTGGTGGCGGAGCGGCTCGTGAACGAGGCGGCGAGCGGCGCGCAGATCATCGCGGAAGCGCTGAGGACGGGGGGGTGGCGCGAGGCTATTGCCAACTATCCGCGCATCGGGCTGGTTCTTCTCTGGATGGAAAGCCAGCTTGACCTCGCGGGTCTCGCAGGCAACGCCGCCGCTCTGCTTACCAACTTCAGTGCATCCCTGGTCCGCCGCTCGGTGGTCCAGATCATCGACGTCGTCCTGACCTTCTACTTCCTGTTCTATTTCCTGCGCGATGGGCGCGAAGCCTTGAACGTGCTCAAGGACTACTTTCCGCTGAGGTCCTCGGAGATGGATCGTCTGTTCTTTCGCGTCAGCGAAACGGTCCACGCGATCGTCTTCGGAACCTTTGCCGTCGCGATCGTGCAGGGAACGCTAGGCGGCCTGATGTTCTGGCTGCTGGGCCTGCCGTCGCCGCTTCTCTGGGGCCTGGCGATGGGCCTCCTGGCGATGGTGCCGGTTCTCGGCGCCTTCATCATCTGGATTCCAGCGGCGCTGTCGCTTGCGCTGACCGGCGAATGGGGCAAGGCGCTGATCCTGACGGCCTGGGGCGCCGGCGTGGTCGCCACCGTCGACAACCTGCTCTATCCGATTTTCGTCGGAGATCGGCTGAAGCTGCATACGGTGGTGACCTTCATGAGCATGATCGGCGGCGTCATCGTGTTCGGACCTGCTGGGCTGGTGATCGGGCCGGTGACCTTCACGGTGACCCTGCTGCTGCTCGACATCTGGTGTACCCACCACAGAGAAAGCGGCAGATCGCCGCCCCCTCCACTCTAGCTACCGTTGACCTGGCGCTCCGTCGTTCCCATGGGCCTGCGCGGCCCTTGGCGCCCATTGTCTGACAGGCGGCTCGACTTCCAGCTCCGCCAGGATCGGCAGATGATCGGAGGCGACCCGCGCCAGGGCGCTGCTGTGCACCGTGCAATCACCGACATTGATCCCGTCGCCGACGAAGACGTGGTCGAGCCGCAGCAGCGGCAGTCGGGAGGGAAAGGTCGGCCGGGGCTTGGCTTTCAATTGGAGCTGTGCGTCCTTGAGGTGCGCAGCCAGCAGCTTGTAGGCGGCCGAGCGGGCAATGGCGTTAAGGTCGCCCGCCAGAATGACTCGCGAGTCCCCCTGCCCTATTCCGCCAAGCCAGCCGGGACCGAGCAAGGTCGTTGCCTGGCGAACCCGCTCCGAACCGCGCAGCCCGAGATGCGTGACGATGACCTGAAGCCTGACGTCAGCGAGGTCGATCTCCACCCAGAGCGCGCCCCGCGGCTCTCCGGACGAGGGCAGCACGTCTGCCTTGACGAGGCGCATCGGCAAAGCCGTCAGCACCGCATCGCCGTACCGCTCGTCTTTGAGGTGGAGGGCCGGGTGAAAATGCGCCGCCATGTTGAGATGCGTGGCGATCATATGCGCCTGGTCTATTCCGCCGCTGCGGGCGCGACCGACGTCCACCTCCTGCAGGGCGATGATATCTGGCCGGCATTCGCCGATGACCGCGGCGATGCGCGCCGGGTCGAGCTTCCGGTCGGTGCCGAAGCAGCTATGGACGTTGTAGGTGAGGAAACGTAGCGGTCGAGGCATGTTCTGTTTCGGCCCGGTTCGCTTTCGGGAACACGCGGGACCCGCTTTTCGTTCCGAGAGACGCGCAAGGGAACGAGGCCGATGCCGAAGAAAATCATTGCCAGAGCATTCATACTCGCTGCCATTGGCGTCGCCGGTTGGCTGATCTACCGGACACTCCGTCAATACACGTTCGATGAAATCTTGCGCTCGGTGCTAGGTCGTAGTGACGATTTAACTATTTGAGCCATATGGCGATAGCGGCGAGTTTGACAAAGCCCATGAAGTTGGCGAGCAACTTGTCATAGCGTGTCGCGACGCGGCGGAACTGTTTGAGCTTGTTGAAGAAGCGCTCGATGCGGTTGCGTTCTTTATAGAGTGCGGCGTCGTAGGCCCTTTGCATTTTGCGATCCCGTTTGGGCGGGATGACGATTTCAGTTCCTGTTTTCTCCAGTTTCTCAATGAGATGTCCGGCATCGTAGCCCTTGTCGGCCAGCAGGGCATCGGCGTGGAGACCGTCGACGAGATCATGGGCGGCTGTGATGTCGTTGCGCTGTCCCGCCGTGCCGATGAGGCGAAGCGGCAGGCCGAGCGCATCGCCGGCAGCATGGATTTTGGTGCTCAGCCCGCCTCGAGACCGACCCAAGCCCTGGGCATCCGCCCCCCTTTAGCCCTGCGCGCCCCGGCCGCATGCTGATGGGCGCGCACGATAGTCGAATCGATCATCAACCATTCCAAATCAGCTTCGCGGGCAAGCACGGCAAGCATCTCGTCGAGCACGCCCATCTCGATCCAGCGGTAATAGCGTCGTTTTACGGCGCGGTAGTCACCCAGTCGTTCTGGCAGGTCTCGCCAGCGGCCGCCCGAACGGGCCATCCACAGCAGCGCATCCAGAAACAGCCGGTTGTTCGTGCGCGGGCCACGCTTGCCCTTCGTGCCCCCGGGCACAAAACCTCTGATACGTTCCCATTGATCGTCCCGAAGCCCATCGCAATCCATCACTGACCTCCAAAAGTCAGTGTTGAATCTGATTTGCCCCTTCTTGGGAATCTCAATCCGTTAAATCGTCACCACGACCTAGAGATCCCCGTCGGGCATCTGCTGGCTGGGATCGGCTTCGTCTTCCTCTCCTATTTCTGCCTGACGCTGTTCGACACGCTTGCTGTCCGCTATGTCGGGCAGAAGCTCCCCTATCGGCAGGTGGCGCTCGCCTCCTTCACCAGCCTCTCGATCGGCCACAATGTCGGCGTCGCGGCCTTAAGCAGCGGAGCGGTGCGATACCGGTTCTATTCGCGCTGGGGACTGAGTGTCGAGCAGGTGGCGAAGATCATTCTCTTCTGCGGCGTCACGGTCGGCCTCGGCCTCATGACGCTGGCCGGTCTTTGCTGCCTAATCATGCCGGAGAGCGCCGCGCGGATCATCGGCTTCTCGGAAAGCGGCGCCCGTCTTCTCGGCATCACCTGCCTTGCCGGCTCGCTCGGCTATGTCGTCCTCGCCGGCTTCCTGCGCGGTTCGCTTCGCTTGTTCCGCTGGAAGTTCGAAATGCCGCCGCAGCCGATAGCAGCCGGCCAGGTCGTCGTCGGCACGGCCAACTTCCTCTGCGTCAGCGCCTGCCTGCATCAGTTGGTGCTGGCGTTTGGAGACGCCGGCTTCTTCGAGACCGCGACGGCCTATGTCGGCGCCAATTTGACGGCGCTTGTCAGCCACGTCCCGGGCGGCATCGGTGTGCTCGAGGCAACGATTGCCTTTCTGCTCGGACAGTCGGCTAGCATCGGCGCGCTGATCGCTTTCAGGGCGACTTATTTCTTCCTGCCGTTGCCGCTCGGATTGATTTCGCTGTCGATCGCCGAAGTCCGCCGCTGGGACGATGCGAAGAGCTTGGAAAGCAAGGCGAAAAGCTGACCGACCCAGCGCCGCAGCAAGGCGCGTGCGCGGCGAAAGGGCCTCAGCGGACGGTGCGGATCGACGATGTCCGTCCCCCAGACGAGAGCGGTCGCACCATGATCTTCGATCCCGTCGAAAGCCCGCAGACCGCGCTGACGGGTGTTCAGCCTGTCGACGACGGCGACGAGAGAACCCGTCTCCTGCAGCAGCCTGTCGATCTCGGTCGCCTCGACATCGAGATGCTCCGCCAGAAGCGTGTTGCGAAAGCCGGCGATCGCCGCACTTTGCGCCTCGCTCGCCGCCTCCACGGCCACGTCGCACTCCGTGTCGAAGCCCTCCGAACGGTGGTTGAAATTCGACGAGCCGACACGCAGGAACCGCTCGTCGATGGCGACCACCTTGGAATGGATGATGACTTCCTGTTCGGAACCATCGGCTGCCGGCACCACGGGAAAGACAACCCGCAGCCTCCCGTAACGATCCGCCTGCTTCAGCCGACGGATGAGACGGTCACGATTGCCTCCCATCACGACCTTCTCCAGGAAACCGTGGGAACTGCGGGTGGTGATCACCACTATCTCGGGGCCGTCAGCTTCCCGCAGACGCTCGCCCAGCAGCTTGCCGATCCGGTGCGAGGCAAAATATTGGTTCTCGATATAGATGTGACGCCGTGCGCTGCGCAATGCGTCGAGCGTCAGCCGCAACGCCTCCTGTCGCCCGCGTCTCCTGCCGAATTCCGGCTCGGTGCGGGCGATGGCAATCCGGCAATCCGTCAGGATCGGTTCGACACCGGTCGGCCAGGCGACCGCCGTCGAACCTGGCGCGGCTATGCCTTCGCCGACCGAGGATTTCCAGCGGGAGCGACAGAGGTCTCCGATGGCTCGGCTCGCTTCCCCCTCCAGCACCACCTGGAGGTCATGCACCGGATCGTAGGGATTTCCATCGGGGTCTCGGCGCAACTCATTCTCGGCCAGATGATCCGGCGTGTCCCAACGCCGCGCGGTCAGATCGATGCCGCCGACGAAGGCGATGCGGTCGTCGATCGAGACGAGCTTCTGGTGATGCGAGCCGCGAAACGCGCGGTGGCTGGCAAAACGAAGTTCGATCTGCGGATGCGCCGCCCATTTCTGCTTGCGAAACAGCCGCAACGATTTCCCCGAATAGATAGGCCCCATCGCCCAGACCAGGATTCGAATCCTGAGCCTCGGCTTTTGCGCGATCAGCCGCTCCAGCTTGGTGCCGAGCGCCTCTGCGTCCGGATCATCCGGCCTGAGCTTGATGCGGGGATCGAAATCCCATCCGGTGATCCAGAGCTGTTCTTCCGCCTGCTCGAGCACCTGATCGAGACAGGCGTAGTAGGCGGCCCCATCGACGAGGAAGGACACACGCTCGGCAGGCGCGCTGCGCCAGATATTCTCGTCTTCCCTGACGATCGGCCGGCGCGCCCGGCGCCATCGATAGGGCGAACTGTCAGTGAAAACGGTCTTCCAGGCCAAGCTTCTTTTCCCGTGAGTGGCGACTGCAAAAAAATCCATTTCAACCGAGATTGTTCCCGTCAGAGCCGCCGGAACAAAGCTCGATCGAATGGTGTTGTGCTGAACAGATGTCAAACCGACCCGCCATGCCGCTGCCCAACGCGACCTACCGACTGCAATTTCGAAACGGGATGGACTTCGAAAGGGCCGCCGGGTTGATCCCGCATCTCGTCGGGCTCGGCATCTCTCATCTCTATGCGTCGCCGATCTTTTCCGCAGTCAGCGGCTCGACGCACGGCTATGACATCGTCAACTTCAGCGAGATCGATCCCGCCTTGGGCGGCTTGGAAGGGTTTCGCCGGCTCGTCGGCGAATTGAAGGCGCACGGGCTCGGCATCATCCTGGACATCGTGCCGAACCACATGGCCGCGCATCTCGAAAATAGCTGGTGGCACAGCGTCGTCGAATGGGGCCAATCGAGCGAATTCGCCGGCTATTTCGACATCGATTGGCCGCAGCCGCTCACCCTGCCATTCCTCGGCGCGAGCTTCGAGGAAGAGCTCAGCGCCGGAAAGATACGGCTGGCATTCGACCGAGACCGGAACTGCCTGGCCTTCGCGTATTATGACGCGCTCTATCCTCTCAAACCGACCTCCTACCCAGCAGCCCTGGAAGGCTGCAGTTCCGCTCTCAACGGGCTTGTCACGGTCGCCATCACAGCAGAAGCCAGCAACGCCGGCGCTTTTCACGCCGAGTTGAGCTCTCTGGTGGAATCGAGCTCTGCTACCGCCGCGCTCGACGAGCATCTCCGGCGGGTCTCCACCGACAAGCCGTTCTTGCAGCGGCTGCACGCGATGCAACACTGGCGGCTCACAAGCTGGAAAACCGCGCGGGACAAACTCAGCTACCGAAGGTTCTTCGAGATAACCGGCCTCGTCGGCCTCCGCGTCGAGGATCCGGCAGTCTTCGAAGCAACCCACCGGCTTCTGTTTGCTCTCGTCGAAGAAGGACTGGTCGACGGGCTGCGGGTCGATCACATAGACGGGCTTGCCGATCCCGAACGGTATCTCCAACAACTGCGAGAGCGCGCCGGCGACAGGACCTACTTGATCGTCGAGAAGATCCTGGAGTCGGACGAATCGCTGCCGGAAGAATGGCCGGTCGACGGCAGCACCGGCTACGAGTTCATCTCGACACTCGCCGACCTCCTCTCTGAGGAGGCTTCCGAACTTTGGGGCGACGGCCACCAAGCCGCAAGCGAAGGGGCGGTCATTGAATGCAAGCTGCAGGTGCTGAGCCACAATTTCAACGCGGAAGTCACTCGCCTTGCTGGACTGGCGGCGCGCCTGCAGGACGCTGATGGTCGATGGCAGGACCAGGAACGAATGGCCGCGGCCGTTCGCCAATTGATCGCAGCGATGCCGGTCTACAGGACCTATCTCAGCGATCGTGGCGCATCCAGGCGCGATAGCCAGAGGCTCGACGAGATCGAAGCGAAGGCCCGCGCTGCCGCACCAAAGGTCAACGCCGAAATCGCGATGATCGTCGATGGTGTGAAGGCGAATGAACAACCGGCCGCCGAATTCCGGACGCGCTTTCAGCAAATAAGCGGCGCCGTTATGGCCAAGGCGGTCGAGGATACGTTTTTCTATCGCCGCGGCGACTATCTCGCCGCCAACGAGGTGGGTGCCGCGCCCACCTGGGCACCGGGCGGCGTCGACCGATTCCATGAGCGGATGCGGGAGCGCGCCAGCAGAAGCCCCACCAGCCTGTCGGCGACCTCGACCCATGACACGAAGCGCGGCGAGGACGCCCGCGCCCGGCTCCATGTGATCAGCGAAGCACCAGACCTCTGGGCTAAAGCAGTCGGCCGCTGGCGCGACATTAATCGGGCCCGCCGTCAGGCCGGCGGCGAGGCACCGGAACCATCCGTCCAGCAGTTCCTCTATCAGAGCCTGCTCGGCACCTGGCCGATCGCACTTCTGGAACAGGATCTCCCTGCCCTGCGCGAGCGCATGGCAAGCTTCGCCGTGAAGGCACTTCGCGAGGCCAAGCTGAGGACAAGCTGGGACGCGCCGAACGAGCAATACGAAGCTGCGGTCAGCGGATTTCTGCGCGCTATTCTCGATCGAGGGAACCAGGCGTTTCTCGACGACTTCGAGAAAACCGTTGTCCCCTTCATCCGGGCCGGATTGATCAACAGCCTTTCGCAAACCCTGGTGAAACTGACGGCGCCCGGAATTCCGGACATCTATCAAGGCAGCGAGCGCCTCGATCTCTCCCTGGTCGACCCCGACAACCGCCGCGTCTTTTCACCTCGGCCCTCCCCGGCCGAGCTGCCGCAGCACCCAACGACCGCCGACTTCGAAGACTGCAAGCAGGCGCTGATCGGCCTCTGCCTGAACTTTCGTCGAGAAAGAGGAGCGGATCTGCTGGCGCGCGGCGAATATCGCCCCCTGTGCCTGCAAGGTCCCGGCACCCGGCACGCCGCTGCATTCATGCGCCGCACGCCGGATGCGCTTTCCGTCACCCTCGTCCCGCGGCTTGTTTTCCGCCATCTCGGAGACGGGCTCTCCGTTCGATCCGATCTTTGGCGTGAGACCTATCTGTCGTGGCCCGCCGATTGCGGGTTCAAGCGATTGCAGAACCTCGCAACGGGCGGGACGGTTCACTCTCAGCACCAGATTCCAGTGGCGGAGATTCTCGATCGCTTTCCGGTAGCATTCCTCGTTTCGCAATGACCGGGCGCGACACAAATGGCCGCTCTCCGAACCCGGCGGAACCAGTCCTTCTTTGCAGAGCTCTGTTGTGGTCGAGATCGAGCCGCGACCACAAGTTCGCTGACCTCCAAACTGTCGAGCTGCTCGGCACACACGAAAACACCCGGCATTGCTGCCGGGCGTCAACGCCGCACCGCACGAGGGAGGATCACGTGCGATGCAGAAATGGAGCCTTACTTACCGGCATCTAGGCGATCGATTGCCTGGACATTGCCGGCGGACGGCCCGTACGGATCGAATTCGGCGGCGAGCCAGGTATCGACGATCGATTTCGCCAGCTCCGGGCCGATGACCCGCGCGCCCATGGTGATGATCTGCGCGTTGTTGGACTTCGCGGCCCGCTCGGCCGAATAGGTGTCGTGGGTGAGCGCGGCCCGGATGCCGGGTACTTTGTTGGCGGAGATGCAGACGCCGATGCCCGTGCCGCAGATCAGGATGCCGCGGTCGTTCTCCCCGGCGGTGATCGTCTTTGCGAGATGCTCAGACAGGTCGGCGTAGAAGCCGGCCTGGCTCAGATCCTTGACCTCGACGTCGCTCCGGCCGGCGAGATGGGCGGCGATGACGTCGAGCAACGGCTTGCCTGCGCTATCGGCTCCGATTGCGATTTTCATGGGTGTTTCCTTCCGCACTTGTTCTAATCCTTCGGCCGGTCAGATCGTGCCGGCGACCCGCTCCAGAATGTCGAGGTAGCCGTCGACCTCCCAGGCAGAACGGCCGATGAAGAGGCCGTCGACATGGGGCTGCGCGATCAGTTCCTCGCAGTTTCCAGGATTGACGCTGCCTCCGTAGAGCACCGGCACGGCGACGCCGAGCGCCGCCTCGGCCACCTCGGCAATCCGCTGGTGGCGGGCATCGGCGTAATCGGCGGTCGCCGGTATGCCGTTGACGCCGATCGCCCAGACGGGCTCGTAGGCGAGCAGGATCGGCGCCTGTTTCGCGGCGCCATCGAGGAGCGCGAACGCCCCTTCCACCTGACGCTTCAACACCGCATCGGCCTCGCCCGCCTCCCGTTCGGCGAGCGTCTCGCCAATGCAGATCAACGGAACGAGGCCATGCCTGACGGCCGCCGCCGTCTTGAGACCGACGCTGCGATCGGTCTCGCCAAAATGTTCGCGCCGCTCGCTGTGACCGAGTTCGACAAGATCGAGCCCGCAATCCTTCAGCATCAGGGGGGAGATTTCGCCGGTCCAGGCGCCGGCATCCTCCCAATGCATGTTCTGTGCGCCGATCTTGACGCTCGTCTCCTTCAGTCTCTCCTTCATCTCGCGGACCACTGTGAACGGCGGAATGACGAAACGCTGGATGCGGTCGTCACGCTTCGCATCGGCGGCCGCAAGCCCATCGGCGAAGGCGATCGCCTCCGAGAGCGTCTTGTTCATCTTCCAGCTGGTACCGACCCAGAGCCGCGACTTGCTCATGTCTTCTCCGCCATTTGCCGATCCTCGACCGTGATGAGCTTGACGCCGGCATCGCCGAGCGCTGCGGCATGGCCTTGCGAAACCTCTCTGCCGGTCAGCACCGCATCGAAGACCTCGAGCCCGGTCAGGTAATGCAGGGCCGGGCGCCCGAACTTGTCGTGGTCGACGAGCAGGTATTTGCGCGTCGCCGATTTCACCATCTGGCGCTTCGTCTGCACGACCTCCTGGTCCTGGTGGAAGGCGGTTGCGCCTTCGATCGCCGAACTCGACAGGAAGGCGACGTCGGCTCTGAGCGAACGCAGCGCCTCCTCGGTGACGATGCCGAAGAAGCCGTTGAATTTCTTGCTGTACTGGCCGCCGAGCGCGATTAGGCTGATGCCCGGCGCGCCCGACAGCTCGACAATGACGCCGAGATTGTTGGTAATGACGGTGAGCGGGCGGATATCCTTGACGCAGGCGGCGATCGCGCCGGCCGTGGAGCTGTCGTCGATGATGATGCTTTGGCCCGGTTCGATCAGCGTCACGGCATGTTCGGCAATCCGCCGTTTCTCAGCCGTGGCGATCTTCTCGCGGTAGCGGAAATCGCTCTCGAACTGCGGGCTCGACTGGATCGACGCGCCCCCATGCACCTTGCGCAAAAGCCCGGCCTGCTCCAGGTCGTCGAGGTCGCGATGCACGGTCATCTTGCTGACGCCGAAGCGAATCGAAAGGTCTTCGACGGAGGCCGTTCCCGCCTCCATCAACACGTCCATGATCGCCTGTCGCCTGTCTTCCGGCTTCACTGTCATCGTCCCTTCGGTGCGGATCCAGCCCCCATCCCAACGAGAACATAACACGGATATGTGATCTTTCAACTCATTATATGTTATTTTGTGACATTACATTGTTATTTTACCGGTCATTAAACCCCGTATCGATGTGAGGCTCCCAGAACGCCACCGACTCCCGGATCATCTCGACCACCCGGTGATCGGTCGGCTCGCGTTCGCGGAACGACAGTTCAAGGCAGATCTCGTTGTCCGTCCCGCCGCCCTTCCTGACGGCATCGAGCAGGCGCTCCGGCGTGATGCGACCGTCCCTGTTGTAGGCGGCGGTAAAGGGCCAATGGCCACCCTTGTTCATCGACGACTGCTTAATATGGATGATCGGCGATTGCCGCGGAAAGGCCTCCGCCCAGGCATAGGGATCGACATCGGCGGGGTTGTCCGAGGTCACGTCGCCGTGGTCGATATCGACCATCATCTTCATCGGGATCGGCAGCTCGGCCTCGGCGAAACGGCGGTCGAGCGCCCGGCATGCATCGATCGTATGGCCGAATTCACGGCCGACCGACATCGGCTCCCAGAAGACATAGGAAAGACCCGCCGCCTTGGCGTGCTCCGCCACCTCGCGCCAGCAGTCGAAGGCGATCGCCATCAGTTCCTCGCGCCGCACCGGCTCGTCGTAATCCTTGAGGGTGAAGATCGCGAACTGCGTGCCGATGCCGGAGGCGCCGAGTTCGGCCGCGATATCGGCGAAGGTCTTGAACCAGTCGACATAGTAGCGGCGCACATCGGGGTCCGGATGGCCGAAGTGGTTGAGCCGACCATAGGGACCGGTCATCCCTGAGGTGATCTTCACGCCGGTGCGGACAAGGGCCGCCCGGAATTGCCGGGTTACCTTCCTGATTGTCGCCGCCGGCCAGGCCGGATTGACGAATTCGTGGGTGAGTTGCACGTAGCCGATCCGGATCTTCTCGGCGATCGTGTCGATCAGGTCGTCCGGCTCGGCAAAGCGGTTGACGAGTGGATTGGTGTTGAGCGACAGCGTGAAGGCCATGGCCGGTCTCCTGGCTACCAGAGAAATCTCGGGAGAATGAAATCGGGCGTGACGCCGTGCTCGTCGAAGAGCCTCCGACGCTCTTCCTCCGACTGGTGCTCGAGAATGCCGGTGGTGACCAGTACCGATCCGAGTCCGGCTCCGGTCGCGCCGGCAATGTCATGCTCGATGCTGTCACCGATCGCACAGACCCGCGCCGGATCGGGCCGGCCGAGGAAATCGAGCGCCAAGTCGTAGATGTCGGGGAACGGCTTGCCGATCCAGCGCACCTTGCCGCCAAGCCCTTCATAGAGCTCGGCGATGCGGCCGGCGCCGAAGGCTTGGCCGCTCGGCGTCAGCATCACCTTGTCCGGATTGGTGCAGAGACAGGGAACACCGCGCCGCGCCGCCGGTCGAAGCAGGTCCTCGTAATGGGCAAGCGGATAGACGTCGCCCTCGCTTGCCGCGATGAGCACGATATCGGCCGCCTCGCCGCTATCGGTCCGGACGAGATCGAGACCGTTGAGCGGTGACAGGTCTCCGTCGCGGCTGACCAGCAGGCATTTGCGCGTCCCGCCCGCCGTGGCCGCCGCTTCCTGGTTCAGAAGCTGCCAGGCAACCTCCCCCGAGGTCAGGAACCAGTCCCAGCTGCCGGGCTCGAAGCCGAGCTCTGCCAGCCGGCGGTCGTTTTCGGCCGAGCGCTTGCCGGAATTCGATAGAATGATGATCCGCTTGCCGGCCGTCTTCAGGCGGACGAGCGTCTCGGCGGCACCGGGATAGGGGCCGCGCCCGTCTCGCAAGACCCCGAATTGATCGACCAGGAAGGCATCATAGGCGTCGGCGATCACGGATAGGCCGAGGATTGTACGAACGGCGCTCATAGCACGCCCGCCTTTCTCGCGCCGGAAAGCGCCAGCCGCGCTGTGCCGGCGGCCGCCTCCTCGGATTTGGCCGGCAGAAACGGCACGCCGAGTTTGCGCTCACGGATCGCCGCCCAGGCCGGGTTCCTGGCGCCGCCGCCGACGGTGCGGACCGAGCAAAGCCGGGGGCTGCCAAGTGAGACGAGCCGTTCATAGGCCAGTGCCTCGACGCCGGCGATCCCTTCGAAGATTGCCTTGAGGAAGTCGCCGTCTTCTGCGGGGCGCGGCGTCATGCGCGGCATCAGCTGCGGATCGGCGATCGGGAAGCGTTCGCCGGGCTTGGTCAGCGGGTAGAAATCGAACCCTGTCTCGGTCGCGGGATCGATGGTTTTGGAAAGTTCGGCGATCCGCTCGGCGCTGAAATGGGCGGCGAGGACCGCACCGCCCGTGTTCGAAGCACCGCCGGCAAGCCACATGTCGCCGATCCGGTGGCTGTAGAGCCCGTATTCCGGGGCAAACAGCGGCCGGTCCGACAGCATCTTCACCGTCAGGGTCGTGCCGAGCGCGCTGACGCCGTCGCCCGGCCTGTCCGCGCTGGTGGCCAGGAACGAGGCACAGCCGTCTGTCGTGCCGGCAACGACGACCACGTCGCCCGGCAGGCCGAAGGCATCCGCTGCCGCAGGCGAAAGCGTCGCAACCGGTGCGCCGGCCGGCAGGACGTCCGGCAGCAGTCCGGTCCGCGCGCCGGTCCGCGCCAGCCAGTCCGGCCAGCAACGGCTGGCCGGATCGTAGCCGGTCTTCAGCGCATTGTTCTCGTCGCTAACGTCGTAGAGGCCGGTAAAATGCCCGGCGAGCCAATCGGCCTGGTGGATCACGCGGAAGACGCCGGGGAGCGATTGAAACGCCAGGAGCTTGGCGACACCGGAGGTCGCGCCGTGGGCGGCGCTTTCCTTCGGCGCATGCGCGGCAATGCTGTCGAGAATGGCGGGGTCTGCGACCGGGTCGTTATACATCAGCGGAGTCGCAAGCGGCGCCCCGTCGGCGGCAACCGGCAGCATCGTGCCGGAGGTGCCGTCGATGCTGATCGCCCGCACGCGCGCCGGAGCGATCGTCGCCAGCGTCTCCAGAAGCGCTGCCTGCAGCGCCTTCCACCAGCCGAGCGGATCACGATGGTCCCCGGAAAAGACAGCGAGCTTGGCTGCACCCGTCGCGACGATGTCGCCGGCACTATCCATCGCAACGGCACGTGCCCCGGAGGTGCCGACATCGATGCCGAGGACGAGCCCGTCTTCCCCACTCATTGCAGCACCTGCCCGGCCCGGTTCAGCTGTTGGCGGTATTTCTCCGCATCCCAGCCGAGCAACTCGGCATTTTCGGCATCCGTCAGATAGCGCAGCCGGGCGCTCGCCGGGATGCGTGCGGCCACATCCGAAAGGCAGCGGGCCATGGCAAGCGCGCCGGCGGACGCATCCTTCAGCACCAACGCCCCCTTGCCGGGGAACAGAAGGAGCGGTGGCAGCGCCCCTCCGGCGCCACGAAAGCGCTCCTCGATCGAAAGGGCGGTATCCCCGGGCGCGGCGATGACCGAACCCTTGCCGAGAAAGATCACATGGTCGGGATAGAGGCTGCCGCCGGCAGCGATCCTGCAGCTTTCGAGATCGGTCGCGGCATCATGCAGCCTTTCGTCATCCGGAAGTCTGTAGGCGCTGTTGACGGCCAGGCGTGCAAGCGCCTGGAAATCAGCTGCCGGAGCCTGGCGCACGAGCCCGCCAAAGCGATCGGAGACCTCGACAAGAAGAAGCGCCGCGTCCTCGATCGTATCGCCGGCGACCGCGAGGCCGTGATTGCCGAGCACCAGCACGGACGTCTCCGCATCGATCCGTTCGCCGATCGCTCTCGCAAGCGGCAGGCCGGGGCGCGCATAAGGAACGAAGGCGTAGGGAATGTCGGCAAGTCTTTCAGCCGCGATCGCCGCGGCATTGGTCTGCACCACGGTTGCGATTGTCGACACGCAATGGACATGGATCACCACCTTCTGCGGCAACAACGCGTGCACGGTGGTCTCGATCGACGGCCTGAGCCCGGAAGGGTTGAGCTCCCGGATGACGAAATCCTGCGCCCTCTCCGCCGCCGGATCGCCTCGCTCCAGGGCATCGAGCAGCGGGTCGAGCGCGACCGGCACCATGATGTCATCGGCATGCGCCTGGGCGAGCCAGAGTCCCGAGGCCTTGATCCAGAGAGTATCGCCCTCCTTGATCGAGGTATTTCCGCCTGCACCCTGGACAAGCTCCGGATCGGCGCCGATGCGCGCCGATAGATCCAGAAGCGCTTCGAACTCGGAGCTTCGCAACATCGCCTGCCCCTTTCTCATGCTGCTGCCTGCTGGCCCTCGAGCCAGCCGCTGAAGGACCGCTTTTCGGCTTCGCTCATATGCAGTCCATGCTTGGTGCGGCGCTGGAGCAGGTCTTCCACTGTCCGCGCCCATTCTGTCTCGATCAGGAAGCGGGCCTCTCGCTCGCGGAAGAGGCGGCTGAAGGCGGTGCCGAGTTCCTCGAGCGAATTGGCGTCGCCGATCAGCGCATGGGTCCGCGTGCCGTAGAGCCTTGCATAATGTTTGGCGAGATCGGCCGGCAGCCAGCGATAGCGGCTCCGGAGCTCGCCGAGGAACCGGTCGAAATCCGCGTCCGCCATGTCGCCGCCCGGCAGATGGGCGCGCGCCGTCCAGGCCGGTCCGATCTTCGGAAAAAAGGGCTTCAGCCGTTCCAATGCATGCTCGGAAAGCTTGCGGAAGGTGGTGATCTTGCCTCCGAAGACGGACAGCAGCGGCGCCTCTCCGTTTGCCGCATCCAGCTCGAAAATATAGTCGCGCGTCACGGCCGACGGATTTTCGGCATTGTCGTCATAGAGCGGCCTGACACCCGAGAAGCTCTGGATGATGTCCGCATCGCTAAGCTGCTGCTTGAAATAGCGGTTCACCGATTTCACGAGATAGGCGATCTCGTCGGCGTCAGCCGCGACGTCCTCCGGCCGACCGTCGTAGGGGATGTCGGTGGTGCCGATCAGCGCCAGATCGTTCTGATAGGGGTTGATGAAGATGACGCGCTTGTCGGGATTCTGGACGAGATAGGCCTGTCGCCCCTCCCAGAACTTCGGCACGACGATATGGCTGCCCTTGACGAGCCGCACGCTGCGCCGGGAATTGAGCCCGGCGACCCGGCCGATCACGTCGTTGACCCAGGGGCCGGCAGTGTTGACCACGCAGCGCGCCCGAACTTCGGCCTTCGCGCCGGTCACGGCGTCGGTCATCTCGACATGCCAGAGATCGCCGCGGCGGCGGATGTTCGAACAGGCGGTGCGGGTCAGGATACGGGCGCCCCGTTGTTCGGCATCGAGCGCATTCAGGACGACGAGCCGGGCATCGTCCACCCAACAGTCGGAATATTCGAAAGCCCTGCGATAGGCCGGCTTGATCGGCGCACCTTCCGGCGCCGTCCTGAGGTCGAGCGTCCGCGTGCCCGGCAGGCGCTTGCGGCCGCCGAGATGGTCATAGAGTAAGAGCCCGAGGCGGACGAGCCATGCCGGCCGGTCGACGGGATTGTGCGGCAGCACGAAGCGCATCGGCCAGATGATGTGCGGCGCCGATTGGAGCAGCACCTCGCGCTCGATCAAAGCCTCGCGCACCAGACGGAACTCGTAATATTCGAGATAGCGCAAGCCGCCATGGACGAGCTTTCCGGACCGTGAGCTGGTGCCCTGCGCAAGATCGTCCTTCTCGCAGAGCAGCACGGAAAGACCACGTCCCGCCGCATCGCGGGCAATGCCCGCGCCGTTGATGCCGCCGCCGATGACGAAAAGATCGTATGTGCGGGTGTCGCTCATCGCCGCCCCCTCAGCACGGATTGACCGGCGGCAGGCCGGCGATGTAGCGGCGCACCTCCTCCGCCGCCATTTCCGCCGCATGAGTGACGGTCCTGACCGAGGCGCCGGCAATATGCGGCGTGAGGGTGACGTTGGGCAGCTTGAGCAACGGCCAGTCTTCCGGCACCGGCTCGACCGCGAAGGTCTCCAGCATGGCGCTCGACAGATGGCCGCTGACAAGGCTCTCATAGAGCGCCTCATAGTCGCAGAGCGGCCCGCGTGCGGTGTTCACGAAGACCGCCCCCGGCTTCATCTTCGCGAAGGTCTCCGCATTCATCATGTTCCGCGTCTCCGCCGTGACGCGCGGGTGCAGCGTCACCACGTCCGATCGGGCCAGCAGGTCGTCGCGCGAGACATGCTCGACGCCGGCATTGCGGTCCTCGGCGCTCAACTGCACATAGGGATCATGGACGAGTACCTCGGTGCCGAAGGCACGCAGCAGCCGGACGACCTTGGTGCCGATATTGCCGTAGCCGATAACGCCGATCGTCAGTTCCGAGAGTTCCCGTCCCGTGCGGTCGGCACGGTAGAGATCGCCCCGCCATTCGCCCTTACGCAATGCTTCGTGGCCGACCCGGATCAGCCGCGTCTCGGCGAGGATGGCGCCGATGGTGAATTCCGCGACGGCACTCGCATTGCGGCCGGGCGTGTTGACGACCCGGACGCCGGCATCGCGGGCGGCATCCATGTCGATATTGACCGGACCGCCGCGGGAGACGGCGACCAGCTTCAGGCGCGGCAGTTCGGAAAACATCGCCCGAGACAAGGGCGCAAGCTGCGTCACCAGGATTTCCGCATCGCCAATGAAATCAACGATTTCCTTGGGTTTGCCAAGATATTCCTTCAGCCCGTCCATGCCTTCGACGGCGTAGCCATGTTCCATCGGCACGTCCGGCCAGGGCTGTTCGAGCGTACGGATGTCGTGCCCGTCGCCGCAAGCCGCGACGATCTTGTCGCGGAACACATCCGGCAACATGAACCGGTCGCCGATGATGGCTATCTTCTTCATTTCTGTCTGTCCTGTTGATCTGCCGATCCGGCCGCGTGGGAGAGCGCATGCCAGACGGGCCTGAGCGCGAGGCGCGACTGCTGATAGGCTGGGAAGAGCGCGTCATAGCGGCGGACGAGCTCCTCGTCGGCCGGTTCGGCCGGGCGTTGGTGCGGCCGCACCCAATCGGCGACGCAATCGGCCATCGACGGGTAGATGCCGAGCGAGACCGCGGCGATCATCGCCACGCCCGCCGCCCCCGCCTCTTCCCGTTCGCTCGTCTGGATGCTGGCGCCAAGCGCACCGCCAAGGATGCGCCGCAGAGAGGCGCTGCGCGCCGCGCCGCCCGTCAGTCGAATACGCTCGGGCAGCGGGCCCATTTCGGCATAGCAGTCGCGGGCGGCAAGGGCGAGGCCGTCGAAGACCGCCCGCAGCATGTCGCCAAAGCCATGGGTGCTCGACAGGCCGACGAAGGAAGCGCGCGCCGAGGCATCGACGAAGGGACCGCGCTCGCCGGCTTCGGAAATATAGGGTTCGAAAAGAAGCGGCGTGCCTTTCGCTTCCTGGAGCCAGCCATCGACATGGGCGAGCAGCTCGCCCTTGGACTTCTCGACGCCCATGCCTTTCAAAACACCGCCGGCGATCGAGAGTATCCAGTCGATATTGAGCGTTGCCGCCATGTTCGACTGCATCTGCGTAAAGGTGTCGGGGATCGGCATGCACATGGTGTAGCCGGTCAGATCCCGGTTGAGCCGCACGTCCTCGGCACTCGTCGCGAGGCGCATATGCATCCCGGTCGAGCCGATGATCGAACAGCCCGCATCGGTCCCCGGATCATAGAGGCCGGCCCCCAGCGCCGTGCAGACCACGTCGACATAGCCGAGCACAACGGGTATTCCGGCAGGTAGGCCGGTCGCCGACCCGGCCGCCTTTGACAGCGCATGATGCGACGTCGCCCCATCGACGATTTCCGGCAGCAAATGCCTCAGCTTTTCTAGGCCGAGGAAGGAAATAACCTCGTCGCTATATTGGCGGTCCCGGAAATTGCCGAAGGTGAAGTTCGCCTCCGACGGATCGGTGGCGCGTTGTCCGGTGAGATTGAAATAGAGCCAGTCCTTGCAGTGGAAGGCCGTCGCCGCGCCGGCAAGCATTTCCGGCGCATGATCCATCATCCAGCGCAGTTGCGGCCCCTGCTGGCAGGCTGCGAGCCCCGAACCGGTGCGCGCGAAGCGCTCGACATCGCCGCTGTCGCCGCGCAGCCGCTCGACGGTTTCGCTGGCCCGCGCGTCGAGCCAGAGCCAGCCCTTGCCGACCGGCTCGCCGTCGCCGTCGATCATCCAGGTGCCGTCCCCCTGACCGGTCACCGCAATCGCGGCAACACGGCCAGGGAGGTTCTCGACCCCGGCCGAAAGCTCGACCAGGGTTTTGACGGTATCCGCCCAGGTGCGGCTGAGATCCTGCACGCTGCCGGTCCGCCCCACCGCCTCATAGCTGTTTGGGACGGCGGCGATCGCGAGCTGCCGGCCGCCGAGGTCGAAGGCGACCGACTTGATGACCGACGTTCCCGCATCGATTCCGATCAGGACGTCGCGCATCAGGCGAGCTCCTCTCCATGCGAGATCGCCTTGCCGCTGTCGCCGTCGAAGAGGTGCAGGCTCGCCGGCTCGAGACGGATGCCGATCGGCTGGCCGATCTCGAGTTTTGCGCGATCGTGCTCGACCAGCACCAGGGTCCCGCCGGCGAAATCCGCGGCGATATGGGTCTGGTCGCCGAGCCACTGATTAACGGCGACGCGGCCGGTGACACCATCGGAGCTTCTCTTCACCGCGTAGGGCCTAACGCCGAGAACGACACGCTCGCGCCTCGTCAGCGCGTCGCGGACGGCATGCGAGAAATCGGAAGCCGCGTATTCCAGCCGGATCCCATCCTTCAGGCTGAAGGCAAGGCGGCTCTCGGAGGCAGTGACGCTCGCCTCGAAGACGTTCATCGGCGGCTCGCCGACGAAGGTGCCGGTGAAGAGATTGGCCGGTCGCTCCTTTATCCGCTGCGGCGTGTCGAACTGCTGCAGCACGCCGCCCTCCATGACGGCAATGCGGTCGGCAAGCGCGTTCGCCTCGGTCTGGTCGTGGGTGACGAGAATGGCCGTTAGCCCACGCTCCTTGATGTAGTGTTTGATGCGGCCGCGCAGCACCGCGCGCAATTGCGGCTCGAGCTGGCCCATCGGCTCGTCGAGCAGGTGCAGGCCGGCGTCGCGGATTAACGCCCGGCCCAGCGAGGCGCGCTGCTGCTGGCCGCCGGAAATCGAGCTCGGATAGCGGCCGAGTATGTCCTCGATCTCGAGCAGCCTTGCGATGCCCGCCACCTTCTCGTCGACTATACTCGGCGATAGCTTCGAAGCCTTCAGCGCAAAGGCGATGTTCTCCCTGACCGTCAGCGGCGGATAGAGCGAATAGCCTTCGAAAGCCATCGCCACGTTGCGGCGGACCGGCGGGAATGTCTGGATCTCGCGACCGCCAAGCGAGATCTTGCCGCGCGACACCGCCTCGAAGCCGGCGATCATCCGCAAGGTCGAGGTCTTGCCGCAGCCGGACGAGCCGAGAAGCGCGACGATCTCGCCCTTCCTGACATCCATGCTGAGCTTCCTCACGGCGTGAACCCCGAAGTCGATCGGCCCATAGAACTTGTCGACGTCCTTCAACAAAAGCGCGATGTCGCTCATGCCGCTTCTCCGTTCCGCTTGGAGGCGAGCTCCGAGGGCCGCATCAGCCGGCCGCTTTCCTTGTCGAACAGCAAGGTTGCCCGGCTGTTGATGGCAAGATACGCCGGCCCGGTTTGCGGGCCCGGCATGCCGGCTGGACGCGACACGAGGATTTCGCGGCGCCGGGCGGTCAGAGCCAGGGTGACGGTCTTCTCGTTGAGTGGCGTTTCAGCTTCGACCGTCACCGGGATCGCCCCAGGAGCCGACGCATCCGTGAAGACGATGCTTTCCGGCCGAATCCCGAGCACGCAGGATTTTCCGACGATCTCCGGCCCGAAGCCCGGCAGGCGGAGGCGGACGTCGGAGAGTTCCACGAAGGCGCCGTCCGGCCCGCGCTGCGGCACGACGTCGAGCAGGTTGATGGTCGGGTCGCCGAACAGCCGGGCAATCTCTATCTCGGCCGGCGTATTGTAGATATCCGCCGGCGTGCCGATCTGGCGGATACGTCCCTCGAACATCACGGCGATCCGGTCGCCAAGCGCCATCGCCTCCTTGTAGTCCTGGGTGACATAGATCACGGTCGCGCCCTGCGCGGCGAGCAGCCGCGGCAGCTCCAGGCGCATCTCGAAGCGCAGCTTGGCATCGACGTTCCTCAACGGGTCGTCGAGGAGCAGCAGTGGCGGCGAGCCGACCAGCGCTCGGGCCAGCGCCGTGCGCTGCTTCTGCCCGTTGGAGAGCGCCTTCGGATGGTGGGTGAGCACGTGGTCGATCTTCAGGAGCTTCGCCACCTTCCCGACCCCGGCGGCGATCGCCTCCTTCGAAAACCGGCGGGCCGTCAGGGCGCTGGCGATATTGTCGAAGGCGCTCATATGCGGGAACAGCGCGAAATTCTGGAAGGCCATGCCGACGCCGCGATACTCCGCATCGACCTCCGTCATGTCCTCGCCGCCGATCAGCACCCGCCCCTCGTCCGGGTCGATGACACCGGCGACCAGCCTCAGGAGCACCGTCTTGCCGGCGCCGGAAGGGCCGAAGAGCACCAGGCGCTCGCCATCGGCCACCTCGAGCGACAGGTCGTCGAGAACCGTCTGGCTCTTGTAGCGCTTGACGATGTTCTTCAATTGCAATGTCGTCATCAGCGATTATCCCTTCACCGCACCGAGCGACAGGCCTTCGACGAGGTAGCGCTGGGCGTAGAGTGCGAGTGCGAGCGTCGGCGTGATCGACAGCACGATGGCGGCGGCGATCTGGCCGTATTGGATGCCGGAGGCCGTGACGAAAGCAAGGGCGCCAACCGTCACCGGCTGCTTGTCGGCCGATGCCAGCACCAGCGCGAAGACGAAATTGTTCCAGGCGAAGATGAAAGCGAGCAGGCCGGCCGCGGCGATCCCCGGCCCTGCCAGCGGCAGGGCGATCTTGCGGAACGTCGAAAACCAGGAATGGCCGGCAATGCGATAGGCATATTCGACATCGGCCGAGATATCCTCGAAATAGCCGCGGACGATCCACAGGATGAGCGGCAGGCAGATGAGCTGATAGACCCAGATCAGTCCGAAATAGGTGTTCGAGAGGCCTAGCCACTGGAAATATTGCGTCAGCGGCAGGAGCACCAGCAAGGGCGGCGCGAAACGGAAGGAGAGCAGCGTGAAGGCGATGTCCTCCGACCCCTTGAACTTGTGCCTCGCGAAGGCATAGGCCGCCGGCACGCCGAGGGCGAGCGCCACGGCGACCGAGACGACCGACAGGAACACCGAGTTCCCGAGGTTGCGCATGAAGGCGATGTCGAGCGTTCCGGCTGCGGTCTGCAGCTTGCCGGTGATCAGCGCCGCGTAATTGTCGAGCGTCGGCGTGAAAACCACCGATGGCGGTATCCTGAGGATCGTCTCGTTGGTCTGGAAGGACATCAGGAAAATCCAGACGATCGGGAACATGAAGAAGACGACGACCAGCGTCAGCGCGAGGCCGCGCAGCAGCCGTTCGAGCGGAGACATGGTTTCCATCTTGCCCTCCTATGCCTCGCCGCGGGCGCGTTCGCGCAGGCGCAGCCAGTTCTTGATGAAGACGTTCGACAGCGTGTAGGTGATCGCCCACAGGATGATCAGCAGCGCTGCGGAACGGCCCACATTGGTCGACTGGAAGAAGTTCAGATAGGCCTCGACCTGGAAGACAGTGAGCGTATCGCCCGGACCGCCCTGGGTCATCGCATAGATGATGTCGAATTGCTGGATCGAGTCGAGCAGCCGGAACAGCGTCGCCGTCAGGATATAGGGCGTCAGCATCGGCAGGGTGATGCGGAAGAACACGAAGGTGCGCGGCACGCCGTCGAGTGCGGCCGCTTCGAAGGGCTGGGTCGGCAGGGACCTGAGGCCGGCAAGCAGCAGGATCATGATGAACGGCGTGTAGACCCAGATGTCGACGAGCACGACCGTCAGCAGCGCCGTATCCGGCGACGAGGCCCAGCGGAAGTTCTCGAGACCGATCAGGCTTGCGAAATAGCTGAGGATCCCGAAGCCCGGATTGGTCATCAGTTTCCACATCAGCGCCGCGAGCGCCGGTGCCGTCATCAGCGGCAGGAGCAGCATGATCGAGATGAAATTGTTGACGGTCGAGCGCCGCTGCAGGAGCAGCGCGATGCCGAGACCGAGCAGCAGTTCCAGGATCACGGTGGTGCCGGCGTAGAGCAGCGATACCCTGAGCGTGTTCCAGAAGCCGGAATCGGTGAAGAAATTCAGGTAGTTCTCACCCCAGTTGAACTGGCGTGCCCAGGGCTGGCTCAGCCGGTAGCGCTGGAAGGAATAGATCACCGCTGAGAAAAACGGGATCAGGATACCGATGCAGACGAGAAGCGCCGGCAGGGAAAGCACGTAGGGCAGAACCCTCTTGCTGATCCTGAAGCCGCGGGTCCCTGTCCCGGATTGCGTCACTGAAGCCATGACCAGTTCCGTTCAATGCCTTGTCGATGGCGATGAAGGGGCCGGCCGCGGCCGGCGCAGCCAGACCCCCTCCTCGTATGCACATTCGTCTTGTGATGACCGGCCCGCCTTGGCGGACCGGCGTCGCTCACGATCAGCCGAGGCCCGCTTCCGCAAGCTGGCGGTTGATGCTTTCGGCCAGCTTGTCGAGCCCCTCGTCGACCGGCACCTCCTTCGCCACCATCTTCTGGAGCGTCGCCGCCCATTCGGTGGTGAGGTCGAAGAACAGCGGCTGGGCGGTGAAGTGGATCTTTGCGCCCGGCGCCGAGACGTCGTGCATCTCCACATAGCCCGGATAGCTCTTCTTCAGCCGCTCGCGGAAGATCTCGTCCTTCCAGACGGAAGCCCGGACCGGATTGACGAAGTCCATCTTGGTTGCGCCGAAGATCGCATGCTCGAGACCCGACGCCCATTGCAGGAAGTACCAGGTCGCATCCTTGTCCTTGGAGAAATTGGACATCGACAGCGACCAGATCCAGATGTTCGGCGTCGGTGCCGAGGCGGCCGGGTTGGCGGCGAAGGGCGCATAGGCGAGCTTGCCGGCCATCTTGTTGTCGCCGCCGTTCATGAAGTAGCCGAGGATGTCGGCGTCGTAGATCATCGCCGAAGCGCCGGCGCCGAGGTCGGTGCCGACCTGGTACCAGGTATAGGTCGACCAGTCCTTCGGGCCGCTTTCCTGGATCATCTGCACCCATTTGGCGTGGAAAGCCTTGGATTCCGGCGTGTTCATCGCGGCCGAAAGCTTGCCGTCAGCCGAGACGTTCAGGTCCTTCTGGCCGAAGTTCGCGTAGCCGGAGAGGAAGCCCGGATGGATCGTCGCCCAGGAGCGCGAGCCGCGCACGCCGATGCCGTAGACGCCGCCACCGACGTCCTTGGTCAGTTTTGCGGCCGTGGTCAGCAGTTCATCGAGATTCTTCGGAACGCCGACCCCGACCTTGTCGAACATCTCCTTGTTGTAGGAGAGGTTGTTCTGCTCATAGCCCCAGGGAATGCACCATTGCTTTGCGTCTTCCGAACCCAGCGCCCCGCCCGGCTGGCCGTTCCAGGCGCAGGACGCCTTGACGCCGGGCAGGAAGTCGTCCCAGCCATATTGCGGGTTGGTCTTCGAGGTATCCTTGATCCACTCGTTAAGGTCGGTGATCCAGCCGGCCGGGCCGTAGGTCCAGGTCATGTAGGCGCCGGTCATGAAGGCGTCGTATTCGGTCGAGCTCGACGAGAGCGCCGCGGTCACCTTGTCGAAATAGACGTCCTCCGGGAAGACGTCGTAGGTGACCTCCATGCCCGTCAGGTCCTTGAAGGTCTGCAGGTTGGCGATCATCGCATCGGCATAGGGATGCTTGTTCAAGAGCAGCTTCACCGACTTGCCGGAATGCGCCTTCCAGTCGAAGTCGGCGGCAAGCGCCTCAGTCGACATCATGTTGAACAACGTGCCGGCGGTGCCGGCTGTAAGACCGGCCGCACCAAGGCCCTTCAACAGGCCGCGGCGGTCCACCTCACCGCGCAGGAAGGCGCCAATGAGGTCTTTCTCCTTCTCATACATCTCGTTCTCTCCTCCGTTGCGGGTAAGAATGCTCCACTGAGCTGACCGGCTACCCGACCGGTATGCCTCCCGGCCGCGGTGGTTTCCTCCCCCCTTCCGCGGCCGTCGAAATGCTCCTTCAGGCGGCGAGCGCCTGCGCCGTACGCTCATCGGTGATCAGCCCATTCAGGAGCCCGCTTCCGAGCACGGCGCGGATCGCCCGCGCCTTGATCCTGCCGCCGGCGACCGCCACGGTGCGGCGGTTCCGCAAATCCTCCCGGCCGAGCGTGAAGGTGCGGTTGGAAAGCGCCGTCTCGATCGGCCGGCCCTTCTCGTCGAAGAAATGGCCGAGCAGTTCGCCCATGGCGCCGCTCTTCTGAATGTCCTCGATTTCGCTCATCTCGATCATGCCGGTGGCGACCAGCGATGCCTCGCGCTCGGCCGTGCCGATGCCGACCATCAGGAGGTCGGCCGATTTCGCAAGTTCGAAGACCTCGCGGACGCCGCGCTGGCTGAAGAGCACGTCGCGGTCTTCCACCGTGTTGGCGAAGAACGGCACCGGCATCACATAGGCTTCGGCACCGGTGCGCTCCGCCAGGCGGTGGATCACGTCGTGCGGATTGGCCGAGAATTTGCGGGTCAGGCCGCCGAGCAGCGAGACGAAGCGGGTGTTGTTGCTGGCGGTGCGCGGCAGGTATTCGACGCAGGCGGCAAGCGTCCGCCCGTGGCCGACGCCGATCAGCGCCGTCTCGCCGCGCTCGATCTCGCGCCTCAGGAATTGCGCGCCCGAGATACCGAGCGCCTTCAGCGGCAGGTCGTCGCTGTCGAAATCCGGAACGACCTCGCAATAGTCGAGACCATAGCGGGCGGACAGCTTCTGCTCGAGCTCGACGCATTCGGAGACGTCGCCGTCGATATAAACCTTCACCAGGCCTTCCTGGTTGGCCTTCATGATCAGCCGGTGCGCCTTCAACGACGTCAGGCCCAGGCGCTTGGCGACTTCGGCTTGCGTCAAGCCGCCGGCGTAGTGCAGCCAGGCCGCCCGCGTCGCCATGCTGACTTCATCATCCCGAACCGCGGTTCCCCCGATGATTGCCATCGCCTCCATCCGAATGCTGCGTTGCGTGATATTTTTTGCATTGCATGATATTTTTATCTCTTGCTGAAAGAAATTTCACGTTCTGCAAAAAATGTCAACAGCGGGGTGGGACCGGTCGAGATAAAAGGTTCAGGGGTCAGGCTCGGAATAGCTGGGGCGGAGCGCTAAATCGTCCACGCCGGCCACGTTTTTGCAGCGGGCGGTCCCACTCAGACTATCGCGGACAGGATGGCGGCGGTCCTTCACTGCCGCGAGGAATGTCGGCAGCGGACGACACCCGAAGCGGTGTCGCCCGTCGAATTGTCCGAGCGGAAATCGTCATTCCCGAAGCGTTTCGCGGACGCGGTCCCTGGCAGCGTCGTGCGCCTCCAGGGCGGCATTGCTCGTCTTGTCCAGCATGTCTTGGGCCGTGCCCATTGCCTCGCCGACTGCCGCGTTTGCCTTGGCGGCTAGGCTGCTGCGCACTTCGTCCGCCGCCTCGCCCATCGCATCGTCCTCAGTGTCCGTGTGGGGCAACGCCGCCCCGATGGCTGCGCCGACGGCGAAGGCAAGCGCCCCGCCGACCAGCGGCTGGTCACGGAAGTGCTGGAGGATCGCCGCGTTGAGGCGCGCGCCCTGATCTTCCAGCGACCGTCCCGCCGACTGGGCGCTGCCGGCGAGAGACTTGCCGGTCTCCGAGATGGTATCCGACAGGCGGCTTGCCGAAGCACTGACCTGCCGCCAGGTCCTCGATGCCCAACCCGAGGCCTCGTCGAACAAATTGCCGGTCTCATCCCGTATGTCTTCGATCTGTTTTCCGGCCGCGTCGGCAAAGCCGCGATAGACCTTGCCGCTTTGATCGACGAAGTGGCCCGCCCGACGCCCCGCGGCATCCGTCATCGCCCTGAAACGATTGCCGCTTTCATCGGCGAAATGGCTGTACCGCTCGCCGAAGCTATCCTCGACCGGGCCGGTACGTTTCACCGAACCCGTCACGCTCGCAAGCGGATACTCGTCCGCAGCGTTGTCCGAGAACCGTGGTGCGCGCGAGCCCGGATTGGCAAGCAGCCAGGCGAGGCTTACCCCCATCAGCGCAACGGGGATGGGATTCGCCTTGAACGCCACGCCGAGATTGCTCAGATATTCGGCGCCGCCGCTCGTCTTGGCATAGTCGAGCACCTCGTCCATCAACTGACCGGGCGACATGCGCTCCTGGATGGCGTGCAGCTTTTCCTCGATCCGCTGGCGGTCGGCCTCGATCTCGCGCTGCAGGTCAGCAGCCGAGTGCGTGTGGGAATAGTCGTTCATTGCACTCTCTCCTTCACCACGTCGATGTCGCGCTGCAGGGAACTGGTCGTTCTATCGAACTTGAAGCTGCTGCCGCGCAAGACCGAGAGACTGCGGGAGATCATCGCCCAGGCGAGGAGCGCGATTGCGACGCCTATGATGACGGCAGCCAGGGCATCGGAGTTCGGCTCCGTCATGCCCTGCGTGACGAGAAAGGCCGCCAGTCCCTGGACGGCCGCACTCAACAACACGCCGATCGCCCCGATTGCGAAGATCAAGCCGATGAGAAGCGTTTCAAGGCTGCCTATGGCCCGGTTGACGTTCTCGGATGCCTCTGCCTTGGCCAGATCGATTTCCTTGCGGAAGAGCCCGGATATATCCGCCACCAGACCCGTCATGAGTTCCGACAGGGGGCGGTCGTCCCGATGATTAGCCATTGCGCCGATCCTCCTCGAAATTCCAGCCGCTTTCGCTTGTTCGGGTGCTTGCCGATGGCGACGACGAAGACGGTTGGGAAACGGGTCGCCTGCTGCGGCGATGAGCCGAGGCCGTCAGGAAGCGGCTGGCCGCCAATCCGGCGATCGCCGCCATGCCCAGAAAGGCGAGCGGCTGTTTTCGGCCGAAGTCTTCCGCCATCCCGGCAATTTCCCCGAGGTCACGACCTTCGATGCCGCGTGCCAAACCCTGAAGCGAACTGCCCATCTGCCTGGCATATCGGCCGAGCGCCCGTTGATCCGACTGTTCCAGCTCGCCGCCGACTTTCTCAAGGGCGGTCGCGACGCCGCTAAGCTGGCGTGCCGTCAGCTTTTTCTCGTCCTCGGCGATCCGGCTGACAGCTTGCTTGGCTTCTTCCGTCTGCTCATCGGCAAATTGGCGGAGTTCATCCAGATCCTCCCGCACGGCCTGCTGCAGGGAACGGTCCGTGGCGCCCTCGCCTTCCCTTGATCCCATGCCAGGCTGGTTGCGGGTATCTTCCGGCGTCGTTGCGGGCCAACCGGGTTGGTCGGCGGGGCGACGGCCGCTTATATCATTGTTCATGTTTGCTTCTCCCATGGCGGAATGACTGTTTATGTCATTCAAACCAGCCACTTGCGGGCTTGTTCCATGGCAGCGGAGCGAGCTGAGCAAGCCCGCGCCCCTTCTACCGGGTGCCACTGACGTGCACTGGCCGTCTGTGGGCCGAAGTCACCGTGCTCCTGCAGCGCCGTGCGTCTTTTCAGACGCACAAAGATAGCTGTGGCACATGAGGTAAATGCAGATCATTTTCGACACACCCTACCGGCCCGATTTTATCGAGGAGCTCGAAATCAGGAACTTGCGGATCGGATTCCGTCGACGTGGTCGCCAGCCGCTCCGGCACAGGCGTCGTATTGACGTGCGGGAGCGGCGCGGGCATGTGCGCGTCGTAACGCTCGTGTGAGCGAGTCCGCGCTGACTTACAGTGCCGCGCGTCTTTTCTGACGCGCAAGCGAAGGAGGAGACGCGATCACCGCGTGCGTGCCACTTTCTTCGGCGCGGGCAGAAGGCCTTCGCGCTGCAGTTTCTTGCGCGCAAGCTTGCGCGTGCGGCGAACGGCCTCGGCCTTTTCGCGAGCGCGTTTTTCGGAGGGCTTCTCGTAGGCGCTGCGCATCTTCATTTCGCGGAAGACGCCTTCGCGCTGCATCTTCTTCTTGAGAACGCGGAGAGCTTGGTCGACGTTGTTATCTCTGACGAGTACCTGCAAAATATATCCTTTCCGTGTTGATCTACGACATGTCCCCTCGGGCTGAACCGAAGGAGGGCAATTTCAAATGCTGCGGCGACCTCGGCGGGGATAACACCTCGGAGCCGAGGGCGACCATTTCACTTGGCTGCCCTGACACGTAACGGTTTAAGCCAGGGCCTGCCATCGACAGTTGCCGCCGGACTGTTCGCCCTGACCGGCGAGGCCGTTTCCGCAGCATCGATATCGTGTTCGAAGATGCGACGCTCAAAGGTCTCGGTACCGAGCCGGATGCGATACTGCGCTTCTCCGTGTTCGGCGGCGGGCAGGATGCCGACGATGCGGCAGGACCTGTCGGCGACCAGCATCCGCAATAGGTCGGCCTTCAGCACAACCGTATCGCCGACGCTGTAGGTGTTCCGGCTCATCGCCATCTCCTTCGTCTGTGCACCTTCGGGTGTCACAAGCAAAAAAGGCCGGGCGTTACCCCGACCTCCTCTTGAGCGCCGCGCATCCTTTCAGACGCGCAATGGCGCTCTGTCATTCAAGCGCTCCCTGCCAGTACATCCGTGGTCAGCGGAGGCGAATGACAAATCATGCAGCCCGCAGATTATCTGCCGAGCTCTTGCCGGACCTGTTGTCCCGGACGATGTCGTAGGTAACCTTCTGGCCCTCGACGAGCGAGCGCAGCCCGGCCCGTTCAACGGCGGAGATGTGAACGAAGACGTCCGTCGAGCCGTCGTCGGGCTGAATGAAGCCGAAGCCCTTGGTGCTGTTGAACCACTTTACGGTGCCTGAACTCATAACGATTTCCTTTCAATGGTGGAGATTGCGAGCGAGTACTCGCCCGATTTGATCGATATTTGAAAGGAAATCTGGCGAAGCGCCTCGGCGCGTAGACAAAGGTCACAAGCAATGTTCGACGGGGGTATATATAGACCCCGCTTTGAGATATGCAATGGAAAAACCAAATTTAAATGGCGAAAATGGCCTGAGCCACTCCAGAAATTGCACTTCGAAATATATTGCCTCTGAAGTGAGAGCAGGTGACGAATGCGCCGCGCCTTTGCGCTCAGCCGGCGCCGGGCTGCAGCCGGCTCGCTTCGTGACGTGAAAGCAGCGTCTCGATTTGGCGGGCGACGAAAACCGCATGCTCGGTCACCTGGGGCAGTCCCATTAATTCGCCGAAAGTGCCGCGCGCCAGCGGTCCGGCGATGAAGAGGGTCGGCTCCACCCGCCCGTTCTCGTCAACGGCGCGAGCTTGGAGATCGCAGGCGATCCCAAGACCGGTTTGGCACAGGGTGAGCACGCCCGCCCTCTCGAGTCCCGACAGAAAGGGTTGGGATTTCAGTATCTCACCATGGGCGGGGCCGGTGGTCACGACGATCGCGTCCACGAGAATGCTGCGCAACGCGTCGCGGCCCCGCTGCCTGAGTTCTGCCCTGATCTCTCTGCCATCCATCGCCACCGACGCGATCGAGGCGGCAAGAACTTCGAGCCGGCCGTCCTCGACCGCCTGATCCAGCACGGTTTCGACCTGCGGCGCTATGCGAAAACGATGCACGTCCCAATAGGCACGCGCCAGCCGGGCGATGCGGCGGCGCTCGCCGATCGGCAGGGCTTGCCAGATCTGCTGGCCCTGTGCCCGCACCGCATCGATAACCGGGTGCCAGCTCAATCCCTGTTGCCTGGCGATCCGCAGCGTCCGGCGGATGCGGCGAAGCAATTCGGATGCGCGGGTGATCGGCTCGGAGAGAAAGTCGCCAAACGGATCCTGAGCATCGGCGGGATGGCCGCGGGACCGCAAGCCGTGCCGCGATATGGAAATGACCGGCCCGCGGTGGCCCCTTTCGGTAAGCGCGGCAACCACGTCTGCCGCCGTCAGACCATTGCCGACGATGAGGACGCGATCCGTCGGCGCGATGCCGTCCAGCGCATCGGCCCTGGTCGAATCGGTGACCAGTTTCGGAGAGGACGAAAGCGCCAGCAACGCTTTCGGCAGCGACGGAGCCGGATGGCTGACCGCCAGCACGACGACGTCGGCGACAAGCGTTTCGCCATCCTCCGCATGAAGCGTCCACCGGCCCTTCGAGCGCGCGACCTTGCACACCCGTTTGGGCCGATGCTCGATTGCCCCGCTGGCGACACGGGGAGTGAGTTCGGCCGCAACATAGTCGCCGAACACCGATCGCCGTGGATAGGCTATGCCATCGGCGCTGCAGGCGCCCGGATCGGCGGCGAGGATATCGGCCCTTATCAGATAGTCTGCAAAGCTTTCCGGTTCGTCCGGATAGAGACTCATCTTGAAAGCGGGGACATTGATCCGGTGGGCGGGCTCGGGCGTGTCGTAGGCAAGGCCGGCACCAAGCCTGGCGCGCGGTTCGAAGACGACGATACGGACCGGTCGCTCCGCGCCCAGAACGCGCGTGAGATGCAGCGCCACGGCGCCGCCCGTGAAGCCGCCTCCGATGATCGCCACGACCGGCACGGGTTCGAATTTTCGCATGTGGCGCTCCCGAAGTTCTCGGCGCCCGGACACCGTCGAAGGGTGGAAAGCGACCGTTCGCCTGGCGCCGCAATCGATGCAGGCGCAACTCGAACCTCGCATGCGACGCGTTCGAAGGAAAGAACTCACACGCCTCCTTCGAAAAAGAGAATCATTTATCTCTACTAAATTTATCGATTAAATAATCTTAAATTGAGACTGGCCTTCGCCCGCCACTTCAGGAGAGGAAAATGACGATCCATCGTAGATCCTTCGCAGCACTCACTGCCGGCGTGGCCCTGGCCCTCGCACTCCCCACTTCCGCGGCATTCTCGGCAGACGTGACGCTCAACATCGGCTATCAGCCGATCGTCGAGCCGTCGCGCGTTCCGCAGGCTGACGGCACCTACGAGAAGGCGACCGGCGCCAAGATCAACTGGCAGAAATTCGACGGCGGCGCCGATGTCATCGCGGCGATCGCCTCCGGTTCCCTCGACATCGGCTATGTCGGTTCCTCGCCGCTCGCCGCGGCCGCCAGCCGTGAGTTGCCGATCGAAACCATTGCGCTCGTCGGCCTGATCAGCGAGGCCGAGGCTCTCGCGGTGCGCGGCATCGACAAGCCGGAACAGCTCGCCGGCAAGAAGATCGCCACACCCTTCGTGTCGACCGCCCATTACAGCCTGCTGACCGCCCTGAACCACTGGAACGTCGATCCGAAATCCGTCGAGATCCTCAACCTGCGCCCGCCGGAGATCGCCGCCGCCTGGTCGCGCGGCGATATCGATGGCGCCTATGTCTGGGATCCGGTGCTCGCCGAAATCAAGAAGACCGGCACTGTGCTTGCGACGTCGGCCGACGTCGGCAATTGGGGCAGCCCGACCTTCGACGCCTGGATCGTCAGCAAGACGTTCGCCGAGGCGCATCCGGACGTCGTCGCGGCCTTCGTCAAGGTCACAGGCGATGCGACGGCCGCCTATCGCGCCAATCCCGAAGCCTGGGACGCCAAATCACCCGAGGCGGAGAAGATCGCCCGGCTGACCGGCGCCAAGCAGGACGAGGTTCCGGCGCTCCTCAAGGGCTACACCTTCCCGACACTCGAGGAACAGGCCGGCACCGATCTTCTCGGCGGCGGCACGGTCAAGGCGGTCGCAGCTACCGCAGCCTTCCTTAAGGAGCAGGGCAAGATCCCGACGGTGCTGGCGGCTTACGGCGCCTATGTCTCACCGCGCTGGGTGCAGGACGCAGCCAAGCTCTCCTTCTGAGACATGGGACAGCGCGACGACGCGACCGCCCGCGGGCCGCGTCGTGGCAATTTCAAGGAGGAAGCCATGAGCCAATTATCGTTCAACGAGGCCAGCCTTATCTATCCGGCGCGCGGCCGTGATGGCGCGGCGCAACTGGTGCTGGACCGGATCAATCTCTCCGTGTCGACCGGCGAGTTCGTCGTTGTCATCGGCCGGTCGGGGTCCGGCAAGACGAGCCTCCTCAATCTGGCGGCGGGCTTTCAGGAGCCGAGCGAAGGGAAAGTGGCACTCGACGGCAAGATCATCGAGGGGCCGGGCAGCGACCGCGCCGTCGTCTTCCAGGACGATGCCCTCTATCCCTGGCTCGACGCCCGCGACAACGTCGCCTTTCCCCTGAGGATCAAAGGCATGGGCGAGCGCGACCGACGCGCCCGGGCCGGCGAACTGCTTGAGCTCGTCGGCCTTCCCGAGGCAGGGAAACGGCGCATCTGGGAGCTTTCGGGAGGCATGCGCCAGCGCGTCGGCATCGCCCGGGCGCTCGCCGCCGAACCCCGCTTCCTCCTGCTCGACGAGCCGCTCGGCGCGCTCGATGCCCTGACGCGCAGCCGACTGCAGACCTTTCTCCTGGACGTCTGGCGGAAGAGCCGCTCCGGCGCCCTTCTGATCACCCACAGCATCGACGAGGCGCTTCTCCTCGCCACCCGCATCGTCGTCCTGTCTCCCAATCCGGGCCGGGTCGCCGCCGACATCCCGAGCAGCTTTGCCGCCGACATTCTCGCCGGGGCGCCGGCAAGCGAGGTGCGCGCCTCGCCGGCCTTCAAACGCATGCATGACGGCCTGACGGGTCTGATCCAAGCCATCGGCCCGGAAGAGGAGCTTGCCGCATGACACTGACAACCGACCTGAACCAGTCCTATGGCTACGATGCCACTGCAGAAAGGCGCGAGCCGGAACGACCGCCCGTCCGAAGGAGACAGGTGCCGGTTTGGCTGATCTCGCTCCTTACGGTCATCAGCCTCTTGCTGATCTGGGCGGCCGCCGCCTCGGCCGAACTCGTCTCCCCCGTCTTCCTGCCCTCCCCGGCCGTCGTCGCGTCTTCGCTCTGGAACCTCGTCACGGTCGGCTTCGTCGACTCGACTCTTGCACAACACGTGCTCGCCAGCCTTGGGCGCGTGCTCGGCGCGCTCGGCGTCGCCGTGCTGATCGGTGTCCCCGCCGGGCTTGCCATCGGCACGAGCCGCATCGGCCGGGGCATTCTCGACCCGATCGTCGAATTCCTGAGACCGCTGCCGCCGCTGGCCTATCTGCCGCTGATCATCATCTGGTTCGGCATCGGCGAAGTCTCCAAGATGACCGTCATCGCGCTGTCGATGCTGCCGTCGATCGTCATCTCGACGGCGGCCGGCGTGCGCTCGGTACCGAAGGATCATATCAACGCCGCCCGTGCCTTCGGCGCCACCAGGCGCCAGGTGACGCTCCACGTCGTCCTGCCCTCCGCCCTGGCATCGATCCTGACCGGAACACGCATTGCCCTCGGCACCGGCTGGTCGACGCTGGTCGCGGCGGAACTGGTCGCCGCCACGCGCGGCCTCGGCTTCATGATCCAGTCGGCGGCCCAGTTCCTGGTCACCGATGTGGTGATCGCCGGGATTGCCGTCATTGCGCTGATCGCCATATTGCTCGAGATCGCCGCGCGCGCCCTCGAAAAATGGCTGGCGCCCTGGGCTTCGGCACGGTGAGTGCCGGCCAGACTCTCAATAGTCTCCGAAGCTATTCCAGCATGGTCGCGGCGATCGACGGCCTGCGCCTGCACCCGGATATCCGGTACTGCCGTGATCTCCCAGAACCGGCCGGCCGTCAAAGCCCCCGACCGCATAAAGGCCGGCCGCGCTCGCCTTTTCCGCCGAGGACGCGCGAGCCTGCATCGACGGAGAGGCCGAGACCGAGCAGGTCCCGTGTGATCAAGCCTTGCTGCTGCATTTGCTTGAGCAGCGGCGAATGGGCGACGCCGGCGCGCTCCATTCCGGTGCAATTGACGATCCGCGACAGAGAAACCATCCGGCCAAAGGCAACGCGGTCGATCAGGACGATCTGACCGGAGCTAGCGGGCCAGCCATCCGCCGTCGACGGCGAGGACCTGCCCGGTAACGTAGCTGCTGGCGGGCGAAGCAAAGAACAGGACCGCGGTGTCCAGGTCGCTCGGCTCGCCCCAGCGGCCGGAGGGAATGCGCTCGATAATGGCACGATAGCGGTCAGGATCGTTGCGCAGCGCTTCCGTATTGTCGGTCACCATATAGCCCGGTGCGATCGCGTTGACGGTGATCCCCTTGGCAGCGAGTTCGTTGGCCATCAGCTTGGTGAGCCCCGCCACGCCATGTTTGGAGGCCGTATAGGAGGCGACGCGGATTCCGCCCTGGAAGGAAAGCAGCGAGGCGACGTTGACGATCCGCCCCTTGATGCCGCGTTCGAGCATATGCCGGACCACCGCCTGGGAGAGCACGAAAGCGCTCTTCAGGTTGATGTTGAGGACGTCGTCCCAGTCTTCTTCCGTGAATTCGGTGAAGTCGGACCGCCGAATCTGGCCGGCATTGTTGATCAGGATATCGACAGCCGCGCCGTCTTCGACGAGGCCGGCAAACATCTTCGCAATGCCGCCCGGGTTGCGCAGATCGTAGACGACCTCTTCGAACCGCCTTCCGAGTGCCTCGACGGCACGCCGTGTCTCGGGCATGTGCTGCGATCCGAGCCCGATGATGTCGGCGCCGGCGGAAGCAAGCGCCAAAGCGAGGCCCTGCCCCAGGCCGGTGCGCGCCCCGGTCACCAGCGCGCGCTTTCCGGATAGGTCGAAAAGGCCTGCGGCGGTCATCGGATATCCCCCATCGGCACGAAGTCCATGTCCTTGAAGGACTTGTTGTCGCCGGCCATGCTCCAGATGAAGGCATAGGCCGAGGTTCCGGCGCCGCAATGGACCGACCAGGGCGGCGAGATGACCGCCTGCTCGTCCCGGACGATCAGGTGGCCCGTCGCTTCCGGCCGCCCCATGAGGTGGACCACGAAAGCATCCTTCGGCACTTCGAAATAGAGATAGGCCTCCATTCGCCGGTCATGCGTGTGCGCCGGCATGGTGTTCCAGACGCTGCCCGGCTCGAGACGCGTCATGCCCATCAGCAACTGGCAGCTCTCGACGACATCCGGATGGATGTACTGGTAGAGCGTCCGCTTGTTCGAGGTCTGCCCGTCGCCGAGGTTGAGCTCGATCGCTTCCGCCTTGCGGATCTGCCGGGCCGGAAAGGCGGCATGCGCGGGCGCGCTGTTGATGTAGAACTTGGCAGGCGCCGAAGGATCAGCGCTCTCGAAGGAGATGCTCCTGGTCCCCATGCCGAGATAGAGCGCGTCCTGGAAGCCGATTTCGAAAACGGCGTCGTCCGTCCTGACGATCCCCGGGCCGCCGATGTTGATCAGCCCCAATTCGCGCCGTTCCAGCAGGAATTCGCCACCGACGACGCGCGCCATGTCCTCGCCGAGGCTGATCGCCGCCCGGTCCGGCATCACGCCGATGAGGAGCAGCCGGTCATAATGGGTGTAGACCGCGTTCGCGCCGCCCGCCGAGAAGAGTTCCTCGATCAGGAAGTTCTCCCTTAACGCGCTCCCAGTCATCGTTTCCGACTGCGTGTAGTGAACCGCGTGGCGGACAGTTATGGACGATTGCATGGCTTCCTTTTCCTTTGGCTCGATCGCGAGAGACGACGCGCCCGCCGATCGGGCACGTCGTCCAGCCTGGGAGGTTTTTTTTGAAATGTTGCCGCTTACTGGGACGCCCGCGCTTCGTTGATCTTGCGGACGTCATCCTCCAGGACCTTGTAGGTTTCCTCGAGCGACAGCTCGCCGACGATCAGCTGGCTCATGCGCTGCACGATCTGCTGGTACATCGCCGACCCGCCCTTCTGGCGCTCGAAGTCGCGCGCCGCCTGCGGAACGTTCTTCTTGTTGTCCAGGAACACCGCCATGGCGGACTTGGCGTTCTCGCTCGAAAGCTTGTATTGCGGGTCCTTGATGTCGGCACCGGTCAGGATGACGTAGTTTTCGGCGATCTCCCGCTGGATCTTCTCGGAGCCGAGGAACTCGATGAACTCGGCCACCGCCTCGGGATGCTTCGTGCGCTTGAAGCCGACGATCGCCGTGGCGCCGGGCATGGCGTAGCATCCGGCCTCGCCGCAGGGCGCATTGATCGCCGTCCAGTCGAAGGCGTCGCCGATCTTCGTCTGGAACGGATTGACCATCCAGTTGCCGGCCAGATAGGTCACGACATTGCCGTTGACGAACTCGTCACCCATGTTCTTGTACTGCGATCCGCCGGCCGCGCCCCACATCTCCTTGGGGAAGCTGCCGTCCTGGGTCCAGGAATAGACGTCGGCGATGTATTTCTTCGCCGCCTCGTCCGGGAAGCTGAACCTGCCGTCCTTCACATAGGTCGCACCGTAGGAGAAGGCCGCACCCGAGAAGCGGTGGCCGGAGCGGTCCATGGTGAACGGAACCTGCACGCCCGTCGCCTTTGCGACCCGCGCCGAGGCTTCGACGATTTCCTTCAGCGTTGCCTTCGGCCCCGGCAGGGGCTCGCCGGCCTGCTCGAACAGCGTCTTGTTGACGAAGGGCAGGTTGAGCGTCTGCGACGCCACATAGCCGTTGATCGAATTCGGCTCGTTGATGTTCGGCAGGCGGAGCTGGTCAAGGCTTGCGCCGTGGAGCTTTGCGTAAGCCTCCGGGTCCTTCATGTAGGGACGCATGTCCAAGTAGTAGGGCGCGAGCTGCCAGTCGGTGATCTTGGCGAGATCGGGACCCTCGCCGACCGCAAGCTGCACCGGCAATTGCTTGGCGACGGCATCGTAGCCCGACGAAACGAAATTGACCTTCACGTCCGGGTGGGTGCTCTCGAATTCCTTGCTGAGCGCGGCCATGCGCTCGACATAGCCCTGGTCGTCATCGGTGAACAGAAAGGTGATCGTCTTGGATTCGGCATGAGCCGCACCCACTCCGACAAAACCGGCGAGTACCAGTGCGCTTACGCCTGAAAAGAGCTTCGACATGCATAATCCTCCTCATGAAAACTTTTTCATAAATCGAACCGGAGCTCCTCTTCCGAATTCGATTTTCACCTTTTTGCGACTTGACAGAGCAAACGTCAAGCTGTTTGTTTTGCGGAAACCTCATGGCGACACGCATTGAATGCAGCTTTCGCCGATGATGAAAACATTTTCATACGATCGATGGGAGGCGGTCTATGAAGGACAATTCCCTCGTTACGGCAGTATCTCTTGATCCGACCTATGACGTCGCCAAGGGCGAGACGATTACCGCCTGGATCGTCTCCGATCTGGTCGCCGCAGACTTCCCCGGCATCGCGGCGCCGGCGGAAGACCGTGTCAACTATCGCTTCATCAACGGCTTCGTCGATGTGGGCGACCTGCCCTGCCGCAAAGCCTTCTGGGCCGAAATGATCGGCCGGGCGATCGAACCGGACAGCGACTGGACGGCCGCGCATCTGAACCTGCCGGGCTCCAATCGCCGCGTCGAATTCACCGGCTTCTGGCATGTGCCGACCCATATCCGCCGCTGGCTGAAGGGCACCTTCCGGACCGAAGCCCCGCGCCGGCTTCACCTCCGGCTCCGGACCTGCGGCGGCGTGCGCATCTGGGTGAACGGCGTGGAGCAGGTGCGCTTCGAGCCGTTCCGCCGCAATGTCGAAAGCGCATCGGACGTGATGCTCGAGCTTCGCGCCGGCGACAACGAGGTGCTGCTTCATACGGAAGATCTCGCCGAAAGGGATACGATCTGGTTCTTCGAACTCGAGCTCTTGGATGAGGCGCCGCTGACGGTCGTCCTGCCGGTTCCCCTCGACAGCGAGGAGGTCGGCCGCCTTGCCGCACTCGTACGCGACGTCCGGCCGAGCCAGGATGTCTTCGTCGGTTCGGCGCTCGAGCTTGTCTTCGACGCCCCGCCCGAAAGCGACCTTCCGCTTCTCGTCGAGGTCGTGAGCCATGGCCACGACCGTGCCGTTCTGGCGCGCGCCGCCGAGACGCTTGGCGCCGCCGAGACGCGACTTGCCATTCCAGAGACGCTCGGCATCCCCGACGGCTATCACGGTGTGCGGCTGACGATCGGATCCGGCGCAGGCACGGTCACCCGGTTCATCGATGCGGCCTTCCTCGGCCGGCTTTCGCCGGTCTCATCGGCCGGCGACATCGCCGAGCGAAAGCGGGCCGCCCTCGATTTCAGTGCCGCTCACGGCGCCGAACGCATCGGCCGGGCCCTCGCCATGGCTGCCACCGGCAGCGACGACCGGTCGACGTTCGACCGCCTCATCGCGACGACGCTGCGATCGATCGACCGGCGCGAGGATTGCTCCGACTTCGTCCTGGTGCCTCTGCTCTGGCTGGTGCGTGCCTACGGCGACCGCCTTGGCCCCGAGACCGTCGAAAATATCCGGGCATCGGTTCTCGGCTACCGCTACTGGGTGGATGAGCCCGGCAATGACGTCATGTGGTTCTGGAGCGAGAACCACGTGCTGTGCTTCCATGCGAGCCAATTGCTGGCCGGCGAGTTCCTGCCGGATGCCGTGTTCGAGGCTTCGGGACGCAGCGGACGCGAGCAGGCGGCGCTCGCCAAGGCTCGCCTGCACCGCTGGTTCGACAGCGTCGAAGCGCACGGGCTGGCGGAATGGAACTCGGCCGCCTATTACCCGATCGACTTCATCGGCCTTCTGGCGCTCGAGCATTGGGCGGAGCCTGAGCTTGCCGGCCGCGCCAGGCACCAGCTCGACCTGATCTTCGAAATGATCGCGCTCCACACGCTTGCCGGTGTGCCGGCGGGCTCGCAGGGGCGTGCCTACGACAAGGAGCTGCGCGCCGGGCCGCTGACCGAACTCGCGCCCTTCGCCGCAGTCGCCTTCGGCGAGGGATGGCTGAACGGCGGCGTCGCCTCGCTGCCGATGTTCTGCTGCTCGGACTATGTCCCGCCGGCCCATCTCTCGCCGCTGGCAAGGCTGGAGCCCGGTCGCGCCATCGAGGCACGCTATGCGCAGGGGCTGGATGCGGGCAAGCTGGTTCTCTTCAAGAACGCGGCGGCGCAGCTTTCGACCGTCGTCGACCACAAGACCGGCCGGAAGGGACACCAGCAGCACGTCATGGACATCCGTCTTGCCGGCCATCCGATGGCGCGGCTCTGGGTGAACCATCCGGGCGAGGATGATCCCTGGGGCAACCAGCGGCCCTCTTACTGGGCGGGCAGCGGCATCCTTCCGCGTGTCGCCCAGCACCGCGACCTGGCGCTGATGGTCTTCGACACGCAGGACCATCGTAATGGCTGGACGCACGCCTATCTCGGCCGGGACGGCCTCGACGATGTCCTCGTCGAGGACAACTGGCTGATCGTCCGGTCTGGCGCTGGCTTCGCCGCCCTCCACGCCACTAACGGCATCACGATGGTAACGCAGGGTGCCACCGCCGGACGGGAGGCCCGCTCCGAGGGGCGCCTCTGCGGTTGGGTCGGCGCGATCGGCTGCGGCAACGACGGCAATTTCGGGCGCTTCCGCGAGCGGATTCGCTCGACCGTCGTGACCTTCGATCGCGATCGGCGCATGCTCTCGGTCACCCCTCCGGACCGCCCGGAGTTGCTGCTCTCCTATGACGGCGCCTTCTCGCTCGGCGGGGAGCCCCTGGCCTTCGAGCACACACAGCCGAAGCCCGAAATCACTTTCGACAGCACGGGTCTCGCCGCTCCGGCGGACCGTCTCTTTTATTCATGAGTGGACCATGCAGATGAACCAGATCAGCATCGAGCGATCGACGCTCAAGACCAAGATCGACAAGGTCGCGGCCGCCTTCAGTCGGCTGAAGGGCATCAAGGAGGGCCTCGTCGGCGCCGAGCATGCCGGCGGCATCCAGTTCGACGAATGGGATTGGGAGGTCGGCGTCGGTCTCTATGGCTTCCTGCGCCGCGCGATTGCGACCGGTGACCGCAAGGCAATCGACGATCTCGTCGCCTGGTATGCCTGGCAGATCGACCGCGGCCTGCCGCCGCGCCAGATCAATAGCTCCGCGCCGATGCTGCCGCTCGTCATCCTGACCGAGCATGTCGACCGTCCCGATTTCCGCGCCCTTGTCGAGGACTGGGCCGACTGGCTCGTGCACAAGCTGCCGAAGACCGAGGACGGCGGCTTCCAGCACGTCGTCAAGGAGCGGTTGAACGATGGCGAGCTCTGGGACGACACGCTGTTCATGGCCTGCCTGTTCCTCGCCCGCGCCGGGGTGATCTGCGAGCGCCGCGACTGGATCGACGAGGCGGTCTACCAGTTCATGATCCACACGCGCTATCTCTCCGACCCCGCCACCGGCCTCTGGTATCACGGCTGGACCTTCAACGGCCGGCACAACTTCGCCAAGGCCTTCTGGGCGCGCGGCAATGCCTGGATCACGGTGGCGATCCCCGAGCTTTTCGAACTCGTGCCGTCGCTCAACCCCAGCGACAAGCGGTTCCTCTCCAATGTGCTCGCCAGTCAGGTCCGGGCGCTCAAGCGCCATCAGCGCGACGACGGCATGTTCCACACGCTCGTCAACGACCCGACCTCACCCGTCGAGACATCCGCCACCGCCGGCATCGCATACGGCATCCTGCGCGGCATCGAAGCCGGCATCCTGAGACAGGGAGACCGGGTTCACGCCGATCGCGCCCTGATGGCGGTGCTCGGCCAGATCGACGCGGAAGGCGTCGTCCAGGGCGTCTCGGACGGAACCCCGATGGGCCACGACCTCGACTTCTACCGGCGGATCCCCAATCTCCCGACCCCGTACGGCCAGGCGCTGACCATGCTGCTGCTGATCGACGTCCTTCTCGAGGGGGATCCCCAATCGTGACGACGCCGCAGGACTTCCGGATTGAAGCGATCGGCCGCGACGCGACGTCCGAGATTCAGTCGGCAATCAACACCGTTTCCGCCAGCGGCGGCGGCCGCGTGTCGCTGCTGGCTGGCGAACACATGGCGGGCGGGCTGTTGCTGAAGAGCGGCGTCGAACTGCACTTGGCGGACGGCGCCCTGCTTCGCCCCATCCCCGATTACGAGGCCTATCGCGATACGACCGTGCGGGTCATTGCCGAAAAGTCGAACCGGGGGATGATCATCGCCCGGAACGCCGAAGACGTGCGCATCAGCGGTCCGGGCCGGATAGAGGCCGGTGGCGAGCATTTCATCACCGGCGACGACCCTGATGTCGGCACCTTCATCCCGGCGGAGTTCCGACCGCGCGTCGTGGTCTTCGAAGGATGCCGAACCGTCCGGCTTGACGGGTTTCAGGTGGCGGGGTCGCCGATGTGGACCCTGCATCTTGCCGACTGCGAGGACGTCGTGATCCGCAACGTCACGATTGCCAACGACCGGCGGCTGCCGAACACCGACGGGATGGTTCTCGACGCCTGCCGTCGCGTGCTGATCGAGGACTGCACCATTTCCACGGCCGATGACGGCATCTGCCTGAAAACCAGCGCGGGGCCGGACGGCAAGGCGATCGGGGTCTGCGAGGATGTCACCGTCCGCCGCTGCAACGTCTCGAGCCTGAGCTGCGCGTTGAAACTCGGCACGGAATCCCATGGCGATTTCGACAATGTCGTCTTCGAGGATTGCAAGGTCAGCACATCCAATCGCGGCCTCGGCCTGTTCTCACGCGACGGCGGGCAGATGCGAAACATCCGCTTCTCGCGCATCGAGGTCGACTGCCATGAAACGCCTGATGGCTTCTGGGGCTCCGGCGAGGCGCTGACCGTGACGGTGGTCGACCGGCGTCCGAATCGCCCGGCCGGCGCCGTCGAGAACCTCCTGGTCGAAGCGATCACCGGCCGCACGCAGGGAGCGATCAACCTCGTCTCCACCTCTGGGGCCGGAATCCGCAATGTCGCGCTTCGCGGCATCACTCTCGCCCAGGACCACGGGCCGCTCGGGACCGGACGTCGCTACGACCTGAGGCCGACCTTTGCCGACATCGCCCCGAGCGCCGAGGCGGCAGGACGTGCCAATGCCTGGACGCGGGACGCCGACGGCCAGATCGTCGGGCTTATCGATTACCCGGGCGGCATGCCGGCGATCTATCTCAAAGGCGTCGAGGGGCTGACCGCGCAGGACGTGGCGGTCAGGCGTCCGGCGCCCCTGCCGGAAGGCTGGAATGCAAAGGATATCGTCGAAGAGACGAATTGACCGAGCGGGATGCCCGCATCCCGCTCCAACGTATTCAGATTCGATCATGTCCATGATTTTCGGTCGATAACCCGAAACCATGGTGATCTACCGGGAGCAGGCGATGGGAGACCTCAGGCTTAAAAACCTCAACAAGTCGTTCGGCGCGGTTGACGTCCTGCACGACGTGAACCTTCAGATCGACAACGGCGAATTCGTCGTTTTCGTCGGTCCGTCGGGCTGCGGCAAGTCGACCCTGTTGCGCATCATCGCCGGTCTCGAGGACGTCACTTCCGGATCGATCGCCATCGGCGGGCGGGATGTCGGCGCGCTGTCGCCGGCCGAGCGAAAGATCGCCATGGTCTTCCAGTCCTACGCGCTCTATCCGCATATGAGCGTCCGCAAGAACCTCGCCTTCGGCCTCGAAAACCTCAAATTCAAGCGCGACGAGATCGACGCGCGGATCACCGAGGCCGCCCGCATGCTGGCCATCGAGCCCTATCTCGATCGCCGGCCGAAGCAGCTTTCGGGCGGGCAGCGCCAGCGCGTGGCGATCGGCCGGGCGATCGTGCGCGACCCGGAGATCTTCCTCTTCGACGAACCGCTCTCCAATCTCGACGCGGCACTGCGCGTCCAGACGCGCGCCGAGATCACCAAGTTGCATCGCGAAATGCAGACGACGATGATCTATGTCACCCACGACCAGGTCGAGGCGATGACCATGGCCGACAAGATCGTCGTGCTTCGGGCCGGCCGCATCGAGCAGGTGGGCACGCCGCTCGAACTCTTCGACCATCCGCGCAACCTCTTCGTTGCCGGCTTCCTCGGCTCACCGCGCATGAACATTTTGAAGGGCCGGATCGTGATCGGCGACGATCGCAGTGCCCTGGTGGACGTCGGCTATCCCACACTGCTCCAGAGCGCTATCGATCCCGCCACGGTCACCGCGGGACAGGAGGTGCTTGCCGGCGTCCGGCCGGCGCATTTCGCCCTTTCCGACGGCGAAGGCCTGCCATTCGAGGTCCAGTATCACGAGAGCCTCGGCACCGAAACCTACGTTTACGGCAACCTTCAGGGACAATCGGAGCAGATCATCGTCCACCAGGCCGGCCATTTCGCGCCCTCGCCCGGTGCCGTTCTGAAGATCATGCCGATCGACGGCCGCCTGCATGTCTTCGACCCGGCGAGCGAGCTCGCGCTCGGTCACGGGAGGGTCTGACCATGGCTCCGTCGACAGGACTTGCGGACCGCGCACTCGACCTCGTCATGGCGCTCTTCGAGGCGCCGATCAACGCCGTCGAGCGACTGATCGGCAGGGGGCGGATGCCCTATGTCTTCCTCGCGCCGAACCTCGTGCTCTTCGGCATCTTCACCTTCCTGCCAATCGGGATCGCCATCGGCTATGCGTTCACCGGCGGAACCGATCTCCTGATCTCGAACCGCCCCTTCGTCGGCCTCGACAACTTCCGCACGCTTTTGACCTGCGAAAGTTACCTCGTGCCGGGGAGCTGCGAGGAATCGCTCTTCTGGACGGCGATTTGGAACACCCTCTGGTTCGTCGGCTTCAATGTCGCCGCCACGCTTCTCGTCGCCCTCGTCACGGCGCTGATCCTCAACCGGGCGATCGCCGCACGCGGCTTCTTCCGGGCGATGTTCTTCTATCCGGTTCTCTTGTCGCCCGTGGTCATCGGCCTGATCTGGAAGTGGTTCCTCGACCGCAACGGACTGCTCAATGCCTTCCTGCAGATGCTCGGCGTGCCGCCGGAAATCTTCCTGCTCGATGTCGGCTGGTCGCGCTTCTTCGTGGTCGTCGTGTCGGTCTGGTTCCACATGGGCTTCTATACGCTGATCCTGCTCGCCGGCCTCCAGGCGATTCCCAAGGATCTCTACGAGGCCGCGGCGATCGACGCAGCCACGCCGTCGCGCACTCTCTTCCGCATCACCCTGCCGCTCCTCGGCCCGAACCTGCTCGTCGTCTTGATCCTGCTGATGATCCGCTCGGTGCAGATCTTCGACGAGGCCTGGGTGCTGACCAATGGCGGCGGCCCGGGCACGGCCAATACGTTCCTCGTCCAATACATCTACCAGATGGCCTTTGCCGGCGACCTCCGCCTGTTCGGGCTCGCCTCGGCCGCCTCCGTCCTCATGGGGCTGGTGCTTCTGGTGCTCACCCTGGCGCAGTTGCGCCTCGGCAAGAAGGTGGAGTCCTGATCATGTCCGCCAATGTCAGTGCCATCGGCTTTTTCACCCGCACCCGGCGCACCGGCCGGATCGACATCACCGACATCCTCTCCTGGCTGTGGCTGATCGGCGGCACGCTCGCCGTGCTCGTCCCGGTGCTGTGGGCCGGCATGTCGTCGTTGAAGCCTGAGGCAGAAATCACCCGCTTCCCGCCCACTTTGCTGCCGCGGGCTGCCGTGCAGATGGAGGTCCAGGGTTTCGACAAGGCCCTGAGCCTCTGGAACGTCACGGTCGATGACGAGACCCGCGAAATGGCGATGGTCCGCCGCATCGGGCTCAAGGCGCAGATGGTCGACCCGCAAAATCCCGGCGAGCCCGTCAGTGTCGATACCCGGACGATTTCGCCGGTGCAGCGGCTGACGGTCGCGACGGAGAACTACACGGATCCGCTGACCCGTTTCAGCTTCCTGACCTTCCTCAAGAACTCGGTCTTCGTCACCTTCGTCGCGACGCTCCTGACGCTGGCCGTCAATGCGCTCGCCGCCTTCGCCCTGTCGAAATACCGCTTTCGCGGCGACAAGGCGATCTTCGTGCTGATCATCTCGACGATGATGATCCCGCTCACCGTGGTGATGGTGCCGGCCTATCTCGTCATCGTCGGCGTCGGCCTCGTCGACAATCTCTGGGGCGTCATCATCCCGACGGTCGCCTCGCCGACCGGCGTGTTCCTGCTCAGGCAATATATGCTGACGATTCCGGACGAACTGATCGAGGCGGCGCGGGTCGATGCGGCAAGCGAGTTCCGCATCTTCTGGCGCATCGTCCTGCCGCTGACCGCCCCGGCCCTTGCGGTTCTGGCGATCTTTTCGGTGCTGTGGCGCTGGAACGACTTCCTGTGGCCCCTGATCGTCTTGAGCAGCCGCGAGAACTTCACGCTCCAGGTCGGCCTCAATGCCTTCCAGGGCGAGTTCTCGGTGCAATGGCACTATATTCTCGCCATGACCTTCCTGAGCCTCGTCCCGGTGACGCTGGTCTTCCTGTTCCTGCAGCGCTACATCACCACAGGCATTGCCGGAACCGGCATGAAATAGGTTCCTTAGAGGGGGGTATCGCCCATACACTTTCGACAATCCGCCCTACCGCCGCGGCGGCGCGATGCTGCCCCTGAGGATCAGCCGGCAGCCAAGCTCGAGCCGATGGGCGGGACGCAGCGGATCGTTGGCGATCAGGCGTTGCTCGAGGAGCGAGAGCGCCGCCGCACCCAGGCGATCGGCCGGCATCTGGATGGTGCTGAGCGGCGGCGCGCTGAACTCGCCCGGCACGATGTCGTCGAAACCGAGCACCGATATATCTTCCGGCACGCGAATGCCGGCCTCGGCAAGCGCCTCCAGGCAGCCGAGCGCCAGGTTGTCGGCCGCACAGAAGATTGCCGTGACGCCCCGGAGCTTTCGGTCCGCTTGCAAGAGCGCGCGGATCACCTGTTTGCCGTGGCGCGGCTCGTAGCTTTCCGCGACCACGACCATGTTCTCCGGCGCCGGCAGGCCGGCTACCAGATGCGCATCCACATATCCGTCGTAGCGCCGCCGGATCGTCGTGCGTCCCTGCCACGTCAGGTGCAGGATGCGGCGGTGCCCGAGCGACAGCAGATGCTCGGTGCCGAGCCGCGCCCCGAAACGGTTTTCGACCGTCACGGTATCGACCAGCATCGAGGGGTCCTCGCCGTTGAGGATGACCATCGACTTGTCGAGCACGGAAAGCGCCCGGATGAGTTCCGGCCTGTCGTCGTTGAGGACGAGGATGCCGTCGACGTTCTCGACCTCAGCCGCTTGGCGCACCTCGGCCGGATCGAGGCGGGTACTGGCGCTGACGAAAGGAACGATGCGGATTCCTCGCCTCTCGCATTCGCGCCGCACGCCATTGAGGATCGTCCAGCTCACCATGTTGAGGTCGCTCTGCGGCGCCGCGTCGCTCGTCAAGGCGAGCAGCACGACGCGCACCGTCGCGATCGTCGCCTTTTTCCGCCGGCTTTCGAGATAGCCGAGCCGGCGTGCGGATTCGAGAACCCGCTCGCGCACCTCGACAGTCAACGGCGCGGTGCCGTTGAGGGCGTGCGACGCCGTGCTGAGCGAAACTCCCGCCTCGCGCGCGACATCCTTGAGATTGGTTTTTCGATCCACGATCCGACCCTATCCGGCCCGTTGCAGCGCCGCGGATGCGCCCAGTCCGGCGCATGGCGCTGCAAAGCAACCTCAGCACAGTCTCAAACCATACAAGCACGGCATCCCGCAAGCTCAAAGCTTTCAAAGGGATCGGTGCCGGTCAGCACCGTTTGCCGCCGTGATGAAGGCTCCGCTGCGGGCATTGCGGACAATCCCAGCCAGGAACATTGACATGCCCGTCGGTAAATGAGAACATAAAGTGAACAAACCGGAGTTTTCCATGACTCACACAGAGCAAGTCATCGAGCGTGCAATGGCGGCGGTCGCGGCGGCCCGCCGGCAGCGAGAGCGCGATCAGGAGCGGCGGCGGCAAACATTCGGACGCATTCCGGTGGGACTTCCCTTGCCCACGCTCAGGCGCGGCGTGCAGCTTTCACTCGAACTGGACACGCGCCCGCAGGGCAGTGGTCCGATTTAAAGCACGCCGCATTCAATCGTCTTCCACAGGCAAGCATCAGGCGGTGCGCGTTCGCCCGAAGGCCCGCAGCAACAGGTTCACCGAGACCGCCACCTTGTCGATGTCAGGAACGTCTTGGGAATAGTTGCCGGTGTAGAGCTTGATGATCATCTTGTCGCGCTCGAAACCGCGCAGGTCGAAATGGAGATGCAGGTAATAGCGCCGCCTGTCGCCGGAACGGCTGATGTCGCCGCGTCGCTGCGTCACCTGCTTGAGTTCGGTCTGAAGCGGCGGGAAGCCATCGAGATTGAGGGTGACGCGGGTTGACTTGAACCGCGTTTCTGTTGGCACCGCCACGACCGCCTTGTCGAGCGAAAGGCTCACCAGGCTTGCCGCGCTGCCATCGACCTCGGCGGCTTCATCGAGCTTGAAAGCCTGGAGAAGGCGTCGCGGCTTCTCGAAGCAGATCAGCGAGGCGATGACGAGCACGACGATGTTGATGCCCGACCAGAGCGCCGCGATCGTCGAGAACGACCCCTCGATATGTGCGGTCTCCGGAACGATGTTGATCAGCAGTCCCGCCGCAGTGACGACGATGAAAGCGGCGATCCAGGTAAAGGTATAGGCGTCGAACAGGTTTGCCTCGTTGCCGCTGCCCTTCGGGGTCACCTTAAAGGGCTTGCCGAACGGCCGCACCAGGCTGGAAAGCACCGTCGGCAGCATGCGAAAGGTCGCGAACGTCCCGACGGCGGTGGAAACCAGAGGCAGGTAGCGGGTCGGCGCCAGCCAGAGCATCAGCAGGAAATAGGCGGTCAGCAGCGGTATCTGGTTCGAAACGTAGTCGGTGACATTGGTGAAATAGAGCGGCAGGGCGCCGAACCAGAGATAGACGATCGGGACGAGAAGCACCGCGAAGCGGACGAGGTATTGCACCAGCCAGGACATCGGCAGGAACATGATCCGCTGGAAGAGCGAGAGCCCCGGCCCGCGCAGGGGACCGTTATGCAGGTAGAGCGTCTGGATTCCGCCCTGGCACCAGCGTTCGCGCTGCACGAAATAGCCGGTCAGGTTCTCGGCCGCCAGGCCCATCGACAGCCGCTCGTTCAGATAGCGGGTCTTGTACCCCTTGTTGAGCATCGAAAGCGTCGTCAGCAGGTCCTCGGTGATCGACTCGGTCGGAAAGCCGCCGATCGTATCGACCGCCGCGCGGCGTGCGATCGAGCAGGAGCCACAGCAGAAACTCACGTCCCAGCCATCCCGGCTCGGCGCGATCTCGTCGAAAAACAGGCGCTGTTCATCCGGCCAGATATTTTCGAGGCCAAGATTGGATTGCACCGGATCCACGTTGAAGAAGTGCTGCGGCGTCTGCACGATGCCGATGGTCTCGTCCTGGAAGAACGGCAAGGTCCGCTTGAGGAAATGGCGATAGGGCACGAAGTCCGCGTCGAAGACGGCAACGAAGTCTCCGGAGCTGACCTGCAATCCGTTGTTCATGTTGCCGGCCTTGGCATGAGCGTTGTCGCTGCGCGTCACATGGACGGCGCCTCGCCCCTCGCAGAAGGTCTTCAGCCAGTCGCGCCGCCCGTCGTCGAGTACATAGACGGCGAGCTTGTCCTTCGGATAGTCGAGCGCCAGCGCCCCGACGATCGTGCGTTCCAGCACGTCGAGAGGTTCGTTGTAGGTCGGTATGAAAATGTCGACGCTTGGCAGCGCGCTCTCCGGCCGCGCGAAGAAACGCCGCGCGAGCTGGTCCGCCTCGGCGCTGCGGTCGACATAGCGGCTCATCAGGATGAGGAACAGCACGACCTCGGAAAAGGCGAGGAGCTCGACAGCAAACACGAACCAGACCCAATAGAAATTGGCGCCGTCATTCGGATAGGGCAGAACGGTTTCGGTGAAGCGCCAGAGCATGTAGCGCAGCGCCACGGCTGCGACGAAAGCACAGGTGAGCGCCCGCGCCCAGCTTCGACGACGCGACCAATTGGATGGCCCGAGCAAAAAGAAGGCGATGACCAGGAGGGTCGGCGCCAGTGCTAGAAGAGATTGAACCACAGGCTTTCAAACCACTGTGTCAGACGGATATTGCGTTTCGAGAAGCGCACCTGCGCCGTTCGCCCCACCTGGCAGAAATTGGCGAAGTCGGTGTTGAGCGCCGACGGCGTCAGCGCGACGCGAATCCGTGCATTGCGCTCCTCGGTCTCCGGCTCGTTGGCGGCGAGCGAATCTTTCTCGACGACCGCGGAACTGCCTTTGACCGCCTGGACCCGACCCTTGAAGACCTCAGCGCGACCGAACAGCCGGACTTCCGCCTCGCGGCCGGGATAGATATCGTCGTAATCGACCTCGGGAACGAGAATATCGACGAACAGTTCGCGGCAGTCGAGGATGCGCAGCATCTCGTTGTTCAGCATGACGTTCGAGCCGCTGACGATGTTCCGGCTCCAAACGACGCCGCTGAACGGCGAGGGAACCGTTGCCTGCTCGAGATTGCGGACGCGCTTGTCCTCCTCGATCAACTGCTGCTCGGTCTGACCGGCTCGAGTGTCGTTCTCCGCTATGCGGGTGTTGAGGTCGTTGATGCGAACGATCACCTCGTCCTGGCGCTGCCGGGAATAGGGCACGTCGTTCTGGCCGTCACCCATGACGAAAATGCCTTGGCGGAGCGCATCGAGGCGTTGCTGCAGCAAGTCGACGGTCAGATTGCTGATCTCGACCTCGCCGCCCGTTGCGGCGCCGGCGGCCTCGGCCGACTCCACCATCTTTCGCGTGAAGATGCCCTTCGATTCCAGTTCCTGCCGGCGGTCGAGGTCGACCTTGGCCACCACGTCCTGGGCGCGCGACACCTCGACGCGCTTCTCGAGAATCCGCAATTGCCGTTCGAGACTGGCGATGGTCGCGCTCTGGAAGACGCCCAGCCGTTGTGCAAGTTCGTCGCGCAGCAGGGCGAGTTCGTCCCGCTCCCGTCGCAGCGCCGCGACGCGCTCGCGCGCGGTTCCCTGCTCGGCCCGAAGCGAAGCCAGGACGGAGCGGTTGACGCGCTCGTTGCGGATGATCGCGAGTGTCTCGCCTTCCGTCACCGGCGTGCCGATGCGCGGCGGAGGCTTGGCGATCTCGCCATCGATCGGCGCATTGATGATGGCAAAGCGGGCGTTGACCGTGCCATCCAGGCTGGTATAGCCGGTCAACCCAGGCAGCAGGACGGCGATGGCGAGCGCCAGGAGCAGAATGCCGATCGAGATACGCGTAATACGATGATTGAGGATCACCTTCGCCGTTCCTCCTCGTTGTCCAGCGAAAATTGCCGATGCCGACACCCATCAGAATTTATCGTGATTCAGCGTTGAACAACCCTCAATATTGCAGGCTTTGGTAGTGCAGCCATAAAAAAGCCAAGGTTTGACCCCGCAAAACCGAGCGTTTTCTCGATGGGGGCCGACGGAGATACCCTGAGAAATCGGTTACTGATCGAACGCCCGGCATTGACCAGAAAAATGGCCGCGATAATTTCTGGACGAAGGGTTGAATTGAGCGACAACCCCGAATGGGGACAATACGATACCGCCGCCGGTTGCGGCACCCTTCAAACGAGCGCAAATAGAAAGGCAACGGAGACCGGCATGCCTGACACGGATGCGACGAAGTCTGCCTCATCTCCCGCCGAGAGCGACTTTCTCGCTCGCACCGACGAGCTCGTCTCCTTTTACGACGAGAGCTTCCACCTCGTCGATTGCTCGATGAAACTTCGGAAGGCCTATGCGGTCGACTCCCTGGTCGAGGCAACGCTCTGGCATGTCTATCCCGAACTGCTGGCGCCAAGACCCAGGGCCGCGATCGATGTCGTCGTGGCGAGCGGCATTCCGCGCAGCATCGAGATCACCGATGCGCGGGGGCGCGCCCACCGCAACCTGGTTGTGTTTCGCACCGAGCGCGGCATCGGCGTCGCGGAAGCGGAAGGCGATACCACCTGCCGCGAGACGTCCAGCCAAACCGAGAGCGATCGCGCGCTGCTGCTTCACCAGGCGACCCATGACGTTTTGACCGGGCTGCCGAACCGCCGGCAATTCAGCGATCAGTTGCGAGCCGCCCTGCCGGTGCCGAGCGGCGCCAAGCTGGCGCTCATGCAGATCGATCTGGACGACTTCAAGCCGATCAATGACACGCTCGGGCACGGCGCCGGCGACACCGTTCTCAAGATGGCGGCAGAACGGATCAAGGGCGTGCTCCGGGAGCGGGAGCTTGCCTATCGCCTGGCCGGCGACGAATTTGCCGTCATTCAGTGGAAGTTCGAGCAGCCGAGGGAGGCGGAGCGCCTCGCCGAGGCAATCGTCAATGCATTCAAGGAACCGTTCGCCGTCGACGGCATCAGCCTGTTTGTCGGAGCGAGCGTCGGCATCGCCATCGCCCCGGCGGACGGAAACGAAATCGAACAATTGATGAAAGCCGCCGACATCGCGCTCTACGCCGCGAAGAAGGATGGCCGCGGCCGGGCGAGAACGTTTACCCGTTCGATGCTGATCGTGCTCGAGCAGCGCGAAATGCTGCGTCGCAGTCTGCGCACTGCGCTCCAGGAGGGGCAGTTCTTCATCGAATATCAGCCCTTCGTGAAGCCGCGCGCCTCGGTGGTCGGCTTCGAAGCGCTGTTGCGATGGCGCCATCCGCTGGTCGGCATCATCCCGCCAAGCGTCTTCATTCCGATGGCCGAAGCCGACGGCCTCATGAGCGAGATCGGCCAGTGGATGCTGGAGCAGGCGTGCCGGGCGGCCATGACCTGGCCGTCTCATTTCACCGTCGCGGTCAACCTGTCGCCGGCAGAGTTTCTGCATGAGGGCCTCACCGATCGAGTCGCCCAGATCCTCGATCTGACCGGTATCCGCGCCGACCGGCTGGAACTGGAAATCACCGAATCGGTGCTGCTCGAGCGCACCATCAACAATCTCGACACGCTCAACACCTTGAGCCTGCTCGGCGTTCAGATTTCCCTGGATGATTTCGGCACCTATTACTCGTCGCTGAGCTACCTGAAGAACTTCCCCTTCGATACGATCAAGATCGACCAGTATTTCATCAAGGATCTCGAGCATGACGAGAAGAGCCAGACGATCGTCCGGTCGATAATCGCGCTCTCCCACGGCTTGGGCATGGATGTCACCGCCGAGGGCGTCGAGACGGAAGGCCAGGCCGCCTGGCTTCAGAAGGAGGGTTGCGACCGACTGCAGGGCTATTTCCTGGGCTTCCCGCTCCCGGGAGCAGCGATCGGCGATTTCCTGCGCAAGTCGGGGGCAGTGCCCCTGGCCGGGGCTCTCAGGACCTGACGGCTTGAAACGGCCAGAGAGTTCTGGCCATCGCAGCCGGTCGGATATAGTCATGGGAGTGAGCGAATCAGGATTCGCTCATGCAGTCGGAGAAAGCAGCATGAACGCAGCCCAAAGGCAGCCGGCGGAAGCGAAGTTCGAGCCCCTGCTCCAGTTCGAGATGGAGATGGGCACCTTCCTGTCCGACTGGCAACATTGCGATCAGTTGTCGACCTTCATGGCGCGGATGATCAGTCACAACCGGACGGATCCGCTGCGGCACTCGAACTTTTTCTCCTCTGCCCTCAACGAGCTCCTGGAAGTGTCGTTTCGCGGCGGCACGCCGGAGGGTCGCATCGGCTGCGCCGTCTATCGACACGGTCCGAAGGAGCGCGTGAAGCTCTCCTTCCCGTGCCCGCCCGGCCAGCGACAGTTCTTCCGTGAAGCGGTCGCGAAAACCCACAGGAACGACGCATACGCCCGTTATCTGGACGCGCTTTCCTCCGATCTTGGACCAAGCCGGGAGGTCGTCCTGCTGGACCTGGCGATCAATTTTGATGCCGAGATTCATCTCGAAGAAGAAGCCCCGCCGTCGATCACCATCATTGTGGATCTCCCCCTTGAAGGAATAGTGCGTTGAGTACGGCAATGCTTGCAGCGCCCTTCCAGGCGGAATTCGACGCCAACAGCCAGGAGTTCTCCCTTGCCGGCGTCCTCAGGCCGCGTTCCGTCGACGAGATCGCTCACAGCATTACGGAGTTCCGGAGCGCAATCGAAGAGGCGCGCGGCGTCCTCTACATCAATGTGAAGCGCCTTGCGCAGATGAACAACACGGCCTTCCACGCCTTTTCGCGCGTGGTTCTCGACGCCTGCCGCACGCGCTCGGACATCCGTTTCGTGGTCGTCACGTCGAGCGTCGTCGGCTGGACCGAACGGATGTTCCGGCACCTCGGCAAGATCGAACCGCAGATAACGGTCGAGGTCTACGATTCGAAATTCTATCCGGGCCAGAGCTTCGTCGAAGACACCAGCTTCATTCCGATCCTGCGCACGCAAACCAAGATGACCTGGCGCCATGAGCGCACCATCCTGCCGCGCCACGGCATGCGCCCGGGGATCGTGATGGCCGACATTTGCTGCGGCATCGGCGACTTCGCCGTGTTGGTGCGCAAGGAGTTCCAGCCGGCCCGCATCGTGGCGCTCGACCACTCCAGGGCAAGCCTTGCCTATGCCCGCGACGTGGCGGCGAATTTCGGCATTTCGGATATCGAATACTCCTATGGCGACGCATCCGAGATGCTGCTCGAGGACAATCAGTTCGACCTGGTGACCTGTCGCCATTCGCTGCAGATCTTCAACCAGCCGGATCTGCTGCTGAAGGAACTGTACCGGATCTGCAAGCCGGGCGGGCGCGTCTACATCACCAACGAGAAGAATTCGCACTGCCTCGGCGAACCGCGGGCGCAGAGCATCCAATGGACCTATAACGAGGTCGCCAAGCTGTTCGCCCATTTCGAGATGGATGTGGAACTCGGGCCGAAGAGCCGTCGCTTTCTTGCCGAGGCCGGATTCGACGACATCCTCGTCGAGTCCTTCATGGTCACCAATCAAGACGGGGACCCGCAGGACTTCGCCGACGTCATTACCGCCTGGGAGAATGTCTATGCCGGCGAGATGGCCGTGAAGCGCGGCGATCCGCCGGAGTTCATCGAGCGGTTCCGCCAGGGCTTTCGCGACCATATCTTCGCGGCCCTCCACCCCAAGGGCTACGCTGGCTGGCCGATCTGGGCAGCATCCGGGCGCAAGCCGCTATGAACGCGTTCGATAAGAAGACCACCCGCTTCGGTTTGCGTTCGTTCCGCGCCAAGTTCATCCTCGTGGTTGGCGGCGCAGTGCTTTTCGACCTGCTCGTGACCGGGGGGCTTGCGCTCTTCAACGTGCAGCGCCTGTCCCGCGATGCCACGACCGAGGTCGGCCAGGGCCTGGAGAAGGCGAACCAGGACTATATCCGCTCCTATGCGGAAACGACCGCCGCTCGCGTCAACCTGCTTCTCAACCAGGTTCACTCCGACGTCGGCACGCTGGCCGGCGTGCTGCAGGCGCAGATCGACCGCCCCGTCAGAAAGTCGCAGATCGGCGAGGCGATGGCGCGCGGCGCCCCGGGCACCGTGACGGTCACCTATGACGAAAAAGGCGGATGGGCCCAGAACCTGCCCGGCCCCCCGTCGGTGGTCAGCGTCTGGGGATACCTGCTCGATGCCAAGCACGTCCCCTTGCCCGAGGTCCAGACGGATATAGAAAACAGCGCGGTTCTCGACCTGGTCGCTCCGAGCCTGCTGGCGAACGGCCAATCGAAGCTGCAGATGTACTATATCGGTCCGAAGGAGCGGCCGATCTTCCGCACGGCCCCCTATACGGAACAGGCTCAGACCTTCGACCGACTCTATCCGGGCCACAACCAAGCCGAGTTCTGGCCGTTCTTCTTTCCGGGACTCTACGAATCGTGGGAGCAGTGGGCGAGCAACCCCGCGTCCCGTCCGGTGAACAACGACATCACCCAGACGGCGTCCTATACGGACGCGATCACCGGCAAGCTGATCGTCAGCTTCTTCCAGCCCTTGTGGTCCTACGACCGCAAGCGGGTCGCGGGCGCCGCCGGCGCCGATATCACCCTCGACCAGCTTGCCGAGATCGTCGAGAACGTCCGGGTCGCCAACAACGGCTTCGGTTTCCTGACCATGTCGGACGGCAATGTCGTCGCCATCAACCCGGTCGGCGAAAAGGTAATCGGACTTCAGTCGTCGAGCGACACCAGCGGCGCGGGCGTGACGGGCCTCGATCGCTCGCTGCGCAACAGCGCGCAAGCCGCGATCGCCAAGTTGCCGCTGGATCAGGATGGCCTATTGCAGCATGTTCTGCTCGACGAAAACGGCGAGAAGGTGCCCTATCTCGTCGTCCTGAAACAGCTGCAGCCGACGAACCTCTGGATCTCCGGCCCCGTTCGGCGCGAATCCATGCTGCTCGGCATTGTCGTGCCGGAGCGGGAAATCTACGCCTCGCTCGTTGCCGCGCAGGCCGGCATCACCGAGGCGACAAACAGGATCCTGATCTACCAGGTCCTGGCGCTGCTCGTGTCGCTACTCTTCGTCACTTCCGCCGTGTTCGCCATATCCGGGCGTATAACGAGCGGCATCAGTGCGCTCGCCGATGCAGCCCGGCGCATTCAGACCAAGGACTATTCCGTCCGGGTCGATATCTCGACGCGCGACGAGGTGGGCGAAGCGGGCGCGGCCTTCAACCGCATGGCTGAGCAGATCAGCTACCACACCGAGAACCTGGAGCAGCTCGTCGAGGACCGGACGAAGGAGATCGAAGAGGCAAACCTGCAGATTTCGGCGCTGAACGAGCAGCTGCGCAGCGAGAACCTGCGCCTCGGCGCCGAACTGGCGGTCGCCCGGCAGATCCAGATGATGGTGCTGCCCAAGGCCGGAGAACTCGAGGAAATTTCCGACGTCGAAATTGCCGCCTATATGCGGCCCGCCGACGAAGTCGGTGGCGACTACTATGATGTCCTGAGGGACGGAGAGCGGCTGAAGATCGGCATCGGCGACGTGACCGGTCACGGCCTGGAAAGCGGCGTGCTGATGCTGATGGTTCAATCAGTGGCGCGGGCCTTACAGGAGGCCGGCGACATGGATCCCTCGCAATTCCTCAACCGCGTGAACCGCGCCCTTTACAAGAACATCGTCAGAACCAACGCGAACAAGCATCTCTCCCTTGCCTTCCTGGACTATGACGGCAGCCGCCTGATGCTTTCGGGCCAGCATGAGGAACTGATCGTGGTGCGGAGCGCCGGGTGCGTCGAGCGGATCGACACGCTCGACCTCGGTCTGCCGATCGGCTTGGAGCCGGATATTTCGGCCTTCGTGGCGACGCAGGAAATCGCCTTTGACCAGGGCGACATGATCGTCCTCCACACCGATGGCGTGACCGAGGCGGAGGGGCTGGACGGAGAACTCTTCGGAATAGAGAGACTTTGCGAAAGCGCGCGCCGCCGCCACGGCCAGAGTGCTGAGGAAGTCAAAGCGGGAATCATCGAGGATCTGATGGCGCATATCGGCACACAGAAGATCCACGATGATATAACAGTCGTAGTGATGAGACACAGGTAGGCGGATGACGACCTTATATGGAATGGCAGACTTGGCCATCGGTACGGGCGAAAATGTGACCACGCTTCGCCTGTTCGACGGCCCGCTCGACTTGAGCTGGAAGCACTGCGCGATGACGTCGGATTTCGTCGCCGAGTTCGTCGCCTTGCGCTATCGGACCTCCCGCAACCTCTACAAGGAGGTACGGCACAATGTCGGCTATCTGACGAACGAGCTCATCGAAAATGCGGTGAAGTTCCGTGCTTCCGGCGAAATCGTCGTCGAAGCGGCGGTCGGGTCCAATGCCTTTCGCGCCAAGGTTTCCAATTTCGTCGACAAGGAAACGGCGCAGCGCTTCCAGCATCTGCTTTCCGAGATCACAACCGGGGATCCGGGCGAGCTTCTGATAAAACGGATTGAAGAGAATGCATCGGGCGACGGGCCCAGCGGCTCGGGCCTTGGCCTGCTGACACTCATGAGCGATTATGGCGCTCATTTTGCCTGGGTTTTCGGATCCGGCGAGCAGGAGAGCCAGATCCCGCTGGAGACCTACGCGTCTATTACAGTCCCCGATCCCTCGAATTGATGGGCAAGGAAAAACATGGAAATCAAGGAAGAAGAGTATCGCGTTTGGTCCGAGGGCAAGGACATTTACCTCGATGGGACCATGCGGCTGCCGAGTACGGAAGCCTATGCTCCGATCTATTCCTTGGTAATGAGCATCCTTGAAGCCGAGCCGGACCGCCTGACGATCGACGTCACCGGTCTGCAATTTCTCAATTCGTCCGGAATCAACCTGCTTGCAAAGCTGACGATCGAGGCGCGCAAGCGGCCCAACATCCAGTTCACCGTGCGCGGCAGCTCGGAGTTTCCCTGGCAGTCCAAATCACTGCCGAACCTCAAGAAGTTGCATCCCGGCGTTGATCTCAGGCTCGGCTGAAAACCCGGCGGGCCGCACGCTCTCTATCCCTCAGTTGCCGAGCGCCTTCAACCAGTCGCCGATCGTCGAGCCACGGTGTCGCCCGGCCGGAGCGACCGGTGCGACGGGCCGCTCCGTCGCGGCAGCTTTCCTGATTTCCCGCGGGCTCACCCCGAACTCGTGGCTGAAGGCACGGGTGAAATTGGCGGCGACGTCGAAACCGGCTGCCTCGGCGATCTCGGCGATCGGCCGGCCGTCGGACGGATCGCTGAGCGCCGCATGCGCCTGCTGCAGCCGGCGCCTGCGGATATAGTTGAGGACACCGCCGCTCGCTTCGAACAATTGGTAGAGGCGGGTGCGCGAGATGCCGATCGCTCGGGCGATGGCATCCGGCGTCAGCTCGGCCGAATGCAGGTTAAGATGGATATGGCGATGCGCTCGCTCCATCATGCCCTTGTTGGTCTGCGCCCCGGCGGCATCCGGTCTCGCCGACGAGGCGACGCAAGCGACGACCATGTCGTGCACCGTGTGGACGATACGCGGTATCTCTTCCGCCGTCAGGCGGTCGAGGCGCGGCTCGATCCCTTCGATAAAGGTGATCAATAGATCGGCCAGGTTGCCCGACAAGACCAGGTTGTTGGCTTCGCCCAGCACCGCGGCATCGTCGGCGAAAAGCTCGTAGGGCATGAACAGAAGAACGCCGTCCGCCGCCGTCGTTCGGCCGCGAAAGGGATAGCCGAGCGAGCGGAAGACCAGCCGGCCGGGCGCATTCTCGGTGACGCGGCGATCGGCTTCCGTCCAAGTCGTGCCGCTGTGAAGCAGTTCCACGCACCAGTGATCGATCGGGCTGGCGCGCAGCATCGTCTGCGGGCGCAGGTAGCTGTGGCCGGCGACGCGCTGTTGAACGATGAGCAGATTGCCGCAATGCCAAGCGGTCTGCTCAGCGACAAACCCTTCCTCGGGCGGAAGGTTGTCGGGCAGTCGGACCTCGGCAAGGGGCGCCATATGAGTCCGCCAGGCCTGAAACTGCTCTGCCGGATGCAGTTCGCGAGTCGAGAACCGCACGGGGACCAGCGCCGGCGGCGCAACGGAGCGCGGCGCATGGCCGGCGGCCTCGCGCGGCCAGCGGCGGCGTTCCGGCTGCGGCTGCAGGGCCGGCGTCCCGGCTTGGTCCTCTTCCGACTCGGGCACTGTAGGACGATCACGCATACAGACTCTCCCGCCCTCGAATGCAGGCGATTACACGTTCTGGGCGTGGCTACCGACTCGGCCGCATCGATATATGGCGTCGTGCAGAGCCCGCTCAGCACTTAGCAGAGCTTAGTTCTACGCCATTTTTGGTAGAAATGCACGGCGCGATAACTATCGGGATCGCACGATAATGACAATCGCCCCGAGCGACTGTAATGATACACCCATAGTCAACGCCAAGTATTGCGTAAAAGCGTTGAACGTATCTTGATTGAGTATAATTTAAATTACCTATTTATATTGTCCATTTGGAATACATCTTTCGCAGTTCAGTCAATTGTTTTTGGGGATATTGATGGAATACCCGAGAAATTTCGATGGAAATTTTGAAATATCGGTTTGCGAAGATAAAGTATTTCAGCAATCGGAGAGCCCAAAGCGGGTTCTGGTCACTGGCGGCGCAGGTTTCCTGGGGTCACATCTTTGCGCCCTGCTTCTTAAGGCAGGACACCAGGTCATCTGCGCCGACAATTTTTCGACCGGGTTGCGCCGCAACGTCGAGCCTCTGATGCGCTATGACGGCTTCCATCTGATCGCCCACGACATCGTCGAACCTCTCGATGTCGAGGTCGACGAAATCTACAACCTGGCCTGCCCGGCATCGCCGCCGCACTACCAGGCCGATCCCATCCAAACGACGAAGACCTGCGTGCTGGGTTCCCTCAACATGCTTGAGTTGGCGGCACGCTACGACGCACGCATCCTGCAGGCCTCGACATCGGAGATCTACGGCGATCCGCAGGTCCATCCGCAGGTGGAGAGCTACTGGGGCAACGTCAATCCCTTCGGCCCGCGCTCCTGCTACGACGAAGGCAAGCGCTGTGCGGAGTCCCTGTTCTTCGATTTTCACAAGACTCGGCAGGTCGAGATCAAGGTGGTCCGCATCTTCAATACCTATGGTCCACGGATGCGCCCGGATGACGGCCGGGTCGTCTCGAACTTCATCGTCCAGGCGCTCAAGGGAGAAGACATCACGGTCTACGGCGACGGTTCGCAGACCCGCTCCTTCTGTTTCGTCGACGATCTGATAGACGGCTTTGTTCGTCTGATGGCCTCGCCGGCGTCGCTGACCGCTCCGATCAATCTGGGCAATCCCGGCGAATTCACGATCGTCGAGCTCGCCGAGCAGGTGATCGAACTCACCGGCTCGCGATCGAAAATCGTGCAGCGGCCCCTGCCGGTCGATGACCCGCGTCAGCGCCGCCCGGATATCTCGCTTGCCGAACGGGAGCTCGGCTGGCGTCCCAGGGTCGAGCTCACCGCCGGCCTGATGCACACGATCGACCATTTCGATGCGCTTCTCACGCAGTCGAACACACTCCCGGAGGTCGCCTGATGGACACGCCCCGCATCCTGGTAACCGGCGGCGCCGGCTATATCGGCAGCCATACCGCAAAACTTCTTCGTCTGGAGGGCCTCGAGCCGGTTACCTATGACAATCTAACGACCGGCAACCGCTCGTCGGTGCGCTGGGGGCCGTTCATCGAGGGCGATATCCTCGACTCGGCTCATCTCATCGAGGTCATCGAGCACTATGCGCCGGACGCGGTAATCCATTTCGCCGCGTCTGCCTATGTCGGCGAATCCGTCGCCGACCCGGCAAAGTACTACCACAACAATGTCTGCGGAACCTTGTCGCTACTCGATGCGTGCCGGCGGACGGGGCTTGGGAAGGTGATCTTCTCGTCGAGCTGCGCCACCTATGGCGTACCGGCCGCGCTGCCGATCGACGAGGCGACGCGGCAGGAACCGATCAATCCCTATGGCAGGACGAAGCTGATCGCCGAACGCATGCTGTCCGACTACGCGGCGGCTTTCGGCCTCTCCTATGTGGCGCTGCGCTATTTCAACGCCTGCGGAGCCGACCCGGAAGGCGACCTCGGCGAATGGCACGACCCCGAGACGCATCTCATTCCGCGCGCGCTGATGGCGGCCGCCGGCCGGATCGGCAAGCTCGAGGTCTTCGGCGACGACTACGATACGGCTGACGGCACCTGCGTGCGTGACTACATTCATGTCGCGGACCTCGCGCAGGCGCATGTGCTGGCCTACCGGCTTCTTGCAGAGGGCGGCGCGAACCTCGCCCTCAACCTCGGGTCCGGCCGCGGCTTCTCGGTCCGGGAGGTGCTCAGCGCCGTCGGTGCGGTCACCGGCCGGGATGTGCCGGTGGCGATCCGCCCCCGCCGGGCCGGCGACCCGCCGGTCCTCTATGCCGATGCGAGGCTTGCCCGCGAGGTGCTGGGCTTCTCGCCGCTCTATTCCGATCTCGAGACCATCGTGCGTACCGCTGCCCCCTTCTTCGGACTGGAGGCCCGCTGATGATCCGCTCCGTGAACCGCGACGGCGCAGGCCTCGACCATGCGGTCGACGGGCCGCTGCTCGTGCCGGTGCTCACCGGATACCGCCGGGTCGAATATCTTGTCGGGGCGACCGCCTGGCTCGCCGCACTCGCCTGGTTCTGGGCCTGGTGGCTGGATCCCGGCCATCACCGGGACCTCTTCGGGAGCCTCACGGTGACGGCGGTGCTCGCCTGGATTACGCTGCTGCCGGGCTATTTCATCGCCGTCTTCTATCGCGCCAGGAAGCCGAACGGCCCGTTGCGGCTGCCGGCTGAAAGCCGCGTCGCAATGGTCGTCACCAAGGCACCCTCCGAACCCTTTGCCGTCGTTGCCGAGACGCTGGAGGCGATGCTCGCCCAGTATGTGCCGCACGACACCTGGCTCGCCGACGAAGATCCTTCTCCCGCAACGCTCGACTGGTGCGAGAGGCATGGCGTCTTCGTTTCGACCCGCAAGGGGTGTGCCGACTACCACCGCACGTCCTGGCCGCGGCGTACCCGCTGCAAGGAAGGCAACCTCGCCTTCTTCTACGATCACTACGGTTACGATCGTTACGACTTCGTCGCCCAGCTCGACGCCGACCATGTTCCGGAGCCAGGCTATCTCTTCGAGATGCTGCGTCCCTTTGCCGATCCGAAGGTGGGCTACGTTTCGGCGCCGAGCATCTGCGACAGGAATGCCAGTGAGAGCTGGGCGGCGCGGGGCCGGCTCCATGCCGAGGCGAGCATGCACGGCGCGCTGCAGGCCGGCTACAACGGCGGCCTGGCACCGCTCTGCATCGGCTCGCATTACGCTGTCCGCACGGCGGCCCTGAAGGAGATCGGCGGCCTCGGCCCCGAGCTCGCGGAGGACCATTCGACGACCCTGATGATGAATGCCGCCGGCTGGCGCGGCGTCCATGCCCTCGAGGCGATCGCCCATGGCGACGGGCCGTGCACCTTTGGCGACCTGGTGACCCAGGAATTCCAGTGGTCGCGCAGCCTGGTCATGCTGCTGCTGCAGTACTCGCCCCGCCTCGTCGGCCGGCTGCCGCTCCGCCTCAAATTCCAGTTCCTGTTCTCGCAGCTCTGGTATCCGCTCTTTGCGTTCTTCATGGCGCTGATGTTCGCGATGCCGCTCCTGGCGCTCGGCCGCGCCGAAAGCCTTGTCGCCGTCAGCTATCCCGATTTCCTGGCGCATTTCGCACCGCTTTCGATCGTCCTCATCCTGATGGCCTATCGCTGGCGAGCAACCGGGACCTTCCGTCCCTATGACGCGAAGATCCTGAGCTGGGAATGCACGCTCTTCCTCTTCGCCCGCTGGCCCTGGGCACTGGCCGGGACCCTGGCTGCAATCCGCGACTGGCTGACTGGTTCCTTCGTGGATTTCCGTGTCACCCCGAAGGGCACGTCGGAAGTGGACCCGCTGCCCCTGAGGGTCCTCCTACCCTATGCCGGCCTCGCGCTGGCGGCCGTGCTTCCGGTCCTCCTGATCGACGATGTCGGCGAAGCCAAGGGCTTCTATCTGTTCTCGATCATGAATGCGGCGATCTACGGCCTGCTCCTGGTCGTCATCGTTCTCCGGCACGAATGGGAGAACAGGCTTGCCGCGATACCCCGCTTCTATCGTCCGGCCATGGCGGCCGGGCTGCTGTCGCTCATCGCCTTGCCGGGGATCGCCACCGCCGAGCACGGCAAGGACAGTCTCGAAGCGCTCTCCTGGGGATCGGATCACCTGCGCCTCTTCGAGGAACGCTACACGGTGGCGGGGGCCGGCGGCGCGACCTCGCGCAAGACCGTGTTCCGGCCGCGATGGATCTTTCTTCCGACCGACGCGCCGCAGGCGGAGGAGTGACGATGAAAAGGGCGATCCCCGCACCGCATCCCGGCTCAGTCCAAGTGAAGTTGGAAAGCGCGTACCACGACCGCATTCGGAGACGCAGGATGGACAGAGCATCAAAGACAATCGCCCTCGCAATGGCCGGCCTGATGTTTTCGGGCGCCGTGCTGGCGGCGAGCATTCCCGGCCTTGCCGGAAATTCAACGGAAACCGTGCAGAAGCGGCCGATCCTCACCAAGGAATCGATCGACTTCGGCGCCTACGATCCGCATGGCGACTTCGCGGAACCGTCGGCGTCCAGGATCGAGCATCTCTTCCTGCCCTGGGAAGACGTCGATCTCACCACGCTGAACATTGCCGACGACTACGCCCACGCCCGCGGCCGCACCCTGATGATCACGATCGAGCCCTGGTCCTGGTCGCCCGAATGGCGCCTGTCGTCAGAAGGTCTGCTCAAAAGCATCCTCGGCGGCGAGCGGGACCGGAACATGGCCGCGGTCTGTTCAACCGCGGCCACCCTCAAGAGCCCGGTCCTCATCCGCTGGGGCCAGGAAATGGACGAGACGGACAACCAGTTCTCCTGGGCGCATTGGCAGGGCAAGGATTTCGCCGCGGCCTTTCGCCGGATGGTAAAAGTGTGCCGCACGCATCTGAAATCCGCGAAGTTCATGTGGTCGCCCAAGGGCAACGAGGGGCTCGACGCCTTCTATCCCGGCGACGACGTCGTCGACATCATCGGCCTCTCGATCTTCGGCCTCCAGCAATACGATCGGGACAAGGTCGGCCGCGACCAGACCTTTGTCGAGCGACTGACGCCCGGCTACGGGCGCGTCAAGCACTACGGCAAGCCGATCATGGTCGCCGAGCTTGGCTATGAAGGCGATGCCGCCTATGTGCGCAGCTGGGCCGAAAGCGTGGCGAAACGGCATGCCGAGTTCCCGGCGCTTACCGCCGTCGTCTACTTCAACGATCGCGAGATCTATGACTGGCCGGATGGCTACGGCCGGCCGGACTGGCGCGTCGTGCAGGAACCAACCGATTGATTGAAATGCATTTTTTAAAGGAAATCATCAGATGACGACATTCCGCCTATTGCTTCTGGCCGCCACCCTCGCCGGCAGCATCGGGGCCGCTGCATCGACCGCCGAAGCGCGTCGGGGGACTGCGAAGACCACGCCTCTGACCGCCGGCGAAATCCATGCGCTCTATGGCCAGAAATCCTGGATCTGGAAGGCCGGCGCCGGCTATTTCTCCGTTCGCGAACGCCGCTTCACCGCCTGGTCTAAGGAGAACGGCAAACCCTCCTACGGCGTCGGCCGGTGGTTCATCACGGAACCCGGGAGGCTTTGCTTCAAGGCCGATTGGCACGCCAGGGACGGTTCAGCACCCGCGACCACCTGCTTCAGCCACCGAAAGCGGGGCAACGTCATCTACCAGAAGCGCGAGCCGGACGGCCAGTGGTACGTATTCAAGCATGGGCGGACGCGGGCGGGCGACGAATTCGCCAAGCTGCGGCGCGGCAATTATGTGAGCGCCCGGCTGGGCGCGATCCAGACCAGGATCGGTGAGTAACCCTCGCCATGAGCGGCCCTGCGTCCGTCCTTCGGACGCACAAAGGTCGCTGCAGCACTTTGAATGCTGCATGTCCTTATCCTTAAATCGGCGACGATCTAAGGAAACATGCAGCAGGAGTTGCGCATCCCCGAAGCCGACGCAAAATACGGCTCCGCAGATGAGCCCCGGCCTCGGCGCGCAACTCCACCCCTTATCTTGCGAAACAGCTGGATGTCCTTCCGAACCCGCTTGGTGTGCAGATATAGGGGGCACGGCCGAGATAGGTGGCGCCCGCCAGCTTGACCGTCCTCTGGGTGACGGCGACCCGCTTGATCCCGGCGGGTTTCTTCTCCGGCAGCGCGTAGCCGACCTGCTTCGTCAGCGAAGCGGTCTTGATGCTCTTGTCCGTCGTGGCCGAGCACCCTGCTAGGCTGGCGGCCAGAAGGACGGCAAGTGCGGAGCACGCCATCTTGCCGCGGCTGCCGTATGACCCTCGCGAAATCTTCCCTTGCGCGTTCACAACTCGAACTCCCCTCCAACCTTATGGGGGAGCACGGTATCGGCGAGGCTTTAAGTCGCCGTGCAGAAATTACTTACAACTCGAGCGATCCGCCGGAAAACCGGTCGCGCACCTTCGGCGACCGCAGCCGCCGAGGCCATATCGCTGTCTTCCTTCGTGAGCCCAGCTCTGAAAATCAGGCCGCGATGCCGATCGTATAGCTCGCCTGCAGCACCCCACCTTCGAGCTTTTCGAAATCGAAGATGAAGCGCGCCGCATCGCTCGAGGAGAACACCGTATCGCCGCCGTTCATGGTGGCGCGCACTGGACGCGCCGCATAATCCGGGTGCCCCTGATAGACGAGATCGCTCAAGGCGTCGTCGAAGAGAAGCTGGCTGACGAGCAGTTCGCGGTCGCCCAGCAGAGCGCGCAGATGTATATGGACGGCCCGGCTCGGATACCAGCCCGGATAGATGCTCAAAAAACTGACGACGCCATCGGCATCGCTGATCTGCCGGCCGCGCAGGAAGCTGGTGGCTCTGGCCGCCGAATCGTCCGCATTGCACATCGCCGCCGCCTCGCCGGAATAGATACCGCGCGCGTCCGCATGCCAGATCTCGACATCGGCGCCGTCGACCGGTTTGCAGGTCGCGGCTTCGACCAGGCGAAGGCTGATGCGGGTCGGCAGCCCCGTCACGCCGTCGGTCACGTCGCTACGGATCGGCACATCGCTGGTATGGCAGGGACCGAGCGTCTGGGCGAGCGTCGCGACGCATTGCGGCTCGGCGCGGAAGATCGGCTCCGGCAAGTCGCCGGAGACCCCGGCCGTTCCGCCGGAGCGGAAGTCGGACGCCTTCCAGTCGAAGCTGCGGCGCGAAATCGGCGCACCGCTACCGCTGCCGCGCGCCACGAAGACGGCGCCGGCTCCGGCCAGCAGCGCGCCGCCGCCGAGAATGATGGTTCTTCGTTTCATGGCCATCGCGGCGCTCCATTTACGGGACGAGGTGCGAACCGACCGATAGCGCAATCCGATCTCGAACCGAAGTTACGCTTTTGTAATATGCGAAACGAAGCTGCAACTCTCCCAAGTACATCAACGGCGGCCGCCGGAGGCGGAGGATTGCGCCGCAATCCTCGGCGCGGACGGCGCCTCGAAAAGGTCCGGCATCAGATCGGCAAGCCGCACGACCTTGCCGCTTTGCGCGCTCTGAAGCGCCGCGATGCCGCAGAGAACCGAAAGGGCGCCTGCCCGCGCGCCGGCCCGCTGTCCGAGCGGGTCGGCGATGCCGGGCTTGAAGATCATGTTGCGCATGCGGTCGTCGCCGCCGTAGTGCCCGCCCGAGGAATGCGGCACCTTGATATGCTCGACGGCCGGCTGCCCCTTCGGGAAGTTGCGCACCAGCAGGATGACGTCTTCCGGCGGCGTCTCCCAGGGCTGGTCCTCGTATTGGCGCAGCTCGATCCGGCCCTTCGTGCCGTTGAAGGCGATGTGGTGGCCCTCGATCGGCTGGAAGGTGTTCAGCGAATAGGAGACGTGGACATTGTTACGGTAGCGGATGTTGGCGACCATCGTGTCGGGAATGTCGATGTCCTCGCGAAAGACGCAGCCGTCGCGGAAATAGCCGTCGATCTCCGCGGGCTGCTCGTAGAGCGCGTCGAGGAACGGATCGGCTCCGATATCGATGTAGAAATCGCAGCTTGCCTTGTGGGGACAGAGCTTGCAGCGTGGGCCGCGGAACGGCCCCTTGCGCCCGTACATCTGCAGATCTGCAAAGGCGCTGACCGTGTCCGGCTCGCTGTCGAGATACCAGTTCAGGAGGTCGAAGTGATGGGTCGCCTTGTGGACGAAGAGGCTGCCGGAGCGGTCCGTATAGGCGTGCCAGCGGCGGAAATAGTCGGCGCCGTGGTGGGTGTCGAGATACCAGTGGAAGTCGACCGAGGTGACGCGGCCGATTTCGCCGGCATCGATGAGTTCCTTGATGCGCGCCGCCGTCGGCGCAAAGCGATAGTTGAAGGACACGTCGACCCGCCGCCCGGTGCGCTTTTCCGCATCGAGAATGCGGCGGATCTTCTCGACCGTCGTCGCCATCGGCTTCTCGGTGATGACGTCGGCGCCGGATTCGAGCGCCTTGACGACGATATCGTCATGGGTGTCATCCGGGGTGCAGACGATTACCAGGTCCGGCTGCGTTTCGGTGAGCATCGTGTCGACATCGCCATAGATGGGCGCGTTGCTGGCGATCATCGTGCGGGCCCGCTCCGCCCGCAACGCATTGGTGTCGGCGATGGCGACGAGATCGACGAAGCCGCGCCAACCGGCGAGCAGGTCCTCCCCCCACATGGTGGTGCCGCGGTTGCCGGTGCCGACCAGCGCAAAACGACGTTTGTCATCCATCATCTCTCACGCAATCCTGTCTGGAGTGGCGCCGCGCATCCGGCGGCAAAAGAAGAGCAACATGTAAAGATAAAATACATTGTTACCGATCGATCCTCACGAAAGTCAACCAACAGCCATGCGAATTGATGCCTTACTTGTAATCATTATAGCCGAGTTGAATCTTCTCAGCAGCAGGTTCGAAAGCGCTCGACGCAGGTGGCGATCACCTCCTCGGCCGGCCGTTTCCACCAGTTCTCGGCAGAGAAGATCTCGACCTCCTGCGCCCCAAAGAAGCCCGCTGCCTCGACGTGACGCCGGATACCCTTGAGGTCGATGACGCCGTCGCCCATCATGCCGCGATCGGTCAGCATATCCCTGGTCGGGACCAGCCAGTCGCAGATGTGATGCGCGAGGATCGCCTTCATCCGGCCGGCCCGGGCGATCTGGTTGGCGAGATCGGGATCCCACCAGACATGGTAGACGTCGATCGCGACGCCGACGCCCGGTCCGACCGCGTCACAGATATCGAGCGCCTGGCCGAGCGTGTTCACGCAGGCCCGGTCGGCCGCATACATCGGATGGAGCGGCTCGATCGCCAGCGGCACGCCTGTCGCGCGCGCATGCGGCAGCACGGCGTCGATCCCCTCCTCGACCATTCGGCGGGCCCGATCGATGTCCCGGGAGCCGTCGGGCAGGCCACCGACGACGAGCACCAGGCAATCGGCGCCAAGTGCCGCCGCTTCGTCGATCGCGCGCCTGTTGTCGTCGAGCGCCTTCTCCCGCCCGGCGGCATCCGCCGCCGGAAAGAAGCCGCCGCGGCAGAGGCCGGTCAGCTTCAGCCCGTTGGCGCGGACGATGCGGACCGCCTCGCCGAGACCGATCGCCGCCACCTGGTCGCGCCAGGGCGCGATCGCGGTGATTCCGTGCTTCAGGCAGACATCCACGGCTTCGGCAAAGCCGCATTGTTCGCGGATCGTCGCCAGATTGATGGAAAGGCCCTCGACCTGCATGGTGTTCTCCTCCCGGTTTGGTCAGCCTGCCAGTGACGCCCAGTCCGGCTCGACCGAGGAGCCGAGGCCAGTCGCGCGCAAGACGGATGCAAAGGTGATGTCGCCGTTGCAAATCGCCAGACGGGCCCGCCCGGCGGCGTCCTCGTAAAGATCGCCATGGGCGGCGAGATAGGCGGCCTGTTCCGCCATCGGTGCCCGGCCCATGCCGTCGACATAGTGGTGGCCGTTGCGCTCGATATGCCCGGCGCCGATAAAAGCTGCCAGGACGAGGTCCTGCTGAAGGCCAAGGCCGGCCTGCGTCGTCAGGTCCTCGGCGGACATGAAATAGCGGGCACTCCCCGCCTCGCCGTTCCATTTCTCGACACGGGCGCGATTGATCAGCGACCGATAGAAGCCCTTGCAGGACTTCGACGAGATGCCGGCATAGCCGAGTTCGCGGGCCCGCAGGAAGGATCCGACGTCGCCATCGGACTCGTCGATCTCGAGCGGCAGCCGCTCGGCGATCGCCGCGACCGATTTCGACAGCGCCTCCGCGCGCGCAATCGGCTGCTCGAAGAACAGCATTGACGCCCGCAACCGTTGCAGGCGGGGCTCTTTCTCGATCCGCTCGAGAAGGTCGCCGACGCCATCGCCGCTTTCGAACTGCTCGTTGCCGTCGAGCGTCACCCGATAGTCTTCGACAAGCCGATCGAGCACCGCGGCGATCGCGACCAGCCGCTCGGTATCTTCGGCAGGGCGCCCGGAGACCTTGATCTTGAAGAAGCGGTGGCCATAGGCGGCGATCACCTGGTCCAGCCTCTGCGGCAGCCCATCCTCCAGCCGTTGCGCGGAATCCAATTCGGAGGCAGTCAAGGTATCCGCAAGGCCGATCGTGTGGCGGACGGCAAGGTTGGGCTCGGGCGCCAGCCGCGACAGGAAGCGGGTGAGATCGAAGCCGGCTAGGTCGGGCGCGGTGGTGTCGGTGACCCCGAGCAGATTGCCCGTGATCGCTTCGACAGCGCTGACGCCCATCATCCGGCAGAGCGCATCGATGATGGCGCGGTCGACGAGCGCCAGCCCGTAGGAAGCCACAAGTGCGGGCAGGCCATGTCTTGCCGCCGCCCAATGATGATTCGCCTCGGCAGCGGCATGCAGGCCGAACGGAGTGTCCGCCTTGAGCGACTGCAACCCTTCGATCGCCAGACGAAGCGACGTCCGGAGCTGCCCGACATTGTCCTCGGGCGACAGTGCCGGGTTCTTGTCGAACCATTTCGGCATCATCATCTCGGCCGACCAGCCGACGGCCGACCGGCCGCGTTCATCCTCGACCCGCACCCGCACGAAGGCCTGCGGGGCGCGCTCGACGCGCGCCGCGCCGAAGCGGAAGGGAAAGCGGAAATCGACCGGCCGCTCGAAGAAGTCCGCTTCAAGGAGCCTGATGCGAGGGGCTTCCGTCATGGCCGCGCCTCACGCGACGCCATGGACGGCAAGCACGCGCTTCATGCGCGCCGTCGCGAGTTCGGGATCGGCGAGAGCCCCGGCCCTGTCCGCCAGCCGGAAGAGTTCGGCCAAGTGAGCGAGCGAGCGGGTGCTCTGCTGACCGCCGATCATCACGAAATGATCCTGCAAGCCGTTCAGATAGGCGAGAAAGACGACGCCGGTTTTGTAGAAGCGCGTCGGCGCCTTGAAGATATGCCGCGACAGCGGCACGGTCGGTTCGAGCAGTTCGAAGAATTCCCCGCTCCGCCCCTTGCCCAGCGCCTCCAGCGCCGCCGAAGCCACCGGCGCGATCGCATCGAAGATGCCGAGCAGCGCGTCCGAATGGCCCTCCTCGTCGCCGGCGATCAGTTCTGCATAGTTGAAGTCGTCGCCGGTATACATGCGCACGCCCTCAGGCAATTGCCGCCGCATGACGATCTCCTTCTCCTTCGAAAGGAGCGAGATCTTGATGCCGTCGACCTTTTCGGCATGCGCCTCGATGACGGTCAGGCAGGTCTTCATCGCCTCCCTATGGTCGGCATTGCCCCAATAGCCTTCAAGCGCCGGATCGAACATCTCGCCGAGCCAATGGATGATAACCGGCGCCTTTACCTGCGAGAGAACCCGATAGTAGACGCGGGCATAGTCGTCCGGGCTCCTGGCGGCCGCGGCGAGCGCCCGGCTCGCCATCAGGATGATCCGTCCGCCTTCGGCTTCGATCGTCTCGATCTGGCTCTCATAGGCCCTGATGATGTCGTCGACCGTCACCTCAGGACCGGGCACCAGATGGTCGGTGCCGGCGCCGCAGGCGATCAGCGCGCCGGGGCGGCCGCGCGCTTCGGCGAGCGCCCGGCGGATGAGCTCGCGCGCCTCCGGCCAGCCAAGCCCCATGCCGCGCTGGGCGGTGTCCATCGCTTCGGCAACCCCGAGCCCGAGGTCCCAGAGGCGATGTCGGAAGGCGAGTGTTCGCTCCCAGTCGATCGCCGGCGTCAGCCACGGATCGTTGTCGGCGAGCGTATCGGCGACCACATGCGCCGCGGCGTATGCGACCCGCGGAAAGGCGGCCGCCTCTCGCTTCCTGAGCGGAACCGGCCGGCCGGTGAGCTCATACCGGGCAAGCCTGCCTTCGAGGGGGAGATCGATGCTTGCCATGACTCAGAACTCCAGTTCCGGAACATCGAGCCAGCGGCGCTCGGCCCAGGACTTGAGGCCGAGTTCGGCAAGCTGCACGCCCTTGGCGCCGGCTTCGAGGCCGTATGGCCAGGGCGCGTCCTCGGCGACATGACGCAGGAACATCTCCCACTGGGCCTTGAAGCCGTTGTCGAAGAGCTGCGTGTCCGGCACCTCGTCCCAGGTCTTATAGAAATCGATGGTCTGCGGTTGGTCGGGGTTCCAGACCGGCTTCGGCGTGTTGACGCGGTGCTGGGTCCAGCATTTCGTCAGGCCGGCGACCGCCGAGCCGTGCGTCCCGTCGACCTGGAAGGTGACGAGATCGTCGCGGCGCACCCGGACCGTCCAGGAGGAATTGATCTGCGCGATCACCCCCCCTTCGAGCTCGAAAGTGGCATAGGCCGCATCGTCGGTGTCGCAATCATAGGTGCGGCCCTCTTCGTCGACGCGGCGAGGGACATGGGTGGCGCCAAGGCAGGAGACGGACTTGACCTCCCCGAACAGATTGTCGAGCACGTAGCGCCAGTGGCAGAGCATATCGAGGATGATGCCGCCGCCGTCGTTCTTGCGGTAGTTCCAGGAGGGCCGCTGCGCCGGCACGCCCCAGTCGCCTTCAAAGACCCAATAGCCGAACTCGCCGCGCACCGAGAGGATCTTTCCGAAAAAGCCGGAATCCCTGAGCATCGCCAGCTTGCGCAGGCCGGGCAAGAACAGTTTGTCCTGCACCACGCCGTGCTTCAGTCCGGAGGCGCGTGCCTTTCGGGCCAGCTTGACGGCGATCTTCAGATCGTCGGAGATCGGCTTCTCGCAATAGACATGCTTGCCGGCCTCCAAGGCCTTGCCGATCAGTTCGGCGCGCATCAGCGTCGTGCCGGCATCGAAGAAGATCTGGTCCTTCGGGTCGGCCAGCGCGGCGTCGAGGTCCGTCGACCAACGGGCAATGTTGTGGCGCTTCGCCAGCTCTTCCATCTTGTCGCGGTTGCGTCCGACGATGATCGGATCGATCTCCAGCCGTTCGCCGGACTTGAGCGTGATGCCGCCCTGGTCGCGAATGGCCAGGATCGAGCGCACCAGATGCTGGTTGTAGCCCATCCGGCCGGTGACGCCGTGCAGAATTATCCCCAAACGTGGCATGCGATCTCCTCCCTGACAGGCCTCGTGGGCGGGACCGCCCCTCGCGAGCCAGTAACTAAACAGTTACTTTGTGGCAGAGAAAAATCCCACTTGTCAACATTAAAAACGACATGACAGCGATTCAGCGGCGAATGGAGGCCAGAGTCACCTGGACGATATGCTGCTTCCAGGCCTCGATATTCGCCTCTTCCATCAGGTCGCGGCCGAAAATCGTCGTCAGCGTATGCTGGTTGGAGATGTAGAAATAGCCAAGCGCGGCGATCGTCAGATAGACGTTCAGGGGATCGGCGTCGACGCGGAACAGGCCCTTCGCCTTGCCGCGATCGAGCAGGTCGGCGAGCTTGTCGATGAAATGCGAATGCAGCTCCTTGAGCCGCGTCGACTGGCGCAGCCACCGGGCCCGATGCAGGTTCTCGGTGCCGAGCAGGCTCAGGAATTCCGGGTGCTCGAGGAAGTATCTCCAGGTGAACATGGCCAGCTCCGCCACGCCCTGCTCCGGCGTCAAGTCGCTGAGATTCAAAGATTTCTCAGCCGTTCGAATGCCGATATAGGCTTCCTCGAGAACGGCAAGGTAGAGCTGCTCCTTGTCGCCGAAATAGTGGTAGAGCATCCGTTTGTTGGTACCGGCCCGCTCGGCGATCGCGTCGACCCGCGCCCCGCCGATGCCGTTCTCGGCGAACTCGACCGTCGCCGCGGCAAGGATCGAGGCCCGCGTGCGCTCCGGGTCGCGGCTTCCGGCCCGGTCCGCCCGCCCGCTGGTCGCCTCTTTCCGCGCCTTTCCTTCCGCCTGCAGCTTGTCCATTCCGTCACCTCCGGCACCGCTTGCCATCAGCGGCAATCGATGCGACTTTGTAAAAAAATCTTACAAGATAATGATACCTTCGCACACAACTGCTTGACAGGATCATTGCTTGTCCATAATTTGTAACCAATTAGTTATTTGTTGCAAGAGGTATCACGGAACGTTGTGGAGGCGCTCCGGAGGGAGGAGGAACAGATGACAATGCGCATGACCAGACGCAACGTGCTCGCCGGAGGCGCGGCACTTCTTTCATATTCCATGCTGGCATCGAGCGCGCTTTCTGAGGAAGCGCGGCTCAGGCTGCTGTGGTGGGGCTCGCAGGCGCGCGCCGACCGCACCAACAAGGTCAACCAGCTCTTTACGTCCGCCAACCCGAATGTCGCGATCAACGGCGAGTTCCTTGGCTGGAGCGATTACTGGCCGCGCCTTGCGACACAGGTCGCCGGTCGCAACGCGCCTGATATCATCCAGATGGACTATCGCTATATCGTCGAATATGCCCGGCGCGGCGCGCTTGCGCCTCTTAACGACTATCTCGGTAAGGTGCTGAAGGTCGAGGACTTCGATCAGGTGCAGATCCAGGGCGGCAGCGTCGACGGCAAGCTCTACGGCATCAGCCTCGGCGCCAACTCGGCAACGATGCTGGTCAACACGGTCGCCTTCGAGGAAGCCGGCGTCGAGTTGCCGACACCCACGACCACCTGGGAAGACTTGGCGCGGATCGGCGCCGAGATCACCAAGGCCGGCAAGCGCAAGGGCTACTACGGCCTGTCAGACGGCAGCGGTGTCGAGCCTCTGCTCGAGAACTGGCTGCGCCAGCGCGGCAAGGCGCTGTTCACCGCCGACGGCAAGATCGGCTACGACGCGAACGACGCGGCCGAATGGTTCGCCCTGTGGGCGGCGATGCGCGAGGCGAAGGCCTGCGTGCCGCCGGATATCCAGGCGCTCGACCAGTTCAATCCCGACACGGCCCCGCTGTCGCTCGGCAAGGCGGCAACATCCTACGCCCACTCCAACCAGCTGGTCGCCTATCAGGCCATCAACAAGGACAAGCTGGCGCTCCGCAACCACCCGCTGATCGGCAAGGACGCCAAGGGCGGCCACTACCGCAAGCCGTCGATGTTCTTCTCGGTCTCGGCACAGACCAAGGACCCGGAGCTTGGCGCCAAATACGTGAACTTCTTCGTCACCGATCCCAAAGCCGCCGAAATCCTCGGCGTCGAACGCGGCGTGCCGGAATCGGCCGCGGTCCGCGAGAAACTAGCACCGACGCTCGACGAACTCGGCCGCGCTGCACTCGACTACGTCTCCGGTCTTGGGCCGCTCGCCGGTCCCCTGCCGCCGCCGCCGCCTTCCGGTGCCGGCGAGGCGGAACTTGCCCTGCGCACCGTCGCCGAGCAGGTGGGCTTCGGCCAGCTTGACGTCAAGCAGGGCGGCGAAACCCTGGTGAACGAGGTCACCCAGATCCTGTCGCGAGGATGAGGAGCATGGCTGCCGTGCAGGATTCCGCTGTAGCTATCGGTGCGGGCGCCAGGGGGCGCCCCGCCGCACAGGGCCGCTTCGCCGCCCTCTGGACGAAACACGGCGCCGGCTACATGTTCCTGTTGCCCTGGCTCGTCGGCTTCTTCGGGCTGACGCTCGGACCTGCCGTCGCCTCGCTCTATTTGTCCTTCACCAGCTTCGACCTGATCCGCTCTCCGGAGTGGGTCGGAACAGCCAATTACGTCCGCATCGCCACGGCCGATCCGAAATTCGCGGCCTCGCTCAAAGTCACCTTTCTGTATGTGGTGCTGTCGGTCCCCTTCAAGCTCGCCTTCGCGCTGTTCGTCGCCATCCTTCTCGACCGCGGCGTCAAGGGCCTCACCGTCTATCGCGCCATCTTCTACCTGCCGTCGCTGCTCGGCGGCAGCGTCGCGATCGCCGTGCTCTGGCGGCAGCTCTTTGCCGGTGACGGGCTGATCAACAGCCTGCTCGCCCAGTTCGGCATCGAAGGCCCAAGCTGGATCTCGCATCCGGACTATTCGATCTGGACGCTCGTCGTCCTTAGCGTCTGGCAGTTCGGCTCGCCGATGATCATCTTCCTGGCCGGCCTGCGGCAGATCCCGACCGACATGTACGAGGCGGCGAGCCTCGACGGAGCATCCAAGTTCCGCCAGTTCTACAAGATCACCCTGCCGCTCCTCACCCCGGTCATCTTCTTCAATGCCGTGGTGCAGACGATCGAAGCCTTCAAAGCCTTCACGCCGGCCTTCATCATCTCCGGCGGCACCGGCGGGCCGATCAATTCGACGCTGTTCTACACGCTCTATCTCTACCAGGAGGCCTTCGGGAACTTCCGCATGGGCTATGCCTCGGCGCTCGCCTGGATCCTCGTGCTGATCATCGGCCTGTTCACGGCCTTCTCGTTCCTGACCTCTCGCTACTGGGTGCACTACGATGACTGATGCGACCATGAGCTCGATCACCGCACCGCCCCCGCCGCCGGCCGGTCGCCGCAGCCCGCTCGGATCCGTGCTCATCCATACCGGACTGATCGCCGCCTCGATCGCCATGCTTTATCCGCTCCTGTGGATGCTCTCGGCATCGGTCCGGCCGGAGGACGAAATCTTCGCCTCGACGACACTCTGGCCCTCGTCGGTGGACTTTGCCTCCTATGTGCGCGGCTGGTTCGGGCTCGACGTCAGCTTTGGCCGGTTTACCTGGAACTCGCTGGTGATCGCAGTCCTGACGGTGGCCGGCAATGTCATCGCCTGCTCGCTCGCGGCTTACGCCTTTGCGCGGCTTCGCTTCGCCGGCCGCAATTTCTGGTTCGCGATGATGCTCGGGACGATGATGATCCCCTATCACGTCACCCTCATCCCGCAATACGTGCTTTTCCTCGATCTCGGCTGGGTCAACACCATCCTGCCGCTGGTCGTGCCGAAGTTCCTGGCAAGCGACGCCTTCTTCATCTTCCTGATGGTGCAGTTCTTCCGCGGCATTCCGCGCGAGCTCGACGAAGCGGCGATGATGGACGGCTGCGGCCCCTGGCGCATCTACTGGAAGATCATGCTACCGCTTTCACTTCCCGTGCTCGCGACGGCCGCGATCTTCTCCTTCATCTGGACCTGGGACGACTTCTTCGGGCCGCTGATCTACCTGAACGACATGAATACCTACACGATCCAGCTCGGCCTCAGGACTTTCGTCGACTCGAGCAGCACCTCCGATTGGGGCGGCCTCTTCGCCATGTCGACCCTGTCGCTCGTGCCGGTGTTCTTCTTCTTCCTGTTCTTCCAGCGCCTTCTGATCGAAGGCATCGCCACGACAGGCATGAAACGCTGACCGTCGGAGTTCAAAGATCATCATGACCGAATTGCGTTTCGCCGCCGTCGGCCTCAACCACAACCATATCTACGGCCAGGTGAATTGCCTGATCCGGGCCGGCGCCCGCCTCGTCGGCTTCCACGAGCCGGACGAGGCCTTGGCCGCGGAATTTGCCGGCGTTTACAAGGATGTGCCGCGCATCGCGGCGCTCGCGCAAATCCTCGAGGACGAAGGCATCGGCCTCATCACCTCGGCGGCCGTCTCGGCCGAGCGGGCGGAACTGGCGATCCGCGCCATGCAGCATGGCAAGGATGTGCTCACCGACAAGCCGGGCATGACGAGCCTCGACCAGCTTGCCAAGGTGCGCCGCATCCAGGCCGAGACCGGGCGGATCTACTCGATCCTCTATTCGGAGCATTTCGAGAGCCCGGCAACGGTGAAGGCCGGCGAACTCGTCGCTGCCGGGGCGATCGGCGATGTCGTGCATCTTGTCGGCCTCGGGCCGCACCGGCTGCGAAGGGAAACCCGTCCCGACTGGTTCTTCCGCCGCTCCGATTACGGCGGCATCCTCGTCGACATCGCCTCGCACCAGTGCGAGCAGTTCCTGTTCTTCACCGGTGCCAGCGACGCGACCATCCTTTCGGCGAGCGTCGACAACCGTAGCGTTCCCGACCGACCGGAGCTGCAGGATACCGGCGACATCCACCTTTCGACGGCGAGCGCCACCGGCACGATCCATGTGAACTGGCTAACCCCGGACGGCATGCCGACCTGGGGCGACGGCCGGCTCTTCATCGTCGGCACGACCGGAACGATCGAGGTGCGCAAGACTGTCGATCTCGCCGGCCGTGGCGGGGCAAACCACCTCTTTCTCGCCGACCGAAACGGTGTCGAGCATATCGACTGCTCAGGCGTCGAACTGCCCTTCGGTCGCCAGCTCCTCGCCGACATCCGCGACAGGACCGAAACTGCCATGCCGCAGGAGCGCTGCTTCAAGGCCATGGAACTCGCGCTTCGCGCCCAAGCAATCGCCGAACAGAACCGGGAAAAGAACTGACATGAGGGTAAAGACAGTCGCCATCATTGGCTGCGGCATCGGACGGTTGCACATGATCGAGGGCTACCTGCCGCATCCGGACAAGTTCCGGGTCAAGACCATCTGCGATCTCAACGTCGAACGGCTCAACGAGTTCGGCAGCGAGTTTGGCATCGAGGGGCGCACGACCTCCTTCGAGGAAGTGCTTGCCGACGAGACGATCGATATCATCGACATCTGCACGCCGCCCGGAATCCACCTCGAGCAGGTGATCGCGGCACTCGCGGCCGGCAAGCACGTGATCTGCGAGAAGCCGCTGACCGGCTCGCTCGCCGGGGTCGACAAGATCATCGAGGCCGAAAGGCACGCCCGGGGCGTGCTGATGCCGATCTTCCAGTACCGCTACGGCGACGGCATCGAGAAGGCGAAGCGCATCATCGAGGCCGGCATCGCCGGCAAGCCCTATGTCGGTTCGGTCGAGACCTTCTGGCTACGCAAGCCGGAGTATTATTCCGTCCCCTGGCGCGGCAAATGGGAGACGGAGCTCGGCGGCGTGCTGGTCACCCATGCGCTGCACCTGCACGACATGCTGCTGCATCTCCTGGGTCCCGTCTCCAAGGTATTCGGCCGCGTCGCGACGCGCGTCAACGACATCGAGGTCGAGGATTGCGCCTCGGCGAGCCTGCTCATGCAGAACGGCGCCTTCGTGTCGCTTTCCTGCACGCTCGGCTCTCAGGAGCAGATCAGCCGGCTGCGGCTGCATTTCGAGAATGTCACCTTCGAGAGCAGCCACGAGCCCTATACGCCCGGCAAGGATCCGTGGAAGATCATCGCCGCCAATGAGGCGGTGCAGGCCGAGATCGACGCGGTCGTCGGCAATTGGCAGCCGGTCTCGCCGCGCTTCACGACCCAGATGGCGCATTTCCACGCGCATTTGAGCGGGGGAGCGCCGCTGCCGGTGACCACGAAAGACGCCCGGCGGGCACTGGAACTGGTGACGGCGATCTATCAGTCGGCGGATACGGGGCGGGAAATATCGCTTCCGATCGGGCCGGACAGTCCGAAATACGCCGATTGGCGCGCCAATACGCGATAGGCCGGGGAGGAATTGGAAATGGCTACCAGCGTCGTTCTTCAGAAGGTCGAGAAACGCTATGGCGCGCTCGACGTGATCCACGGCATCGACCTCACCATCGATCCCGGCGAGTTCGCCGTCTTCGTCGGCCCGTCCGGCTGCGGCAAATCCACCTTGCTCCGGATGATCGCCGGGCTCGAGGAGATTACCGGCGGCACGCTGATGCTCGACAACGACCGGATGAACGAAGTGGCGCCCGCCAAGCGCGGCATCGCCATGGTGTTCCAGTCCTACGCGCTCTATCCGCACATGTCGGTCTACAAGAACCTCGCCTTCGGCCTCGAGACAGCCGGATACAGGAAGACCGATATCGAACCGAAGGTACGCCGCGCCGCCGAAATCCTGCAGATCGAGAAACTCCTCGACCGCAAGCCGAAGGCGCTGTCCGGCGGCCAGCGCCAGCGCGTCGCGATCGGCCGGGCGATCGTCCGCGAGCCGCGCATCTTCCTCTTTGACGAGCCGCTTTCCAACCTCGACGCGGAACTGCGCGTCCAGATGCGCGTCGAGATCTCACGGCTGCACCGCGACCTCGGCAACACCATGATCTACGTGACCCACGACCAGGTGGAAGCGATGACCATGGCCGACAAGATCGTCGTCCTGAATTCGGGCCGCATCGAGCAGGTCGGCGCGCCGCTCGATCTCTACAACAATCCGGTCAACCGCTTTGTCGCCGGCTTCATCGGCAGCCCGAAGATGAACTTCCTGAAGGCGCGGATCGGCGGCGTCACGGAAACCGAAACCGCCATCGAAGTCTGCGGCGGCACGATCCGCCTGCCGCGCCGCCTCAACGGGGCAACGCAGGGCCAGGAGGTCACCTTCGGCATTCGCCCCGAACACCTCTCGGCCCGCGACAGGGGCATTGCGCTAGCCGCGGTCAATGTCGAGCTCGTGGAGAATCTCGGTGGCGAGACCATGCTCTACGGCATCACGCCCGACGGCCAGCAACTGACGATCGCTCTCGAAGGCCAGCAGAGGGTGGAGCGCGGCGCCAATCTCTCGGTCTATTTCGAACCCTCCCGCTGTCACGTATTCGGCCTGGACGGCAGGGCGATGTAGGGCGGCGGCGTCATTCACGAGACGGATGCGGAAGCCATCAAAGGGTCCTCGCGCACGGCCTCGACGAGGAAGTCGAGGGCGACCCTGACGCGCGGCGGCATGTTGCGCCGCGAGGGATAGACGACGTTGATCGGCAGGCGGGTCGGCGGAAAGTCCGGCATCACATTCACCAGCCTGCCCGCCTCGATGTCCGGGCATACGAGGATATGGGAGAGCACCGCCAGGCCGCTGCCGGCCAGCGTGGCGCGGTGCACGGCCACCGCATTGTTGGCGATCAGCCGAGGCGCAATCCGTACGGAAACTTCGTCCGCCCCGTCGGAAAACGACCAGGTACGAGCATCGCCGGCCCGGCTGTAGCAGATGCATTCATGGGCGCGGAGATCGTTTGGCGTTTCCGGCGCAACTCGTTCTCGCAGGTAGGAGGGCGCTCCGACGAGAAAGGCCGTCGTCCAACCGAGCCGGCGACACACCAGGCTGCTGTCCGCGACCGGCCCCAGGCGCACTTCGAGGTCAAGTCCTTCGCCCACGAGATCCGACGGCTCCTCGCGGAAAATCATCTCCACGGAAAGCCCCGGGTGGTTGGCAAGCAGCCCCGTCAGCCGATCGCTCACATAAAGCCCAAGCGGCGCGGGCAGAGTGAGCCGCACCTTGCCGGATACCGATGCTCCCTCGGCACAGGTGGTTTCGCCGAGCGCGTCGACCGCCTCGACCACCCTTAACGCCATCGGGATGACCTGCTCGCCTTCGGCCGTCAAGGCGACCGCACTTGTGGTGCGATGCAGAAGACGCGTGTTGAGATGCGCTTCCAGCGCCGAAACCTGGCGGGACACGGCCGGCTGCGTCAGGTCGAGGTCGACCGCCGCTGCCGAAAACGACCCGGTCTCAGCCACCCGCAGGAAGGTTCGCAGTGCGGATACGACGTCCATCCTCACCCCCATACATTTGCGCATATGCCTTATGTCCGCAACGTAGGCAGGAAAGGCTTTACTGTCCAGTTATTACGGATATCTTTTATCCATAAGGATGTTTGATATCCTTAATTGGAGATACGAATGACCCAGCGCCTGAACTACGCCCAGCAATCGCCGGAGCTCTTCAAGAAGCTCGCGGACCTCAGCATGGCTCTCAAAGACAGCGTCATCGAGCAGAAGATCCACGATCTCGTCCAGATCCGCGCATCGCAGATCAACGGCTGCGGATTTTGCCTCGACATGCATGTCAAGGAAGCTAAAATCCACGGCGAAAGCGAGTTGCGGCTTTACCACATTGCAATCTGGCGGGAGTCGAACCTTTTCGTCCCGCGCGAGCGCGCAGCACTTGCCTGGACCGAAGCGTTGACGAGGCTGCCCGAAGGCGGCATCCCCGACGAACTCTACGAGCGGGTGCGCGGCCAGCTTTCGGAGAAGGAAATCTCGGACCTGACCTTCTCGATCATGGTCATCAATGCGTGGAACCGCGCCAGCATCGCCTTCAAGAACGTGCCCGGTTCCGCCGACAAGCTCTACGGTCTCGACAAGGCCGGCCTGAACTAGCTCTGCGCATCTTCGCTGACCCGTTGAACAACGCGGCGCGAAGGCTGCCGTAAACGGAGGAGTCTCATGAAAATCGTCATCATCGGCGGAACCGGGCTCATCGGTTCCAAGACAGTCGACCGCCTGCGCAAGCAGGGTCATGAAGTGATTGCCGCTTCTCCCAACACCGGCGTCAACACGATCACCGGCGAAGGCCTGGCCGAAGCGCTTGCCGGCACGGATGTGGTGATCGACCTCGCCAACTCGCCATCCTTCGAGGACAAGGCGGTGATGGAGTTCTTCGAAACCTCGGGCCGCAATCTGCTAGCGGCGGAAAAGGTTGGCGGGGTCAAGCACCATATTGCGCTTTCGGTCGTCGGCACGGAGCGCCTGCAGGAGAGCGGCTACTTCCGCGCCAAGCTTGCTCAGGAACGGCTGATCAAGAACTCCGGCATTCCCTACACGATCGTCCACTCGACGCAGTTCATGGAGTTCCTCGGCGGCATTGCCCAGTCCGGCACCGTCGGCGACAGGGTGCACCTGTCCCCCGCCTATGTGCAGCCGATCGCCTCCGACGACGTGGCCGATGCCATGGCTGACGTTGCCCTTGCTCGGCCGGCCAACGGCACGATCGAAATCGCCGGACCTGAGCGGTCGCGGCTCAGCGACCTCGTCGGTCGCTATCTGAAGGCGATGGGTGACGACCGCAAGGTCGAGCCGGATCCCGAGGCACGCTATTTCGGTGCCCGGCTGGAGGATGGCTCGCTCGTTTCTGACAACAATCCTCGCCTGGGGCGGATCACTTTCGAACAGTGGTTCGCAACCTCTGCCCGGAAATGACCGGGCACCGGCGCGCCGCGGCGGGTGGCGTGCCGTCCAACCGATCACAGGAGTTTTCGACATGCTGAAGTCAATCGCTGCCGCCCTGGCGCTCGCGGCAATGCTTTCCGGAGCCGCCGCGGCTGACGATACGCCTGCCGGCAAGGCCAACAAGGTCACGCTCGTCTATGAGCATGAATTGCCGAACGTTCCGGGCAAGAGCATCAGGGGCGTTCTGGTTGAATATGGCCCCGGCGGTTTTTCCGAGGCCCACACCCATCCGAGCTCCGCCTTTATCTACGCGACGGTCCTGGAAGGCGCCATCCGCAGCCAGGTGAATGACGAACCGGAAAGGGTCTATCAAGCGGGTGAGAGTTTTTCGGAGCTGCCCGGCAGCCGCCACGGCGTCAGCGCAAACGCCAGCGACACGAAACCCGCAAAGCTGCTGGCGGTCTTCGTCGTCGATACCGATCAGAAGGAGTTGACCTTCCCGATCGAGAAGTAGTTCAAAGGGAGGGCTGGATGCTGTTGCCGGCATCCGGCCCCGCCGCCGAACTGCACATCCTCGCGAGTGAGCCCTGCCATGATCGCCGATCCACTTTTGCTGCCGTTCATTCTGATAAACCTTCTTGGGATTGCCGGCATTGTCGTGTGGCATCTGCAGGGGCGCGGCCGTCCGACCGCGCGATTGATCGTCCAGATCCTGTTCTTCACCGCCATGACCGCCATACTCGGCTTCAGCGGGATCCTGCCGCACCGCGTCAACGAGACACACCTGACCGGGTTCGCCGCATTTCTCGCAACATCGTCAAGGGTCCTCTGGTGGACGCATCTCGCATGGGCGACCATCGGGTTCGTGCGCATCTACATCGTTCTGGACCGAAGGCCGAGGGAAGCGCGTCTCTTTCAGGATCTGATCATCGGCGTCGTCTATCTGGGTGTGGCGCTGTCGATCATGGGCTTCGTCTTCGGTGCGCCGATCGGCGCGCTGACCACGACTTCCGGCGTGGTCGCCATTATCCTGGGTCTTGCGCTGCAGAACACGCTCAGCGACCTGTTCTCGGGCGTCGCGCTGACGCTGGGGCGTCCCTTCGCCATCGGCGACTGGATTCAACTCGACGACGGTACCGAAGGGCGTGTCGTCGAAAACAACTGGCGCTCGACGCATCTGCTCACGCTCGCGAACAATGTCGTCGTCCTGCCGAACAGCGTGCTGGCAAAGGTTGGGCTGACCAACCTCAGCCGTCCCGACGAGACGCATCAGATCTTCCTGATCATCCGTATTGCGGCAACGCATGTGCCCAACGTTGTCGAAGAGGTGCTACGAACCGCGCTCGAAAGCTGCGAGCGGATCGTCCAGGATCCACCACCATCCGTCGGTCTCAAGGCGATCGACGCGGTGGCGATCGAGGCGGAGCTCATGTTTCGCGTGGTCGGGCCGGCCAACCGCACGCCGGCCAGAAACGAAGTGATCGATCAGGTCGATCGTCACTGCAAGGAGAGCGGCCTGTCCTTCGCAATGCCGCCCCAGAGCTATCTCTATGCCCTCCCCGCCCCCGGCAAAGAGCCGCAGGCGGCGATCGGTTCCCGCTCATCCGGCACGCTCTAGAACCCATTCGAAGCTGCTTTTCCACAGCTCCGCCGGGATCTCCTTGGCCAGGGTGTCGATGAGATCCGACAACCGGACGCTGCGCAGCTTTTCGCGCCAGGCTTCATCGGCTTCCCACATCACGCGCGCCACGGCGCAAGCTCCGGTTTCGCAATAGCCTTGCGGACGGCACGGATTGTTGGCGCGAATATTGTTGCAGACGAAGGTGCGTGCCTTACCCTCGACCGCCTCGACGATATCGAGGAAGGTCAGCTCGGCTGGTTTTCTGGCCAGGCGGTAGCCGCCCGAGGGGCCCAGCGTCGTATGGACAAGGCCCGCCTGCGACAGGCTCTGCAGCGCCTTGGACAGATATTCCTTCGGTACGCCATGAAATTCGGCAAGCGACTTGGTCGACAGATAGCGGCCCTCCGGCAGGCCGGCGAGAATGGCGCAACAATGCAGTGCCCATTCCACTTGGCTTTTCAGGATCATAGATGACTACCGGGTCGATGCTGATCGACAGCTATTACGGATAACAGATATCCCTATTTGGCGGCTGTGTAAACACGGTCTGCGCACTCGGACACCGCGCCGGTCGGGGCAAATCGGAAGCGTCACCTGAGCGGAATGGAGTATCCAATTTACGCGTGCCTATCCATTCCGCGAGGCTTTCGTCGCTTTCGCGATAAAGATGTGAGGTTTCATTAATCATCACAACTCTTGATGATGCAGCGACGTTGCCGCTGCTGCCCCACGCTGCCTCGCGCCACTCCTGCCGCTCGAATGATTTGAGGGCCTTTCTCCAACATGTCATCCGCGTTCAGGACGATTCAATGAAAAACTGGTCGATTATTTTCAAGATGCTGGTCATTCTCGGCGCCTTCGGTTTGTTTTCGCTAGGCACCGGCTACTACACCTCAACTCAGATCATGAAGATCGATACGGCGTATTCGAATCTGCTCGTCGAGCAGGTTCGCGCCTCGCAGAGCATGGCCTCGGCAACCCGAGCCTTGCAGCGGGCAAGGGCAGCAATCGCCGACATCATCATGCTCACCGATCCCAAGGCGGCTGAGGTGGCCAACGCCGAGCTGGCCGCCGCCAAGAAGACGTTTTCGGAGCTGATGGCCGTCGCCGCCCAAGCCAGCCCGGCGAACCCAAAGATCCCGGAATTCAGGCAGGCCGGCCTGGACATACTTGAAACGCATTGCGCGCGTGCACTCGATCAAGGATCGAAGACGACGAATGCCATGGAAATGATGTCGGCAGTCAAGACGTTCGGGACCGAATGCCAACCCGGCTTTCCGGAGCTGACCGACAAGATCGTCGCCGAAACGCGCGATATGGAACAGGCGATGCTGAAGGCCGGCGATGACCTTACCGGCGTTTCGACCTCGACCAGCAACAATACCCTTTACATCCTGATCGGTGGTCTCATCATCGTCCTGGCGGCCTCATATTTCGCTGTAAATGCTTGGGTTGTGAAACCGATCGATGCGCTTCGCGAACTGATGGCGGTTCTCGCCGGCGGCAATCTCGATGTGCATGTCGAGGGAACCGAGCGGCGCGATGAAATCGGCAAGATGGCCGCGGCTGTTCAGGTGTTCAAGGACAATGGCCTCAAGGCGCGCGAACTGGAGGGCCAGTCCGAGGAGATGCGGGCTGCGGCCGAACGCAACCGCCAGGCGGAGCAGGAGCGGATCGCCCGCGAGGCGGAGCAATTGCGCGTTGCCACGTCGACGCTCGGAGACGCTCTGAAGCGGCTTGCCCACGGTGACCTGGCCTGCGCCATCAATACCGCTTTCGCCGCCGAATACGAGCCGCTCCGCTCCGACTTCAACACGACGGTCGATCAGTTGAGCCTGACCATCAGTTCCGTTGCCGTCTCGGTACACAGCATGGACAATGGCACCAGGGAGATTTCGTCCGGCGCGAACGATCTTTCCAAGCGCACCGAGCAGCAGGCGGCCTCGCTGGAAGAAACCGCCGCGGCCCTCGATCAGATCACCGCGAATGTCGGCAACTCGACCAAGCGCACGGAGGAAGCCCGCACCGTCGCCAGCCGTGCCAACCAATCGGCGGTGCACTCTGCCGGGGTCGTTTCCCAGGCCGAAGAGGCGATGAAGAAAATCGAGGAGAGCTCGCAGCAGATCTCCAACATCATCGGCGTGATCGACGAGATCGCCTTCCAGACCAATCTGCTGGCGCTGAATGCCGGCGTCGAAGCTGCCCGCGCCGGCGAGGCCGGCAAGGGCTTTGCCGTCGTGGCCCAGGAAGTCCGCGAGCTCGCCCAACGCTCCGCCCAGGCCGCCAAGGAGATCAAGGGCCTGATCCAGAATTCCTCCGCCGATGTCGGCAGCGGCGTCAAACTGGTGCGCGACACCGGCGAGGCACTGAAGACGATCGGCGGCTTCATCGTCGAGATCAACACCCATATGGAGGCGATTGCGATCTCGGCGAAGGAACAGTCGACCGGGCTTGCCGAAATCAATACCGCGGTCAACCAGATGGATCAGACGACGCAGCAGAATGCGGCGATGGTGGAACAGTCCAGTGCCGCTGCCGTCTCGCTGGCGCAGGAAGCGGCGAAACTGCGCGACCTCGTCAGTCAGTTCAGGCTGGACGGCACCGCCCAGTCGGCGCCGGGCCAGGCAGCGCGCGCAGCCGCCCCTGACAGCAAGCCGGTCGCTTCCCCCGCCCGCGCGCTTGGCCGAAAAATCGCCAGCGCCTTCGGCGGCAAGGCGACCGCCGCGGCGGCTGCCGCCGAAGATTGGGAAGAGTTCTGATGAGCGGCTGAAGGTTTCCGCTGCAGTAAGACCGGCTGTCTTGGGAATGCTCGGAAGGCCATGGGATCGCTGTGATTCCATGGCCTTCCTGATTCTGGATTGGGAAAAAAAATCGACGTGCATGTCACATTGGCAGGAGCCTGGCTCGTCACGGTGTCGTAACCAACAAAGGAAAGCCACCATGACCGCCAAACTTGATCCTTTCGCCGCTGCCCCTTCCCTCATGAAGAACTGGATGAGCACATCGATTGCCGTCGCGTCGAGCCTCGAGCCGACGCTGATCGAACTCGTCAAGATCCGAGCATCGCAAATCAACGCCTGCGCCAACTGCATCAACATGCACACGACGGAAGCGCGGGCGAAGGGCGAGACCGAACAGCGGATCTACCTTCTGTCGGCCTGGCGCGAGGCGCCGTGCTATACCGGTCGCGAACGTGCCGCGCTCGCCTGGACGGAGGCCCTGACGCGGCTGGCGGAAGGACATGCGCACGAGGCTGCCTACGAGGCCGTGCAGGCCGAGTTCACGGAGGAGGAGCAGGTGAAGCTCACGCTGATGATCAATGTCATCAATGGCTGGAACCGCATTGCGATCGGCTTCGGCCTGTGGGTCGATCCGGCGGCCGCAGCCGCCGCTGCCAAGGCGGTCGCCTGATGGCCGGCATCGGGCACGAGGATGCAGCGGCGGTTTTCGATCCGCTACGTCCGAAGCTGATGCGCGTCGCCTATCGCATGCTCGGCTCGGTCGCCGATGCCGAGGACATCCTGCAGGAGGCCTTCATCCGCTGGATGGGGGCCGACCGCGCCGCGGTGCGCGAACCCGAGGCCTTCCTGCGTCGCACGGTGACGCGGCTCTGTCTCGATCAGCTGAAATCGGCCCGGCGCCAGCGCGAGACCTATGTGGGCCCCTGGCTTCCCGATCCCGTCGTCGAGGAGGAGGAAGAGGAAGACGTCACCTTGCCGCTGATGCTGGCACTGGAACGCCTGTCGCCGCTCGAACGCGCCGCCTTCCTGCTGCACGACGTGTTCGGCCTGGCTTTCGAGGAGGTCTCGACAACCATACAGCGCGACCCGGCTGCCTGCCGCCAGCTCGCCGCCCGCGCGCGCACCCATGTGCGCGAGGCGCGGCCGCGCTTCCGGGTCGAGAAAGAGCGTGGCCTCGAACTTGCCAGGGCCTTCTTTACCGCCTCGCGCAGCGGCGACATGAAGACGCTCGGTGCCATGTTGGCGGCCGATGTCAGCGTCCATTCGGACGGCGGCGGCAAGCGCCCGGCAGCCATGCAGCCGATCGTCGGGTTCGATGCCGTGATGAAGCTACACGAATATCTGGCAGCCCTGTTCCGGAAGAACGGTTCGAAGCTTGTTCGTGCCGGTTTCGTCAACGGACTGCCCGGTTTCGTCACGCTGGAGGACGATGGCGAACTCCAGACCACCGCGCTCGAAATCGAGGATGGAAAAGTCGCCGCGATCTATGTGGTGCGCAATCCCGACAAGCTCAGGCATCTGCATTAGGGAATTGCTGCCGGCGAGTTCGGAGAAACTGCTCAAGTTGGGGCGACCCGGCCGACGCATCTCGCCGGCCGGTCGTTCAGTCAAATTTCGGCGGGCAGGAAGTCCGAGACCGGCACCTGAAGGGCTATGGCGATTCGCTTCAGTTTTGCCGGACTGTTGTCCATGCCGCTTTCAATTTCGTTAATTTCAGCATTGGCGAGACCGCAAGTGACCGCGAGGTCCTCGATGCTGTAGCCGACGGCTTCACGAGCGGCCCGGACTCGGCCGGGGATGTCGCCGCCGAGTATGGCCGAGGCCTGGCCGTCGCCAATGCTGGAGGGTGAAATGGACATAAATGTCTCCTTCTCTAGGCATGAAATTCTTGCGAATTCGCGGTTGAGTGCGGGTGACACACGCCTTGGGATAAGCGGTAACGTTTTATGTCAATGTTGTAACATGAACAAGCCGAAATGAACGGCAGGGCTACGATTACGCTCCCAGGGCGATCACAAATGGGTCTGTCCACAGCTTCCACAGGCATCGAAACCAGTTTTCATCAGGCCCGGATACCCGTACACTGGCCGCATGGTTGTTACTGACTTGGCTGCATTTCAGCACCTTCGGATATTCAGTCGTATATTTGCATTGAACGGGCTGCCGCCCGCCCCCAAATGCGGGCATCGCAACGGCACTCTCCGACATTTCCGACCTTCACAGGACGCGCAACTGCCGCCGCTCCTGGATCGGGGCGTCCGCCTCGTTGATTCGGTGTCTCTTACGGCCTGCTTCAATGGCAGGACCGACCGAGAACGCAAAAACCCTGAACCGTCAGTTGGTGCGTCGTGCTTGCCGATGGGCTCGGTGTACCGACCGTCGGGATAGGGCCCGACAGGCTGTGCCCCTCGAAAGGGAGGAAATGACGATGAAGAAACCGACCGGCAAGAAGACCGCGCCCCGATCGCCGGCCGCAGCACCAGAGGGCAGCAGCATCTGGCAGCAGTTCGACATGATGCGGCGCGCCTTCGTCGCCTCGCCGCTACTGAAGAAAATCCTGTGGCTGACGGCCGCCAGCCTGGCCATCATCATCGCCACCGCCATCGGCCAGATCATTCTCAACCGTTGGTACCGGCCTTTTTTTGACTCCATCGAGCGGCGCGACCTCAACGCCTTTTTCTATCAACTCATGCTGTTCGTCGTCATCGCCGGCGTTCTCCTGGTGTTCAATGTCGCCCAGCAGTGGCTGAACCAGATGGTCCGGCTGAAGCTGCGTGAAGGGCTGACATTGGACCTGATCGGCGAATGGATGCGGCCACGCCGCGCCTTCCGGCTCGCAAATGGTGGCGCGATCGGCGTCAATCCGGACCAGAGGATGCAGGAGGATGCGGGCCACCTCGCCGATCTCACCACCGATCTCGGCTTCGGACTTGTCCAATCGTCGATACTGCTCGCCTCGTTCGTCGGCGTGCTCTGGTCGCTGTCGGCCGGCTTCGCCTTCCAGATCGGTGACCGATCACTCGAAATCCCCGGCTATATGGTCTGGGCGGCGATTCTCTACGCCGGCTCGGCCTCCTGCCTGAGCTGGCTGGTCGCCCGGCCGCTGATCGGCTTGAACGGCGAACGCTATGCGCGCGAGGCCGACCTGCGCTTCTCGATGATGCATGTCAACGAGCATATCGACGCCATATCGCTGGCGGGTGGCGAGGCCGGTGAGCGCCGGCGGCTGGAACTCGATCTTTCATCCGTGCTCGGTGCCGTGCGCAAAATCTATCGCGCCCAGATCAATCTTGCCTGGGTGCAGGACGGTTACGGCTGGGTGACGGTCGTCGCGCCGATCCTGATCGCCGCTCCCGTCTATTTCGCCGGAAACATCAGCTTCGGCGGCCTGATGATGGCCGTCGGCGCCTTCAACCAGGTGCATACGTCGCTCAAATGGTTCGTCGCCAATATCGGCGCGATCGCCGACTGGCGCGCCACACTGCTGCGGGTCGCCGCCTTCCGCCGCGCGCTGACCGTGGTCGACACGCTGCACGACCGGGAGAAGCGGATAGAATTCGTCGAGAACGACCGGGCGAGCCTGACATTCGACAATCTCGAAGTGGTTTCCCCGTCGGGACGGACGAGGCTCGCCGAGCCGCATATCGAGATCGGCGCCGGCCAGCGCGTCATCATCAGCGGCGATCCACGTGCCGGGAAGACGTTGCTTTTCCGGGCTCTCGCAGGGCTCTGGCCCTGGGGAGGCGGCCGTGTGGGATTGCCCGCGGACGATTCGGTTGCGTTCATTCCGCGCGCCCCCTACTTCCCGCGCGGCCGGCTGCGCGATGCGCTTGCCTATCCCCGGAATGCCGGCTTTTCGGACGCAGAGATCGTTGCCGCCCTCTCGAAGGTCGGGCTGGACCAGCTTGAGACATCGATCGACCGCGAGGCCCGCTGGGAGCGCGAACTCAGCGACGACGACCAGCGCCTGCTGGCCTTTGCCCGGATACTCCTGCAACGGCCGCGCTGGGTGATCATCGATGAAGCGCTCGAGACCATGGACAGCGACGCGCTGAAACGGGCGCTGTCGATCTTCGAGACCGACCTCAGGGAAACGGCGGTCGTGAAGATCGGCCGCACGCCGCGCAATGGCGCGCTGTTTTCTCGCGTCATCCATCTCGTCAAGGACGCCGAAGCCCCGGCCTTGAAGCCAGTCCGGCTTGGCGAAGCCGTCGCCGAAAAGGAGTTGGCGGCAGAGACCGCGTCTTGATTGCGGATCGCTAATTAAGGCCCTTGTTCTTATGCATGTCGTTCCGCCCAAAACCGCTACCTGCTTTTGGGCGACATGTTAGACGCCGCGCCTGTTGCCCCAGATCAGCACGTGCAGCTGCGGCAGAACGCGCGCCTCGAACCACCTGTCGGCGATGACCTTGTCGACCAGCCAGCGCATCCGCTCCATCACGCCTTCGATGTCGATCGGCGCATCGTGGTCATCCGGAGGTGGCGGGGTGTGGTTGCCGGGCTGCAGATAAACCGGCAATTGCGGATGGCGAGCCGCCGCCGTACGGGCATAGGCGTAGTCGGCTTCGTCGAAGACGACGATCTTCATTGCGATCTGCGGCTTGCCCCGCGCCATCAAGAGACAGGCGTCGAATGCCTCCCAATCCGTCTCCAGGCCGCTCGAGGGCGGCTTCGGGCTCAATACCAGCATGTCGAGCTCGGCGAACCAGTCGCGGGCGACGGATCCCTGCGTCTCCAGGGCAAAACGATAACCCTCGGCATGACCGCGCGCGATCAATGCGCCGAACGGCTGGATCGCCGGGTTGCCGCCTGAAAGCGAGACCATCACCGGCTGACCGCCGGAAAGTTGCGTGACTTCGCTCCAGACTTCATCGGTCGTCATCGCCCGCCATTCATCGCGATACGCGCTGTCGACGGCGTGCAGGCTGTCGCACCAGGAACAGCGGTAGTCACAGCCGCCGGTCCGGACAAATACCGTCGGCAGACCGATCAGCGCGCCCTCGCCCTGGATGGTCGGACCGAAAATCTCGCTGACGCGGATCTCGGCGGAACGCATGCCGGTCATGGCCGATATTCCGCCCAGGTCTTCGCCGTCTCGCTGACGCGCACGGCGCTCGTCTCCGGCAGCCGCGCCTGGCACCACACGTAGAAATGCTGTGCCAGGCATTCCGCAGTGACCCGATCGTGGCCGAGCACATCGTTCAAATGGCGGTGGTCGAACGACTCATCAATATACTGCTTGAGCGGCGCAAGCTCGTGATAGTCGCGAACGAAGCCGTGCTCGTTGAGCGTCTCGGCCGAAAGCTCCACCTCGACGACGTAGTTGTGCCCATGCAGCCTTGCGCATTGATGCTCGGGCGGCAGGCTCGTCAGCTGGTGCGAGGCGGAGAAGTGGAATTCCTTGGTGATGCGAAACATTATTTCACCTCCTCTGCCACGTAGGCAGCGGTGGCCGCGACCCAGAATTCCGGATCCTCGTACTCCGTCGGGTCGGTGACGCCGGCCAGATGGAAGGCTTCGCGGCGCTCGACGCAGGTGCCGCAGCGTCCGCAATGGCGCGTGCCGCCCTTGTAGCAGGACCAGGTCTCGGCAAAGGGCGTGTGGTGCTTGGCGCCATCGGCAACGATGTCGGCCTTCGAGACATTGACATAGGGCGTATAGAGGATGACGTCGGCGTAGCCCTCCAGCGCGTGGTTCTGCATGACCTGGAAGGCATCGATGAAGCCCGGCCGACAGTCCGGATAGATGAAGTGATCGCCGCCATGCACGGCGGCAGCGACCGCATCGGCCTTGCGGGTGGCCGCGACGCCGAAGGCGATCGCCAGCATGATGGCGTTGCGGTTCGGCACGACGGTGGTCTTCATCGTCTCTTCCGCGTAGTGACCGTCGGGCACGTCGACGTCGTCGGTCAGGGCCGAACCGGTCAGGTGCCGGCCGATCTCGCGGATGTCGATGATCTGGTGCGGCACGCCGAGGCGCTTCGCGCAGGCGGCGGCGAAATCCAGTTCCTTGCGGTGCCGCTGGCCGTAGTCGAACGACAGGAGGCCGAGAAGCTCATGTTCCGCCGCGATCCTGTGGGCAAGCGAAACGGAATCCAATCCGCCGGAGCAGATTACGATGGTTTTCATGACAGGTGTCCTTGTTTTGACCGGGTAGGCTGCGACCGGTATTTCCTGCCGGCCTTTTAGGCCAAAGCGGACGGTTTGTGAATGGCTGGCCGGGTGTGGGAAGACACAAAGTTTGTCCCACGGACACGGAGGCGTCCCGAGCTTCCGGTGCAAGTGGGTCGAGGACATTCCCAGCTCGACCGACGAGTTCTGCGAAGATTTGATCGGGGCTGATCCATTCGGGCTTCCATCGGGGCGCTTCGCGGGCGGTCAATGACACCATGCCAAGTGTAGAGTGCATAGAAATTCGTTATCGCCCAATGCAGGAAATCCTTCGAAACAGGAATTTCGCTAAGGCCGCCAGTGAGCACACCAGCATGGGTAAATGCCACTATTGGCAAGGCGCGGCGGAGCGGATCGAGGACCAAGTCTGAGCTGAGAAGACTGCGGTGGAGAAGCAACGATACCTGCTATGACTGATTTGGGCTCCGTCAATTTCTCGCGTACTGACAGTTCCACCAGGATGCTATTGACGGTTTCACCGATGTTCTATTGAAACTTTCACCAGATTCCTATTGGAACTTCCACCAGAATCCAATTGACACTTTTACCGCTACGCTATTACAACTTTTGCCATATCGGTCTGCTGAGAAAATGAAGTGACCATCATGGACGAGAGCCTTCTCCCGCGTCACCTGCAGCCCGAACTTGGGGCTGCACTTAAATCAGCACGCGTGGTTAACATTATTGGACCGCGCCAGGTCGGGAAGACGACACTGGTACGCGATCTATTGAGCATTGGAAAATTCATCACCTTGGATGACGAGGGTGTGCTTGCAGCTATTGAGGCTGATCCAAAAGGGCAGCTGGATGCCCTTTTGGCTGAGACGAAAGCAGGCCCCCTCATTGTCGACGAAGCCCAACGATCAACGAAATTAGCTTTGGCGTTGAAGAGAATCGTGGACGAAAACCGAGCAATGGGTCAGTTCGTCCTGACAGGCTCATCCAACGTTTTCATTTCCGCGCACGTGGCGGACTCGTTGGCAGGTCGGGTTCATACAATGACGATGCTTCCAATGAGTGTCGCCGAAACAAAGCGCATGGGGCCAGCGAAAATTCTCGACTGGGCATCGACGAAGGACCGTCCCGATCCGCTCGACCTGCCTAAACCAGAAACGTTGTCCCGGACGCAATACATCGACCTGATAGTCGCAGGCGGTTTCCCCGAGATACGAACTCTGGAAGAGCGCTGGAGGCAAAATCGATACACAGACTACGTTGACAGTGTCGTGGAACGCGACGTTGCGTACATCTTAAAAATAAGAAAATCAGATGCCATGAGGCGAATGATCGATCAACTAGCTACGCGTGTCGGAAACGAGCTGAATATAGACGAACTATGTTCAAACATCAGCCTGCAAAGGAATACCACAGAGACCTACCTCGATATTCTAACCAAGCTCTCTCTATTACGACGATTGCCTGCGTGGACCTCCGGAGAGTCCAAGCGCGACATACGCCAACCAAAAATCCATCTTGTAGATACTGGGATTGTCGCGGCTTTAAGGAGTATGAACGCCCAGAGCTTCAATATTGGCGCGAATCCCACGGCGCTTGGCGGCCTGTTCGAAAATTTCGTTTTCAATGAAATGTGGAAATCCCTCCCCCACCAGATGCGTCAATGGCGGCTTCATCATTGGAGGCAAAGAGGGCGCGAGATAGACATCCTTGCTGAGTCAGACAGAACGATAATCGGCTTCGAGATGAAGACATCGACCACGGTTGAAACAAAGGACTTTCAACATCTGCGATGGTTTCGAGACGAAGGCCCGGGTATGAACCGTCCCTTCGTCGGCATCGTCATCTATATGGGGGAGCGCGTGCTCAGTTTCGGCGAAAACATATTCGCGCTCCCTTTGTCGATATTTTGGTCCTTCAAAGACAGTTAGCCGAGTGGGCGTCCCAGTTTAATCCTCGGACGCTTACCTGGCGATCTCCCACAATCTACGACGACCATCGGAAGTACCTGACGAGCGAACCAGCCCTGTCTGCTCCATTCGTTCGAGCAGGCCAGAAAACCGACCGGCAAGGTTCGGACTAATCTCGTCGATCTCGGCCCCAAAGCCTTCGCGTTCGGCAAACTGTTTCGACAGGTCACCTGCAAGGATCGGCTTTTCCGCATCTCGGAGGAGTTCAAGCACGCCGCGGCGGACATCGCCTCTGAGAAGGTCGGTCACGCGGCGACCAGGGGTCGATCGATCCTTCCTCTTAGGCTGCTGAGGAGCCTCGGAGGTCGCGCTGGGATCGAAGACCTTGATCACGGTCGCAAAGGCCGCCTTTTGCGTTTGGAACGCAGGCACCATCGACACGTCCACGTTGAACCCAATTCCGATCTGTTTTGGCCGACCTCGTGTCCGCCATCCGGAACAGCATTCCCGTCGATGGCGTCTGCAAAAGGGGACGAACGTGTCCGCAGGACGTGGTCGTCCCGTGAGCATCGGAATCACGCGCGCCTCGCGGCACGAAGCGGGCGGCGGTAGCCGATCTTTGCCGCTTTGATTGTGCGATGAACCATCCCTCCAGCTTTAGCGGGCAGAGCCAATTCTTTCCGTAGGCTTGCCAACCACCCTTCGCTGAAAACCAGAAAGACCCCTGATGCCAGCCTGTGACGCGGAGCCGGTTTTGAACCTTCGTCATTGACCACCATTGCCCGCCGCTTTGGCCGCAAACCGACACTTCTACGTCCGCGACGTCATCGGAAATAAAGGCGGAGTTCGCTTCCGCTCAGTTTGGGCGGCCGCTCGAGCGCTAGAAAACCATAAAAAAGCGCCGCGAACGCACCAAAGAAGTTCAAACGATTTCAATGAGTTAAGAGTGCGGTCAAATAGGCTGACATCTGGGACATTTTGCGATGACGCAGAGCGCTCTAAGCTCCTGAAATTGTTGAATCGCTTAGGTCAAACTCTGTGTCTTTCCACACCGGGCAAAGAGGAAGAAAACCCCGTTTGCCCGGTCAGCGGCAGGTTTTCGGCGACCGACGCTCAGCCGTCGCTGAGGAGGAGCCCCTTGGTCAGTTCCAGCGCCTGCCTTTCGAACAGGCTCCTATAGATGCCGCCCTTGAGGCGGATGAGCGTGTCGTGATCGCCCTCCTCAGCGATGCGGCCCCGGTCGAAGACCAGCAGGCGATCGAGCGCCCGGACCGTCGACAGCCGGTGGGCGATCACCAGCGTGGTGCGGCCGGTCATCAGCCGTTCCATCGCCCTCTGGATCAGCACCTCGGACTCTGAATCGAGGCTCGATGTCGCCTCGTCGAGGATCAGGACCGGCGCATCCGCCAGGAAGGCCCGGGCGATCGCGACTCGCTGACGCTCGCCGCCGGAGAGCTTCACGCCGCGTTCACCCACCAGGGTCGCATAGCCTTTCGGCAGGGCCGTGATGAAGTCGTGCGCGCTGGCAAGCCGAGCGGCTTCCTCAATCTCATGCTGCGTCGCGCCGGGGCGTCCATAGGCGATGTTCTCGGCAAGCGAGCGGTGAAACAGGATAGGCTCCTGCTGCACGATGGCGATCTGCTGGCGCAGCGACGCCTGGGTGACGCCGGCGATATCCTGCCCGTCGATGCGGATATCGCCCGACTTCAAATCATGGAGCCGCTGGATCAGCTTGACGAACGTCGTCTTGCCGGAGCCCGAATGGCCGACAAGCCCGACCCGTTCACCCGGGCGGATCGCCACCGAAAACCCGTCATAGAGGGGCGCCCGATGGGCGCCATAATGGAAGGTCACGTTGCGGAACTCGATCCTGCCGTCGGTGATCTGGATCGGCCGGGCACCGGCGCGGTCTTCGACCCCGAGCGGCTGGGCGTGGATGGCGACAAGCTCCTCCATGTCGTTGACCGAACGCTGCAGGTTGCGGATGTGCATGCCGATCTCCCGCAGATAGCCCTGCAGGATGAAGAAGGCAGTGAGCACAAAGGTAATGTCGCCGGCGCTCGCCTTGCCCTCGGCCCAGAGCATGAGTGCAAATCCGATGACGGCGGCACGCAGCACGAGGAGCATCGCCCCTTGCGCCGTGCCGTTGAGGGTGGCGCGCGACCAGGTGCGGTCGGTCCGGTTTTCCCACTTGCGCAGCACCCGGGCGAGGCGGACGTCCTCGCGTTTTTCCGCCCCGAAGCCCTTGACGACGGCGTTGCAGCTCACCGCATCGGCGAGCGCACCGCCGAGACGCGTGTCCCAGCTGTTGGCAAGGCTTGCCATCGGCGCGACATAGCCGAGCGACAGCGAAACCGTGACCGCGATGAAGAGCACGGAGCCGAGGCCGACGACCGCACCCATGAGCGGCCAATACCAACTCATCAACGCCGTCGAGCCGATCAGCATGACGATCGAGGGAAACAACGCGACGAGCAGCGTATCGTTAAAGAGGTCCAGCGCCCACATGCCGCGCGTGACCTTGCGCACGGTCGAGCCGGCAAAACTGTTGGCATGCCAGTCGCTGGAGAGCCGCTGGATGTAATGAAAGGCGCCGGCAGCCATTTCGGACATCATGATCAGCGTGAGCCGCACGATGATCATGAAGGCGACATGCCTCAGGACGACGGCGCCGAGCGACAGGCCCAGCAGGATCAGAAAGGCCGAAACCGCCAGATTCCAGGCACTCCCATCGCTGGCGGAACCGGATACCACCGCATCGACGAGCCGGCCGGAATAGAGCGGCGTCAGCACGTCGGCCAAAGTGGACAGGAGCACTGCGCCAAGAATGCCGGCAAGCCGTACCGGCTGCTTTTTCCAGTGCGCCCAGGAAAAGCGGAAAACATTGCGGAAGGCGCGATCGCGCGCCGCAAAACGAGTAAACGCCATAGGATTTGCCCGGTGGCAGCGCACCGGCCTCAATATCTGGTCAGCGATGGAAATGCCGCGAAAAGACGGTCAGTGCGGCATCAGTGACGCGGCGCGGTCTCCGAAAAAAGGAGCGGCCGGACGGTGCGGATCCCGTCGCGTGATCAGTAAGCGCAAGCGCTCCCGGTCACGACTGCAGGATCGTGAGCCGTCCGTAGGGAGAAGGAATTGACAGTCATCGTAGCCTCCCTGATCTGATTGCCGGAGGACGGCTTATAGTTGAAGACGGCCAAGGAGCCAAGCGTAAATATTGTGTTCCCTGCCATGCGATCGCAAACTGCTGCATGTCTGCCACAGTCGCAGCACCTTCGCCGAGGCGAACCGTCGTTCGCCGTTGTGTGAAGTGCCATCTTTTGCAGAACTTACACACTGCGTTGGAAAATCGCCGCTATTGGTTGCGAAAGCCTGTGCGTTCCGTTCCAATGTCCGAAAGTCATTCCCTGAGGTTGCCCGTGCAGAACAACAACATCCTCGTCGTCGGCGGTGCCGGCTATATCGGCTCCCATACCTGCCTCCGCCTGGCCGAAAAGGGCTATAACCCGATCGTCTACGACAATCTTTCCAACGGCCACGAGGAATTCGTCCGCTGGGGCGTGCTGGAGAAGGGCGACATCCGCGACCGGCGGCGCCTCGACGAGGTGCTGGCCCGCCACAAACCGCGGGCAGTCCTGCATTTTGCGGCGATGATCGAAGTCGGCGAATCGGTCAAGGATCCGGTTGCCTTCTACGACAACAACGTCATCGGGACGCTGACCTTGTTGTCGGCGACGCTCGCCGCCGGCATCGAGGCTTTCGTCTTCTCCTCGACCTGCGCCACCTATGGCTTGCCCGACAGCGTACCGATGGACGAAACGCACAAGCAGGCTCCGATCAACCCCTATGGCCGGACCAAGTGGGTTTGCGAGCAGGCGCTCAAGGACTACGGCCTCTACAAGGGCCTGCGCTCCGTCATCCTGCGCTACTTCAACGCCGCCGGCGCCGATCTTGAGGGCCGCATCGGCGAATGGCACGAGCCGGAGACGCATGCGATCCCGCTGGCGATCGACGCGGCGCTTGGCCGGCGCGACGGCTTCAAGGTCTTCGGAACGGACTATGAGACGCGCGACGGCACCTGCGTGCGCGACTATATCCATGTCCTCGACCTCGCCGATGCGCATGTGCGCGCCGTCGACTACCTGCTCGAGGGCGGCGACAGCGTCGAACTCAACCTCGGCACCGGCACCGGCACGACGGTGAAGGAGTTGCTCACGGCCATCGAAAAGGTCTCCAGGCGGCCATTCAATGTCAGTTATGTCGGGCGCCGCGACGGCGACTCGACGACGCTCGTCGCCAACAACGACAAGGCCCGACAAGTCCTCGGCTGGGAGCCTCAGTACGATCTCGCGGCAATCACCGAGTCGGCCTGGAACTGGCATTCGCGCCGGAACGGCTGAGGAAATCGACTCTCGCCGGGCCTAATCGGCGGCAGGGCCGGTGAGACCAACCGCTGCAGGCGGCGTCCGCCTGGGCTGCAGCAGGGGGCGTTCGAGAAGCGCGTAGGCTGCGATACCGGCTACGGTCCCCGACACGATCGCCAGGGCCATCGACATCAGCGGATGAATACCGAGCATGCTGCCCGCCTTGGCGACCACCGAGATCGCGAAGGCGTGCCACAGATAGATCGAATAGGACGCATTGCCGAGCAGGATCGGCAGGTGCAGCATCGGCACCCGCCCACTTGCCTCGAGCGACAGCGCGCCAAGAACCAACAGGACGGCCAGCGGCCCGATCGTCCGTTCATCGAAGGGAAGATGAAGGGATTCGATCAGGGCGAAGCCGCCAAGCGAAGAGGCGATCAGCAGAGAACCGGCCGCCACCCCGGGGACCCTACCCTTCAGCCAGAGTTCGCCGAGAATCATGCCCGCCACGAATTCGAGGATGATCGGCCGGGTATAGGTCAACGACAGGGCATCCTCGAGGGGAGCGACCCCGCCGATCGTCACAAGCGCCACGAAGAGGCCGGCGATGGCCGGCAGGCGCCAATGGCGCGGCAACAGCAACGAGGCCGCGAATACGGCATAGAAGAGCATCTCGAAGTTCAGCGTCCAGCCCTGCACGAGCACCGGCCAGATCTCGCCGCTGCTCGGGGAACGGGCCGGAATGAAGAACAGCGATTTGAGGACGTGGTCGAGGCTCAGCACCAAATTGGGAAACAGGCTGGCCAGCGCGCCGGCGATCATCACGGCCGTGGCAAACCAGTAGATCGGCACGATGCGGCGGATGCGATCCCAGATGAATTTGGCGGGGGTCAAGGGCCGGCGGTCACTGATGACCCACATGATGAAGCCGCTGATGACGAAGAAGACGTCGACGCCGGCCGCACCGATTGCGAAATCGTGGCCGGTCTTCTCGGCGGCATGAAAGATCACGACCGCGAGCGCTGCCGCCGCCCGAAGATACTGGATCGCCCGGATCGTCCCCATCGCCCGCTCTGACCGTGATCACATGCTGAGCCGCGGCCGGTAGGCCGATGCATGCCCGTCTCCCGGCCAAAGCCAGGTCACCACCTGGCGGCGGCGCGCGATCGTCAATTTCCCTGCGGTGAAGTACAGCAGGAAGGATCCGACATGGTACGGGTTCATGATGTCGATCTCGACGAAGGAACGAATGAAGAGGAGCATGGCGATGCCGAACAGCACCATCGCTTCCGCATCACGGTCCTCGGACAGCAGGCGCTTCAGTTGCCCGAATACTGCGGTGAGCAGCAGCATCGTCAACAGCACCAAGCCGACCAGTCCGGTTTCGACGGCGGCCTCGATATAGGTGTTGTGAAAGTGGAAGCCGGAGCGGGCCGTGATGTAGAACTCTTCCCACAGGCGCTCCGCTTCGGAAAATCCCTGGACCCAATAGGCCTGGTAGCCGATGCCGAAGATCGGCGAAGCCTGCGCCGCTTCGACGCCTTGCTGCCACAGATAGGTACGCCCGGTGAGCGTCGAATCCTTGCCGAATGCGCCAAGGACGAGATCGATGGCACCGGCATAGATCAGTGCCACGGCGGCAACGCTGCCGAACACCGCCACACCGATAAAGAGCCCCTTTCGGCTCGCCGGCTTCAGCGCGGTGATCGCCCGCATGCCGACGCAAATCCCTAGAATTGCAACCGTCGTCAGCACCGACGTGGCCGATTGGGAAGCGAGCAGCGAGTAGGCGGCGATCGTTCCGGAGCCCCCGGCGGCGGCTCGCCAGACCCCCCGTTCTCCCAGGACGAAGACGGCCATCAAGGCGAAGTAGATGCCAAGCGAGGCATAGAAGCCCAGCTGGTTCTTGGAAGCGAATGCACCGACGAAGCTGTATGTGCCGTCGAGCGCGTCGTAGTGGTGGACGCCGAAGAGCAGCGAATAGACGAGCACGATGGCAACGCCCGCAATGGCGCCGCGGGTGAGCGTGCGGATGTCGACCACCCGCATGGCAATGAGGGCGCAGACGATGTGGCTCAGATACTGGATGCCGGCACGCAGCGTCACACCGGGCGCGGCCGACCAGAACATCGAAAGACAGGCAAGGATCACGAAGGCGAAGATCCACACGAACCTGCCGTAATTGCCGAGCACCTTGCGGTAGTCGACGAGAACGAGCGGCAGCCACAGGCCATAATAGGCGAGCACGGAAACCGGCCCGAAACGGGTCGAATAGGCGAAGACGAAGAGCGAAAGGGCAACGGCCGCGGTGCCGTAAAGCCCATTCGCGTCAGGATCTATGAGGCTCGCCTTGCGGATCTGCATGCATTCACCGCATCGCCACTGCGGCATTGACCTTGATCACGTCACCGGGAAGCACCGGCGTCGTCTCGGTCGCGGCGATCTCCGCCGACTTTCCGTCCTGTTCGCGAATGATCGAATAGGTGATGTTTGCAGCCTGCTCGTCCAGTTGCGCCGCCTCGGCCGATTGCATGAGCGCCTCGGTCATCAGGTCGCGGCTGGTGCCGAGCTTCAGCGTCAGCGTGTCGAGTTCGGCCTCGGTGTTCTGCAGTTCCTGGGCGAGCTGGGCATCCCAGTCGTTGCGCAGATTGGATTCGTCCTGCGTCGCCTTGCTGACGTCCTGCTTGGCCTTCAGCGAATTCGTATCGATGTCGAGAAGCTGCGACTGCACGTCGGCAACCCGCTGCTCAAGCGAGAGCTTGCGCTGGCTCAGCGCCAGGCCCTTCTCGGCGAGGCTGTCGACCTTGTCGCGGTCCTCCATGGCGAGCTCGAGCTGACGCTGCTGCGTTTCGGCCTTCTTCGCGAGCGATTCGATCTCGCTCTGCAGCAGGGACTTGAGATCTGCCAGGGCGTCGAGCTGGCGGTCCTGCCGCTTGTCGCGCGAAACCATCAGCGCCGTCTCGCTTTCGAGCAACTTGTCGACGCCGGGGGCGTTCTTGAGTTCCTCGGGCAGCTCAATCTTGTCATGCTTGGCTATCTCCGCCTGCAGACGGGCACGCCGAATGAGCAGCCGGTTGCGCTCGGCAACCTGGACGGACGAATCGCCATTCGCGGCGATATAGTCGCGGGCGAAGCGCTGGCCGGTCGGGCCCCGGCGCAGCCCGCCGCTGAGGCTGACTGCCTTGAGGACCGTCAGATTGGGAGCGTAGGGGTACTCGCCAGGTGTCTCCACCTCGCCATAGAGATAGACCGGCCGGTATTGTGCCATTTCGACCGAGGCAGACGGCCGGTCGCGCAGACCGAACAGCTTCTGCATCTTGATGCCGATCTCTTCGGCGACTTCCGTCGTCGTCCGGCCCGAGGCGGGCAGATCACCTACGAAAGGCAGCGACACGCTGCCCGATGCTCCGACCGTGTACTCGCCGCTGACGGCCGACCAATCCCGGACCGCGCCCTCGGCGGTCTGCCATTCGGCAACGCGAACCCGCAATTTGTCCATAACGCCGAGCCGATAGTCGTCCGCCCGGGCAACGGCGGCACCGGAGACGACAAGCGCCGCGCAGAGTGCGAGGCGGGCGAAATGGAGAAGCTTGCGGGAGCCGGCAGGCGCCCCTAGAACTCTTATCGATTGCATTTGGGATTTTCCCGTTGCTTGACGTCTTGCTCTACCGCGAGCAGACGCCAAGATTTCAGTAGCTGCCGCGGGAGAGGCAGACGGCGGGGATCGTCTTGAAGACGATGACGAGGTCGGCAAGGAGCGACCAGTTCTGGACATAGTGCGTATCGAAGGCCACCCGGGTGGCATAGGACACATCGTTGCGGCCGCTGATCTGCCAGAGGCCGGTCAGGCCGGGACGCGAGCGCAGATAGAACTCCGCGGCCGAATCGTAGAGCTCCAGTTCATCTTCGACCACCGGGCGCGGGCCGACGATGCTCATCTCACCACGAATGATGTTGAGGAGCTGGGGCAGTTCATCGAGGCTGAGCTTGCGAAGGACGCTTCCGACCACGGTGACGCGCGGATCGTCCTGCAGCTTGCGGGTCGTACGCCATTCCTCGTAGGCGGCAGGATTCGACTTGAAGAATTCCTGCAGGACCCGATCGCCGTTTTCCATCATCGTGCGGAACTTGAGGCACTTGAAGGTCTGGCCGTTATGGCCGATTCGGCGATGGCCGTAGAAAATGCTGCCGCCGTCCGAGAACTTAACCAGCCCCATGACGAGCAGGAAAAGCGGACTGAGGGCGATAAGTGCCAGGATGGCAATGAGAACGTCGAAGCTTCGCTTGGAGATTCCGCCGATCGGCCGGATTGCTCCGGTCTCCTGCGGAATAAAAAAAGCCGTAGTGGCCGAGCGAGTCGCGGACTTCATAGAGGTGACTCCATTTACGTTGGCGATTGTCGGTCCCGTGGGACGGGGCGTCATCTAGCGCGAGTGTATGGTGAGAATTTGATTTTTGAAGGCGGAATGATGGCAGCGCCAGCGCGCCGTGCCCCAAAGCGATTTCGCGACTGCGCCAGGCGACACTATTACCAAATTTTAAGTATATGGTTTGGAGATCACGTCTAAAATAGTTTGGCCCGGAAACGCGACATTCCAGCATCGGTGCACAAGCATTATTTGCGATGGCTAAAGTATTGTATTTGGCGGATCAATTTTTCACTCACCGCGACAGCAAACTGCTGCCGCCGTGATTTGACGAACGACGAATTCGCCGCCGTTTTTTGCATCGCATCATTTTGTTGCACTGCACATATTCTCAAGCACGAGGCCGGGCGCCTGTAACAAAAGTTGATCGGGAAAAATCGCTTCGACAGAAACAAAAGTCCCAACAATCAGAATGGCTTCGCGTTCTCCCCTGTGAATTTAGGGGCTTTGGGCTCGAGTCATCTTGACCCTCGGATTTCGCGGAAAAATAATCCCCCAAATCCGTTGAACATATCAGGGATTGTATCGTTTGGCAGATGGACCCGTTCGAATTGCTCGGTCTACTTAAAGATGACGGAAAGCTTTTCCGGTTAGGAACCGTAGCGACAAAGTTGCAATTTGCCGGTTGAAGAGACAAGCGACCGCTAATATAGTGGGAAACAGGAGCGAGGTTGGGAGTGCCATGGCGGTTCCACGAGAAAATCAGAAGGCGGGGTAGGCAATGTTCGCACCACGCTTCGTCGTGAGCATGTTGGGCGCGCTGGCGGCGTTTGCCATCGCGACCTATTTTCTCACCGGATCAATCGCCTCCACGGCTGTTCAGACACTGCTCTGTGCCGTCCTGATACAGGTCGGCTATTTTCTTGCCGTGCTTTTCCTGGTGTGGAAGGAGGCACGCGACCGCCGAAAATTATCCCCCGGCCAATTGCCGGCCGATCCGACGAATGACGAAAAGCAGACGGGCAAGCTTTCGCTGCGCCGGCTAAACCGCCCTCCCCACTTCAATTCCTGACCGAGCGTCTCTCGGCCTCATTTCGCCACCGCGGAAAAATCTTGTCCTTTGACGCGTTTGCGACATGATCGCGATGCAAATTCCCGCGTGCCCGCTCCAGCACCCTGCGTCCTTCCAGGTCCACTCGGTCGCTGTAGCAGCTCGAATCGCTGCATGTCTTTGTCCTCCGATCGGTGCCGACCGAAGGCAAGGGGCAGCAGGACCCGCGCAACAAGACGCATCCGATGACCCGCTGGAGGCCCGTATGACCGCAGCCGCGCCGACGAATGTCTGCATTATCATTGCCGCCAAGAACGCCGCCGGCACGATCGCCAAGGCGATCGCCTCGGCGCTCGCCGAACCGGAAGTCGCGGAAGTCGTCGTCATCGACGACGGCTCGACCGACGATACCGCAGCCGTAGCGCGTGCCACCGCCGACGGCAGCGGACGTTTGAACGTCGTCCGCTTCGAAGAGAACCGTGGACCCGCCGCCGCCCGCAACCACGCGATAGCGGTCTCGAAATCGCCGCTTCTTGGCATACTGGACGCCGACGATTTCTTCTTTGCGGGGCGGATGCATCAATTGCTTGCGCAGGACGGCTGGGATTTCATCGCCGACAACATTGCCTTCATCGATGCCGGGCAGGCAGCAGGTGCGGCCCGCAACATCGATCGCTTCGCGCCCAGTCCTCGCCTCCTCGATCTTGTCGGCTTTGTCGAAGGCAATATTTCGCGGCGTGGCGTGCGGCGCGGCGAGATCGGTTTCCTGAAACCGCTGATGCGGCGCTCGTTCCTGGACCAGTTCGACCTTCGCTATAATGAGACGTTGCGCCTCGGCGAGGACTTCGATCTCTATGCGCGGGCGCTCGCGCGCGGCGCGCGCTACAAGATCATTCATAGCTGCGGCTATGCCGCGGTGGTGCGGGGCGATTCCTTGAGCGGCAGCCACCGGACGATCGACTTGCGGCGCCTCTACGAGGCCGATCGCGCCATCCTCGCCGAAGCCCACCTGAGCGGCGAAGCCGCCGCGGTGCTCAGGCGGCACGAACGGCATATTCGCGACCGCTACGAGTTGCGGCATTTCCTGGACCTCAAGCGCGGCAAAGGGATTGCGAGCGCCTTCGCCTACGCGCTGGCACATCCGGGCGCCCTGCCGGCCATAGTCAGCGGAATCGTCGGCGACAAGACCGAGCGGTTCCGACGTTCCCGGTCACCCGCTCCGGTGGCGCTCGGCGGAACGGGCGATATACGCTACCTGCTCGATGCTCTTGCGTTGGAACGAGCGGAATAGGCGCGGCGGCTGAAGCGCTCCTCCGGCGACCGGTTGATCCTTGTTGCACATCGCGGCACCAGGAACGCTTTTCTCCGCGCAGCGTTACCCCGGCATGGTCAACAACTACCGGGATATCGAAATGAAAGGCATCGTTCTCTGGCTGATGGGTGTTCCCCTGATTGTCATTATCCTGCTCTACATGTTCGTTTTCTAATCGCAAGCTCTTGGATTTTTTGACGAACGCTACTGAAAGGGTCGGCGACCCTTTCAGTACGCCTGCCGATATCCACCGGTCTCGAGGCCTCCCCCTAGCATTTGAAGGATGCGAACCGCGCCCACGGTGCGTTAGGTTCATCCCCTGAACAGCGGGCTGGATGGACGCGCATGATTGGCAGTCGAATTGCCGCGAAGACCCTCACCGGAGGACCCTGTCGGTCACAAAAACGACGGTACTCGCCGTGGTTCCCGGCGAGGATAGTAGCGGTCGCGCTTGCTCTGCTGGCTACCGCGGTCGCCGCCGCGCAGACGGGGCCGATCATCGGCGACGCCGCCGTGATCGATGGCGACACCATCGAAATTGCAGGCGAACGCGTCCAACTCTACGGAGTGGATGCGCCGGAAGACTGGCAGTTCTGCCTCGACCAAAGCGGCACAGACTATCGGTGCGGAAAGGAATCGTCGCTGGCCCTGGACGCGTTTCTGTCCGCGTCCCGCCCCACCCGCTGCGAATTCTCGGGCCGCGACCGTTATGGTCGCTACGTCGGCACATGCTTCCGAGCGGACGGGAAGGACGTCAACCGCTGGATGGTTGAATCCGGCTACGCAATTAACCGTGATAATCACAACAGAGGACTGTACGGCGCCGCACAGGAAATGGCACGATCGATTGGGGCCGGAATGTGGCGAGGGCAATCCGGAGCAGAACGCTCCGGCCCCGGGGTGGAAGAGTAAGGCGGGGATTCCCCCCTCGCAGGTGGCAAGTGAGAGTCAATGGTCGTTGAGTTTTGGATATTCTGCGCCATCGCGACCGCGGTCGTCGCTGCGGTCAGAGGCGGACACAGTCTTCTTTGGCTACTGATCGGTTGCGTGCTGGGCCCGATAGGCCTGCTGGCCGCAATCCTGAAGCCTTCGCTGAAATCAGGGGAACCGATCGTCGCGGCCGAGCGGCAAGCGGAACTAGGCGAACTGAGAAAACCTGCCCGAGATCCCGACAGCATCTCGGCCAAGCGCAAGGGCGAGTAGCCAAGCTCGAATTGCGGACAAGATGCGCTCCCATACAGCGGCGAGCGTCTTTCCAGACGCAATGGACTCTGAAGCACTCTGCGTCGCTGCTCGGAAAAACCCGCCGCTTGCGCGGCGGGCTTGCTTTGGTACTGAAAGCACTAAAGTATGCATATACTATTGTCGTAGGCGCGGCGATTTTCCAGTAACATTTTAGGGGCATTCCAACGGGGCATCGCGTCCTACAGCGTCGCGCGCCCAGGCGCGCAACGGTCGCTGTAGCACCTTTGAATTGCTGCATGTCTTTGTCCTTAAACCGAGGTCGATTGAAGGAGACATGCCGTAGGGCGCGCCGAAGCGGGGCCCTTGCGAGCCGAAACCGTGCCGGCCCTCCGGCTCGGCATCAATCGGGAATGCGAATCGATTTATGTCGAGTGACGGCTCCAGGACAGGAAAGCCCGCCTCATCCTTGCCGCATTTCCCCGTGGCAGCCGCGCGAACGTCGGTTCCGCGTCGGGAAAATCAGGTGTGTTAAGGAAAATTCACAGCCTCTTCACACAACCCGTAATTGCCCCCAAATTTTGCGGGGCACAGTTTTCGCAACATGCGACGAAACAGGGATTTATCCTGAATGGCCGCCCCGGGCAGATGCCAGCCGGCTCGCGAAAACTTCGCCGCTTGGGTGCACTGCAGCATGACCCCAATCATTTTTCTGCTGCAGCGCCATATTTTTTCTTTGCAAATGCCCTAGTTTGTTCGGTGTGAGCTCAAGTCTGCTCCGTTGAAACGGCGCTTCGAGGCGCCGCCCGATAGGAGTACCGATATCGTGAGTATGGGCGCTTATGTCTCGACGCAGATCGACCTCGTGCGCGTTGCGCTATTTCGGGGTTCCGCAGGCATGCGCCGTCCTCACAACCCTCAGTCGCGCTTCGCTCGGGCCTCCATAACCCCCCGGACCGAATGCAGCAAAGGCAGCAAGACAATGAAATCCGACCGCTTTGGGCGCCTCTGGTGCCTCGCTCTTGTCACAGCACTTCCCCTAAACTGCAGCGTCGGCAATGCCGCGGCGCAGGACGGTGCCAACGGCACCTCGTTCATGGATGACTTCGACAAGCTGGACAGCAAGACCTGGTTCGTCTCGGATGGCTGGGACAACGGCGCGCATCAGAACTGCACCTGGTCGAAGAAGCAGGTGAAGATCGTCAATGGAATTCTCGAACTGGGTTTCGAAGAGCGCAAGGAAGGCAAGCGCAATTTTGCCTGCGGCGAGATCCAGACGCGCAAACGCTTCGGCTACGGCACGTACGAGGCAAGGATCAAGGCGGCCGACGGTTCTGGCCTGAACTCGGCCTTCTTCACCTATATCGGCCCGACCGACAAGAAGCCGCATGACGAGATCGATTTCGAGGTGCTCGGCAAGAACACCGCGAAAGTCCAGATCAACCAGTATGTGTCGGCGAAGGGTGGCAACGAATTTCTGGCCGATGTGCCGGGTGGCGCAAACCAGGGCTTCAACGACTACGCCTTCGTCTGGGAGAAGGACCGGCTCCGCTACTACATCAACGGCGAGCTGGTCCACGAAGTCACCGATCCCGCCAATATCCCGGTCAACGCCCAAAAGATCTTCTTCAGCCTTTGGGGAACCGACACACTCAGCGATTGGATGGGCACCTTCTCCTACAAGGAGCCGACAAGGCTCCAGGTCGATCGGGTCGCCTTCACCGCGCCTGGCGACAAATGCCAGTTCGCCGAGTCGGTCGCCTGCCGGTTGGACTGACGACATTCTGAGCCATTTAGTGAGCAATCGCAACAATTTGTTGCGATGCACAAAAAATCGAATTAAGCTCGGCCCGGGCTGAGCAGGGAAACGGATGTTTTCATGCTGCAGATACTCTATTTGGCACAGGACCTTGCCGATCCCGCCGTGCGGCGCAGGACGCTCACGCTGGTTGCCGGCGGCGCCAATGTCACGCTGGCAGGCTTTCGCCGCGGTGGCAGTCCGCTGGCCACAGTCGGCGGCGTCGAGCCCATCGAGCTCGGGACCACGGCGGACGGACGCTTCGCGCAGCGGATCGGCGCCGTCGCCACGGCCTGCCTGTCGCTGAAGAGCAGGCTCGGCGGTCTTCGCAAGCCTGACCTCATCATCGCCCGCAATCTCGAAATGCTGGCTGTCGCGAAACGCGCCGTCGCGCTCTTCGGCGGCGACGTTCCGATCGTCTACGAGTGCCTCGACATTCACCGGCTGATGCTGCGCGGCGACATGGTCGGCCGCGCGTTGCGCGCTGCCGAGGCCCGCCTCGGCCGCGACGCGCGCTCCCTGATCACCAGTTCGCCGGCCTTCATCGAGCATTATTTCCGCCCTCTTTCGGGCATCGAGGCGCCGCCGATGCTGCTCGAGAACAAGGTGCTAGAAATCGACGGAAGCACGCTACCGGCGCCTGCCCCCGCCCGATATCCGCCACCCGGCGCGCCTTGGAGGATCGGTTGGTTCGGAGCGCTGCGCTGCCGCAAGTCGCTCCATCTCCTCGCCGAGTTTTCCCGCAGGATGGAAGGCCGCTTCGAGGTCGTCCTGCGCGGCCGGCCCGCCTATTCGGAGTTCAGGGATTTCGACGGTTTCGTGCAAAACGAACCCTTCATGCGGTTTGGCGGTGCCTATCGCAATCCGGAAGACCTCGCCGAGATTTATGGCGACGTCCACCTCACCTGGGCGATCGATTTCTTCGAGGAAGGCCAGAACTCCGCCTGGCTGCTGCCCAACCGGCTCTACGAAGGTTGCCGGCACGCCCGCATACCGATCGCCATGAAAGGCACCGAGACGGCCCGCTTTCTCGCCGTGCGCGGCATCGGCCTGGTGCTCGCGGATGCCAACGCCGACAGCCTCGTCGCGCTTCTCGGTTCATTGAGGCCGGATGACTTTGCCGAAGCAGCGGATCGCATCGGCCGGTGCCATCCGGCAACCTGGGTCTTTGACCGCTCGGATTGCGAGACGCTTGTGCGGCGGCTGGCAACGCTCACCCACGACGCGCCGCAGACGATCATCCCAGCCGCTGCTCTCGCGGAAGCCCGTCACAACGAAAGTGGATTGCTATGACCGCGGTCAGTCCGGTGTCGCCACCGACCCTCATCGTCATACCCTGCCTCAATGAAGCGCTGCATATCGAGGCGCTCGTCGAGAAGCTGCGTACCTCGCTCGACGTCCTCGAGGCGAAGGTCGTCATCGCCGACGGCGGCAGCACCGATGGTACGCGCCAGATCGCTCGCCGCCTTTCAGCAGAGGATCCCCGCATCCTTTTCCTCGACAATCCGAAGCGAATCCAGAGCGCCGCCGTCAACCGGGCCGTCGCCGAGCTCGGTCCAGGCTTCGACTACCTGATCCGCATTGATGCGCATGCAAGCTACCCGGACGACTATTGCGAGCGTCTCGTCGAGGATGCGCTCGCAACCGGAGCCGACTCGGTGGTCGTCGCCATGCAAACCGAAGGGTTCAGCACCTTCCAGAAGGCGACGGCCTACGCGCAGAACTCCAAGCTCGGCAATGGCGGTTCCAAACACCGGACGGGTGCCGCCGGGCACTGGGCCGAGCATGGCCATCATGCCCTGATGCGCATTGCCGCCTTCGCAGCGGTCGGGGGTTATGACGAGACCTTCAGCCACAACGAAGATGCCGAACTGGACTATCGCCTCGGAAGGGCAGGCTACCGCATCTGGATGACCGACAGGACCAGCATGGTTTACTATCCACGCACCAGGATCGTGCCGCTGTTCAAGCAATATTTCGGCTATGGCCGCGGCCGCGCCAGGAACATCCTCAAGCATCGCGCCATGCCCGGCCTCCGGCAGATGCTGCCGCTTGGCGTCGCGCCAGTCGCGTTCGGCGCTCTTCTCGCCATCATCAACTGGGCGGCGATCATTCCTTTCGGCGTCTGGGCCGCGGCCTGCCTCGGCTACGGCGTCTGGATGGCGGTCGGTGAGCGCAACCCCTACGGACCGCTCGCGGCGATCTCGGCCATGGTCATGCATCTCGCCTGGTCGGCCGGCTTCTGGCGTGAACTCCTCGACTTTCGGCGGCGGGTGGTGGGATGAGCGCGACCGTTCAGATCGACATCGGCATCTGCACATTCCGGCGCCCCGAACTCGCCGCCACGCTCCGGTCGCTTGCGGCGGTGGCCGTGCCGCCAAGCGCGACGCTCCGCGTCATCGTTGCCGACAACGACACGACCTCGAGCGCCAAGGCACTTGTCGAGAGCCTGCGGCCGGACCTGCCGTTCGAGATCACCTATGTCCATTGCCCCGCCTCGAACATCTCGATCGCCCGCAACGCCTGCCTCGACAACGCCACCGGCGAATTTCTCGCCTTCATCGATGACGACGAGACCGCCTCGAGCGGCTGGCTGGTGCGCCTCCTGGAAGAGGCGCAGGCGACCGGTGCGGACGCAGTCCTCGGCCCGGTCCGGGCCCACTATGCGCCGTCGGCGCCCGCCTGGATGCGCCACGGCGACTTCCACTCGACATTTCCAGTCTGGGTGAAGAGCGAAATCCGCACCGGCTATACCTGCAACGCCCTGCTCCGGCTCAAGGCCCCGTCACTCCAGGGCCGCCGCTTCAAGCTGGCACTCGGCCGGAGCGGAGGCGAGGACACGGATTTCTTTGCCGGCCTGCACAAAGCCGGCGGCACGATCGCCTTTGCCGAGGATGCCTGGGTGCATGAGCCGGTGCCGGAAAGCCGGGCATCGTTTGCCTGGCTTGGCAGGCGCCGCTTCCGCTCCGGCCAGACCCACGGGCGGTTGCTGACGGAAAAGGCGCGCGGTGCGGGGCTTCTCAACCTTTCGCTTGCGGCCTCCAAAGCCGCCTTTTGTGCACTCGCAACGATTGTCTTCCTGCCCTCGGCTGTCCGCCGAAATCGCTATGCGCTGCGCGCCATCCTGCATGCCGGCGTGATCAGCGGCCTCCTCGGACATAAGGAGCTCGAGCAATACGGAGCAGCCGAGGTGTCCTCCCGATGACCACGCCCCCCGTGAACGAACCGATGAACGAGCCTAGGAATGCCCTTTCTCCGGACGTCACCTTCGTGATCGCCGCCTATAATGCCGCTGACACGATCACCCGCGCCGTCGGCAGCGCCCTTGCCCAGGAGGGCGTCACGGTCGAGGTGATCGTCATCGACGATTGCTCCTCGGATGTGACGGCCGCTCTTGTCACGGCGATCGACGACCCGAGGGTCCGCCTCATTGCGCTCGAACGCAACCGCGGCCCGGGCGGGGCTCGCAATGCCGGCTTCGAGGCGGCGCGCGGCAGATGGATCGCCGTGCTCGATTCCGACGACACGGTTCGCCCCGGACGGCTGGCGCGGATGATTGCGCGAGCCGAAGCGGCCGGAGCGCAGATCGTCGTCGACAATCTCGACGTGCTGTCCCTCGACGGCAAGAACGTCCGGATGTTCGAGGATGCCGAACTCGAGGCGCTGCCCGAACTCACCCTGCCGGCCTTCATCGAGTCGAACGTGATTTTCCGCTCCGAGCACAATTACGGCTACATGAAGCCGGTGTTCGAGCGCCGCTTCCTCGCCGAACATGGTCTCTCGTTCGACGAGTCGCTCAGGATCGGCGAGGACTATATCCTGCTCGCAGCCGCGCTGGCCTGCGGCGGCCGCTGCGCCATCGAGTCCTCGGCCGGTTACACCTATCATATCCGCGAGGGCTCGATCTCGCGTGTCCTGAAGCTCGAACACATCGACGCGATGATGGCGGCCGACGGGGCGTTCCTGCGCCGATACACGCTCGATCCGCTGTCGCTGATGATGCAGCGCAAACGGGCACGTGGGTTCCGTCAGGCGCGCTCTTTTCTCCTTCTCGTCGAGCAATTGAAGAAGAGATCGTTGGCTGGAGCGTTGAGAACCGCGCTCGCCGACCCGACTGCGCTTCGGCACCTCAGGATGCCGATCGCCGCGCGATTGCGCCGCCTGGCGGCGCGGGCGCCGCAACCCGCCCCGATCACGGTGGCGGCTGAACGATCCCCGCTGGGCAATGATCCTCACACAAGCAAAGGATAACAAAATGGACCGCATCAGGACCGTCAGGAAAGCAGTGATTCCGGTCGCAGGAAACGGAACGAGGTTCCTCCCCGCGACGAAGGCTGTGCCGAAGGAAATGTTGACGATCGTCGATCGGCCCGTCGTCCAATACGCGGTCGATGAGGCGCGTCAGGCCGGCATCGAGCACATCGTCTTCGTCACCAGCCGCAACAAGCAGGTGATCGAGGATCATTTCGACGACACGCCCGAACTCATCTCCTCGCTGTCGCGTTCCGGCAAGAATGCGCAGATCTCCGAACTCGAAGCCATGCTGCCGAAGGCCGGTTCGGTCAGCTTCACGCGCCAGCAGGCGCCGCTCGGCCTCGGCCACGCGGTGTGGTGCGCGCGCGACCTGATCGGCGACGAGCCCTTCGCGCTGCTGCTGCCGGACATGGTCTCCTACGGCGCGCGCGGCTGCATGGCCGGGCTGATGGACCTTTACCGCGAGGTTGGCGGCAATGTCGTCGCGGTCGAGCAATGCGCGCCCGAGGAAGCTTCGAAATACGGCATCGTCGGCAAGGGCGACACGGTGCGCCACGGCTTCTCGGTGACCGAGATGGTCGAGAAGCCGCCGGCGGGCCAGGCGCCGTCCAACTTCTATCTCAACGGCCGCTATATCCTGCAACCGGAGATCTTCTCCATTCTGGCACACCAGGCACGCGGTGCCGGCAACGAGATCCAGCTGACCGACGGCATGCTGAACCTTTCGGCGGACCAGCCCTTCCATGCCCATCCCTATGAAGGCCGTACCTTCGATTGCGGCTCGAAGCAGGGCTTCATCGAGGCCAATGTCGCCTTTGCACTCGCCCGCGCGGATATCGGCGACGTCGTGTTCGAATCCGTTCGCGAGATCGTCCTGTCTCACGAAAGCCGCATCCGGGCGGCATAAGCGCGAAACCTCCGGCCGCCGGATAGGCGGCCGGGACTACGGCGCCGCGCGTCTTGCGAGACGCGCAAAGGTCGCTGTAGCACTTTGAAATACTGCATGTTCTCGATGAGCATGCAGGAGGACCGGAGAACAAGATGAACAGAACGGCCCCCATGAAACAGAGAAGTGTACCCTTGAGCGTCGTGCCCCGCGAAGAGCAGTCGGACGGCTTTATCGATCTGGATCGTCTGCTGGCCGTCGTCGTCCGTCGGGCAAGGCTCGTTGCGGCTTTCGTGGTGCTCTTCATTCTGTTGGGGGCCGCCTATCTGCTGTTCGCGACGCCCTTCTACACGTCTCTGACGCAGATCCTCCTCGACGACAACCTGTCGAAATATGCCGAGGAAGAACCGGTGCCGACGAACAGCCAGATGCTCGATACGCAGATTGCCAGCGCGGTCGAGATCCTGAAGTCCGGGGAACTGGCGCTGCGCGTCGTCGACAAGCTCAACCTTTCGGAGAACGATACGCTCGTCAATCCGCCTCGTTCGCCCGTCGCCGTCGTCAAGGACTGGCTGAAGACGGCAACCGGCCTCTTTTCGGGCGGGCCGGGCGTCTCCGAGGAAGCGGCGCGCAATGGCCGACGGCTGAAGGCCGCCGCCTTGCTGCAGCAGTCGCTCTATGTCGAACGCGTTGGCCGCAGTTCGGTGATTGCACTCTCCTACCGCGCGAGCGATCAGCAGCTTGCTGCAACGGTCGTCAGAACCTATGCCGACTCCTATCTGACGGACCAGCTGAATGCGAACTTCGAAGCGACGGAACGGGCTTCGGTCTGGCTGCAGGAGCGGCTAGACGATCTGCGGCAGCGTTCGCAGGCGGCCGCTCTGGAGGTCGAACATTTCCGCAGCGAGAACGGCCTGACGGCGGCGCGCGGCGAACTGATGTCCGAACAGCAGCTCTCCGATCTCAACAGCCAACTGATTGTCGCCCAGGCGGACACAGCCAGCGCCTCGGCGCGCTACGAGCAGTTCAAGTCGATCATCGATCAAGGGCCGGAGGCTGGCGTCAACAATGCCACCATCTCTCCGAAGGAGGGTGACAACTCGGTGATCCGGGACCTGCGTACCCGCTACCTCACCATTGGCAAGCGCGAGCAGGAGGTGGCCCAGAACTTCGGCGAGGACCATCCCCAAGCGGTGTCGCTCCGGGCCGAAAAGGCTGACATCGGGCGGCAGATCTATCAGGAACTGCAGCAGCTGACGGCAAGCTACAAGAACGAATTCGAAGTCGCGCGCTCGCGCGAGGCCTCGCTGCGCAAGAGCATCGAGGGTATCGCCGGCAAGAACTCGGAATCCAGCAAGTCGCTCGTCCAGTTGCGTGTTCTCGAGCAGAAGTCGGCGGCGCTGAAGACGCTCTACGAATCCTATCTCGGCCGCTACGAACAGGCGACGCAGCAGCAGTCCTTCCCGATCGCCAAGGCACGCGTCATTTCCGAGGCCGGCGTCCCGACGGCGCCGTCAAGCCCCAAGAAGACCATGACGCTGGCACTTTCGGCTGTGCTCGGCCTGATGGTCGGCGGCGCCTATGCGGCCTTCCTCGAATTCCGCGAAAGGACTTTCCGGCTTGAAGGTGAGGTGCGCTCCGTGCTCGGCCACCGTTCGCTCGGCTATGTTCCGCTGATCGGCTCGCGGCCGAAGAAAACGACGCAACTCGTGCGCGCCCGCTTCGGATCGGATCGGCAACCGCACGATCCATCTCACGACGCCACGCCGTTCCAACGCCTTTCGCGCGTCGTGCTCGACGCGCCGCGCTCAGCCTTCGCGGAAACGTTCCGGAATGCCAAGCTCGCCTGCGATCACATGCTGCCAGGCAACGAGAGCCGCGTCATCGCGATCGTCTCCGCTCTTCCGGACGAGGGCAAGTCGATCGTCGCTGCAAACTTCGCGGCGCTGCTCGCCTCGAGCGGCAAGCGGACCCTGCTTATCGACGCCGACATCCGCAAGCCGGGGCTTACCCAGATGATCACGCCTGCCCCGCGCACGGGGTTGGTCGAGACGCTGACGGGCGAGGCGACCTGGCCTGCCGGTATCAAGGTGGATCAGCGCACCAAGCTGGCGATCCTGCCGGCCGGCGGTGGAGCGTCGGATCGCAGGCACCAGAGCAACGAACTGCTCGCCTCGCCGGCCATGGCCGGGCTGATCGAGAATGCCCGCAATTCCTTCGACTACGTCGTGGTCGATCTTGCCGCACTTGCTCCGGTCGTCGACGCGAAGGCCTTCGCGCCGCTCGCAGACGGCGTCCTCTTCGTCGCGGAATGGGGCCGGACGCCGTCGCGGCTCGTACGGGACCTGCTCAATTCCGAGCCGCAGATCGACGCCAAGGTTCTCGGCGTGATCCTCAACAAGACCGACATGGACGAACTCGAGAAATACAGCGACTTCGGTGGCGCGGAGAAGTACCGCCACCGTTACGGCAAGTACTATATCGAGCAGGGCATCACGGAGAACCGGAACACCGCTGCCTGATCGCCATCCAGGCGGCCGCTGATGGCGGTCGCCTGCGGTAAGACCGCCTCAGCGCGGCCACCATTCGTGGAAATGGTGCACTGGTCCCCGCCCCTCTCCCACTTTCAGCCTGTCAGCGGCGGAGATCGCCGCATGCAGATAGGCCTTCGCGGCGCCCGCCGCCTCGGCGAGCGACTGCCCCTTGGCAAGACCGGCGGCGATCGCCGCCGAAAGCGTGCAGCCGGTGCCGTGATCGTTGCGCGTCTCGACGCGCTTTGCGGGGAAGCGGACGAGCCGATCGCCGTCAAAGAACAGATCGGTGGCGTCGCTGCCCCGCAGATGTCCTCCCTTGATCAACACCGAACGCGCGCCCGCCCTCATCAGCGCCTCGGCCTGGCGAGCCATCTCGGCTTCGCCTTCGGCGAACGGGCGACCGGTCAGAAGTGCCGCTTCCGGCAGATTGGGTGTGACGACGACGGCCAGAGGCAGAAGCTCACACGTGAGTGCGGCCATGGCATCCGGCTGCAGCAACGGATCGCCGGAGGTTGCGACCATGACCGGATCGACGACCGCTTGCCTGTCGAAGCGGCGCAAGGCTTCGGCGATGGCAATGATCGTTTCCCGGCGCGAGACCATGCCGATCTTGACCGCCTTGACGTCGAGATCGGAAAGTACCGCGTCGATCTGCGCGGCAACGATCTCCGGTGAGACGTTCTCGACCGCGGTGACGCCCTTCGTGTTCTGCGCGGTGATCGCCGTCACGACGCTGGCGCCGTAGACGCCAAGGGCCGAAAAGGTCTTCAGATCGGCCTGGACACCGGCGCCGCCACCAGAATCAGATCCGGCAATCGTCAGCGCGATCGGCGGGAAGGAAGGAAGAGGCGGCATCGGTCGATCTCCTTGCGAAAAAACACGGAGACCCGGGGGGACGGCGAAGACGTGGCGGAGGGCAGCCTCGTTCCGTTCCTACGCCGGCATGACCCGGATCAGGTTCAAGGGTCCGGCTCACCGCCGTCTCAGCGCCGCCCGGCGCTCCCCTCGGAATGGAGGCATTCTATGCGGCAGCGGCCTGGCCGAGTCAACGCACTCCAGACTTGCAAGCGGAGGTCGAAATCGACTTGAGGAAGGTTTTTCTCCGAAAGGATCGAAACACGCTGCGGCTATTTCGCTTGGCGCCGCCGATCGCGCGTTTCCTCCTCGAAAACTCCGTTGATTGCGCTATTCTGGGCCCATTCCTGCCGACCCGAAAGGAACAAGCCATGAGCCTCCGCATCAACGAAACCGCCCCTGACTTCACCGCCGAAACGACGCACGGCACCATCAATTTCCATGAATGGATCGGCGATGGCTGGGCAGTTCTCTTCTCCCATCCGAAGAATTTCACGCCCGTCTGCACCACCGAACTCGGTGCCATGGCCGGCATCGAAGGCGAATTCCGCAAGCGCGGCGTCAAGATTGTCGGCATTTCGGTCGACCCCGTCGACAGCCACGCCAAGTGGAAGAACGACATCAAGGTCGCGACCGGCTTCGATGTCGAATATCCGCTGATCGGCGACCGTGATCTGAAGGTGGCCAAGCTCTATGACATGCTGCCGGCCGGCGCCGGCGACACGTCCGAGGGCCGCACTCCGGCCGACAACGCCACGGTGCGTTCGGTTTACGTCATCGGCCCGGACAAGAAGATCAAGCTGATCCTCACCTATCCGATGACCACCGGCCGTAACTTCAACGAAATCCTGCGCGCCATCGATTCCATCCAGCTCACCGCCAAGCATCAGGTCGCAACGCCGGCGAACTGGAAGCAGGGCGAGGACGTGATCATCACGGCGGCCGTATCGAACGAGGACGCCACCCAGCGTTTCGGCTCCTTCGATACCGTTCTTCCCTATCTCAGGAAGACCAAGCAGCCGACCGCCTGAGGCCGCTGGCGGCGCGTTCGCGTCATGAACTCCTGATCGCGAAAGGCTCGCTTCGGCCTTTCGCGATCGTCGTGATCCGCCATACCCGCATCGGCTCGCGCTGCCGTGGCATCAATCCGCTTTCACCGCGCTGACGATCTCCCCCAGGACGCCGTGCAGGGCGTCGCGGTATCCGTTGCGCGCCGAAGGGCCGCTCTCCTCGGAGGTCATCACGACAGTGAGCTTCAGCGCCGGTACGATGTAGAGCATCTGGCCACCGTAACCCCAGGCGAAATGGACGGTCTCGCCGCCGATCTGCCGGGCGAACCAACCATAACCGTAGGCGTCACCGGAAAAGTAGGAGTTCGTGTGCGGCTGCCACGAAAGAGCGATCCAGTCCGCCGGCACGATCTGCCGTCCGTCGCCCGTCCGGCCGCCCGTGCGGTATAGTTCCCCAAAGGCGAGCAGCGATCTCGCGCTCATCGCCATCTGATTGCCGCCGAGATAGATGCCTTGCGGATCGCGTTCCCAGGCACCGATTCTGAATCCCTGAAGCGGACCGAGCCAATCCCGTGCGAGAGCGAGCGTCGACTTGCCGCCAACCTTGGTGAGGATCGCCGAAAGCAGATGCGTGGACGCGGTCGAATAGAGCATCCGTCCGCCCGGATCGTCGGCGAAAGGCTGGGCGAGGGCGAAGCGAACCCAATTGCGGCTCGATACCCAGCGGCCGTAGTTCGGCCCCGACAGACGGCCAAGTCCGGCCTGCATCGAGAGCAGGTTGCCGATGGTGATGTCGTTGATCCGCGGATCCGCGGGCGACGGCAGATCTTCCTTCAAAAGCGGGGCGATCTTCTGCTCGGGGCCGTCGAGAAGGCCCTTGTCGATCGCGATTCCGACGAGCGCCGATACGACCGATTTCGATGCGGATTTGATATTGGTCGATTCGCCGGGCGAGTGGCCGCGATATCCCTTTTCGGCAATCGTCTCACCGTCGCGCGCGACGATGACGGTTTTCAACGGCTTCAGTTCCTCTCGGTCGGCAAGCCCGTCCAGCAGGTCCGGAACGGCGCCGGACGGGTCGGCCGCGGCGGGCAAAAACGACAGCAAAAGCGCCAGGACAGTGGCCATCAACCGGATCATGCCTTCGACCTAGTGCGAACACATGGTGAAGTCATCCTTATGATGGAGAACTCACGACGAAGTGAAAATCCGGGCCTCTCCCAGCGGCCTCCGCCCGGACGGTTCCAAGGGAGGCGAGCGCGATTACCGCACATTGAGGTGCCCGGCCGGGCCTTGGACGATGATCGTTCCGAACCGACCGCTTTCGCGCGCAAGCGTTTCGCCTATCCACTCGAGGTCCGTGCCGGAGGGATAGACGAGGCTGAAGCGGTGAGCCCGCAGTGGCACGATATCCAGGGCCGAGAGATCGCCATTTGTCCTGTTGATATCGGCGACGCACATCAGGCGCAAATCGCCTCTGAATTCCGCATGGCCGGAGATGCCCTCATAGTCGTTGATGAAATCGCCGCAGCCATAGAGGATCAGGCGGTTCCGGTAGACTTCGATCGCCTTCGGGTGATGCGAGGAGTGTCCGTGGACGATCGAGACATCCGCTTCGTCGATGAGCGCATGGGCGAATTCTCGCTGGGCGGCACGTACATGATAGCCCCAGTTCGGGCCCCAGTGAACCGATACGACCGCGACATCCCGCGGCCGCTTGCTATGGCGGATATTTTCGACGAGACCGGCAGTGCAAAGCCGGTCGAGAGACGGCAGAAAATTCACTCCTGCCCTGCCACGTCCGGCCGCCCAGCCTGGAGGCACTCCGCTCGTCGGGATCGCAAGCGCGAACAAGAGCACGCGCTGCTCGGCGCCGATATCGAAGGCCGCATGCTTGCTGGCCTCGTCCAGGTCGCGGCCGGCGCCGGCTGTCGTGATCCGCAGGCGATCCAGCGTCGCCAAGGTGTCGAACAGGCCCGCGACCCCCCAGTCCAGAACGTGGTTGTTGGCGAGGACGCAACAGTCGACGCCAAAAGCAGCGAGGCAGGAGGCATTTTCCGGACTCATCCGATAGTTGATGCCTTTTGGAGCGTGGTCCTTGCTGCGAGTGATGGCCGTCTCGAGATTGATGACGCGGAGGTCGGGCTGGGCGCGATCGCATTCGTCGCGCGCCACGCCCCAGACAAGCGCCGGGTCCATCGGCGCAGGAATCGGACCGTTTGCCTTCTCCGCCAGGCGGACATAGTCCCGCGCCGACCGAATGTAATCCTCGTACAATATCGGATCGCTCGGAGCCGGCAGGACCTGATCGATGCCCCGTCCAGTCATGACGTCACCGCACAGGAACAGGCGGATCGTGCCCTCCCTCGGGCTTGCACCGGAGAAACGCTCGCTGGTGGCGGTCATGCTGGCCGGCCTCTCTGCTGGCCATTCTACGGAGCCCGCACCCGCAAGAAAAGGTCGCGCTGCCGCGTGCGGCGGCGGATATCAGCCGCTCCAAAGAAACGCAAGTGCTGCGTCATACACAGTTTGTAGACTGCAGATATCCTGTTTGAAGGCCGGACGCCCCAAGCATTGCCGCAATTTACTGTTCTCACTGAAGGCGCTGGCGACAGCGTTCGGGTAATAGGAGCCGAAATAGCCCCTCAGGACGCGCTACCTTTCCGGCGGCCGCTGCAACTATTGCGTAACATCGGAGGCGACCCAGTTTCTGAAGGTATATGAACGGACGTACCATCTTTCCGCTTGTAAAGCGCCGTTTTGTTGCATAAGCGCCCGCTAACAAAACCGTGACGTGACCAGGACGGCGGCACCTCGGTGGATCGTCAGCCGCGGTGGCAGCTGGTCATATCCTCTATTTCTCTTTGGGAAATTGCGATGCAGGGGCAGAAACAGGGGATGAGACTCTCATATCTCGGCAGCGACGCCGAAGAGATATCCGATGTGCTGACGCGATGCATTGGGCCTGTCAGGGTACAGCAGCCACCGAAGACCGATCTTTCCTATAGCTACGAGTTCGTCGCCGCCGGACGCGTTGCCTTCAGCCGCGTCGCGTCACAGGGCAGTCTCAGTATCGGCCAGAGGGACGAGGTCCCTAAGCTCCTGATCTTGCTCCCACTGCACGGCTCTGCCTGCGTGAAGATCGGAAAGGAAAGCGTAATTTCCAAACCCGGTCACGCAGCGATTCTCGATGGCAACAGGCTGTCCGAACTGCAGGTCGAGAAAGTCCGCAGCCACCTGTCGCTCGTCATCGACCAGAGGGATATCTTCCGCCAGCTCGGCACCGTACTGGAACGACCGGTCTACGGCGCGCTCGACTTCGTGCCCGAGCTCGATCTTGCGGACGGGACGGGCGAAATCATCTTCAAGTTGTCGCAGATCATCGCGGGCTCCCTGGGCTCGGACTCCGGGATACCCGACATGCCCCACGCCCTTTCCTATCTCTCGGGAAGCATCGTCAGTCTGCTCGTCGATACGGTACCGCATCGCTTCTCAGGGGCGTTGAGCCAGGGCGAGTGGCTGCCGTCCCCGAAACATGTGAAACGCGCCGTCGATTTCATGCATGCCAATCTCCGTGCGCCGATTTCGATGAGCGACATTGCAGGGGCGGCCGGCATCGGCGTTCGGTCGCTGCAGGAGGGCTTCAAGCGGTTCAAGGGTACGTCGCCGATCAGCTATCTCGCCCAGTTGCGGATGGAAGCCGCTCACCGCGATCTCCTGGAAGCGGATCAAAGCGTATCGGTGGCGGAGATCGCCCGAAAATGGGGCTTCAGGCACATGGGACGTTTCGCGACCGAGTACCGCAAATGCTATGGTTGCCCACCTTCGGAAGCGCGAAAGGGACGGGCGCCTTCCTAAGACCTCCAGCGCTGCGCGCAACAGGCGCGTGTGCCTTTGTCCTTGAGCGGACGTCGGTCCAAGGAGACATGCAGCAGGAGCCGGGCGACCGGGCACAGGCGAGCGGTGCACCGCACCGCCCGCCCATTCCCTGCATGCGCAACACCGCTGCGTCCTTCAGCTTCCTGGCGCTGGTCGATCTAACGAGACACGCAGTAGCATTAGAACTCGTCCCACACGGCCGCGGCTGTTGCCGCACGACCGCCGAAGGCGCCGGCGATCTTGCGGTTGAGGGCCCGGGCGGGGGAAGCCGCCGGCGCGCTGCCGTGGCCGGCGGCGGCGAGGCGCGCTGCAGCGCCGGCCTCGAGCCGGAAGCGGGCGATCAGTCGGGCGAGATTGGCCGCCTCGTCGGCCAGCCGATTGGTGGCCGCCGTCGATTCCTCGACCATCGCGGCGTTCTGCTGCGTCACCTGGTCCATCTGGTTGACCGCCGTCGAGACCTCCGACAGGCCGGTCGACTGCTCGCGCGCCGCCGTGGCGATCGAATGGACGTGCTCGTTGATCTTGACGACATGCCCCTGGATCAGCGTCAGCGCCGCGCCGGTCGCCGTCACCAGTTTCACCCCGGCGCCGACCTCCTCGCCGGAGCGCGAGATCAGCGCCTTGATGTCCTTGGCCGCATTGGCCGAGCGCTGCGCCAGTTCGCGCACCTCCTGGGCGACGACGGCAAAGCCCTTGCCGGCCTCGCCGGCCCGGGCCGCCTCGACGCCGGCATTGAGCGCCAAAAGGTTGGTCTGGAAGGCGATCTCGTCGATGACGTTGATGATCTGGCCGATCTCGCCGGAGGCCTCTTCGATCCGCCCCATCGCCGACACCGCGTCCTTGACAACGGCGCTCGACTGCTCGGTGCTCTTACGCGCCTCGTCGACCATGTGGCTGGCCTCCGTCGCCCGCTCGGTCGAGCTCTTCACCGCCGCGGTGATCTCCTCGAGCGCCGAGGAGGTCTCTTCCAGCGAGGCGGCCTGCTGCTCGGTGCGCTTCGAGAGATCGCCCGAGGCCTCGCGCATCTCGCTGGCGCCGCCATTGATCGTGTCGATCGCGCTGCGCACCTCGGAAAGCACCGCGCGCAGGTTGGTCATCGTCTGATTGACATTGTCCTTGAGCTCGCCGAAGGCGCCCTGGAACTCGCCGCGCATCGTTTCGGTGAGGTCGCCCTCGGCGAGCGCCGAGATCACCCGCCGAGTCTCGGCGATGCCGCGGTCGACCGAGGTCACCAGTTCGTTCACCTGGGCGGCGAAGCGGTTGAGGTCGGCATTGTCGTAGTCCTTGTTGATGCGGCGGGTGAAATCACCGGCGACGGCGGCCTGGACGACCTCGCCGATGCTCGATTGCAGGTCGGCGCTTTTGGTCTGCAGCGCCGCCTCCTGGGCGTTCAGGTCGCGCACCTTGATGCCGTTCTGCTTGAACACCTCGACGGCCCGGGCCATCTCGCCGATTTCGTCGCGCCGCGCCGTGAACGGCACGTCGACATCAAGGTCGCCGCCGGCCAGCACGTTCATGTTGCCGGTGATCCGGCCGATCGGCCGGGCAATCGCCCGCGAACCGAAGACCGCTGAGACGATCAACAGAAGCACCATGGCCGCCGCCATGCTGTGCTCGACGGTATCCGCAAATTGCTGAGCTTGCTGCCGCTTCAGCAATGTCTCCTCAGCGATCTTTTTGGCAACCGCGACCCCCTCATCGATCAGCGGCGCCATTTCGTCGGCGACCTTCTGCATTTGCCCGACGATCAGCGCAACGTCGGCATCCGATTTCGTCGCGAGCAACCGCTCCAGCTTCGCCGCTGCGGCGTGGTAGCCCTCGACAAGGGCTTTGATCGTAACGACCCGCTGCTTGTTTTTCTCAATCACCAGCGGCGCAAAGGCCAGATCGAGATATTTGACCGCCGAGTCGTGTCGAGCATTCAGAGTGGCGAAGGCGATCTCCAGTTCTTCGGGCGATTTTGCAAGCAGCATGTCGCGGGCCGCCACCTGCATGCCGCGCGACGACGCCTTGGCATCAACAAGATCGCGCGAGACCCCCATCTGGATTTCCCTCCAGGTGATCGCCTCGTCGACGGAATGTTCGATCGACCAACCCCCAATGATGATCGTCAACATCAGGAAAATCCCGGCGCCGGACATGAGGGCGAGCTTGGTACTGATGCGCGAGAAGATCGGCGAGCGTTCCATGATGATGCTCCTCTTACATGAACAGGAAGTCGTCATGGCTCCGGGTGTTCGGTGTGCTTAGGGCTATCCGGCGCGATTCATTCCGCCGGTCGGTAACGGTCGTCAGGCGACGGGGCGCTGACGAATTGTCGCATTTTCTGCGGAAATGGCATTGGAGAACTGCGGCCGTTGCGCAGCGCCCTCGGGAAGTCAGCGAGCGCGATACCCATGGGGTTTCGGCCAACGCAGTGAACAGGAGGTCATAAGCAGATGAAAACGGTACTCAAATGAAAGGCGGTGTGTCGGCAGCGTTTTACTCGGATAAGTTTATTGGCGTGACAATGGCGCAGAATGGTTGATGAATCCTCAACATTGCAAACAGATCGGAAATTCAACTTCTCGATGCCGCCCCAACCGAGAAAGGCGCCTATGATCGACAAAAGCCGCGGCTGATCGACATCCCCGGCTTTGCGCACACGACGCTGCCGCGGCAACGCCCGATCGGTGGCTGGCAAAAAGCGGAACCGTTCTTACGAGGCGATCGTCCTAAACGGATCGCCGTTCATCAATGATAGCCTGCGTCGGCGGCAAAGAGATCGTTCAGCTTGTATGCCACCTCGGTCCGGTTCGTCGCCTTCAGCTTTTTCATGATGTTGCGAATATGAACCTTTACGGTGCTTTCGCGAAGATTGAGCTCGTAGGCAATGATTTTGTTCGCCTTGCCCTTGCGAAGGGCCTGGACGACTTCCGCTTGACGAAGCGTGAACATTCCGGCGAGCGGCGGGGCATCCTGCCTTCCCGTCTCGATCAGGTGTCGGACCGCGAGTACGCTGCTGGCCGGAAGGAAGATCCCGCCGGCGATCGCCAATCCGATCGCTTCAATGCAAACCCCGACGCCGACGGACGTAGGGATATATCCACGCGCACCGCATTCAAGCACCCGCAAGATCTGGCCGAGCTCATCGATGTCGGACAGGACGACGACCGGCACCGGTCGGAACTCCGAGGCGAGCTTTGCAATCTCGGCCGCGACATCGGCGACCTTGCGGGCGCCGATATTGAGCAGAACTGCCCCGACTGGCGGGCAGGTGCCCTTCTTCTCTCGCCATTCATCGACCGAACCAAAGGCGCCGACTTCCATGCCGAGACCATGGGTGGTCAAGGTCCTGGCCAAGCATTCCCGGTCCAAGGCTCTGCTATCGAGGACAAGCAGACACCGCTTGTCTGCCCCTTCCAGCTGCTGCATTTCCCCCTCTTTGGCGAACTGTGGAAGGCTGCTGGTGCCGTGCGGCTCCTGCGCAAACGCCGGCACTTTCTCAAATCTCGAAATCAAAGAACCCATTGGAAAATCCCCTTAAAAAACGGTGTCTTATGGAGACAATTCCCCAGACCGACGGTCCTACCCATAAGAGTTTCTCAAAAATACTATGAATACTTCTTTCTAATTAATACTTTTGGCGTCGCTCTTCTGGACGAAATCTTCTCATCGACACTGCATCATCAGAAATAAACATGTAATGCACGATAGTCTAGTATAACGCCCCCAAAAAAAGAAGGGGGAATACGCACGAAGATCGAATCGTCGCGCTCGTAGGCGACGAAAGCCGCCCGAGTGCGTGGCGCGACGCGGCCGGCCGAGCCAATTCCCCGAAGGAGGTGACGGCGGGCAAGAACAGGCCTGTCCCGAGAGATAGGGGAAGCTGTTTCTCCCCTCGAACGCGCCGTGCCATGAGATCAACCCCCGATCCTTCAGGCGAAGCATCGGATTAAGTGACACGGCGTGGTGTTTGACAATTGACGAAATGGGAGGATGGCTAACCCCTTTGGCTGCAGGCCGGGCATCTATCAATCCGCCTTTCGGAGGGCCCAGAGCCAGCACGCGCCACCAGGCTCGGATCGGCATGGCCTAGCCGGATGTGCTCAGATCGAGGAGCGCAACTCCTTGAGCGCCGATGACCTCCGGTCCTGGAAGCTGCGATATCTGGCCGCTGCCTCGGTCCGGTTGTGAGCTCCCAGCTTGGTGATGATGTTATGCAGGTGGATCTTGACGGTATGTTCCGACAACCGGAATTCAGCGGCAATGAGCTTATTCTGCAAGCCGCGCGAAACCATCTCGAGAATCTGCAATTCGCGAGCCGTCAAATCCGCGACGCCTTCGACCTCTTCACGCGAGGTTGCTGCGACACCGTTATGGGACGGTGAATGGTGATTGCCTCTGCCTGGCTGAAGCATAAGCTCGGGCGGAAAATACGCGCCGCCGCAAAGCATCAGCCGGATCACCGACAGCCATACATCAAGCTTGACGTTCATCGGCAGCAGGCCGCGAATGAGGGGCGACCTCAGAATATCGGCGAAGGCCGGATTGTGGCCCTGTCCATATGGCTCGATGACCGCCGTAAGAGCCTGAGGGTGCAGCCGAAAAATTCGGGTCGAGGCCACCTCAACGTCCTTTACGAGGCCGATGTCGACAAGGATCAGCGACACCGGATGCGAGAAGGCTCGACACGCCGCGTCGACGTCGTCGACCTGGTCAACGAGAACCCATGGAAATTCGCGTTCCATCGCCTCGATCAACCGTTCCGAAACACTTCCGCCGCTCGATACGATCAGAATGACGCGCCGTGGTTCGGCGCGCCGTCTTCCCTCTGCAAAGGCCCCACCCCCGACCTTGCCCTGCTCAGCCACGTTCCGTAACGCCATACCCCTCACCCGCTCTATCGATCGGCAACTGCTGGTCGATCGAAGCTGCGCAATCCACGTCGCTTCGGCAAACTCTAGCCCACGGCGCGCGCAGTCGCGACCACGCAAAAGGTGTGAACCATCCATTGAAAGTTGACCTGGCGGGGGAGCTTTGTTCTGCTCCGCTTCATCCAAATGAATGAGACCTCCACTGCGGCGACATCCATCTTGTGAAGCCTTGCGACGCTCCGCAACTGCAGGTAGGACGGCCGCTACCCCGCGCCCGAGGACGGCAGTACCCTGACTATGCCGGGGCGCATGGACGCGGGGATTGCTTGACGACAGGAAATGCGTTTCGGAAGTCTTCTTCCCCACAAATATAGCGGCCCCCAATCTATTCTTCGCTGCACACACTAAAGCGCGTCACATTCCTGCATATTAATGCGAGGCGCTTTGGGGACCAGGCCGTTGTTTCCGCATATCGTTATCCCGGGCACGAACTGCATCACGAGGAGCGGATATTAAAGGCCCGCCTCAAAAGTGGTACGCAATTTCACACTTGCTTGCCTCAAGAGTACGCATATTTTGCACTGTTCACAAAATTACAAATGACCGATACTTAAGACCATGATCAGTGATATCTCATTTTGAGACGATTTCCGCTGATCTCCATTTTCAGTAAGCCATGCTTTATTTGTTTTTATTTTGTATTTTTTTTGAGGCGAATGTGGTTAGCGAAGCGGGCGTATCAAGTAAATATGCAAAAGCAACCCTCTCGACCGCAACGGACGTTGCACGAGCTGCCGAGGGGCCACGGCCATGAACTCAGCGAGCCCGAGGGATGGCGGGGAAGCCCAAACCAGGCCTGCTCACGAGGAGGCCGGCGATGAACCACTGGCAATGGATTCAGACGTGCGGCCGCTGCAAGAGCGGCCGCTTGTCATCATCGACGGGCGGGCTCTCTGGCGCGACAGCCTTGCGCGAAACATCGCCGCCGACAATCCGGACAGACCCATTCTGACGTTCGAGTCCTCCGAGGAATGGAGGCGGGAGCGCGAGGAGGACACGCCACCCTCGGCAATCCTCTTGAATATCGCCGACAGGAAGATCGACGATCCGGTTGTTGAACAGGAAATCACAATACTCGCATCGGAGCTCGCTCCGGTTCCGGTAATCGTCCTGGCGGACAGGGAAGACCTGACTCAGATCGTGAAAGTACTGGAATGCGGAGCAAAGGGATATATTCCTTCCTCCGTCAGCGTGGACGTCTGTATCGAGGCCGTCTCGCTTTCCCTGGCTGGCGGCATCTTCGTTCCCGCGCGCAGTGTCTTCGCGATGCGTCACCTGTTCGAGACGGGAGGCGTCGCCGAACGACCCCTGGCCGGTTTGTTCACCGATCGTCAGGCGGAGGTCGTGGAGGCCCTGCGGCGCGGAAAGGCGAACAAGGTCATTGCTTACGAGCTCAACCTGCGGGAAAGCACGGTAAAGGTTCACGTCCGCAACATCATGAAGAAGATCAAGGCGGCCAACAGGACCGAGGTCGCCTACAAGATCTACGATCTTTTTCCGGATCACCCCCCGGCACCGGAACCAGACCGGACGAACGACCGAGATTCCGGCTCCGATAACCGTGATTGACGGAAAACCGCTTTGTGCGGCGCCTGCTGCATGTCTTTGTTCTTAAAGTGAGTTCGATCGCAGGTAGATCGCCCCGCCGGCTTCCTGAAACGCAATATCCACTGCGCGCAAATACTGTCCGCATGGCGCCGAGATGTCTTTGCCGTGCAATATTTTTGTAGAGCTTTGAACCTTCCAGAACGACGAATAACGCCATGCGATTCTTGCTTCGCAGAGAATGGCATGGGCGGGATAATTTCACGAACCCGGGATCTGGAAGGTAGGGTAACGCGGCAGCTGCGGCCAGCGGCCCTATGTCAGGTTCGTCTCCGTGGTCAGCCCGCCTCCAGAGGGAGGGAAACCGCGAAGTGGACAGGATTTCTATTACAGCCACGTCGTTTCGCGGCTACGATCCGGACGAACTCGCGACTGTCTTGTCCACACCCGCCTCTCCGATCAAGGTCGAGCGGCTGAGCGGCGAAGCTCTCTCGTTCGACTGCGAATTCTTTTCGACCGGGACGATATCCTTCGGCAGTTGCGCCTATGAAGGCGACCTGCAATGCAAAAGGCAGGCACCAACCGACAAGCTATTGATCTTTCTTCCGACGCGGGGAACCGCCCTGTTCGACCCCGGTACGAAGGAGATCTGGTCGCGGCCCGGTCAAGGCACGATCCTTGACGGGGCGCGCAGCGAAAGCGTCCGGCTGTATAGCTCCCGCCGACACCTCACCCTGTTCATTGACCACCGCAAGATCGCCAACCACCTGATCAACATGCTGGAGCGGACGATCACTGGCAACCTCGAATTCCACCCGCACATCGATCTTGCCGCCGGCCCGGGGCTCGCCTTGGCACAGCTTGTCGAAAACCGCGTGCAACGGCCTGCGTGGAAACGCCCCGCTGCGGCAGTCCCCGTTGGCTCTTGCCTCGCTCGGCGATGCAGTGACCCATCTCCTGCTTGAGGCCGCTCCGCACCGCTACTCGGACCAACTCGGAAGCCCGGTTCCGCTACCGGCGCCGCGGCATGTGAAATGGGCGATCGACTTCATGCATGCGCACATTTCCGAGCCGATCACCATGGCCGATATTGCTGCGGCGGCGAAGGTGAGCGTGCGAACCCTGCAGCAGGGATTTCGACAGTTCCGCATGACCACGCCCATGGCCTATCTGCACGAGTTGCGGCTGACCGCTGCGCACCAGGATCTCATGAACACGCATGAGGCCCAAAGCGTCGCCGATATCGCGCTGAAATGGGGGTTCACGCATCTCGGCCGCTTCGCAGCCGACTACAGGAAGCGCTTCGGGCTCCTGCCTTCGCAAACAATGCGCAGCGGCAAGGGCTGAGACCGGGGTTGGAAAGTGCACCCCCGGGTCGGGCTGCTCTGGAGCCGCCTGTTCCCGAAGGAACCCCAGCGCGGCACAGGGCCAGATAAACAGGAATCACGCCAAATCGACGAACGAAGGCCTGAAACCGATGACGCCCGAACGTTTTACCGAATGTCTCGCCCGTTTGAGGTGGACGACGATCGATATCACATCCGCCCTCCAATGCCAGCTTTCCTGGGTCGAGGCCATGGAAAGCGGTCAGGCAGAGATCCCGGAGGACCTGGCTCGCTGGTTGGAAGGTCTGGCCAGATGCCATGAGGCCGCCGGCACTCCAACCCGCTATCGCGGCCTTGCGAATTTTGACGCGAGGCGCGCGCACTTTGGCGACGCCTGAGGCGCCTCCGCCAGCCTCAGCCGATCCGCGCGCCACTGCTGTCGAAGTACCGCCGCCGGTCGGGCGGTACCGTCAACCATACCGTCGATCCTGACGGAATGTCGTCGCCTTCCCGCAGCTCCACCACGACATTCTGCGCATCGCCGAGCTTGCAATAGACATAGCGCGTGCCGCCGAGATACTCGGTGAATTCCACGGTCGCCTTGACCGCATCCGGCCCGCCGGCGACGATCCGGATATGTTCGGGCCGCATGCCGACGACGATCCTTTCGCCGGCCTGATGCGCGTGCAGGCAGGCCCCGATCTCACTGTCGGCAAGCCGTACCCTTCCCGCGCCTCGCCATTCCGCATCCAGGAGGTTCATGCGTGGCGAACCGATGAAGCCCGCAACGAAGGTGTTGACGGGATTTTCATAGACGTCGCGCGGCGTGCCTGTCTGCTCGATCCTTCCGTCACGCAGGATGACGATCTGGTCGGCGAGCGTCATCGCCTCCGTCTGATCATGCGTCACATAGATCATCGTGTTGCCGAGGTCGCGATGCAGCCGGGCGATCTCGACCCGCATCGAGACGCGCAGCTCGGCATCGAGGTTGGAGAGCGGCTCGTCGAACAGGAAGACGTCCGGCTTGCGCACGATCGCCCGGCCGATCGCGACGCGCTGGCGCTGACCGCCCGACAATTGTCCCGGTCGCCGGTCGAGCAGGTGGTCGATCTTGAGAATTTCGGCGGCCTGCCCGACGCGGCGCTCGGTTTCCGCGCGGTCAGTCCGCGCCATCTTCAGTCCGAAGCCGAGGTTGTCGCGCACGCTCATGTGCGGATAAAGCGCATAGGATTGAAAGACCATGGCGATGCCGCGCTCGGAGGGATCGAGATCGGTCACGTCGCGTCCCTTGATGGCGATTTCGCCGTCGGTCACCTCCTCGAGCCCGGCGATCATGCGCAAGAGCGTCGATTTCCCGCAGCCCGACGGGCCGACGAAGACGACGAAGTCTCCGTCCCGGATCGTCAGATCGATGCCATGAACGACCTGCAGCGCGCCATAGCTCTTGCGCACCCCGTTGAGCGCTACACCAATCCTGTCCTGTTCCGTCATCTAGGCGCCACGCCTTTCGGCCTGCAGCCAGACGAGCATTTCGCCGGCCGCGCGATTGTCCCAGAGGTGGTAGGGCACCAGACGCAGGAGCGCGCCCCTCCTCGCCGCCGGCGCCGCGCGATAGAGCGTGTTGCCCCAGTCGGCCGTGTCCTCGCGCTCGACCGGCAGCTCGACGGCCACCGCCCCTTCGAGGTCCTGCAGGATCGCCGTCTTCGCCTCGGGCAGTTCCTCCGGCACGACGATCGTGTTGAGATCGCCGCCATTGTCGACCTCCTCGGCACAATAGACCAGCGGTCCGCGCATCAGCGCCACGCGGCCGGCATCCTGCCGGACCTTTGGATTGGCGTATTGCGGCCGAAGCCTCAGCGGCAAGTCGAGCGAAATCTCGTCGCCATCGGACCATTCCCTCTCGATCAGGGCATAGCCATCCGTCATCACGCCATCGAGGTCGATACTGCTTCCATTGACCGCGACACGAGCGCCATCCGCCCATTCCGGAATGCGCAGCGACAGCGCGAAATGCCGTGGCTCGTCGAGTTCGATCCTGATCGAAACCGCACCCTCCCACGGATAGTTGGTGACCTGCCGCAACGTGACCTGCGAGCCGCCCAGTTCCAGCCGCACAGTACTCTCCCCATAAAGATGGACGGCGATCTCGTCGGCCGCCACGCCGTACATGTAGGCGCCGACCGAGGCGACGAGCCGGGCGATGTTAGGCGGGCAGCAGGGGCAATTGTGCCACTTCCAGCGATGGTGCTTGCCGGTGCTCTCCAGCGGATTATCGTAGAAGAACGTTTTGCCGTCCAGCGAAAGGCCGCTGATCGCGCCGTTGTAGAGCGCCTGTTCCATGATATCGGCAAAGCGCCGGTTCGGTCCGCGCCCCAGCATGCGGCTTGCCCAGAAGACCAAGGCGACCGAGGCGCAGGTCTCGGCATAGGCCGTGTCATTCGGCAGGTCGTAATAGTCGGTAAAGCCTTCGTTTTTCGCGGAGGGGCCAATGCCGCCCGTCACGTACATCTGCTTCGTCGTCAGGTCGTCCCACAGCGTTTCGAGCGCTTCAGTAAGCGTGTCGTCCTTGTACTCGGTGGCGAGATCGGCCATGCCGGAATACATGTACATGGCGCGGACCGCGTGACCGACGACCTTCTTCTGCCGGCGCACGGGCTCGTGGGACTGGCTGTATTCGTGGGTCTTCTGGATGTAGTCCTTCGGCGAACGCCCATCGCGGATCGCCTCCTCTGTAAAGAAGTGCGGCTCCTGGCCGCGCTCGTCGATGAAGAACTTCGAAAGAGCGAGATATTTCTTCTCCCCGGTGACGCGCGCCAGCTTGACAAGCGCGAGCTCGATCTCCTGATGGCCGCAATAGCCGGGAAGCTGCCCTTCGCCGTGGCCGAATTTGCCGATCATGTAGTCGGCAAAGCGGCACATGACGTCGAGCAGCTTGCGCTTGCCGGTCGCCTGGAAATAGGCGACCGCCGCCTCGATCAGGTGCCCGGCGCAATAGAGCTCGTGATGGTCGCGAAGGTTCGTCCAGCGCCGATCCGGCTGCATCCGCTGGAACCAGGTGTTCAGATAGCCGTCCTTGTCCTGCAGCCGTTCGTACATGTCGATGATCTCATCGGCCCTGTCCTCCAGCCGCGGATTGGGCTGACGGTAGAGCGAATAGGCGATGGTTTCGATCGATTTCGCCAGATCGCTGTCCCAGAACATCTGCGTCGTTCCGCCCCAGGGCTGGATGGGGATGATGATCCCCGGGTTGGGGCGCCTCACATCGAGCGCCTGCAGCATGCCCGCCTCGACGCAACGGTCGAGCAGGATCTCGGCCGTGGCGTTGCAGACGGCATCCTGCCACTTGCCCCAGAATCCCCCGACCCGGACATCCGGTACGGCCACGGGCCTGAACTGACGGTCCTTGTTGCTCATGATGTGCCTTTCTCTGGTTATTTGACCGCGCCGGCCATCAGCCCGCGCATGTAGTAGCGTTGCAGCAGAAGGAAGACGATGAGGCAGGGGACGACCATGACGGCGACACCCGCCTGAACCGCACCCCAGTTGATCGCGCCGAGACGGCCGGCACGCACGGCGGTCATCAGCACCGGGAGGGTATAATTGTCGTTGCTGGAGAGCAGCACGAGGGCCGCAAAGAACTCGTTCCAGGCATTGAGGAAGGCGAAGATCGACACGGTCGCGATGCCGGGCATGACAAGCGGCAGCAGCACCCGGACGAGAAGCCGGAGATCGCGTGCGCCGTCGATCCGGGCGGCTTCCTCGATCTCCTTCGGCACGGCATCGAAGGCATTGCGCATCATGAAGACCGAAAAAGGAAGTTGCAGCGTCACATAGACGAGCATGAGGCCGAAGAGCGAATTGTTGAGGCCGAGGCGCGCCAGAATGATGAAGAGCGGCGTCAGGATCGATTGGAACGGGATCATCAGCGTCGCGATGACCAGCACGAAGAGCACGTTCTTGAACGGGAAGCGGTAGCGCGAGAAGCCATAGCCGGCGAGCACGCTGACGGCGACCGTCAGCAGCACCGTGCCGATCGATACCACCAGCGAATTGAACATGTGCTGCCAGATGCCGGAACCGAAGCCGTCGAGCGCGCGATAGGCATCGAAACTGAGGCCGGAACGCGGCCATGGCGGCAGTGGCGGCGTGACGGATTCGCTGTTCGGGCGGAAGGACGACAGCAGCGTGACCGCGAAGGGCGTCAGGAAGAAGAAGGCCGTGCCGATCCCGATGCCGTGATAGGCAAGCCTGTCCCACATCGCCTTGCGGGCACGGATTTCGCTTCGCGTCCTCATGGGCGGTCGTCTCCCACCTTGAGCAGCCAGAGCTGCACGACGCTGATGGCCACCAGGATCGCCAGCAGCGCGATCGACAGGGCGGCGCCATAGCCCAGATTGAAGGACACGAAGGACTGGTTGAAAATATAGTACACCACGGAGATCATCCGGTTCTGCGGCCCTCCGCTCGTCATGATGTAGAACTGGTCGAAGGCGAGGATGGAGCCCGTGACCGACAGGATCAGCGCCAGCGCCATTGTACGGCGCATCAGCGGCAGCGTGAGGTAGCGGAACCGCTGCCAGCGCCGGGCGCCATCGATGCGGGCAGCTTCGGTAAGCTCGGCCGGTATGGCCTGCAGGCCGGTGACGAGAATGATCATGGTGAAGCCGGCGATCTTCCAGACGACCATGGCGATAATGGTGAGGAAGGCCGCGTCGAATGTTGCAAGCAGGTTGAGGCGGCCGCTGGTCAGCCCGAGCCGCTGCATGAGCGGCGTAAAGAGGCCACTGTCGACATTGGCAAGCCACACCCAAAGCAGCGAGGCCGAGGCCAACCCGACGACCACCGGCAGAAAGATGATCGTTCGATAGACGGAAACCAGCGGCCGTTGTTTCTCGACGAAGATCGCCAGCGGAAAGGCAACGGCGAAGATCGCGATGGTGACGATGATCGTATAATGCGCCGTAAAGCCGAGCGCTGTCATGAAGCGCGCGTCGCTCATCATGCGAACATAGTTGCCGAAACCGATCCAGGCCGGTTGCCCGAGCAGCGGCCACTTATGCAGGCTCATCCAGACGGTGAAGAGCACCGGCAGGACAAAGAACACGATGACCAATGCCATTGCCGGCGCGATGTAGAGAAGACCGCGCCAGCCCGACCGCCGACGCGTGCGCCGCCGCCCTGTACTCGAAGTGAGAGCAGCCGTCGTCATGGTTCTGAGACAATTCGCAATGCCGCAAGCACGCCTGGGTTTGCGGGGACCGAACGGCCGGGTCTCGGGTAGCGCAACATCGCTGGTCGGTCCAGGGTAACACCCCCCTCTGCCCTCCCGGGCATCTCCCCCACAAGGGGGGAGATCGGGGAGGCACCGCTATGCGTCGAGCCTACCAGGCGCAGCGAGATTGACCTTGTCGAGGTGAGGAGGCGAAGAGCTCGCACCCTCGTGTTCTCCCCCCTTGTGGGGGAGATGCCCGGCAGGGCAGAGGGGGGTATCGGCACCCGCTTTTTCGGTTCTCGCCATTCCAATGTGATCGACCCCGAAGAGTTGAAGCGCGGGGCGTGGACGGCGAACCGCGCACGCTCCTCCCACGCGGGCCATCTTACTGGCCCGCGTCGATGATCGACTGCATCTCGGACTGCGCATTCGAGAAAGCGCCGTCGACGTCCTCGCCGTAGATCGCCGCATTGATGAAGGTTGCCCAAGGGCCATTCGACGAGTTGATCAGGTCGTTGAACTGCAGCGTATAGGGCGTCTTGGCGACGGCGATCGCCTCAATGCCGACCTTGAGGCGCGGATCGAGCCCTTCGAGAACCTCACCGGCGATATCGCCGCGGGTCGGCAGGCTGCCGTATTTCGCCATGATCTTCTGGCCTTCCATCGAATAGGTGTATTCGAGGAATTTCTTGACCGTCTCCAGCTTCGGCGTTCCCTTGGTGACGACGAAGTTGTCGCCGCCGGCAAAGGACGAGGGCTTGCCGTCGACCCCGGGGATCAGCGTGACGCCGAAGTCGATCTCCGGATGCTGGGTGACCAGCGTTCCGATGGCGAAGGCACCGATGCTCTGCTGGCCGATCTTGCCGTTGGTGAAGGTCAGGAAGTTGACGCCGTTGTCGCTTGCCGAACCGGCCGGAACCGTGTCCTTGGCAACGAGGTTGCGATAGATGTCGACCGCCTTGCGCATTTCAGGCGTGTCCAGCGTGGCCTTCTTGCTGTCGGCGGAAAGGATGTCGGCACCCGCACCCCAGACCAGCGGCGTGAAGGTGAAGATCATGCAGCCGCCGCAGCCGCCGCCCGAGAAGTAGAAGCCGTAGGTGTCGCCGCCGAGCGCGCGGATCTTCTCGGCATTGGCGCTAATCTCCTCCCAGGTCTTCGGCGCCTTTTCCGGATCGAGGCCGGCCTTGCGGTAGAGTTCCTTGTTCCAGGCGAAGATCGACGTCTCGACCGAAAGCGGCAGGCCGTAGACCTTGTCCTCATAGGTGCCGAGCTTGACATGCGACGGCGACAGCGAGTTGAAATAGGGCAGCGCTTTCGCCCAGTCGGTCAGGTTCTCGAGCTGGCCCGCGGCGGCGAAGGCGGGCGTGTAGATCAGGTCCAGCGACAGCGCGTCCGGCGCCTGTCCGCCGGCGATGGCGGTGGCGTATTTCTGAACGAGTTCGGAAAAGGGAACTTCGGTCAGTTCGACCTTGTCCTCACCTTTTGCATTGTAGGCCTTGACGACTTCCTTGAAGGAGTCGCCGATGCCGGTGCGAACCCACATGCTGATCGTTTCGGCAGAAGCAACGGAGAGCCCGAGCCCGTAGGCAAGCGTCGTTGCGGCAAGCAATCTTTTCAACACTTTCCATTCCTCCTCTTGACCGGAGCCGCTTCCAATGCAGGCTCCTCCTCCTCGTTCCATCGCCCTCGACCGCCACCTCTATTCAGGCCTGGCGGCTCCACCACAGGAGTGCCGGACGACCAGCTTGCAGGGCAATTTGCGCAAACCCGGCTCGGTCGGGCGTCCCTCGGCGAGCGCAAGCACCATCAACCCGGCCTCCCTGCCGAGTTCCTTCAAATTCATGTCGACCGTCGTCAGCGGCGGGCGCGTCTGTTCGGCGAGGATTTCCCAATTGTCGAAGCCGATGACGGAAACGTCGTCCGGCACCTTGACGCCACGCTCCCTCAGGGCATCGATCACGCCGCGGGCGATCTGGTCGTTTCCGCAGAAAATGCCGTCCGGCGGCCCTTCCTCGGCACTCCAGAGTTCGGCGATCGCCTCATGTCCCCAGCGCTCGGACCAGACACCGTAAAGCACCGGCGCATCCTCGCCCGCCTCCCTTGAGAAGGCGGCGGCGCGCTCGCGGACGGAAACGAAATCCTCAGGCCCCGTGATATGCACGAGCCGCAAACGGCCGAGCTTCTTGAGCCAGGCCGTTGCAAGGGCCGCACCCTGCGCGTCGTCCGCCATGAGCGTCACGCTTTCGGGAGCCCCCGCGGTGAAGGCATAGACGACGGGCACCGGCAGGCCAGCGAGATCGACCGGGAGAGACCTGTCGATCCGCTTGCCTGTCGCGATGATGCCATCCACCTGCTTGTCCAGCATGGCGTCGACATGGACCTTGCCGAGGGCCGGATCGTCTTCGATCGCGCATAGGAAGACCGAGACGCCGTGATCGACCAATGCCTCCGAAATGCCCGCCATGACCGGCAGGGTGAACCGGCCATAGGTGTCGTTCGTCAAGAGCCCGATGGTGAACGACCGGCTGGAAAGCAACCCGCGCGCCAGGGCGTTCGGCCGGAAACCTATTTCGGCGGCGATCCGCTTGATCCGCGCCCGGGTCTCGGCGGCCATGCGGCCGTTGTCGTTCAACGCCTTCGACACCGTCGAGACGCTGACGCCGGCTTCCCGTGCCAGATCGTGGATCGTCACGCGTCCGCTTTTGGCCCGCTGCGTCGTCAAATCGGCTCCTCACCCAAGAATAGACATGAGAAAACGTTTTCTCATGTCTACTTATGTTTGCCTGGGGTCGTCAAACTGGTTGAGGTGGATAGGAAGGCCCCGCTCACGACGCCCCACTTTCCTGCATCAGCGCTCTCGGCCCGGAACAACCAGCGCCTCTGGGGCTTCGTCGCCGCAAACTGGATGGATGCGATGCGGACGTGGCCCTTTTCTTCCGCTTCCACTCCCATAGGTATAGCTTCGTATCCCAACGCAACAGGAGCGGAAATACATGTCCTTACTGATCAGCGTGCTTGTGACGTTTCTCGTCGTTATCCTGGTGCTCTACCTCGTCAACCGGCTTCCGCTGGACGGGCGCACCAAGCAGATCGTCCAAGCCATCGTGATCATCATCGGCGTCTTGTCGTTGCTGAGGTATCTGGCGGTTTTCTAGGGGCGTGCTGCGAACGGCAGTCACCCGCGGCGCAGTCCGCCGCGGGTGTCTGCGGACGCGCAGGAGCCTGAATCAGGCAACTGGGTTGCGAATCACCCTGATCAAGGGCGATTATGGCCGCGTCACTGATCTCTGATTGCAAAGCAGACTGGCCGCTCCAATAATCGAGTCGAGACTCGTCAACCGAAGATGGTCTCCAGTATCGGAGGAACTACGCAATGAACAGAAACGTGATCATCGGTATCATAGTGGTCGCGATTGTCATCCTCGCGGTAATTTTCCTGATGCCGGGTGGCACCGAACAGACAGCCGAAACGCCACCGGCACCGGCACCCGCAGAACCTGCACCTGCACCGGCGGAACCTGCGCCTGCGCCTGCGACACCCGAACCGGCAACACCAGCACCAGCAACACCCGCGCCGGCGACACCGGAACCGGCTACCCCGGCGCCAGCCACGCCCGCGCCCGCGACGCCCGCACCGGCGCAATAGTCCGGCGGGCCACCTCGTTTGGGAAACCTCGCGCCCGCCCCGGGCGCGAGTGTTTTCTCCCTCGTTTTCCGAGCGGGCTTGAGAGCTGCGCCCGCGTGGCCGATGTCCTTCGCGAGCGCCGCTGCACGGGCGCCCGTCAGTCCGTCAGGGCGTGGATGCCCAGCATCTGAACGGTCGCCGTCGGCGCCTCTACCGCGATATGACAGGCCTCGATACTGCCGCCTCTCCCCCATTGCGCGGCAAGGCTCATCAGTTCCTCCTGTTCCTTCCGGAGCCGGTGCCAGGCGAGGATATCGTCGGCATGGGGGGCGTTCAGCCGCGGGTCGTAGAAGCGGTCGATTTCTTCATCGGCATCCTTGCGGGCGGCCTCCAGCCGCTGCTTCAAAGCATTCGTCTCGTCCTTCACCAGAAAATACCGGCGCATGACGGCAATCAGCGCAAGATCGTTCGGACTGGCGTTCAAGGGCGTTCCTCCGCGTGTGTTGCTGATAACAATTCCGCCGGAAGGCTCTCCGGGCTCACCGAGGCCTTCGCCCGAAACTGTGACGCTTTTCCGGCAAGGACAGTAGGAAGAAAGATCTAGATCTGGCGCTTGCCCCTGCTCATTCGGGGCCGTCTCCACCGCAAAAGCAAAACGGCCCGGCAGGGATTGCCGGGCCATTTTTTTCTGACAGTCGCGATGAGATCTACGCGTGCAGCCGCCGTTCCGGCTCGCCCGCCATGGTCTCCTCGCGCCGGTTGTGGCGAATCGACGACCAGAGCGACAGGCCGATGAGGCCCGCGCCGCCGAGCCCGGTGATGACTTCCGGAATATGGACCAGCGTCTGGAAGTACATCACCACGGAAAGGACCAGGATCGCATAGAAGGCGCCATGCTCCAGGTAACGGTATTCGCTGAGCGTTCCCTTCTCCACCAGCATCACCGTCATCGAGCGGACGTACATCGCGCCGATGCCAAGGCCGATGGCGATGATGAACAGGTTCTGGGTCAAGGCGAAGGCGCCGATGACGCCGTCGAACGAAAAGCTGGCATCGAGCACTTCCAGATAGAGGAAGGCGCCGAAACCACCCCTGGCCGCAGCGCTCATGGTCTGCTCCGTGGCGTCCAGGAGACCACCGACGATCTCGACCACGAGGAACGTCAGCAGGCCGTAGACCGCCGCATGGACGAAGGCGACCGCCTCTTCTCCCTCGAGCAAGGTCGAAAAGCCGAGAATAAGCGCCAGCACGAAGGCGATCTCGATGCCCCTGATGGTCGCAAAGCGCGCCATCTTGCGCTCGATCCAGGCGATCCAATGCACGTCCTTCTCATGGTCGAAGAAATAGTTGAGCCCAACCATCATCAGGAACGTTCCGCCGAAAGCGGCGATCGGCAGATGCGCATCGTGCATGATGCGGGAGTATTCCTCCGGACGTGCCGCAGCCAGGATGACCGCGTCGATGGGCCCGATATTTGCAGCGATCACCACGATCAACAGCGGAAAGACGATGCGCATCCCGAACACAGCGATGATGATACCCCAGGTGAGGAACCGCTGCTGCCAGACCGGCGTCATGTCCTTGAGCTTGTTGGCATTGACGATGGCATTGTCGAAAGACAGGGAGATTTCGAGAACAGCAAGCACGGCACAGACGAAGAAGACCGTCATCATGCCGCTGAGGGTGCCTGTCGATTGCCAACCGACCCAGGCGCCGAGTATCAGACCGGCAGCCGTGGTGAGAAAAGCCCACTTGAAGTAATCAAGTGTGCTTGATTGCGAGCGCGACTGTGTCATTGGCGCGCCTCCCCTGCCCGCGAATCCGTCGCGTCTGCAAATGGGAGATTGTTGAAAGGAAAAATACGCATGGCCGAACGGCCACATGCGTGCGGCATGAGTCGAATTTTCATGGTAGCGTCTTCCGCCGGCTGATTTGCTGGCGGTACCGACATCACGAGAGCGCCGTAAAAAACTCTCGCCAGAGGGGCCCGGCACCAATGTTCCTCCCGCGATCCGGTGTTTGAGAGCGGGAGCGTTTCTTTACTTAGCGAGATCGTGCTCTGCGTCAAGGGGAGTGGTATCATGCCCGTCCACTCGCCTCCCGCCTGCTGCAAGGGAACCAAACGCCGGCTCGATCAGTTTGACTTCCACCGGCAACCGGCTGCGAGGCAAGGCGTCATGCACTGTTTCTGGTGGGACAAGAGCGTCGATTTGGAGCTCGGCGAAACGGGCGGATATCGGTCCGTGAAAAGTACGCGGGAGGCCGTCGAATGCCTGCTGTTGCGCTGGCCGCAGCAAGATGGCCGCGCCCTCGCCGCCGCCAAACGGACTTGCCTCCAGGCGCTGGACGGCAAGATCAAGAGCGAGAAGGCCCGCAGGGCCTTCATCAAGGCGGCGGAGGAGGCGCACCTATCGATTCGCAGCCAATAGGGGCACCGAACGACGCCTCGACACCGGCCGTCCGTAGGCGGAGCTTAGCATTTGCTGCCTGCTTCCAGAGATCCTAGCCGATTCATGGATGAAAACTTGCAGCGGATCAAAGTGCTACAGCGACCTTTGTGCGCGTGAAAGACGCACTGCGCTGTAGGTACGAAAGGGACAGCCATGCTTGAGATTCCCTGGGATAAGCCGGTCAGCCTCAACATGCTGAACGGCAAATGCCGCACCGTCATCGGGCCGCTCGACGCAGTGAAATGCCTGCAAAGCGAGTGGCCGGTACGGAATGGTGCCTATTACGGCTGCGCGGTGCGCGCCTGCAACGCGGCGCTCAAACACCGAAAGAGACCCGAAGACGCCCGTGCCGCGTTCCTCGCCGCTTCCCGCGAGGCCTTCCTGACCATCGTCGCGGAGACGGGGCAGGACGGCGCTGGCGATAATTATCGCCGCGTCGAGTGAGCACCCGTCCCTAGCGTGCCCATTCTGCCGGTCTTCCTTTCTGGCGACGCGGTGCGACATCCTCCTCCGGGAACTCTTTTTTGGTTTCAGGCATTTACAGCGAGCCGACGTGAAGTGTCCGGCTCCGGCCACGCGCCGGGACAATTCCAAGTACCATCGCAATGTTAAGAGACGGGTCTCTCGGATGGCCAACAGCTTCAGCAGATTTTCAACAGCCGTTTCGGAATATTCCGGCAGGCCAGTCACCTTCGTGATCGCGGTTGCAACGATCGCCCTTTGGGGCATCACCGGACCATTTTTTGGCTTTTCCGAGACATGGCAACTCATCATCAATACCGGCACGACGATTGTCACCTTTCTGATGGTCTTCGTCCTGCAGAATTCGCAGAATCGCGATGGCACCGCGCTCCAGGCGAAGCTGGATGAACTGATCCTGACGAGCGAGGCCGAAAACCGGTTCATCGGGATCGAAAAACTCGATGATCGGGAACTGAAGCGCCTCAGCGAAATCTTGAAGGAGCATGCGGCGAGCGAGGACGATCATGCGCTGCACAGGAAGATCACCGCGGCATCCGGTCGGCAGCCGAAACGGGCCGGCGCCCGCTAGTCTCGCTCCGTGGAACCAAAAACAACCATGACCGTTTGCCTGAAGGCAAAGGACCACAGGAACGCAAGCCGGCCTTCACCCGGTCAATGAATTCGTCATTCGCCCGAGGCTGGAAGCGCGACAGGAGGATGAGCATATGCACGTTGTCGGCACACAGGTTATTCCGGAACAGGGCGGAAGGGCAGGTTTCACCGTCGAATTCGTCGGCGAGGGAGGGGAAATCGTCTCCGTATCGCTCCGCAACGACGCCGGCGGCAGCCTCAACCGTATGAATGCGGTGGAGCGCGCCAAGGAGGTGATGATGGAACTCGCCAACACCGAGACCAATGATCTCGAGAACGGCGAAAGCCCGACAGGCCAACCGAACATGCGCCGCAGCGCTCGCTTCAACAAGGACACCGACGAGATGGAACGGCAGCTCGACGAGGGGCTCGAGGACAGCTTCCCGGCCAGCGATCCCGTTTCGGTGACGGTTTCGACAATCCCGACCGACCGGGCGAAAAAGCACTAGCATGACCGGTCGCCCGTCTGTCGCGCTGGTCACCGGCGCCGGATCCGGCATCGGCAGGGCCACGGCATGCGTGCTCGCTGCACGAGGCACCCAAGTGGGCGTTCTGGGCCGCACCCGGCCCGAACTCGAGGAAGTGGCCGCTGAAATCGATGCGCTGGGCGGAACGGCGCTGGTCCTCGAGGCTGACGTCTCCGAGGAGATCCCCATGCGCGAGGCGGTGGATGAACTCGTCTCCGTCTTCGGCGGTCTCGATATCGTCGTCGCCAACGCCGGCATCAACGGCGTCTGGGCGCCGATCGACGATCTGAAGCCATTCGAATGGGACGAGACGATTGCCGTCAATCTCCGGGGCACATTCCTGACTTTGCACACGACAGTCCCCCATCTGAAACAAAACGGCGGTGGCGCAATCGTGGTCGTCTCGTCGATCAACGGGACGCGAACCTTCACGACACCGGGCGCCACGGCCTATACGGCCACCAAGGCTGCCCAGGTCGCGATGGTCCAGCAACTGGCTTTGGAATTGGCCAGGCACCAAATCCGCGTCAATGCCGTCTGCCCGGGCGAGATCGACACCAGCATTTCGGAGAATACGAGCCTGCGCCATGAAGAGGAAACGGCGATACCGGTCGAGTGGCCGGTCGGACAGGTTCCGATTACCGGGGGCAAGCCCGGACGCAGCGAGGACGTCGCCGAACTCATCCGCTTCCTCGTCTCGGACGAGGCGCGGCATATCACCGGCAGCCCCGTCTGGGTCGATGGCGGACAGGGACTGCTGCGCTAAGGCGCCAAAGATCGCTGTAGTTTTGCTCGTGCGTATGGCGTTGTCCCAAAACCGCTGCGCACTCTCGGGTGACGGACGCTGGAATTTATCACACCGGCCCAACAGGAAGCCCCGCCGGGAGGGGCGGGGCCATACCGCATCAGCGATTGAACGCCCGGAACCGTAGGGGCTTGCGGAGAGGGAACTGTTCCGCGCGTTCCGGGGGTTAAACCGGAAGCGCTCCGAATTGTTCCTGGTGATGAGAAATAATCGCGGCCTGCGCCAGCGCGAAGCCGCTGCTGCAACTTGAAGCGGCCGGGCCGCCCTGCGGCGAAGGAATCGTTAACCATCTTGCCGATAGAGCTTTGCATTAAGCGAGTGCGGGGTGATTCGATGGAAGCTGAAGTCAACGAGCGGACGAGTGTATTCAAGGCCGGCGGGATCGTCGCGTTTCCTCTCGGGGCCCGCACCGGCGAGATCGATCGCTGCGCTCGGGAGCTCGATCGGGTCCACGGAAATGCCGCTCTGCAATTCTGGAAAGCGGAGTGCCGGAAGCTTGCTGACGAACTCTCGATGCTTGGCTTGGGGGAAGAGCAAATCCGCAGCCAGGTCCTTGCCTTCCAGGCGGAAGTCCAGGCCGCCATCGCACGCCGTTACGAGGCGCCCGCCGTCGAACGAAATCGGTCCGACAGCAGGACATGATCATCGATCGGTCTTAATGAAATGCCCGGATCAGGCGCCTTCACTGCCTGTCCAACTGTGGACGGCGAAATGCGCCTCCTCGGCCGCCTTGATGAAGGCAGCGCGGGCGACATCCGGCTCGTCCTGTCCGTCGATCACACGGTCACAGATGGCGATCGCCGCGCGCCTGGCGCTACCATCGCCATCCGGCAACGGCCAATGGTTCTTGAGGCAAAGGAACGCATCGCGCGTGCTTTGCACGCGAAGCACCCGGTTCGGCGCTTCCAGGATCACTGCTTCGCTCCACAGGCGGTCCTGCGTCAGGCCGGGCATGGCGACATTCCTTCAAGCTGTTGATCTGCCGGTTCGTGGGGGCGGGACATGCCCTCAAGCACGAGCTCGCCAAGTTCCGGGCTGACGCGAATGATATCCGCCAGTGCGATGATACCGGCGGCGTGACGCTTTTCATCCACGACCACAAGCTGGCGTATCCTCAGATCGTGCATCTTCTGAGCGGCGAGCAGGATGCTGTCTCCCTCCTCGCAGGATTCCGCCGCCACCGTCATGAACTCGAACACCGCCGTCGATGTCGAAAGGGCCTGGGCCACGACCGAGGTGAGGATGTCGCGATCGGTGACAATCCCCAGGATCGTGCCAACTCCCGGAACCTCCACCGGCAATGCGCCGACACCGGTTTCCTTCATCAGTCGGGCAACGGACTGCGCCGTGTCCGTCGGCGAAACCGTATAGACCTGACGGGACATCACGTCGCGGACACGCATCGCCTTGTCCAAGGGCGCCTTGTCGTCAGGGCCGGCCATCTACAAGGCTCCTGCCGTTGACCGAGGCCGGCACCGCGATTTCCTCATCCGGCGTTTTCTTGAGGGGAAGATCGACCTGGTGCGGGACGGTGACCTGCGGTTGCCATGCGTTGCGCGGCGCCTTTTTGCCGGGATTTGGATTTTCAGGCGGCCGGGCAAATCTCGGACGCATTTTCTTTGCTCGTTGTCGCACGATTCAATCCCTTCTGTTGACGTGGACCTGCGCGGCCGAAACCGCGGACTTTTTGTTAACGCGCCAACAGACAGGGCGGTTCCCCACAAATTTGCTCGGCTTTGCAGTTTATTCACGTCGCCGCCCCTTCCGGATCCTGTGCAGCACGCATCGTGGCCGCCTGCAGGATGGAGGTGATCTCCTCGGTTACGGCATTTTGCCTCGCGAAAGCCTCCGAGGGGACGATCCCGGGATCTTCCTCATGATCCTGGACGATCCGGACTTCGTCCAGAACGCGGTTGATCTCCGGCCATACGTCCTGGTGGCGGGCCAGCGCCGAGAGGAGGGCGATCAGGATTTCCCGATGGGCTGCCAGCTGAAATGCCACATCCTGCATGGTCGCCTCACTGCGTGAACGACGGGAAATGCGGCATGGAGGCAGTCCGCCGTGCCGCATAATCCGGATTTACTGGACGATTTCTACCACCGCGCGGGTCTTGGGATTTATGACCACGCGCTTTTCGTTCACGATCGCATAGCCAAACTCCGGCTGATCGGGAATCGTATGGATCTCGACGGTTTCCGGCAGGGGCTGTCCAACGACGATCTCCCCCTCGTACACGACCGACGGCGTCTGCTGCTCCATGACATAGGTCCTGACTTCGCCCGGCAAGACGACGGTCGTCTGAGCGATCGCCGATGCAGGGAGCATCAGGGCGGCACAAATCAAGGCAAATTTCTTCATGATTTTCTCCTTCCTAAGGCCCACCTAACCGGGTGCGACGGCGTTTGGTTCCCGCAAGCCGTTTGGCCCCTCCTCGCAAACGTCCTTTGTGCCAACCAGAGACATCGGGATTTCTGGCCAACGGGCGATGCCAACGCTGTTCCGATGCCAAACGCCGTGAATTGTCCGCCTCGCTAGGAACCAAAACCGCAGACAGGCATTTTCCTTCGCGTCACCAAAAAATACTCACGGCCAGAAGGGCGATATTTGATATGCCTGCCACCGCCGGTCACGCGTCGCAGCCATTACCGCAAATTGAAGAGCAGGTCGTCGACCTGATACCGGCGTTGCGGGCTTTTGCCCGGACTTTTACGTCGGCGTCATTCGAGGCTGACGATCTCGTGCAGGAAACGCTGCTCCGCGCTCTGCGCAGCATCGATCAGTTTGCGCCGGGCACGAGCCTCAAATCCTGGCTGTTCACGATCATGCGCAACGCGTTCCGCACGCAATACAAGATTCGTACCCGCGAAGGGCCCGGAAGCACCAACTGCGCGGAATTGCCGATCCCGACCGCTCCGTCCCAGGAGTGGTCTGTGCTCAATGGCGAGCTTCGGATAGCCTTGGGATGTCTTTCTCCCGAGCACCGCGAAGTCCTGGTGCTCGTTGCCGGTTTCGGCATGAGCTATAAGGAGGCAGCCGATATTTGCGATTGCGCAATCGGAACGATCAAAAGCAGGTTAAGCCGCGCTCGCGACGAATTGACCGTGCAGATGCACGGGAACCCCTTGAACTAGACGATGGTTTCGCGGCGGTTGCGGTCATTTCTTGCGCGCGTTGAGCGCTTCCTGCAACTGCTGCGCCAGCTCTAGCAGACGTTGCGGCACCGGTTCCTTCTCAATCTTGTTCAACAGGAATGCGATCCGCTCCTCGACGGCCATGTCTGCGTCCGCATCGGTGCTGGCTTTGGCTTCGCTCATTCGTCCGTCCTTCTACCGGGATGCCGAACTTAAAATATGGTCCCCGGTTCCTGGTGTAAATCACCAAAACGAATTCGACACGAAAACCGTATCCCCTTGAATTTACGCCATCTTTTCCGTCACCGGCGTGGCGGATCCTATCCAACCGAAGATTGACGACGCCAGAACCGGAGCGGCAGATAAGGCATCGAGAGCGCTCAAGACTTCGAGACGTGTTCCTTCTTGCCCTTGCGCTTGGTCGACGCCATTTCCTCGAGTTCCTTTTCGCTCATGGACTCGGCCATGCCCTTGGAGGCGCCCTTGAGCTCACTTTTCTTCATGTCGCCACGCTTGGCGGCGAGTGCAGCGCCGGCCGCCTTCTGCTGTGCCTTCGATTTTGCAGGCATCCTGACTTCCTCCGCTTCACGCGAGCCGGACGGCCGCGAGCGTGTCGATCTTGCGACATTCCGCGCCCTGGCCATTCGGTGATTTCGAGGCTTTTGGAACCGGCGAGATCGAATTATGTTCCGCGAACCGCACCGCGTCGGGGGATGTTTATTCCGGCTCGACGAGACTCGTCGCGAGGATCTTGTCTATCCGCCTGCCGTCCATGTCGACGATCTCGAATCGCCAGCCGTCGAACTCGAAGCATTCACCGGCATCGGGCAGATGCCCGAGAATGTGCAGCGCGAAACCGGCGATCGTGTGATAGCCGCCGTCCTGCGGCCGGTCGTGCAGCTTCAGTCTGTCGAAAGCGTCGTGGGCCGACATCATGCCGTCGATGAGGAGAGAGCCGTCCTCGCGTTCTATCACCGCCCGTTCTTCCGCCTCGATGTCCGGCAGTTCGCCGGCGATCGCCTCCAGAAGATCGGTCTGCGTGACGATGCCTTCGAGGCTTCCATATTCGTCGACGATCGTCGCGAGGCGGACGGGCGCGGACTTGAAACGCTCGAGAACGCGGAAAACCGGTGTCGCCTCATGCAGGATCAACGGTTCACGGATAACGCCGAAGGGGTCGACGGGCTTGCCGTCGAGCAATTGATCGAGCAGGTCCTTCTTCAGCACCATGCCTATCGGCTCGTCGATATTGCCCCTGCCGATCAGCAACTGCTCGTGCCGACAGTCCCGGATCGTTCTTAAAACATCCGCCGGCGGGTCGTCGGCATCGATCCAGTCGACATCGACACGCGGGGTCATGAAATCGGAAATCCGGCGATCGCCGATGCTGAAGATACGCTGGACAAGTTCCTGCTGGGCTTCATCGAGGAGGCCGGCCTGGTGGCTCTCCGCAACGATGAGCTTCAGTTCCGCAGGCGAGTGCAGCGAGGCTTCACCTGCGCCCGGCCTCAAGCCGGCGAGACGCAGCACGAGATTGCCAAGGCCATTCAACACCAGGATTGCCGGTCGCAGCAGAAACAGAAACATTCCGAGCGGCCGGACGACGGCGAGCGCCGTGCCCTCGCTGCGCTGCAGCGCCAGGCTCTTCGGCGCCAATTCGCCAAGCACGATATGAAGCGCGGTGATGATCACGAAGGAAACCACCGATGCGATGGCATGCGATCCGGCCGTGGCCCAGAACTGCGGCAGGATCGACAAGAGCGGCTCGATCAGATGGGCGAGAGCGGGCTCGCCGATCCATCCGAGGGCAAGCGACGAGATGGTAATGCCGAGCTGCGTTGCGGCGAGATTGGCGTCGAGGTTATCGACGGCGCGTCGAAGCGCGGTCGCATTCATCCGCTTCTGCGTGACAAGCTCCGCGACGCGGCTGCGCCGAACCGAAACCAGCGAGAATTCGGCCGCAACGAAGAAGCCGTTCGCGGCCACAAGCAAGAACACTGCCATGATTCCGAGGAAATCGAACAGGCTACTGTCAGGGGTGGGCATGTTCTCCCTTTCGGCCCGCAAAAAGGCCCAGCCGTTTCACCGAACCGGGAGTGTAACACGCCGTTTCCGGGCGGGCATGCCGTCAAACCGCCCGCCGCGAGGGCATCAATCGTTGTGGATCTCGAGCGTCTTGCTGAAGATCAGCGCGGCAATGGTGCAGAGGGCGCCGGAAAGCAGGTAGTAGCCCGCAAAAGCCAAGCCGAAACGGCTGGTCAGACCCAGCGCCACCAGCGGCGCGAAGCCCGCACCTATGAGCCACGACAGGTCCGAAGTGAGTGCCGCCCCCGTATAGCGATAGGCCCGGCCGAAGCGCGAGGCGACGGCACCGGCGGCCTGGCCGAAAGACAGGCCCAAAAGGCTGAAGCCCACGATCACGAATGCGTTCCTGCCGGCGACGCCGGCCTCGAGCAGCATCGGAGCGACAAAGCTGAAAATCGCGATCAGCACGGCGCAGACGCCGAGGTGATACCGGCGGCCGATGCGATCGGCGATGAGCCCCGAGGCGACAATCGCGAGGATGCCGCAGATCGCCCCCAGGAACTGCACCATCAGGAATGAGCTGGCGCCATGATCGGTGTAGATCTCCACCCAGCCGAGCGGGAAGACGGTGACGAGATGGAAGAGTGCGAAGCTGGCCAGCGGCACGAAAGCACCGATGAGCACATTGCGCCCATGCAATCGCAGCATTTCGGTGACCCGCCTTGCCTGCAACTCGTGCTCTTCCAGCAAGGTCCCGAATTCCTTGGTCATAACAAGGCGAAGCCGTGTGAACAACGCCACGACATTGATCGCGAAGGCGACGAAGAACGGGTAGCGCCATCCCCAGCCGAGGAAATCGGCCTGCGAAAGCGACATCAGGAAATAGGCAAAGAGCGCACTCGCCAGCATGAAGCCGATCGGCGCGCCGAGCTGCGGGATCATCGCGTACCAGCCGCGATGGTGCTGCGGCGCGTTGAGGGCGAGCAGCGAGGCGAGCCCGTCCCAGGCGCCGCCGAGCGCAAACCCCTGCCCCAGCCGGCAGATCGCCAGCATCACTATCGCCCATGCCCCGAGCGTCTCATAGCCCGGCAGAAAGGCGATCGAGGCAGTCGAGCCGCCGAGAAGGAAGAGGGCGATGGTCAGCTTGACGCCGCGACCGTAGGTCCGGTCGATCGCCATGAAGACGAGCGAGCCGACCGGCCGGGCGACAAAGGCCAGTGCGAATATGGCGAAGGAATAAAGCGTTGCGGTCAACCGGTCGGGCGCAAAGGGAAAGAAAAGCTGCGGGAAGACGACAACCGAGGCAATGCCATAGACGAAGAAGTCGAAAAATTCGGCGGCACGACCGATGACGACGCCGATCGCGATGTTGCCAGCCGAAACGGGCCTGTCGTCGTGCATGCGCCGCGCGTCGCGCTCCATCGAGGAAGACGACGGCCCCAGGGACTGTTGCGACACACTGCTCATAAAAGGCCTCCCATCGCTCGGAGCCGCTTTGCCTTGCGCCTCTCAAGGGGGGATGTTGATCAATCGCCCGATCATATCAAGTGTTGAATTGCGAAATTGCGGTTTGCCGTAGTAAAAATCCCGGTCCTCCGGGACAGGACTACCGGCAGCCGACGTGCCTCGACTTCCCGCCGCAATGCACAAGATTGCTGCGGTGCGACCAAAAACCTCATACCGCTTGATCCACTCCTACTTTAGTCGCAGGGCGATCGTCATCAGAAAGGGCTCAGAGACGTGCCAGGATTTCTGAAGTTAACCCGCCGCATCGCCCTCTTGCCGCCGTTTCTGCTGCTTGCGGGCTGCGACATGGTGGTCATGGCCCCCTCGGGTGACATCGCCGCCCAGCAGCGCGATCTCATCGTCATTTCGACGATCCTCATGCTGCTAATCATCGTGCCGGTGATCTTCCTGACGCTTCTCTTCGCCTGGCGATACCGCCGGGCAAACACGGCCGCGACTTACGATCCGGAATGGCATCATTCGACGGCGCTGGAAGTGGTGATCTGGTCGGCACCGCTCGCCATCATCATCGCGCTCGGCGCCATCACCTGGATCAGCACCCACAAGCTCGATCCCTACCGGCCGCTCGACCGGATCGATGCGGCGCGGCCTATCCCGGCAGACGTCAAGCCGGTGACCGTCGAGGTCGTCGCGCTCGATTGGAAATGGCTGTTCTTCTATCCCGCCCAGGGGATCGCCACGGTCAACGAAGTCGCCGCGCCGGTGGATGTACCGATCAACTTCAAGATCACCGCGTCCTCGGTGATGAACTCGTTCTACATTCCGGCGCTTGCCGGCCAGATCTACGCGATGCCCGGCATGCAAACGAAACTCCATGCCGTCATCAACAAGCCCGGCGAGTACGATGGCTTCTCGGCAAATTACAGCGGCGACGGCTTCTCGCACATGCGTTTCAAGTTCCACGGCGTCGACCAAGAGGGCTTCGATGCCTGGGTGGCACGCGTCAAGTCGCAGGGGACGGCGCTCAATCGCGATGCCTATCTGAAGCTCGAAAAGCCGAGCGAGCGGGAACCGGTGCGCTACTTCGCAACGGTCGAAGCGGGCCTCTACGACGCGATCCTCAACATGTGCGCGACACCCGGCAAGATGTGCATGCACGAGATGATGCACATCGACGCGATGGGCGGGGCGGGCACGGAAAGTGTCGAGAATCGTGACCGTCTCGAATACGACAACAGGCACGCCACGGAAGAAGGCGCGCCGGCGGCAACGTTCCCGGCGACCGGCACGCCTGCGCGCAGCGAGGAGCAGCCGGAAGGCATGGACGAGCCGATGCAGCATGAGACGCCCGGAACGGGAGGACACGAGGGGCACTCGATGCCGGGCATGCAAGAGGGCAGCGACCCGGCCCCGGCGCAGCTTAGAAACTGAACCCGGCGCCTTCGGCGTCGCAAGGACACCAACGAACGGGTTTCCCCATGTTCTCCGATCCATATCTCCTGAAATTCGTCTTCGGCCGGCTGACCCTCGAGGCAATCCCCTACCACGAACCTATCCTCGTCGCGACATTTGCCGCCGTCGTCATCGGTGGTATCGGGCTCCTCGGTCTGATCACCTACTACCGGTTCTGGGGACCGCTCTGGCGCGACTGGCTGACCAGCGTCGACCACAAGAAGATCGGCATCATGTATGTGATCCTCGCGCTGGTGATGCTGCTGCGCGGCTTCGCCGACGCGATCATGATGCGCCTGCAGCAGGCAATGGCCTTCGGCGACTCGGAAGGCTACCTGCCGCCGCATCACTACGACCAGATCTTCACCGCGCACGGCGTCATCATGATCTTCTTCATGGCGATGCCCTTCGTCACCGGGCTCATGAACTTCGTCGTGCCGCTGCAGATCGGCGCCCGCGACGTCTCCTTCCCGTTCCTCAACAATTTCAGCTTCTGGATGACGACCGCCGGCGCGGTCATCATCATGCTGTCGCTTTTCGTCGGCGAATTCGCCCGCACCGGCTGGCTCGCCTATCCGCCGCTCTCCGGAGCGGATTACAGCCCCGGTGTCGGCGTCGACTATTACATATGGGGCCTGCAGGTCGCCGGCATCGGTACGACGCTGTCGGGCATCAACCTCATCGCGACGATCGTGAAAATGCGCGCCCCCGGCATGACGATGATGAAGATGCCGGTCTTCACCTGGACCTCGCTCTGCACCAACGTGCTGATCGTCGCAACCTTCCCGGTGCTGACCGCGACGCTGGCGCTGCTGACGCTCGACCGATACGTCGGCACCAACTTCTTCACCAACGACCTCGGCGGCGACCCGATGATGTATGTCAACCTCATCTGGATCTGGGGCCATCCGGAGGTCTACATTCTGGTACTGCCGGCCTTCGGCATCTTCTCGGAAGTCGTTGCCACCTTCTGCGGCAAGCGGCTCTTCGGCTACGCCTCGATGGTCTATGCGACGGTGGTCATCACCATCCTCTCCTACATCGTCTGGCTGCACCACTTCTTCACCATGGGTTCGGGCGCCAGCGTCAACGCCTTTTTCGGCATCACGACGATGATCATCTCGATCCCGACGGGCGCCAAGATGTTCAATTGGCTCTTCACCATGTATCGCGGCCGCATCCGCTACGAGGTGCCTATGCTGTGGACGGTCGGCTTCATGGTGACCTTCGTCATCGGCGGCATGACCGGCGTGTTGCTCGCCGTGCCGCCGGCCGATTTCGTGCTGCACAACTCGCTGTTCCTGATCGCCCATTTCCACAACGTCATCATCGGCGGCGTCGTCTTCGGGTTGATGGCCGGCGTTGTCTACTGGTTCCCGAAGGCCTTCGGCTTCAGGCTCGATCCGTTCTGGGGCAAGATGTCCTTCTGGTTCTGGCTGACAGGCTTCTACTTCGCCTTCATGCCGCTCTACGTGCTCGGCCTGATGGGCGTCACCCGCCGCGTCAGCCAGTTCGAGGATCCGTCGCTGCAGATCTGGTTCCTGGTCGCCGCCTTCGGCGCCTTCCTCATCGCGCTCGGCATCCTGTCGATGCTCGTCCAGCTCGTCGTCAGCTTCATCAAGCGCGAAGAATTGCGCGATACGACCGGCGACCCCTGGGATGCCCGCACGCTCGAATGGTCGACCTCCTCGCCGCCGCCGGACTATAATTTCGCCTTCACGCCGGTCGTCCACGATCAGGATTCCTGGTGGGACATGAAAAAGCGCGGCGCCAGTCGCCCGATTTCCGGCTTCAAGCCGATCCACATGCCGAAGAACACCGGCACCGGCGTCATCCTCGGCGCAATCAGCGTCGCCTTCGCCTTCGGGATGATCTGGTACATGTGGTGGCTCGCCGGCCTTTCCTTCCTCGCCATGGTCGTTATCGCGATCGCCCACACTTTCAACTACGACCGCGACTTCTACATCCCATCCGACGTCGTCACGCAAACGGAGGGCAAGCGCACCGAACTGCTTGCCAGCGAGGTGTAGGACCATGACCGAGCTTCACGCCGATCAAGCCTTCCAGGAAGGCAAGGCACCGACCTTCTACCTTGAGGAAGAACATCATCCGGAAGGCAGCACGATGCTCGGCTTCTGGCTCTATCTGATGAGCGACTGCCTGATCTTCGCGGTGCTTTTCGCCACCCATGCCGTGGTCGGCCGCAACTACGCGGCCGGACCGTCGCCGGCCGATCTCTTCGACCTGCCGCTCGTCGCCGTGAACACGTCGATGCTGCTGTTCTCGTCGATCACCTACGGCTTCGCCATGCTGGAGATGGAGAAGGCCAAGAAGAGTACGACGCTCGTCTGGATGGCGGTCACCGCCCTCTTCGGAATGGCCTTCGTCGGGCTCGAACTCTACGAGTTCGCGCACATGATCCACGAGGGCGCCGGACCGCAGCGCAGCGCCTTCCTGTCTTCCTTCTTCACGCTCGTCGGCACGCACGGCCTGCACGTGACGTCCGGCATCATCTGGATGTTGGTGCTGATGGCCCAGGTGGCAAAACGCGGGCTGATCCTCGAAAACAAGCGCCGGCTGATGTGCCTGTCGATGTTCTGGCACTTCCTCGACGTCGTCTGGATCGGCGTCTTTTCCTTCGTCTATCTGATGGGAGTCCTCTTGTGAGCACGCACGCACCTTCGCATGAGGATGCCTTTGAGGCCCACCACGGCCATAGCCACGGTCACGAAGCGGGCCATGGTACGCTGAAAAGCTATCTGACTGGCTTTGTCCTCTCCGTCATCCTGACCGCCATTCCCTTCTGGCTGGTGATGGCCGAAGTCCTCGACAGCCCGGTGCTGACGGCCGTCATTATCATGGCGCTCGGCGCCATCCAGATCGTCGTGCACATGATCTTCTTCCTGCACATGAACACGCGATCGGAAGGCGGCTGGACGATGATGGCGCTGATCTTTACCATCGTACTCGTTGTCATCGCGCTGTCCGGCTCGCTCTGGGTCATGCATCATCTCGAAGAGAACATGATGCCGATGAGCCCGCAGATGATGAAGAACATGCCGTGACAAAGGGGCCTCAGCTTCGCCCTCTCCTCGGGTTTAACCCGAGGACCAGCCCTCTCACCGCGAGCGGGGGGCAGGAACGGTGCGGCATATCCCTTCTCCCCGCCTGCGGGGAGAAGGTGGCGGCAGCTGGATGGGGGGCGGCACTGATGCAAGCCGCATGCATTTTCACCTCCCCCCTTTCAGTCGACAACACGCCGTGAGCAACCCCGAAAGTGCGCCTCCGCCGCGTTCCCGGCTGTCGCTCGCGATACTCACCGTCATCGGGCTCCTGCTGGTCGCCGGCCTGCTGGCGCTCGGGACATGGCAGGTCAAGCGCCTCTCCTGGAAGCTCGATCTGGTCGCCAGGGTCGAGGAACGCGTCCACGCAGCGCCCGTCCTTCCACCGTCGCGCAGTGGCTGGGCGGATATCAGTGCGGCACGCGACGAATACCGGCGCGTGCGGGCCCGCGGCCGTTTCCTCAATGAGGAAACGCTGGTCTATGCCGCGACCGAGCTCGGCGCCGGCTACTGGGTGATGACACCGCTGGCGCTTGACGACGGCACGACGGTGCTCGTCAATCGCGGCTTCGTGCCGGCGGACAAGCGCGAGGCATCGACGCGGCCGCAGGGCCGGGTGGAGGGCGATACGGAGGTCACTGGCCTGATGCGCATGGATGAGCCGGAGGATTCGCTGCTGCGCTCCAACAAACCTCAGGAGGAGCGCTGGTACTCCCGCGATGTCGGCGCCATTGCTATGGCACGCGGCCTTTCCGACGTCGCACCCTATTTCATCGACGCGGATGCCACGCCCAACCCCGGCGGTCTACCGGTCGGCGGACTGACGCGCGTCGTCTTTTCCAACAATCACCTCGTCTACGCCGTTACCTGGTACTGCCTGGCTGCAATGAGCGCCGCCATGCTGGTCTTCTTCTGGCGTTCGGCGGGAAGAGACAACCGCGGCGCGTCGTGAGAGAATAGGGAGGGCGCAAGCTCACGGTCGCTGCAACGGAGGGAAGACATCACGAACCCTCCAGTCGATACAACCGTATACCACCGTGATCGCATAGTCGCTGTAACGACTCGCCGCGGAGGCCCGCCAGTTCAATTGACCGAGTTGAGGGTCATCGACGTGCCGGCGGCCGCGACGTTCAGCCCGAGCTGACCGGTGACGCTGACGGTCTGCAGGTGGATCGACCCGGACGTGCCGCCGACGAGCACATTGGCACCCACGCCGGCACCGACGGTCGCCTCGGCGGTGGCGCCCTTGTAGAGACCGCTCAGCGAGCCGTGATGGTAACCGGCCGTCGGCGCGAATACCGCCCAGAGCAGCCGGCTGCGCATGGTAAAGCCGATATCGACGCCGAGCTTGCGGATTTCGCCCGTATAGCGATCCTCGATCTCATCGCCGCCCAGCGACCGGAAGACGCACTCGATCTCCTTCGACGAGCCGAGCACATAGCCGGCGCCGCCGCTGATATCGCATTCGAGATAACCGATCTTGACGCCGTCTTGCTCGTCCAGTGCCGGCGGCGGCGCGGGCTCCCGATAGGGCGCAATATCGGCTGCCTGGGCGGCCATGCCGACGAGAGACAACGACGCTGCGGAAAGAGCCGCGACAAGATTCGTGTTCATGCATACTCCCTTCTCGGACCGGCGACGAGGCTCGCCCTTCCGACAACAAATTCAGCAATAGGTGGCCCGCATCGCCACGGAGGATGGACGACGCGCGCGTGTAACGCCGCCGCACAGTTCAACTCCATTGAGACAATTCGGGGGCGTGTTTGTGGCCGTCACCAGCTTTTTGCGTGTATCTATTGCGGCCTGCCGGACCATGCCTCTTGCCGGAGGAAGTCTCTATCCGCCGTTCACCAGATCGAGGATGAGCCGGTGAATATTGCCGCCGTCGTTGAGTTCCGCACGGTCGAAATCCCGGCTCTGCTGGCGCTGGGCGTTGGACAGCGCCCCCAGCCGCTTGGTCATTTCGGACTTGATCTTCCGGCATTGCGGGTCAGCCGGAACCGTGAGGCCGACAGTGGCAATCTCGATCTTGTTGACCATCTCCTTGATGAAATCGCCATGCACCAGTTCGTGCTTATGGACCCCGGCGATGAACGCCTCCCAGTGTTCCCGTGTGGCGACCGGCAAGGGCATGGCCGGTTTTGGCAGGGTGTAAGTGATGGCAAGCTTCGGCAGAGCCGAAACGAGAACGCAGGCATCGCCCTGCACCTCGTATTTTCGCGACCAGGTGAGCTTGAAGCTCGTATGTGCGATGGCGCGCGTTGGCCCGAGCTTCGGGCCGCGCTCGCCGATCGAGGCGTAGAGTTCCGGGCCGGATTGGCCGGCGATCGTGTAGCTCTTGACCTGCTCGACCGCCCGCCAGTCCGCCTTGGCAGCCGAAGGCGACGATGCCAAACAGGCGAGCAAAAGAATAAATCGGCGCTCTCTCTTCACGCGAACATCCCCGACCGGGCTCAGTTGATTGCGGCCGGAACCTAATGGCGGCGGGCTTGGCTTTCAATCGCCGATTTCGGGAGAACTGGTCAAACGCTGCTCAGCAGCAGGCTGGTTTCGCTGTTGGCCACGCCGTCGATCATCCGCACCTCCCGCAGGATGCGGTCGAATTCGGAAAGGTTCGCGGTGCGAATATTGGCAACCAGATCCCAATTGCCGTTGGTGGTGTGCAGCGTGTGGATTTCCGGGATGCCGCGCAGCTTGCGGATGACCTGGGTCGTCGATTTCCCGACCACCTCGATCATCATCACCGCATGGACGGTGTTGAGGTCGTAGTCCTCGCGGACGCGCACGGTAAAACCCATCAGCGTGCCGGTTTCGATCAGGCGGTCCAGGCGGTTCTGCACGGTGCCGCGCGCGACGCCGAGCACATCTGAAAGCTTGGACAGCGAGGCACGCCCGTCGACGCGCAGGTGCGCGATGATCCGGCGATCCAGGTCATCCGGCGTATACTTCGCAATGATCGTCCCGCTCGATGCCATTTTGGAAAAACTGCACAATCCGACTGGTAAAACTGTTCAAATGGATGACGAAAATAGCACAGCTTTGCCCTTTCGACCAGCAGCGCCCGTCATTAACATCCTGGAATATTCAGCACATGCAGGAGGAACCTCGTTGCTTTCACCGCTCCCGTCCGCCAAGGCCATGGTGCCCTTCGTCAGCGTCGAGAACATGATGCACCTCGTCCACCATCTCGGCGTTGAGACGGTTCTGGCCGAGCTTACGGATGCGATCGAGGCAGATTTCCGCCGCTGGGAGAGCTTCGACAAGACGCCGCGCGTCGCCAGCCATTCGCGTGACGGCGTGATCGAGTTGATGCCGACCTCCGACGGTGCCGTCTACAGCTTTAAATATGTCAACGGCCATCCGAAGAACATCGTCGACGGGCTGCAGACCGTCACCGCCTTCGGCCTGCTTGCCGAAGTCTCGACCGGCTACCCGGTGCTGCTGACCGAAATGACGCTGCTGACGGCGCTTAGAACCGCCGCGACCTCGGCGATGGCGGCGCGTCATCTGGCACCGAAGGGTGCGCGCACCATGGCGATGATCGGCAACGGCGCCCAGGCCGAGTTCCAGGCGCTGGCGATGAAGGCGGTCTGCGGCATCGACACGGTTCGGCTTTACGACATCGATCCCCGCGCCACCGAGAAGACGGCGCGCAACCTTGCGGGGTCCGGCCTCGAGGTCGTCGCCTGTCCATCCGCCCAAGCGGCGATCGAAGGCGCCGAGATCATCACAACCTGTACGGCGGACAAGCAGTTCGCGACCATTCTCACCGACAACATGGTCGGATCAGGCGTCCATATCAACGCGATCGGCGGCGACTGCCCCGGCAAGACGGAGCTGCACCGCGACATCGTGCTCCGCTCGGACGTCTTCGTCGAATATCCGCCGCAGACCCGCATCGAAGGCGAAATCCAGCAGATGGCGCCGGATTTTCCGGTGACCGAGCTCTGGAAGGTCGTGACCGGCGCAGCACCCGGCCGGCGCGACGCAAGACAGATCACGCTTTTCGACAGCGTCGGCTTCGCCATCGAAGACTTTTCGGCGCTCCGCTACGTGCGCGACCGGCTCTCCGGAACCGACTTCTATCAGAATCTGGACATGATCGCCGATCCGGACGATCCGCGCGATCTGTTCGGAATGCTGCAGCGCGCGAAGTAAGCGGGGAAAGCGACGTGCGTGGCCGTACCAGCTATTCCATTCAGGCTCCCGCCGCGGTCGTCATGGTGCGGCCGCACCATTTCACGGTCAACACCGAGACGGCGGCCGACAATCGCTTCCAGGCGGAGTGGGCAGCGGGCGAGGACCTCGGCCCTCTCGCCTTCGCCGAGATCAGCCGCGCCGCCGAGACGCTGAGAAGCCATGGGGTGGACGTCCACCTCTTCGAGGATACGGGCACCGATACGCCGGATTCGGTCTTTCCCAACAACTGGTTCTCGACCCATGCCGGCGGCCACGTGGCAATCTACCCCATGAAGGCCGAAAGCCGCAGGCGTGAGCGGCGCAGCGACGTCGTCGAGATGCTGAAGGCCCGGTACAGGGTGCAGGAAGTCATCGACTATTCCGGCCTCGAACCGGATGGGCTGTTCCTCGAAGGCACCGGTGCCATGGTGCTCGACCACATCGATCGTGTCGCCTATGCGGTGCGCTCCGACCGCACCGACCCGATTGCACTCGAACGCTTTTCGACTCATTTCGGCTTCGAGCCTATGGTGTTCGACGCCCATGACGGCGACGGCGTCCCCGTCTATCACACCAACGTGCTGATGTGCGTCGCCACCGACTTTGCGATGATCGGTCTCGACATGTTGACGGATCCGGCAAGGCGGCGCGAGATCGTCGCCCGGCTGGAGCACTCGGGCCGCCGGGTGATCGCGCTCAGCAACGAGCAGATCGCCCGCTTCGCCGGCAACGCCCTTGAACTCCATGGGCGGCAGGGCCGCATCCTGGCCTTGTCGGCAACGGCGCTTGCCGCCTTGGACGGGGAGCAGATCGCCGCGATCGAGGAAAGCGCGACCCTCGTGGCGCTTGACATTCCGACCATCGAAAGGGCCGGCGGATCGGTCCGCTGCACGCTGGCCGGCGTCCACTTGACGCCGCGGCCGTGAGCCGACCTGGAACGTCGCGCGAGCCCTACTCTACTTGAGCCGCGCCAGCGCTTCTGCCGCCTCCTTGACCAGTGGATGGTCCGGATGGCGGCGGATGAAGCGCTCGTAGGCTTCCACCGTATTCTCCGCCCTGACCCGCTCGAATTCCGCCCGGACGGCCGCCTCGTGATCCGGAGGTTTCTGCATGTCCACCCCGCTTGCCTTTGTCGTGCCTGATGCAGTAGGAGCAAGGCTGATTGCTGCCAGCATCACCGCGGCAAGATACGACAGCAATTTCAGGAACGGCACGATTCTCTCCAATCTTACTGATCTCGTTACGACGATCGTAGGCATTCGGAGCCTAACGTCGCCGCCACGATCTGCGCTTTTTTGAGCCGAGGCAACGCCTGGCGCTCTTATGATGGGAATTTGGGATGAGCGGTACCGGCAAAACCGTACAAACTTTGGATACGACCGGCAATGAGTTGGTCGATGGACTGCTGTCGGGTTACGCTTGGAGCGGCACGATCACCTATGCCTTCCCGACTTCAGCCAGCGCCTACAACTACGGGCCTGAAAAGTATGACGGTTTCAATTCCATATCGCAGGCGCAGATAAATACTGCGCGCTTCGCGATGGTAGTGGGGTACGGTTCAGCCGCGAACGATGGTTTTTCCGTCGAGGGCTTCACCAATGCCAGATTCGCCGCCGGAAGCGCGTCCAGCGCGACAATCCGCTTCGCACAATCGAACGAACCGGACACGGCTTACGCGTACATGCCGGGCAACTATTCCCAGGCCGGTGACATCTGGTTCGGCACTGACTACATCGGCACCGTCGCCGACTACCGCAAGCCGGTCGCCGGAAACTACGCCTGGCACACTCTGCTGCACGAACTCGGCCATGCGCTTGGCCTGAAGCACGGGCACGAGCAAGAGGGAGCCTTCGAGCCCCTTCCTTCCCAGTACGATTCGATCGAATATTCGATCATGACTTACCGCGGCTATGTCGGCGGCTACGGCTACGCCTATGAACAGTACGGCGCGCCGCAGACCTTCATGATGGCCGACATCGCTGCGCTGCAGGAAATGTACGGCGCGGATTTCAGCACCAATAGCGGCAATACGGTCTACAAGTGGACGCCCGGCAGCGGCGCGACGCTCGTGAACGGAGCGGTCGGCATAGCTCCCGGCGCCAACCGAATCTTCGCGACCATATGGGACGGCGGCGGCAGCGATACCTACGACCTCACCGCCTACAAGATCGCCCTCAAGATCGACTTGCGCCCGGGGAAGGTCTCGACCTTCAGTGCCGATCAACTTGCCTGGCTCGGCGGCGGCTCCAACGATGGCTATGCTGCAGGCAACATCTTCAACGCGCTGCTCTATCACGGCGATACGCGATCGCTGATCGAGAACGTCTTGGGAGGCTCCGGCAACGACGCGATTACCGGCAACCAGGCGGCCAACAAACTGTACGGCTATGCCGGCAACGACATTATGAATGGAGACACCGGCCATGACACGCTTTACGGCGGTGTCGGCTCGGACAAGCTTTACGGCAGCAGCGGCAATGACGCCCTCGTGGGCGACGCAGGGAACGACGCGCTCTATGGCGGCACCGGAGCAGATAGGCTCTATGGCGGCTCCGGCAACGATACCTTCGCGTTCCGGTTATTGGCGGAGAGCACCGTCGGCGCAACGGGTCGCGACACGATCTACGATTTCGCCGCCTCCGACAGGATCAATGTTTCCGCCATCGACGCCAACTCGACCGCGAGCGGCGATCAGGCTTTCACCTTCGTCGGAACCGCCGCTTTCAGCGGCAAGAACGGCGAGTTGCGTTACGACCGCGCTGCCTCCGACACCTATATCTATGGCGACGTGAACGGCGACAAAAAGGCCGACTTCGCCATCCGCCTCGATGACGCCGTCACCCTGCAGAAGGGCTACTTCCTTCTCTAGGGCCAGAGGGTAGGGCGCGCGCCCCTATCGCCCGGCTGACGGCCTCCCAAGAAGTAGTCCGGTGCTCCTCGGTGGAACTGTTTCCGCCCGAGTGCGGTTTTCGCCCGCATTCCGCTCCCATCATTCAGAACGATCCGCTTGGACGCCTGATCTGGCGTATCTCTCGCGCGCGCCGCTTCGAATCTCTCTCCCATTCACCTGCAGTTTCCGAGCCGCAAGGCGCAATGGCCTGCAATTGACAAGTGTTGCCTATCGGATTATGACTGACGAAATTCGAAAAACGTCACCAATCATGAATGCGAGCCCATGACCGAACCGGCAGAAAGCAGCATCGACGCCAGCAGACAGGAAAATATCGCCCGGATCCTCGAATCCGCCGAGCGGCTTTTCCGGCATTACGGCTACACCAAAACGAATGTCGCCGACATCGCGCGCGACCTCGGCATGTCGCCCGCCAATATCTACCGCTTCTTTAGCTCCAAGACGGAGATCCATCAGGCGCTTTGCGCGCGGATGCTGGAGGCGAGTTATCAGCAGGCCTACGAGATTGCCCGCCTGCCCCTGAGTGCTCCCGAGCGCCTGCGGCGCTATGTGCTGGCGCAGCACAGGATGACCGTGGAAACCATGCTCGATGAGCAGAAGGTGCACGAGATGGTCGTCGTAGCGATCGAGCAGGAATGGCACGTCATCGAAAAACATCTCGACCGCATCGACAGGCTTCTGGCCGGCATCATTCGCGAGGGTATCGAGGCCGGTGAGTTCGCCGAGCAGGATCCGGAGATCGCCGCCCGATGCTTCGGTGCGAGCATCGTGACGCTCTGCCACCCGCAGATCGTCGCCCAGTGTCTTGCCAAGGAAAACCGCCCCACCCCCGACGAGCTGATCGAATTCGCCGTCAGAGCGCTGAAGAAATAAGAGCCGCCAATAGCGGGATCAGGAGTCCGAACGATGCTTGCACCTTTCAACCGCCCCTTCATTGCCCGTGCGCTGGCCGTGATCGCACTTGCCGTCGCGGTCTCCGGCTGCTCGGAGGAAAAGGCGGAAACGAAAGAGACCATTAGGCCGGTCAAGGTGATCGAAATTGCCGGTACGGGTGAGGCGCGCCGGCTCGACTACGCCGGTTCGGTGAAGGCGCGCACAGAGATGAATCTCGGCTTTCGTGTCGGCGGCAAGATCACCGAGCGGCTCGTCAATGTCGGCGATCGGGTCAAACCGGGCGATCGTCTCGCTCGTATCGACCCGACCGACTATCTGCTTGCCGTGAAGAGCGCCGACGCGACCCTTTTCGCCGCCGAGAAGCAGGTGCAGACGACGTCTTTGACAAAAGAACGGGCAGCGCAGCTCTTTACCAAATCTTTTTCCTCCAAGGCTGAACTCGACCAGGCGACCCTGCTCTACGACCAGGCGATCTCGACGCGCGACGCGGCCGCATCCAGCCTGAGCCAGGCGAAGAACCAGGTGGCCTATGCAGACCTCACGTCGGACCAGAGCGGCATCGTGACCGCGATCAATGCCGATGTCGGCCAGGTCGTCGGCACCGGCACGCCGGTGGTCACCGTCGCTGTCGACGGCGAGAAGGAAATCGAAGTTGCGGTTCCCGAACTGGACATAGCCGAGTTCAAGCCGGGCAAGGCGGTCAGTGCCCGGTTCTGGTCCAACGACATGCTCACCCTCGACGGCCAGGTGCGCGAAGTCTCCGGCAGCGCAGACCGGCAATCCCGGACATTCGCGGTGCGCATCAGCCTGCCCAACGATCCCCGCGTCCTGCTCGGCATGACCGCCACCATCGAGGCGGCTGCCACCAGTTCCGAGAGCCTCGTTTCCGTTCCACTCAGCGCGCTTGCACAGAAGGACGGCAAGGACATCGTCTGGGTGGTCGATCGCAGCGCCTCGACCGTGCACGCCCGCCCCGTCCGGCTCGCCGACTACGCCGGCGACCAGGTGCGCGTTGCCGAAGGGTTGCGGCAGGGCGATCTCGTCGTCGCCGCCGGTACGCAGTTCATGGCCGAGGACCTGAAGGTCAAGCTGCCTCTCGCCGAGCAGCAGTCCGCCCGCGCCGAGACGCGCGAAATCGTCCGCTAGAGCGGGATGAGGAAAAATGTGCGCGGTTTTCCGCCCGCATCCTCTGACCTTTTAGAATCAAAAGCCAATCAAGCAGAACGGAAATAAGCCGATGCACGCCTCCACCGGGGACAAGAAGCCGTTCAATCTGTCGCGCTGGGCGATCGGTCATCCGAGCATCGCGCGGTTCCTGTTCGGACTGATCATCATCACCGGCGCGCTTGGTCTCGTTCGCATGGGGCAGCGCGAAGATCCGGAATTCACCTTCCGCACCATGGTCGTGCAGGCTGTCTGGCCGGGCGCCTCGATCGAAGAGATGCAGGACCAGGTCGTCAACAAGATCGAGCGCAAGCTGCAGGAAACGCCGCATCTCGATTTCGTGCGCTCCTACACCCGCGCCGGCAGCGCCGTCATCACCGTGCAGATCGAGGGCGACACGAACGCCGACGATGTTGCCGATGCCTTCTACCAGGTTCGCAAGAAGGTGGGGGACATTGCCAACGAACTGCCTGACGGCGTCCTCGGCCCGTACTTCAACGACGAATTCGGCGATACGTTCATCACGCTCCACGCGATCAGCGGCAACGGCTATAGCTACCCCGAATTGAAGCGCTTCGCGACCGAAGGCCGCGACATGCTCTTGACGACGCCCGGCGTCGAGAAGGTCGTCATCCTCGGCGATCAGCCGCGGAAGATCTATATCGACGTTTCTTCCAAGCTGCTCGCCGCCCGCGGACTGACGCTCAATGACCTGCGCAACGCCGTCGCCGGACAGAATACGGTCGATCCCGCCGGCACTGTCGAGACGGGCGTCCGCTCGGTTCGCATCTCCGTCGACGGTGACGTCAGGCGTGCCGAGGACATCCGCGAGCTGAGGCTGCGCGCCGGCAACGAGACGATCCGGCTTGGTGACATCGCCACCGTCACCTCGGGCCTCGAAGATCCCTATTCGCGCAAATTCCGCTTCAACGGCCACGACAGCGTGCAGATCGGCGTGGTCATGGCCAAGGGACACAAGGTTACTGACGTCGGCAAGGCGGTGGAGGCAACCTATGAGCGCTTCGAGTCGGCCCTTCCCTACGGCGTATCGGTCGAACAGATCTCCAACCAGCCGGAAGTCGTGACCGAGGCGATCAGCGAATTCAGCCACGCGCTCGTCGAGGCGCTGATCATCGTGCTCATCGTCTCGTTCCTGTCGATCGGCTGGCGCTCGGGCCTGGTGATCGCCATCGCCATCCCGCTGGTGCTCGCCGCCACCTTCGCGATCATGTACGAGCTCGGCATCGACCTGCAGCGCATTTCGCTCGGGGCGCTGATCATCGCGCTCGGCCTGCTCGTCGACGACGCGATGATCGTCGTGGAAATGATGGAGCGGAAGCTCGAGGAAGGGTTGGTGAAAATCGAAGCGGCGAGCTTTGCCTACTCCTCCACGGCCTTTCCGATGCTGACGGGCACGCTGATCACCACGGCCGGCTTCATCCCCGTCGGCTTCGCGGAATCGACTGCGGGCGAATATGTCCGCTCGCTCTTCTACGTCGTTGGCATCGCTCTCGTCGTGTCGTGGTTCGTGGCAGTGTATTTCACGCCTTGGTTCGGTTACATGATCCTGAAGCAGCGCCACCATGCGGGTAGCCATCACGACGCGTTCGACACCCGCTTCTACCGGCGCCTCCGGTCGACCGTCGGCTGGGCCGTGCGCCATCGCGTCATCGTGCTCGTCCTGACGCTGGCAACCTTCATGACGAGCCTCTGGGCCTTCCAGTTCATTCCGAAGAACTTCTTCCCGCAGTCCTCGCGGCCGGAAATCCTCGTCGACCTCTGGCTGCCGGAGGGCACCAGCATCAAGGAAGTCGAAAAGCAGGCCAAGGCGCTCGAGGCGCGCATGATCGATGACGAGGACAAGCGCTTCATCGCCACCTATATCGGCGAAGGCATACCGCGCTTTTTCCTGCCGCTCGACCAGCAGCTCCGCAATCCCAACTTCGCGCAACTCCTCGTCATGGCGAAGGACGAGCCGGCCCGTGAAAGGCTGATCGCCAAGCTGCGCACGATCCTCGCCGAAGACTTCCCCTCGATCCGCGCCAAGGTCGATCGCCTCTTCCTCGGTCCGCCGACCGGCTGGCCCGTGCAGATCCGGGTCATGGGGCCCGATCGCCAGGAGGTACGCGGCATCGCCGATCAGGTGAAGGCGAAATTTCAGGAGAATCCGCTGCTCGGCGCGGTCCATGACGACTGGCTGGAGCCGGTGCCGGCGATGAAGCTGGTGATCGACCAGGATCGCGCCCGGGCGCTGGGCGTCACCTCGCAGCGCATCCGCCAGATGCTGCAGGCGGCGATGTCCGGCGTGCCGCTCGACGATTTCCGCGACGGCGAAGAGACCGTCTCGATCGTGGCCCGCGAGCCGGACGGCAACCGCCAGCTGCTTTCGGCGGTCAACTCCGTCTATGTGCCGACCGACTTCGGCAGCTTCGTGCCGGTGTCCCAGGTGGCCAAAGTGGTTCCGGTCCTGGAGCAAGGCATCGAATGGCGGCGCGATCGCCTGCCGACCATCACCGTGCGCGCAACACTGCCCGACGGCATCCAGCCGAACGACGTGACCCTGCAGATCTACAACGAGCTGCAGGGCCTGCGGGACGGTCTTGCCCCGAGCTACAAGGTCGAGATCCAGGGCGGCGCGGAGGACAGTGCCGAGAGCCAGGCCTCTATCGCCGCCAAGGCGCCGGTCATGCTGGTCGTCATTGTCATCCTGCTGATGGCGCAACTCCAGCACTTCGGCAAGTCGATGCTGGTGCTCGCAACGGGGCCGCTCGGCATCATCGGTGCGGCCGCGGCCTTGCTGATCAGCGGCGCCCCCTTCGGCTTCGTCGCCATCCTCGGCGTCATCGCACTGCTCGGCATCATCATCCGCAATTCGATCATCCTCGTCGATCAGATCGACCAGGATATTGCGGCCGGCATGGAGCGCTCCGAGGCTATCATCGGTGCGGCGGTGCGGCGCTTCCGGCCGATCGTGCTCACGGCGCTGACCGCCGTGCTCGCGCTGATCCCGATCTCGCGCGGCGTGTTCTGGGGACCGCTGGCCTATGCGATGATGGGCGGCATTCTTGTTGCGACGGTGCTGACGATCCTGGTGCTGCCGGCCGGCTACGCGCTGTTCTTCGGCAAAGAGCCCAAGGGGCGCGAAACGGAGGGCGAAACCGCCGAGCCGCACAGGCAGGCGCCTGAGGCCCGCGCCGCCCAACCCACACCGATTGCCGCCGAATGATCCGGACGGCAAGCGGCGCCGCCGCGCGGCGCGTCGCGGCGGCAAGGCCGTTAAGCCAAGCTACTTCATGATTGCTTAAATCGCAGCCGGTTTAAGGATGAAGCATGCAGCAAATCCAAGTGCTGCAGTGTCCTTTGTGCGCAGCCGGTGGCTTTATTCTTCGAAGGCCATCGCTGCGGTCAGTGCGGCTTCCGAAGGTGCCAGGGCCTTGACGAGCGCCACGATCTTCCGCCGGACCTGCGGATCGCTGAGCCGGGCGAAGGCCCGGTTGAGAGCCACACCCTCCTCGGTCGCAAGGAACTGCAGCATCTCGTCGCTGGACGTCACCGCGGCACTCTGCTCGCCGCCGTTCGAGGTCTCGGGGCCGCCTTCGAAGAAATAGGAGACCGACACGCTCAGGACCTCGGCGGCGCGCTGGAGGCGGCTGGCGCCAACGCGGTTCAGGCCCTTTTCGTATTTCTGCACCTGCTGGAAACTGACGTCGAGCGCCTCGCCGAGCTTTGTTTGACTCCAATCCAGGGCCAATCGGCGCAAGCGGATGCGGTTGCCCACATGGATGTCGATTGCACGCGGTTCTTTCTTGTTCGGTCTGACCAGCATTCGTCCTTGTTCCCATCTTTTTGCAGCGTCCTGCGTTCAATGAACGAAAGCGCCATGGTTTGCCTCGCTCGACACCACGCTCAGTAGAGGCCAGCGGCGGCGAGAGTAGTTTTCAACTTAAATTCACGGCTTCCTTGAATATGTCGGACCGCTTACAAAAGACATATGGAAACAAGCTCTTCAGTATCCGCATAGCGCATGGCTTATCCTGAAGACGACGCTTTTCGTCGGCGGGAACGGTCGCGGGGTCGCCATTGATGCTCATCGGATAGGCATGAACCTGCGGCTCCCCGGTTGGCCAGCCCAAATCAATCGGTCTGCCGCGCCGCCTGCAGCGCCCGTCGTAGCGTCGCCTCGCCTTCATCGCTTGGACGCTGCGGTCGATCTTGACCTTGCCGACTGCATGCCGCTGGCGGTTCGGCCCACACACGCTGTCCCGTTGGATGTAGCGGCGCGAAGCTTTCCCAAGGGGCGACGCGCTCGGCAATTCCTGCGAAATCCGGCTTCGATTTTCGCTTTTTGGATATTCGGGCACACATATCCCTTTGCGAGAAAGCTAATATAGGGCTTAATTGTACGACAATTGAAGACGCGGCAAGCGCCCTTGAAAGGGAGGTGACGTGATCCTGATACGCAAAAATGTCCGCCGGGGCGCTGCCCTCGACAGCGTCGGCGTTATTACGGAACTTGAATGAGGTACGTTCCTCATCATCCAGTGTTCCGCATCCTCAAGGCAGATGCCGACGAAATGTCGGAGCATTATGCAAGGACGTTGTCGCCCGCCAAGGTTGAGCCACTGGGTGGGGGGCAGCGGATCTCGGTCGAGGATCGGCACTATTCTGCCGGACCTTTCAGCATCTGGGCCGGCATGTGCCACTCGGGCATGAAAGTCACATTCTCGCAGCCCTCCGATGCCTTCGTGCTCTACCTGCCGCATTCGAGCGTCATGGAGATCGATGTCGGCCGCAAGCGCCTCCTGTCGACCCCGGGAACGGCGATGGTCGGCAATATGGCGCACTTCGAAAGGCTGACCATCCACGAGAATCGCGGCCATATCGGCATCGCCTTCGACAAATCGGCGATGGTCGGCCAGCTCAGTCAACTCCTGGACGCCCCGGTCCTCGGAGATATCGGCCTTTGTGCGACAGTCGAAACGGACTCCGCCATCGGCTCGCGGCTCGCCGCTCTTGGAAGTTTGCTCTGGGATTGTTTCGACGGACCGGGCGGAAACCGTGTCTCGACGACGGCGACCACGCATCTTTTCCAGGCTGCGATGGTCATGATCCTCGAAACGCTTCCCCACAACTACAGCGCGCGACTGCACAAGCCCATGTCCCCTGCCATGCCACGAAACCTGAAACGCGCGATCGAATATATGGTTGCCAATATCGCCGAACCCATGAGCGTCGCCGATATCGCCCGGGAGGCAGGCACGAGCGTGCGGGCCCTGCAGACGGCCTTCCAGCAGTTCAAGGATACGACGCCCTTGAACTATCTGCGCCAGATGCGGCTGGAGGGTGTCCGCAAGACCCTTTGCGACGATGCCAATACGCTGTCGATCGCGCAGGTGGCGCGCGCCTGGGGCTTCACCCATATGGGCCGGTTTTCCGCGGTGTACCACGACGCCTTCGGCCAGACGCCGTCCGAGACCCTCAAGCTTCATAGCCGGCGCGGCATCGGCATTGCGCCGTCAAGCTCCCCCGACGCGAACCGCTAGAAACTGCGCGTTGTTCGGGCAGCAAGCGGCGAACCCGCGCTGCCGGCGGAACGGTCTCGCACCTCAAGAGTCGTTTCTTGCGCTATCCGGATAGCCCCGCGTCAATCGGCTAGCCAAGCACCGCGCTAATTTACATCCGAATAATATTTCCCAAGCACGATCAGCACGCAAAGTAACAGAGCTGGTCACTGAAACATGCATCTTAATTTCGGCTTTTTCCGTCAGCTGATCGCCGGCCGAATGGCAACAATGGTCAGCGACCGGGGCGGCAATGTCGCCCTAACGGTCGCCATCTGTATCATTCCGATGATCCTCGCCGTCGGCGCCGGCCTAGACTATACGCGCGCCTACAACGTCCAGAGCAGGATGCAATCGGATCTCGACGCCGCGCTGGTGGCGGCCATCAAGGAGATCGACGAGTACGACGAGGACGAGATCGCCGAAAAGATCAAGGATTGGTTCGACGCCCAGTCGGAGAAGCAAAGCGCCACCTATGACTTGACGGAAATCACCGTTGACAAGAGCGGCCACACGATCACCGCCAGCGCAAGCGGAACGGTACCGACGACACTCATGACACTGGCCGATATCAAGACCGTTCCGGTCGGCGTCATCAGCGCCATCGAGGGGCCGGCGACGTCCTACCTCGAAGTCTACATCGTCATCGACAAGTCGCCGTCGATGCTGCTCGCGGCAACGAGTGAAGACCAGGCGATGCTGCGCGCTGACGCGAATATCACCTGCGAGTTCGCCTGCCACGACACGAAGGATCCAGTGAAGAAGAACGGCACCGTCATCGCATCGACCTACTACAACTATATTAAGAGCCTCGGTGTAAAGCTCCGAACAGACGTCGCACTCGATGCTGTCGAAGAGGTACTCGACATGGTCGACGCGGCGGATGAGGACCATGCGAGGATCAAGGTCGGTCTCTACAGTCTCGGCGAAACCATTTCCGAAGTCCTCGAGCCGACCTATTCCACCAGCACAGCTCGGAAAAAACTTTCTGACGATAGCAGTGGACTAACCAGCGCGACCTCCATGAGTGCCACCTATTTCCAGACCGCGCTGAAGGCGTTGAAGAAAAAGGTCGGGACAGCCGGAGATGGCACGTCGGCCGCTTCACCGCTCAAACTCGTTCTCCTGCTTACTGATGGCGTCCAGTCGAATCGCGACTGGGTCATCAAGTGGAGTGGAAAATACTGGGGCCGAGTGACGCCGTTGAACCCGGACTGGTGCGACTACCTTAAAGACAACGACGCAACAATGGCCGTTCTCTACACGGAATATCTCGCGATCCCCGCTGACTGGGGCTACAACGCGACGCTTGCCAAATCGATGGGAAATAGCGATTGGACCTCGACCTGGGGCGGCACGCTGCATAGCGGCGTGAGCAGCAGCACCACCAGGCACGACTATATCCCGATCGCGCTGCAGGACTGCGCCTCTTCCTCCGACCTCTTCATCTCCGCCGCCTCCGAAGACGAGATCACCGCCGGGCTCTCCACCCTCTTCAATCAATATCTGACCTCGGTGCGGCTCACCCAATGAGGAAACGCAAGGGATCCACGCTTCTGCGCCGGCTGCTTCGCGACAGGTCGGGCGTCGCCGCCATCGAATTCGCGCTTCTCGCGCTACCGTTGTTCACGATCATCTTCGGCATTCTCGAATGTGCGGCGATGTTCTTCATCGACTCGGCGCTCGATGCGGCGGTTCACAAGGCCGCCCGGCTGATCAGGACCGGCCAGGCGTCGAAAGGCAATATGACCATCACCGGCTTCAAGACGGAGGTCTGCGGCAACCTGCTCTATGTGCTCGACTGCGGCGACAAGCTTCTCGTGGCAGTCGATACGATCACCGACTCTTCCTCTTCCGGCGCGATGAAGGCGCTCAACAGCAGCGGCGCCGTCTCGATCACCGAGGGCTTCGAAATCGGCAAGGGCAGCGACTACGTGATGGTCCAGGCCTTCCTCCCCTGGAAGCCGATCGTCAGCCTCTACTCGCTTTCGAGCTCGACGCTCGCGGACGGCAGCTACCTGATGGGCGCCTCCGTCCTGCTGCGCAACGAACCGTTCTGAGGATCTCCGCATGACCCCGATCGCCAAGAGAATAGTCGCCCTGTCGCGGCAGTGCCTGCGAAGCCGCGACGGCGCTTCCGCGATCGAATTCGCTTTCCTGTTCCCGATCATGCTGCTGCTGCTCGCCGGACTGGTCGATCTCGGCCAGGGCCTGACGGTGCGGAGAAAGATCAATCAGATCGCTTCGACGAGCAGCGAGATCATTGCCATGCAAAGCACCTGGACCGAAGCGAGCGTCGAGTCGATCCTCGACGGGGTCAGCACCATCGTGCAGCCCTATGAAACCGACGACCTCACGATCCTTCTTTGTGTCATCGACGTCGACAGCAAGGGCAAGGCGACCGTGAACTGGTCTGCCGCCTATGGCACGACCGCCCTTTCGGCAGGACAGGACTCACCCGTCGAGGTGCCCGAGGAATTGCGGACCGAGGACGTGCAACTGGTGGTGACGCGTGTCCAGTACAAACTGGATACGATCTTCTCCAGCCTGTTCGAAAGTTTCACCGACGACGGCGCTTACGAATATGACCAACACTTCTTCATCCGGCCCCGGAACGGCAACACGATCACCTACAGTTAAGCCTCATGCAAACCGCGCGTGTCACTTCGTAGCGGATTGGACTCGTTGGGGAATTTGCCTTGCCAACAAGTCATTCGAAACGACGCGGGAGAAGACTTGCGTAATTAGGTGATATCCGTGCGCCACAATACGGACATCAGCAACCCACGTTTGCGCCGCATCGTTGCCGGTCGCGGGCCGAATTGCACGATTTAATACATAAAAGGAAACATTACATCCTCTTGTTGATGTTTTACTATCTGTTTCACACCCGCCCCAGACATTGACGCAATTATGCGTTAACCGTATACCCTCTGCGCAATGCGGATATGGATTTAATCTTCGAACTGTAGCCTAGCGCCGCCCCGTCCGCTTACACTCCTTTTTGTGGGTGCAGGGCAGCCTTGGGCATGATGCCCTGGGTATCGTGCCAGCGGCTTGGCTTGCCGCTGGCACGTGCCGCCGCCTTCCGGCCGCTGGCAAATTGAGCCGCTGACACACTCATGCCGCGCGGCGCGCACGCCCCGCATTCGCCTTCACCTGAAACCGCTCGGCAATCCTGTCGAGATCGAGCACCTCTTCGCTGAGCGCGCGGCAGGCGGCATTCGTCTCCTCGACCATGGCTGCGTTCTGCTGGGTGACCTGGTCCATCTGCTGCAAAGCGGCATTGATGCCGTCGAGTGCGCAGGATTGCTCGTCGGCCGCGGTGACGATGGCGCCGATCAGGCCGCTGACTTGCAGCATATGTCCTTCAATACCGGTCAGCGCCGACCCGGTCTGGTTGACCAATTCGACTCCGTCTGCGACCTCGCGCGCCGAGGTTTCGATGAGTTGCTTGATTTCCTTGGCGGCAGCGGCCGAACGGCCGGCAAGTTCGCGAACCTCCTGCGCGACGACCGCAAAGCCCTTGCCGGCTTCGCCGGCGCGGGCCGCCTCGACCCCTGCATTCAAGGCCAGCAGGTTGGTCTGGAACGCGATCTCGTCGATGACATTGAGGATCTGCCGGATGCGTGTCGAAGAGCCGGCTATCCGCTCCATCGCCGCCACTGCATCGCGGACGACAGCAGCAGAGCGTTCCGCTCCGTCCTTGGCAGTCCGCATCACCAGGCTTGCTTCGCGGGCACGCGCCAGCGAGCTGCGCACCGTCGCAGTGATCTCATCGCAGGCCGTGGCCGTCTGCTCCAGGGACGCCGCCTGGTGCTCGGTGCGCCTTGCCAGATCGTCGGTGGCACCGGCGATCTCCGACGAGCCGGAACGCAGCCGGCCGGTTGCGTCGAGCACGCCTGATATTGCTTCGGCAAGCCGCTGGACGCTGTCGTTGAACTCGGTACGCAGCCGCTCGAACTCGGGAGCAAAGCCGACGTCGATCTGCGCCCCGAGATCGCCGATCGACAGGCGCCCCAGTCCGGCGCTGAGGTGATCGATGACCTTTCGCCGTTCCTTTTCCTCGGCTGCCCGCTGCTCGCGGAGAACTGTCTCCTGCTCTTCGCGCCGGCGACGTTCTTCCTCGGCGCGCTCACGCATGGTGCGACGCTCCATGGCCGCCTCGCGGAAAACGGCGACGGATTTTGCCACCGCGCCAATCTCGTCCGCACGATCGGAGAAGGGGACGGTTCGGCTATAATCGCCCGCCGCCAGCGTCTCCATATAGGACGACATCGTCGCCAACGGCTGAACGGCACGGCGGCGGAAATACCAGAGACCGGCGGCGAGCAGGGCAACCGAGATCACCGAGCTTGTCGTGGCCGCAATGGACAGGCGGTCCGTATCCAAGGCCGCGGCGGCCTCTTCGCCCGCCTGGAAGGCGACGGCCATCTGCACCAGTTCGTTCACGGCAATCTCGTGATGATGGAAGCTGCCCTTCAAGGCGTTCAGCGCCTGGCCGGCGCCGGCAAGGTCGTTCGCCTGCAGCGCAGGAAGAAACTGTTTTTCCAACACCTGCCAAAAGACGTCGGCCCGGGCGAGCACCTCGTCCTCCAGCTTCTTCATCAATGTATCGGGCGCGGCTGAAAGCTTCCAATAGGACCGCCGCTCCTCATAGGCGCGTTTCAGCGCGGCAATCTTTTCCTGGTTCCTGGCAACGAGTTCCGGGCTGGAGATCGCCTCCATTGCCAGCATGTAGGATTCGACCGTGTACAAGGGCGGCGGCAGGATGTCGGCGACGAGATCCTTGCCGTAGACGATCTGCGTATAGACCGGACCATTCACCCGCAATTTGTCGAAAGCGTATGTCTTGATGCCGATCGAGACCAACAGGCCGACCGCAATGATTCCGCCAAACACAATCATGCCGCGTGCAATGTTGAGTTTCATATATTCCCCCCGAATATACTGCCCCCGCAGGGAACCCTCGCAAAAATGCAAAAATCTACTGTCCGCAAGCCGTGATATCGGGCGTCGGCACGTATGAAACAGGTGTCATGTGCAGGAGGAATCCTGCCTGCGCCACACTATTTAGTTGCAGTCCATGATTGCAAAATGGTTAAGAGCGCGGCAGCAGCGGATTAAATCGATACAAAACTGCGTGAAGTGGATATCGCGGAGCATTTCGCAATCTTCCCGAGAGTGCGGGACGGGCCGAGTGCGGTGCGATCAGGCTCCGTTCAGGGCATCGACCAGGAAATCGATCGCCGCGAAGACATCCATCCGCTCCCCGTCCGCCGGGTTGCGGTAGCTCGGATAGAGACCGAGCGCTGCAGCGGCGAGTTGGTCGGTCGTCGGCGTTGCAACGGCACGGCGCGCCAATGCGAATTCTGCTCCGGTGCTCACCCGATCCTCCGTCAGCCCCCAACCGCCGTAGAAGGGCGCCGCGTAGCAGCGCACCGGTATTCCCCTCAACAGCGCATCGAAGCCGACCTGGCTGGAAACGGTCCAGACCTCGTCGACGACGTCGAGGATCGAGGCGACAGACACTTTGTCGGCAAGCAGGATGACGCCGGGAGTCCTGGCGGCGCGTTCCGTCATGTAACCCTTGCGATAGCCCGCCATCACATCCGGATGCGTCCGCACGACGCATTGCGCTCCGCTCGCCAGCGCGTCGTCCAGCATGCGATCGAACGAACGGCGGCTGCCGAGCGCGCACGCCACCGAAACATCGCCGAAAACCTGATCCACGAGCAGGATGCGCCGCCGGCTGCTCGGCTCGATCGACGGTTGGCGATGCGGCAGGTTGTTGTATTTGGAGAGCTTGTGTTCAACCATTCGCTCGCGGATGCGCCGGCCGAACGCGTCATGTCCGCCGCCGGCCGCCTCGGCGATCAACAGCTCGAGCCGCGACGCCCTGCCCCCGTCGACCGGCAATGCCAGATCGTCGGCGATGATCGAGACGGGCGCGGCTCCATCCTTGCCGAGCCCAACCGAACGCAGGAAACCGTCCTCAAGGTGCCAGTGCGGTAGCCGCCGGGCGCGGGCGACCGCCATCGCAGTCTTTGCCGGGATACGCCCGCCCCAGGAAACGACGCCGTCGATCCCCGGCGACAGGGTCGAGGCGAGCGGCCGGCCGCCGAAATAGCGTCCAAGCCACGGAAAGGCCTGGCGCACGAAGAAAGTCGCGCCGAGGCGGCTGCCTTGCCTTGGCCACCAGGTCTTGCCGTCGATTTCGGGCAAGCTATCCATCGTTTCGCGACACTCCATGCGGCTTGACGGCCGATGCGCATCGTTCGACCGCCGCATCGATGGCGACCAAAATCAGTTTGGGCCGGGAAATGCAATCGTTAGAGCCTTTCCTGGTTAAATTGAACCATTCTGTGGAGTGCGTCCCCCGCGGGCCAGCGACGGGGATAAACTCAGCCGTCCTCGAGTTCCAGCAGGAAATAGGTCGTCGGACCATAGGGCGTATCGTTCGAGAGGCGAAAGGCGATCGGACCTGCGCCGCTGCGCACCGGCGGATAGACGGTGCCGTCGAGGCCGACCGGCGATATCGTCCACCTGGCGGCCCCGCGCGAAAGCGCCAGATCGACATGGCCCTTGCGAAGCAGTACCGGCAGGGAACCGAAATCCTCGATGATCTTTTCCTCGCTGTCGCGGAAGACCATGCCACTGTTCCGGGCATCGGTTGCGAAGATCAGCAGCATCCGGCGGCTCTGCGCGAGCGAGGGCTGGCGATTGATTGCGGACAGGGCGACGAGCCCGTTTCCATCCGCCTGCTCGATGCGGAGAACGCCGAGATCGATCGGCTCGCGAAGCGAGGAGAAGGCCGCCGCCTCGGTGGCCGGCGTCGAGACCCGCAACTGCCCGGCGCGGCGATCGAGCCGTATCTGCCCGGTGTCGCTCTCGTAGATGCCGCGTTCCGTGTCGGTCTGATTGTCATGAGGAAGCGAGCCGCTATCGCGAAGAGCAGACAGCACTTCCCCTGCGCCCTGCGTACGCGGCTGCGCGACGCCGACCGCGTCTTCGAAACGATCCGCGGGAACGAGGCCTATGCCGGCGATCAAGGCGAGTTCGGTGAGGCGCTCCGGCTCGCGCGCCTGCATGTCCTCGCCAAGGTCCTCTTCGCCGCGTACGGCAAAGGGAATGCTGATGCCGGAGGCTGCCACGTCGCCGCGCCGGTAAAGCAGGGCCGCCAGCGTTTCGCCGGCCCGCGCCACCGGATCCAGCGCGATCGCATAGGGAAGCATCGCCTTCTTGTGCGGATAGCGTTCGCCATAGGCCAGCACGATCGGTCCGTGCCCGTGCCGGCATAGCACGTCCCAGCCCTGCAGCGACGCATAGGCCGGCATGACGAGCCCCGCCTCGTAACGGTACCGGTTCCAGAACAGGTGATCATGCTCGCTGACGATGAAGGGTTTTCCGAGCCAGCGCGCGGCGGCAATCCTCCGCATGTAGTTGGCACCGTCGGCGATGGAGCTCACCTGCGAGAGGGCGCTGCCCGGCGCGTAGCCGCCGACCCAGTCATGATAGGTGTTCATGGTGACCGCTTCGAGATCGCGCCTGGCGAGCGCCGTCTGGACGGTCGGCCAGTTGTTGTAAGTGCTGATCAGGCCCCGATAGCCGAGATCGCGCAGCACCTTGCTCATCCGGGCGGCCGATACCCCCTCGGCCTCGCTGAAGAATGCCTGCAGATCACGCATGCGGGCGCTGTCGCCGTAGCGATCGGCCGGAAGCCTGACCGTGCCCGTTTCCAGCCGTTCGTCGTCGCCAAGCTCGCCCCAGGTCTGCGCGAGACGGTCGCTCGAGGCGTAGCGCTTCGCGAGCCAGGCGTTGAATGGACCAGCGAGCGCCTGGTCATAGGCGGGTTCGCCCGGGCGCTCGTGCACGACACTGTCGAACTCGATGCCGTTTTCGTTGGCGAGGATCACCAGCGCCAAGGCGTCGTCACGGATCGGGGCGACGCCCGTATAGGGATTGACCCGCCCCAGGAATTTCTCCTGCAGCGTCCGCCAATGGGCGAAAGCCTCTTCGTCCAGATGCAGGCGCAGCTTGAGATCGCCGTTGGCGTCCCAGCGGTCGTCATATCCGCCATAGGCGCCGCGCGGCGACGAAAGCCCGTCGATGATCCAGTAGATGCCGTTGCGCTTCAGCGCCGCGAGCAGGTAGTGGATGCGGTCGAGAGTGTAGGGATTGAAGTCGAAATCCTTCTGCCGCCCGGACATCAGGCTCGCATCGGCGAAATGCAGCCGGGCGATGTTGTAGCCGTGCAGGGCCAGCTGGCGCGCGTAACGCTCCGCGCCTTCATGATCGGGAAAGCCGCCCGAAGCGGGGCTCCAGGCGAGCGAGGCGCAGAGCATCCTGAGCGGCTTGTCCGGCGATTTCGCGTGGGCCAGATGCCCGCCCTCCCCCGTAATCAGGCGGTGATCCGCGTCGATCGCGCCGTTGGGGAGAAAGGCCGAGAAATCCAGTGGACTTCCCGATTGGAACTCGAGCGAGACGTCACGGACAGCCACCCATTGGTCCGAGGCGCCGGCCCACGGCACAAATCCGGCGAGGAAGATCGCCGCAGCCGCAAGCCGTGGACGCATCGTCACGCCGGATTTCCGAGGATACGGCTCTCGATCGGTTCGCCGGGCTGCCTGCGGCTTCCGAGCATTCCGACGGGCAGCGCCGCCGCATGGAAGAACCAGGCGACGACCGTGTAGATCCCCATGCCGAGGCTGCGCTTCTTGATGCTCGCCAGCGCAACGACAGCTGCGACCATGGCCAGGACGGCGCCGATCGCGACAAGCTTGTCAGGCAGGAAGACGATCAGGCACAGGCAGACCAGCCACCAGAGATGCACGAGCCCCCAGAGCCTGAGTTCCGGCAGTTCGCGCAGGAGCTGGAGGAAATAGGGCTTGCCGAGCGAAGCGCGCAGGAGCTCGCCGATGCCATAGAGATATTTGCTCTTCCAGCGACGGACGAGCAGCCGGTAGGAATTGACCGTGTGGCCGAAGTGCTGGACGAACCGCCGATCGAGGCGGTGAAGACCCCAGCCGGCGCTTCTCAGCCGGATGCCGAGATCGAACTCCTCATAGCCGTGCAAATTGCGATCCGAGAGGTAGCCGACATCCTCGATGGCGCTGCGCCTGTAGAGGCCGCCACCATTCATGCGGTCGATCGGCCCGATACGGTTTTCCGGAGCATTGCGGTTGACGCGTCGCGCAAATTCCAGATTGGCGACATGCATCTCCTCGACGTGACCGGTCACGCCGGCGATGCCCGGATTGTCGGCGAGAAAGCGGACGGCTTCGTCGAGAAAGCCGGCATCCAGCAGCATGTCGCCATCAATGAGGCAGACATGCTCGTGACGCGAATATTGAAAGCCGAGTTGCGGCCCGATCCCACAGCTCGGCCGCGCCGGCGGCGCGATCTGCGCTATGACGACCGGATATTGAGCGGCGATCTCGACCGTGGCGTCCGACGATCCGCTGTCGGCGACAATGACTTCGCCGCCGATGCCCCGAAGCGCCGCCAAGGCGCTTTCGATTGTCGCGGCAATACGCTTCTCTTCATTCAAGGTCTTGATAATAACGGATATCGCCAAGGAGGCCCCCAGGAAGGTTACGCCGTGCTTCCGCTCGCCGCGCCCATGCCGCCAGAATGCACTAAGCTGAACTTTCTACCCGCGATGGCTTGAATTTTGGTTTACTTTGCCGGCCCCGCAAACGCCACCAGCGGCCGCTAAACCAGACGGCACCGACCCCGCATGTCGCCCCGGCCATTTTGACGGCAAGGTCCTCCAGGCGCGCGTGGCGATCCGCCGACAGCATCTGCAGCAATTCGAGCCCGACCGCCGCTCCCAGCACCATGGCGAGAACAAGCGTTATGCGCCGCGGAAAGGCCGTCGCGAAGAGCAAGCCCATAAGCCCGTATGCGCCAAACCGCTCGACGTGAACCCACGTGCCGACATGCGGACGCATGCCGATCGGCGACAGCGTCGAGTAGGCGATCAGCGCCAACAGGAGCCATGCGAGCGCCTTGGCCGCGCGCCGCAAATCCATGATCCGCTGCCTCATATCTTCGGCCACCCCGCCGCATTGCGGCGTGCTCATCTGGCGAGCGCTCGATAGACCGCAAGGGTTCTCTGTGCGACGCCCGCCCAGCTGTGGGTCGATTCCACATGAGCGATCTGCGAACGGACCTCGTCGTCACTCGGGGGATTTTCGATCTTCCTGGCAATCGCGTCGGCAAGGGCGTCGATATCGCCGAGCGGGAAATAGTCATCGGCGGGCAAGCCGAGCTCGCGATTGGCAACGATGTCGCTGGCGAGGACCGGCAAGCCGTGGGCCATGGCCTCCAGGAGGGCGATCGGCATCCCTTCATGACTGGAGGGCAGGACGAAGAGCGCCGCATTGGCAAAGAGTTCCGCCAGCCTGTCGCCCGACTGAAAGCCCGTCAGAACGACGCCGGGCACGGCTTCGGCCATCGCCCTCACCTCATTCGCAAAGGGCGTTTCGAACTCGGCGCTCCCCGCCAGGACGAGTTTGACGCCGGTATCGCCGAGGCTCGCGAAAGCCCGGATGAGATCGGTCTGGCGCTTCTCGGGAACGAGTCGCGCAGCAAGCAGAATATAGCCGCGGCTCGTCAGGCCGAACTCGTCGAGTATGCCGGTTCCGGCGCGCCACGGCATAATGGCAACGCCGTTCGGGATGAGGGACACCGGCACGGTGTAACGCTCATCCATCGTCTCCACGATGTCCTTCGAAATGGCGATGCGCCCATGCGCAAGCCGCATGCCCAGGCGCTCTCCGAGTTTCAGCATGCGCTTGGCGAAGGTGCCCCACTTCTGCCGGTCGTAATCATAGCCGTGATGCGTGACCACCACCCTCATGCCCAGGAGCCGCGCCAGGGGAACCAGCAAGGCGGGGCCGATAGCATGAATATGCAGGACGTCCGGCCGGCGCAGCGCGGCGAAACAGACGCCGACGAAGGTGTGGGCAATGGCTTCGAGCGCCATCAATCGCGGCGCCCAGAGCGGGAAGACGCGAACCTCGCCCCAGGAGTAGGAGGAGGATTTTGCGAGATAGCGCCGTCGCCCGATGACATCGACGCTCCAGCCGAGGGCGACCAGTCTGGCGGAGAGCATCTCGACATGTTTCTCCACGCCGCCCTGCACGTCCGGTATGCCGCGCAGTCCCAGCATCATCACACGCGGACGCGCAGCAAGGGACGGGTGAAACCCGTCGCGTTCCTCCGCCGACAATGCCACGCCGCCGAGGCCGAAGGAAGACCCTTCGAGCAGCGCGGCGGTCGCACCGTCCTGCACATGGACCGGGAGCAGCTTTTCGGGAAACCGCTCGACGCCGCCACGAGCGTTGCGCACCGACGCCACCGAACCTCTCGGCTGCTGCGGACCGTCTCGCGAGACTGCGGTCTGACTGCTCATGGTTGTCCTGCCCCGGAAGTTTCCCTTTGGACAGCTTTTACGAGCGGAACACTTTCGCCCGGCGTAAGAAGATCGCTAAACTTTTAAGCGGCTGGCCAAAAACCGAACGTCGGATCAGGCGACGCCGAGCGACGCGTAGAGGTCGAGGGTCCTCGCCCGATAGGCCGCGGCGGAAAATTCGCTGGAGATCCACGAACGCCCCTCGGCCCCCATGCGGCGGCGCGCTGCCGGCGAAAGCGCCGCCATTGCGCGCAGCGCCCTTGCCAGATCTTCCGGCTTCCCGGAGGACGCCAGCAACCCGGTTTCACCTTCCCTCACCATTTCCGGAATGCCACCGATCGCCGCGCCGATGACCGGCCGCTGCAGCGCATAGGTCTCGAGAAGGCTGATCGGCGCATTCTCGTACCATTCCGAAGGAAGCACGAGGGCGCGGGATTCGCCGATGACGCGATGCAGCTTGTCCCCGGAAAGATAACCGGCAAAAGTCACGTCTGCGCCGAGTTCGCCCGCCAATCGACGAAGGCTCGCCTCTTCGGGGCCGGTCCCGGCAACAATCAGCCGCTCTCCCGAAAGGGCGATCGCTCTGATCAGGGTCGCCAGGCCTTTTTCGGGCGCCAGGCGGCCGGCGAAGACAAAATAGTCGCCCTCCTGCCAATCGGTGCGAAAGGTGGAGACATCGACGAAATTAGGCACGTGGACCATCTTCTCGCGCGGCCAACCCCATTCGGCGAGCTTTTCCAGGTAGAAGCGGCTCGGCACGACGAGCCGATCCACCTTGTCGCGGTAGAGGCCGAGCAGCCGATGCAGCATGGTTTCGGCAAGCACCACGGCGCTCAGGGGCACGGAGTCCTTGACGCAGCGATGGCGAAGCACGTTGTAGATCTTCCCGCCGCGACAGTCTTCGCAGACCTTGCCGTCGCGCAGCATCTTGTAGGACGGGCAGGCGAGCTTGAGATCATGAACCGTCATGACCACCGGAATGCCGGCGGATTTCAGGGTGGAGAAAATCGCCGGCGACAGATGGTGGTAGACGTTGTGGGCATGCGCGATCGCCGGGCGCCTGTGCTCGATCAGCCGACCGACGTTGCGTTGGGCCTCGAGCGAATAGATGACGCTTGCCGCCTGCACCGCCTTGCGAAACAGGCCCGTCTGCCGGCCATATTCGATCTCGGAGACGAAATAGTCGGACCAAGGCGTAGGTTCATTGCTGTCGTGCCGCATGGCGAAGGGCACCACGTCCCAGCCGATTTCGGCGAACATGCTCATGTGGTCGAAGAAGACCACCTCCGCTCCGCCGCGGCGATAGAAGTAGTTGTTGATCGCCAGCAGGCGCTTCCCGGCTTTCTCGAGCACCGGCATTTCGGCCTCCTACCAATCGAGCCGGTCGAGGGCCTCATCGACCGGAAGCACGCGGCAGCCCTTTTCAACGGCATAGCGCACGAGGTTGTCGAAGGTTTCCGGCGTGCAGCCATAGGGCGTTGGCCGCGGCGCGACGTCATGCGTGAAGAAGATCAGCCAGCCGGGCTCGGCGACGACGTCGTCGATCCATCGGGTCAGGGTTTGGGCATGCTGCTCGGGCTGGCGGATCTCGACGGCCCTGAGCATCAGCGGATCCACGGGTCCACGGTTGATGGCCTCGCCGCCGGCGCGGCAGGATCGATACCGCCGGCGCAGTTCGGGGCGCGCCAGGGGCCAGGCGGCGTTGTAAGGGAAGGCGAAGTTGCGCGCCGGCCGGGCGACGCCGACGCTCTCCAGATACTCGGCATTTCGGTCGAGATCGGCGGCGAGACCACCGGCGCTACGCACCCGGTGGTGCGCGAAGGTGTGGCAGCCGATCTCGTGGCCGCGCGCCAGCAGTTCCGCGCATCCTTCCGGCGTGATCAGGGTCCGGTCCTTCTCCACTTGTCCGGCGAGACCACCGGCGATGTAGAAGGTTCCGCGAACGTCGTATCGCTCGAGTGTTGCCGCCCCTTCGTGAAGCGCGCTGTCCGGCACGTCGTCGAAGGTGAAGGAGACCAGCGGGAGCTCCGTTTTCAGGGAGCGCCGCGCCCGGGCGAGCCGCCAGATTGCCCGGTTGGCCAGCCGGTCGACAAACGCGCCGATCTTTACTTCCACGTCACGCATGAGCGACACGCTTCCTGTTTTCCGGGACGGCACCTTGCGCCACCACGGCGCTCGATTGCAGGTGCAGTCCGTAGAGGGCAAAGACGAAAGTGAACCAGACAAAGCTTCCGCCTTCGAAGAAGAGGGTTTCGAGACCGGCGTGGAAGATCGTGTAAAGCCAGATGCGGACGTAAAGCCGCGTCAGGGGCGCGTTCTCACGGTCGGACGCGAGGCGCGAAATATCGCGAAGCGGCAGCAGGACGACCCAGATGAGCGTCAGCAGCAGTCCCGGGAACCCGGTGGTCAATGCAATGTCGAGATAGGAATTGTGGCCGTTCGCAGCAGCCACCGCCCAGGTCTCCACCGAGCCGCCGCTGTAGACCAGTTCCTCCGTCTGCCAGAACGCCCGAAAACCGTAACCCGTCAACGGTCGCTCGGCGAGTGCCGAGAAAGCGAACCGCCAGATGTCGGAGCGATTGGTGAATGTCGCATCGATGCCAAGGCCGCTGATGAATTCTCCAAGCGGCCGGAAAACCGCCGAGCCGACGGCGAACAGGTTGAACAGGCCGACACCGCCGATGACGATCAGGGCACGCAGCGGCCGCATCTTTTCGAACAGCCAGCCGAGGACCAGGATGGCCGGCAGCATCGCCGTCGAGGTCTTCCCGCCGGTGTTGACGAGGAACAGGAACGACAGCACGAAGATTGTCAGCCCGGCCATGCGCGACCAGGCGCTCGCGACGAAAAGGCCGAAGAAGGCGGCGAGCACCATCGCCGAGGCCGCGCTGTTCTTGTGCGGAAAATGGCCGCGCCAAAGGCCGGCATTCATCGGCTCGCGCAGTTCGGACGCCTGATGGATGGCGAGCGTCGGCTTGAAGAGAATGCCGTAATAGGCGAATGCCAGCATGATCAGGGTGCCGATCCCGAGCATCTTGGCGAAGTGGCGCTCCGAAGCGGGGAGCAGCAGATAGATGCTGGCATTGACCGTCATCATCGTCGAGAGAACGATGCCCTTGATGCCGAGCATCGGATGAGCGGAGATCAGCGAGACGAGGAGAAACCAAAAGCAGAGAATGGCCAGAAGCAGGCGTGGCTGCAGGATGATATCCCGCATCGGATGGAGCAGCCCATAGCCGAGTATCCCGGCGGACAGCAGCAGCGCCAGGATCTGGTTCAGGCGGTTGGAGTTGCCGGCGGAAGGATCGAGGATCGCCTCTCCCGTCAGATCGACATAGGGCGTGATCGACACCCACAGAAAGAGAAACATCGCCATGAAGAGGAAGGCGCCGACGCGCGCCCTCACAGCGTCCGGCGCACTTGTCTCCCGATAGGCGGCGCTGGTCATTGCCGGCGTAGCTCCTATCCGGCCACGGGCCGCGGGTCGCGGACGTAGCGCCACAGGCCAAGTGCCAGCGCAATCCCGATACCTGCGGCAAGCCCGAACGCGGCACCGGCGATGAGCAGGATCGATGTCGGCGGCGGCCAACTGCGCGCATTCGGCGGCAAGGCGCGCGAAATGACGCGGATATTTGTCGTGTCGATCTGCTGGCGCTCGGTGATCTGCTGGGCACGCGCCAGATGGGTCTCGTAGATCGCTGCCTTGGTGCGGGCATCGCGTTCGAGGTCACGAAGATGGACCTGAGCCTCGTTGTCGGTGAAGACGTTCGACTGTTCGGCGTCGGCCTTGGCCCTCAGGGCGTTGAGCGCCGCGCGTTCCCGATCGGAATCCGCCTTGGCGCGCTCGGCTATGCGGCGCGCTTCCTGGTTGATGGCGGCTTCGAGCGTGGCCCGCTCCGAGCGCGCCGCAGCCAGACGTGGATGCCTTTCGCCATAGGTGAGCTGCATCGCGCCGATCTGCTGCTGCAGGGCGTTGTACTGCTGGCGCAGGTTCGTCATGTCGGCGGATTCGAAGACCGAGGCGCTGGTCGTCTGTCCTTGGGCAATCGCCGCACTCATCTGCTTGTAGCGGGTCTCGGCCTGGATGAAGCGTTGCTGGGCCTCGAGGACCTGGGTGTTGAGTTCGCTCGAGAGTTGATTGCTGACGAGTTCGCCATTGGCGGACAGCAAGCCGTTCTCGCGGCGGAAATCCTCGACTTTCCTTTCGGCCCCGGTGACGTTGCGGCGCAACTCGTCGAGACGCGCATTGAGGTTCTGCGCCACCCGGCCGGCGCTTTCCGCCGCCGATTGGAAGAGTTCCGCTTCGAAGGCGTCGACGATCGCGTCGGAGAGCGTGACGGCCTTTTCCGGCGTCTCGCTCCAGACCTCGAGAACGACGACGAAGGAGCGCTCCTCGCGACGCGCCTCGACCCTTTCCGACAAGGCGCGAATGACAGCCAGTTCCTTGTCGGCCTTGCTGTCTCCGGATGAGAACAGCGAGATCAAGGACGCCAGGGGTGACGGCTTGACGAATTCCCGATCGTTCGTCAGGTCAAGCTTGTCGATGACCCGCTTCAGAACGTTTCGCGAGGTCAGGATTCTGAGCTTGCTTTCGACTTCCAGCAGCTGCGCATCGCGCTGCGGGTTGCTGGTAAAGACGTCGTCGCTGACGACGTTGAGATTGGAGGGGTCCACGACGAGATCGGAATAGACGGTGTAGCGCGGCGTCGCCGTCACTGCATAGACAAAGGCGGCGGCGAGGCAGGCAATGAGCGCAAGGACGATCCATCTTGTCCCGTCACGCAGCCAGAGGATGACGTCATCGATGCCGACGCTGCCGAGATTGTGAAGCTGCGGAAAATACGTCCCGACGATCGCTGGACCGGGCTGGACCACCGGCGCGGCCTGAATAACATCCGGCTGTTTCTGCTCCGGAATTTCCTTCTCTTGCGGTGGACGCGCCGTTTCCTCGTCCATCGCCGGAACGAGGTCCAGCAGCGAGCCGCCCGCGGCGCGCCGCGGGTAACGCGTCTCCAGGCGCAATCCTTGCTCTAAGGGCTCGCTCCGCCGATACATCCGTAATTTTTCCCCACGCATGCCCTTGACGCCACTGAAGAGCACTGCCGCTGCGTTGCCGCACCGCCTGTTAAGAATTAGGAGTGCAGGGTGAATATTCCGTTAAGCGCTGGCTGCGGCTGGTAACCTTCAACCGTTCAAAAATCGGTCAATAGCCGGCTCCAGCTTTCGGACGCGAGGCCGCCGATATAGATGTCGCCGCCGAGCGCCGCTTGCTTGATGTCGGCGTGGCGGGTGACCATGCAGAAATAGCCCCGATGGCGGAAGCACAACCACCGCTGGCGCGAAATCGCATTCATCAGGAATGGCTGCGCCATGCCGGTGGCGAGGGCATAGCCTTCCGCGTCGAGGCAGGCGTACATTGCCGCGGTGACGTCAGCTTCGCGGCCGTCTTCGCAAAGCAGGTTAAGCACGCTCGCCATGCCGTTGGGCCTTCCGAAGAACAGGAAGGCGCCGATCGTGCGACCATCGTCGACAACGACCTTCCTGCATTGCAGCGTCCCGAGGCTCCTGTTCATCGCTGCAAGGTCGACGAGCCAGTCGAACTCGGATTTCGACCAGGTGGGACGGACCGAAAAACGCTCGAGCATCGGTGCCGCGCAACGGAGAAACTCATCCAGGCTTGCTGTCCTCGCCTGGCAGCCCGTCGCGACCGTCGGTTTCGATGACGGGCTCCACCATCGCAGCACGCGGTCGATCAACCCCAGTGCGCCAACGACCGGACGCGCTCTGAAGATCGGGAGGCGCCGGCCGGCGAGAACGGCTGCGGCGGCGAGCGGCCGGAAGAAGCGCTGCCATTCGAGACTCTGGATCGGCAGGATGACGCCCCCGCCGGCAACGCAGTGGTCGGCACTTACCGGCGAGGAGCTATCGGAAAAACACAGGTCCTGGCGAACCGCCCGCACGCTGCGGGCGAGCCGCGCCGCGCCGGCAGCACCCGTCTTGCCATCGACCATGAAGGCGCAAAGTAGACGCGCCACGATCCGGCGGCCATTGACGTCGAACTGCATCGGCACCGAAAGAATGGCGCTGTCGATGTCGCCATTGCCCTTTTCATGCACGATGCTGCCCTGTTCAGGGGTATAAAAAGGGGCACCGAAGAAGACGGTGGCGATGTAGCGGCAAAGGTCCTCCCCGGCCGCGCGGTCGCGCCTGCGAAACACCTTGTTGAACAATCGTCCGATCGCCGGAATATCGGCGCGTCCCATCGGGCGCGTGCCGGCCGGGCATGGCGGCTCCACAATGCCCGCCGGATGAGCCGCAATTTTCCGCAACTCAACTCCCATGCACTATTCCCACCGGAAACTCGCGTGCCGCCCGCTCCCGGTCGCGGCGCACGAAGCGCAGGAAAACGCTCCATGTGGCGACCACCATGGCGATCTCGATGAGATAAAAGGAGACGAAGGTGCCGGCCGGCGGGGCGTACCAGCTCGCCGCGGCAGCAAGCCCGGCCCCGGCGATGCTTCCGAGCCCCATCACGGTGGCCCGGGCGGCATGGTAGCCCGAGGCGCCCAGGGCTTCCACCGCCACCGACCAGATGGCGAGCGGCACGACCACCCATGCGAGGCCGCGCACAAAGCCGACAAGGGAAACATATTCCTGGCCGAACAAATAAGGCAGGACCGGCGCGAGCGCGAAGACCGTCAGGCCCGCTGCAAGGCTGATGCCGGTCGCCGCGCCAAGCACGCGCAGAACCCGTTGCAAGGCGTGGTGCAGGCCGGCCGTCGTCATCCGCGCCGAGCCCGGATAGATGAGGCGGTTGAGCGCCTCGACGGACAGGAAGCTGCTCTCGAGCATCCGCCGCGCCACGCTGTAGCTCGAAACGATCTCGGCCGTGGTGACGAGGCTCAGGACGAGCAGGTCGGCATTCTGCCTGAGCGCGCGCAGAATGAACGGAATGCTGAAATAGAGGCCCTGCGGCAATTCCTCCCGTACGATACGGTAACGCGGCGCGCCGAGGCTCTTGATGGCCCAGAGACAGGCCGCGGCCACCAGAACGTGGCAGATGAACTGCCAGACGGCCCAGGACGCTACGGTCGAAACGCCGAAAGCCAGGCAAGCGAGGGCCGCGGCAACGGTACGCGCCACAGCGAAGCCGACGACGACCTTGTTTGCGGAGGCGAAATCCGAATGGGCGATGAAGATCTGCTCGGCCAGAACGATGACGCGGACGAGGACGATGTTGGTGACGAGCATCAGCGCAATCACCGCAAAATTGGCGAGCGGGTCCGGCGAAAGCGTGAAAAAGAACGGCAACGCGACGGCGCCGGCCAGCATGAGGGCGAGCCCGCTTACCGATGTCAGCAGGATGTTGTGGCCGAGCATTTCCGGATAGATCGTGCGATCCCTCGCGACGCGCCGCACCAGGCATTCCATGGCGCCCAATCCGCAGAGATGCACGGCAATGCTGGCGACTGCGGTGATGGCGACGAAGACGCTGAACTCATCGACGCCGAGAAAACGGGCGAGGATCGCGAAGGTCAGAAGCTGCGCCGCGGAACCGAGCACGAGGCTGCCGCCGGATGCCACATAGGACAGGATCATCGGCAGGAACGGCTTGTAGCCCCGCGATTCCGTTAAGCCTTCCGAAGACATCCGATCTGCCTTGTCGATCTTGCGCCACGGGATCCGGTATCCAAAGGCCATGGCTTGCCGCAGCCTCCCGCCGATCCCCGGGCGCAGACTAAGGCGCAGAGATGATTGGGCGGTTAACATACGCCCAACAATTGAATTTCAGCTTCCGTTTACCCGAGTGCGCTAGTGTCCGCCGGACCGAAAACCATCCCATAGCCGAAGGAGCGTTCGTGCTGCAGCGCGACAATCTTCCCGACGTCAGCCTGGCGAACAGCCCTTTGCCTCGCCTCGTTCGCTTCATGGACATCGAAATCGAACTCGCGCCCGACGTCCTCGTCCCGCGCGAGGAGACGGAACTGCTAGGCCGGAACGCCGTTCAGCGGCTTCGCGACCGGACGGGACCGGTGATGGTCATCGACATGTGCTGCGGCTCGGGGAACCTCGCGCTCGGCATCGCCGCCGCCCTGCCGCTCGCGCAGGTCTTGGGCGCGGACCTCACCGACAGCACCGTCGCGCTCGCCCGCCGCAACGTCGGGCTGCTGTCGCTGCAGCAGCGCGTGTCAATCCGGCAGGGCGACCTGTTTGCGGCGCTCGAAGGCGACGGCCTCGAAGGCGAGATCGACATGATCGTCTGCAATCCGCCCTACATCTCGACGTCCCGTCTCGAAGGCGACAGCGCCCATCTGCTCGACAGCGAGCCGCGCGAGGCCTTCGACGGCGGTCCCTACGGCATTTCCATCCACCAGCGGCTGATCCGCGATGCCGTCGCCTTCCTGAAACCGGGCGGCTGGCTGCTGTTCGAATTCGGCGAAGGACAGGACCGGCAGGCCGCAGCCCTGCTCAGCCGCGCCAAAGCCTACGAGCCAGTGAGCTTCGCCCATGACGCGCAGGGCAAGCCGCGCGTCGCCATCGTGCGCAAGATGGGTGCGTCCGGCGACGAGGGCAGATGAGATGAGCGACATCCGTCCGCTCGTGGATGCCGACATCCCGGCCATTGCCGGCCTGTTTCAAAAGATCTTCCGCAACAGCAACGCGGCCCCGCCGCCCGCGCTGGTCGACTATCTTCGCTACCTGTACCTGGAGGCGCCCGGCTACGACCCGGAGGTCGCGCCGCTCGTCCACGTCAACGACAGCGGTCGCATTTCCGGCTTCGTCGGGGTCAACGCACTGCCGATGCGCTACAAGGGCCGGCACCTGCGCGCCGCCATCTGCGGCTCGCTGATGGTCGAGGGCCGTGAGAGCGACCCGATGGCCGGCGCCCGGCTCCTGAAGGCCTTCCTGGCCGGGCCGCAAGACCTTTCCTTCAGCGAGACGGCGAGCGAGGTCTCGACGCAAATGTGGACGCGGCTGCGTGGCATCGTCCTGCCGCAGTACAGCCTCGATTGGGTCCGCGTCCTGCGCCCCGCCAGCTTCGCGCTCGAGCTTGTCTCGCGCCGGATCGGACCGACTCGCGTCCTTCGCCCGCTGGCCCAGGCTTTCGACGAGCGCCATCGCGGTAAAATGGGACGCGGCGAACTGCGCTGGTCGGCCGTACCCAAAGACGCCGGCCTGCCCGGAGCTCTCCAGATCGCCGACATCGATGCCGGATCCTTTGTCGGGCTCTTCGAAGGCTTGACCAAGCAATTCGCCGTGCAGCCCGCCTGGGCGGACGGCCAGTTCGAGCATATCCTCCAGGACGCAATCGATAAGCCCGAGTTCGGCGAACCGGTCCTCGCTGCCGTCAAGACCCGCGCGGGGGCTGCTGTCGGTGCCTTCTTCTACCACCTCAAACCCGGGGGGACCGCGCGGGTTCTGCAGTTGCTTTCGCTGCCGGGGCAGGCAGGTCCCGTACTCGACTGCCTGATCGATCACGCAGCCGCCCGCGGCGCCGCGGCGCTCCGCGGCCGTACCCAGCCTGCCCTGCTCGAAGCGATGATGGGCCGCCGCATCGGTTTCGTCCACGCGGCCTCGACGGTTGTCCACTCGCGCGATGAGGAACTCGTCGACGCCTTCCGGCACGCGCAGGGATTCGTGAATGGCCTCGTCGGAGAACATTGGAGCCGCCTGATCGGCGGCTCCTTCGATAAATAGATGTAGGGATCGCGGCAGTCTGTCAGGCCGCGCGCACCGCGTTCAGCGGGATTTCGATATCGACTTCCAGCGTCGAGACGGTCTCGCCGCGGTCCATCTTGACGGTCACCTTGTCGCCGTCCACCTGCACGTGCTTGGCGATGACTGCGAGGATTTCCTCGCGAAGCTTGGCCACCAGATCCGAGTGTCCGACAGATGCGCGCTCGTGCGCCAGCAGGACCTGCAGACGCTCGCGCGCCGTCGGCGCCGACGTCTGTTTGCTGAAGAAACGGAATATGCTCATGCTGCCCTCCGTCCGAACAATTTGCCGAGAAAGCCGCGCTTCTCGCCAGGAATGGTCATCGGCACCGTTTCGCCGGCAATCCGGCGGGCGGCGTCGAGATAGGCAAGCGCCGGAGCGCTCCGGCTGTCGGCAAGCGTGACCGGTGCGCCGAGGTTGGAAGCCTTCAGGACGTCGGTGCTCTCCGGTACGATGCCGACCAGCGGGATCGACAGGATCTCGAGGACATCGTCGACCTTCAGCATGTCGCCGCGCTCGGCGCGGGCCTGGTCGTAGCGGGTCAAGAGCAGATGTTTTTCGACCCGCTCGCCGCGCTCGGCCCGTTCGGTCTTGGCGTCGAGCAGGCCGATGATGCGATCGGAGTCGCGCACCGATGAGACTTCCGGATTGGTGACGATGACGGCGATGTCGGCGTGCCGCATCGCAAGCGTCGCGCCGCGTTCGATGCCGGCCGGGCTGTCGCAGATGATCCAGTCGAAGTGCTTCTTGAGCTCGGCCATCACCTTCTCGACACCCTCGGCGGTCAGGCTGTCCTTGTCGCGGGTCTGCGAGGCCGGCAGCAGGAAGAGCGTGTCGAGCCGCTTGTCGCGGATCAGCGCTTGCGGCAGCTTGGCATCCCCCTGGATGACGTTGACGAGATCGTAGACGACCCGCCGCTCGGCGCCCATGACGAGGTCGAGGTTGCGCAGGCCGACGTCGAAATCGACGACGACCGTCTTCTCGTTCCTCTGCGCCAGCGCCGCGCCAAGCGCGGCGGTCGATGTCGTCTTGCCGACGCCACCCTTCCCCGATGTAACAACGATTACTTTCGCCATCTTCCCGCTCCTGTATGCTGGCCGGCCGCCGGCTCAGTTAAGTCTCTCTGCCATGATCGAATCGCCTTCCAGCCAAAGCTGGACGGGCTGCCCGCGAAGGTTGGGGGCCATATCTTCCGCCGTCTTGTAGACGCCATCGATTGCCAGCAGCTCCGCTTCGAGCCGGCGGCAGAAGATGCGCGCCGAAGCGTTGCCCACCGAACCGGCCAGCGCCCGCCCCCGGAGCGTCCCGTAGACATGCACCGATCCGCCGGCGATGATTTCCGCGCCCGAGGCGACCGACCCGACGACGGTGACGTCGCCTTCCGGGAAAATCACCGACTGGCCGGATCGCACCGGCTCGCGGATGACGATCGACGAAATCGCCCGTGCCGCCTGCGGCTCCACCTGTACGCTCGGCGCCGCAGCCTGCGGCGAAGCGGCGCCAACCGGTTCGACGGTCGGCCCGGCCGGAATTTCGAAGTCCGGGGCCGGGCGACCGCCCTTCATGGCCGGCGGCATTCCCGGCTCGAAAAGCGACGGGCGGCCGCCTTCGATACCCATGATCCGAACGTTGCGCTTGCCGAGCTCGTCGATCAGCTTCTTGAGTTCGGCCCGGTCGATTTCGAGGTCAGCGACATCGAGTACGACCGGCCGACCCAGGAAAAACCCGGCCGAGCGCGAGGCCAAGTCATCAAGGCGGGTGAGCCAGGCGTCGAGCGGCGGCTCCGGTGAAAGCACCAGCGCCAGGAACGAGCGGCCCTTGATGCGGATCGAGCGGGTGTCTGTTAGCACTTTGGTCATCTACGTTAATTTTCCGTTGCCAAAGATGTAGGCGAGTCACGGTTAACAAATGGTTAATTTCGCTACCCTGCCCGGGGCTGGAGGCGCGGCTTCAACGGCTTGGAAATTGCGGGGCAGACAGTCGATCAGCGACAAAGTTGGCCCGGAACTTGCGGCATCATGAACCTCGAGGGGGCCGTGAGCGACAGTGGAGCAAGCGGTAGTTGCGGGGCAGTCACCCCCTCTGGCCTGCCGGCCATCTCCCCCACAAGGGGGGAGACGACTCGCGGCACCGACCTCGCTCCCTCGAAGCGTTCCACTTGCTGAAACCGCTGGCTGTGGCGAATCGGCAGCCGCACATATTCTCCCCCCTTGTGGGGGAGATGGCCGGCAGGCCAGAGGGTGTGTTACTTCGGCATCACGCGTGGCCGCGAAAGCCGCCCTTTTTCACTCGCCGATTTCCGCGACCGGCTGCACGAGCTGCGGCCCGAGGTGCAGATAGCGAGTCGCCTTGCGCTTGGCGGCAATGTCCGCCCACACGCGTTCGACCTGCGCTGCGGAAAGGTCAGCGGCGCGGCCCACGTCTTCGGCGCTCAAGCCGTTGTTGAGGCCGTAGAGGCACAGGTCCATCCGATCGTAGGGGAGCGAGAAATAGAACTCCTCCTGCGTCTGCTCGAGCGAATAGGTATCGGTGGTCGGCGGCCGTCGGCGAATCTCCTCGGGAACGCCAAGATAGGCGGCAAGCGCATAGACCTGCGACTTGTAGAGATGGGCGATCGGCTTGACGTCGGCAGCGCCGTCGCCGTTCTTGACGAAGAAGCCCTGGTCGTATTCGAGCCGGTTCGGCGTGCCGAGGACCGCGAAGTTCAGCCGGTCGGCGTGATAATATTCGAGCTGCTTGCGGGTGCGCTGCTTCATATTGGTCGCGGCGACGATACCGAGATAGACGGAAGGCGGCATGCGAAGCTTCGTCTGTTTGCCTTGCGGGTCCTGAACCACCAGCGAGGAGATGTTGTAACCGTCACCCTCCAGCGCATTGGCGATGACGATCTTCGACGCCCAGCCCGGCCCGTAGTCCGGGACCAGTTCGCGAATGAAGGCGTCGCGCCGCGCATAGCAGCCCATGGCGGCAAGCGTCGGCCCGATGTCCTCGACGATTGCCTCGACGCCATAGGTCTCGGCCACCAGCCGGCCGAGCCGGAGGCTTTCGGGATCGGAATCGTTCTCCGGCATGAACAGGCAGAAGACGTTTTTCGCGCCGACGGCGCGCACCGCGAGCGCCACCGAGACGCTCGAATCGATGCCGCCCGAAAGGCCGAGCACAAGCCCGCGCTTGCGCATGCCGCGCAATTGGGCGCGCAAGCCCGCGACGATGCGATCGGTCTCGGCGGCTCCGTCGATCTTCAAGGCATCGGCGGAGAAAGTGAACCTTTCCTGGTCCGGGTGGATGTTCATTCTGCGGCCTCCAATGTTTCGGCCGCCAGCCTGCGGCTCACCTTGCCCGTGTCCGTCTTCGGGAGCTCGGCGCGGAATTCGACGACCTTCGGCACCATGAAGTCCTCGAGGTGACGGGCGCAGTGGCGAATGATGTCCTTCTCTGTAACGGTCGGATCGGAGAGGACAACGAGGGCGCCGATGGCAGCCCCGAGCACCGGGTCGGGAATGCCGATGACGACGGCCTCTGCGATACCCGGATGCGCATGCAGGACGGTCTCGACCTCCTTCGGCGCCACCTTCTCGCCGCGCGTCTTGATGATGTCGTCCTTGCGGCCGACGAAATAGAGGAACCCCTCAGCGTCGGTGCGGAAGAGATCGCCCGTGTAGAGCACCTTTTCCCAGGGGTTGGGCCCGGGGCGCAGCATGCGCTCGGTGGCCGCCTCGTTGCGCCAGTAGCCTTGCATGACATGCGGACCGCGGATCACCAGTTCGCCCGGCACGCCGGGCGGCACGCGCTTGCCGTCGTCATCGACCACGAAGGCTTCGGTGTTGGGAATGGCGATACCGACTGAACCGGGCCGGCGATCGAGCTCCTCCGGCGGCAGATAGGTGCAGCGTTTGCACTCCGTCAGGCCGTACATGGAATAGAGCCGGGCGGAGGGAAAAAGCTCTCGCAGGCGCGCGATATGTGCCGGCGGCAGGGCCGCGGCGGTATTGGAGATATAGCGAAGGCTCGCCAGGAAGCCGGGTTCGAGGTCGCGCATCTGCAGGATCATCGCGGCCATCGTCGGGACCAGCGGGAAGCCGGTGACGCCTTCGGCGCGAATGCGTTCGAAGATCGCCTGCGGGAAGGCGAAGGATTTTTCCAGCACGAGCGTAGCGCCAAGCCGGATCGCCATCAAAAGCTGATAAAGGCCGTAGTCGAAGGCCAGCGGCAGGACGTTGAGGATGACGTCGTCCGGGGTGTTGCGCAAGTAGGTGGTAATCGAGTGAGACGCCGCATCGATATTGCGATGCGTCATCATCACGCCCTTCGGACGGCCCGTCGATCCGGAGGTATAGATCAGCATGGCAAGATCGACGTCGATGCCGCCGTGCAGGACGAGCACCGGCTCGGCCTCCAGGCACGCCTCGAAAGAGGCCGCGCCTTCCGGCGTGCGGCCGCCCGGCGTCGCGGTCGAAGCGACGAAAAGCGGCTTCGCGGACGAAAGCGCCCGCGCCTCCGCGACGATCGGCATCAGTTTCGCCTGGGTCAGAATCGCCGCCGCCTCGCAATCGGTAATGATATAGGCGAGCTTGTCGGCCTTCGTGGAGGCATTGACCGGGCTGAAGGTCGCGCCGGCCTTGAGGATGGCGAAGATCGCCACTGCCGCTTCCCAGCAATTGTCCATGAAGACCAGGACGCGGTCGTTGGCATTCACTCCGCTCGCGGCAAGTGCGGCGGCGAGCCGGGACGAAAGATCGTCCAGTTCGTCGTAGCTCAGCCGCGTGCGATCGGTGACCAGCGCCGTCTTTGTCCCGTACGCCGCGGCGTTCCTGATAAGGAATTGCTCGAACCTCATGCTCGTGAACCCCGCCCCTACCGCCGTTTACGCCGTGACCGGCACGGCTTTTGCCGCGATGAAGGCAGAGATGCGCGCCAGCGAATCGAGATTCGCCGGAACGATATCGGCATCCCCCATCACGATACCGAACTGGTCCTCGATGAAGGCGACGAGTTCGAGGACGCCGGTCGAATCGATGATGTCGTTCTCGATCAGCGAGGCGGTATCGTCGAGGTCGTAGGAGGTGTCGCCGAACAGGAAGTTCTCGATGATGAAGGTCTTGACCTTCTCTTTGATCGCCTGGGTCATATGTTTTCCTTTCCCTGTTTCCGTTTCAGGCCGCTTCCGCCTTGCGGATGCGCGTGCCTGCAAATGTCTGCAGCCAGAGCTGCGTCGAGAGAATGCCGACGAAAGCCGCGTTGTCGCGGAAGCCCGAGGCGGGACGCGAGCGGCATTTCTCGTAGAGCTTCGTCACCGCCTTGGCATTGAAGAGGCCACCCTCGGCCACGGCATCCTCGCTCAGGGCGCCGCGGACGTAATCGAGCTCACCCGGCCCGGTGAAAGAGTGGCTGTCGGGGGCGCGATAGGGCTGCTTCACCCGCCTGCCGATGGCGGGCGGCAGAAGATCCTTCGTTGCCTCGCGCAGGATGTGCTTCTCGGTAAGGCCTTTGAGCTTCATCTCCGGCGGCAGCTTCGCGGCAAACTCGACCAGCCGGTGGTCGAGGAAGGGGAAGCGTCCCTCGATCCCATGGGCCATCGCCATCCGGTCGCCCTGGCTGGAGAGGATGTAGCCCGGCAACAGGAAACGGCTTTCGAGATATTGCGCCTGATGCAACGGATGCCATCGGCGGAAATCCTGCGGGAGCCGGCCGATGAGCTCCGCAGCGGCATCGTAGTCCTTCAGTTCAGCGCGCAGGTCGCCGGAAAAGAACAGTTTCGTCGCAGCGGTGCCCTTGAGGCGCGGCCGATGCGAGAAGAGCGGGTCGTCGAGCGGCGCGTCGCCGGCGCCGAAGAAGGCGGCGAGATATTCCGGCGACTGCTGCTTGAGACCCGGGAGATAAGGATAGAGCTTGCGGAAGAGATGCGGCCGGATGCTCGAGCCCGGCTGTCGCCCGCAGAAACGGCGCACCCGCGCTTCCTTGAAGATGTCGTAGCCCGCGAAGACCTCGTCGGCGCCTTCGCCGGTCAGCACGACCTTAAGCCCGGCCTCGCGCACCAGCCCGGACAATTGGTAGAGCGGGGCTGGCGCCGTGCGGATGATCGGTCTCTCGGTGAAGCGGATGACATCCGGGAAGACCTTGGCGATGTCGCCGGCGCGGCAGGCGATCGCGCTATGCTGCGTGCCGAGTGCTGCGGCCATTTCCAGCTGGAAGGCGCTTTCGTCGTGTTCGGCGCTGTCGAAGGTAACCGAGAAGGTCCGAAGCCCCTGCGGCGTCATGCCGGCCGCCAGCGCCGAGACGATCGACGAATCGAGCCCGCCGGAGAGATACGCGCCGACCGGCACGTCGGCCCGCATGCGGATGCGGGTCGCGTCCGCCAAAAGGGCGCGCAGTTCCTCGGCGGCACTTCCTTCGTGTGTGTAGCCTGAGGGCTGATCCCGGTCCGGGTATTGAAGCTGCCAGTAGGGTCTCGTCGTGACGCCACGCTGGTCGACGATCATCACATTGGCCGGTTCAAGCTCGAGGATATTGCGAAACGGCGTGCGGGGCGCGATCGGCGCCCAGAGGGTAAAGATCTGGTCGAGCGCGATCGGGTCGATCTCCGCCGAAACGCCCGGCACCTGAAGGAGCGCCTTGACCTCGGAGGCGAAATAGAACGTGCCGCCCTGCGCGGTATAGAAAAGCGGGCGCACCCCCATCCGGTCGCGCGCCAGCATCATCCGGCAGCGCCGGGCATCCCAGATCGCGAAGGCAAAATCGCCGTTGAGCAGCGAAACGCAATCCTCGCCCATCTCGTCATAGAGGTGGAGGATGACCTCGGTGTCGCTCGCAGTGCGGAAGCGGCGGCCCTTGGCGCGAAGCTCGTCCCGGAGTTCCACATAGTTGAAGATTTCGCCGTTGAAGGCGATCGTCAGTTCGCCACTCGCATCCGGCATCGGCTGCTGGCCGTCGCCGAGCCCGACGATGGAGAGCCGCACATGACCAAGCCCGGCCTCGGGCACGGTGAAAATGCCCTGTCCGTCCGGGCCCCGATGCGCAATCGCGGCCGTCATGCTTTCGAGAAGCGCCCTTCCGTCCCGTATCGAGCCAAAATAGCCGCCAAAACCACACATATGAAAATCGCTCTCACGCCCCGCAACCGCGCTGAACGTATAGCCTGAATGGGCAGAGCAAGCGTTAACTTGCACAAGCTTTTTTCGATGATGGTAAATTATTCAAAAGAGGGTCATTGACGACGAAAGACGGGAATAAATATCAATACTGGTTTTGTTTAGTATTTTATTAGAATTCACTGGAATTTTTGCGAACTTTATACATAAAAATACCCCGCCAACCTGTGAACGCCTCAACGCTCCGGTCCCATGGGCATCCGCAGAGCACCGGGGGCCTGGCGTGGTTTCCTTTTTATTAAGAAATTCGGTTCAATTTTTGCGATCAAGCGCAATATCGCTCGGAGCGCATGATGAGCTACGATTGGACCGGCGAACGCACGCGCCGAATGAAGATGATGAGATACGGCATTGCCATCGTTCTGACGGTCGGCCTGCTTCTCGCGGCGACGTCCTGGACCTTGCATTCCATCTAACGGGAGCCCGTCGCCCCCTCTGACCTGGCAGCAAGCGGCGCCATCGGGACACCTTTCCCTTTGCCCGATGTAACTTCTAGCTCGAATTGAGTAAGCTCTAAACCTTGACGGGTGGCTCTGCCGGGAGTGGAATCCGTCGTGAGGCGCATGCCTGAGGCCGCCGAATCGCAGTCCGCTGCACGGCGGCCTCACCAGTTCGAGGGGCGATAGGTGGACCCCGCCGCATAACCGATCAGCAGCTGCGCGGTTCACCTATTTGACCGGTATCTGCGGAGATGGCGCGCCAACGATCCGCCGAGATCGCCTGGGAACTGAAATCGCGGATTTGCGTGTTTCCTGACGCAGCGCAAGGAGGTGATATGCAGCCGAGATTCATGTCGACTGAGGCGTTTCTACGCGTCGAGAAGGAATGGCAGCACCTGCGCCGGGCGGCGCACAAATTGGAGATCGAGGCCAACCGGCCTGACGATCAAAACCTCGAAGGCATGGCCGGCTCCGAACTCACGGAGTCACCCGTGGACCGTATTAAATCTTCGTAACCTATTGAAATAACACTGGACGCGACCCCTGCTTCTTCTAGATGCTGTTGCGCTATCGGTGGCCTGCGCGGCCCCCGAATTCCCGCCACAAGGAGCGCGCCTGATGTCTGGCCGGGTCGTCATTGCTGCTGTTGCCGTGGTCTGCACCCTGGCCGGCATCGCCATCGCGCCGCTGGTGACGAAGGTTCCCGGCATCGGGTCGTTCAACTCGACCGTCGACGCCCATACGGACCCCTCCGGAAAATCCACGAGCAAGGCCGCGCATGGTTCCGGCGCGCAGGGCGTCGCAGTCCAGGTCGCCAAAGTCGAGCAGCAAGACTTCCCCGTCGTCATCAGCACCTTCGCCAATGTGCAGGCGCCGGAGACCGTGGAGGTAAACGCACGGATATCGAGCCAGATCGTCGGCATTCACGTCAAGGACGGAGCGATGGTCAAGGCGGGCGACCTGCTGTTTTCCCTCGACGACCGCGCCCTGCAGGCCGAACTCAGCCGCGACGAAGCGATACTGGCGAAGGACACGGCGCTGCTCGCCGACGCGGCAATCGAACTCGACAGGGCCAGGACGCTGCGCGACGACAACACCGGCACGCAGCAGGCCTACGACAGCGCGCTCTCGGCGCAGCAGTCTGCCAAGGCGACCGTTGCGGCCGACCAGGCGACCGTGGAGGCGGACAAGGTCGCCATAGACCTGACGCGCATTCGCGCCCCGATCAGCGGACGCCTCGGCGCCGTCCAGGCGACGGTCGGCGATCTGGTCGGCACCTCCGGCAGCGCTTCACAGACGAGCCTGGTCACCATCACCGCCATCGACCCGATCGAGGTGGCTTTCCATCTGCCCGAAGACCATTTGCAGGCCTTCAAGGCTCGGCTCGGCTCCGGCACCCCACCAACCGTCACGGCACGGCTCAGCGGCACCCCCGAGATCATCGGCACGGGCGTGCTCGACTTCATCGATTCCGCCGTCGATGCGGCAACCGGCACGGTGTTGATGCGCGCCAGGTTCGACAATGCCGGGCAGAAGCTCTGGCCGGGCCAGTATGTCAATGTCGATATCGAGGAAACGACCCTTGCGAAGACGCCGGTTATTCCCGCCGTTGCCGTCCAGGCCGGCCAGAAAGGAGACTTCGTCTACCGGCTGAAAGCCGACGACACGATCGAACTCCGTCCGGTCGTCGTCGCCGCCAATGACGGGCAGGACGCCGCGATCGGTTCGGGGCTGGCGCCCGGCGACCGGGTCGTGACGGAAGGGCAGTTGCATCTCAAGGCCGGCGACAAGGCGCGCGTCGTCCAGTAGCCGGCAAGTCATGGAATACGGTCATGTCGATTTCCGAATTCTGCATTCGCCGCCCGGTCGCAACGCTGCTGATGTCGCTGGCCCTCGTCTTCGCCGGTCTCTTTGCCTATGCGGCCCTTCCCGTCGCGGCGCTGCCGCGGACCGAGTTTCCGGTGATCAACGTCTCGGCGGCTCTCCCCGGCGCTTCGCCGGAGACGATGGCGACCTCCGTCGCAACCCCGCTCATCAAGCAGTTCGACACCATTGCCGGGATCGACAGCATATCGACGAACAACTCGCTCGGCTCGACGTCGATCTCCATTCAGTTCGCGCTCGACCGAGATATCGATGCGGCGGCTGCCGACGTCCAGGCGGCGATTACCCGGACGCTACGAACCCTGCCGCAGGACGTGCCCTCCCCGCCGAGCTTCCGCAAGGTCAACCCGGCCGATGCGCCGGTGCTGCTTCTTGCCCTGAAGAGCGACACCGTGCCGCTCACCAAGCTGGATGCCTTTGCCCAGCAGGTGATCTCGCCGTCGCTTTCCACCCTCGAAGGTGTCGCGGAAGTCTCGATCTTCGGCAGCCAGCAATTTGCCGTGCGGATCGAGCTCGATCCCGACGCGCTCGCCGCGCGCGGCATCTCGCTCGCTGAGCTGCAGAGCGCCATTGCCGCGGCCAACGACAATTCGCCGCTCGGCACGGTGCAGTCGACCGGACGGCAGATGACCATCATTGCCGACACCCAACTGCAGAATGCCGCCGCCTTTTCCAAGGTGATCATCAAGACAGCCGATGGCAAGGCGGTCCGGCTGGGCGACGTCACCAAGGTCATCGACTCGGTCGCCAATACCCAGACGGCGAGCTGGCATGACGGCGCGCGGGCGATCATCCTCGCCATCCAGCGCCAGCCCGATGCCAATACGGTGGCGGTCGTCGACAAGGTCAAGTCGATGCTGCCGACATTCCAGCAATCGCTGCCGGCAGGAGCGTCGCTCGAAACGCTCAACGACCGTTCCGTCTCGGTGCGGGGCGCGGTCGACGACGTCGAATTCACCCTCGGCCTGACGATCGGGCTGGTGATCCTGGTGATCTTCGTCTTCGTGCGCCGCCTGTCGGCGACGCTCATTCCGGCGCTGGCCGTGCCGATCTCGATCATAGCCACCTTCGCGGCGATGTATGCGCTCGGCTTTTCGATCGACAACATCTCGCTGATGGCCCTGACGCTCTCCGTCGGCCTCGTCGTCGACGACGCCATCGTCATGCTGGAGAACATCGTCCGGCATATGGAAGAGACGGGACAGAACGCCTTCGAGGCGGCGATCGCCGCGTCAGGCGAGATCGGTTTCACCATCATCGCCATCTCGCTGTCGCTGGTCGCCGTCTTCATCCCGGTCCTGCTGATGGGCGGCGTGATCGGCAAGATCTTCGACGAGTTCGCGATCGTCGTCACCATCTCGATCCTCGCCTCCGCTTTCGTCTCCCTGACGTTGACGCCGATGCTGGCGGCCCGTTTGCCCCATAAGCCCGCCGAACCGGACGACCGGCACGGCCCCGATGCGCTGCTGGAGCGCGGTTTCGATGTGCTGCTGCGCGGCTACGAGCGGTTGTTGACATTGTGCATCCGCGCTCGCCTTGCCGTGCTCGTCCTGTTCCTGGCGAGCATCGGCGTGACGGTGTATCAGGTCAGCGCCACGCCGAAGGGGTTCTTCCCGCAGGAGGATATCGGCCAGCTTCAGGTGACGACGCAGGCGCGGACGGATATTTCCTTCGCGGCCATGTCGGCCCTGCAGGCCAAGGTCGAAAACGTGTTCGCCCGCTCGCCCTATGTCGCCCACGTGGCAAGCTCGATCGGCTCGGGCGGCGCCGGATCGTCCGCCTTGAACTCCGGAAGGCTCTTCGTAGAATTGAAGCCGAAGAACGAGCGCCCGTCGCTCCCCCGGATTCTTTCCGAACTGCGTCCGGCGCTTGCCAGTATCGCCGGTATCAAGTCTTCCATCACCCCGGTACAGAATCTCTCCGTCGGCGCACGCAGTTCCGCCAGCCAGTATCAACTCGTCGTCCAGGGCCTCGACCAGGCGGCGATGAACGCGTGGGCGAACAAGCTGACCGAGGCGATGCGGGCCGACCGCGCCTTCTTCACCGATGTCAGCACGGACCTCGAGAACAACGCCCCGCAGGCGCGCCTCGTCGTCGACCGCGACAAGGCGGCAGCCCTCGGGATTTCGACGGATGTACTGCGCACGACGCTTTATGGCGGCTTCGGCTCGGAACAGATCTCGACCATCTACACCTCCGGCGACAGCTACGAGGTCATCATGGAAGTCGACCCGGCCAGAAGCTGGTCCGCCGCCTCGCTTGCCGAACTGCAGGTGCCGACCGCCGACAACAGGCTGGTGCCGCTCGGCGCCTTCGCGCGCGTCGATACGGTTCCGGGCCCGCTGACGGTCAACCAACTCGGGCAATTGCCGGCGGTGACCATCTCCTACAACCTGCCGACCGGCGTGGCGCTCGGCAACAGCGTCGAGGAGATCGGCCGCCTGAAGGCCGAGATCAGCATGCCACAAGACGTGACGACCCGGTTCTATGGCACCGCGCAGCTCTTCCAGGATGCCGCTTCCAACCAGGCCTGGCTGATCCTTGGCGCCATCCTGACGATCTATATCGTGCTCGGCATCCTCTATGAGAGCTTCATCCACCCGCTGACGATCCTGTCCGGCCTGCCGTCGGCAGCCTCCGGGGCGCTCGTGGCGATCAGCCTCGGCGGATTCGACCTGTCGATCATCGCGGTGATCGGGCTGTTGATGCTGATCGGCATCGTCAAGAAGAACGCGATCATGATGATCGACGTGGCGCTGTCTCTGCAGCGCAACGGCATGCCTGCCGCGGAGGCGATCCACCGGGCATGTCTGATGCGCTTCCGGCCGATCCTGATGACGTCGCTGGCCGCGCTCATGGGGACACTGCCGATCGCGCTCGGCAGCGGCGCCAGCGCAGAACTGCGCCAGCCGCTGGGCGTCGCCGTCGTCGGCGGCCTGCTCGTCTCGCAGCCGCTGACGCTGTTCGTGACGCCGGTGATCTATCTCTACATGGAGAGCCTCGCCGACGGCATCAAACGGCTGTTCGGCTACAGCGCCGTGCGTCTTATTAGACGCACAAAGGTCGCTGTAGCACTTTGAATTGCTGCATGTTTTTCTCCTTAAATCGGTTGCGATTTAAGGAGAAAAACATGCAGTAGCGGCCGCTGAGCCAGGCCGCCATTCCGTGATCAGCGCAATCCATGGGTGGCGTGCGACAGGGCCCGTTCGATGCCGCGCAGTTCCGCAAGCCCTTTCAGGCGGCCAATCGCCGGGTAGCCGGGCTGGGCGCCGCGGGTGAGATCGTCGAGAATTTCCTGGCCATGGTCCGGCCGCATCGGGATCTGGTGATCCACGCGTCCGGCGGCGCGACGGCGTTTCTCCTCGGTGAGCAATTCGGCGATCACCGCCACCATGTCGGTGTCTCCCTCCAGATGCTCGTCTTCATAGAACGAGCAAGGCGTCCTCTCTTCCTCGCGGCGAACATTGCGGAGATGGATGAAATGGATGCGCGGCGCGAACTGGCGGACCATCGCCGGCAGGTCGTTGGCGGCACGGGCGCCGAGCGATCCGGTGCAGAAGGTGACGCCGTTGGCCGGACTGTCGACCTCCCTGAGCATGAAAGCATAGTCCTCGGCGGACGAGAGAATGCGCGGCAGGCCGAGCAGCGGCCATGGCGGATCGTCCGGATGGGCGCAGATATTGATGCCGACCCGTTCGGCGACTGGCGTCACTTCGGCGAGAAAATCGACGAGGTGGCGCTGCAGTCTGTCACGGCCGATACCGGCATAGGTCTCCAAGTGCGCCCGAAGCTGCGGCAGGCTGTAGCCATCGGCGGAGCCCGGAAGGCCCGCACCGATGTTGCGAGACAGGGCGAGGCGCCGCTCCTCCGTCATGTCGCGGAAGCGCCGACCAGCCGCCTCGCATGTCGCTATGTCGTAGTCTTCGGCGGCGCCCGGCCGCTGCAGCAGATGGAGGTCGAAGGCAACGAAGTCGATCCGGTCGAAGCGCATCGCCTTGGCGCCGTGACGGGCAGTCCAGCGCAGGTCGGTGCGCGTCCAATCGAGCACCGGCATGAAATTGTAGCAGACGGTGCGGATGCCGGCCGCTGCCAGGCGGCGCAACGTTTCCTGCCAGTTGGCAACGTGCTCGCGCCAAGGGCCGGTCTGCGTCTTGATGCTTTCCGACACCGGGACGCTTTCGACGACCTCCCACTCGAGGCCGCCGTCGCGGACCTCTTGCTGCCGCTTCTCGATCTCCTCGACCGGCCAGACGTCACCGGTCGGGATATGATGCAGCGCACTGACGATACCGTGCGCGCCGGCCTGCGCCGCGTCCCGAACGCTTACCCGATCCACCGGTCCGAACCAGCGCCACGTATGTCGCATGTCAACTCCTTCCGAGCGGGATGAGGAAAAGTGTGGGCGGTTTTCCGCCCGCATCCCGCTCCATTAGAACTAGGAATGAAATGTCAGCTGCACCTTGCAGGCTCGCGAACGGTCGCCGGCCTGCTCGAAGGCCTCGACCGCCTGATCGACCGGGAAGGCATGCGAAATGATCGGCCGGACATCGATCCGGCGCGCGGCGATGAGTTCGACAGCGCGGGCGAATTCATCGTCGAAGCGCTGCGATCCGATCCACCGCAGCTCCTTGCCGACGAGCGCATTGAGCGGCAGGTTAATATCGCCGGTCACCCCGACCTGTACGATCAGGCCACGCGGCCTGACCGCCGCGATGGCGCTGCGCAGCGCCGGTTCGGCGGCCGAGCATTCGAACACGACGTCGAACTGGCCCTTGTCGGCCTCATACTGGGCCAGACCCGCCGGCTCGCGGCGGACGTTGACCACCCGCGTCGCGCCCATGGCCTTGGCTCGATAGAGCGCCGCGTCGGCGAGATCGGTGACCACGATCGTCTCAGCCCGCGCGTGGCGCGCCGCCGCAACGACGAGCGCGCCGATCGGCCCCGCTCCGGTGACGAGCACCTGCTTCCCGACGAGATCTCCTGCCTGAGCAACCGCATGGAGGCACACCGCCAGCGGCTCCGCACAGGCCGCCTCGCCGGCGCCGACCAACGTGCCCGCCGCGAAGCACTGGCTGGCCGGAACGACGAGCCAGTCGCGGAACATGCCCTGCGCGTGGGGCAGCCGCATGGCGCTACCCATGAACTGCATGTTCAGGCAATGGATTGCGAGCCCTTCCCTGCAGAAGCGGCAGGCGCCGCAAGGCTGGCTTGGATTGACCGCCACGAGTTCGCCGATCGTAAGTCCGGAGACGCCGGCGCCGAGCGCCGCTACATGGCCCGAAGCTTCGTGACCCGGGATGATCGGCTCCCGCACCCGGACGGGGCCGAAGCCGCCGTCCTGGTAGTAGTGGAGGTCGGAACCGCAGATGCCGCCGGTCGCCATCTTCAAGAGAACCTCGCCCTCGCCGGGCTCGGCGACCTCCGCGATCTCCATCCGGAGGTCGCGCCGTCCGTAAAGCCGGGCGACGCGCGCCCGTCTTGCCACTCCCGCCATCATCGGATCAGCCCGACTGCACTCGGCAGCCACAGCGTGACCGCCGGGACGAAGGTGATGAGGATGAGCGCGATGAAGAGCGGCAGGAGCCAGGGCAGGATCGCCATCGTCGTCCGCTCGACAGAGAGCTTCGCGACGCGCGACAGCACGAAGAGCACCATGCCGAGCGGCGGGTGCAGCAGGCCGATCATCAGGTTGAGGGTCATGATCAGGCCGAAATGCACCGGATCGATGCCGAACTGGGCCGTCAGCGGCAACAGGATCGGCACGAGGATGGTGATCGCCGCGATCGTATCCAGGAAGCAGCCGACGAACAGCATCAGCAGGTTCACCAGGATCAGGAACACCCATTTGTTGTCGGTGATCGTCAGGATCGCCCCCGAGAGCAGCTGGGCCGCCTGGCTAACCGTTAGCAGCCAGGCGAAGATCGAGGCGGCCGTGACGATGAACAGCACCGAGGCGGTCGTCTCGATCGTGTCGAAGGTCGCCCGCGCCAGCGTCGACATCGTCATCGTCCGATAGCGCACCAGGCCGAGAAACAACGACCAGAGGACTGCGGCGACGGCGGCTTCGGTCGGCGTGAACCAGCCCATCGTCATGCCGCCGATCAGGATGACCGGTGTCATCAGCGCCATGACCGCAGAGAAATCGAAATACCAGTCGAGCGCGAGGAGCGCGACAAGCGCCAGGCCGACGGCGACGTTCATCGACAGTCCGGCCGCCATCAGGAGATAGATGAGAACCGGCACCGCAAGCACGACGACCACTTCCAGCGAAGCGGAAAGCAGCCGCTTGATTTCGAAAGGCGTGTCGGAGCCCCAGCCGCGGCGATAGGCGAAAATCGCGACCGTCAGCATCATCAGCACCGTCATCACCACGCCCGGTACGATGCCGGCCATGAACAGCGCGCCGATCGAAACATTGGCCATCATGCCGTAGATGACGAAGGGCAGCGACGGCGGGAAGATCGGCCCAAGCGTCGCCGATGCGGCGGTGACGCCGACGGCGGTCTCCACCGGATAACCGTGGTCCTTCATCGCCTTGATCTCGATCGTGCCGATGCCGGCGGCATCGGCAAGCGCCGTGCCCGACATGCCGGAAAAGATCACCGAGCCGATGATGTTGACCTGCGCCAGGCCGCCCTTCATCCAACCGACGAGGGCGACGGCGAAGGAATAGATGCGGCCGGTGACGCCGGCGGAATTCATCAGATTGCCGGCGAGGATGAAGAACGGCACCGCCAAGAGCGGGAAGCTCTCGACGCCGGCGATCATCCGCTGCGCCGCGATGATATCCGGCGCGACGTTGTAGAACACCAGATAGAGGACCGACGCCACGGCCATGGAAATGGCGACGGGCACGCCGACCACCATCAGCACCAGAAACGAACCAACGAGCAGGAGCATGGATCAGCCCTCCACCTTCTGGAATTCCTCGGGCTTTTCGAGAACCGAATAGCCGCGGCGTTGATTGGCGATAAAGACCTGGATCGAGCGGACGAACATCAGCACGAAGCCGGCCAAAACGCTGTAGAAGACGATGTTGCGCGGCAGGTCGACGGTCACCATGCGTTCATGGGCGACGATCGCCACGTAACGCCACATCAGCCAGCAGGCATAGGCAAAGAAGCCGATGCGCACGAGATCGACGAAGATCGCCATCGCCCGTGCCATCGGCCGCGGGAAATAGTGATAGAGCACGTCGACCTGGATGTGCCGCGAGACGCGCACGCACATGACGGAGCCCAGGAACACGACGCCGATCAGGCAATTGGTGGCGATCTCCTCCGTCCAGGCGTAGGAATCGTTGAGCACGTAGCGGGTGAAGAACTGCAGGAAAACGCACCCCGTCATCACCCAGAAGATGGCGAGCGTCACCCAATCCTCGACGGCGTAGGCGGAAACGTCCGCGGTTGGCGGAGCCTCGTCGAAGGTATGGGCGATTTCCTCCGGCGTCGTCTGCAAATGGACTTCCTGGGACATGGCGTTTATCCGACGGTTTGGGAAACGGATGCCGGCCCGCCGTCGCAGGCAAGCCGGCATGAGCGGTTCACTTGACGGCGCGGATGGCCTCCCAGTCTTCCTTCTTGTAGCCGAAGTCCTCGAGCGCCACCTTGTCCATGACGGTGGTTTCGAAATCGGCCTTGTCGACCTCGGCGACGTCGATGCCGCGCTCCTTGAAGGTCGAGACGAGCGCCTTCTCACGCTCCTCGATGATCTTGGTGGCGCGCTCGGCGGCCTCCTGCATCACCTCGGTGAAGATCTGCTTGTCGGCATCGGAGAGCTGCGACCACAGCGACTTCGAGACGACGGTGTTCAGGTGATCGACGATGTGGCCGGTCAGCACGATGTGCTTCTGCACTTCGAAGAACTTTTTCGCCTCGATCGTCGTCAGCGGGTTCTCCTGGGCCTCGACCGTGCCGTTCTGCAAGGCGAGATAGACCTCGGCAAAAGCAATGGGCGTCGTGTTGGCGCCGCAGGCGCGCGGCATGGCGAGATAGGCCGGGACATCGGGAACACGCATCTTCAGCCCCTGCATGTCGGCGCATTTGGCGATCGGCCGGTTCGACGTGGTGTGGCGCGTGCCGTAATAGGTAACCGCGGTGATGTGGTTGCCGGACGCCTCCTCATAGCCCGCCGCCAGCCGCTTGAAGACGTCGCTCCTGGTATAGGCGATCAGATGGGCGGGGTCGCGGAAGGTGTAGGGGAAATAGGTGACGCCGATCGGCGCATATTCGCGCGCCGCGAAGCTAGAGCCGGAAATGATGATGTCGACCGTGCCGAGCTTCAGGCCCTGGTTGAGATCCGCTTCCTTGCCGAGCTGCGAGGCCGGAAAGACATCGACCTTGTAGCGTCCCTCGGTGCGCTTGCCGATCTCCTCGGCGGCCCAGACGGATTCGGTATGGAACGGCTCCGAGGTCTCGTAGACATGCGCCCATTTCAGCGCCGTCTGCGCTTGTGCGGCCAGGGCCGAGCCCAGAATAACCGCGGTTGCACCGAGTAGCATTAACAGTCTGACCTTCATCTTCTTTCTCCTCCCAAAGTGAAGTCACTGCATCCTTTACGAACTGCTGTTTTCGGCACGCCTCCATGCGGCCGGTATCGTGCTGTCGGACGGCTCCTCCCCGAAGCTCGCCGACAGGCGAAGCTGAGATTGATCGAGATGCGCACGCATCGCGGCCCGTGCGGCGGCCGGATCGCCGGCGGCGATCGCGTCGCGGATGGCGCGATGCTCCTCCATCGCAGCCCGCCAGGTGTCGGTGTTTTCGAAATAGCTGGCGAGCTTTTCGAAATAGGGTGTCATGCGCATGTCGTGGATGCTCCCGACGAAGCGGTTCAGGGTCTGGTTGGCGATGATGCTCGAGACGATGACGTGGAATTCGCGATCGATCGCCAGCGCCTGGCGCCGGTCCTCGAGCGCGGCGGCCATGCGCGCCAGGTTGTCGTCGAGGATTTCTATGTGCTCGGGCCGCGCCAGCCGCGCCGCTTCCTCGGCGATCGCACATTCGACGACCGCCCGCGCCCTCAGCAATTCGAACGGGCCCTCGAAATCCTCCGGGGGCATATCGGCCGCCGGCGCGTGGCGCGCCGTGACATAGATGCCCGAGCCCATGCGGATATCGATGAAGCCTTCGACCTCGAGCACGATCAGCGCTTCCCGCACCGTCGGGCGCGACACGCCGAGCTTCTGCGCAAGTTCCCGCTCGGCCGGAAGCCGCGAGCCGGGAGCCAATTCGCCCCGCTCGATGAGGCCTCGCATCTGGTCCGCCACCTGCCGATAGAGGCGGCGCGATTCCACGGCAGAGAACATCATATCCTCACTGCAGGCCACAGGATTGCACTACGGCTGGTGGCCAAGTGGTCATACCAATTCGGCCAGAATACGCTCAAGAATTACGAAGTCAACAACTGTTGAAAGCAACGAGGTTTGGCCGGCGGCAACGAATTTGGCCGCTAAATGCAGTCAAAGATGGCCCGCGCTTCGCTATTTAAGGAAATCAGAGCGTTATCGGCTACCGAAACAGGTCAGCTGTTTTCACCGGATAGAACGGAAACGAAGCGCCGCCCGAAAGATGAAACCCGCACGGTTTAGCGACGCACGGGGGAGAAGAGCGCCTGCTGCTTGCTACCGTGAGAGTGCTGACGAAGCGTCTTTACAGCATCCTGATCATCAGCGGGAATAATCACGGGGCTCTAGTTGTCTTTAGCGCTGTCGCGCTGACTGAGGAGAATGCGCCATGCCGGTTCAAACTCCAATTGCCCTTCACGATGTCGACATGCTTAGCGCGGTGTTCGAGGAGCTGTTGCAGGACCATCACGTCCCCCGCAACAGCGGTGCCGCAGAGGGTATCCTCTCGCGCATAATCTTCACCTATAACCTCGGCGTCCACGATCCAGCGTTGCTGAAGGTGCTTGCCGTGCCCTTCTTGGGGCAACGATCGTCGGGAACGCAGTGAACACGACCGATGCGCTGCAAAACTCCTTTCTGGCCCAGCGTCCTGGCTTAAACCATACGTGTCGTGCCGAGCGCCGAACAGGCGAAGCATCGCAGTTGCGTGGCTGGAAAATGAATCGCTCATCCTCGACGCGCCGTAGCGTGCGGCCGCGGCGTTGCGGGAAAACGTTCCCGGCTGATCCGAACCTTAAGAGATCAGGTGTTCGTTTTCGTTACCCCAGTTGACAGCATCGGTGCGAGCTTCGCGCCCTACCGATTGGGTTGAGCGACGGCACTCGTGATCCTATGCATTTCACGCATGGGAGAGCTGTAATCTGAGCGCTGCAATACGCAAACGCCATCAATTATATGATGCTCATCGAAGCAAACGAGGCACCACGGACTGGTTGCCAAGCTTCGAATCCCAGGAAAGGGGGATCAAAGTGAACGTAGCTCGCTCTTTTAACAATTGGCGCAAATACCGTCAGACGGTCGCCGAACTGGGCCGCATGTCGACCCGCGAACTTCATGATCTCGGCATCGACCGTGCCGACATCCAGCGCGTTGCCCGGGCTGCCGTCAGCCGCTGAGGCCTGACAAGCTGTCGAGCACCGGCAGACAAATGTTTAAGCGAGCGCCTGCGAACCGCGGGCGCTTTTGGTTTTAGCCCGGCGAAGATGCGCTGGAAACAGCCGCTCCCTGCTTACCGGTCACCATTCTTGGTCAGTTACCCTATCGACGGAGTGATCCACAAAATGGATCGATCGAACCAGTTATTGGTTCAACGATAAGTTGGTGGCAGTTCTTACCGAATTCCAGATTTTTGCGTTAAACGATTACTTCGACCACCAGCAACGCCGACAATTGAGCGTCCCGAAGTCGTGACGGCTAGCGGGGCCTATGCGTCGATTCTTGCAGAGCCGGACATTGCCGATATCGCCTTCCTCACACTTCAAGTGGGAGATTATATCTGGGGATTTACGGGCCCCTACAGCCGGAGCGCTGACCGCACGGCACAGCTCCACCAAAGATCAAGCATCCGCGTCCACGGCTTCTCCACCCGCGTAGATGTCGAGCAGAAGCTCCGGGTTCGTGCCCTCGCCGCGGAGCTCATCAAGCGTTTGCTCCAGAATGCGACCGAACTTCGCCAAGGGCCGGCCCCGCCCCGGACGACGCAAATCTGCCAGCGTCTTTTCGACGCTCCGCGCGAGCTTGTCCGCCAATAGGTCCTGCCCCGCTACGAGGGCAAAAGGTTCGTCGAAGATCACGAGGTCGAAAAGGCCGTCGCTGAGTGGCAGGCGGCGCGGAGCGCCAAGGATAGAGGCAAGCCACAGAGGACGGCGCGCTACCACTTCGGTCGCAAGCGCCGGGGGCAGCGGGCCAGCCAGGCGCGCGAGTTCAAGGTTGGCGAGCTCTTCGCCCAGCCTGACCCGATCGTCTTCTGTAAGCGATATGCGAGATGCAAGAACGCGGGGGAGATGCTGGCGGACCATCTCGCCAATCTCGGTTGTCAGCGCGATCGGATCATCGTTCTCCCGGGGCAGGAGATGGTCGCCAATGGGTGATCTCCAGCGCCGGAGTTCACGAGCGCCGGACGCTTGACGAGCAAGCCAACGGGGCTGAGAGAAGAGCTACAAAGGCGATGATCAACGAAGAAACTGGAGGATTTGAGCTGCGGTTCAAGCGCTTGTTGGACGCGCCGCGTGCGAATGTTTGGCGCTGCTGGACAGAACCCAAGCTGCTGGAGCAATGGTTTCACCCCCCGTCCTGGACGACCGAGGTGAAGCGCTTGGAGCCGCGTCCCGGCGGCGCGTCGCATATCATCATGCGCAGCCCGGATGGCGAGGTGTCCGATGGCGTCGGCGTGTTCCTGGAAGCGGTTCCCGAGCGGCGGCTGGTGTTCACCAATGGCTTCACGTCGGGCTGGATCCCATCCGACCAACCATCTGCACCCCCGCTGATGACCACAATCATCGAGATGTCCGACGAAGGCGGCAAGACCCGCTACGTCGTCCGCGCCCTGCACTGGACCGAAGAGGCGAGGAAACGGCATGAGGAGATGGGCTTCCATGACGGCTGGAAGCAGACGACAGGCCACCTCGAAGCGCTCGCCCGGATGCTCTGAAGCGGCGCGCCGACGCCCTCACCGATCGCGCGCCATGAGGTCGTTGCAGCCGGCATGTGGGAGTGCGGGGTCAGCACAGGCAAGGGTCCTCGAGGGCTTGAAACGACATTCGCCCCATTATGAAAACGTGGCGAAGGGTACGCCGGCATCCTCAGCCCGCGTTAATCGCGATGCTCGCCGTTCGGGTTCGGCGCCGGCGTCTCTCTTGTATCTCGCGTCGGATGTTCGCGATCGTCAGGCTCCGGTGGCGCTTCCTTGTCGCGGGGACGGCGGACAGGCTGGTCTTTTGGGACGACTGTCTTCGGCGGGGGTACAATTTTCTTGGGCATGCCCAGTTCCTCTAGCTTCTAGGGACAGGAACCGGGTGGCAGGACTGAAGGTTCCGAGGCCGCCAGGTAGCGTGAATGAAGCCCAAATGTCGCGTAACCGCGCGGAGCCAACTGTCATGAGGACAGCGCAACCACCCCATCGGCCAAGCGACAAGGGACGGACAGTCGGCAGCGATCCCGCGGCCCCGTCGAGGCCCGTCGCCATGTTGGAGGAATCTGAACCAAAGACCCTGTAAATGGGCGCGTGCGTGAGCGTGATCGGACTGTCCATCCCTGATTACGCCGCGGCTGGAATGACTGCTAAACGCCAGCGTAAACCTGCAGCGAAGCCGGTCCCGCGAATGGAACAGAGGCTCCGCTGAAGGCGGCTGAAAACGCTTCGATCCCGGCAATCGGCGCAGGGAACCTAAGCTCATATCCGGAGTTCAAAGTGTGCGCTGGGCGGCTTCGCTTCCACAGTGCTGCCGGTCCCACGCGGATTAGGGGGCCCGGAGCCACTTCCCCGGCTCCCCTGCCCCAAGGAGGTAAATCATGGCACGAAATCCCTTATCCCCCTTCCGGCCCGGTGGCTTGACCGAGCGCGGCTTCGGCGACCCTTTTCTCTCCCTGCATCAAGAAATGAACCGTCTGTTCGACGATGTCCTGCGCGGCAGGCTGGGTGGCCCCTTGCAGCGCGGCACCCAAGAGGGCGGCATGATGATGCCGGACATCGACGTGAGCGAAACGGAGAACGAGGTGCGTATATGCGCCGAGCTGCCCGGAGTGAAAGATGAAGACGTCGACGTGTCGCTAAATGACGATACGCTCACCATCCGGGCCGAGAAGAAATTCGAGCGCAAGGACGAGAAGGAGAACTACCACTTCATGGAACGCTCCTATGGCACGTTCCAGCGTTCGTTGCGGCTGCCCTACTCGGTCGATGCCGACAAGATCCGGGCGGACTTTGCCGACGGGGTGCTGACCGTGACATTGCCCAAAGGGCCGGAGCAAGAAAAACGTAGGAAGATTCAAGTGCAGCACGGCGGCCGCCTGGAGCCCACCTCAACTACTGGCTCGCGCTCCAAGCAGTCCGAAGGGCAGCAACCTGGCAAATCCGGAAAAACATGAGGGAGCGGCGGCAAGGGCTCCGAGCGTTTCTGATCTGGTGGGACGAGACTCGTCGGCGGGGAAGCCACCCTAACGGCTCGCCGTCTTATCTGCGACTGGCTTGCAAGTCGGCGCGGCGGAGCCGATGATTGAGGCCTAGCGAGTTCCGACAATTTGGTCGTTCAAAACCGCAGATCCATACCGGCCTAAGAAGGACCAAGCCTGGCAGGCGAGTCAGCGCTTACCGTCGGTGGAAACGGCCAGCACGTTGTCGGGATCGGCATTGATTTCCTGATGCGGCACAAAAGGGTGGTGCGTAGACGAAGTCGCCCGCCCGCTTTCGCGACGGAGTCGAGCTTGTCGCCTCAGCGCATGCGCGCCTTGCCGCGAAGCCCTGAGTTAGTTGGTCATTGATCAGCGCATATATTCGATTTTCGATGATCAGGACCGGGCCCAAAGGCAATCCATGCAGACCCAAACCGCATTTGGGTTGTTCGATAGCTGGCCGAGCGCCAAAATCCGCACCTTGGCGTACAGAGGTCACTCAGCGCCATCCCAATGAATTTCGGTTATTCACCCTTCGATGACGGATGGGAACCGGAAAGATCGACCCATTGCGGACCACCAAGCCCGTCGGACCGATGTCCCTAATGTGGCGGCAAAGCGTTCTTAGCTAAATGAAAGACCCTTTGCCTTGGCGTACGGCTGCATCGCCACTATTCCACTCCTGCCCTGCCTACGAGTTTCAAGGCCCGAAGCCGACGTGACTGCCCGGCGGGGTAGATTTTTAGTAGTCCCGCAGCCGGACAATCACAAGCCGATCAAGGTTGCGACGTGAACTGGCCCCCCAGGCAAATTCCAAATTGAATTCGCGCTTGCCACTGCGCTCCTCCTCGGAGCGCGCATGCTACTCGCCCTCGCTAGGGGCTCGCGCCGTGGGTACTGCGGAAGTTTCGGCACAACCGAGTTTTTCCCGATGGAGCAGATAGAGCCCTTCGGCAGTCCATGATCAACGCCGTGCAAGATGCTTGCGTGAAGCAAGGGCCACTCAGGCGTTCAGCACTTTGCAGTAGGCGTCGAGCACGCTTTCCTTCATCATTTCCGAGAGCGTCGGATGCGGGAAGATCGTGTGCATCAGCTCTTCCTCGGTGGTCTCCAGATTCATGGCGATGACGAAGCCCTGGATGAGCTCGGTGACTTCGGCGCCGACCATGTGCGCACCCAGAAGCTCGCCGGTCTTCTTGTCGAAGATCGTCTTGATCATGCCCTGGTCCTCGCCGAGCGCGATCGCCTTGCCGTTGGCGCCGAAACTGTAGCGGCCGACACGAATGTCGCGGCCGAGCTCCTTGGCCTTCGCTTCGGTAAGGCCGACCGAGGCCACCTGCGGGTCGCAATAGGTGCAGCCCGGGACCTTGCTCTTGTCGAGCGCATGGACGCCAGGAACGCCGGCGATCTTTTCGACGCAGATCACGCCTTCATGCTCGGCCTTGTGCGCCAGCATCGGCGGGCCGGCGACATCGCCGATCGCATAGACACCGGCGACGTTCGTCTTGCCGTAGCCGTCGGTGACGATGCAGCCGCGATCGGTCTTGATGCCGAGCGCCTCGAGCCCGAGGTTTTCGGTATTGCCCTGCACGCCGACGGCGGAGATCAGACGGTCCGCCTTGATCGGCGTTGTCTTGCCGTCCTTCGTCTCGACATGGGCCGTGACGTCGTTGGCGCCCTTCTCGACCTTCGTGACCTTGGCGTCTGTGAAGATCTTCATGCCGCGCTTCTCGAGCTGCTTGCGTGCGAGGGCGGAAATCTCGGCGTCCTCGACCGGCATCACCTGCGGCAGGAGCTCGATGACGGTCACATCGACGCCCATCGAGAGGTAGAAGCTTGCGAATTCGATGCCGATCGCGCCGGAGCCCATGACGACCATCGACTTCGGCAGTTCTTCGGGCTTCATCGCCTCGAAATAGGTCCAGATCAGCTTGCCGTCCGGCTCGATGCCGGGCAGCGCGCGCGGCCGGGCGCCGGTCGCGATGATGATGTGCTTGGCCGTATAGGTGCCCTCGCCCTTGACGCCCTTCGGAACCGGATTCTGCGGCTGGACGGCCGGCTTCGACGGCGCACCGACGACGATCTCGCCGGGCTTCGTCAGCTTGGCCTCGCCCCAGATCACATCGATCTTGTTCTTCTTCATCAGGAAGGCGACGCCGCCGTTCAGCCGCGCCGAAACGCCGCGCGAGCGGGCGACGACATCCTTGACATTGGCTGTCATCTTGCCTTCGAGCGTCAGGCCGTAATTCTTGGCGTGATTGGCATGGTCGAGGATTTCGGCGGAGCGCAGCAGCGCCTTGGTCGGGATGCAGCCCCAGTTGAGGCAGATGCCGCCCAGGTGCTCGCGCTCGACGATCGCCGTCTTCAAGCCCAGTTGCGCCGAGCGGATGGCGGTGACATAGCCGCCCGGGCCCGAACCGATAACGATGACGTCGTAGGACATGAGCAATCCTTAAAAAAATTGGGGGACGCGCCTCGGCTCGACTGCGCCGCGGTAGCGATCCCCCATAGTTGCGGGAGGAAACTAGACCAGTATGCTCAATGGGTTCTCGATGAGCGCGCGGAACTTCGCGAGAAGCTCTGCGCCAAGCGCACCATCCACGGCACGATGGTCCGTGGACAGCGTCACGCTCATAACAGTAGCAACGCCCAACTCCCCCTCTGCGGTTACCATCGGCCGCTTTTCTCCGGCGCCGACCGCCAGAATCGTGGAGTGTGGGGGATTGATGATCGCGGCGAACTCCTTCACGCCGTACATTCCGAGGTTTGACACCGCTCCCGTACCGCCCTGGTATTCGTTCGGCTTCAGCTTTCCTGCCTTGGCACGCAGGGCCAAGTCCTTCATCTCGTTCGAAATGGTCGACAGGCTCTTTTGCTCCGCCTGGCGGATGATCGGGGTGATAAGTCCACCGGGAACGGAAACCGCGACTCCGACATCCGAGTGGCTGTGGCGCACCAGATGCTCGTCCGTCCACGACACGTTAGCGTCCGGAACACCGATCAGGGCTAGCGCGTAGGCCTTGATGACGAGGTCGTTCACCGAGAGCTTGTAGGCCGGTACGCTCTCTACCAGCGGCGCCGCAGCATTAAGCTCCGCACGCAATTTCAGGAGCGCATCGAGACGGCAGTCTGCCGAAAGGTAGAAGTGCGGAACAGTGCTCTTGGCCTCGACGAGCCGCCGGGCGATTGTCCGACGCATGGAGGTGTGCGCCTGAAGTTCGTAGGACCCATCGGGAAAATGCCGAAGCGTGTTCTCGCCTACGATGTTATTGCCGGCCTCCGATCTACCCGATGTCCGGGTGGGCTCCGCCTGTACCCAGGCATCAGCAACGGTGTTGGAGGCCGCCAGCACATCGGCACTGACGACGCGGCCATGAGGGCCGCTCGCCGCCAGGGTGGAAAGATCCAGTCCGCGTTCCCGTGCGAGGCGCCGTGCGAGCGGCGTGGCGCGGACTGCGCCTCCAGCGTTCCGTTCGACTGCGACCTCTGCGGCCGACGTCTTCGTTTCGGACACCGGGAGCGAGCTTTGGACGGCGTCCGACGCCGTCAGAGGGACGGCCGTCTCGTTAACGGCCTCCCCCTCGGCATAGATCCACGCGACGGCCGAGCCGACGGGGATATCCACACCCTCCTTACCGGTCACGTTATGCAGGACTCCGCTCGCGGGTGCGTCGATTTCCATAGCCGCCTTGTCGGTCTCGATCTCGAAAAGGACGTCGCCTTCTTTGACGGCATCGCCCTCGCCGAAGAACCACTTTGAGATCTTGCCCGTCGCCATGTCCATGTCGACCTTCGGCAAAATGACTTCGGTCGCCATACCTATCGCACTCCCCTCGCAAGGCCGCGGGCCGCATCGATTATGTCCGGCACCTGCGGGACGGCAGCCTTTTCCAGCTCGGGATTGTAGGGGATCGGGGTCTCGGACCCGCCGAGGCGCAAAATCGGAGCATCTAGATAGTCGAACGCCTCGCTTTCGGCAATCATCGCGCTGATCTCCGCGCCGACACCAAGCGTTTTCACGCCTTCATAGACGCAGATCAGCCGGGAGGTCTTCTTGACGCTGGCGACCACCGTTTCCCCGTCGATCGGGCGGATCGAGCGAAGATCGATCACTTCCGCGCTCACACCCTCGCCGACAAGCACTTCCGCAGCCTCCAGGGCCTTGTGAACCATGATCGAGGTTGCGACGATCGAAACGTCGCTCCCTTCCCTGCGGACCTCCGCCTTGTTGAGCGGCACCGTGTAATGTCCTTCGGGAACCGGCCCCTTCATCTTGTAGAGCAGCTTGTGCTCGAAGATCATCACGGGATCCGGATCGGCCACGGCAGCAAGGAGCATTCCTTTCACATCATGCGGCGTCGCCGGCTGAATGACCTTCAGCCCCGGCACGTGGCCGAGCCATGCTTCCAGACTCTGGCTGTGCTGTGCGGCTGCCCCGGTTCCAGAGCCGGCGGGGAAACGCATGACGAGTGGAACGGACACCGCACCGCCAAGCATGTAGCGCATCTTGGCCGCCTGGTTGACGATCTGCTCCATTGCGAGCGCGGCGAAATCGGAAAACTGGAACTCGAAGATGGGCCGCAAGCCGGTGAGCGCTGCGCCGACGGCGACACCTGCGCCGCCAAGCTCGGAAATGGGAGTATCCATGACGCGGTCGGGGCCGAAGCGGTCAATCAGATCGCCCGTCACCTGGAAGGCGCCGCCATAGACGCCGATGTCCTCGCCCATGAGGATTACGCGCTCATCCGCTTCCATGGCGATCGCCATGGCTTCCTGAATGGCTTGGGAGTAGCTGATTTCTCTGACTGGCGCGTTCATGTCATGCCTCGAACGTGTAGACGTTGTCAGCGAGGCCATCGATAGACGGCATCGGGCTTGCCTTCGCGAACTCGATACCAGCCTCGATTTCCTGCTGCACACTGCCGCGGACCGCCTCTAGCTCGTCCGACGTCGCGATCCCGAACTCGATCAGCTGGGCTTCGTAGCGCTTGATTGGATCCCGATTGGTCATCCAGTCGTCGATCTCATCCCTGGTGCGATAGCGATTGCGATCACTTTTGGAATGTCCGCGATACCGGTAGGTCTTGCATTCGATGAGTGTCGGTCCGTCGCCGCGGCGGGCCCTTTCAACCGCCTCATGCGAGGCCTCCGCGACGTCCGACAATACGTTGCCGTCAACGATCACACCCGGCATGGAGTAGGCGGCCGCGCGATCGGCGACGTTGGCGACCGCCGTCGAGCGGGCGGTCGAAGTCGACATGCCGTAGCCGTTGTTTTCGCACACGAAAATGACCGGCAGCTTCCAGATGGTCGCCATATTCAGCGCCTCGTGGAAGGCACCCTCGTTGTTCGCACCGTCACCGAAGAAGCAGACGACGACCTTGCCCGTGCGAAGCCGCTTTGCCGTGAGCGCCGCGCCGACAGCGATCGGAAGCCCGCCCCCGACGATCCCGTTCGCGCCGAGATTCCCGGTCGACACATCGGCAATGTGCATTGAGCCGCCGCGGCCCGCGCAATATCCGGTAGTCTTGCCAAAGAACTCTGCGAACATCCGCTTCACATCGGCGTCCTTGGCGATGCAGTGGCCGTGTCCGCGGTGGGTGGAGGTTATCTGGTCCTCGTTGACAAGAGGCATGCAGATTCCCATCGCGCTCGCTTCCTGGCCGATGGAAAGATGCATCGTCCCGTGAATAAGTCCGCGCATGTAGCACTCTTCGGCGCCTTCCTCGAACCGCCGAATGAGGTGCATCTTTCGAAGCGCATCGAGAAGTTGCTCGCGATTGTACTGGCGGTAGATGAAAGGCAGATTGCTGGTGTCCGATTCCACTTGCATCGCCCGGGCGGGTCCCGACATGATCAAGCCTCCCTTCCATATACGAGCGCATCCTGCCGCGCGCGGAGTTCCGCAATGCGCGAGCCTGGCGCAACCGACGCGTTCTGATAGGTAATAAGCTCTCCTTTAAGGATCGGCCGCGTGATGGTACCACCCTGAAGGAGCCCGCACGGGATGGCCGAGGAGGACCGAGCCTCCGGCGCCGTCATGATCCAGGCCCGGTAACAGTACTCGCCGATGGCGTCGAGCGTTTCGCCGGGTGCAAGGTCCTTCTTGGCGACCGCGCAGACTTCGGCGACCGGAGTCGAGAGCGGCACCATGTCCGGCTTACCGTAAAGCACGACACGCGCACAGGTGAGCGGGACCTCGAGCGAGGTGAGGTGATAGGGGCGATGGAAGGTGAAGTAGGGGCCCTTGCCCATCTTGAGATCTTCCATGCGCTCGGAAATGCGCGGATGCGACATGTCGGCTACCACGAAAACGCCCGGCGCCACACCCTTGCCGACGGAGTAGTCGACCACACCCGCCTTCGAGAGGACGCCACCGTCTTTCTTCGGGATCAGGACGGAGGAAAGCTTGTCCAGCGTAGCCGCTGGGCCGTGCATGCCAGGCTTGTCGGGGACCAGTCCCGTGGCATTTGCGATCGCGGCCATTTCAACCATTGTCTTGGAACCGTCGACGAACTCCACGAGCATCCGGACATTCATGTTCCGGCGCGCGGCCTCCTCGGCATAGTCGTCTGGAACAGCAGCGACGTTCAGCGGATTGTTCTTGCCCTTCCCGGCCGCAACGATCGGATGACCCATGGAAGACACGAACTCGATGAGCTCAATGCATGAAGACGGTTCGTCACCTGCCCCGAGCGAGTAGGTCACGCCAAGACGCTCGGCTTCGCTCTTGAGATAGGCGCCGATCGTCACATCGGCCTCAACATTCATCATCACTAGGTGCTTGCCGTGCTCCATGGCAGCAAGACCGATCTCCGCGCCGACTGCCGGCACGCCGGTAGCATCGATCACCACGTCGATGAGGCCGCTGTTGAGAATGTTCGCCGAATCTGCGGTGATCGCGACCTTTCCGCTCTCGATGGCGGCGTTCAGGTCCACCGAATTGGCCGCGTCTTGATAATGGCCGTCAGATTGGTAGGCGATGTCCACTGCAGATCGCGCGCGGCCGACGTTCAGATCGCAAATCGCTCCAATTTCGATGCCTGGCATGTGGGCGACACGTGTCACGATGTCAGTGCCCATTTCTCCACTGCCTATGAGGCCTATGCGGATGGGCCTTCCTCCCTCCTCGCGTCGCATGAGGTCCCGCGTAAGGCCTGTTGGCGCAACATTGATGGGCATTTCAGTCCTCCCGATATCCACCGTCAGCAATGTAGGTATTGTACATTTGTACTTTCGTCAACATATTTGTTCGACATTGACGGTTCATCGTGACAGCGCCGGGGAACGCATTGGTGGCGAAGATGGATATTTCAAGGAGCTAGACTTTGAGCTCGGGAATTCTCACCTGCTCCTTTTTGCGGAAGGCATAAAGGGTTGAGCAGACAGGCTCCGGGAGGCCGGCGGCCAAGCTGCAGGCGTTCTACAGGCCTGGTATCGCTGAGCTTTCGTCAAGCTTCGCTTGGAAATGGGAATGCTGTGATCGCCCACCGCGGTGCGAGCGTTTGCTGAACGCCGGAACGCCAATACAAGGACGCTAACCCTGAAGCCATCAGGACAGCAAACAGAACAAACAATATACACTTATAAACAATGTTCGAATGAGTGCCGCCGAAGCGTTACGCCAATTGGACGCTACGCCTCCTCGGAGACCTCTATGTGTCAGTCTGCTCAGCCGCCGACAGCAACGACTTTGCCGTTTGCTCATCCGTTACGAAAGTGGTCGGCTTTATGGTAGTGAGGGAGGCGAGAAGCGCGTGCAGTTTTTCCGGACCGCCCGAGATCAGCACACGTTCGGGCGTGCGACGCAAGCGATCAAGATTTACCGAGATCACGCGGGAATTAACCTCGTGATCAATCACGTTACCCTGCTTGTCGATGAAGTTGTAAAGGACGTCGCCGACTGCGCCCGCGTCTATGAGGGAGCGGCGGTCAGCCTCGCTCAGATAGCCGGTGCGATAGCTTGTTGTAAGGGCCGAAATCCCGCCGACGGACAACAAGGCGACGTCGAGTTTGTCCGCCATCTCAAAAATTGCCGCAAGCCCGCACCTCTCGAGCAGCGCATGCTTGGTTTCCGGGCTGTCGACCACAGCCGGCGCGGGAACCAGGAATCCCTCCCCCATGAATAGTTCCGCGAACTGCCAGGCAAATTCGGCTGGATTGAAACGCCGCGCCGCAGAAATGCCCCCCAACAATGAGACGACACGAAAGTCTTCGAGGGTGGCCCCGGCAATGAAGGGAAGCGTATTGTAAAGGGTTCGCCCCCAGCCCACGCCGACCACCATCCCCGGTTTCATCATCCCGGATATGAGCGTTCCGGCGGCAGCGGCGATAACTTTCGTAGGGTCTCCGTCGGGATCACTGAATGGCGCGACAATTGCCCGCGTGACCCCGAAGGCGATCTCAAGGTCCCTTTCGAGCGCCACCATGTCGGAGAGCGGTGACGAAATCGAAACGCGGACTTCATTGCGGCGCCGCGCCTCCGCCAAGAGTCGGACAACCATCACGCGATTGATGCCGAGCTGTTTGGCAATGTCGTTCTGTGTGTAGTTCTCCACGTGATACAGCCACACGACGCGAGCTCGCAGTCTCTCAGACTCACTCTGAGCCATCACAACTGGAGACGTGATCTGCATTTTGCTTTCCTCATGGGTTCTACAGGCGTAGCGGTCGATAGCACACTGCCGTCGCGTTTTCACCTCCTCCTGCCGAGCGAACACGAACGGCAAAGGCACAGGACACACACCCTATCGCCTGTCGCGGGCCTATTCGCCTGCCATTTGGTTCCGCAACAGAGAGAAAATATTCGCACACATTATCGTCAGCTACCACCGATGTTCATCAGTGAACGGTCAACATTGCCGTAAAAGGGGTTGACATTGCGCAGATTGTGAACACATTGTATTTTTGGTTGGCAAATGTTCTCGCGCTTATGAAGCGGGGATCGCCGCCGCAATGGCACGGAATGGAGGCCGCGCCAAAACAGTCTTGCCTCCATGGGCATTCAACTGATTAGTTTACATTGGGGAGGAACAGCTAATGACTATCTTGACTACGGGTGTGTCGCGCCGCAGGTTTCTGCGGCAGACCGCAGTGTTGGGCCTGGCCGCCGGTGCGGCCTCCAGCCTGAGGGTACCGGCCTTCGCCCAGTCCGATCTTCCGGATATCCAATCCATTCTCGACAAAATATCGGTTAAGGACTACGTGCGGGAGGACTACCGCAAGCTATACTCGATGTCGGACGAGCCGTTGTGGGATCCGGCAAAAGACTGGATCAGAACGGTCAATTGGGAGCAGGTACGGTCGGAGCAAGCAGGCAAAACCGTCCGCTTCGCAGTCGGAGCAGCAGACCAGGAGTCGGCGGCTGAGGGTCTGAAGCCGTTCGAACAGTTGTCCGGCATTAAGGTGGAGCTTGTTCCGATCCCGGACGACAGCTTCTACGACAAGGCCGTTTCCGAATTCATTTCAGGCAATGCTTCCTTCGATGCGCTGCAATTCTTCTCGCCGTGGCTGGGTGATTTTGCCGGCCCGGGCTTCCTGTACGATGATCTCGGCGAGTTTGTCGAAAAGTGGAAGCTTCCGCTGGACGACTTCTACGACACATACCGCCTCAATTACGGCTATTTCGGCGGAAAGCTCGTCGGCATTCCGTTCGACTGCGATATTCAGATGGTGCACCTTCGTAAATCGATCATGGAGAAGATCCTTGGCGGACCGATCGATCGTGCGAACTCCGTTCCGAGTTATGACGAGCTCATCCGCATCACCGCCGAAGCGAATAAACTCGGCGGTGGCGTATCGGGCGTCGGCCTGATGGCGGCGCGTGGCTTCTGGGCCACCTATACTTGGGAGCACATCGCCGCGCAGGCCGGATTGAAGCTCTTCGACGACCAGTGGAACCCCCAATTGACGAGCGATGCGGGGATGAAGGCCATGGAAATCATCATGGCGCTTCAGAAGAACGCCATCGAAGGCGTCTCGGGCGCCGGCTGGGGCGAAAACCGTGCCGCTTGGCTCGGCGGCCAGGTTGCTGCCAATATCAGCTGGCAGGACAGCGGCACGCAGGCCATGCGCCCGGACCAGTCGAAAATCGTCGATGATTTCGTGACGATCTATGAGCCGCGGATTTCGGGCGGTGTGTTTGCTCCGCCAAACATTGCCGGCTCGACATCTTGCGTCGCTGCTACCTCGCAGAACCCCGAAGGCGCGTTCCTGATGCTCGCCTTCCTTACGACGTCCTCGATCATGGCCATGAATGAGGCCAACGCCAACGGCGTGGCCCCCGGCTATCGCTCCGTCTTGGCGAATGAGCGGTTACGCGCGGTCAGCCAGCCGGCAAAGGTATGGGCGGACAGCCTTGAACACGCTTGGTGCGCGCCCCGTCTTCCGGGCATGTTCGAGATGGAACAGGCCCTCGGTAACGAGATTAACCGCGCAGTTACTGGCCAGATCTCCGCCAAGGAGGCTCTTGAGAACGGCCAAAAGGCTTGGAAGAGTATCATGGAGAAGAACGGCTTCTCAGGCGGAAACGGCCCCGTCGCTTATGCGGACGTGGCACCAGGCATGTATGTTGGTGGCGGCAAGGCTTTGCCGTTCTAAGTCCATGGCACATCTATCTCAAAGACTTGAAAAGGGGGCGGCAAAAGCCGCTCCCGCTGCGGCGGTGTACTCGGCCCGCCGCCCTCGCTCGGCGACCGCTAAGAAGATGTTTCCCTATCTTCTTGTCGGACCCGCGGTCCTGTACTTGCTTGCGATCACGCTCTACCCTGGCCTGTTTGCGATGTATCAGAGCCTTTTCGTCGTCAAGTTCGTGAACTGGTCGTGGGCCGGCCTCGGTAACTACACGCGCATCATCCAGGATCGGGAATTCTGGGCTGCACTGGGCAACACTGCAATTATCGGTGGCCTATCGTTGTCCCTCCAGACAATCATAGCAATGACAGTTGCGTTCTTTTGCTACCGCGATCCATTTGTACGCGGCTGGCGGATAGTGTTCCTGATGCCCATGCTGTTCATGCCGTCTGCGGTAGCTTTCATCTGGAAGCTCGCCTTCAACGACGGCCGCGTGATTTCCGATCTGCTGATGTCGGTCGGATTGGCGTCGAACAATGTCGATTGGCTGTCGTCCGTATGGCTGGCGCGGCTCACCCTCATCGTTGCCGATGTCTGGCAGTGGACGCCATTCCTCTTCATCATCTTTGTCGGTGCCCTCCAGGGACAGGATGAGGAAATTGAAGAAGCCGCTCGGCTCGATGGGGCGAGCTGGTCGAGCATTTTCTGGAACATCTCGCTTCCGATGATGCGGCCGATAATCGTCGTCGCGGTAACGTTGCGGGGCATCGATATCACGACGATGTTCACCAACGTCTACATTATGACCCAGGGCACACCTGGCGGCGCGACAGAGACAATGAGCTACTTCATCTATCGGCAGGGATTCCGGATGTTCAACTTCGGTTATGCATCCGCCGCCTCTGTCCTGATGCTCCTCATCACGATTGTGATCGCCCAAACGATCGTCAGGCGTGCATTCAAGTCAGGAAAGTCGTGACATGGCCAGCGTTCGCAAATCAGGCGGCGATAACCTTCTCGTCCGCTACATCATCCTCGTGAGTTGGGCGTTGGTCTGCGTGGTGCCAATCCTGTGGTTCCTGACGATCGGCTTCCGCCCGCGCACCGAGATCATCGTTCCCGAACCCATCTATTGGCCGACCTGGAGCCTGGACGCATGGCGCCTCCTTGCAAGCGACTGGCCCATTGCGCTCTACCTGCGAAACTCCATTCTGGCTGTAGCAGGGTCCGTCGTCATCGACCTCGTCTTAGCGATCCCCGCAGCGTTTGCGCTTGCCCGATACGAGTTCAAGGGGCGCGAGGACATCGGCTTCTACATCCTTTCTACACGGATGATGGCACCGGCGATCGTCGCTGTACCGATCTTCTTCCTGTTCAAGAACATCGGCCTGCTCGACTCCGTCTGGGCGCTCATGCTCATATACGCGGCCATCAATCTTAGCCTCGTGACCTGGATCATCCGCAGCTATATGCTGGATATCCCCAAGGAGCTCGAGGACGCGGCGCGGACAGACGGCGCCGGCGACCTGACCATTCTCTGGGAGATCATGATCCCGGCTTGTCTGCCCGGCATCATCACCGCGGCGGTCATCGCGGCCATTTTCGCCATCAATGAGTTTCTCTTCACACTCCTCATCGCCTCGACGTCGAAAGCCTATACGATGTCCGTTGCCCTCGCCAACTTTACCGGCGGCTCCGATGGGGTGATCTACAACGCAATCGCACTTGTGTCGTTCATCGCCTTCGCGCCGATCCTGATCCTCGTGATCCTGATCCAAAAACATCTTTCGCGCGGGCTGACGATGGGTGCCGTGAAAGGATAAGCCATGGCTTCTATTCTACTCAACAACGTCGTCAAGAGCTTCGGCTCGTTCGTCGGCGTACAGGACATGAACCTCGACGTTGTCGATGAAGAGTTCCTGGTACTTCTGGGCCCATCCGGTTGCGGAAAAACGACGACCATGCGGATGATTGCGGGACTTGAACACCCGACGGAGGGCGAGATTCGGATCGGCGGTGCGCTGATGAACGACATCGACGCCCGCGATCGGGACGTAGCCATGGTCTTTCAGGGATATGCCCTTTATCCGAACATGTCGATCTACGAGAACATCCGCTTCCCGTTGAGGATGCGTCAGGTGCCGAAGGCAAAGCACGACGACCTCATCCGCCGCGCGGCGGAAATGGTCGAACTGGGTCCTTTCCTTGATCGCAAGCCCGGCGCGCTTTCCGGAGGACAACGGCAGCGCGCGGCGCTCGCGCGTGCGATCGTACGCCAGCCGCAGGTGTTCCTAATGGACGAGCCCCTGTCCAATCTGGACGCGAAGCTGCGCGCCAGCATGCGCGTCCAGATCAAGCATATGCAGCGGGAACTGAAGGTGACCACAGTCTACGTCACCCACGACCAGATCGAGGCGATGACGCTGGCTGATCGCATCGTTATCATGAACAAAGGCGTCATTCAGCAGATCGGGACGCCGGACGACATCTACTCGAACCCGGCCAACACCTTCGTGGCGGGCTTTATCGGTTCGCCGCCGATGAATCTCATCGCCGGCACGGCACAGAACGGCACCTTCTCAGCCGCGGGCGTTAAGGTTCCCTGCCCTGCAAGTCTCTCCGGAAACATCACGCTTGGCATCCGTCCGGAGGACTGTCAGGTTGGAGGAGACCACCTTCAGGGGCAGGTCTACGGGGTGGAGCCGACGGGCGACATCACCTACCTCACGGTGCGCACAGCGAACAAGAACATCGAGATCAAGGCGGGGCGTGAATTCCGCGCCGCAATCGACAGCGCCATAGCGGTGGGTTTCGACACTAGCCGCCTCTACTTCTTCGGCGAAGACGACTCTCGCGTGGGGGTGAACTGATGTCGACGACATTCGATCTCAGCTGCGTCGGCTTCTACACCTTCGACGCTCTCTGCCGGCCCGTCACCGAGATACCGCCAGGGGGCCAGACATGCTTCGTGGAGGACTATACACTCGCGGTCTCAGGCGCGGCCGGGTCAGCCGCCATCGTCGCAGCCAAATACGGCCTGCGCGTTCAGGCGGTCGGAGGTGTCGGTTACGACGACATGGGAGATTGGGTCCGCAACAAGCTCAAATCATACGGCGTGGACATACGTATGATGCAGCGCTGCGAGGGCTTCTCGACCTCTTCCTCGATCGTTACCACGCGTCCGGACGGCACGCGACCGGCCCTGCACAAACGGGGCGCCACGGACGCATTCTACGTATCAGACTCGGACATCGATGGATTGCTGGACACAAAAATCCTGCACATCGGCGGCGTTGGCCTCATGAACCGCATGGATGACACCGGCCGGACGGCGGAACTGATGTCCGAGGCGCGTCGCCGGGGCGTGGTCACCACTCTTGACGTTTTCGCTTCGACGCCGGAAGACCTGCCGAAGGTTGAGGCCCTCCTTCCCTATACCGACTATTTCCTTCCGTCCGAAGAGGAGGCAAAGGCGCTATCCGGATTGACGGAAAACCGCGACCTTGCCCACTTCCTGCTGAGCAGGGGAGCCGGATGCGTCATCCTGACGCTTGGTGCCGATGGGGCCTATTATCTCGACCAGACGGGCTTGGAGCTCCATTCTCCAGCCTTTCAGGTTGAGGTGAAATGTACGTGCGGATGTGGAGATTGCTTCAATGGCGGATTTGCCGCTGGCCTCGTCAAAGGGCTTTCTCCCTACTATGCCGTCGAGCTCGGCCAAGCGTCTTCGGCACTGAACGCGACCGGTTTGGGAAGCCAGGCGGGCGTTGTAAGTTACGATGCGACGCGACGATTTATAGAGTCCACACCGAAACGCGGAGGAGCTATGTTGGCGGCAGCCGACGTAGCTAACGCGATGCAATAATGTCATGGGGGGTAAGTCATGGGCATGCGGCCACAATTCGCTCCAGACGCAGCGCAACTGAAGGACGCGCTGCGCGGCTTGCGGTATGTATTCAGGAGGGGATGTGACGCTGTGCAGGCGACGGCGCCGACGAAGCTTCCTCCCCCAGCTTCCAGGATAGCGTTGACAGCGATTCGGGAAATGGGGCTGCTCGCCCGCAATGTGGACCAGATCGTAAGCAGCGTAGTGCACACGGTTTTCGGCGAGGTGACGCTTGGATCCCACAAGCTCCAGGACATGGTGGCCCCCGGCGGACTATCAGAAGAATTTTCCGCTGTATTCTACGAGACGATGAAAATCGTCTTAAGCCAGTTGGGCGCCAGCAGGGCACTGGTTAGCCAGAGCGCCGGCCGGAAGGCCTTTGCCCAGGTAATGTCGTGCGATGCGCCTGAGCATTTCGCAGCGCAACTCACCCTCCAGCTTCTCCGTGAGGAGCCTGTCAGGATCGATTATCTAGACGCCCATTCACCCGTCTCGAAGGAAACCGTCGCGCAGGTCGCCGTCTTTTCCGTCTTGCTGTATCTGCTTTCGGACCGCGACAACGAAGACTACGCGAAGATGATCCAAGCGGCGACCAATCTAGCAACCGCGCTTCAGGATGAGATTGCGCAAGCCTGCCGGACGCAGGACGGCGCGGTGCTGTCTTCGCTCTTTGCGAGGTACGCGGCCCATGTTTGATCTTTGCCAATTGATTTCGCATTTGCCGCCGACGAACAAGCCTCTCCGCATCGCTGCCAGACAGCTTCACTGGTTTAGAACGGCATTCGAGGCGCACGCAGCATTGTGCGGCGAACTTATAGGGCATCGCTTTCAGATCGACGAACTGAAACTTGCGCGCGCCTTTGTCCGTTGGCTGAAAAACATCGAGCAACAGCGGCCGGCGAATAAAACAGAGCGCCGCGAGTTCTTCGAATTTGCGCCGTCGCTCATGCTACGCGAACTCATCGCTGAGATGCCGTTAAGGACGACGAAGTCTCCACAACAGGTAGTTCAAGGGTCCGCCCCCGAGTTCTGGCCCGAAGGCTATGTCGCCACGACGTTCTGCCTAACGGTGTTCGCCGCAACGATGGACCAAGAGTTCCACGCGAAAGTCGAAATTGACCAGATGGTCGACGACCTGCGCAGCTGGTGGTCTTTCCGGGAGAACGCCAACGAGGATACGAGCTATGCGGCGGGATTCTTCCAGAAGGTCTTGGGCAACGAGCCGAACTGGTCGATGCCCGGTAACTTCAGCGCTCGTTATCGCCGCACCTGATCTAAGGAGCCCTCCGAATTTCGCCCCTCCCCGCCTATGGGGCGCCTGACCGCTCGGCTCCAGAGCGCCCCGGAGATTTCGTTCGCAATCAGAATGACGCGACGTGCAAGCCCCGCGGCGCGGGCGACCGGCATGCGCACGGCCGGACCCAATCACAAAATCGCGGCTTTTAGAGCCAGGGAGTCGTGACGAAGCTACCCGCTAAGATATTTGCCGTTCGACGTGTTTGCGACATGATCGCATGGCATATTTCTCGGCACCCGCCGCTCTGCTCAATGCGCGAGCCTTGTTGCAGCAAATCGTTGCACGACCCCTTGCATAGAATCGCCGGCTTCGGGCCGACCACCGATGACCCTGGAGGCCCCTTTTGACCGCAGCCGTGTCGCCAAACATATGCATCATCATCGCAGCAAAGAATGCCGCCGATACAATTGCGAGAGCCATAGCATCTGCGCTTGCCGAGCCCGAAACAGCAGAAGTTATCGTCATTGATGACGGTTCGACCGATGATACCGCGGCCGTTGCCCGCGCCGCGGATGATGGGACCGATCGACTTAATGTTACCCGCTTCGAAGTGAACCGCGGGCCCTCTGCAGCGCGCAATCATGCGATTTCAATCTCGCAATCCCCGCTTCTCGCCGTGCTGGACGCGGACGACTTCTTTTTTCCCGGCCGACTGCGGCAACTGCTTTCTCACGATGGTTGGGACTTGATTGCTGACAACATCGCCTTCATCGATGCCGCCCAAGTAGCGAGCGCCGGTGGCAAGCTCGAGCAGTTCGCGCCGAGTCCACGCCTCATTGATCTTGTCGGTTTCATCGAAGGAAACATTTCGCGGCGCGGCGCCCGCCGCGGGGAAATCGGCTTCCTGAAACCTATTATCCGACGCGCCTTTCTCGACCAACACGGGCTTCGTTACGATGAGACGCTGCGCCTCGGCGAAGACTACAACCTTTATGCACGAGCGCTCGCACGAGACGCGCGCTACAAGATCATCAAAAGCTGCGGCTACGCTGCGGTCGTGCGCGGCAGCTCGCTCAGCGGCAGCCACCGCACGATCGACTTAAAGCGTCTGTACGAGGCCGACCGGGCAATGATTGCTGAGGCCCCGCTTGGGGACGACGCCGAGGCCTCGCTGCGTCGGCACGAACGCCATGTGCGGGACCGCTATGAACTGCGGCATTTTCTCGACCTCAAGAACCAGGGCGGCTTCAGGAGCGCAATCGGCTATGCCATGAAGCATCCTGCCGCCCTGCCGGCGATCGTCGGCGGTATCCTGGCCGACAAGGCCGAGCGCTTTCGGCAACCACGGTCGCCGGCGCCGGTCGCCCTCGGCGGCACCGGAGAGATTCGCTACCTGCTTCGAGAATAGTTCAAGTGAACGCAGAGTTTATGTTCGAATACCGCACCGAAGGAAAAGCACTGCCGCATGTTGCCTGCTGGCGCGGATGAAACAAATCGCCGACTTGCCGAACTCGGGGTCGGTAAATCCCGATTGGGACGAGGGCGTGCATCGCGCGTCCTCCTCATGACCAATCGGGAAGCCGTCAGCCGAGGCTCCTAACTAACTATACAGCCAACAGCTTCTTCTCACGTGCCGCCCTCAGCCGGGCGAAACCGTCGCCGGCATGGTGCGACGAACGGGTCAGCGGGCTCGATGCGACCATCAGGAAGCCCTTGGTATAGGCGACGGTCTCGTAGGACTTGAACTCCTCGGGCGTCACGAAGTTCTCGACCTTGTGGTGCTTGCGGGTCGGCTGCAGGTACTGGCCGATGGTCAGGAAGTCGACGTCGGCGGTGCGCAGGTCGTCCATCAGCTGCAGCACCTCGTTCCGCTCCTCGCCGAGGCCGACCATGATGCCGGACTTGGTGAACATCGTCGGATCGAGTTCCTTGACCCGCTGCAGCAGGCGGACGGAGTGGAAGTAGCGCGCCCCCGGACGAACCGTGAGGTAGTTGCCCGGCACGGTTTCGAGATTGTGGTTGAAGACGTCCGGCTTGGCGGCGACGACGCGCTCCAGCGCGCCCGGCTTCTTCAGGAAGTCCGGCGTCAGGATCTCGATGGTGGTCGTCGGCGAGGCCTCGCGGATCGCCCAGATGACCTTCTCGAAGTGCTCGGCGCCACCGTCCTCGAGGTCGTCACGGTCGACCGAGGTGATGACGACGTGGCTGAGCCCCATCTGCTTGACCGCCTTGGCGACGTTTTCGGGCTCTTCGAGGTCGAGCGCGTTCGGCTTGCCGGTCGCCACATTGCAGAAGGCGCAGGCCCGCGTACAGATCTCGCCCATGATCATGAAGGTGGCGTGCTTCTTGTCCCAACATTCGCCGATGTTCGGGCAGCCGGCCTCCTCGCAGACGGTGACGAGCTTGTTGCTCTTCACGATCGACCGGGTCTCCTGGTAGCCCTTCGAGGTCGGCGCCTTGACGCGGATCCAGTCCGGTTTGCGCAGCACTTCCGTGTCCGGCCTGTGGGCCTTTTCCGGGTGTCGAACGCGTTGAGCCCGATCCGAGACCGCATCGAAAACCGTTACCATCTGTCTTCCTTCATTGCGTCGAGCGGTCGCTCCAAGGCCCGAAGCTTTAAAGCACGGGTGCCTCTGCCCTATTTGTCCGCCGACCGAACAACTCTGATTGCGTTCAGAGTGCGACAGGATGGCCTAGAAATCCACCTCGATCGCCGTCCCTCTTGAGAGGGCGAGCTCGACCGCAGCTGATGCCACCGCTAGATCCTGCAGGGCGACCCCTGTTCCATCAAACAGTGTTATCTCTTCTGGCGAAGAACGGCCTGGATGGCGCCCCGTGATGACGGCACCGAGCTCGATGATGTCGTCCCGGGTGATTAGCCCCTTCTCAAAGGCATGTTGGCATTCACCGATTGTGACGGCTTGAGCGACTTCGTCGGCGAACACCGTCGCTCCAGCGACCAAGTCAGCATCCATCTCCTGTTTGCCTTTCGTGTCGGTCCCCATGCACGCGAGATGCGTGCCGGGACGAACTTGGGAGGCCTTGAGAATTGGGGCGAACGACGAGGTGATCGAGATGATGACGTCCGCTTCAGCACCCAGACGATCGAGATCGACGGTCTCGAAAGGAAGTTCCAGTTCCTTCGCGACGTCTTCGAGGCGGCTCAGCATCTCGGGGTGAAAATTCCACGCGAGGACTTTCTCAAAAGGCCTCTGCTCCACCGCGGCGCGCAACTGGTACGTCGACTGGTGACCTGCGCCTATCATCCCAAGCACCTTCGCGTCCTGACGGGCAAGGTACTTGATCGAAACAGCCGAGGCTGCCGCCGTCCGAAGCGCGGTGAGCAGATTGCCGCCAACAATAGCGCGGCACTTGCCGGTATCGGCGTCAAACAGGAAGACTGTCGATTGATGGTTCGCCAACCCTTTGTGAATGTTGTTGGGCCAGAACCCCCCTGATTTAAGACCGAGGGCCAGACTCTCGCGGTCGAATCCCGACTTGAAGCCATAGAGCGCGTCGGCGTGACCAATTGCCTCGCGGATGACGGGAAAATTGTACGCCGACTGCTTCGACATGGAGGCGAAGACGTCTTCGACTGCAACAAAGCAATCAGCCGACGTAACCAGCGCGGGAATTTGGCTCTCGGGAACGATGATCATTTTACCTTCCGATTGGTTACAAGAGGGGCGGTGCCCCTCTTTGGTTAGTACGCCTTGCCCCGAGCCGAGACAGGCCACAGCGTTTCAACCTTGCCGTTACGCACACCCACATACCAGTCGTGCACATTGCAGGTCGGGTCACAGTGGCCGGGAACCAAACGAAGCTTCTCATTGATCTTCAGGACACCGTTAGGATCCTCGATGACGCCGTGTTCATCCGTGCATTTCACGTATTTGACGTCATCGCGACCGTAGACAAACGGCAGCCCAGAATCGACGGACTGGGACTTCAATCCCGCGTCGCAAACGGCTTTGCCCGGCTTGGCGTGGCTCATGACGCTGGTGAGGATGAACAGCGCGTTTTCCCATTCGCCCTTGTCAATCCTGGTGCCAGCCTTGTCGAGGATGCGGCCATAATCGGCATCCATGAACGCGTAGCTGCCGCATTGCAGTTCGTTGTAAACGCCGGAATGGCTCTCGAAATAGTAGCTGCCGGTGCCGCCTCCGCTCACCAGTTCCGGCTCCAAGCCTTCAGCCTTCAAGGCCTCGATCGCTTCCTTGACCTGTGCAATTGCGATGTCGAGCTTGGCCTTGCGGTCTTCGTACTTGTCGATGTGCTGCATGGCGCCTTGATAGGCCTGAATGCCTGCGAACGTGAGACCCGGTGCACCATTGACCGCGTCGGCAAGCGCCACAACCGCCGAGATACTGGTCACGCCGCAGCGTCCGGCACCACAATCGATCTCGACAAAGCACTCGAGCGTTGCTCCATGCTTCTGCGTTGCGGCAGACAGCTCGGCAACATTGGCCAGGTCGTCGACACAAACGATGATCCGTGCGTCCTGCTTGGCGAGGCGAGCGAGACGATCGATCTTCAGCGGATCGCGGACCTGGTTCGAAACCAGCACATCCTTGATGCCCCCGCGCACAAATACTTCTGCCTCGGATACCTTCTGGCAGCACACACCAATCGCACCGCCCAGTTCTTGCTGGAGTCTAAGAACGTCGACCGATTTGTGCATCTTGCCGTGTGCCCTGTGGCGCATGTTGTGCGCCTTGGCATAGTCGCCCATTTTTCGGATGTTGCGTTCGAGAGCATCGAGATCAAGGATCAGGCACGGCGTCTGGATTTCATCAATACTCATTCCGGGAAGAGCCGGTACGTCGTAGCCGACTTCCATGCCCTCAAACTTCGTTTCCATGTTCATCTCTCTTTCTCTCCCTTATTGCCAAGGCAATTTGTCTAGGTCGACGTTGCCGCCCGTGACGATGACGCCGACGCGCTTGCCGGCAAACAGATCCTTGTTCTTCAGGATGGTCGCCAGCGGCACGGCGCTGGAAGGCTCCATCACGATTTTCATCCGTTTCCAGATGAGCTTCATCGCGTCGATGATCTCTTCCTCCGAGGCCGTGAGGATGTCGGTGACGTGGTTTTTGACGAAGTGCCACGTCAGATCCTTGAGAGGCACTTTTAGCCCGTCGGCAACAGTGTCCGGCGCGTCGTCGGCGATGATGTGCCCTGCTTTGAAACTCCGGTATGCGTCGTCCGCCTGCTCCGGCTCGGCCGCGTAGATGGCGATATGCGATGCCAGATTGGACAGTGCGAGGCAGGTGCCCGACACCATACCGCCGCCGCCAATGGGCGCGATCACGGCGTCTAGACCGTCCACCTGCTCAATCAGTTCTTTCGAGCAGGTTGCCTGACCGGCGATGACACGGGGATCGTTGTAGGGATGCACGAATTCCGCGCCACTCTCAGCGACCACTTCTGCAAAGACCGCTTCTCGGGAAGACGTTGATGGCTCACACTCAACAACCTTGCCACCGTAGCCGCGGACAGCATCTTTTTTGGCTTGCGGCGCGGTGCGGGGCATGACGACCGTGCAAGGTATTCCGCGCTGCCCCGCCGCGTATGAAAGGCAGGTTCCATGATTGCCCGAGGAGTGAGTGGCGACGCCCTTCGCTGCCTGTTTGTCGCTCAGGCCAAAAACTGCGTTGGACGCGCCACGAGCCTTGAAGGCGCCGGCCTTCTGAAAATTCTCGCACTTGAAATAGAGCTCCGCTCCTGCAAGCGAGTTAATGAAGCTCGAGGTGAGAACTGGCGTGCGATGAATATGCGGCTTGATCCGTTCATGCGCGTCAATCACGTCGGAAAGCGTCGGGATATACATTGTCATGGCTTTTCAGGCGGCTCCCTGGCCTGCAGGAACATGGCTGCTTCGATAAAATTCCTGAGCGGCGGCAACCCCCGACCCGAGCTTGATAGCGAGGCCAAGATCGGCCATGACCATCTCGGCCGTCGCGATGCCTAAAAGGGCCATCACGTCCGTCAGGCTGCCGAGGTGTCCAATCCGGAACACCTTGCCGGCGACCTCTCCCAACCCGACGCCGAAGGCGACGTCGTACTTCTTCGCCGCGTGAGTAACGACCGACGTTGCATCGAACCCCTCAGGCGTACGAATTGCGCTGACGGTGTCAGAGTAAAGGTCCTCGCTTGTTGCACAGAGTTCCAGCCCCCATGCGCGAACAGCAGCACGAACCCCGGACGCTATACGCTTGTGCCGCGCGAACACGTTTTCGAGCCCTTCCGCCAGCAGGATTTCCGTCGAGACCTTCAGGCCGTTGAGGAGTCCCACCGCCGGTGTGTAGGGATAGGCGTTGTTCTCATAGCTCTTCGACATATCGCGGACATCGAAGAAAGTGCGTGGGAGCTTCGCTGTTTCGAGCGCAGCCAATGCCTTGGGCGAGAATGCAGTGATCGCCAGTCCGGCAGGCAGCATGAATCCTTTTTGCGAGCCTGTGACCGCAATATCGACTCCCCACTCGTCCATACGAAAGTCCATGGACGCGATCGAGCTTACCCCGTCGACGAACAGCATGGCGGGATGACGAGCTGCATCAATGGCACGTCGAACTGCCGCAATGTCCGACCTGACGCCCGTTGCGGTTTCGTTGTGCGTGACGAGGACGGCCTTGATCTCATGCGCTTTGTCGGCGGCGAGTATTTCCTCATACCGGTCCGCCGGAGCACCACTCCCCCAAGACGCCAGTATGATTTCGACGTTAAGGCCATGTCGCTGGCACATGTCGATCCAACGATGGCTGAACATTCCGTTCCGAGCCGCCAACACACGGTCGCCGGGACTAAGGGTGTTTGTGATGGCTGTCTCCCATCCGCCCGTTCCCGTTGCTGGAAAGACGAAGATCGAAGCAGCTTCGGACTTCAGAACCTTTTTCACGCCCGCAAGACCGGGACGCAGAATCTCACCGAACATGGGGGAGCGATGGTCGATGGTTGGCATATCCGAGGCCTTCCGCAGGACCTCGGGCATATTCGTCGGACCTGGAATGAAAACCGGGTTCTGCTGGTGCATTTCGACGTCCTCCTAGAGCCTAGAGGATTGGTAGCACGCCTCCATACTTCGGTAAATTTTTTTGAAAGTGTTTTTCATAAATGCACGATTTACTATTTTGTGCTTTGAAACCAATGATATAGATTTTTTCATTGTATAATTTGATTTTTCACACGAAGGTGAACTTCCGAGAGCGCTTTCCACAGGTGAGAGAAATGCAGGTTGCCAATCGCCGGAGAGGCCGTCCGAAATCGTTTAATGGCCCACAGTCGCAAAGCGTCATTCAATCCCTTGACCGTGCACTGGACGTCCTTGAGGCGCTGGCGCTGCCCGAAGGGATGACGCTCTCCGAGCTTGCCGCCCATCTCGGTCAATCGCCAGCCACAATGCACCGCGTACTCTCCACGCTCGAACGTCGTGAGCTCGTCGAGATCAGCCCCGACCGACAGGTCTGGCACATTGGCCCCGAAGCTTATCGGCTCGGTTCCGCGTTTCTTCGCCGAACCAACATTATTGAACGCAGCCGCCCGATCATGCGGGACCTGATGCTCGAGACGGGAGAAACCTCAAATCTCGGAATTGAGAAGGATGGCAATGTCCTCTTCGTCAGCCAGGTCGAGACCCATGAGTCTATCAGGGCATTCTTTCCGCCCGGAACCCTGTCTCCCCTTCACGCATCGGGAATCGGCAAGGCGCTGCTCAGCACATATGACGACAACCGTCTCGTTTCGCTTTTCAAGAAAACCACCCTTGAGCGCTTCACTGAAAACACGGTCCGGTCGCTCGCCCAGCTGGAAGACGAGCTTCGCGTGACAAGGGACCGAGGCTATGCACTCGATGATGAGGAGCGAACCAAGGGAATGCGTTGCGTTGCAGCCCCGATCTTGAACGTGCATGGCGAAGCAGTGGCGGGCATTTCCGTCTCGGGCCCAACCCACAGAATGCCGGACAGACAAGTGCACCAAATCGGCGAACGAGTGCGGGATGCTGCGAAAATGGTGTCGCGGCGTTTGGGAGCGCCATAGCCTGCAACCTTCAATGCCCACTGGTGTCTTCCTGCATGTTCACCGTGGCACGGTGGCGATGCTCCGCGGTTTCGGGCCACCTGTGGCCCAGTCGAGTAATTCGACGGTGTGAACGACAGGTATGTGGGTGCCGGAGCCTATCTGCATCATGCAGCCGATATTGCCGGCACTGATCACCTGAGGATGAGTGCCGTCGATCGCCGCTAATTTGCGAGCCTTGAGTTCAGACGATATCGCCGGCTGCATGAGATTATACGTCCCGGCGGATCCGCAGCAGATATGACTGTCGCGGGGCTCCACGACCTCGAAGCCTGCCGCCCGAAGCAGGTCCTTCGGGGCAGAACGGATCTGCTGGCCGTGCTGGAGCGAACACGCGGCATGATAAGCCACGCGCAGCGGATCGGCGTGGAGCGGGTCGTTCAGACCGAGGTCGGCCAAGACTTCGGTGACATCTTTGGCGAGAACCGCGACACGAGCAGCATCATCAGCGATCGGATCGTCTCGCAACATATGGGCATAATCCTTCACGGTCGTCCCGCAGCCTGACGTGTTTATGACCACGGCATCAAGGCCTTCGCCATCGAGTTCGCCAAGAATTGCGCGAATGTTAGCCGTGGCCATCGCATGGCTTTCTTGGACCTTACCCATGTGGTGTGTAAGGGCGCCGCAGCAGCCCATCCCCTTGGGAATTACGACCTCGCAGCCGTGACGGCGTAGCAGTCTAATCGTGGCATCGTTGATATCGTTGTTTAGGGCGCGCTGCGCACAACCTATGAGCAGAGCGACGCGTTTGCGCCGCGCGCCGACCGCGGAGAACTTTTGCGGCCTGTCATTCTCGCTGGCCCGTGGGATACGATCGGGCGCCATCTCCAACATGGCCCTCAGGCGGGCGTCCGGGAGAAGTTTTCTCAAAGGGCGCGCGAGCCTTGCGGCGATCAGCGCAAGTCGAAACCGGCGTGGATATGGCAGAATTTTCGCCAACAGCCATCGCAGAGCTCTTTCGTCCCATCGGCGTTTGTAGGTCTTTTCGACATATTCACGCGCATGATCGATCAGATGCATGTAGTGAACGCCCGAGGGGCAGGTCGTCATGCAGCTCAGGCAACTTAGGCAGCGGTCGATATGCGTTACCGTTCTTTCGTCAGGGACCTTGTTGTTTTCCAACATGTCCTTGATCAGATAGATACGACCGCGCGGACTGTCGAGTTCGTCGCCAAGCACCTTGTAAGTCGGGCAAGTCGCTGTGCAGAAGCCGCAATGGACGCAAGACCGCAGAATTTCATTCGAACGCTGTGTGGCCGGATCGGCAAGCTGTCTCTCTGTGAAGTTTGTCTGCATCTCATTTGTCCATCAATCCGGGATTGAGAATGCCAGCGGGATCAAATGTCCTGCGCAGCGCAGCTGAGAGCTGCGCAATAGCGGGCTCTTCGGGCGGGAAGCTGCCACAGTCGCACAGCGCACCGCGGCGCAGCAGCATTGCCTGCCCCATGCCAGCTGCGCGGCGAACTGCAGATCCGCTGGCACTGCCCTGAAACCAAATCAATCCGCCACCCCAGTCCAGCGACACCTCCCCGCCGAGTGCATGCAACGCCGCAACCACCGCCGGAGCGTCGCTCGGCTTGACGAGAATGCGCCAAAGCGGTTCACTTGAGGCCGAGAAATGGTGCAGATCGCGCAGTCCTCGCCAGAGGTTCCGGCTATCAGCCTCGCCCACTATTTCAAGCTCTCGATCGCGAAAGAGGGTGGACAACCGTTCGCGACGATAGTCGACTTGCGCCGAAAACCCTTCGATCCTCAGCCAGGCAGTGCCGGAGCGAAAGGCGGCGCCAGAAACCTCGTAGGGAGTGGCGAGTGCCCGCGCGAAAATCTCCGTTGCATCTCCTACGGAAATGCCGTGGAAGGCGATCGTCTGCTGGGTTTCCGCAGCCGGCAACGTCTTCAACGCCACTTCCGTCAAGACACCGAGCGTCCCGTGCGAACCGCAGAGCAGTTTACTGAGGTCGAGGCCGGTGACGTTCTTCATTACCCGCCCGCCGTTTTTTATGATCCGGCCCCTGCCATCGACGAAACGCACGCCAAGAAGATGATCCCTGCAGGCGCCGGCATTTACACGACGCGGGCCCGACACATTGCCGGCAACCATGCCGCCGACCGTTGGAGCGCCGGTGACGCGAAGCACCACTCTATGGTCCATCGGTTCGAACGCGAACGCCTGCTGCTCGCTCGCAAGTGCTGCTTCGATTTCCTCCATGGGAGTTCCAGAGCGCGCAATCAGCGTTAGAGCGCCCGGTTCATAGGTCACAATGCCACTAAGCGATCGTGACGTCAGGGTCTGGGCAGCTGCAACCGTTCCGGGCTGGAGACGGGTGCCTCCACCGACGACACACATGGGGGCGGTTCGCGCATAGCTTTCGGCAATAAAGCCAGCCAATTCCGCTTCATTGGTCGGGGAAATGACTGTCGCGGCGAGATCGGTTTCGCTGTCATTGCTTCTCATGGGCATCTCGCCGCCGCGTCACGATGTGCCTGACTAAGCTCGAGTGGGAAAACCTTGGCTGGATTAAGCAGCCAGCCGGGATCGAAGACATCCTTGATTTCCATCTGAATGGCCATGTCCTCGGCCGTATATTGCTTGGTCATGAGGTCGCGTTTTTCGATTCCGACCCCATGCTCGCCGGTGAGGCAGCCTCCAACGTCCACGCACAGCCGAAGAATGTCCGCGCCGAAGGCTTCGGCCCGCTCAAGCTCGCCGGGCGCGTTTGCATTGAAGAGGATCAACGGGTGCATATTGCCATCGCCGGCGTGAAAAACGTTGGCGACTTCCAGGCCATACTCCTTTGATAGCTCACCGATGCGCTTGAGCGTGTGGGGGAGCCTGGAGACCGGCACGGTTCCATCGAGACACAGATAATCACCGAGCCGGCCCATTGCCCCGAACGCGGATTTACGCCCCTTCCAGATCGCCAAGGACTCCTCAGCAGTTCGGCTGCTACGGAACTCGACCGGATCAAGCTCCTCGGCGATCGAACGGATGCGCTCGATTTGATGGTCGATTTCCGCCTCGGAGCCTTCCACCTCGACAATCAGTACGGCTGCGCAATTCGGATAGCCCGCTTTGACGAAGGCCTCGACCGCACGCAGGCAAACGTCGTCCATATATTCGATCGCGACCGGCAACAGACCCGAGCGGATGATGCGCGCCACGCATTCGCCAGCCGTTTCGGCGCTGTCGAACCCGATTAACATTGGCCGCGCACCTTCCGGCTTCGGGACGATCCGGAGGGTCGCTTCGGTAACAATGGCGAGTTGACCCTCCGATCCGCAAATCAGGCCAAGAAGGTCTAACCCTGGCGTACCCAGGAGGGGGCCGCCAATTTCAATGATGTCGCCGGTGGCCATGACCATCCGGACTCCCAAGAGATTGTTCGTCGTGACCCCGTATTTGAGGCAGTGCGCGCCACCGGAATTCATCGCGATATTGCCTGCGATCGTGCAAGCAAGCTGTGACGAGGGGTCCGGTGCGTAGAAGAAGCCCTCGGCTTCCAATTCAGCGCTAACCGAGAGATTCGTGACGCCCGTCTGCACACGAATGAAACGGTTGGCGGTGTCGATCTCCAATGTGTCGCGCAAACGCATGGTGCCAATGACCACGCTGTCAGCAGTCGGCAGAGCGCCGCCGGCCAGCGACGTGCCTGCCCCACGCGGCACGACGGGTACGCTCCACACATGGCAGATGCGCATGGCAACCGCCACTTCCTCGGTTGTGCGCGGCAGAACGACGGCAAGAGGCGGGCAACGATACGCTGTCAGCGCGTCGCATTCGTAGGCACGCGTTTCCTCCGGGCTTGAGATGACAGCACCGGCCGGTAGCGCAGCCTCAAGCGCCGCTACGATATGCGGTGCTCTCGCAAGGATATCGGCGTTTGGTTCGGGCATAGCTATGGATGACATGAGGAGTTCTCCTCCGTGACGGAAATGGTGAAGCACGGAGGTTGAGGCCCCCTCGCCCGCTTGTTGCAATGCGCCATCGTTGTGAAAAGAGCCTGGCGATCACGAGAACGGCGCCACTCGAAGCCGCTTGCAGGGCCAAGCTCGCAGCCAGCGCGGGTTGCGAGCTTGGCTGGCCTCAGTCGATCGTCGCCAGCTCCGCGCCAAGACCGACGACCACACTCGCTTCGACCTTGATGCTGATGCGGCCCGCCCGCGGTGCAAGGATACGCGTTTCCATCTTCATCGCTTCGATAAGGGCAACAACGTCACCTTCTGCGACTTCCGAGCCGTTCTCGACCAGCCATTGCTGCAACGTCCCGGGGATCGGCGCGGTGACCGAGCCATCGCTGGCCGGGTGTACCACTGGCCTTACGAGCTGCGGCGTGCCGAGTCCCGAGAAAAGCGCCGCGGGCAGGCCCAGTGCATGGCGCTTGCCGTCGATCTCTATGAAGCTCCTCAGAAGGCCGCTTTCAACTGGATCGACGCGGCAAGAAGGCTCAACGCCGCGGAACTGCGTCTCGATCCAGTTGGTGAAGACGCGGAAGCCGTCCTCGCCGGTAAAGTCGCGCTCTTCCAATACCGCACGGTGGAAGGGCAGCACGGAGGCAACCCCTTCGATAGAGAACTCGGCGAGTGCCCTGCGGGCACGGATCAGCGCTTCCTCGCGGGTGGCCCCCGTGACGATCAGCTTCGCCATCATCGAATCGTAGAGGCCGGGGATTTCCGAACCCGTCTCCACGCCGGCATCGATGCGCACACCTGGCCCTGCGGGAGCGCGGAAGCGGGTGATGAGGCCCGGGGTCGGGAGGAAGCCTCGCCCAGGGTCTTCTGCATTGATGCGGAATTCGAAGGCGTGGCCGCGTGGCTCGGGCGTCTGCGTGACCGAGAGCGGCAGACCGTCGGCAATGCGCAATTGCTCGATGACGATGTCGACGCCGGTCGTCTCCTCGGTCACCGGATGCTCGACCTGGAGACGCGTGTTCACCTCGAGGAAGGAAATCACGCCGTTCTGCGATAGCAGGAATTCCACGGTTCCTGCTCCGGTATAGCCGGCCTCCGCGCAGATGGCGTGGGCGGCATCGTGGATGCGCCCTCGCTGTTCGTCGGTGATGAACGGGGCCGGAGCCTCTTCCACGAGCTTCTGGTTGCGGCGCTGCAGCGAGCAGTCGCGCGTACCCAGAACAACGGTGTTGCCGTGACTGTCGGCGATGACCTGCGCCTCGATGTGGCGGGGTCGGTCGAGGAACTGCTCGGCATAGCATTCACCGCGGCCAAACGCTTCCTTCGCCTCACGCACGGCTGAATCAAACAGTTCACCGACCTCTTCCAGCCGCCGCGCGACCTTCATGCCGCGTCCGCCGCCGCCAAAGGCGGCCTTGATGGCGAGCGGCAGGCCGGCCTGCGTGGCGAAGGTAACCGCCTCGGCGGCCGAAGCGAGTGGACCGTCCGAACCTTTGACCAGCGGCGCGCCGACCTTGGCGGCGATGCGCCGGGCCTCGACCTTGTCGCCGAGCGCGGTTATCACCTCGGGAGCCGGCCCGACCCAGGTAAGGCCTGCGTCGATCACGGCCTTCGCGAATTCGGCGCGTTCCGACAGGAAGCCATAGCCGGGATGGACAGCATCGGCGCCGGCGCGGCGGGCGATATCGAGAATCTTTTCGATATTGAGATAGGTCTCGGCCGGTCGGCCGGGACCGAGGCCGTATGCCTCGTCGGCAAGCTCGGCATGCAGCGAATTCGCATCAGCATCCGAGTAGATTGCGACCGAGGTCACGCCGTAATCGCGCGCAGCGCGGACGATGCGGATGGCGATTTCGCCGCGATTGGCGATGAGCAGCTTTTTCATCGGTCAATTTCCTTAACATGCGGGTCAAACGCGGCGATCGAATTGAAACGGATGAGCGCCCCAATCGGGATCTGGCCGGCCAGGTCCAGGTGATAAGCGGCCACAACGCCAATAACGGGATAGCCACCAGTCAGTGGATGGTCGGCGAGGAAAAGCACCGGCTGACCGCTGTGCGGCACCTGAATAGAGCCGAGCGCCGTGCCTTCGGAGGGAAGCTCCGCTGCGTCCCGCCGCTCCAGCGGCGCGGAACCGGAGAGGCGCATTCCCACGCGGCTCGATTCGGCCGTGACCTGCCAGTCCTGTGAGAGAAGCATCTCCACACCCTTGTCCGTGAACCAGTCGGTGCGCGGGCCAAGCACTACGTCGAGCGTAACTGCCTCCTCCGCACGCGGCAGGCGCTCCGGTGCGGGACGATCCGGATCGACGGCGCTGGCCGGCTCGCCGGCCGGAACGAGTACGTCGCCCGCCGCAATCGGCGGGGGGCCTATCTTCGCCAGCGTATCGGTCGAGGCTGAGTCGAGGACCCGATTGACGATGAAGCCGCCACGTAGTGCCAGATAGCTGCGCATTCCTTCACTCGGCGCGCCGAGCGTCAGCTCATCCCCCGCGTCAAGCGCGAAGGGACGGGCAAAGGGGGCCGGCACATCACATCCATCAGCAGTGCGGATCACCAGCGGGCATGGCGCCCCCGTCACGGCGAGCGTGACGGGGCGGTCGGCCCGTACCGCGAAGCCGCCGAATGTGATCTCGACTGCGGGCACCTCGCGCGAATTGCCGACGCAGAGATTGGCCTCGCGGAGTGAGGCGCGATCGAGCGCGCCGGATTCCGAAACGCCCTGATCTGCCCGTCCCGGACGACCGAGGTCCTGATAGAGCGCCGGCCGGTCTGCGCGGATGACGCAAAGACCCTCCGCTGGCGGCGCGGTGTCCGCCGGCGGCATGTGCATTGGGGCCGGGACGGTGGCTCCCTTGGCAATATTGCGGAACCGCACGCGATCGCCGGGGGCAAGTAGCGCTGCCCGGGCACGGGCCGTATCCCACATACGAAGCGGTGTTGTGCCGAGGAGCTGCCAGCCGCCAGGGCTGTCGGTGGGATAGATGCCGCCGAATTTGCCAGCGATGGCGACGGAACCGGCGGGAATGCGCACACGCGGACTCTTGCGGCGCGGCACGTCGAACGCCGGATCATCACAGGTCATGTAGGCAAAGCCAGGCGCGAAGCCGGTGAATGCCACGGTATAGGTCGCCTCGGTATGGCGACGGATGAGCTCCGCCACAGACCAGCCGAGGAATTCGGCAACATCGCCGAGGTCCTCACCGTCATAGGTCACGGGAATGTCGAACGTCTCGCCCTGTCGCGCGCTGCGCTGAGACAGGTCCATCCGCGAGACAAACGCCGCTAGCGCAGCGCGATTGGTAACGAGCGGATCGAAGCGGATCATCACGGTTCGGGCCGCGGGAACAAGCTCCCTCACCCCTTCCGGCCGCGCGGCAAGCAAACCGTCGAGTAGCGTGAGAGTCGTTTCCAGATCGTCGAGTTCGACGAGGAAGCTATCACTGCCGGCCGGCAGGAAACGTAGGCGCTCAGGCATCGCCCGCACCTCGGATCGTTTCGGAAAAGGACTTAAGCTCGACGCCGCCTGCGAGTAGCCTGTCGCGCACTGTACGGGCGATGGCAACGGCAGCGGGCGTGTCGCCGTGAATGCAGATCGAGTCTGCCTCGATCGCAATATCTGTGCCGTCGACCGCGGTGATCCGACGCTCCTCGACCATCCGCAGCATCCGTTCGGCGATAGCTGCCGGATCATGAATGACCGCGCCGGGCAAACGACGGCTGACGAGGCTGCCGTCAGCGTTATAGGCACGGTCGGCAAAGGCTTCGCACACGACCGTCAAACCGGCTGCGCGCGCCTGTTCCACGACAGGAGCGCCGGCAAGCGCCATCAGGATCAGCGAAGGGTCCAGCGCCTTGATGCCGGCGATCACGTCCGCTGCCTGAAGTGCGTCACTGGCAATGGTGTTGTAGAGGGCTCCGTGTGGCTTGACGTAACTGACCGTAGTGCCGGCGGCCCTAGCCAGCCCCTGCAGCGCGCCGATCTGGTAGATCGTGTCGCCGATGAGTTCTGCGCTGGAAGGGTCCATGTTGCGTCGCCCGAAGCCGACCAGATCGCGATAGCCGATATGTGCGCCGACTGAGACGCGGCGTCGCGCGGCTTCCCTCAGAACGGCAAGGATGCCTGCCGGATCGCCGGCATGGAAACCGCAGGCGATGTTGGCGCTGGTGACGATGCCAAGCATTGAGACATCGTCACCCATCGGCCAAGGGCCGAAGCTTTCTCCGAGGTCGCTATTGAGGTCGATGCTTACCATGTCACAGCCTGTTCGAGTATTAATGCGATGTATTGACGTCAGAGCTCACAAACTGCGCCTAAGGGTTCGGGGACGTTTGACAGGGCAGACCCTTGTTGCGGGAGTGCAGGTAACAGTCTCTGCGCATCACAGTTTCGGCGCAGACTTCGCTGTCTCAACCGCGCTGTCTACGTCGCCATCACTGCGCTGCAAGCTCCATGATCTTGACCTGATCGGCTTCGACGCGATCCAGAATGCCGGACAAGCGGCCCTGACGTATAGTCATGACGCGGTCGCTCATCCCAAGGATTTCCGGCATCTCCGAAGAGATCATGATCACCGCTAGACCTTCGCCGGCAAGATTTGAGATCATGCGATGGATCTCCGCCTTGGCCCCGACATCGATGCCGCGGGTAGGCTCGTCGAGAATGAGGATACGCGGCTTCGTCAGCAGCCAGCGGGCGATGAGCACTTTCTGCTGGTTGCCGCCGGAGAGGTTCAGGATCAACTCCTCCATGTTTGGGGTTTTGACCCTCAGCGCGCTTGTCATGGCATCACAGTCGCGGGACAGCCGTTTTTGGTCGACGAAGCCGCGCCGGACATAGCCGCTACGCAGCGCCGCCATCTGCATGTTCTCTTGGATGTTGAGAAGCAGAAAACAGCCGGACTCCTTGCGTTCCTCGGTGAGGAACGCCATGCCATGTTGCATGGCGACAGCAGGCGAATCCACAACCACCTTCTCACCAGCAATTTCGATGCTGCCCGAGGTAGCCGGAATGACGCCAAAGATCGTCTCGGCAATATTGGAGCGACCCGAACCAACCAAGCCGGCGATGCCCAGGATCTCGCCGGCCCGCAAGTCGAAGGAGATGTCGTCGAACACCCCGGCGAGCCCGAGATTGCGGACTTTCAGCACGACATCACCGATCGGGGCAGGTGTCTTCGGGAACATCTGCGAGAGCTCGCGCCCCACCATCATCCGGATCACCTCGTCGCGAGTGACCTCGTTGGCGGCTTTAGTCGCGATGTGCTTGCCGTCACGAAAGATCGAGACCTCATCGGCGATTTCGAAAAGCTCGTTCATCTTGTGCGTTATATAGATGATCCCCTTACCCGCTTCCCTAAGTGTTCGGATGATCCGGAAAAGGTGCTCCACCTCACGCTCGGTCAGAGTCGAGGTCGGCTCGTCCATGATCAGGACGTCTGATTCATATGAAACCGCTTTTGCGATCTCGACCATTTGTCGGCTGGCGACGGAGAGCTTTCCGACTTGCTCGTCCGGGTCGATATCGATCCCGAGCCGGTCGAAGAGCTCCAGCGTGCGGCGGCGCAACTCGTCGTGGTCGATAAAGCCAAACCGGTTCTTCGGCTCGCGGCGAATCCATACATTCTCCGAGACCGTCATCGGCGCCATCAGGTTGAGCTCCTGGTGGATCATCGCAATGCCGTTGTCGAGCGCGTCGAGCGGGCTGTTCAGCCTGATCGACTGGCCGCGCCACTTAAACTCCCCGGCATCCGGCGTGTAGATGCCGGCAATGATCTTCATCAATGTCGACTTGCCCGCGCCATTCTCGCCCATGAGCGCATGCACACTGCCGCGGCGGACGCGGAAAGAAACATTGTCGAGCGCAACGACGCCGGCGAATTCCTTGCGGACGTTGTCGACCTCCAAGAGATACTCGGAATTCGGCAGCGCACCGGTTTCGCGAACGACCTTGATGGTAGATGGTGACAGCATGCTGTTAGCCTTTCACGCTCCGCTCTTCGGCGTTGGACTTGATGGAAGTGACGCGCCGCAACTTCGGTACCCGCCGAAGACCGATCGGCAGGCTAATGATGTTTTCATTTGGATTCATTTTCTTCTTTCCCCCTCTGCATTTGGTCTCGGCCAGCGTCCTGTTTGATCCGGACCACCCCTTGGGCCATGTTGTTGTTCTAAGCAGACTGCCGGATCGTCAGTGAAAATGGCAGGATGACGGTCCGGCTGTGCTCCTTCGTGGCGGGTGGCTCGTTGATCAGCTCCGCAATGGCAGGGCCGAAGTCGAATGCCGGAACCTTGACGGTCGTCAGCCAGGGAGCGAGCCAGTCGTTCACGCGATTGTCGTCGAATCCAAAGATCATCACGTCATCAGGAATCCGCATGTTCTTCTCCATGGCGGCCCGGTAAACACCGTAGGCGATCATGTCATTGGCGCAGAAGACTGCGTACCGACGGCTGCGGTCAGCCAGAAGAAGCGAACCCTGTCGGTAGCCGGCCTCCATCGTGAAAGCGCACTCGAACTGTTGGACCTGGCGCATCTCGCCGACACCGGCGAGAAAACCCTCAAGGCGTCGACTGCTTCCCGGATAGTGTCGCGGCCCGTGGATTGCGACGCAGTTCTCGTAGCCTTTCTCGATGAAATAGCGCCCTACCGCGAAGCCGGCGGCGAAATTATCAATCCCAACATAGGGAGCGATAATGCCGGGCGCGGGTCGGCGGTTAACAAATATCAGGTTGCTTTGCCGTTCGGCCATCTCACGCAAGCGCGGCGTATCCATTGCGCCCTGCAGAACAATAGCTCGCGCCCGCAGGCCCTGCGCATCGGCGAGCAGGCCGTCCTGCTTTTCAGCGTTTTCGGCCGTATTCGCAAGCACCAAGGAAAGGCCAATGCCTTTGAGTGCATTCTCGACCGACGCTGCAACGTCGGCGGTAAAAAGGTTGGTGGCATCGGGCACCAGCATCACCACGACGCGGCTGCTTGCCAAGCGCAGCGAGCGCCCAATCTCCGACGGAGTATAACCGAGCTTCTCCGCGGCGCTGCGGACGCTCTCGATCGTTTCAGGAGAAATTGCATTCGTCTTCCCCGTGAAGAAACGCGACACCGTGGCCGTCGAAACTCCGGAAAGGCGCGCTACATCGCGGATGGTCGGCGGCTTAGCCATTTCAATTGCCCAGATCTAAGGATGTGCACGGCACTTCAGGCGACTTGCATGTTATCGTTTACATGATGCTGTGGGAGCATGTCAACGTTTACATTGCAGTTTCTCTTTGACTCTGGGCCCAAGACTTTTATCAAGCGCGAGCGGCAGCAGGCACCTGTTGTGTCGCTGGCTTATTGCGGATTCGGTGTCGCTTGCAAAAAGGACGAGCTTAGATACCGAGTTTCCGAACTGTCTAGGCAGACGTCCGAGTCATCATCGTAAACGGGAGAATAACGTTCCTGTCTTGGTCATTCGTGGCGATCGGCGCATTGATCAGCTTTGCAATGGCGGGCCCGAATTCGAATGCTGGAACCTTCACTGTCGAGAGCCAGGGAGCGAGCCACTCGTTCAACCGGTTATCGTCGAAGCCAAAAATGACCAGATCCTCGGGCACGCGGATGTCTTTCTCCAGCGCCGCCCGGTATACGCCGTAGGCGATCATGTCGTTGCCACAAAAGACTGCGTACCGGCGGCTGCGGTCAGCGAGGAGCAACTGGCCCTGCCGGTAGCCCGCCTCCATTGTGTACGGGCTCTCAAATTGAAGCACGGGACGCATCTCTCCGAGGCCTGCGAGAAAGCCGTCGAGCCGCTCGGTGCTGCCCGAGTAATGTCTCGGGCCGTGGATTGCAACGTAGTTCTCGTAACCGCGATCTACGAAGTACTTGCCGACCGCGAAGCCTGCCGCGAAGTTATCAATGCCTACGTAGGGAGCGACAATCCCTGGAGCCGGCCGGCGGTTGACAAAGATTAGGTTGTCCTGACGCGATGCCATGTCACGCAGCCGCGGCGTATCGATCGCGCCCTGGAGGACGATTGCCCGAGCCCGCAGGCCCTGAGCGTCGGCCAGCAGCCGATCCTGCTGTTCGGCGTTTTCAGAAGCATTCGCCAACACCATCGATAGGCCATACTCTTTGAGCGCCTGTTCGACCGACGCCGCAACGTCGGCGGTAAATGGATTGGTCGCATCGGGTACCAACATTACGACAACCCGACTGCGCGCCAAGCGAAGAGAGCGGCCGATCTCTGACGGCGTGTAACCGAGAACCTTCGCGGCGTTGCGCACATTCTCGATCGTTTCGGGCGAAATCGCATCCGTCTTTCCGGTGAAATAGCGCGACACGGTGGCGGTTGATACGCCGGAAAGGCGTGCTACGTCGCGGATGGTCGGCGGCTTACTCATACACAGCTCAATTCGATCGATCTCGGCCCGCGGCCAATTGCGAAGCCTCCACAAACGGGGCCTCTCCATCATGAAATTATTTGATCAAGTAGAATTGCCGGCGTCAATGATGACGTACCGCCTGAATTTCGATCGCCAGCACGTTCGCTGCACGACAACTCGAGCAAGCGGACCAACGCTGGCGCCATTGTCATCAGTCGTAGATCGCTGGACGCGAGCCGACGGAAAAGTGCGTCTTGGCGTCAAAGGCCATCGTGGCGACAATCTGCTCCGCGATGGCTGTCGTAAGATAGCCGTCCCATGCGCTGGCACCGTCGGTGGGCACGCCGGTTTTCACAGCCTTCACCCAAGCGTTCATCTGCCTGACATAAGCCTCGCGAAAGCGCGGCACCCAGTTGTCTGGGTAGGACGAGTTGTGCTGTCCTGAAACATTCCTGAGGGTGATGCCCGGCGAGGCGGTCTCGATGGTTCCGTTGATGCCTACGAGTTGCGCATGTACATGGTAACCGTAGCCGCAGTTCATGAAGACCTCGGTTGAAACGATCTCTCCTTGGTCGGTTTCCATCGTGATCATGAGCGGGTCAGCACCCGGCGCCGCATGAACCCTCGCCGATACCATCTCGGAGCCGAGTAACCATCGGCTCACGTCGATTTCGTGCACAAATGCGTTCGTCACTGACATATGCCCGCTGAACCACTCAGGAGCGACTGGATTGCGGTGGACATTGTGCAGGATGACGGGTCTCCCAACCCCTCCAACCTCGCGCACACGCTTCATCTCGATATAGGGCGGATCGAAGCGGCGCATGTAACCGACCTGAACAAGTCTTTGCCCCTTGGCGACCTCGGCTTCAACGACCTCGAAGGCTTCAGCCGTAGTGACGGCAAGAGGTTTTTCGCAGAGCACCGGCTTGCCCGTTTCGATGCAAGCCAGTACCAGGCTTCCGTGCACAGCATCTGGCGCGGCGATCACGACTGCTTCGACCTGATCCGAGTTTATGAGTGCCAGCGCATCCGTGAACACTCGATTTTCGCCTGCGGCCGCTCGCGCGCGGTCTTCGCTCGCATCGCAGACGGCCGCAAGATGTGCTCCGACAGTCTCCTCGCGAAGAATGCGGACATGTTCGGAGCCCATAACCCCGGTTCCGATTACGCCAACTGCGACGCTCATTTTCGCACCCATCGCCAATGTTAAGAGTGTCGCCCGATGGGACCCAGTCGGATCGCCATACCAACTTCCGTCCGGCGGGTTGTCTGAGGCCCGGGCGCCTTCCTAAAGCTCTACACTCATCGGCCTATGATAACGTATACATCATGGACAGGAAGGCATGTCAACGATAACATCGCAAGCTCCTAGCGAATTGAAGGGGCCGGTGCCTGGGGCGGGTAAAATGTTCACCTTAAGAAGCCTGGAAGTTTTCTATTGGGCCGCTTGCTTGCGCAGCTTCTCTCGGGCAGCCGAGAAGCTTAACACCACCCAACCGGCGATCTCACAGCGGATCGGGGCGATGGAGGAGGCAATCGGCGAGCCGCTGTTCAATCGAGCGACAAAGCCCCTCGTCTTGACACCGGTGGGACGAACTCTCTTTGGGCATGCGGAATTGGTCTTGCGACAGGTCGCCGAAATGGAGCGCGACCTTGAACTCAACCGACGCATGCATGGCACGATACGCCTTGGCGTTTCAGAGACAATTGTTCAGACTTGGCTTTCACGATTTCTCAAGCATTCCTCACGTCGCTTTCCGAGCACAGACTTCGACATCACTGTCGATGTCACGCCATCCATGCTGAACGCCTTGGAAAGCGGCGAAATCGACATTGCTCTAATGCTGGGGCCCGCTGTCCTCGAAGGTTTCGCCTGCGTAAAACTAAGGGACTATCGTCTGCAGTTCTACGCCGTTCCCGGCGTTCTCCCGGGGGCACAATTCACATACGAAAACGCGTCCTCCATCCCAATTCTAACCTATCCACGCAATACATACCCGTTTGATCACCTCCGCGAGTTGCTGTTTCAGAAAACTGGTCGAGCCCCCCGAATCTTTACAAACTCATCAATCTCGACAATCGAAAGGCTCGCGCTTCAGGGAATAGGCATCGCACTTGTCGCGGAAGGAACCCTTGGCGTCACGACGGGCAACAGCATTCTCAAGGCTGTTCCAAGCGAAATCGCCCTCCCCCCGTTGAGCTTTTATGCATTCTATCCGCTCGGCTTCGGCAGCGAGGTGTTGGAAGAACTTGCGGCTATTGCGCAGCGCGTTGCGAGCGACGTGCTTCAAAACGGTGAGGACGCGATCGAGCAGTATTCGCTTTCCTTATGAAAATGGATCACGCAATATAATTTTACATTACGCCACTGCCGAGTTTCACTTCAAGCACAACACGCTTGGAGCTTGATGTGGCAGTTCATTCCCCTTCTGACCATTTTGAACCTACGGCAGATTCAATCCATGCCGCGCGAGAGCGCATTGCCAAATATGCGGTACGGACACCTATTCTGGAAAGCGATGCGCTGAACGTCTTGGTCGGAGCGCGTGTTTTCATCAAGCCTGAGAATCTGCAACGTTCGGGTTCCTTCAAACTTCGAGGCGCCCTAAACAGAGCGTTGCAGCTTGGCACGGCAGAGCGTGAGGGCGGCATTGTTGCGTGGTCGTCCGGCAATCACGGGTTGGCTATCTCGTTTGTTGCCAAAGAGCTTGGCATCAAAGCAACAGTCCTGATGCCCCATGATGCGCCCAAAACAAAGATCGAGGGGGTCAGGCAAAACGGTGCGGCCGTTCGCCTATATGGCAAGACAAAGGAAAACCGCGAAGAGATCGGCGCACAAATCGCGGCTGAGAGCGGGGCTGCCATCGTACCACCATATGACGATCCGTATGTCATCACCGGCCAGGCAACACTCGGGGCGGAACTCGCTGAGCAGGTCGCCGAAATGGGTGGGTCACTCGACATCGCGTTGTTTCCCTGTTCCGGAGGCGGGCTTGTCTCGGGTGCGGCCTGTGGCGTGCATACTCTTATGCCACGGACTGCGATTTATAGTGTTGAGCCGGCTGGTTTCCACGGGATGGCGCTTTCTCTCGCCGCTGGTGAGCCGCGAACAGCTCCCGCGAATGGCAGCTCTATTTGTGATGCGCTTCTGGTTCCCACTCCCGGAAAACTGACATTCCCGATCGGCCGAGAGCGTCTCACCGGCGGGCTTTCCGTCGAAGACGATGAAGTTAGAGAGGCTATCCGTTTCGCCTATCGAGAGTTGAAGCTGGTGATCGAGCCGGGCGGCGCCGTAGCGCTGGCCGCCCTGTTGGCCGGCAAGGCCGATATCACCGGAAAAACTGTGGCAATCCTGCTCAGCGGCGGCAACGTCGATGCCGAGAAGTTTGCTGCCTACATCGCCACCCCCTCGAATACCGGACACTGACAAATGCTTGATCTAGAAAGTGCAAGAGGCAAGAATATCGCCCAGGCGATCGAGAATTTCATGACGCTCGATCTCACTGGCGTCGGACTGATAGGCAAAATTTATCACGCCCTTCAGAGGCGTCAGCCTGGTCCGGCTTGTATGACGGCCGCCAAGTTGATTTGCGAACGGGTACGAGATCGCGGTGGCCCCATCGTCATTGCCACTGGCTTCCCCGAAGGGGCAGGTGTACCGGAAACCGATGGACCGGTCGGGGCCGCTCTCCTGGCACGCGCCTTGTTCCTGGGATTGGGTATCGAGACCGTTATCCTGACGGATGACGACTGGGTCGAGATGATGGTTGGAACCTGCCGCGGAGCCGGGCTCGCCCCGCTTGCGTTCCCCACGGACGGTGTGGTTAAGCCGATTGACTTTATTCGACCGGTCTATATCCGCAGCGTCCCTAAGGACGAGGCGGGTTGTCGAGCTATTACAGATTCCCTGCTCGATGTGACCAACCCATCGCTTGTCATCTCAATCGAGCGCCCAGGGAGAAATGACCGTGGTCTGTATCACGGCCTTGGCGGGCGACCCCTCGACGGCCTCGTCGCCGATCTTGATCAATTCTTCCTTCGCGCACAGTCCAAAGGCGTTCCGTTCGTCGCGATCGGCGACGGAGGGAACGAGCTGGGGATGGGTGTTATCGCCGATGAGCTCAAATCCTTCTCCCCGAAGGCCAAAGACAGCGGGCACCCTGGACGTGGTGGAGTGGCGGCCGCTACCGCAGCGGATCATCTGATAGTCTCAAACGTCTCCAACTGGGGTGCAACGGGCCTTATTGCTGCGCTTTCGGCACTGCTCGATAAACCTTCGGTTTTCCACGACGGCGAGCTTGAGCGGCGGTGTATCGAACAATGCGTCTCGTTCGGTGGTGTCGACGGGATGTTCATGGGGCCGGAACCGGCAGTGGATGGTATTTCCGCCATCGAATGGGCCGGTCTCGTAACCACAATGCGCAATACGCTTGATCGCCTCGCCGGCCGGGTCGTCGGTTGGAAAGGCGATAGCGGCGACTGGCGTCAGTTGAAGTGAAAACGAGGCAAAGTATGGGCATTATCAATGCGCGATTGGCCCGCCTTGGTCTTGAGCTCCCGGAAACAAATCCTCCGCAGGGCAACTATCTTCCCTTTGTCCAATCGGGCTTTCTTGTGTTCGTCGCCGGCCAGGGCCCGCGTAAAGGTGGCCAGCTTGTCTATAAGGGCGTCGTTGGCGGCGATTTGACGGTGGCGGATGGCCAGGCGGCCGCCCGCCTTTGTGCACTGAATATCCTGGGGCAACTGCGCTCTGCCTGCAGCGGAGACTTTGATCGCATCGTTCGTCTCATCCGACTGGCGGGGCTGGTGCGTTGCACGCCTGACTTCGAGGACCAAGCAAAGGTCCTCAACGCAGCCTCAGATCTGATGTGCGATGTTCTGGGCGAGCCAGGCAGGCACGCCCGCATTGCTTCGGGTACCCACGCACTTCCATCCGGCATGGCGGTGGAAATTGAAGCCGTAGCGGAAATTCGATAGTCGAGCGCGATAGATGAAATTTTGGCCGCCGGCATCGGCCGGCGGAACTCGCTGGACTTCGGAAATCGATAGGAACGTCCCGCGCTCTCCAAGATAACAACGCTTCTCCCGACGCGATGTTCACCCGCGCTGGAATGTCTCCAGGATGGCGTCGTTGACGGCGGACGATGCCTCCATCTGCGGCATGTGGCCGACGTCCGGGATGATGCGCAGCCGCGCGTTGGCGGGCACCTCGGTGGACTGCGGGAGCGGCACGATCTCGTCCCGGTCGCCCCAAAGGATCGTCACCGGGCACGGCAGGTCCTTGAGCTGGCCGCCGATCGACTGCACCTGGCCGCTGTCGTCGGCGATCGTATCGGCGATGGCCGACAGCGCCTCCGGCACGCCCTCGAGGCGCTTGAAGCGAAGCGTGCCTTCGACCATGTCGCTGGTGATCTTCGACGGATCGGCAAATAGCCGCTCCAGCACGCTCGACAGCTGACGGCGGCGCTCCGCCGCAATGAAGTCGACAAGGAAATCCCGGCTCATCTGCCGGCTCAGCCCGATCGGCGCGATCAGCGTCAGCGAACCCACGCGCGACGGCCGGTTGGTGGCGATCGCCGCTGCGACGGCACCGCCGAAGGAATGCGCGACGAGGTGAAGCTTGCCGGGGGCAACGGCGTCGACCGCCGCTTCAACGGCAGCGACGATCTTCAAAAAGACATCCTCGCCGGCGATCGGCGACGAGGCGCCGTGTCCGGGCAGATCGACCGCCACCACCCGCATCTTGTCGGCAAGCGCCGTCTGGTTGAACAGCCAGGTCGACAGGTCGCCGCCAAAGCCGTGCAAGAGCACCACCGTCTCGTCGCTCTCCGGCCCGGCTTCGAGGACGTTGACGGTGCCGCCGTCGACCGTGATCGTCCGCGGCACGGAGGCGCCGCCCTCGCCTTCGTCGCCCGAACCAAGCCGGTCGGCATAGCTCGCGATGAAGGCATCGATCTCCTCCGGTGTGGCCGCTTCGTCGGCGATCACCCCGGCCAGCGCACCGACCGGCGCCGTCGTTCCCTCATTGAGGACGATGCGTCGCAGCGTTCCGGTCGCGGCGGCTTCGACGACATTGGTGACCTTGGTGGTTTCGATCTCGAGGATTTCCTGACCCCGCGTGACAGGGCCGCCCTCGCCGACCATCCACTGGGTGATCTTGCCCTCGGTCATCGTCATTCCCCATTTGGGAACCGTGACTGCCTCGATTGACGACATGGTGGTCTACCTCTTAACGATGGAGGTCGCGGCCTTCACCACGGCATCAGCCGAGGGGATGTAGGCGTCCTCGAGATTGGGGGCGTAGGGAACCGGCGCATGCGGCGCCGTCACCAGCTTGATCGGCGCCTTCAGCGCGTCGAAGCACTTGTCGGCAAGCAGCGCCGAGATATCGGTCGCGACGCTGCAGCGCGGATTGGCTTCGTCGACGATGACGACGCGGCCGATCGTCTCGGTGAAGTCGAGCAGCGTGTCCTCGTCGAGCGGCGAGGTGGTGCGCGGATCGATGATTGCGGCGGAGATGCCTTCGGACGCCAGTTTGCGGGCCGCCTCTTCGGCGACCTGGACCATGCGGCCGATGGCGATGATCAGCACGTCCTTGCCGTCGCGCGCCACCCGCGCCTCGCCGAAGGGGATCGTATAGGCGCCGTCCGGCACGTCCCCGACCGTGTCGTAGAGCATCTTGTGCTCGAGGAAGATCACCGGGTCGTCGTCGCGGATCGCCTGCAGCAGCAGCCCCTTGGCGTCATAGGGGGTCGACGGAATGACCACCTTGAGACCGGGAATGTGGGTGAAGATCGGATAGAGCGCCTGGGTGTGCTGCGACCCGGAGCGGCTGCCGGCGCCATAGGTGGCGCGGATGACGAGCGGCGTCTTGGCGCGGCCGCCGAACATGTAGCGGAACTTCGCCGCCTGGTTCATGATCTGGTCGAGGCAGACGCCGGCGAAATCGACGAACATGATTTCGGCGATCGGCCGCAGGCCGGTCAGCGCCGCGCCCGCCGCCGCGCCGATAAACGCCGCCTCGCTGATCGGCGTGTCGCGAATGCGCTCCGGCCCGAAGGCGTCGAGCAGGCCACGGGTGACGCCGAAGGGACCACCCCAGGCATCCTTCACACCGTTGGCACCGGCGCCGCCGGTCAGATCCTCGCCCATCATGATGACGCGCGGATCGCGCCCCATCTCGAAGTGAAGCGCCTCGTTCAGGGCTTGCCGAAAAGACTTCTGTGCCATGGGTCCGGCTCCTTACAAATACTTCACATAGACATCGGTGGTGAGCGCCGACGTCGGCGGGAACGGCGCCGCCCTGGCTGCACTGACGGCCCGGCCGATCGCCGCTTCGACCTGCTCGTCGACGGCATCGAGCTCGGCCGTCTCGACCAGCGACACCTCCTTGACGCGCTGGCGGAAATTGCTGAGGCAGTCGCGCTCGCGGCGCATCGCCGCCTTCTCTTCGGGGGTGCGGTAGGTGTCGGGGTCACCGCTGTAGTGGCCGTAGTAGCGCGGCACATGCACATGCAGCATCGTCGGGCCGCCGCCTGCCCGGGCCCGCTCCACCGCCTCGCCGGCTGCCGCATAGACGCTGAAGACGTCGGTTCCGTCGACCTCGATGGTCGGGATGTCATAGCTTTCGGCGCGGCGGGTAAAGCTGCCGGCCGAAACGAAGGCATTCGCCGTCGCCTCGCCGAAGCCGTTGTCCTCGATGACGAAGATGATCGGCAGCATCCAGATCTTGGCGAGGTTGAAGCTTTCCGACATCACCCCTTCGTTCATGGCGCCGTCGCCGGCAAAAGCGACCGCCACCTGCCCGGTCCCGAGCAGTTTGGCGCTCAACGCCGCGCCGCAGGTGATCGGCGCCCCGGCCGCGACGATGCCGTTGGCGCCAAGCATCCCCTTGCGCAAATCGGCAATGTGCATCGATCCGCCCTTGCCGCCGCAGGTGCCGCTGGCACGGCCGAACAGCTCGGCCATCATGCTGTCGATGTCGACACCTTTGGCGATGCTGTGCCCATGGCCGCGATGCGTCGAGGAAATGTAGTCGTCGTCGCGAAGCTGCAGACAGACGCCGACGGCACTGGCCTCCTGCCCGGCATAAAGATGGGTGTTGCCGGGGATGTCGCCGGTCGCCATTTCCTCCATCACCCGCTCTTCGAACCGGCGGATCGTCCGCATGGTTCGATAGACGTCGACAAGTTCTTCGCGTGAAAATTGTAGCACCGACATTTCGATCTCCCCTTGTTTTATGGTTTTGCTCTCAGAGCTGCCTCTCGTCGCATGCGCGAGATTGCGCCGGTTCTGGTCCCTCGGCTGCGGCTGACCACAAAAGCGATCAACCGCAGCCAGTGGAATCCACCCGTCTTGGGAAGGTGGACCGCCGTACCTCTACGCGCGCGCCAGCATTCAGTTGAAGAAGCCCTGCAGCTCGCGCGCGAGCGCGTCAGGCTGCTCTTCCGCCAAATAATGGCCGCAGGACGCAATTGCCGTACCCCGAACATTGGTTGCTATCTTCTGCAATTGTGCGACGAGATCCCGCATCGACCCCTGATCGGCTCGCACCGCGAGGACCGGCATTTCCAGCTTTCCTTTGGCGCTGAGTTCCCGGTTTTGCTGCGCCGACAACGATACCGCACGGTAATAGGCAAGCCCGCCCTTGAGGCCGCTGTAGAGGAATACGCGGAGATATTCCTCGAAGTCGGCATCGGAAAACACTTGCGGATTGGCTGCCTTGCGTTGCAGGAACCAGTTGAGGTAGGTGCGCTCTCGGCCCTCGATAAGCGCCTCCGGCAGATCAGGAACGTTGTGGAACGCGACATGCCATGTCCGCCATGCCACGTCGGAAGACCAAGGCAGCGCGTCGGGAAGGCTTATTCCAGGGATTCCCGTATCCAGAATCGCCAGCCCTCGAACGCTGCTTCCGTAAAGCGCTGCGTAGGGATACGCGACCCAGGCGCCGATATCGTGGGCGACAAGGAAGTGTCGGTCGACACCCAGTTTCTGGACAAGCCCGCGGGCGATCTTCGCAATGTTCATCGTATCACACCCGGAAATCGGACGATCGGAATCGCCCTGTCCAGGCAGATCAGGCGCGATGATCCTGTAGCGGGCCCCGAGGATCGGCAAGATTTTGCGCCAGGCGTACCAACTTTGTGGGAAGCCGGCGAACAGGAGAATGACTTCGCCGTCTGCTCGCCCACCGCTGACATAGTGCAACCTGACGCCGTCCACCGTTGCGTAGCCGCGTTCGAAACCCTCGATCCCCGTTTCGGGCCATTCATGTCTTCCAACCATTGCAGTCTCCCACTCTTTAAATTTTTTTGCCTCAAACGCGATCGTTGCGCCCAAGCTCACCGGCTGCTTTTCCACCCACCCGGCTACGCCAGAATTTTCCGAGGCGGGAACCCGTGGGCAGCGAGCAAGGAGGCCCCTGCCTCATTGACGAAACGCGAAACCGCCGTGGCTCCCCGAAGGCCCCATTACGCTCAGAACGGGTCGCGCGCGGCGGTCAGCCAGCCGCCATCCATCACGTAGGCGCTACCATGGACGTAGTCGGCATCGTCGCTTCCGAGGAAGGCCGCGAGCTTGGCGATTTCCTGAGGCTGGCACCAACGCCTGGCGGGCACCTTGCTGATCGCCAGGTCCATGTCCGGGGAGGCCGCGTTGTGTTCGGGCAAGGCCAGGGGAGTGGCTGTTGCGCCTGGGCAGATGCAGTTGACCCTGATGCCCTGGGCGCCGTACTCAAAGGTGAGCTGCCGCGTCAAACCTACGACACCATGCTTGGAGGCAGTGTAGGCCGATCCGCCGCCGGCGGCGCTAAAGCCCGACGTCGAGGCCGTGTTGATGATGGCGCCTTTGCCTTGCGCCAACATCTGCGGAATTACAGCCCGCGACATCAGGAACGGACCGGTGAGATTCACCGCCATGACCCTGTTCCACTCGTCGAGGCTAACTTCGTGTGCCGGAGCATGCCCATCGAGAACGCCCGCATTGTTGCAGAGAAGGTCAATGCGCCCCCACGTCGCAATGATCGCTTCCACGCCGTTCTGCACGCTTTTTGGATCACTGACGTCGACCTGCAGCGCGAACGCCATATCTGGCTTTTCCAGATTTTCGACAGTCTCGACGGCCCGATCCAGATTGACATCGAGAGCGGCGACACGCGCGCCCCTGGACACAAACTCGCCAACCATGGCCCGACCCATCCCGGACCCTGCGCCTGTTACGACGACTACCCGACCATCATAGCTATTCACGGCAATCTTCCTCTTGTTGATTACTGTTGGCGCCTCGTTTTCAATCGAGGCCACAGTGTGCGTTCATTTCGGCAGGCCCATGCGGTCCTCTGCACCTGGACCTGTCTTCGCTCGATACTCAGACACCAGAGGCGGTGGATCGGACCTCAATGTGCCGCCCGAATGCGCTTGTGAGCGTTTCGCCAGGTCGCCAACGTGACGACCAGCAAGCATGCAAGCAGGAGCAGGGAGAACACCGCATTGACCGAAGGAGTGAACCCAAATCGCATTTGGTTGAACACCCAGATCGGCAGAGTCGGTGAGCCACCTGACAAGAACAGAGTTACCATGACGTCATCGGCCGAAAGCGTGAGGCCGAGAAACGCGCTGGCGACAATCGTCCCCCTGATCATCGGAAACAGAACATGGACAAAGCTTTGCCACCGGTTGGCACCGAGATCCAACGAAGCTTCCATGAGGCTCGGGTCGATGCGCCGCAGCCGCACCAGCAATAGCAGCAGGGTGACCGGCATTACGAAGCTCATCTGGCCAACGACGATGCGCATAATGCCAGACGGAATGCCAAACAGTTCCGTTCCGAGCACCATTTCGATCCCGAGGACAACGCCCGGAGTCGCGATTGGAAGGGCGAACGCCATTTCATAGAAACGCGCCCCCTTCAGTCTGGCGTAATGCACGATAAGGGCAAAAGCCGTGCCGACGACAACTGAAACCGACACGACACAAGCTGCAACCGCAACAGAGCGCTGCGCAGCTTCGATCAGAGATTGGTCCCGAAGGAGTTCGTAGTACCAATTCAGTGTCACCCCCTGCAGCGGAAACGTCTGCAAGTTTGCCGAATTGAAGGAAAACAGCACGATGATCGCTAGCGGCGCATAGAGGTAGGCAATCACCGCGGCAAACCCGGCCGCGCCAAGACGGCGGCCTAAGCGGCTCGCCGAGGTTGACGCGGGAGCCACCGGTTGATCGGATTCTCCGCCGACCATGACGCCCTTGGCGGGGCACAGAGAGATAATCACCCCGAGGACCAAACCAACGCTCAGCATCAGCGCAACCGCGACAGCCGCGCCATAAGGCCAGTTGTTTGCAAAACCAAATTGTGTGGAGACGACCACCCCAAGGGTCGTGCCATCAATCCCACCGATCATCGCCGGAGTGACAAAATCGCCAACAGTCACGAGAAACGCCAGTGAAAATCCTATCGCCAGGTTTCTGCGAGTAAGCGGCCAAACAAGATGGACGAAGGTCTGAAAGGCGGTAGCGCCGGAGTCTTCGGATGCCTCGAAGAGGTCTCGCGGGATCTTCTCGAAAGCTCCCATTGTCGAGATGAAGATGAACGGGACCGAGATGTAGGCGAAGACGATAACAACTGCAGTCGGGCTGTAGAGAAACGCCTCCGATGGCGCGTCCAGAATTCCGCTGGACACCAGTGCCGCGTTCAGTACTCCCGACTGGCCGAGGATCACCCGCCATGCAAAAATCCGCATGAGGAGGCTGATCCACAGCGGGATTACTATAAGCATTGTCAGCAGGGCCTTATTCCGCCCCACGACCCGGCCAACATAGAAGGCTAGCGGATATGCAATCACCGTTGCGAACACGCAGGCTATGAAACTGTACGACAGCGTGCGCCACAGCAAGGCCCAGAAGCCTGCCGAATTCCAGATCCGCGCGTAGTTCGTCAGTGAGGGTTCAAAGACGATGACACCCGCCGACGACTTGAGAAAGCTCGTTCCTATGAGGAGAAGGTTCGGCAGGATGACGATGAGGAACAGCCAGGCGACCACAGGAACGCTTGCGAAACTGAAATTCAGCGGCAAGCGTTGCCGGAACATCTTGCGGTCCAGAGAAATTGTCGCGACGCTATCAGTCATAAAACACCTGCGTGTTTACGAGATCGAAGGCGACCTGCACCGGTTGGCCTATTGAGAAGGTTGAATCTCGGGCGGCCGGCACGGTTCCGATCAAACTGAGGCCACCGCAACGGACGTTGACCTCGCAATTCGTCCCCAGGAAAAGGACGTCTTCGACAACTCCCGGGATTGCGTCGGGCGAACGCCCTGCTCCGTTCATCGCCTTTACGTGCACCGCCTCGTACCTGATCGCCATGCGCGCCGTTCCGCCTCTATCGGAGGTGAGGCCGGCAATTCTGGTCCCCTCAATCGTACCGGCGTAGCCATCGCCCGTCGGTTCGAAACGAACATGAACGAGGTTCGACCGCCCGACGAATCTGGAGACGAACTCGTTTTGCGGCGCAAAATAGATTTCACGCGGCGTACCCAGCTGGGCGATCTTGCCGTCATGCAGGACGACGACGCGGTCAGACATGGACAGCGCCTCGCCCTGATCGTGCGTGACATACATGAAGGCGATTCCGAGTTCTTTCTGCAGGGCAACCAATGTGTGCTGCATCTGCTGGCGCAGGCGCAGGTCAAGAGCGGCAAGGGGCTCGTCCAGAAGAAGAAGCTTGGGCCGTGAAACGATGGAGCGCGCCAGAGCCGCTCGCTGACGTTGCCCCCCTGAAAGTTGATGCGGCAGGCGGTCCGCAAAGGTCGACAGTTCGACAAGGGAAAGCGTTTCCTCGGCCTTCTTCCGGCGGTTTGCCTTGTGCTCGCCCTGCATCCGTAGGGGATACTCGACATTTTCCCGCACCGTGAGGTGCGGGAACAATGCATAGCTCTGGAATACAGTGCGAACGTCCCGCTTGAAGGGCGGAACGGCATTCATCACCTCTCCGTCCATCGCGATCTGCCCGTCGTCAGGCCTTTCGAAGCCAGCGACGGTTCTAAGGATGGTGGTTTTACCTGATCCGCTTGGCCCAAGTATCGAGAAAAACTCTCCGGGCTTCACCGAGAATGATACCTTTTCGAGCGCCGGCTTTTGGGCGCCCTCGTAGGTTTTAGATACGCCGACAAGCGAAAGTACCGGGCCGGTTTCACGTGTTCCCATGGCCAGTCTCCAGAGCTGTTCGAGCCGGTGTCAAAGGGTGCCGGCCAGGAAATCATTCCAGATCTGGATTCGACGCTCGACGTCTTCAGGCTCTCGTAAGAACACGAGGTTGTCCTTGAAATTGGGATCCTCGGAATCCGGGATGTTCGTGTTCTGCAGCTCTTCCTCAGTAAGCCCGGCCTTGAGAGCGTCTGCGCCAGTGAGAATGCCGTTGCTTCCGGAGAATTTCATGAATCTCGCCTGCCAAGGCAGCGACATGGTATCGTTTAGGAATTTGTAGACGATGTCGCGCTGCCCCTTGGGGGTCACGAACGTGCCTTCAATCCAGGAAGGCGTGCCTTCCTTGGGCAGCGAATACTTGGAGTTGATCCCCTTCTTCTTGAGCGAGTTCACAACAGCGACATTGTGGCAGTAGCCGATCAACGCCTCGCCGGATGCATAGAGGGTGGCCGCATCATCAAAGCCCCGCGTAACGACCCGGACCTGCTGCCTCAGCGCACGAAGTGCATCGGTAACGAGCGTAAATTCTTCCTCAGTCAGGTTGAACGGATCCTTGGCGCCAACATAGAGCGCGACCATCGGAAGGTTGACGGTAGCGTCATCGAACGTCGTCACCTTACCCTTATAGGTTTCGTCCCACAGGTCGCCCCAGGTCGTCGGTGGCTCTTTGATCTGATCGGCATTGTACTGAAGTGGCTGCGTGCCCCAGTGAAGCGGGATGCCCATCAGAGTGCCATCGACGGAGAGGGGCTCCTTCCAATTCAGCCCTGGGAGGATATTTGCAACGTTTGGAACTTTCGAGATGTCGAATGGGCCGATCTGGCCAGCCTTCTTGAGGCGTCCGGCAGTGGAAGCTTCGGAATAGACGACGTCCGGCTTTACAGCGCCGGATTGAAGTTGTGCGAATACTTCATCGAGCGAAGAGATCACGACGGGCTTTATCTTTACGCCGCCGTTAGCCGCTTCCCACTCTGCTACCCAATCAGGCTCATGATAGGTCTCCCAGGTGAGCAGGGTGATTGGTTCCTCCTCGGCCCATGCGTTGCGAATTATGGCCGGCGCCAAGAGCGAGGTGGCTGCCAAGGCACCACCAGCCTTCAGGATCGTGCGGCGTGTAGCTGACTGCGACATCTTTTCGGACATTTGCTAGATCCCCTGTTTTGTGTTATCTAACTAACGTTAGTTATATGGCTCCAGATTGCCTCGTGAGTCAACCATTTTCTGGCTTGTTATCGTTTACACGGCAGTCGGCAGGTCCGGCCACCGATGGAACCGAATAGAATGGATGGTGATTACAGCCCTTAGCGCCGTTCGCAGCATCCACCTGCTGCTGCCTGCGTCAGAAAAAGGAAGCGGCTTCGTGAGCGCTCTCCGACAAGTTGGGTTGCGCGAGGCTGCGGTGTCGAAGATCCGTCAAACGTGCGGCGCCAGCGTGGGATCTCTTAAGATTGCAAGAGCACATACATACATATAGAGGAAGGCTAAGCAGCCTTGTTACTAGGACCCAGTGTATGACCCTGCCGCCTCGAGTTCAGCAAGCGTGTGATCAAATGCGCCGCCACCTCGATCAATTTGACTGGACCAAATTGACCAACGGGCGCCGCCAAGTTCTTGAAACCTTTCTCGAACTTGCAACAACGCAAGGCTTCACGGGCGTGACCATGAGAGGACTTGCCAAGGCGCTCGATGTGAAGGCGTCCAGCATTTATTTCCATTTTCCGGATGGGCGAGATGAAATCGTCGCCCAGTCGCTGAGGTGGCATTATCACAACTGGGGTACGGCAATCCTAAGTGCTGTCGAGAACAGCGCCGGCGCGAGCGAATTTTGGGACAGCATGGTACGGACGCATGTAAAGCGTCAGCTCGAGCTTCCAGAAAGCGATCTGTGGGACATACTTGTTGCCACGGATCGTATTTGCGGTTTCCTACAGCCCGAAATCCGTCGAGAAATTGAGGACTGGCTGCATCTTTGCACGCAGATGTACGAGGCAGCGGCGTGCGAAATGGGTTACAAAAACTGTGCCGCTTCCGCGCGCGCCGTCATGAAGCTGCTGGATGGAGTCCGGTCATGGTGCGACTGGCCGGGACCAGGTAGCGATCTTGAAGACTGTACCGCAAGCGCCATTGTGATATCGCGCGCAATATTATCATCGCAGTCTGATCATCTCGATCTTTCGCCGGAGCGGGCGAAGACGGGGAAGACGCGCGCGGTCTAGTCTAAAGCGCCGCGCGTCGCAAAACTCGTTCAAACCTTATCGAAATGTGCTGTCGCGCGGCACCTCCCTGAATACGTCCCGCGAGTTTCGGACGCTACCCCGCAGTCGTGCCGCCATCGATACTCAGCATGCTGCCAGTTGCAAATCTGGCCTGCATTGCGACGAAGAGGACGAATTGTGCGATTTCATCCGGACTCGCGAACCGCTTCATCGGAACCTGAGCAATCGCACTCTCTCGTACTTCGGACGACCCTCCGAACCACTCTAGTTCAGCTTCCATCATGGGGGTGTCGACCGGGCCGGGGCAAACGCAATTCACCCTGACCTGAGGCGCGAGTTCAAGTGCGAGCGCCTTGCAAAGGCCGGCAAGACCGGCCTTGGACGCGCAGTAGTGAGCAAAGTTGGGCATTCCCATGAAGGAAAGGTTGGAAGCGATGGCCACGATGCTGCCTTGCCCGCGTTCTCGCATCCTCAATGCACAATTGCGGATGATGTAGAAAGCGCCCGACAGGTTGACATCGATGTGTCGACGCCACAGCTCCGGAGAGAGCTCTTCAAGTGCTGCCGGCGTGACTATGCCGGCCGCGTGCACCAGATAGTCGATACCATTGAAGCCTTCCCAGGCCGCATCGACTGCTGCGGCTGCGCTGCTTTCATCCGAGATGTCGGCGACGATGGGAATGGCACCGACTCCCAACCTTTGTGCGACGTCTTTCAGCAGATCCGCGCGGCGGCCGCATACCGCCACCCTGACGCCTGAACTGGCCAACTGCTGGGCACAGGCCAGTCCAATTCCCGAGGTTGCTCCAGTCACAAGCGCCGTTTTCCGTTCCATCGCGTATTTCCACTTTGCTGCTACCAAGAAGATGCCGCTATTTGCCGACATGTGCCGACTATCGGCGCGCAAGGAGTACTCAACCAGAGTGTAGACGTGCGCGGCCGGATCTCGACAATCGCCCCATCACTGCATCCTGCGCCAAGACACGAGCCACCCGCACACTCGTCCCTGGAGGCGGGTCACTCGTCCTCAAACCTGCGAAAATCCGAATGCCGCTGCAGCGCCCGCGGCAACGGGGCCGGATCTGCCTTCGGCACGACAAAACTGGAGGCGGCAAGAATAGCCTTCAGTGCTATCGGCCGATAATAGGCAGCGAGATCCAGTTCTTCTTTTCGATCCTTCTCAATACTGCGTTTCATCAGAGCGCCCCTCAAGAGTCGCGTTTACAGCGAAGTCACGTGATCTAGATGTGCTCAAGATGCAAGGCGCGAGGCGAGCGATCGCCGTGAAGTGCTCCCACCATGGCAGATTTGCCAGCGCACCACATCGCAAGCTCACGAGATACGCTTGAACTTGTTGAGTGTAACCGACTGAATCCACTGCCCCGCTTTTGCACCGAATGCCTTCATGGAATCGGTGTTGTTGTGCAGTTCCAGCGACTGCTCATCTTCCCAGATCTCGTAAAAGACGAACTCTCCGGGGCGCTCGAGCGAAACGTGCAGATCATATTGAACGAAGCCTGGCTCGGTTTTCGCAAAGGAAACCAGACCCAGCAACGCTTCTCGAAGGTGGTCCTCTTTGTCTGGATGGGCGACGACGGTGGCAATGACGACAAGCTTTTCTTTCATGTTTCACCTGTTTCTTCAGAGGAATTTCGCCGGATAATTCGGCTCAAGCATCAGCTAACTGCGGTTGCGGTTCGATGGATACTTTTGACCGAATTGAATTTGCGATGAAGCATCCCTTGTGTGCGCGGTGATGCAATCGAGCCAAGGTCTCACGATCCGGCTGCTTCTCCGAGCTGAAGGATACCCTGGGTCGAAGGGTGATCGACGATACCCAGTGGAAGCCGACGGGGCTTTTCGCGACGGTGCCGATTGCGTCGTCCGCATAGGCGCTGACTTTGTACCCGCTCGCCTCGCAGATCGCGAGGAAATACAGCATGTGGCAACTAGCGAGCGCAGAAACGAGCAACTGTTCCGGATCGGCCAGTTCGCTGTTGCCCAGATAATCCGGGGCTGCCGAAACAGGAATGCTTACCTTTGGGCTGATGATCGAATGATGGTCGCGGCTGTACGTGCCAGGTTGTTTGCTATGCTCAGTCGCAATCCATTCAACGCGAACGGTGTGTTCAGACATGCTGTGCTCCTCTATGCGACGTTTCCAAGATGTGGCAGGCCAATTGCCTGGGGCTCCTTCACCTGACGGATTGGGTGTCCGCTGGAAGATCGGTAACCAGCATGAAACCCGGCTCATGCGTGATCGCCAGATCGAGTTTCGCCTGCTGGAGCGCCAGTTGCGGCGTCACTCCGCAGGCCCAGAAGCCAAGTATGTCACCCGGTTCGATGACCGGCGGGTCGCCGTAATCCGGCCTGTTGATCTCCTTGATGCCAATCTCGGCGGGGTCTCCTATGTGGACCGGGGCGCCGTGGGCGAGCGGGTAACGTTCGGACAAGATTATCGCCTGGATGGCATCGGCCGGCCGGAATGCCCGCATCGACACCACCGTCGAACCGGCAAACGGTCCTGCAGGGCTGGTCGGCAGGTTCGTGGCGTACATCGGAACGTTGCGATTGGCACTGATGTGACGAATATCGATCCCGGCGCGAAGGATCGCGCTCTCGAACGAGAACGAGCATCCAAGCGCAAAGGTGACAAGATCGTCTCGCCAAATGTCACTGAGATTTTCTACCGTCTCCACGTGCGTGCCAGATCGGTAGACACGGTATCGTGCGACATCTGTGCGGATGTCGATCGAGCCTAATTCAGGCAAGCCCGGAACTCCCGGCTCGCCAACGCCGAGCAACGGGCAACTCTTCGGATTACGCTCACAAAACAGTCGGAAGTCGGACGCATGTCGTTCAGGCAAGATCACGAGATTGGCTTGCATGAAGCCCTCGGCAAAGCCGGTAGTCGGAACGCGAAGGCGCCCCTGGCGGATCATTTTTCGGACTTCGGCGGCCGACATGGATCCTCTTGCTGCAACTGACTCCATTGACATGCGAACCTCGTAGGCAGGGGCGGACAATATAGGACCTAGTGCTGCTGCAGTGCGGACACCATCACCTCAGCGATCGCCAGGTCTGCATCCACCGGCCCTCCCGAAGCGCCAACGCCTCCGATGACAGTTTTGCCATCGTGGACCGGCAATCCGCCCCCGAAGACGACGAATGGCCTGCGTCCGCCGAGCGCGTCCAGCCCGTAGAGCGCTGCGCCCGGCTGCACGATTTCGAGCCAGTTTCCGGAAGGCGAGCGCAGTGCCAGAGCGGTGTATGCCTTGCCTTGCGCGATCTCGACAGTCGAAAGCGCCGCGTCGTCGACGCGCAAGAACGCCATCAGGTTGCCGCCGGCGTCGACAATCGCAAGAGAAGAAGGCTCCCCAAGCTCCCGTGCTTTCGCCGCGCCGAGCTCAATGGCTTTGAGCGCGGATTCATGGGTAATCATCTTCGCCATTTTCGTACCCTCGCCGTTGACCGTTAGTTATAAATGCCGCCGTCGACATTGATCGACTGAGCAGTGACATACGAAGCCTCATCCGAGGCGAGATAGACGAACAACGGCGCAACCTCTTGCGGCGTGGCTTGTCGTCCGAGCGGGATGACTGTCGGAACCAGGGATTCCTGCTTGTCCCTGCCGCCAAGATAGTCGATGGCCGGCTGGTTGAACGGAGTATCGATCCACCCCGGGCAAACAGCGTTTACACGGATTCCGTCACGGGCCAATTCGAGTGCAAGGGTCGTCGTCAACCCGATGACAGCGGCCTTCGAAGCCGAATAGGCGAGCAATCCGGGTGCGCCGCGTTTGCCGGCAAGTGACGACATCATGACGATCGAGGCCTTGCCAGCGTCACGGAGATGTTTCACGGACTCGCGCGCGAAGATGAAGTTCGCCCGGACGTTAATCGTGAAAACCTTGTCCCAATTGCTCGTACTAAAGTCTTCCATCTTGCCGGAGAGTTGGATGCCTGCATTCAGGCACAATGTGTCCAACCCCTTCATCCAGGCGACCGATTGAGCGATCGCGTTCTTGATCTCATCTTCCTGCGAGATATCCGCTTTGAAGAACCGGACCCGTTCTCCAAAGCGCTTCTCGACGTCGCTGCCTTTGGCTGCATCGATGTCAACCACAGAAACGATTGCGCCTTCGGCCACGAATGCCTCAACTATGGCAAGACCGATATTTGCTACGCCTCCCGTCAAGAGAACGCGTTTTCCTGACAAACGTCCGGACATGGATTTGCTCCCAATTAGATCGTTACCCATCAGTTCACTTCACGTTTTCAGGCGCCGGCCCGACGCGATGTTCACCCGCGCTGGAATGTCTCCAGGATGGCGTCGTTGACGGCGGACGATGCCTCCATCTGCGGCATGTGGCCGACGTCCGGGATGATGCGCAGCCGCGCGTTGGCGGGCACCTCGGTGGACTGCGGGAGCGGCACGATCTCGTCCCGGTCGCCCCAAAGGATCGTCACCGGGCACGGCAGGTCCTTGAGCTGGCCGCCGATCGACTGCACCTGGCCGCTGTCGTCGGCGATCGTATCGGCGATGGCCGACAGCGCCTCCGGCACGCCCTCGAGGCGCTTGAAGCGAAGCGTGCCTTCGACCATGTCGCTGGTGATCTTCGACGGATCGGCAAATAGCCGCTCCAGCACGCTCGACAGCTGACGGCGGCGCTCCGCCGCAATGAAGTCGACAAGGAAATCCCGGCTCATCTGCCGGCTCAGCCCGATCGGCGCGATCAGCGTCAGCGAACCCACGCGCGACGGCCGGTTGGTGGCGATCGCCGCTGCGACGGCACCGCCGAAGGAGTGTGCGACGAGGTGAAGCTTGCCGGGGGCAACGGCGTCGACCGCCGCTTCAACGGCAGCGACGATCTTCAAAAAGACATCCTCGCCGGCGATCGGCGACGAGGCGCCGTGTCCGGGCAGATCGACCGCCACCACCCGCATCTTCTCGGCGAGCGCCGACTGGTTGAACAGCCAGGTCGACAGGTCGCCGCCAAAGCCGTGCAAGAGCACCACCGTCTCGTCGCTCTCCGGCCCGGCTTCGAGGACGTTGACGGTGCCGCCGTCGACCGTGATCGTCCGCGGCACGGAGGCGCCGCCCTCGCCTTCGTCGCCCGAACCAAGCCGGTCGGCATAGCTCGCGATGAAGGCATCGATCTCCTCCGGTGTGGCCGCTTCGTCGGCGATCACCCCGGCCAGCGCACCGACCGGCGCCGTCGTTCCCTCATTGAGGACGATGCGTCGCAGCGTTCCGGTCGCGGCGGCTTCGACGACATTGGTGACCTTGGTGGTTTCGATCTCGAGGATTTCCTGACCCCGCGTGACAGGGCCGCCCTCGCCGACCATCCACTGGGTGATCTTGCCCTCGGTCATCGTCATTCCCCATTTGGGAACCGTGACTGCCTCGATTGACGACATGGTGGTCTACCTCTTAACGATGGAGGTCGCGGCCTTCACCACGGCATCAGCCGAGGGGATGTAGGCGTCCTCGAGATTGGGGGCGTAGGGAACCGGCGCATGCGGCGCCGTCACCAGCTTGATCGGCGCCTTCAGCGCGTCGAAGCACTTGTCGGCAAGCAGCGCCGAGATATCGGTCGCGACGCTGCAGCGCGGATTGGCTTCGTCGACGATGACGACGCGGCCGATCGTCTCGGTGAAGTCGAGCAGCGTGTCCTCGTCGAGCGGCGAGGTGGTGCGCGGATCGATGATTGCGGCGGAGATGCCTTCGGACGCCAGTTTGCGGGCCGCCTCTTCGGCGACCTGGACCATGCGGCCGATGGCGATGATCAGCACGTCCTTGCCGTCGCGCGCCACCCGCGCCTCGCCGAAGGGGATCGTATAGGCGCCGTCCGGCACGTCCCCGACCGTGTCGTAGAGCATCTTGTGCTCGAGGAAGATCACCGGGTCGTCGTCGCGGATCGCCTGCAGCAGCAGCCCCTTGGCGTCATAGGGGGTCGACGGAATGACCACCTTGAGACCGGGAATGTGGGTGAAGATCGGATAGAGCGCCTGGGTGTGCTGCGACCCGGAGCGGCTGCCGGCGCCATAGGTGGCGCGGATGACGAGCGGCGTCTTGGCGCGGCCGCCGAACATGTAGCGGAACTTCGCCGCCTGGTTCATGATCTGGTCGAGGCAGACGCCGGCGAAATCGACGAACATGATCTCCGCGATCGGCCGCAGGCCGGTCAGCGCCGCCCCGGCAGCCGCGCCGATAAACGCCGCCTCGCTGATCGGCGTGTCGCGAATGCGCTCCGGCCCGAAGGCGTCGAGCAGGCCGCGGGTGACGCCGAAGGGACCACCCCAGGCATCCTTCACACCGTTGGCACCGGCGCCGCCGGTCAGATCCTCGCCCATCATGATGACGCGCGGATCGCGCCCCATCTCGAAGTGAAGCGCCTCGTTCAGGGCTTGCCGAAAAGACTTCTGTGCCATGGGTCCGGCTCCTTACAAATACTTCACATAGACATCGGTGGTGAGCGCCGACGTCGGCGGGAACGGCGCCGCCCTGGCTGCACTGACGGCCCGGCCGATCGCCGCTTCGACCTGCTCGTCGACGGCATCGAGCTCGGCCGTCTCGACCAGCGACACCTCCTTGACGCGCTGGCGGAAATTGCTGAGGCAGTCGCGCTCGCGGCGCATCGCCGCCTTCTCTTCGGGGGTGCGGTAGGTGTCGGGGTCACCGCTGTAGTGGCCGTAGTAGCGCGGCACATGCACATGCAGCATCGTCGGGCCGCCGCCTGCCCGGGCCCGCTCCACCGCCTCGCCGGCTGCCGCATAGACGCTGAAGACGTCGGTTCCGTCGACCTCGATGGTCGGGATGTCATAGCTTTCGGCGCGGCGGGTAAAGCTGCCGGCCGAAACGAAGGCATTCGCCGTCGCCTCGCCGAAGCCGTTGTCCTCGATGACGAAGATGATCGGCAGCATCCAGATCTTGGCGAGGTTGAAGCTTTCCGACATCACCCCTTCGTTCATGGCGCCGTCGCCGGCAAAAGCGACCGCCACCTGCCCGGTCCCGAGCAGCTTGGCGCTCAGCGCCGCGCCGCAGGTGATCGGCGCCCCGGCCGCGACGATGCCGTTGGCGCCGAGCATCCCCTTGCGCAGATCGGCAATGTGTTGCGAACCGCCCTTGCCGCCGCAGGTGCCGCTGGCACGGCCGAACAGCTCGGCCATCATGCTGTCGATGTCGACGCCTTTGGCGATGCTGTGCCCGTGGCCGCGATGCGTCGAGGAAATGTAGTCGTCGTCGCGAAGCTGCAGGCAGACGCCGACGGCACTGGCCTCCTGGCCGGCATAAAGATGGGTGTTGCCGGGAATGTCGCCGGTCGCCATTTCCTGCATCACCCGCTCCTCGAACCGGCGGATCGTCCGCATGGTTCGATAGACGTTGACGAGCTCATCATGTGAAAGCTGCAAAGCAGACATTAGTCCCTCACTGTATTTTCGTTCCGGCAACGCGAGTTACAAACCGATCTTCCGCCGTGGGCACGCATCTGGCGTGGGGTCGCTTCGGGTCAGTTCACACCCTTGCTTTTCGCGAGCGCCTGTACTGATCGATGATGACGGCGACGACGATGATCATCCCCTTGATGATTTCCTGGTAGTAGGAGCCGATCTTAAGGAAGGTGAAGCCTGAGGTGATGACGCCGAGAATGATGGTGCCGATCACTGTGCCGGTTATGCGACCGACGCCGCCGGCAAGCGATGTGCCGCCAATCACCGCGGCCGCGATGGCATCCAGCTCGTAGGCAACCCCCATGGTGGGCTGAGCGGAGGCCGCACGCGCCGCGGTCACAACTCCGGCAAGGCCGGAAAGCAGGCCCGCGATGGCATAGACCTTGATGAGATGCGAGCCGATATCAATGCCTGAGACTCGCGCAGCCTGAGGATTAGCGCCGATCGCATAGGTGAATTTGCCATAGCGTGTATATCGCAGAGCGATATGCGAGATGATCGCAACGGCAATGAAAATGATTACCGGCAGCGGCAAGGGGAAGCCCAAGATGAAAAAGCTCTTGCCGAGCCAGGTGAAGTTGGGATTCAGCAGTCCGATAGGCTGACCAAGCGTGTACCACTTGGCAACGCCGCGGGCGCAGACCATCATTCCCAAGGTGGCGATGAAGGGCGGAATGTTGGTCTTCGCGATGATCAAGCCATTGATCAGACCGGCAAGTAAGCCAACCAAGAGCCCCGCCAGAATCGGCCAGATCGGAAGCAGGTCCGTCAGGGCAGGATAAAGGGCGCGCACATCTGTCGAGCTTTGAGCAAGCGAAGCAGCCACCATGGCAGCCAGGCCAATCACGGAGCCCGATGAAAGATCGATGCCACTCGTGATAATGACCTGCGTCACGCCAACGGCAAGAATACCGATGACGGAGACCTGAAGAATAATGATCGACAGCCGCTGCTGGTTGCCGAGGAATGAACTTCCCACAAAGATCCAGCCTAGGATCTCGAAGACGAGGGCAATCCCGACGAGCACAACAGCCGTCGACATTTCGTTCCCAAGCTTTCTTTTCATGGCCGGCCTTTTTGCCACGGCCGTGGCTCCAGAGGGCGTTGTCATTGCGAAGGAACCTCCGCCTTAAGAGTCGTTGGAGATAGCCTGCGCGGATGTGCCGCCGTTTGCGGCACATCCGCAGTCAGCGGCGATCAGTTCTTGTTGAGGTAAGTGTCGACGTTAGCCGCATTCACCAGTTCAAACGGAATCCAGACCGGGGATTCGACCTTCTCGCCCTTGGCAAGCTTGATGGCGGCATCGACGGAACCGGCGCCCTGCCCCACCGCATCCTGGAAGACGGTGGCGTCGAGATCACCAGTCTTCACGTAATGCATCGCTTCCTTGGTGGCATCGATGCCGGCGACGATGACGTCCTTCATCTCCCAACCGGCCGCCTTGAGCGAGTTGACAGCGCCCAGCGCCATGTCGTCGTTGTTGGAGAGGACCGCGACCGGCTTGTGGCCCGCCGTGATCCAGTTGGTCATCAGATCCTGCGCCTTAACCGGATCCCACTGTGCCGTCTGCTCGTCGATGATCTTCATGAAGTTGCATTCCGGCGTGGCAACGACGTCATGGACCGCCTTGCTCCGCTGTTCAGCAGCGTGTTGGGCGAGAACACCCTGAATGATCAGAATGCCGGCATCCTCGGTCTTGCCCTCTTCCTTCAAGACGCGGCAGACTTCCTTGGCCTGCAGCGTGCCGGCATCGATCTCCTGCGAGCCGATGAAGGCCGCCTTCGGGCCGAGCTGGTCGAGATCGCTCGGCGTGTTGTTGACATAGACCAACGGAATACCCGCGTCGGCCGCCATTTTCGTGATCGTCGGCGTAGCAGTGCTTTCCACGACGTTCACAATGATGGCGTCGACCTTGGCGGCAATGAAATTCTGGATCTGCGAAAGCTGTTTGTTGACGTCGGCGTCGGCGAACTCGACCTGCAGAGGCTGGTTGGTCTTAGCGGCTTCGTCCTTCATCGCCTGAACCATCACCGCCAGGAACGTGTCGTTGGAAGCAATGGTAACCCCGATGTCGCCTGCATAAGCAGACGACGCCGCGAGAAACATCGCCGTTGTTCCAATGATCATTCGCTTCATATCACACTCCCCTTTTCTTAGACGGGTGTCCGGTCAGCACCCACTTCCTCCGGACCGTCCTCCTCGGACGGATTCTTTAATGTCAACGTTTACATCACACGATCGCGTGGCGACGGTGACGCCCAACTTAGCGGGGCGCCGCGGCGTTGGCCGCATCGACCAGCGGCTTGAGGTATTCGAGAGAGACGCGTGCCACCCAGTCCGGCTCGATGCCGCGTTGGTGGAAGCCGCATTCCATCGACAGATAGCCGTCGAAGCCAGTTTCTTTCAGCGCGTCGATGAGCGCCGGGAAATCGCCCCTGCCCATGCCTGGTGGCAGTCGGTTGTTGTCCGAAGCGTGGATATGGACCAAGTCTTTCCCCATCGCGTACACGTAGTCGCTCATCACTTCTTTTTCCGTGATGACGTGGTGGCTATCGAACATCAGCCGGACGTTCGGCTCACCGACGTCCTTCATCATGTCGATGGTGTTGTCGCAGGTGTTGACGATGTTGCTGTCTTCGGGCGTAGGCTCGATGACGATTTCGACGCCGAAGTCCTGCGCGAAGCGGGCGATTTCCCGAATAGCCTGTGCCGCCCAGTCCCAAGCCTGCCGATACGTCGTACCGAAGATGTACCAGCCCGGCAGACAGATCAGCCGCTTACCGCCCCAGTCCGCGGTGAGCTGGACCATGTCTTTGTAATGATCGATCGCCCAACGACGCTCCTCGGGGATCGGCGAGGCGACATTGTTGCCGGGCCCGCCGCCATGGGCCGGCAGCATCGCTGCCAGCTCCAGTTCATAATCCTTGAGCATCTTGCCGAGATCCTTGCGCCTTTGCGCGCTCAGCGTCGGCGGGAAGACATGCGGGCTGGCCGCACCGATTTCGATCGCGTCGTACCCGATCTTCTTGACCCGCTTGATCGTTTCCTCAAGCGTATAGGCCGGCAACCATGTCGGGTTGCTTGCGTATGGCCAGGTGTGCATTGCGAGCTTGATCGTCATGGGACCACTCCTCAGGCAGCAGACTGCTCGATATCTTCCCAAGCGCCCTTCTCTCCCGAGACGAGAATGGCTTCGGCAATGCGCTCGATCTGCACGCCGTCCTTGAAGTCAGGCGACGCCGGCTTATTCTCGGCAATGGCCTTGAGGAAGTTGAACCATTCGATCGATTTGATATCGATATAGCCCTGCCCCATGCCTGCAACCGGCCACAGTTTGTCGCCGAACGGCTGGTTCGGCCCTGAATAGATCGTACGGAAGCCGAAGGCGTCGGCCGGGTCGTCGGCAAAGGCTACGCGAAGCTCATTGAGGCGCTGGTAATCGAAGGCGATTGAGCCTTTCGTGCCGTGGATTTCGAAGCCAAGCTGGTTATGGTGGCCCCAGGAATTGCGCGTCACTTCGATGCTGCCGTGCGCGCCGTTGGTAAACTTGATCAGGGTGAGCGCGGTATCATCGACATCGACCTTGCCCTTTTCCGAGGAGGCAGCACCACTTTGGCCAAAGAACCGCCCGAGAGGCAAGGGCCGTTCCGGAATGAAGGTCTTGACGATAGCGTTGACCGAGGCGAACTCGCCGACCAGAAGGCGCGCCGCATCGATCACATGCGTCCCGATGTCCCCGAGCGTACCTGATCCGGCCTTTGCCTTGTTGAAGCGCCAAGACAGAGGGGCATTCGGATCAGCGCCCCAATCCTGTAGGTAGTAGCCCCGGAAAGTAAGGATGTCGCCAATGCGCCCCTCGTCAATCAGGCGCTTGGCCATCTGCAGGGCCGGCGTGTGACGATAGTTGTAGGAGACCATCGTCACTACGCCAGTCTCGTTTGCCGCAGCAAGCATCGCCTCCGCTTCCGCAACCGTCATCGACATCGGCTTTTCGCACATCACGTGCTTGCCGGCCTTGGCGGCTGCGATCGCGATCTCGGCGTGCGTATCATTCGGAGTGCAGATATCGACGATATCGATGTCGGGGCGCGAGACGACCTCGCGCCAGTCGGTCGCATATTCTGCAAACCCATACTGTTTGGATGCCTTCTGCGCCATCTCCTCGTCGATGTCGACGATGACCTTGCGTTCGATCTCGATCGGCGCACCGAAGAGAATTGGCACCACCGCGGTGGCAATCGAATGGGCCTTGCCCATGAAGCCTGTACCAATCAATGCAACGTTCAGCTTTTTCAAACCCTTTGCCTCCATTCGAGCCGGCTGCGCGCCAGACTAATGCCGAGTAGGCGACCGAAAAATTTTCGCCCGAAGTCCATGTAAACGTGTACATCATAAAATAATTGCCGTGTCAACGATTACATGATAGAAACTTTACATGAAAGTGCAGATGGGCGTCGACTTGCCTGTGGGGGACACTCGGAATTTCGTCGCAGGTCACCGACGTACAGTTATGAGGGAGAGGACTGATGCATCAACGACACCATGTTCGCCTTCGACGAAGCGTACCGGCTTTCGGTGTAGCGCTCCTTTTGCTTTTGCTCGGTGCGTTCGTGAATCTTCATCCGGCGGCAACAGTCGTCTCCCATGAACTGGTTCGAATGAGCGAGATGAGAACGCAACTGGCCGAAGCAAAGCTGTCTGCCTTCAAGCAATATTTCAACTTTTCGCACTAGAAAATGCGCCTCCTGGCGCGAAAAGTGCGTTTCGTCTCGATACAGCACCCGAGGCCGCTCACCGATTGCTTATCACCGCGCCGCCGCTCATGCATGCCCTGTGTTGCTGGAAAATACTTCACGCCGAGATGACTTTTGTCGCCCGTTGCAATATCGAAGGCATGGCGAAATCGATCGGTTTGCCCTTATGTTCCGATCTCAGCAGCAGCCACCCCACCGAGCGGAATAGTTCCCTCTTCGTTGAGGTTCCCCGCAATGTAATCGTTGCCATTTGTGGTGGAGCGCGACTGTATACGTTACCATCTTGGCTAAGGGCGTTGTCAGCTCTGATTTTCGACGTAGCCCATGCGAACAAAATACCTGATGCGCGACTTGCCCATGATGATACCGTAGGACGGTCGTGTCGACTCGTCTGTGCCGGTGTCAACGTCCGTTTCCCTAGGGCGAACCAGACCTCAATCAAGGGACAGCCAAACCTCCGCTCTCCACCCGCTAGCGCCATCGAGAGCAGCGGAGCTAAAGGTCGTCTTTGGCGCCAATTTCAGACCTTGGCATCGGGCGGCCATGTGTCCGGTTTTCGTGTTGCACCTTCTAGCAGCGGACGGTCGGTAGTCGGCCCCGAGACTGACGGGCCGGTTCCAGCTTGAGCAGCCTGTCAGCAACGCGTCCTCATCTCCGCCGTTCCGATGAGCAGTTGGTTATCCCAAAAGCGGCCGTCAATCTGCAGCATCGGTTCGGACACTTGACAGCGCGCACTTCACGAAACGGTCCGCCGCGTCGCCGAGGAAGATCTGGTTGACGTAGTGCCCGGTCGCCTCAGCATGCGAACGCGCCAGCCGGGGCAGTTCCGTCACCGCACGCTCGACGTCGTCGAGGCCGATGGGATTTTCCGATTCCGGAGGATCGATGCGGACGACGTTCTGCTTGCCGACGAGAAGGTACGCCTGGCCAAGGGCGTTGTGAGACTGGGCCTTCGCCGCCGCGCGAAAGATCATCGGCGCCTTGCCCGATCCCGGAAAGATCCAGCGCAGGAGCCCACCGTTTCGGACGCCTTCGTCCAGCCCTAGGACCTCGTCTCCCGTGCCAATCGACAAAACACGGATGCTCTCCCGCGGAAGATCGTAGCAGGCAAGCACATCGACCACGGCGTTCATGACGGGGTTGTTCGCCCAGATGCCCCCGTCGATCATAATATGGCCGTCATTCTCCACCCCCGGATAGTAGCCCGGAGCAGCCGACGTATGGAGCGCGACGTGCGCGGCCTTCGCGTGTCGGTCCTTCTTGTAGTCCGGGTGGTGCGGGGTCTTGTAGATATAGGGCTCGCCATAGCGCCCCTCGAAGCTCGGTATGACCAGACGCGTCGTCGCGTCATCGAGCAGGCGGTCACCGAAGACCTTGAGCAATTCATCCTTCAGGACGCTCTGATCGTGCTTGGGGCGCCGCAGCCAGTGCGGGAGATCGAAGATCCTGTTGCCCTTCGGAAAGATCAGGGATCCACGCTCGGTGTAGATCTCGGCAGCCTGTCGGGCCGTCATCCCGGCGCCCAGTGCCAGGGCGATGATGCCGCCGGTCGACGTGCCGGTGATCATGTCGAAGTGACCCGCAATCGACTGCCCGTCCAGAAAACGCCGTTCGATCTCGGCGAGGTAGGATGCGCTAAAGATGCCCTTGATGCCGCCACCGTCGATCGACAGGATGCGGAAGATCCGGCCTTCAGGCCACGGCTCCTTCTTTCGCGTCTGCTGAAGGGTGCCGTCTGAACGGCGAGGCGGCTGGTAGGTCATAATGCAACTCCTGCTGCGCGAGGGATCGGGTGACGCCCGCCGCCGGTCCAGCGCCCGGTCATGAGCCACAACTCATAGCAGGCGAGCCAATCGGCGCTCCAGGGGACAATCGTCCGGGATAGGTGCATGGTTGCATCCCACTCGTCCGCCGCCGGGTCGCAGAGGCACAGCCTCGGGTCGCCGTCACGGTCGTAGACATGGATCCAGCGGCAGATGCGGATCAGCATGTCCGACAGCTTCATGTCGGGAAGCGCCGCCGCGCCGCCGAAATACGACAGCATGAACGACGGCGGAATGCGGCCGCTATAATTCGCGTAGCGAACGTTGCGATAGCGCTTCAGCAGCTGCAACGCGACGGTCGCCATGTTCTTCACGACGAACTCGGTCTGATCGGGAACTTCGTCGACTTCGGCCTCGGCGCGGATGCTGAGGCGCTGGTCACCGAACCAGCGGTCCTTGAAGGCTTCGATCACACGCTCCTCATTCGGTGTGCGGCGCCTTGTACCATTCGGCATGCCCGTAGGCATTCATCGAAACCATACAGTCGTTGTTGGACGGCAGCGGCCCCTTCGCATGGGTAATCGCCGACTGACGGTCGGTGGTACCGTAATCGCGAAGCGCCGGTGTCACGTCGAGATGCATGTTATCAGCGTAGAACAGCGTCACGCAGCGGGTCTGCTGGACGATCTTTTGAACCGGATAGTCACGCAGGGCGGCGGCGAGCGCGTGCAGGATCGCGAGCGGCGTCATGTTGCGATAGCGACCGCCAAGCTGGGCGACGATGTCGATGTCGTACTCGTCGTCGGTGCCGCGCGTGGAGATCGTCGCGTCGATGGCCATCGATCCCTGGGCATAGAAATGCTCGATCTGATCCTTGAACTCGGTCGAGCCTTCCAGATACTCGCGCACGGTTTTGTAGCGCTGGCAGGCCTTGGCATGGAGGGACGGAGGCAACTGAACGCTGATGGCGATTTCAGCCAGGATGCGATCAAGCGGATCTTCGAAGGGGTTCTTACCCCTGTATGCGGATGTAGTCATAGTCATGTTCCTGAATTCGAAGGTTTCGGCGCGGCTTGGGAGGGCCCCTAAGAGGAAAGCGCGGGATTTCGAGATTCAGACAATTTTAATTTTTGTCTGAATCGGGTTTGCTGCGCGCATGACATTCGGGAGGAGAGTCGACGGGATGTTGTGGGAGATGTCGAATGGATGCCGAAGCCGGCTCTAAGCGCGTACCTTGCTCGGAAGAGGAGGTAAGCGAGTTCTTCGACCGGATGACGTCCGCGCAGAAGCGGGACGCCTATCGCTTTGCCGTCAAGTGCGCGACGGCATGCCTTGCCGATGCCGACGAACTGATCAGCGAAGCCTACGTCAGGATGTGTGACGGACGCCGCACGCGTCTTTCCGACACTGACGACCTCTTCCCAGTGCTGTTGGGCACGATTAAGAGCCTGGCTTCTGACGTTCAGTTCATCACGGAACGCACACGCATCCGGCGGATGGGTTCCGGGAAGGAAAAGGGCAAGTATCGCGTCATCGAACGCGATGCTGATCATGGGACCATTGCGGTCGACGAGGCCAGCGCCGATGCCGGCGACGTCGTGGACCGGATGGATCCGGACGAGTACCTGAAACCCTGCTTGGCGATCAAGAAGGGAGGGAACTGCGGCACCGTTCCATTCTTCACAAGGATGGAACTCGAGCGTTTTCGCGATGACCTGAGGCAGCGGATTACTGTGCAGGAAGCCTCTCCTTGGCTCTCGCCCATCGAACGCGCTAGCCGGAAAGCGCATCGCCCCACCAAGGATGTGATCCGTCTGCTGCTCGAAGGAAAATTGAAGACGGTTGCATATAGCAGGAGCGAGCACGGCTATGCCGCTCTGCTCGTCGACCCGGCTGAAATCCGCATGAAGATTCGGCGGAAAAGGCGCAATACCGACAGGATGACCGCGCAATCAATTGCAAAGGAACTGAACGCTACTCCCGGCACAGTCGCAGCGCTCGTCGACCACGGGCATATCCCTGCGTCGGCGGTGAAGCTTCAGCCGGATGGCAGAAAAGTTCGCTCCGTGGCCCGCGCCGATTTCGACGCGTTCAGGTCGACATACCAGTCGGTCTTCCATCTCGCGAAAGAACTTGGAACAAGCCCGACGCGGCTATTCCGCGAACTGGCATTGCTCGGCGTCCAACCGGCTTTTGATCGGAGCGTATTCTATGCCGCGTACTACCGGCGTGCTGACATTGAATCACACCGCTCAAACGTCGTTGCTCGCGTGGCCCAGTCAATACGAAGGGATACGAAAGCAGTGGCCGGAGAGCCGTCGAGTGATCACGTTTCGACGGCAACGTGAGTCGCCATCAAATCGAATAATCATGCGCAGGACCGGGCGATTGCCCGGTTTTTTTGTGCCTGAAAACGCCCGTCGCGCTATTCGCTGGGCCATTTTTGACTGGATTTAGGGCCAAGAGAGATTGCTTTTTCCGAATTCGTGCCTAACGAAATCAATAGCTTACAAAAGCGGCAGGCCAAACGTTGCTGCTTTTTACAACAACAACTGGAAGCTCAAAGAAGAGGTCTTGGGCCGCGGCAGCAAGGATGGCCGCGACGGCAGCAACACTGGACATGAACCGGATTGCCCAGCGAGCGACCGATGGGGCGCAGCGCTTTCCGCGGCACGACTCCCGGCGCGATCAGCCGTCTCCAGCGGTTGGCGGCCTCAAAGCTGAATCCAGGCGGTCTTCAGGTCGCCATACTTGTCGAGCGCATGGAGCGACTTGTCATGGCCGTTGCCGGATTGCTTGACGCCGCCGAGCGGCACGGTGTTGTCAGCGCCGCCATAGGTGTTGACATGGACGACGCCGGCGCGGATGCCGCGGATCATGCGGTGGGCGCGAGAGAGGTTCGCGGTCCAGACGGCAGAGGCTAGGCCGTAATCGCTGGCATTGGCGATACGCAACGCCTCCGCTTCGTCCTCGAAGGGAATGACCGACAGGATGGGGCCGAAGACCTCTTCCTTGGCGAGAGTCATCCCGGGCTCGACGTCGAAGACGGTCGGCTGCATGTAGAAACCGCCGGTCTCCTCGCGGATCCGCCTGCCGCCGGTGCGCAGCGTCGCACCTTCGGCCATCGCCTGCTCCGCAAAATCGAGGTTCTTCCTGAGCTGCACTTCACTCGAAATCGCCCCGGCCTCGGTGGAGAGTTGCAAGGGGTCTCCAACTCTCATCCCGGCGGCGATGGCCGCGACTTTCCGTGAAAACTCTTCATGGATCGATTTCTCGACGAGCAGACGCGAACCGGCAACGCAAACCTGGCCGGAGTTGCGGAAGATGCCATAGGCGGAGATCCGGGCCGCCTGCTCGAGATCCGGCGCATCCGCAAAGACGATATTCGGTGACTTGCCGCCGAGTTCGAGATAGACGCGCTTGAGGTTGGAGCGCGCCGAATATTCAAGCAGCCGACGCCCGACGCCGCCGGAGCCGGTGAAGGCCAGCACGTCGATATCCCAATGCAGGCCGATCGCCTCGCCCGTGGTCGCGCCCCGTCCGGTGACGACGTTGAGCACGCCCTCCGGAAGCCCCGCCTCGGCGCAGAGGGACGCCAGCTTCAAGAGGGTCAGGGATGCGCCCTCGGCGGGCTTCAGCACGACGGAATTGCCCGCGGCAAGCGCCGGTGCGATCTTCCAGGCGCCGATCATCATCGGGAAATTCCACGGAACGATCGCCGCTACAACGCCGACAGGCTCGCGGTGCACGAGGCCTAGGACGTTTTCGGCGGTCGGGGCGATCTCGCCATACACCTTGTCGATCGCCTCGGCATAGTAGCGGAAGGTGCCGGCGGCGCTGCCAGGCTCGGCCTTGAGCGCCATCGAAATCTCGGTGCCGTTGTCGCGCACGCCGAGCACTGCGAGTTCCAAGGCGTTCCTGTCGATCAGCTCGGCGATCTTCAGAAGGACTTTCTTGCGCTCGGCGGGGACGGCTTTCGACCAGATGCCCTTTTCGAAGGCGCCGCGCGCCGCTTCGACGGCAAGATCGACATCCTCCGCACCGGCATCGGCGATGGTCGTCAGCTTGCGGCCGTCGATCGGAGAGATGACGTCAAGGACGGCGTCGCCGATCGGTTCTCGCCATGCGCCGCCGATGAACAGGGACTGCGGCGCGACGGGCAGTGTCCGGAGTTGATCGATCTTGTCCTGCATGGCTCGGCTTCCTTGGAAAGACATGGCGGACAAGACGCCCGCCATCATAGTTCGGTCTCTAAAGCGCGTCGTGTTCAAAACGTACACACGGCACGCTTCAGGTCTTTGTTTTCTAATAAGCTAGAGCGGAATGCGGGCGGAAAACCGCACACACTTTTCCATCATCCCGCTCTAGGCTTCCTGCCCGGCGCCCAGACGGGCAAAACCCACCGCATCGGCAGACTTCAGGCGCGCCGCGGCGACGATGCCGATGAGCGCGGCAATCACGACGAGGCCCGGCAGCAGCACGGCGAGCGCGCCGTTGGCGCCGGCGATCGCACCGAAGTTCATAGCGATGTAGTAAACCAGGCCGAGCAGGATCACGCCGGTCACGACCGGCAGGACCTTGGTCGCCAGCACGTTGCTTTCGAGGCCCGGATTGCGGCCGAAGAAGGCGACGATCGCGAAGGCGGTGAAAGCCATCAGCAGGATAATTGCCAACGTGCCGACATTGGTGAGCCAGGAAAACAGCCCCAGAACCGGGTCCTGGCCGGTGAAGGCGAAGAGCGCCACGACGAGTATGGCGATGACGGTCTGGATCATCGAACCGACATGCGGGCTCTGGAACACCGGATGGGTGACGCCGACCGATTTCGGCAGCAGACCTTCGCGGCCGGCCACATACATGTAGCGCGCCACGCCGTTGTGGAAGGCGAGCACACCGGCAAACAGGCTGGTGATGAAGAGAAGGCTCATAACGACGGTGATCCCGTGGCCGACATAGCGCTCGGCGAGACCGAAGAGGAAGGTCGTCGGATCGGCAAGGCCCTGCAGTTGCGGAACGAGCTTGTCGACGCCCGCGCCGTTCACCATCAGCCAGGAGGTCAGCATGTAGAAGAGGCCGATGACGATCACGGAGATATAGGTGGCACGCGGCACGGTCTTCCCCGGTTCGCGGGCTTCCTCGCTATAGATGGTCGTCGCCTCGAAGCCGATGAAGGCGGCGAAGCAGAACAGGATGCCGACGGCCGGCGTGCCGCTCCAGAAGGCGGTTGGCGTGAACGGCGCCGCCGAGATGCCGCTGTCGCCGCCCTTGAAGAAGATGGCAGCGTCGATCACCAGCACCACCAGGTATTCAAGGACGACGAGCACCGTCAGCACCTTGGCCGAGAGGTCGACGCGGCGGTAGCCGAATACGGCGACGATGGCGATGCCGATATAGGTCCAGACCCACCACGGAAGAGCGAGGCCCAGTTGCTCCGCGAAGAACCCCGAGGTTGCCGCGCCGAACAGGCCGAAGACGCCGATCTGCATGGCATTGTAGGCGAGGATGGCGATGAGCGCGGCCGCGCCCCCCATCAGACCGCCAAGACCTTGCGCCGTATAGGCATAAAAGGCGCCGGCATTGCGGATGTGGCGCGCCATGGCGACATAGCCGACGGCAAAGAGCAGCAGGATCGCGGTCACCAGAAGGAAGGCCAGCGGGATGCCCGCACCATTGCCGAGCAGCATGGAAAGCGGCACGCCGCCGGCCACCGCCGTCAGCGGCGCGGCGGCGGAGACCACGAGGAATGTCACGGCGCCGACGCCGAGACTGTTCTTGCGCAGCTGGTTCGCCCCTGCGCCCTGGGAGCTTTGTGTAGTCATATGCGTTCGTTCCCCTTGATCTTGAGACTATCCGAAACGCCGCGGCTTTTCCGCATGCGTCCTCCACGACACCGGACTGACGGGCGACGCTTGGTGCTTTTTGTTGATCGCACGCCCTTCAGCGCATATGGTTCAATATGTGAACCTTTGCTTCAAATATAGACTTGCAAACAAAGCTGGCGTCTGTCAAGTTATTTCGCGTGTTAAGTATCTTGGGCCTCCCGCATCGCGTTGCGGCACAAGGTTCGCGGACTGACTTGGGACGGAATGAACGCAGGCCGAAGCTGAAAACCGGCACGATCCGAACCCGAGAGGAGGAACAATGAGCACGATCGGCAAGGCGCTATCACTGCTGGACACGGTGTCGCGACTCGACAGGGAAGCCGGGCTGACGGACATTGCCCGCCGCTGTGCGCTCGACAAGGCGACGGCACGCCGCTTTCTCGTCGAACTGGAAAGACACGGTTTCGTCGAGCAGGATCCGGAGACGCGCAAATATCGCATCGGCTCGGCGCCAGTCCGCCTGGCACGCATCCGCGAGGCGCGCTACCCGTTCCTGCGCGTCGCCGTTCCCTTCATCAAGGCGCTGGCGGAATCCACGACCGAAACGGTGCATCTCTCGGAATATTCCGGCGGCCGTCTTTCGACCATCCATGTCGAGGATTCGCCGCGCGCACACCGCGTCAATGTCGATGTCGGGACCCTGCTGCCTTTCCATGCGACGGCCTCCGGGCTTGCCTATCTTGCCTTCTGCTCCCCGGCTGAGATCGACGCGGTGCTGTCAAAGCCGCTTGAAAGATTCACCGATCATACGATCGCCGACCCGGCGGCGGTGCGCAGCCTTCTCGATGAAACCACGGCGCGCGGCTTTTCCATAGGCAACCAGGGCATCGAGGCCGGCGTCGTCAGCACGGCCGCGCCGATCCGCGCACCCGGCGGCCGCCCGATCGGCTGCGTCGCCATCGCGGCGCCGATGGTCAGGGCCGACCAGGCGGCGCTTATGGATTTCGGCGCTGAAGTCGCCGCCGCGGCCAGCGCGATCTCGGAAAAATACTACGGGTCGGAAAGACCCACGGGAACCAGTGCACAGATCAGGAGGACAGGCTGATGGGCTCTGCGGCGCCATTGCCAAGGATACTCGTCATCGGAACCGGTGACACAAAATGCGACGAACTCCAGTTCATGGCGTTCGTCATCGACGAAGCGGGCGGACTGCCGGTCATGGTCGATGTCAGCATCCTGGGCGATCCCCCCTATAAACCCGATTACTCGAGGCACGACATCGCCGAAGCGGCCGGAACATCCATCGAAGCGATCGTCGCCAGCGGCGACGAGAACAGTGCCATGGCCCTCATGGCGAAGGGTGCAGCCACTCTCACGCGCGACCTCCACAATGCGGGACAGATGGACGGCGTGATCATGCTGGGCGGCTCCATGGGAACGGACTTAGCCCTCGACGTTGCCGCAGCGCTGCCGCTCGGCGTACCGAAATTCGTCGTCTCGACGATCGCCTATTCCCACCTCGTTCCGCCGGAGCGCATCGCGCCGGATCTGATGATGATCCTCTGGGCAGGCGGTCTCTATGGTCTGAACGGCATCTGCCGGTCCGTCCTGTCGCAAGCCTGCGGTGCGGTGGTCGGAGCGGCGAAACACGGCACCAAGCCGGAGGGCGAGCGGCCGCTGATCGGCATGACGTCGCTCGGTTCCTCCTGCCTCAAATATATGAAGCATCTCAAGCCGGAGCTCGAGAAGCGAGGCTACGACGTTGCCGTCTTCCATGCGACCGGCATGGGCGGGCGCGCTTTCGAGGCGATCGCCGCACAGAACGGTTTCGCGGCGGTTTTCGACCTCTGCATCCAGGAAGTCAGCAATCACCACTACGGCACCGTCGTCACCTCCGGACCGGATCGACTGGAAAATGCCGGACGCGCCGGCATTCCGCAGATCGTCGCTCCCGGAGCCGTGGACATGGTCGATCTTCAGGCGTGGCAGGACCTGCCTGCCATCCTTGCGGACCGCCCCTACCACGCCCATAACCGGTTGATCGGATCGGTCACCAGCTCGCCCCAAGGTCGACGCGAGATTGCCCGGCTCGTGGGGCGAAAACTCGCGACCGCCAAAGCGAAGGTCGCATTCCTGTTGCCGGTTGGGGGCCTGCAGGAATGGGATAGGCCCGAAGAGCCGCTCCACGATCCAGCGGGGCTCGACGCCTTCCTGGACGAAATTCGCCAGGCGCTGCCGGCGACCGTCGCCCTGCAAGAGATCGAGGCGCATATCAACGCCCCGGCATTCTCCGAAAAAGCACTTGAAATATTCGACACCTGGGTGGCTGAAGGCATCATCCCGGAAGGACGGCCATGACCGGCGACCGCGCACTCATCCTCGACTTCGGCGGCGTGGTGACCCGCACGCTGTTCGAGACCCACGACATTACCGAGCGTACCCTCGGCCTGCCGCCGGGGTCGCTCACCTGGCGCGGTCCATTCGATCCGTCGACCGATCCGCTCTGGGTGGCGATGCAGAACCGAGAGATCACCGAACGCGACTATTGGCTCGCCCGCACAAGCGAGGTCGGCCGGATGCTCGGCGAGGAATGGACCGAGATGCAGACCTTCGTGCGCCGCGCCCGCGGCGCCGAGCCGGAACTGGTGCTGCGTCCCGAGGCTCGCGATGCGATCCTTCGGGTCAAGGCCGCCGGGCTGAAGCTTGCCATCCTGTCGAACGAACTCGACCTCTTCTACGGATTTGAATTTCGCCGGCGCTTTCCCTTGATCGAGCTGTTCGACGTCATCGTCGATGCAACCTACACGAAGATGCTGAAGCCCGATCCGCGCGCCTACGGGCTCGTCCTTTCCGAGCTTTCCCTGCCGAGCGAAGCCTGCGTCTTCGTCGACGACCAGAAGAAGAACATCGAGGGCGCCGAGGCGGTGCGCCTGCCTTACGTGCATTTCGACGTCACCCAGCCCGCCGAGGGCTATGCCCGCGCGCTTGCCATGCTTGGGCTCTGAACAAAGAGGAACTACCGATGCGTGAGACCAACTTCCTGATCGAGAACAATGCCCGCCACCTGTGGCACCCGATGGCGCATCCGGCAGAGATGCAGGCCTGTCCGCCGCGCATCGTCAATGCGGCCGAAGGCGTCGAGATCGTCGACATCCACGGCAAGAAGGTGCTGGATGCGGTCGGAGGGCTATGGAACGTCAATCTCGGCTATTCCTCAGACCCGGTGAAAAAGGCGATCCGCGACCAGCTGGATGAGCTGCCCTACTATTCGACGTTCCGGGGCACGACCAACTCGCCGCTGATCGAGCTCTCCTGCGAGCTTGCCGAATGGTTCAAGGAGGACGGGCTGACCCGCTCCTTCTTCACCTCCGGCGGTTCGGACTCGGTCGAAACCTGCCTGCGCCTGGCGCGGCAATACCACAAGATCAACGGCCAGCCCGAGCGCACCAAGTTCGTCGCGCTGAAAAAGGGCTATCACGGCACCCATTTTGGCGGCGCATCGGTCAACGGCAACCAGAATTTCCGCCGCAACTACGAGCCGCTGCTGCCGGGCGTCTTTCATCTGCCGGCACCCTGGGCCTACCGCAATCCGTTCGGCACCAGCGACGGCGCGGAGATCGCCGCGGCGATCGGGCGCCTCTTCGAGGAGGAGATCGCCTTCCAGGGCGCCGACACGATCGCGGCCTTGATCGTCGAACCGGTGCTCGGCGCCGGCGGCGTCATCGTCCCGCACGCGACCTTCCTGCCGTTGATGCGCGAAATCTGCGACCGGCACGGCATCCTGCTGATCGCCGACGAGGTCATCACCGCCTTCGGCCGGACGGGGGCCTGGACCGGGTCGCGACTCTGGGGTGTGAAGCCCGACCTGATGTCCACCGCCAAGGCGATCACCAACGGCTATTATCCCTTCGGCGCGGTGATGATCGCCGACAAGGTCGCCGAAGTGTTCGAAAGCAGCAAGAGCGGTGTCGGCACGATCGGTCACGGCTATACCTATTCCGGCCATCCGGTCGGCGCGGCCGCAGCGCTTGCGACGCTGAAGGAAACAATGCGGCTGAATGTTGCTGGCAACGCCGCGGCGCGTGGCGAAGAGCTGCTGCACGGCCTCAAGACTCTCGAGAACCGGCACGAGCTTGTCGGCGACGTGCGCGGCAAGGGGCTGATGTGCGCGCTCGAACTGGTCAGCGATCGGGCGAAGAAGACCCCGGCCTCGAAGGAGGTCCTGCAGACGGTTCAGGATGCCGCCTACGAGGCCGGTGTCCTCGTGCGTACCTCGGGGCCGAATGTCATCCTGTCGCCGCCGCTCGTCATCACCACGCAGGACGTGGCTCGCATCGTCGACGCCCTCGATGCGGGTCTTGCCGCCGCTGAGGGCCGATGAGATGCCTGACAACGCCGCTCTCATCGCCCGCCGCGAGCGTCTGCTTGGCCGCAACATGTCGCTCTTCTATCAGGATCCGGTCCACCTCGTACGCGGCAAAGGCGTCTGGCTCTGGGATGCCGATGGAAGGCGCTATCTCGATTGCTACAACAACGTGCCGCATGTCGGCCATTGTCACCCGCGCGTCGTCGAGGCGATCGCCCGGCAGGCCTCGACGCTCAACACCCACACGCGTTATCTGCACGAGGGCATTCTCGACTATGTCGAGCGCCTGACGGCGACTTTCGATAGGACGCTCAATGCGGCGGTCCTGACCTGCACCGGCAGCGAGGCGAACGACATCGCGCTGCGCATGGCGCAGGCGGTAACCGGCAAGACGGGCGTGATCGCCACGAACCACACCTATCACGGCAATACGGCCGCGGTGTCGCAGCTCTCTACCCGCATGCCGCCGGTCGGCGGCTATGGTGGCCATGTGCGGCATGTGCCGGCGCCGGACAGCTACCGGCCGCTCGGCGGTGTTCCGGGCGAGTCCTTTGCGGCCGCCTTCGCCGCGGAGGTGGAAAAGGCGATCGCCTCGCTCGAGGAAAGCCCGCACGGCTTCTCCTCCCTGATCATCGATCCCTTCTTCGCCAACGAGGGCTTTCCCGATCTGCCGTCCGGCTTCCTCGACAAGGCCGTCGCCGCCGTGCGCAAGGCCGGCGGCCTCGTCATCGCCGACGAGGTCCAGCCGGGTTTCGGCCGCACCGGTTCGCATATGTGGGGCCATCAGCGCGCCGGCATCGTTCCGGATGTCGTGACGCTCGGCAAGCCGATGGCCAACGGCCATCCGGTCGGCGGCGTCGTGGCGAACATCGACACACTCAACACCTTCCGCAAGGCGTTCCGCTATTTCAACACCTTCGGCGGCAATCCGGTCTCCTGCGCCGCGGCGATGGCCGTGCTCGACGTGATCGAAGACGAGAAGCTCATCGAGAATGCGTGGCACGTCGGCGAATACACCCGGGCCGCCTTCAAGAAACTCGCCGAGAAACATTCGGTCATCGGCGACGTTCGCGGCAGCGGTCTTTTCATGGGCACCGAATTCGTCCTCGAGCGGGGGACGAAAAAGCCGGCACCAGAACTGGCAACCAGGATCGTAAACGCGATGCGCGAGCGCGGCGTGCTGATGGGCAAGATCGGCGTGCACGAGTGCAGCACCAAGATCAGGCCTCCGATGCCGTTCTCGACGGAGCATGCCGACCTGATGCTGTCGACCTTCGACGACGTCTTGTTTGGCCTGTGAGCGGCGCGATGGACGAGCACAGCATCGCTTTGCCGATGGCCGCCCTCCACGGACGAGCACAGGAGGCACTTCGCCATTGGGGGCTGGCCGACCAGTCTCCCGTCCTCCTGAAATTCCGCGAGAACGCGGTGTTCCGGGTCCGCCTGGCAGACGGCGCGCCGGCCGCCCTTCGGCTGCATCGCCCCGGTTACCACGACGATCGCGCACTGGCTTCCGAGCTGCAGTGGATGGCGGCGCTCAAGGCCGGCGGGCTGCATGTTCCGGCGCCGATCCCAACCCTTGACGGCAGCGATCTCGTCACTTTGCCGTCCACCCCGGATTTCGCGCCCCAGCATGCCGACATCGTCAGCTGGATGCATGGTGAAGAGCTAGGCCGCTCCGGCGAGCCGCTCCGCCACCCGCCCGAACGGCTCGCTACGATTTTTGGACAACTCGGCGAGGCGATGGCCGAGCTACACGATGTCTCCGACCGCTGGACACCGGCGGCATCCTTCGCCCGTCCGGCATGGGACTTCGACGGATTGCTCGGGGAAACGCCGCTCTGGGGGCGTTTCTGGGATTGCCAGGGACTGACGCCGGATGCGGCAAGGCAGCTCGCGGCGCTGCGGCCACGGCTCACAGAGAAATTGAGGGCGGCGGACCATGCCGGGCTCGACTACGGCCTCATCCATGCGGACCTGGTGCGCGAGAACGTCCTTGTTGGACCTGCTCATGTCGAACTCATCGATTTCGACGATGCCGGTTACGGCTGGCGGATGTTCGACATCGCCACGACACTTCTCCGCAACCGGCGCGAGCCGCATTTCGAGCTGATCCGGGCGTCGCTCATCGCCGGATACCGCCGACGGCGGCCGCTGCCGGAAGCGGCCCTCGAAACACTGCCGCTCTTCCTGCTCATCAGAAGCCTCACCTATATCGGCTGGATCGGCGCGCGGCCGGCCACTCCGGATGCGGAACAACGGCTGGCGCGATACGTCAGGGAAGCACTCGAACTCGCCAAACCATTTCTTCGGGAGGGTTGGGGCTGAAGCCGGGCGGCTTCCTGCACCTTCAGCCGTTGGCCTCCAGCTGCCGCCTGCGCCAGGCTGCCGGCGCTTCGCCGGTGCGCTTGCGGAAGAAACGCGAGAAATACGCCGGGTCGTCGAAGCCGATCTCACGGCCGATATCCTCCACCGGGCGAATAGTGAACTTCAGCAACCGCTTGGCTTCGAGAAGCCGCCGGTCGAGCAGCATATCCTTGACCGTTTGCCCGAACACCTCGCGGGCCGCCTTGTCGAGCAGATGCGGGGTCGTCGCCAGAAAGTGCACATAGCGGCCGACCGGCCAATCTTCCTTGTAGTGGCGGTCGATGGCGCGGCGGAGCGCCATGCCCAACGAGACCGTCGGCGGCGCAGCGTCAAGGCCGCCGGTTCCGCCGAGCCGGGCCATCAGCGAAAGGACGACGGATATCAGCCCGACGAGCACCTTCTCGCTGGCGCTCGCGCCGGCGCGGTACTCATCGGCAATCATCTCCAGAAGCGCGCCGATCCTCGCCCAGTTCGTGTCGAGCGTCTCTCCCGTCAGCAGAACCGGCACATCGAGTCCCAGGTCCACCTGCTGCGCCATTGCCCGCAGGAGATCGTCCGATATCGAAACGACGATCGCATCCGACTGCTCGCCGACATCGAAACCATGGACCACGCTGCTCGGCACGAAACTGATGGCGGGAGCCGAAAAATTCCAAGTCTCCTCCTCGATCCGATACGTGCCTCCTCCCTGAAACCAATAGGTTATCTGTCCCATCTGCGGGTGCTGGTGCGGGGCGACATGGCCGAGATGGAGGCTTTTGCGCTCCATCACGGTCTCGACGTGCAGGAAGCCGACGTCGAGTTCGCGGCTGGGCTCGCCATAGACGAAGAAGGAGGGGACGTCATTTCTCGTAGGCATACCCGAAAAAGTACCAGCGAATCGCCTTCTTTGTCCATGGCCTGCCGGCCGCCGCCGTCTTAGCTTTTGTCAACATTTCAAGGGAGGAATTTCAAGATGCGATCCGAAGATCACCGCGCCGACAAGACCCGTCCGTTTACCGGCGCCGAATATCTGGCGAGCCTGCGCGACGGGCGTGAGGTCTATATCAACGGCGAGCGCATCGCGGACGTCACGGCCCATCCCTCGATGCGCAACTCGGCTCGTTCGATCGCCCGGATGTATGATGCGCTGCACGACGAGAAGACGAAGGACCGCCTGACGGCGCCGACCGACACCGGATCGGGCGGCTACACCCACAAATATTTCCGCGTCGCGAAATCCTCCGCCGAGCTCGCCGCGCAGCAGGGCGCGATCGCCGACTGGGCGCGCATGTCCTATGGCTGGATGGGCCGTACCGCCGACTACAAGGCGGCGCTGATGAACACGCTCGGGGCGAATGCCGACTGGTACGGCCCCTTCAAGGAGAACGCACTTTCCTGGCACAAGCGGGCACAGGAATCCGTTCTCTTCATGAACCACGCCATCGTCAATCCGCCGATCGACCGCCACAAGCCGGCCGACGCGGTGAAGGATGTGTTCGTCCACATCACCAAGGAAACCGACGCCGGGATCTATGTATCGGGCGCCAAGGTGGTCGCGACCTCGTCGGCGCTGACGCACTACAATTTCCTCGCCCAGAGCTCGGCGACGGTCACCGAGGACCCGTCACTCTCGGTGATGTTCATCGTCCCGATGAATGCGCCGGGCATCAAGATGTTCTGCCGCGTCTCCTACGAGCAGACCGCCAACAGCGCCGGCCATCCCTTCGACTATCCGCTCTCGTCGCGCTTCGACGAGAACGACGCGATCCTGGTCCTCGACAACGTCTTCGTGCCCTGGGAGGACGTGCTGGTGCTGCGCGATGCGGCGAAGATTCTTTCCTTCCACCCGGCCTCGGGCTTCATGCATGGCTATTGCTTCCAGGGCTGCACGCGTTTTGCCGTGAAGCTCGACTTCCTCGCCGGGCTGCTTGCCAAGGCCCTGCGGGCCACCGGCGGCGATGCCTTCCGCGGCAATCAGGCGGCACTCGGCGAGGTGATCGCCTTGCGGCACATGTTCTGGAGCTTTTCCAATGCGATGGCCCATAACCCCATTCCCTGGGCCAATGGCGCCGTTCTGCCGAATCTCGAAGCGGCGCTCTCCTACCGCACCTTCATGTCGGAAGCCTATCCGCGGGTCATCGAAACGGTCCGCAAGGTCGTCGCCTCCGGCCTTATCTATCTGCCCTCCTCGGCGAAGGACTTCGCCAATCCGGAGATAGACCGCTATCTGGCCCAATATGTCCGCGGCTCGAACGACATGGGTCATATCGAGCGCATCAAGATCATGAAGCTGCTCTGGGATGCGACCGGCACCGAATTCGGCGGGCGCCATGCGCTCTACGAACTGAACTATGCCGGCGCGCCGGAAGAGGTTCGGCTGCAGGTGCTGAAGGGCGCCGAGCGTGGCGGGCGGCTCAAAGAGATGGAGGCGCTGGTCGACCGGTGCATGGCCGACTACGACGAGAACGGCTGGACGGGAGACACCTGGCTGCCGCCGCTCGACGACGCCTCCGCCATCCGCAACGCGGCCGAATGAGGGGGCAGTCATGGAAGCTCCCGTCACGAAGACCGAATTCCGTGACGCGATGGCGCGGGTCTGCGCCCCCGTCAACGTCATCACCACCAACGGATCCGCCGGGCGCGGCGGGTTCACCGCCACCGCCATGTGCTCTGTCACCGACGAGCCGCCGACACTGCTCGTCTGCATGAACAGCCGCTCGGCCCAGACCGGCCTTTTTGTCGAGAACCGCCGTTTCTGCGTCAACGTGCTGACCGGCGAGCACAAGGACCTCGCCGCCTGTTTTGCAGGCCAGCAGGCCGACATGGAAGCCCGCTATGCAACTGCCGAATGGAACGAACTGAGGTCCGGCAGCCAGGCGCTCGCCGATGCGATCGTCTCCTTCGACTGCCGCATGGTCGAGGCCCGCCTGGTCGGCACGCACAACATCTTCATCGGCGAGGTGGTCGAAATCCGCACCCGCAAGGACGGACACGCGCTGCTTTATTTCGACCGCAACTACGTGCATGTGCCGACCCAGGCCGGCAGCTTTGGCGGCTGACAGGCGGCCGTCGAACGGGCGGTCTGCAAAATGCCGCTTGACATCCGCCTATATATTTAACATGTTAATCAAATAGAACGGCGCCTGGGAGGACCGATGCCGCATCTCACTGTGGAATATTCCGCCAATCTCGACGGCCGGGCCGACATCGGAGCGCTCTGCCGCGGGTTGCTGAAGGGCGTGCTGTCGACCGGGCTCTTCGAAATCGGCGCCGTGCGCGTCCGGGCGGTCCGTTGCGAAGATTATGCTATCGCCGATCAGCTGCCGGAAAATGCCTTCGTCGACCTGAACTTTCGCATCGGCACCGGCCGCTCACCGGAGGAAAAGAAGCGCGCCGGCGAGGCAATCTTCGCCGCGGCGAGCGAGGCGCTCGCGCCTTTGTTCGAGACCCCGCACTTCGCACTCTCACTCGAAATCCGCGAGATCGATCCGGACCTGAGTTGGAAGAGGAACGCGATCCATCCGCGCCTTCGCGGCCGATAGCCAACAGGCGGCCGGCACAAAAGAAACACCAGGGATCAGATAATGTCCAAACTGCAGGAAAACATCGCCAAGGCGGAGGACTACCTCGCCCGGTTCAAGAAGCAGGGTGTCCTGAACCGCATCGGCGGCGAGGATGTCGCGGCCGCCGATGGCTCGACTTACGAGACCATCTCGCCCGTCGATCTGAAGCCACTGGCATCGGTCGCGCGCGGCAATGCCGAGGACATCGATCGCGCCGCCAAGTCCGCCAAGGCCGCATTCGCCGAGTGGGCGGCGATGCCCGGGGAGGCGCGCAAGAAGCTGCTGCACAAGGTCGCTGATGCGATCGTCGCCCGCGCCGAGGAAATCGCCTTCGTCGAATGCATGGATACCGGCCAGTCGCTGAAATTCATGGCCAAGGCGGCGCTGCGCGGCGCGGAAAACTTCCGCTTCTTCGCCGATCGCGCCCCGGAGGCCCGCGACGGCAAGTCGCTGCGCGCCGACGGCCAGGTCAACCTGACGACCCGGGTGCCGATCGGCCCAGTCGGCGTAATCACGCCCTGGAACACGCCGTTCATGCTGTCGACCTGGAAGATCGCACCGGCGCTCGCGGCGGGCTGCACGATAGTCCACAAGCCGGCGGAATTCTCGCCGCTGACGGCCCGCCTGCTGGTCGAGATCGCCGAGGAGGCCGGCCTGCCGAAGGGCGTCTGGAACCTTGTCAACGGCTTCGGCGAGGATGCCGGCAAGGCGCTTACCGAGCATCCGCTGATCAAGGCGATCGGTTTCGTCGGCGAAAGCCGTACCGGTTCTATGATCATGCGTCAGGGAGCGGAGACGCTGAAGCGCGTGCATTTCGAGCTCGGCGGCAAGAACCCTGTCATCGTCTTTGCCGATGCCGATCTCGAGCGCGCCGCCGATGCCGCCGTCTTCATGATCTATTCGCTGAACGGCGAGCGCTGCACCTCGTCATCGCGACTGCTGGTCGAGGAAACGATCTACGAGAAATTCACCGCGCTGGTCGCCGAGAAGGCGAGCCGCATCAAGGTTGGACATCCGCTCGATCCGGAAACGGTCGTCGGCCCGCTCATCCATCCGGTGCACGAGAAGAAGGTGCTCGAATATATCGCCATCGGCCGCTCCGAAGGCGCCAGGGTGGCCGCCGGCGGTGCCAAGTTCGACGGTCCGGGCGGCGGCTGCTATGTGTCGCCGACGCTCTTCACTGGGGCCAGCAACAAGATGCGCATCGCCCAGGAGGAAATCTTCGGTCCGGTGCTGACCGCCATCCCGTTCAAGGAAGAGGACGAGGCGCTGGCGCTTGCCAACGACGTCCAGTACGGCCTGACCGGCTATCTCTGGACCGCGGACGTCACCCGCGCCTTCCGCTTCACCGATCGCCTCGAGGCGGGGATGATCTGGGTGAACTCCGAAAATGTGCGCCACCTGCCGACGCCCTTCGGCGGGGTGAAGAACTCCGGCATCGGCCGCGACGGCGGCGACTGGTCCTTCGACTTCTACATGGAGACGAAGAACGTCGCCTTCGCGACCAGGCCGCACGCCATCCAGAAACTTGGCGGCTGACACAGCAACCGTGAATGAATTGCCCGCAGTCCCTTTGGGACGCGGGCCGGAGGAGGACCGATGCCGATACCCAATGCCAATCTCTACCCGCCCTTCAACATCGTGCGGCTTTCTCATGTCGAGCTCGGGGTGACCGACCTTGCCAGGTCGCGCGCCTTCTACGTCGACACGCTCGGACTGCAGGTCACCGACGAAACATCTGACTCGATATACCTGCGCGCCATGGAAGAGCGCGGCCATCATTGCATCGTCCTGAAGAAAGCGGAGAAAGCGGAGGCCCGCGACCTCGGCTTCAAAGTGTTCGGCGACGAAGACCTCGACAAGGCGGCGCATTTCTTCAAGAGCAAGGACCTGCCGGTCGAATGGGTGGAGCGTCCCTATCAGGCGCACACCTTCCGCACCCGCGATCCGCACGGCATCCCGCTCGAATTCTATTCGAAGATGGACCGCCTGCCGCCGATCCACCAGCAATACGCGCTCTACAGGGGTGTGAAGCCGCTCAGGATCGACCACTTCAACTGCTTCTCGCCGAATGTCGATGAATCGGTCGCCTTCTACAACGAGCTCGGTTTCCGGGTGACCGAATACACCGAGGACGAGGAAACTGGCCGCCTCTGGGCCGCCTGGACGCATCGCAAGGGCGGCGTCCACGACATCGCCTTCACCAACGGCCGCGGCCCGCGCCTGCACCACACCGCCTTTTGGGTGCCGACGCCGCTCAACATCATCGACCTTCTGGACCTGATGTCGACCACCGGCTGGGTCTCGAATATCGAGCGCGGCCCCGGCCGCCACGGCATCTCCAACGCCTTCTTCCTCTATATCCTCGACCCGGACGGCCACCGCGTCGAGATCTACTGCTCGGATTACCAGACGGTCGATCCGGATCTCGAGCCGATCAAGTGGGATCTCAAGGATCCGCAGCGCCAGACGCTGTGGGGGGCGCCCGCCCCGAAGTCCTGGTTCGAGCATGGCAGTCTCTTCGCCGGAACGCCTGTGACGGACTCCGTGCTGAAGGCGCAGCCGATCATCGCGCCCTGACGATCGGACGCGTACAACAAATGTCCTCGAGGAGACCGAGAGATGGATGAAGCCACGTTCGCCAAATGGTCGAGAAAGGCCGCAGACTGGGGAGCCGCTTACCGCGCTTCGCTTCGCGACCGGCCGGTGCGCGCGCAAACGGCGCCCGGCGACATCACCGCTGAGATACCAGCCTCCCCGCCGCAGACCGGCGAGAGCATGGAGGCGATCTTTGCCGATTTCGAGAAAATCATCGTTCCGGGGATGACGCACTGGCAGCACCCGCGCTTCTTCGCCTATTTCCCGGCCAATGCCGCGCCGGTTTCCGTCGTCGCCGAGTATCTGGTGACGGCGATGGCCGCCCAGTGCATGCTCTGGCAGACGTCACCTGCCGCAACCGAGCTCGAAACGAGGGTGCTCGACTGGCTGCGCCAGGCGATCGGCCTGCCGGGAGGTTTCGCCGGCGTAATCCAGGATTCGGCCTCCTCCGCCACCCTGTCGGCCGTCCTCGTCATGCGCGAGCGCGCGCTGGCCTGGAACGGCAACAAGGCGGGGCTTAGCGCCAATCCGAGACTGCGCGTCTATTCCTCGGATCAGGTTCACACGTCGATCGACCGCGCCATCTGGGTCTCCGGCGTCGGCGAGGACAATCTCGTACGTATCCCGGTTCAGGGTGAACACCGTTCGATGGATTGTGCGGCGCTGGAAGCGGCGATCCTCCGCGACAAGGCAGCCGGCTACGTGCCCGCCGGCGTCATCGCCTGTACAGGCGGCACGAGCACCGGCGCCTGCGACAATATCGCTGACGTCGTTCGGGTCGCCCGCGCCCATGACCTTTACGTGCATGTGGACGCGGCCTGGGCCGGCTCGGCGATGATCTGCGAGGAATTCCGGCCCCTCTGGGCCGGCGTCGAGGAAGCCGATTCCGTCGTCTTCAACCCGCACAAGTGGCTCGGCGCCCAGTTCGACTGCTCGGCGCATTTCATCCGAAGCCCGGACGACCTGGTCCGTACGCTGGCGATCAAGCCGGAATATTTGAAGACCCACGGCAAGGACGGCATCATAAACTATTCCGAATGGACGGTGCCGCTTGGCCGGCGCTTCCGGGCGCTCAAGCTCTGGTTCCTCCTGCGGTTCCATGGCCTGGAAGGGCTGAAAGGAATGATCCGCAACCACGTCGCCTGGGCGGAGACGCTTGCCGAGCGGCTCGGCCGGGAGGACGGGTTCGAGATCGTCACGAAACCGATCTTCTCGCTCTTCTCCTTCCGGCACTTGGGCAGCGGCGACCTCGACGCCCACAATCTCGCCCTCGTCAACGCCATCAACGATGACGGGCGGATCTACCTGACCCAGACCCGCGTCGATGGACGGGTGGTGATCCGTTTCCAGGCCGGGCAGTTCGATATGACTGAGCAGGACGCCGACACGGCCTTCGAGGTCATCACCGAAATCGCCAACAGCCTTGGCGCCGCCCGAAGGTAGACCCCATGTCCCGTCCGAAATTTGTCAACTTTACCCGCAATAGCAGTCAAGGCTACGGCCTTCTGACGGAAGAAGGCATCGTCAACCTCTCGGCCCGCCACGGCGCACGCTGGCCGACGCTTCGCGAAGTCATCGAAGACGGCGCACTTTCCACACTCGCCGCCGAAAGCGCATCCTTGCCGCCGGACTTCCCGGTCGAAGACATCCGCTTCGAGATTCCGATCCCGTCGCCGGAAAAGATCGTCTGCGTCGGCGTCAACTTTCCCGACCGCAACGAGGAATACAAGGACGGACAGGCTGCCCCCGCCAACCCGTCGCTGTTCATCCGCTTCCCGCGCTCCTTCACCGGTCACGACGAGCCGCTGATCCGGCCACCGGAGAGCCCGCAACTCGACTACGAGGGCGAGATCGTCATCGTCATCGGCAAGGGCGGCCGCCGCATTCCTGAATCTGAGGCGCTGAACCACATCGCGGCGCTGTCGCTCTCAAACGAAGGGACGATCCGCGACTGGGTGCGCCATGCCAAGTTCAACGTCACCCAGGGCAAGAATTTCGACCGGACCGGCTCGATCGGCCCATGGCTCGTGCCGTTCACCGACGAAAGCCAGCTCGCCGATATCAAGCTCAAAACCCGGGTCAATGGCGAGGTGCGCCAGAGCGACCGGACGAGCCGGATGATCTTCCCGTTCCGCAAGATCATCAATTACATCTCCACCTTCACGACACTGGTTCCGGGCGACGTGATCGTCACCGGCACGCCGACCGGCGCCGGCGCCCGTTTCGATCCGCCGATCTGGCTGAAGCCCGGCGATGTCGTCGAGGTCGAAGCGGACGGCATCGGCATTTTGAGAAACACGATCGCCGACGAGATGTGAGCCATGCTGACCAGAGACCAGATCGAAGCCGCCGCTGAAAGCCTCGACCAGGCCGAGCGCACCCGCATCCAGACGGGCCTTCTGTCGCTGAAATACGCCGAGATCGACATGGACGACGCCTATGCGATCCAGGGCGCCTGGGTGAAGAAGAAGATCGCTTCCGGCCGCAAGGTGATCGGCTGGAAGATCGGCCTCACCTCCAAGGCGATGCAATATGCATTGAACATCGATATTCCCGATTCCGGCGTGCTGTTCGACGACATGGTCTTCGAGGACGGCGCGACGGTCCCGGCCGACCGCTTCATCCAGCCGCGCATCGAAGCGGAGATCGCCTTCGTGATGAAGGCACCGCTGAAGGGACCGGGCGCCACCGTCTTCGACGTGCTGAACGCCACCGGCTACGTGACGCCTGCGCTGGAAATCCTCGACACGCGCATCCTTCGCGTCGATCCCGAGACGAAGAAGACGCGCAATGTCTTCGACACGATTTCCGATAATGCGGCTAATGCCGGCATTGTCACCGGCGGGCGCGCCGTTCGGCCCGATCAGATCGACATCCGCTGGATGGGCGCGATCGTCAGCCGCAATTCCGAGGTCGAGGAAACCGGGCTCGGCGCCGGCGTACTGAACCAGCCGGCGCGTGGCGTCGCCTGGCTCGCCAACCGGCTGGCGCAGTACGGCGACGGCATCGAGGCCGGGCAGATCGTTCTTGCCGGCTCGTTCATCCGGCCGATCGAGGCGCGGCACGGCGACACGATCGTCGCCGATTTCGGCGCTTACGGCTCTGTCAGTCTCTATTTTGCCTGAGGGCGTTCTCATGCCGGCTCCCACGAACCTCTTCAAACAGGCCCTCAGGGAGGGCCGCGCCCAGATCGGCCTCTGGCAGGCGCTCGCCAATCCCTATACGGTCGAGATCTGCGCCGGCGCCGGCTACGACTGGCTATTGCTCGATGCCGAGCACGCCCCAAACGACATCCCGTTACTGGTCTCGCAGCTGCAGGCGATGAAGGGCACCGCCAGCAACGCGGTGATCCGTCCGCCGATCGGCGAGACTTACATCGTCAAGCAGTTGCTCGACATCGGCGCCCACACCCTGTTGATCCCCATGGTCGACAGCAAGGAACTGGCCGAAACCATGGTGAAAGCCGTGCGTTATCCGCCGCAGGGCGTGCGCGGCATCGGCGCCGCACTCGCCCGCGCCTCCGCCTTCAACCGGATTCCCGACTATCTGCAGACGGCCAATGACGAGATCTGCCTCCTGCTGCAGGTCGAAAGCCGGGCCGGGCTTGCCGCCCTCGACTCTATCGCCTCTACCGACGGCGTCGACGGCGTCTTCATCGGCCCGGCCGATCTTGCCGCCGACATGGGTTTCCTCGGAAAGCCCGGCGCGCCAGAGGTGCAGGCGGCGGTGGAGGCGTCCCTGCTTCGCATCCAATCCCACGGCAAGGCAGCCGGCATCCTGACCGGCGATTTGGCACTCGCCAAGCGCTATCTCGAGCTTGGCGCGACCTTCGTGGCGATCGGCAACGACGTGACCCTGCTCGCCAATGCGACGAGCCAATTGCTCCGTGATTTCGAGGAGGCGAGCCCCGCAAGCGGCGCAGCGAGTGGCAGGGTCTATTGAGTGCCTTACTCTTCGCCGCCTGAACCGCCTTCGAGTTTCAGGCTCGCCAGTTCCTCGAGCATGTCGATGAGTTGCTCGACCCGTTCCGCCCCGAAGCGGGCGTCGATATCGCCATAGGCCCTGAGGCTTTCGGGCATGACGTCCTCGATCACCGCCTGCCCGGCGGGCGTCACCTTGAGCAGCACCCGCCGGCCATCCGCCTTGTCCTTGTGCTTGGTGATGAAGCCACGCTCCTCGAGCGAGCGGATCATGCGCGTGAGACTCGGGGCCAGGATGGAGGCCTTGTCCGCCACCTCGGTCGCGTCGAGCATCCCCTCCTCGGCGAGAACGCGGATGACACGCCATTGCTGCTCGGTGACGTCGTGAGCCGCGAGGATCGGCCGGAAATGGCTCATCACCGCCTCGCGGGCGCGCAGCAAACCCATGGCCAATGAGCGCCGGCGCTGCTTCGTTTCTGTTGCGGCAACGGTCGGATGCGCATCTGCCGCTTCCCCAGCCTGTCGGTTCTTCATCGTCGATCCATCATCCACTATCCCGCATCCACGCTTTCGATAATCAAGGGCAGACCGGGTGGCAAATTTCACCAATGCAAATTGCTTAACGCGAAAACTATCTGGCGCCAGATCACTTCGCAACCGGCGAAATCAACATTGAACTGGGGGCACCACCCGGGCTCCGTCACCATGCCGCCTGCTCGGAACGAAGGAACTCCAACGGCCCACCGTCGTTTTCCTCCCGGGGACCACCTCACGGGTTCAGAAATGGAGGATCAGCAATGGCACAGGAAAAATCAATCGGTTCCGCTGTCCCGCGCGGCGTCGTCGACACGAAAAGCGGCACGGTCGGCGTTCCGAACCAGAAGACGATGGAGGAAGAAGTCCGGTGGCTTCGTGATCAGGTCAATGCGCTGAAGGAGACGCTCGCCGATCTCGGCATTCCCTCCGGCAGGGCTGTGGCAAACACGGTGAAAGATACGGGTCGCAAGGCCGGAGAAATGGCACGAGAGCATCCCGCCTGGACGGCCCTGGCACTGGTCGGTCTCGTCGGCCTGATCCTGGCAAGCACCAGCCGTCCATACTGGTCCACGCGGCGTTCTTCGCGCACAGAGGATGTCATCTCCGATATCGAGGATCGCTTGAGCGAATTGAAGGACCGTTACTGGTCGAGCGGCTGGCGGCCCTGGTGACGGGAACTTCCTCCAGCGACCAAAGCACAGTTCGCGGGCAGCGGCTTCATCTCCATAGTGCTTTTTTTTCGGCCCGACCTGTCGGATGGGGGCGGGGCGGCACGTCTTCATGTCATTGGACATGACAAAGGAGTTCATCCATGCCCAAGATCGTCTCTCACCTCTGGTTCGCGGAGCAGGCTCGCCGAGCCGTCGACTTCTACGTCTCGATCATTCCGAACTCGGCCATATCAGGCGAAACAACCGTGCCGGCGGAAACCCCGAGCGGCCCTCCAGGCAGCGTCAAGGTGATCGAATTCACCCTGGACGGCCAGAATTTCACCGCGCTGGAAGCCGGGCCTTTCGATGCCTTCAACCACGCCTTCTCTATTCAGGTGCAGTGCGACAGCCAGGAGGAGATCGACCGTATATGGGATGCCTTCCTTGCCAATGGCGGCGGAGCGGAACAATGCGGCTGGCTGAAGGACCGCTGGGGTCTCTCGTGGCAGATCGTGCCGCGCGCCTTGGGCGAGATGATGTCCAGCCCCGATCGCGACCGGGCCAAGCGGGCAGCGAAAGCCATGCTCGGCATGGTGAAGCTCGACATTGCCGCGCTCAAGCGCGCCTTTGACGCTGCAGGCTGACCGGCGGGTTCGATCCCGCACATTCACCGCTTCGGGGCTGCAGAGCGGCCCCGCCGGGGGTATTATGTCGCTGCCGGAACCAAGCTTGCAAAGCTTCGAACGGAAGGGAGCGACCGATGACCGTCACGCGGCGCACAATCGTTCAGGCGCTTGGCCTCGGCCTATCGCTGCCGCTCATGCCGCGGCTGGCAGCGGGCCAGGCTGGCGACATGATCACCAAAACCATTCCGAAAACCGGCGAGCCCTTGCCTGCGATCGGCCTCGGCACCTGGATCACCTTCAATGTCGGGGACGATCCCCTCCTGAAGGACGAATGCGCCGCCGTGATCGCCACCTTCTTCGAAGGCGGCGGCCGCATGATCGACTCCTCGCCGATGTACGGCTCCTCCCAGCCGACGATCGGCTACGGCCTTCGCAAGCTCGGCCATCCCGACCGGCTGTTTTCGGCGGAGAAGGTCTGGATCTCTGACCCCGCAAGCGGCGCCGCCCAGATCAAGGCGTCGCGTGACCATTGGGGCGTCGGCAGATTCGATCTCATGCAGGTCCACAATCTGGTCTCCTGGGAGGAGCATTTGCCCGCTCTCCTCGACATGAAGGCGGCCGGGCAGTTGCGCTATGTCGGCATCACCACCTCCGAAGGGCGCCGTCATCGCGAGATCGCGCGCGTCATGGCGGAGCAGCCGATCGATTTCGTGCAGCTCACCTACAACATCCTCGATCGGGAAGCGGAGGACCGCATCCTGCCGCTGGCGCGGGAGAAGGGCATCGCGGTCATCGCCAACCGCCCGTTCCGGCAGGGCGACCTCATCCGGCAGGTCGAGGACGCGCCATTGCCGGACTGGCTTGCCGAGACGGGCGCCGGCAACTGGGCGCAGTTCCTGCTGAAATTCATCATCTCGCATCCGGAGGTGACCTGTGCGATCCCCGCCACCACCCGCGCGGACCATGTCCGGGAGAACCTCGGCGCGGCAAGGGGCGTCCTGCCCGACGAGGCAACGCGCCGGCGCATGGTCGACTATGTGGAAGCGCTGTGAGTGCGCCCCGACCTGATGCGGATTGCATCTGATGTCCGATTGGGCGACCTATACGCTTCAAGATCTGCTGCTGTTCTCGCCGCGGGTCTATTTCCGGCTGATCGAACGGTACAATCAGGACTTCTGGCCCCTTCAGATCGTGCTCATCGCGGCCGCGCTTGCCGTGCTCGTTCCGGCCGCCATACACGTTCGCCGCGTCCGGCTGGCAGTTCTTCCTTTGCTCGCCCTGGCATGGGCCTTCTGCGCCTGGCAGTTCCTGTGGGCGCGCTATGCCGGGATCAACCGGGCGATGCCTTACGCGGCGGCCGCCTTCTGGATCCAGGCGGCATTGCTGGTTCTCGTCGGCCTGATGGCACGCGATCCCGCGCCTGCAGGCCGCCTGCGCCACTATGGCGGAATTGGTCTTTCAGTGTTCGGTCTGCTCGCCTACCCGTTTATTGCCTGGCTTGCAGGCCGCTCCCCCGTCTCGGCCGAAACCTTCGGCATGATGCCCGATCCGACGGTTGCAACGACGTTCGGCGCCATGCTGATGCTGGGTCAGAGGAAACTGGGGCTGCTTCTGCCGATTCCGGTTGCATGGTCACTTTACAGCGGCCTGACCCTTTGGGCGATGCGAGATCCAGGCGCCTTGGGACCGCTTGCCGCCTGCGCCGCATTCTCCGTATTTCTGGTTGCCGGCAGACGATGAGCATCACTCCTTGACCGCGCCCGTCATCGACGAGACGTAGTAGTCGACGAAGAACGAATAGAGGATGACGACCGGCAGCGAACCGAACAGCGCGCCGGCCATCAGCGCGCCCCATTCGAAGACGTCGCCGCGCACCAGCTCCGTCAGCACGCCGACCGGCACCGTCTTGTTCTCCGATGATTGGATGAAGGTCAGCGCATAGATGAACTCGTTCCAGGACAGCGTGAAGGCGAAGATGCCGGCCGAAATCAGGCCCGGCACGGCGAGCGGCAGGATGATCCGGATAAGGATCTGCCAGCGCGTCGCCCCGTCCACCAGGGCGCTTTCCTCCAGCTCGAACGGGATGGAGCGGAAATAGCCCATCAGCAGCCAGGTGCAGAAGGGAATGAGGAATGTTGGATAAGTGAAGATCAGCGCCAGCTTAGAATCGTAGATGCCGAACTTGAAGACGATGAAGGCGAGCGGGATGAACAGGATCGACGGCGGTACCAGATAGGCGAGGAAGATCATCAGCCCGACCGGGCGCGAACCGGTGAAGCGCACCCGCTCGATCGCATAGGCCGCGAAGATCGACGCAGCCAGCGACAGGATCGTCGAGCCGAGGGCGACGAGCATCGTGTTCCATAGCCAGCCCGGATAGGAGGTCTCGAAGAGCAGATACTTGATGTGATCGAGCGTCGGCCCCACGACCCAGAAGGGGCTGTAATTGTTGTAGTCGGTGAGCTGCGAATTCGGCTTCACCGCCGTGATCGCCATCCAGTAGAACGGGAACAGCAGCACGAAGACGAAGACCGCCATGGGCAGGTAAAGGGTGACGATCCGGCGCGGCAGGCGGTTGAGATAGCTCATCCCCTCGGCGGTATCGGTGAGGACCTCGTCTTCTATTTTCGTGGTCGTGTTCATCTTGTCTCTCCCGATCTCAGTCCTGTCCGCCCTGCTGCCATTTGCGCCGCTGCAGGCCGAAGAAGCTGAACATGATGGCGGCGAGCAGGAAGGGGATCATGGCGACGGCGATCGCCGCCCCCTCGCCGAGCTGGCCGCCCGGAATGCCGCGCTGGAACGAAAGCGTCGCCATCAGATGCGTGGCGTTCACCGGTCCGCCCTTGGTCAGCACGTAGATGAGCTGGAAATCGGTGAAGGTGAACAGCACCGAGAAGGTCATTACGACGGCGATGATCGGCGTCAGCATCGGCAGGGTCACATAGCGGAAACGCTGCCAGCTGGTGGCGCCGTCGAGCGAGGCGGCTTCCTGCAGCGACGCCGGGATCGTCTGCAGACCGGCAAGCAGCGAGATCGCCACGAAGGGAATGCCACGCCAGACATTGGCGGCGATGACCGAGGCGCGCGCGTTGGTCGGATCGCCGAGGAAGTTGATCGGCCCGTCGATGACCCCGAGCTCCATCAGCGACCAGGAAATAATCGAGAACTGCGAATCGTAGATCCACCAGAAGGCGAGCGCCGAAAGCACCGTCGGCACGACCCAGGGAAGCAGCACGATGGCGCGGAAAAAGGACTTGAACGGCAGGTTTTCGTTGAGCAGCAAGGCCAGCCACAGGCCGAGCGCAAACTTCAGGATCGACGCCACGAATGTATAGAGCAGCGTGTTGAAGACCGAGAGCCAGAAGACCGAATCGCGTGCCAGGAACTCGTAGTTCTCAAGCCCGATGAAGATGCCGTCGCGGCCAATGCGCGTGTCGGTGAAGCCGAGCCAGACGCCGAGCCCCAGCGGGTAGGTAAGGAAGCAGATGAGAAAAATGGCGGCCGGCAGCATGAACAGCAGGCCGAGCACGTTGTTGTTCTGCATCAGCGATGCCATGGCGGATGGCGGCTTTCCGGACGACGTGATCGACATCGAATTTCTCCGGCCTAGAATGGGTTCAGATATTGAGCCGGCGGCCCGGGCCGCCGGCCTCGTCGATGGACGTGGCGGCCGACAGGCCGCCACGGAAAATCACACGCGGTAGTAGCGGTTTGCCCGCCGTTCGGCCTCGACGACGGCATCCTCGGGCGTCATCTGGCCGGTTACTGCCGTCGCGAACATGTCGACCAGCACGTAGTCGGCCATGACCCCGGCCGAGGCGTAGCCGAGCGGACCGGCATAGCCGTTCGGCCGCAGCGTCTCGGAGGCCTTGGCATAGGGCGCGTGGATCGGGTCGGCGGTCCAGACCGGGTTGTTGGCGAAGGCCTTCAGCGGCTGGCAGCAATAGGCGCTCGAGCCTTGGATCCAGGCATTCATCTGCTCGGCTTCCATCATGAACTTGATGTAGGCCTTGGCCGCTTCCGGATATTTGCTGTGGTTGAAGAGCAGGATCGAACTCGTCTGGTGCAGCTCGACGCTCTGGCCGACCGGGCCGATCGGGAAGTTGGTGGTGCGGATATCCGCCGCCAGCTCGGCGAGCGCCGCATCCTTCTTGGCGGCATAATAGAGCGAGACGCCGTTCGCCGTCAGCGAGACCTGTCCGGCGAGGAAGGCGCGGTTGTTGTTGATGTCGAGCCAGCTTTCCGTGCCCGGAATGAAGGTCTCGTAGAGCTGCTTGGCGTAGTTGATAGCCGCCAGCGTCTCCGGGCTGTTGATGGTCACCTTGCCGCCTTCGTCGACCATCTTGCCGCCATGGCTCCAAAGCAGCCAGTGGGCGTAGTTGTTGCCGTCGCCGACCGCCTTGCCGTGCGGGAAACCGGCCGGCGTGCCCTTCGCCTTCATCGCCTTGCAGAGCTCGAGGAAGCCCGCCGTATCCTTCGGAAATTCACTGAAGCCGGCCGCCTTCATGTGGCTGTCGCGGTAGCAGACGGCGTTGCCGATCGCCGTCAGCGGCATGGCGATGAACTTGCCGTCGTGGGTCGCGTAACCCTTCACGCCATCGTACCAGCCGCCATATTTGCCGCCGAGGTAATTGGCGAGTTCGGTGACGTCGACGAGCTTGTCCGGATACTGATGCGCGTCATCGAACCAGCACATCACCATGTCCGGGCCGGAGCCGACATTCGCGGCAACGGCCGCCTTCGGGCGAATGTCCTCCCAGCTTTCCTTGTCGATGCGGACCTCGACGCCGGTTGCCTCGGTGAACTTCTTGGTATTGGCAAGCCAGGCATCCTCGTCACCCTTGACGAAAGGCGTCCATCGCAAAAGCCTGAGGCTCGCGCCTTCCTCCGGCTTGTAGCTCGGTTCGGCCTGCGCGAAGGTCGGGCGGATGCCAAGACCCACGGCGCCGGCAAGGGCGGCGGAGGTTGCGAGGAAATCACGTCTCTTTATCGGCATTGGTACTCCTCCTTGAAACAGCGGGAGCAAATCTTCCCGGCATTCGCCGTCCCGCTTGGCGAATGCTGCGACCCCGATGCCGGCGGTTGCCCGGCATCGCCCGCGCGGCGAGGAAGGCTCCTCCCCTTCCTCCTCCCGGACGGGCGTCAGTCGAACAATCGCTGTCCGGTCTCAGCGTCGAACAGATGAACATGCGCGCCGTCGATCTTGAGGCGGATCGTCTCGCCGGGCTTGGCAGTCACCCGCTCGCGGAAGACACAGGTCACGTCGTTGCCGCCGAGCCTGGCGATCATCTGCGTTTCGTAGCCGGTCGGCTCGGTCACCACGACCTCGGCGGGCAGACCGTTCGGGTCGAGCGACATATATTCGGGCCTGAGGCCGTAGACGAGGTCGCGACCCCGGGCGGCTGCACTCGGCCGGGCGACGGGAAGCGCCGTGCCGTCCGCGGTCATGAAGGCCGTCGGATCCTCCGGGTGTAGCCGGCCGCGGATCATGTTCATGGCCGGCGAGCCGATGAAGCCGGCGACGAAGAGATTGGCCGGGTGGTCGTAGAGCTCGAGCGGCGCGCCGATCTGCTCGACGATGCCGTCATGCATGACGACGATCTTGTCGGCCATCGTCATCGCCTCGATCTGGTCATGGGTGACATAGACCGTCGTCGTCTTCAGCCGCTGGTGCAATTCCTTGATCTCGGCGCGCATGGCGACGCGCAGCTTGGCGTCGAGGTTCGAGAGCGGTTCGTCGAACAGGAACACCTGCGGGTCGCGCACGATCGCCCGGCCCATGGCGACGCGCTGGCGCTGGCCGCCGGACAGCTGGCGCGGATAGCGGTCGAGCAGCTTCGAGAGCCCGAGGATTTCCGCCGCAACACCGACCCGTTTGTCGATCTCCGCCTTCGGCGTGCTTGCCAGCATCAGCGAGAAGGCCATGTTGTCGGCGACCGTCATATGCGGATAGAGCGCATAGTTCTGGAACACCATGGCGATGTCGCGATCCTTCGGCGGCAGCCGGTTGACGACGCGGTCGCCGATGCGGATTTCTCCCGCCGTGATGTTCTCGAGCCCCGCCAGCATCCGCAGCAAGGTCGATTTTCCGCAGCCGGACGGGCCCACGAGAATGACGAACTCGCCGTCGTCGATTTCGATATTCACGCCCTTGATGATGGGAACAGCCCCGAAGGATTTCCGGACATCGACAAAATCCACGCCTGCCATTTGCGTTCCTCCCAGAACTCATTCCTGCCTCCGCCCCATCCTCCAGTGGATGGGCAAAGGCTTTGATCCTATCCGCGGCCGACCAGCGGCATCTTCGTCGCCATCACCGTCATCGTCAGCACATTGGCCGTCAGCGGCAGGCTCGCCATGTAGACGACGGCATCGGCGACATGCTCGACCGGAATCGTCGGCTCCGCTGCGATCTCGCCGTTGGCCTGCAGCACGCCGCTGCTCATCTTCTGCGTCATGTCGGTTGCGGCGTTGCCGATATCGATCTGCCCACAGGCAATATCGAAGGGTCGCCCGTCGAGTGCCGTCGCCTTGGTGAGCCCGGTGATCGCATGCTTGGTTGACGTGTAGGGTGCCGAGTTGGGCCGGGGCGTCGTCGCCGAAATCGAGCCGTTGTTGATGATCCGGCCGCCGCGCGGGTCCTGTGCCTTCATCAGCCGAAAGGCCTGCTGGGTGCAGAGGAAGGCGCCGGTCAGGTTCGCGGCAAGAATTCCACTCCATTGCTCGAAGGTGACCTCCTCGAGCGGAACAGGCGGCACGGTCGAGCCGGCATTGTTGACGAGCAGGTCGAGCCTGCCGAACTCGCTCCGGATCGCATCGAAAAGGGCCACAACCTGCCCGGGATCGCCGACATCGCAGGCAATTGCCCGGACGCTGCCGCCGGTTTCCGCAGCGATGTCCGTCGCCGCGCGCTGCAATACGTCGGCGCGGCGCCCGGTAATGACAAGGAGATAGCCCTCGGCACCCAGTCGCCTGGCGATGCCGCGGCCGACGCCGGACCCGCCGCCCGTCACCAGCGCGATCTTGCCCTCGCCCGATCTCTTGCCCTCTGTCATGTCAGATCTTCCCTCCGAGTTCGTCCTCGATATGGATGCGGATGATCTCGTCGAAGCTGCTCTCGGCCGTGAAGCCCAGTTCACGAGCGCGGCGCGCATCGAAATTCGTCGGCCAGCCGGCGACGATCGCACCGATGACCGGGTCCGGTTCGCGGCGGATGAGGCCGGCGGCCTTCGGCCCGGCAACGCGCTTCAGCGCCTCGATCTCCTCGCCGACCAGCGCCGACAAGCCCGGCATGGTCAGGTTGCGCCGCGGCCCGATCCGGCTTGTCTCCATCCGCGCCGCGTGAACGAAGAAGCCGACGGCCGAGCGCGGGCTGGCGAACCAGTGCCGGACGTTTTCATCGACCGGCAGGACGGCCTCCTGGCCGGCCAGCGGCTCGCGCAGGATGTTGGAGAAGAAGCCGGACGCCGCCTTGTTCGGCTTGCCCGGCCGGATGCAGATGGTCGGCAGGCGGATGCCGATGCCGTCGAAGAAGCCGCGCCGCGAATAGTCGGCCAGCAGCAGTTCGCAGATCGCCTTCTGCGTGCCGTAGCTCGTCAGCGGCGTCGTAAAGAACTCGTCACCGATCTTTTCCGGGAACGGCTGGCCGAAGACGGCGATCGAGGAGGCGAAGACGAGGCGCGGCGAATAGGGCTCGCGCCGACCCTCCTGGCGGATCGCCTCGAAGAGCGCCCGCGTCCCGTCGAGATTGACGCCGTAGCCCTTGTCGAAATCGGCCTCCGCCTCGCCCGAGACGATCGCCGCGAGATGGTAGATGACGTCCGGCCGTGTCGCGACAAGCTGCTCGCCGCTGCCTTCCCGCGACAGATCGAGCGCCAGCGCCGTCGAGATTGCCGAATAGGCCGCGGGAATCGGCGGCTCAATCACGTCCACCAGGCTCAGCCGGCCGATCTCATAGCCGAGGGCGCCCGGCTCGGCCGCCAGTTTCTCGACGAGTTTCCGGCCGATCATGCCGGCCGCACCGATGATCATGACATGCATTCGCGGCGAACCTCCTCCGTTCGGCCACATCCGGATCATTCCGGATTGCGCGTGCCCTTCTGTTTCTGTTTCCTGCCGTTTCCGTCAACGAGCAGTTCCTTCGTCGTCCGATAGATGCGCATCAGATGCTCGTGAAAGGCCGCGACGACCGCTTCACGGTCGCGCCGCCGCAGCGCCTCGACGATTTCGCTGTGATCCTTGTAGCTCGCCTCGATCGCACCCGGGCGCGACATGGCGCTGCGCCGGTAGTCCATCATGTAAGTATAGAGGTCTGTGACGAAGTCCGAGAGCAGCGGATTGCCGCAGGCCCGGTAGATCGCCACGTGGAATTCGCGGTCGCAGATCAGGAAGCGCATCGCGTCGTCGCTGCAGAGCTTCTGTGCCTCGAGCAGGCTTTCAAGCTTCTTCAGTGCCTCGTCGTCCATGTTGGCGGCGGCATCGCCCACCACCTTCAGCTCTATGTGCAGCCTCGCCGCATGGACATCCTCGAGATCGTAGCTGTCGATGGCATTCGGCGAGGCGATCGTCACCGTGACGTCGCTGAGATCGACATCGGCAACACGGCTGCGGCTTCCCTGCGACACCTCGATGATGCCGCGCGCCGCCAGCGTCTGAATGGCACCGCGCACCGTCTCGCGGCTGACATGGAGGACGTTGGCGAGTTCTCGCTCCCCCGGCAGTTCGTCGCCGGGCCTCAGCATGTTGGTGGCGACCAGCACCATCAGCTTGTCGGCAATCAACTCACGCGCCGTGCGCCGGTCAAGGCTCCGCCCCACCTTCGGCATCTGCGTGAGTATCGGACTGCCAGTCATCGGCGCCACTCCTCCACTGATCCACTGGTTGGTCCACCGGATCAGTCATACGAATAGAGGCGGGAAGTGCGCTTCGGTCAAGGCCAGTTCGTCGCGGCAGCGCAGCAAAAATACAAAGCGCCATTGTGCAGCGCATGCAGATCAGAAGAGAGCGTTCACGGGGAACGCCAGCAACAGGTAGCTCCCTGACACCAAAACGCGCATTTGTGTTTGGTCGGCCCCTCATCCGCCTGCCGGCACCTTCTCCCCGCAAGCGGTCCGCAAGCGGGGCGAAGGGGTATGCCGCACCGCCTTAGTTCCCCTCGCCCCGAGTGAAAGGGGGATTGAGCGGGCGCGACACGCCCCTTCGCCCCGCTTGCGGGGAGAAGGTCGCGGCAGCGGGATGAGGGGCGGGCGCGACAGCTCAGCCGTGATCATGTCCCTCGTGATCATCGAGCAACGGCAGTTCGAGACCGAAGGTCTTGACGAGATCGCTCACCTGATCCGGGGTCAGATAGCGCGGGTTGAGGTTGCGCAGGAGCAGGTAGAGCTTCGCCGTCTCCTCCAGCTCCTCGGTAGCGAAGACCGCCGCCTCGAGGCTGTCGCCGGCGACCACGGGGCCGTGATTGGCCAGCAGCACCGACGAATATTTGCCGGCAAGGCCGCGGATCGCATCTGCAACCGCCGGGTCGCCGGGGCGGTAATAGGGCACCAGCGCCGTCTCGCCGGCGCGCATGAGATAGTAAGGGGTCATCGGCGGCAGCGCGGCGCGCGGATCGATCTCGGGCAGCATGGTGAGCGCCACCGCGTGGGTCGAATGGAGATGCACGATGGCACGGGCGCTGCCGCGCGACTCGTAGAGGGCGGCGTGCAGTGGGATCTCCTTCGTCGGCTTGTCGCCCGCAACGAGCTTGCCCTTGGAGTCGAGCCGCGAGATGCGGGTCGGGTCGAGGAAGCCGAGCGAGGCATTGGTCGGCGTCACCAGCCAGCCGCCGTCGTCAAGCCGAAGCGAGATGTTTCCGGAGGAGCCGGGCGTAAGCCCGCGCTCGAACAGCGATCGTCCGTAGCGGCAGATTTCCTCGCGCAGACGGCTCTCGGACATGGGCAGATCCTTTCAGTTCAGGCGGTTGCGCCTTCGACCAGTTCGAAGCCGAGATCGACCACTTGCGGCGGCGCGTTGGTGACGACGAATTCCGCCGCCAGTTGCCCCGTGGCAACGCGCGGGGTGCGAATGGTCGACAAGGGCTGCGGCGTCACTCGCCCGATATCGAGGCCGTTGTAACCGAAGATCGCCAGTTGCGAGGGAATCGAGATGCCGCGCGCCAGGCAGTGGAAATAGCCGCCGATTGCCATGTCGTCGTTCGAGAAATAGACCGCGTCGAGATCGGCATGCCTATCCAGCAGACGCTCCAGGCCAAGCCGTCCGCTTTCCACTGACGAGGCGCCGGAGCAGATCTCCCGATCGACCAGGGGAGAGCCGGCGGAGGCGAGCGTTTCGCCGAAGGCGGCAAAGCGCTTGCCGGCGCGGGTATCGCGATCGATGTCGTGCCCGACATAGCCGATGCGGCGATAGCCGCGCTTCAGCAGGAATTCGGCGCTTGCCTGGCCAGCGGCTCGATTGGAAAAACCGACCGCCAGATCGAGCGCCGCGCCGTCCACATCGAGCACTTCGACCACCCGGCAGCCGCTTGCGCGCAGCATCTTCAGCGTGCCTTGCGTATGTTCGAAGCCGGCGAGCATCACCGCCGTCGGCCGCCAGGCGAGCATAGCGGCGACAAGCGCCTCCTCGCGCTCTAGGTCGTAGTCGGTCACGGAAAAGACAGCCTGGTGCCTGTTCTGCTCCAAAACGCCGCTTGCCCCGCGCAGCACGTCGGGGAAGACGATGTTGGAGAGCGAGGGAACCACGAAGGCGACGAGGCGCGACCCGGCGGAAGCGAGCGTTCCGGCAATCCGGTTCGGCACATAGCCGAGCCGCTCGACCGCCTCCAGCACCCGCTCCCTCGCCTTGCGCGAAAACGACCCTTCGTTTCTCAGCACGCGCGAAACGGTGCTCTCGCCGACGCCGGCGGCTTCGGCGACCTCGGCAAGCGTCACGGCACCCTGCTGCTTGAAATCGAAATCCACGTTCGACCCTGTCTCTCTGGCTGCGTCCGGCCGCCGCAACGCCCCGGCGCCGGCTCGCCGCCTTCAAATTCCAGATACCCCAGTTTTTTTGGCAGCGCTACCAATTTTGACTTGGCAGCGCTGCCAAACTGACATAAAGGATAATGGCAGCGCTGCCATCTGGCACCGCGTCGTCGGGAAAATTTCAAGGAGGCCCCGGCGGAACTACTGGAGGAGGAAATCATGACCCTGGAGACCCCGGCGCCGATCGGTGGCGTCTACTCAGACCGGTCGGTGGAGGATCGCGCTTATAGCAAGGTGTTTTGGAGAATTATTCCGTTCCTGATGCTTTGCTACGTGGTCGCCTATCTCGATCGCGTCAACGTCGGTTTCGCGAAATTGCAGATGTCGAGCGAGCTCGGCCTGTCGGAAGCGGCCTACGGCATCGGTGCCGGCATCTTCTTCATCGGCTATTTCCTGTTCGAGGTGCCGAGCAACGTCATCCTCAACAAGGTCGGCGCCCGGGTCTGGATCGCCCGCATCATGATCACCTGGGGTATCATCTCCGCCGCCTTCATGTTCACCACCTCGGAAACCGTGTTCTACATCCTGCGTTTCCTGCTGGGTGTGGCCGAGGCAGGGTTCTTCCCCGGCATCATCCTTTACCTGACCACCTGGTATCCGGCGCATCGCCGTGCCAAGATCATCACCACCTTCATGTCGGCGATCCCGATCTCGTCGATCTTCGGCAATCCGCTTTCCGGCCTGCTGATGGACAGCTTCCACGGCACGCATGGCCTTTCCGGCTGGCAGTGGATGTTCCTCATCGAAGCCATTCCTGCGATCCTCTTCGGCGTTGCCACCTTCTTCTATCTCGACGACACGATCGGCCACGCGAAGTGGCTGACAAAGGAGGAAAAGAAGGTGCTGGCAGCCAATATCGAGGCCGAGAACCGAGCCAAATCGTCGAGCCCGCACAGCATCAGGGGAACCCTGACCGACCGCCGCGTCTGGCTGATGTGCCTGATCTATTTCTGCTTCGTGCTCGGACAATACGGCCTGAATTTCTGGATGCCGACGCTGGTGAAGGCGACCGGCGTCACCGGAAACCTGAACATCGGGCTGATTTCCGCGATCCCCTATATCTGCACCTTCGTCGCCATGCTGGCGCTCGGACGCTCCTCGGATCGCTTGTGCGAACGGCGTTGGCATCTCGTCGTACCGGCCGTCATCGCTGCCGGCGGCTTCATCGCGGCGACCATGGCGACAAGCACCACGCTGGCGATCGTCTGCCTCTCGCTCGCTGCCGCCGGCGCCATCAGTTGCGCACCGCTCTTCTGGTCGCTCCCGACGGCATTTCTCGCCGGGACAGGGGCCGCGGCCGGCATCGCCTGGATCAACTCGGTCGGCAATCTCGCCGGTTTCCTCGGGCCCTTCCTGGTCGGCTATCTCAAGGACTTCACCGGCAGCAACAGCGCCGGCATGTATCTCCTGGCCGCCGCTCTTGTCATCGGCTCGCTGGCCGTTCTGGCTGTTCCCGCGAAGACCGTGAACCGGTAAGCTTCCAAGTCGGCACCGCCGGGTCCCCTCGGCCCGGCGGTGCTCCCTTGCCCTGTCAGAGCTGGAGAATCTCTTCATGTCATTGCATGCTGAAAGTCCGGGACGCGCGCCCACCGCGGCTGTGATCGGTCTCGGTTCCATGGGCTTCGGAATGGCCCAGTCCATGAAGCGCGACGGCCTCGAGGTCGTCGGCTACGACATTACCCCGGCGGCCGCGGAACGCTTCGCCGCCGAGGGCGGCCGCGCCGCCGCTACGCTGCGGGAGGCCGTGCACGATGCCGATGTCGTCGTCTCGGTGGTCGTGAATGCCGCCCAGACCGAGGCCGTCCTGTTCGGCGCAGACGGCGTCGCCGCGGCGATGAAGCCGGGTGCAGTTTTCGTCTCCTCGGCGACCATGGATCCGGCCATTGCACGGCGCCTGTCCGAGCAGGTCGAGGCGCTTGGCCTCCATTACCTCGACGCGCCGATTTCCGGCGGCGCCGCGCGCGCCGCAAAGGGCGAACTGACGATCATGGGGTCGGGCTCGCCGCAAGCCTTCGCCGCCGCCCGCCCGGCGCTCGATGCGATGGCCGCCAAGGTCTACGAGCTTGGCGACGCCGCCGGAACCGGAGCGGCCTTCAAGATGATCAACCAGCTTCTGGCCGGCGTGCACATCGCCGCCGCCTGCGAGGCGATCACCTTCGCCGCCAAGCAGGGCCTCGATCTCGAAAAGGTCTACGAGGTGATCACCGCCTCGGCCGGCAATTCCTGGATGTTCGAAAACCGCGTCCCGCATGTGCTTGCGGGCGACTACACGCCGCTCAGCGCCATCGAGATCTTCGTCAAGGACCTCGGCATCGTCCAGGACATGGCGCGCTCCGAGCGCTATCCGGTGCCACTGGTTGCAGCTGCCCTGCAGATGTATCTCGCCGCTTCCGGCGCCGGCATGGGGCGCGACGACGATTCCTCGCTGGCGCGGCTCTATGCGCAGCTTTCCGGCGCCAAGTTGCCCGGCCAAAACAAAGAGCCGGACAAGGCGTAGAGGAGGTTCAAGATGCCCGTTTTCGCCGCCAATCTGACGATGATGTTCAACGAGTGGCCGTTCCTAGACCGCTTCGACGCCGCCGCGGAAGCCGGGTTCACGGCCGTCGAGTATCTCTTCCCCTATGAGGCACCGCCCGAGGCGATCGCCGAACGGCTCGCGCGTAACAAGCTTGAACAGGCACTCTTCAACCTGCCGCCCGGCGACTGGGCGGCGGGCGAGCGCGGCATCGCCGCCCTTCCCGGCCGCTTCGAGGAGTTGAAAGCCGATGTCGAACGCGCGCTCGACTATGCCGCCGCGACCGGTGTCAAGCGCCTGCATCTGATGGCGGGACTGGCCGACCCCTCCGATCCAGAAGCGGCAGATTGCTACCGGCGCGCCGTCGCCTATGCTGCCGAGCGCCTTGCCGAAAAAGGGCTCGACCTCCTGCTCGAGCCGATCAACGGCCGCAACATGCCCAGCTATTTTCTCAATGACTTCGGCGCCGCCGAGCGGCTGATCGCCGATCTCGGGCTTGCCAACCTGAAGCTCCAGTTCGACATCTACCATCGCCAGATCATCCATGGCGACGTCACCATGGCGCTCCGCCGCCTAATGCCGGTCACCGGGCACATCCAGATCGCCAGCGTGCCTTCGCGACAGGAGCCGGACGGCGAAGAACTGAATTATCCCTATCTCTTCGCCGAGATCGACCGCCTCGGCTATGCCGGTTTCGTCGGCTGCGAATATTCCCCAAGTAGAGGGACGCTTGAAGGCCTTGCCTGGTTCAAACCCTTTGCACGGAGCTGAACGATGACAATCCTGCTCGGATCGATCGCCGACGACTACACGGGCGCCTCCGATCTCGCCAATACGCTGACCAAGAACGGACTCCGGACCGTGCAGACGGTCGGCATCCCCGACCCGTCGCTTGTATTGCCGGATGTCGATGCGGTCGTCGTCTCCCTGAAGATCCGCTCTGTCGCCGCCGAGGAGGCCGTCGCTGCGGCGAGCAAGGCGGAGCGGTGGTTGCGCGATCGCGGCGCGGCCCATGTGCTCTACAAGATCTGTTCGACCTTCGATTCCACCGATCAAGGCAATATCGGTCCGGTGACGGAGGCGCTCAGTCGAGCCGCCGGCGGCGGCATCGTGCTGGTCACCCCGGCCTTTCCGGAAACCGGCCGGACGGTCTATCTCGGCCATCTCTTCGTCAATGGCCAGCCGCTCAACGAAAGCCCGCTCAAGGATCACCCGCTCAACCCGATGCACGACGCCAATCTGGTGCGCGTCATGGCTCGGCAGTCGAAGGGAAGCGTCGGCCTCGTCGACCTGCCAACCGTGGCAGCCGGACCTGAGGCAGTCAGGGCGCGGCTCGATGCCTTGCGCGCCGAGGGCGTGGCCGCGGCGATCGCCGATGCGACTTCAGAGCGCGATCTCGAAACGCTCGGCGAAGTGGCGTTGCAGACGCCGGTGTCGACCGGCGCCTCCGGCCTCGGACTCGGCCTGGCGCGCGCCATCGCATGCTCCGGTCGCGCCGCTGCGGCAAGAGCCGACACGTCGGATGCTGTCCGACCGGTCGGTGGCCTTGCCGCGATCGTCGCCGGCAGTTGCTCGGCGGCGACGCTGCGGCAGCTCGAGGTGGCCGAACGGTCGATGCCGGTGCTGCGGCTCGACACCGAGAGATTGCTCAAGGGATTCGACGCGATTTCCGCGGCGATTGCCTGGGCCGGCGAGCGGATTTCCGCGGGCCCGGTCGTCATTGCCGCAAGCGCCTCGCCCGATGTGGTTTCACGCCTGCAATCCCAATACGGTCGCGAGGCATCCGGCCACGCCATCGAAACCGCGACCGCGACGATCGCCGGCGAACTGGTGGCGCGCGGCGTCAAGCGCCTCGTCGTCGCCGGCGGCGAGACGTCAGGCGCGACCGTCGACAGGCTCGCTATCCCCGCCTTCCTGATCGGCCCCGAGATCGCCCCCGGCGTGCCGGTGCTTCGCACCGTCGGCAACGCCCAGGGCGACATGCTGCTGGCGCTGAAATCGGGGAACTTCGGAGGCGAAGACTTCTTCAGCGCGGCGTTGGCGATGATGGGCTGAAGGTCAAAACCAGAGCACGTCAACGATTGCCCCTCTCCTCGAGTTTAACCCGACGACTAGCCTGAATATCTCAAAGTAAGAGGTGCATCGGGCCCGCGAATCTGAGAAACTTCTTTTGCTACAAAGGGTTATCAGATTCGTTGAGGGGGTCCGATGCAAACACACTGTATCGCCGAGCAGCTCGAATTTGAAGGCTTCGACGGTCACAAAGTGGTCGCTGGTTTCGACGGCGGAGCGATCACCTCGGATGCCGGCGCCCTGCTGCTTCGCCATGTCGATGGGATCATCGGACTGTTCGACCGGGTGGCCGCTTGCTTCGTTGATGACCGCGATCCGACGTGCACGGTCCACAGCGTGCGCACGCTGGTCGGGCAGCGCGTTGCGGCGATCGCGCTGGGCTACGAGGATGTCGATGACCACGACAGGCTGCGCCACGACCCGGTGCTCGCGCTTCTGTCGGAGCGGCTGACGCCGAAGCGGCAAGACTGTGCGGTGCTTGCCGGCAAATCCACCTTGAACCGGCTGGAGCACGGCCGTCTCGGCCAGCCGACGCGCTATCACAAGATCGCTTACGACAGGCAAGCGCTGGAAGCGCTGTTCATCGAGCTGTTCCTGGACGCGCACGACAGCCCGCCTGAGGAAATCGTGCTCGATCTCGACGCCACCGATGATCCGCTGCACGGTCACCAGGAGGGTCGGTTCTTTCACGGCTATTACAACTGCTATTGCTATCTGCCGCTGTACATCTTCTGCGGCCGCCACCTGCTTTCGGCCAAGCTACGGCGTTCGAACATCGACGCCAGCGCAGGCTCGGTCGCCGAAATCGATCGTATCATCGGGCAGATCCGCCAAAGCTGGCCAAACGTGCGCATCATCCTGCGCGCCGATTCCGGCTTCGCCCGCGACGAACTGATGGACTGGTGCGAGACCAACAAGGTCGACTATGTCTTTGGCCTTGCTCGCAACCCGCGGCTGGAAAGGCAAATCGCGCCGGCCATGGAGGAAGCAAGCCTGTTATCCCAGGCAAGCGCCCAGGCGACCCGCGTCTTCCGCGACTTCCTGTGGTCGACCAAGGACAGCTGGACACGACGACGGCGGGTCGTTGGAAAAGCGGAATGGACGCTGCTGGGCGCCAATCCGCGCTTCATCGTCACCTCCCTTAAGCCAGAGCGCTGGGCGGCACAGACGCTTTACGAGGATCTCTACTGCGCCCGCGGTGACATGGAGAACCGCATCAAAGAATGCCAGCTCGATCTCTACGCCGACCGCACCAGCGCCCACACCATGCACGCCAATCAACTGCGCCTCTGGTTCGCCTCGTTGGCCTACGTGCTGATCTGCGCCCTGCGCCGCCTTGGCCTTGCCCATACGCGGCTCGCCGAGGCGACCTGCGGCACCATCCGGCTGAAGCTGTTAAAGATCGGCGCCCAGGTCCGCGTCTCGGTGCGTCGCATCAAAATCGCGATGGCATCCGCCTGTCCCTATGCCGACGAATTTGCACTGGCACACGCCCGAATACGTGCCGCGGCCCGCTGATGCCGCCGGCCTGAAACCCTTCCGCAACCAGAACAGGAGACATCGCCGAACCCAGACCCGCCGCTCACAGTGGCGCCGACTCCGTTCGTCTTCGAAGCCGGAGCGCCAAACAGGCGTCCCGGCGGGCCGAGTTGCGCCACCGGCGCTAAAGGCGGTGAGAGAAGCGGGCTAGCCCTCTCCCCGCAGGCGACGCAGGCGGGGAGAGGGACTTAGGTTGGCGCCGCGAGTCTCCTTCGCCCCGCTTGCGGGGAGAAGGTGGCCGGCAGGCCGAATGAGGGGCGGCCACTGGAGAAAAGCTCACTCCTTCGGCAGTTGGCGCAAGCCCCACTCGCTTTTCGGAATTGCACCGCCGATGGCGAAGCTGAAGGAGGCGACCGACGTCGTCTCCGAGTTGACTTCGCATTTGAAGTCGATGCCGTACCATTTCCCCCGGCTGCGATAGGCGCCACCGTTGGCGCTGAGGCCGGAAGCCGAAACCATCCCGCCGACGGGACCGAACGGGACCAGCATGTCCGGGAAAGCATCGGGCCTTGCTCGGCGCACCTGTTCCAACGCCTCGATCGTGCAGAGCTGCACGATGCGCCGCTTCGGCGGCAGCCTGCCGATTGCCTGTTTGACCCGTGGATCGGACAGGGCGTCCCGCGAATAGAGTTGTTTCGCTTCCACCAACTCGCTTGACTGCTGGTCCGCGGCCGCCTCCGCCGGCTCCTGGGCCACGTCCGCCTTGGCTTCCTCTGCCACGGGCTTCTCCTTGGGAACAGGCGCATTTTGCGGCGTCGGCTCGGCATCCCCCGCCTTGCTCACCGCGTCTTCGCCCTCGACCCGCAACTCGGCCAGTGCCTTGCTTGCTTCGGCCGGCTTGTCGGCGCTCTCCGTCTTTGCCGGGGCGGGCTTTGCTTGCGCATCGGGTGATTTCGGTTTGTCGGTCCGGCTTGGCCCGGCAGGCGGCAATTGCGGCTGTGGCGGCTTTTCCCTGTCGACCTCAGCCGAAGCAGATTCGAAGACCTGCGGCGGCGATCGGGAAGGCTCGGGCTTTGCCTCCTTCGGCTTGTCTTGCGGCTTCGGCTCAGGCTTCGGCGGCGAAACGAGCGCGACATTGATGCTCTCATCCTTTGCCGGCGGAGCGTGCTCGGGCAGCCGAACCAGCAAGATGAACGCCAGCGCCAGATGCAGGGCGACCGAGGTCGGCATGCCCCACCCGGTATCCCCCCACATTTTCCTCGCCGACTGCAGCATTGCTCAATAGATCACGGACTCGATGGCCCGAAACTAAGAGCTCGATGGCCTCGCAACAAGGGCGGAAGCCACAATGTCGGTCAGACGTATTCGACGCGATACGGTATGTCGAAGAAATGTTCCTCCAGATTGCAGCCTTCGCCGCCGCGATCGACGACGACGAAATCGGATACGCCATTGAGCGGCGTCAGGATGCCGTGCCAGACATTGCGGGCGATGTTGACGCCCTGGCCGGGCGCGGTCTCGAAGGCGATCGGCTCGCCCGGTCTGCCGTCCTCATCCGGCGCGACGACGACAAGGAAGGCGTTCTCCGTCAGCGGCACGAACGCCTGGCTGCCGAGCGGATGGCGCTCCACCATCTTGAGCGGCAGCGGAATTTCGTAAGGTTCGCCGCGCAGCAGGCTGATCAGGGCGCGCCCCGCGGGCCCCGTCGTCTCGACCGTCGCGAGGTCGTGGTAGCGGACGCATTTGCCGGCGTTGATGGGGAAGCTTTTTGCCTCGTCGAGTTCGATCACGTCGCCGAAGGGGGCGAATTCGACCCGCGACAGGGGCCGGATCGGCAGGGATTTCATCGGGTTTCCTTCCGTCTGTTGGCGTCTGTCCCGGCTACGCTTACTGGATCAGCATCGCCCGGAAATCGTTGACGTTCGTGCCGGTCGGCCCCGGCTTGAAAATGTCGCCGAGCGCATCGAAGGCAGCCCAGCTGTCGTTGCGCTGCAAGAGTGCCGCCGCGTCGAGACGCTGCCCGAGCAGCCGGGCGATCGTCGTGTCGTCGGCGAAGGCGCCGGCGTTGTCTTCCGAGCCGTCGATACCGTCGGTGTCGGCGGCCAAGGCGGAGATGCCCGAGACGCCGTCGATGCCGAGCGCGAGCGACAGCAGGAACTCGCTGTTGCGGCCGCCCCTGCCGGCGCCGTTCACCGTCACGGTGGTTTCGCCGCCGGATAGCACGACGACGGGCTTGTTGAAGGGACGGCTGCGGTTCGCGACCTCCCGCGCGATCGCGGCGTGAACCAGCCCGACATCGCGTGCCTCGCCTTCGATCGAATCCGAAAGAATGATCGCCTCGACGCCACCCGCCCGCGCCTCGGCCGCGGCAGCCTCCAGCGAGACGCCGGCCGATGCGATCAGCCGCACTTCGTTTCGGGCAAAGCACGGATCGTCGGGCCTTGGCGCATCCGCCGCCTCGCTTGCCATCCAAGCCAGGACGCTTTCCGGCAGCGCCAGGCGGTAGCGCTCGACGACCCTCAAGGCATCGGCGCGCGTACTCTCGTCGGCAATCGTCGGGCCGGAGGCGACAAGTGCCGGATCGTCGCCGGGGACGTCGGAAACGACGAGCGACACGACCCGCGCCGGATAAGCTGCGGCGGCCAACCGTCCGCCCTTGATGGTCGAGACATGCTTGCGCACGGCATTCATCGCCCGGATCGGCGCTCCCGAGGCCAGCAATGCGCGGTTGACGGCAATCTCGTCCTCGAGCGACAGCCTTTTCGGCGGCGCCGGCAGCAGCGCCGAACCGCCGCCGCAGATCAGCGCCACAACCAGATCATCCGGCGTCAAGCCGCTGACCTCGGCGAGCAGACGTTTCGAGGCCCGTAGCCCGCCGCCATCCGGCAAGGGATGCGAGGCCTCAAGCACTTCTATGTGCCTGCAGGGAACGCCGAAGCCGTAGCGCGTCGCGACGGCACCGCTGATCGGCCCCGGCCACAGCGTTTCGAAGGCCTGCGCCATCTGCGCTGCACCCTTGCCGGCACCGATGACGACGGTGCGGCCCTTCGGCCGCTCCGGCAGGTTGGCGGTGAGGACGCGCATCGGATCGGCGGCAGCGACCGCCGAGTCGAACAACGACTCCAGGAATTGACGCGGATCGGCGATGGCGACCATTTTTCCTCCCGTTGGCAAAAGGCCCGGGCGACGGCTCCTCCTTCCGCCGCCCGGTTGCATGATTGCCGCAGTGGATGGGGACGCCCGCCCGGCCGATCATGCGGATCTTCGAAGCTTTAAGCGACCTCGTGGTTCGCCATGCGCTCGAGCGCCCGGACCAGACCGGAATGGTCGAGCCCGCTGTCGCCATTGGCGGCGCAGTTGTTGAAGAGCTCCTGCGTCGCCGCCGTGTTCGGCAGCGAGATGCCGAGGCTCTTCGCCCCTTGCAGCGCCAGGTTCAGGTCCTTCTGGTGCAGCGAGATGCGGAAGCCCGGCTCGAAGGTGCGCTTGATCATCCGCTCGCCGTGAACCTCGAGAATGCGTGAGGAGGCAAAGCCGCCCATCAGCGCCTCGCGGACGCGGGCCGGATCGGCGCCCGCCTTCGAGGCGAAGACCAGCGCCTCGGATACCGCCTCGATCGTCAGCGCGACGATGATCTGGTTGGCAACCTTGGTGACCTGACCGTCGCCGCAATCGCCGACGAGCGTGATGTTCTTGCCCATCAGCTTGAAGAGCGGCAAGGCGCGCTCGAAGGAGCCCGGCGTGCCGCCGGCCATGATGCTGAGCGTGGCATTCTTCGCCCCGACCTCGCCGCCGGAAACCGGCGCGTCGATGTATTCGGCGCCCGTTTGGCGGATCTTTCTGGCGAACTCCTTCGTCTCGATCGGCGAGATCGAGCTCATGTCGATGACCAGCTTGCCCTTGCCGAGACCCAGAGAGACGCCGTTCTCGCCGAAGAGAACGTCCTTCACTTCCGGCGTGTCCGGCAGCATCAGGATGACAATGTCGACGGTCTCGGCCAGCGCCTTCGGCGTCTCGACGAACTGCAGGCCGTGATCAAGCAGTTCCTGACGCGGCGGGATGGCGAATTTCGAGGTGATGATGGTGTGACCGGCATCCTGCAGGTGGCGCGCCATCGGCGTGCCCATGATACCCAGTCCGATAAAACCGATAGATGCCATTGTGCTTTAGCTCCTGATCTTGATGATGTCTGCGGATTGGCTGCGCTTGCGCTCAGCGCCCAGCCAGCCGAGCCCTTCCGCGGTCGTCGTCAGCGGCTTGTACTCGCAACCGATCCAGCCCGCGTAACCGGCCCCTTCCAACGCGTCGAAGACGAAGGGATAGTTGATCTCGCCGGTGCCCGGCTCGTTGCGGCCGGGATTGTCGGCAAGCTGGACATGGGCAATCCGGTCGCAATTGCGTTTGTAAGTGCCGATCAGTTCGCCTTCGGTGCGCTGCTGGTGGTAGAGATCGTACTGGACGAACAGGTTGTCGCTGCCGACCTCCTCGATGATCGCGGCCGCCTCGCCGACAGTGTTGAGATAGAAGCCCGGAATGTCGAAGCGGTTGATCGGCTCGATCAACAGGCGGATGCCGTGCTTGCCGAGTTCCGTCGCCGCGAGCTTCAGATTGGCGACGAGCGTGGTGCGCAGCACGCTGTCCGGCACGCCATCGGGTGTTATGCCGACGAGACAGTTGACCTGTTTGCAGTCGAGCGCCGTCGCATAGTCGATAGCCGTTGCTACCCCCTTGCGGAATTCGTCGACCCGGTCCGGCAGGATGGCGATGCCGCGCTCGCCGCGCGCCCAGTCGCCGGCCGGCAGGTTGTGAAGTACCTGCGTCAGGCCGTAGCGCTCGAGGGTGGCGCGGAGCGCCATCTTCTCGAACTCATAGGGAAAGAGATATTCCACGCCTTCGAAACCGGCCTTCGCGGCAAGAGCAAAGCGGTCGAGGAACGGCGCCTCGTTGAACAGCATGGTCAGGTTTGCCGCAAATCTCGGCATGCGGTTACTCCTCTTGGAAAGGTGAAGCAGGAGGCGGGCGGAAAGACGCTCTTTCCATCCCGCGCTCTTTGATGGTTTTCAGTCGAGCAGGGCGGCGATCGCGGTCGGCGCGTCCTCGCCGCGTGCGGCAAGCTCCTCGAACTCGACCACCGCGTTGATGTCGGCGCCCATGGCGATGTTGGTGACACGCTCGAGGATGAACTCGATGACGACCGGCACCCGGTGTTCCTCCATCAGCGCCTGCGCCCGCTCGAAGGCATCGGCGAATTCGTTGGGGCTCTTGACGCGGATCGCCTTGCAGCCGAGGCCTTCGGCGACCGCCACGTGGTCGACGCCGTAGCCCTTCTCCGCGTCGCCGCTCGCATTGATGTTGTCGAAGGCGAGGCTCACCTCGAAATCCATCTCGAAGCCGCGCTGGGCCTGGCGGATCAGGCCGAGATAGGAATTGTTGACGACGACATGCAGGTAGGGGAGCTTGTGCTGCGCCCCGACGGCAAGCTCCTCGATCAGGAACTGGAAGTCGTAGTCACCGGAAAGCGCGACGATCGGCCGGTTGGGATCGGCGGCGCGGACCCCGAGCGCTGCCGGCAGGGTCCAGCCGAGCGGACCGGCCTGGCCGCAATTGATCCAATTGCGCGGTCGATAGACATGCAGGAACTGCGCGCCGGCGATCTGGCTGAGGCCGATGGTCGAAACGAAGCAGGTGTCGCGGCCGAAGGCCTTGTTCATTTCTTCATAGACGCGCTGCGGTTTCAGCGGCGTCTGGTCGAAATGCGTCTTGCGCAGCATGGTGCGCTTGCGCTCGCGGCACTCATCGGCCCAGGCCGACCAATCGCGCAGCTTGCCGGCGGTCTTCCATTCGGTCGCGACGTCGAGAAAGAGCTTGAGCGCTGCCGCCGCATCCGAGACGATGCCGAAATCCGGCGCGAAAACGCGGCCGATCTGGGTCGGCTCGATATCGACATGGATGAATTTGCGACCCTCCGTATAGGTCGGGACGTTGCCGGTGTGGCGGTTGGCCCAGCGGTTGCCGATGCCGAAGACGAAGTCGGAGGCAAGCAGCGTTGCATTGCCGTAGCGGTGCGAGGTCTGCAGGCCGCACATCCCGGCCATCAGCGGATGGTCGTCGGGGATCGTGCCCCAGCCCATCAGCGTCGGGATGACCGGAACGCCGGTGATCTCGGCGAATTCGGTGAGGAGATCCGAGGCATCCGCATTGATGATGCCGCCGCCCGCGACGATCAGTGGCCGCTCCGACGCGTTCAGCATGGCGAGCGCCTTTTCCGCCTGGGCGCGCGTCGCGGCGGGCTTATAAGGCGCCAGCGGCTCGTAGGTCTCCGGATCGAATTCGATTTCGGCCAGTTGGACGTCGACCGGCAGGTCGATCAGCACCGGGCCGGGACGACCCGAGCGCATCAGGTGGAACGCCTTCTGGAAGACGAAGGGGACGAGCGCCGGCTCCATGACCGTGACCGCCCACTTCGTGACCGGCCCGGCGATCGCCGCGATGTCGACGGCCTGGAAATCCTCCTTGTCGAGGCGGGCGCGCGGCGCCTGGCCGGTGATGCAGAGGATCGGGATCGAATCGGCCGAGGCCGAGTAGAGGCCGGTGATCATGTCGGTGCCGGCCGGGCCTGACGTACCGATGCAGATGCCAATATTGCCGTGCTTTGCCCGCGTATAGCCCTCCGCCATATGCGAGGCGCCTTCGACATGTCGGGCAAGGACATGGCGGATCGATCCGCGCGCCCGGAGTGCCGAATAGAGCGGATTGATCGCCGCACCCGGAACGCCGAAAGCGCAATCCACCCCCTCCTTTTCCAGAACATGAACCGCTGCATCGACAGCACGCATCTTGGCCATGAGAACTCCTCCTGTTCGATGGAACCATAATCCATAATTAGCGATCGTCAACACAAAAATGGAATTAATTGCCATTGTATGGAAATTAGAGAGGGCGCGATCAGACGCGGCACTGGTCAAAGCCGCGTGTCGCCGCTATTGGCTAGTGAGAGAGTCGTGACGGGGTATTTGGCGGTGGCGGTCGTGTCGGAACAGACAAAAGGCAAGCGGGGCCGGAAGGCGGGCGCCAATTCGACACCTTCCTCGGTTCAGGTGCTGGACCGCAGCCTGGCACTCTTCAGCCTCGTGGCAGATCGCGACGGCTCGACCTTGACCGACCTGGCGGACGAAACAGGGCTGGCGCCATCGACGATCCATCGCCTGCTGACATCGCTTTCCAGTCACGGCATGGTTGCTCATGATCCCGACACGGGGGAGTGGACGATCGGTGTGAGGGCCTTCGAGATCGGCAACGCCTTCCTGCGGTTCCGCAAACTCGGCACGATCAGCCGGCCCTTCCTGAAACGCCTGATGGAGGAAAGCGGCGAAACCGCCAATATCGGCATCGAGGACGACGGCGATGTCGTGTTCATCTCGCAGGTCGAAAGCCATGCGCCGATGCGTGCCTTCTTCCGCCCCGGACGGCGTGGCCCCAGCCACGCCTCCGGCATCGGCAAGGCGATCCTTTCCACCTGGTCGGATACCGAGATCGCCAAGACGCTCGGCGGCAAGACGCTGATGCATTTCACCGGCCGGACGCTCGACACGGTACCGGCGCTGATCAGGAACATCCAGGAAATCCGCAATCGCGGCTGGTCGATCGACGACGAGGAGCACACGCTCGGCATGCGCTGCATCGCCGCGCCGCTGTTCAACGAATATGGCGAGGCGATCGGCGGCATATCGATCTCCGGGCCGTCGGTCCGCATCGATGACGACAGGCTCGAAACGCTCGGCTCTCTCGTGCGCCGGACAGCCGACGAACTGACCCGAGCTATCGGCGGCCACCGGCCGGGAGACGGCTGAAGCTCGGCTACCCGAACATCGCCGCGGTCGCTTCCAGGAAGCTCGCGACCACCGGGCCGTGGTTCGGCCGGCTGAGAACGTAGACATCCGCTTCCGGCGCGGGATCCGCAAGCGGACGATAGACGACACCGGGACGCGAAAGATTGCGGATGCATTCCGGAACGAGCGCCACGCCGAGACCGGCGGAGACCAGGCTGGTCAGCGAGTAGGATTCCACCACCTCATTGGTGATGTTCGGGACGAAGCCTGCCGCGACGCAGCAGTCGTGCAGATAGCGGGCGAAGCGGGAGTCCGCCAGTCGGAGGAAGACGAAGCTTTCCTGGCGCAGCGCGCCGAGCTCCACCGTTTGATGGCGGGCAAGCGGGTGATCTGCCGGCAGGGCGACGCCAACCCTTTCCTGCCAGGCGACCTTGCCGACGAGTTCGGCATTGTGGCGAGGCTTGCGCACGAAGCTGAGGTCGGTTCGGTGCGACAGCAGCGCCAGTTCCTGGGCCTGCGGGTCCATTTCATGAATGCGGACGAAGACGCCCGGCCAACGCTCCCGGAATCTCGCAATCAAGGTCGACAACTGCCCGAGCAGGACCGAACCGGTAGTGCCTATATTGAGCATGCCCACCTGGCCGGAGCCGATGGCGCGCGCCTGATGCGTGGCGTGCTCCACCTGCCCGAGGATCATTCGCGCCTGGTCGAGAAAGCTGACACCGGCCTCGGTGAGTTCGACATGCCGGCTGGAACGCTCGAACAAGCGCGTGCCGACCTCTTCCTCCAGATCCTTGATCTGCTGGCTCAAGGGCGGCTGCGAGATGTTCAAGTTTTTCGCCGCCGCCGTGAAACTCGCCGCCTCGGCAACGGCGATGAAATAGCGCAGATGTCGTAGCTCCATCGCGGCCTCCATTCTCGATAGATCGATATGATACACATATTGATCAAGTTAAACAATATATTGGACATATCGCCATCCTTCTGTTCCCATCGTCAGGGATGGGCCGGACGTCGCACGAGGAGGGTGCACGTCGTCAGAAGCGGTCCAAGTCCAGGAGCGGGCGGCGGCAGCAGACCGCGCAATGGCTTCAGCACGAGCCATCGCCCCAGTCGCAGCGCCCGGCTCACAGCGTTCTTGGGAGGAACACATGTCCAGGTTTAGCAGGTCCTTGTTCGGACAGGTCATCATCGCACTCGTGCTTGGTATCCTTGTCGGCGTTTTCTGGCCGCAGTTTGCGGCACAGCTGAAACCGCTGGGAGACGGCTTCATCAAGCTGATCAAGATGGTGATCGCGCCGCTCGTCTTCGGCGTGGTCGTCCACGGCATCGTCGGTGCCGGGGACCTGAGGAAGGTCGGACGGGTCGGCCTCAAGTCGCTCCTCTATTTCGAGGCCGTGACGACGCTGGCGCTCGCGCTGGGACTGATCGCCGCCTATGTCTTCGGCCCCGGTCACGGGATGAATGTCGATCCGGCAACGCTCGATGCAAGCGCCTTGGGCGCCTACACCGAAAAGGTCTCGCAGGTCACCGGCACGGTCGACTTCCTGATGCGCATCATCCCGACGACGGTCCTCGACGCCTTCGCCAAGGGCGACGTTTTGCAGGTGCTGCTGTTCGCAGTCCTGTTCGGGTCGGGCCTTGCCCTCGTCGGCGAGCGCGGCAGGCAGGTCGCCGAACTGATCGACCAGACGACGCAGGTGCTTTTCAAGGTGATCGGCTTCATCGTCCGGCTCGCTCCGATCGGCGTCTTCGGCGCGATCGCCTATACGGTCGGAAAATACGGCATCGGCTCGCTGCAGCAACTCGGCTACCTGGTCGTTCTGCTCTATGCGACGATTGCCCTTTTCGTCTTCGGTGTCCTCGGGCTGATCATGAGGATCGCCGGCTTCAGCATCTTCAAGTTGCTCGGCTATTTGCGCGAGGAGTTGATGATCGTCCTGGCGACGGCTTCCTCCGACAGCGTTCTGCCGCAGGTGATGCGCAAACTCGAACGGCTCGGGATCAAGGATTCGACGGTCGGCCTCGTCATTCCGACCGGCTATTCGTTCAACCTCGACGCCTTCTCGATCTATCTGACGCTCGCCGCCGTGTTCATCGCCCAGGCGACCAATACGCCGCTGGCGCCCGGCGACCTGTTGCTGATCCTCGGCGTGGCATTGTTGACCTCGAAGGGGGCGCACGGCATTCCTGGTTCCGCCATCGTCGTGCTGGCGGCAACGCTTTCGGCCATTCCGGTCATTCCAGCCATCGGTCTTGTGCTGGTCCTTTCGGTCGACTGGTTCGTCGGCATTGCCCGGGCACTCGGAAACCTGATAGGCAATTGCGTGGCCGCCGTGGTTATCGCCGCCTGGGAGGGCGACATCGATCGCGAGCAGGCACACCGGGTGCTCGATGGCGACGAGGCTCTAAGCCCCAAACCCGCACCTGTATTCCAAAGCTCCGCGGCCAGCGATGTCGTCCCGAACTCGGCCATCGCCCACCCCGTCAACGGCCGCTAGTCCGGTTCGAACAGACTCTTCAACAGGTAACGAAAAATGCAGAGCAACTACTATTTCCCCCAAGGCGGCCACCCGCCGCAATCGAACCTGCTGACGGATCGGGCGGTTTTCACCGAGGCCTATGCGATCATTCCCAAGGGCGTGATGCGCGACATCGTCACCAGCTATCTGCCGCACTGGACGAACACGCGCCTCTGGGTGCTCTCGCGACCGCTGTCAGGCTTCGCCGAGACATTCTCGCAATACATCATGGAGGTCGGGCCATCGGGAGGAAGCGACCGGCCCGAGAGCGATCCCCGCGCCGAAGCCGTGCTCTTCGTGGTCGATGGCGGGTTCCGCCTGACGATCGGCGGCGAAACCCATAGGATGCAGCCCGGTGGCTACGCCTTCATCCCGCCCGGCGCGGAATGGAGCCTCCATAATGACGGCTCCACGCCGACCCGCTTCCACTGGTTCCGCAAGGCCTACGAGAGGGTCGATGGAATCCCCCTGCCCGAACCGATCGTCACCAACGAACGCGAGATCGCGCCCACGCCGATGCCCGATACGGACGGTCGCTGGGCGACGACCCGCTTCGTCGATCCTTCGGACATGCGGCACGACATGCATGTGACGATCGTCACCTTCGAACCCGGCGGCGTCATCCCCTTCATGGAAACCCATGTGATGGAACACGGCCTCTACGTTCTCGAGGGCAAGGCCGTCTATCGCCTCAACGCCGACTGGGTCGAGGTCGAAGCCGGCGACTATATGTGGCTCAGGGCCTTCTGCCCGCAGGCCTGCTATGCCGGCGGGCCGGGCAAGTTCCGTTACCTGCTCTACAAAGACGTCAACCGCCATATGGCCCTCGGCGTTCCGGGCCGGTTCGCCTGAGACGGAGCCTTGAGCCGGAACGCCTCGTTCCGGCTCGCATCAACCGATATTGCGGCGCGCGCGGATCGGCCTTAGCCTTCAGGCATGGCGACGACGAAGCTTGAGACCTACCGCAAGAAGCGCAATTTTTCGAAGACGCCGGAACCGGCCGGCACCCTTGCCGGCGGCGGCAACCGTTTCGTCGTGCACAAGCATCATGCGACCGCGGACCATTATGATCTCAGACTTGAGGTCGGCGGCGTGCTGAAGAGCTGGGCCGTGCCCAAGGGCCCCTCGGTCAACCCGGCCGACAAGCGCCTGGCGGTCGAGACCGAAGATCATCCGATCGAATATATCGACTTCGAGGGCGTCATCCCGGAGGGCGAATACGGCGCCGGCCCGATGATCGTCTGGGACGCCGGCGTCTGGGCGCCGATGGACGACGTCGAGGAGAGCCTGCGCAAGGGCGCCTTCAAGTTCCGCCTCGCCGGAGAAAAGCTCAACGGCGGCTGGATGCTGACACGCCTGAAGCCGCGGCCGGGCGAAGAGGACCATCGCCACTGGCTTCTTTTCAAGGAGCGCGACCCGGCTGCCGACCCCTCCACCGACATTCTCGCCGCCCGGCCGGAAAGCGTCAAATCCGGCCGGCGGATCGAGGAGCTCGTCGAAAAGCCGAAGCCTGCGGCCAAGCCGGCAAAACTCAAGCCGGGCGCCCTTCCCGGCGCGGCAAAGGCGACGATGCCGACACGCATAGAGCCTCAGCTTGCGACGCAGACGGCGATTCCGCCGGGCAGCGCCCCGGGGCGCGAAGTCTGGCTGCATGAGATCAAGTTTGACGGCTACCGCACCATGGCGCATCTCACCGACGGCGAGGTGCGGCTGATCACCCGCGGCGGCCTCGACTGGACGAAGCGCTACGGCGACCTGCCGGAAGCCTTCCGGCGGCTGCCGTGCCGCGTTGCCGTCATCGACGGCGAAATCGTCATGCTCGACGCGGAGGGCATCAGCCGCTTTGCGCTTCTCCAGGAGGCGCTTTCCACTGGTGCGGGCAACAGGCTGGTGTTCTATGCCTTCGATCTTCTCCATCTCGATGGCTGGAACCTCACGCATGTTCCGCTCGAGAAACGCAAGGCGCTGCTCAAGCAACTGCTGGCGGCGCAACTATCCAGCCGCTCCGCCCTCCAGTTCAGCGATCATGTCGTCGGCGACGGGCGTCCGTTTTACCAGCATGCGTCGGAACTGGGGCTCGAGGGGATAATTTCCAAACGTGCCTCGGCCCCCTATCAAAGCGGTCGCTCCAAGACCTGGACGAAGACCAAGGCGCTGAAGGCCGAAGATTTCGTGATCGCCGGCTATACCATATCCGAAGCCGCAGAAGGCCTCGCCGCGCTGGCGCTCGGCGAATGGATCGACGGCGAGCTGCAATATCGCGGCAAGGTCGGAACCGGCTTCGACGCCGAAACGCTGAAACAGTTGCTGGCGCGTCTGGAGCCGCTCCGGGCTGGCGCGGCGAAGCTCGAAGGTGCGCCGAAGGAGATCATCTGGGTGCGACCGGTCTTGCGGGCGCGTATTCACTACGGGAACCGAACGGCGGACAACATCCTCCGCCATGCGGTGTTCCGGGGGCTGCGCGACGTCGATCTTTCGACGCCGGCGTCCCCGCAGCGAAAGCGGCTGATCTCCGACGCCGACCTCGCCAGCATCTCGATCACCAATCCGACCCGGCGTCTGTTCGGCAAGTCCGGGCCGACAAAGCTCGATCTCGCCCTCTATTACGCCATGGTCGGCGATTTCATGCTGCCGCATATCCTCGGCCGCCCGGTCTCGCTCGTCCGCTGCCCGACGGGAAAGTTCGAGGATTGCTTCTTCCAGCGCCATCCCTTTACCGGCATGCCGCCCTCGGTGACAGGTTTCGACGCGATGAGTTCGGAGGGCGAGGCGAAGCGCTATCTTTCGGTCGAGGATGCCAAAGGCTACCTGGCGCTGGCGCAATTCGGCGTCGTCGAATTCCACTCCTGGGGCTCGACGCGGGCGCAGCTCGAGAAACCCGACCGCGTCGTCTTCGACCTCGACCCCGGCGAGGGCATCGGCTGGCGCGAAGTGATCGAAGCGGCAATTCACATCAAGGCCGAACTCGAGGCGCTCGGCCTCGTCCCCTTCGTCAAGACGTCGGGGGGCAAGGGCGTCCATGTGGTCGTGCCGATCCGGCCGAAGCGCGACTGGAAGAAGGTGCACAAGGCGACCGGCGACCTTGCTTCGCATCTGGCGGCGACGGCTCCCGAGAGCTTCGTGACCACGATGGGCAAGGACAAGCGCGTCAAGCGCATCTTCATCGACTTCCACCGCAACGCCCGCGGCCACACCGCCGCGGCGCCCTATTCGCTGCGCGCTCGCACGAATCTCCCGGCCTCAACGCCTTTAAGCTGGGCCGATCTTGAGACTATCGACGCTCCCGAGGATTTAAATTATTCTTCGTTGCCTGGCCTCTTGGCCACGTCCGGCGATCCCTGGGCCGATATCGACGACAGTGCACGGGATTTGCCAGTACTTTCCAATGCGGAGAAGTAACCGGGTAGACCGCGCAGGAGACGACTATGGCACCCAGGGCAAGTTGGAAGGGTTATCTGAGGCTGAGCCTCGTGAGCTGTCCTGTACGGCTCTATCCCGCCACGACGACGAGCGAACGCATTACCTTCAATCAATTGCACAAAGACACCCACAACCGGATTAACATGAAGCCGGTTGACCCGGAACTCGGCCTGGTCGAGCGATCCGACCTGGTGAAGGGCTATGAATACGAGGACAAGAAATACATCGTCATCGACGAGGCTGACCTCGAAAGCGTCAAGATCGAATCCAACCACACGATGAACATCGAGGCCTTCGTCGACGAAGGCTCGGTGGACGTGATCTACCAGGATGCGCCCTATTACCTGGCGCCGGACGGCGCGATGGCCGAAGAAACTTTCATCGTCTTGCGCGAGGCCCTGCGGCGGAGCGGCAAGCTTGCCATCGCCCGCCTTGTGCTGTCGAGCCGCGAACGGGTGATCGCCATCGGTCCGCGTGAGACCGGCATGTTCGTCTGCACGCTCCGCAACCCCAATGAAGTGCGCGGCACGGCCGAATACTTTGGCAATATCCCGGTCGGCAATGCCGAGCCGGAAATGCTGCAACTCGCCGAAGCCCTCATTCAGCAAAAGACCACGACCTTTGATCCAAAAAACTACGAGGATCGCTACGAAATCGCCCTGTTGCAGATGATCCGCGAGAAGCTCAAGGGCCACAAGCCGATCATCGCGGCCCCGCCTGACCGCGGCAACGTCATCAACCTGATGGACGCATTGAAGGCAAGCCTGTCGCAGGCGAAGCCGCCGGCGAAAAGCAAGAGCAAGGTGGAGCCGGCCGCAAAACCTGCAGCGAAGAGTGCCGCCGCCAAACCCGCCGCGGCAAAGAAGACCACCACGCAGAAGAAGGCCTGATGGCGGTCGCCGGCAAGACATTCGGCATCCTCGGCGCGCTTTCAGCCTTTCCGCGGCGGCTGATCGCCCGCGAAGTCGAGCGCCAGGGCGGGCACCTGCGGCGCGGCGTGACGCGACAGACCGCCTATGTGGTCTTCGGCCGCGGCTTGCTCCTGAAGGCGACCGACGCGGAGATCGAAACCCGTTTCGAGCGGGAGGCCGGCTGCGGGCGGCGCCTGCTCAGCGAGAACGGCTTCCTGCGGCGATTGGGGCTTGCGACCGCGCCGGAGACATCTGCGTTGCCGCGGCAATCGCTGATCGATCAGGCAAGGATCGCACCGCGCCTCTTCGATCTCCTGTCGCTGTTCGACGCTTTCGAGCACGACACCGAACCCTATTCATTCCGCGACGTGATCCTCGCCCGCAAATATGCGGGCCTGATCGCCAGCGGCGCTGGCTGGGGAGCGATCGCTCGTTCCGTCCATCGCTCCAGCCACGTCGCCTCGCTGACGGCACTGTCCCTCCACCACGAAGGCTCGAAGTCGATCTATGCGCGGCGCGCCGAAGGCCTGAGCGAGCTCGACGGACAATTGCTGCTCGATCTCGGGGCGGTCGAGGAGGCGGAACTCGAAGAGCTCTTCGCGCGAGCCGAGGAGGCCGAGGAGGAAGGCGAATACGACGAAGCGGCCGCAATATACCAGCGCTACCTCGCCATCGACCGCACCGACTCGGTGGCCGCCTTCAACCGGGCCAATTGCCTCCGGGCGGCCGGCCTTGAGCTGGAGGCCGCGCATGACTACGCCCGGGCGCTGAAGCTCGATCCCTCCTTCGCCGAAGCCTGGTTCAACCTTGCCGGGCTGATGGGCGAGCGCGGCCGCATCGACACCGCCCGCCGGCACCTGCAGAAAGCGATCGACATCGACAACGACTATGCCGATGCGGTCTTCAATCTGGCAAAACTCGAATTCGATACTGGCAACCTTGGCGAGGCGCGCTGCTGGTGGAAGCGTTACCTCGAACTCGACAGGGAATCCGAATGGGCCCGGACCGCCGAGCGCGGCGTGCAGTTCGTGAACCTCCAGCTTCTGCCCACCGCGCCGCGCGCGTAACGGCAACGCAAAGCGTCGCTGCAGCACTTTGACTTGCCGGATCATGTATCTTCGCATCATACCGATCGAGAGAATCACGCAGGACGGCGGGCTGAAAGATGAACGGAAAATTCCTTTTCGACGGACCGGAGGACGCGCCGGTCACCCTTCTTCTCGCGCATGGCGCCGGTGCGCCGATGGATTCGGCTTCGCTGTCGGCGACGGCCAAGGCGCTCGCTGGCGTGGGCTTTCGCGTCGCCCGGTTCGAGTTCGGCTACATGGCGGCGCGGCGCAGGGGCGAGCGCAAACCCCCGCCCCGCGCCGAGACGCTCAATCCGGAATATCGGGCGGCCATCGCGGAACTCGGCGCGACAGGACCGCTCATCATCGGCGGCAAGTCGATGGGCGGGCGCGTCGCCAGCATGATTGCCGACGAGCTTCACGCCAGCGGAAAGATCGCCGGGCTCCTCTGCCTCGGCTACCCGTTCCACCCGCCGGCCAAACCCGAACAGCTCCGTACCAGGCATCTCGCCGGCCTTCAGACGCCGACGCTGATCTGCCAGGGAACTCGCGACGAATTCGGCACGCGCGATGAGGTCCGGGGGTATCCGCTGTCCGACCGGATCGAAATTCTCTGGCTCGAGGACGGCGACCACGACCTGAAGCCGCGCAAGAGTATCTCCGGCTTTTCGGCCGCCGATCACCTGAAGACGGTCGCCGAAACCGTGCGGCGGTGGGTTAGTGGCTTGGACCGGTGAGCCGGAATGAAGATCGCCACCTTCAACATCAACGGTGTGAACAAACGGCTCGAAAATCTTCTGGCCTGGCTCGACGCGGCCGAGCCCGATGTCGTCTGCCTCCAGGAACTCAAGGCGACGGACGGGCAATTTCCGAAATCGGCGATCGAAGCCGCCGGCTACGGTGCGGTCTGGCGCGGGCAGTCCGCCTGGAACGGCGTCGCCATTCTCGCCCGCGACAGCGAGCCTGTCCTGACCCGGACGGAACTGCCCGGCGACCCCTCCGACACACAGAGCCGATATATCGAGGCGGCCGTGAACGGCATTCTGATCGCCGCGCTCTACGCCCCCAACGGCAATCCGCAGCCGGGGCCGAAATTCGACTACAAGCTCGCCTGGCACCGGCGTCTTGCCGGCCACGCCGCAGAGCTTCTCGAGACCGGCCTGCCGGTCGTGCTTGCCGGCGACTACAACATCGTTCCCGAACCCCGCGACATCTATCCGACCCGCTCCTACGACGACAATGCCCTGGTGCAGCCGGAAAGCCGCGCCGCCTTCCGGCAGTTGCTCGACCAGGGCTGGCTCGATGCGCTGCGCAAAGTCTACCCGGACGAAGAGCTCTTCACCTTCTGGGACTATCGCCGTAACCGCTGGCAGCGCAACGCCGGTCTGCGCCTCGACCATATTCTGCTCAGCCGCAAACTTGCCCGCCGCCTGACCGGTGGCGGCATCGACCGGGATGTCCGCGGGCAGGAGAATGCCAGCGACCACGCGCCGGTATGGATCGCCCTCGAAGATTAGACACCAGCCGGGGCCGAATGGGCAGAATTCCGGTCTGGCGATCCCGCGGCATTCGTGCACGATAGCGTCAACCAGGGAGGCGAGCATGACGAAAGCGAATGTAGGTTTCATCGGGCTCGGGCTGATGGGCCAGGGCATGGCTGCGAACATTCTGAAGAAAGGGTGGCCGCTCTCGGTCATGGCGCACCGCAACCGGGCACCGGTCGAAGCGCTTGTCGCAGCCGGCGCGGAAGAAGTGAAGACACCGCGCCAGATGGCGGAACGGTGCGAGGTCATCGTGCTCTGCGTCACCGGTTCGCCGGAGGTGGTTTCGGTTGTCGAAGGCGCAGACGGCATCGCCGCCGCCGGCAAGCCGATCACCATCGTCGATTGCTCGACGTCCGATCCCTCGGTCACGACGAAGCTCGCCGCGGATCTCGTCCGCAAGGGCATCACGCTGATCGATGCGCCGCTCAGCCGCACCCCGGCGGACGCAGCCGCCGGTACGCTCGATGTCATGGTCGGCGGCGCCGAAGACGACGTCCGCCGCGTGTGGCCGGTGCTCGAATGTTTCGCCGGCCGCATCGTCCACACGGGCCCGACCGGCACCGGCCACACGATGAAGCTGCTCAACAACTTCCTGTCGATGGGCTATGCGGCGCTCTACTCCGAGGCACTGATGCTCGGGCGGAAGGCCGGCCTCACGCCTGAGATCTTCGACAGCGTCGTCCGCGGCGGCCGCATGGACTGCCCGTTTTATCAGACCTTCTTCCGATGGGTGCTGGAGCGTGACCCGAATGCCCACAAGTTCGCCATCCGCAACGGCTTCAAGGACATGAGCTATCTTGCCGCCTTCGCCAATGCCAGCGGCGCTGCGAACCCGATCGGGGCGGCCGTCAGAAACTCCTTCGCACAGGCCGTCGGGGCCGGGCGCGGCGAGGACTATGTGCCGATGCTGTCGGATTTCATTGCCGAGGCCAACGGGGTCAAGTGATCGAAACGGCGCAGTCTCTTCCTGCTTGGCCTTTAACGGTCTATATTATGGTCAAGCAGGAGCTATGGCATGAAACTGTCCGAACAGGTCAAACCTATCAGCTATCTCAAGGCACATGCGCCCGAGGTCATCCGGAAGCTGGGCGAGGACCGGCAGCCGGTCGTCATCACTTTGCATGGCGAAGCCAAGGCCGTTCTGCAGGATTTGACGCAATACGAGGAGACACAGGAGACGCTGGCGCTCCTGAAAATCCTGGCCCTGACCAATAAGCAAGTGCAGGACGGCAAGGTCGACACTGCAGGGAACGCGTTCGAGCGCATACGAAACAGGCTCGCGAAAAAGACCTGATGCGCTATCAGGTTTTCCTCGCCCATGACGCTCAACAGGACATCGAGGACCTCTACCGTTACCTGGCGGCGCGCGACGGCGAACCAACGGCGAGCCGCATTCTCGAGGATATCGAGGCGGCGTGCGCCAATCTCTCCGAATTCCCGGAGCGGGGCAACATTCCAAAAGAACTCGCGGCCCTCGGCATCGCAGACTATCGCGAACTGCACCATAAGCCTTGGCGAATGATCTACCGGATTTTCGAAGGGAGGTTGATCGTCTATTGCGTCGTCGACGGCCGGCGCGACATGCAGAACTTCCTCGAGCGAAGGCTCATGCGCTGACGATGCATCCCTCGGCGCGAAGGTGCATCGGGTGGCACGCGCCATGACAGAATTCCATCATCGTCGCCACGCATTCTTGCAGGAATGCGATACTCTTGCCCGTCTATGGCTTTGACGGAAAGCGTCTAACTGGTGAATGTGGTCGTCGACCGGAAATGGAACAAACGTTCCGAACAGCCGCGACAACCATTCCAAACATTCCCGGAGGACCTTTCCATGACCGCCCTTCCCTTCGCCCTCAACCACATGGCTGCTCCGGGCCTGCCGCTCGATGCCTTCTTCGCCCTTGCCAAGTCGCTCGGAACCTCGGCGGTAGAGATCCGCAACGACCTGTCCGGCAATGCCATCCTCGACGGCACGAAGCCCGACGAGGTGAAGGCGCTTGCCGAGGAACACGGCCTGACGATCATCTCGATCAATGCGCTGCAGCGCTTCAACGAATGGAACGAGGCGCGGGATGCGGAAGCGCGCGAGCTTATTTCTTATGCGCGCGACTGCGGCGCGAAGGCGCTGGTGCTGGTGCCCGTCAATGACGGCAGCGGCCAGAAGGACGGCGAGCGCCAGGCGAACCTGCGCGGAGCCCTGAGAGCCCTGAAGCCGCTGCTCGATGCAGCCGGCATCGTCGGCCTCGTGGAACCGCTCGGCTTCGAAATCTGCTCGCTGCGCTCCAAAGCGGAAGCCGCAGAAGCGATCCGGGAAATCGGCGGAGAGACCTTCCGGCTCGTCCATGACACGTTCCACCATCATCTCGCCGGCGAGGACGCCTTCTTCCCCGATCTTACCGGCCTCGTCCACATCTCCGGCGTCAGCGACGAGGCGGTTGCCGTCTCCGAGATGCGCGACCCCCATAGGATCCTGGTCGATGCCGCAGACCGGCTCGACAACGCAGCGCAGATTCGCCGGCTGCGCGCGCAAGGCTATGAGGGTCCCTTGTCGTTCGAGCCTTTCGCGCCTTCCGTCCACGCCCTCAGCGATCCGGCCAAGGCCATTCGCGACAGCATGGACTACCTGCAATCGCGCACCTGATCGCTGACGCGGATCAATGAGCGGAAATCCGCCCGGGCGCCGCAAGATGCACTTGACGGCGTCCGGATAAAATGGAATACATATTCCGTAATGGCAAACAACTGGTTTGTTTGTTCCGTTTTCATCGGAGGCGCATCGGGAGTGCCGCGTCCGGCGAGCAATGAGCTCGATCAGAGAAAGTCGAGTTTCCGGCATGAGAGGGTGTGGCCGGCACCAAAAGTGGAGGAGAAAGTAGACATGAAGAAATTCATTCTGGGCACCGCGATGGCTGTCATGATGTCGACGGCTGCGCATGCAGAGACGATCGGTGTCTCGATGGCGCTGTTCGACGACAACTTCCTGACCGTCCTGCGCAATGGCATGCAGGACTATGCCAAGACGCTGAACGGCGTCGAGCTGCAGATCGAAGACGCTCAGAACGACGTCGCCAAGCAGCAGAGCCAGATTCAGAACTTCATCGCTGCCGGTGTCGACGCCATCATCGTCAACCCGGTCGACACGGACGCAACCGCCGCCATGTCGAAGATCGCCGCGGACGCCGGCATCCCGCTGGTCTACGTCAACCGCGAGCCCGTGAACATCGACTCGCTTCCCGAGAAGCAGGCCTTCGTCGCCTCGAACGAAATGGAATCCGGCACGCTGGAGACGCAGGAAGTCTGCAAGCTGCTCGGCGGCAAGGGCAAGGCCGTCGTCATGATGGGCGAGCTTTCCAACCAGGCTGCCCGCATGCGCACCAAGGACATCCACGACGTTCTCGCCACCGACGCCTGCAAGGGCATCGAGATCATCGAGGAGCAGACCGCCAACTGGTCGCGCACCCAGGGTGCCGACCTCGTCACCAACTGGCTTTCCGCCGGCCTCGAGTTCGACGCCGTGATCGCCAACAACGACGAAATGGCGATCGGCGCCATCCAGGCGCTGAAGGCGGCCGGCCGGTCGATGGACTCGGTCGTCATCGGCGGTGTCGACGCCACGCAGGACGCGCTTGCCGCCATGGCGGCCGGCGACCTCGACGTGACCGTGTTCCAGAACGCCGCCGGCCAGGGCCAGGGCTCGGTCGACACCGCGCTCAAGCTCGCCAAGGGCGAGACGGTCGAGAAGAAGGTCTACATCCCCTTCGAACTCGTCACGAAGGAAAACCTGGATAAGTACCAGGCCAAGAACTGATCGTTCCTCTTGGGAGCGCGGCCGCCGCGCTCCCATTCGAAGCAAGTCCCGCCTGAAGTCCCGCCTGGGGCTGTAGAGGGCTGTTCCGCCCGCCGCGTGGACGTTCCGGCCGATGCCGGAAAATGGGGAGGCAATGACAATGACGCTCAGTCCCACGACGATGGCAGCCGTGCGCGCCAGCGGTGCCGTACCCAATGCCGAATATCTGCTGACCGCCGAGGGCGTGCGCAAGGAATTCCCCGGCGTCGTCGCGCTCGACGACGTCGAGTTCAGGCTGAAGCGCGGCACGGTGCATGCGCTGATGGGCGAAAACGGCGCCGGCAAGTCGACGCTGATGAAGATCCTCGCCGGCATCTACCACCCGGACCAGGGCGAGGTGAAGCTCAAGGGTGTCGGCATCCAGCTGAAGTCGCCGCTCGACGCGCTGGAGAACGGCATCGCCATGATCCATCAGGAACTGAACCTGATGCCGTTCATGACGGTCGCTGAGAACATCTGGATCCGCCGCGAACCGAAGAACCGCTTCGGCTTCGTCGACCATGGCGAGATGCGCCGCATGACGGCGAAGCTTTTCGAGCGATTGAAGATCGACATCGACCCCGAGATCGAGGTTCGCCATCTTTCGGTCGCAAGCCGTCAGATGGTCGAGATCGCCAAGGCGGTCTCCTACGAATCCGACGTGCTTATCATGGACGAGCCGACCTCGGCGCTGACCGAACGCGAGGTCGCGCATCTCTTCGAGATCATCCGGGATCTCCGCTCCCAGGGCATCGGCATCGTCTATATCACCCACAAGATGAATGAGCTGTTCGAGATCGCCGACGAATTCTCGGTGTTCCGCGACGGCAAATATATCGGCACGCACGCTTCCAGCCAGGTCACCCGCGACGACATCATCCGCATGATGGTCGGCCGCGAGATCACCCAGATGTTCCCGAAGGAGGACGTGCCGATCGGCGATGTCGTGCTGTCGGTGAAGAACCTGACGCTCAACGGCGTCTTCCAGGACGTTTCCTTCGATGTGCGCGCCGGCGAGATCCTCGGCGTTGCAGGCCTCGTCGGTTCCGGCCGCTCGAACGTCGCCGAGACGTTGTTCGGCGTGACGCCGGCAAGTTCCGGCACGATCGCGATCGACGGCAAGGAACTGGTCATCGACAACCCCAACACGGCGATCAAGAACCGCATGGCCTTCCTGACGGAGGACCGCAAGGACACCGGCTGCCTGCTGATCCTCGACATTCTGGAGAACATGCAGGTCGCCGTGCTGCAGGACAGGTTCGTCAAGCGCGGCTTCGTCTCCGAGAAGGAGATCACCGCAGCCTGCGAGGAGATGAGCCGCAAGCTGCGCGTCAAGACGCCGAATCTGCAGGAGCGCATCGAGAATCTCTCGGGCGGCAACCAGCAGAAGGTGCTGATCGGCCGCTGGCTGCTCACCAACCCGCATATTCTCATCCTCGACGAACCGACACGCGGCATCGACGTCGGCGCCAAGGCCGAGATTCACCGTCTGGTGACCGAACTCGCCCGCAACGGCGTCGCCGTCATCATGATCTCGTCGGAGATGCCCGAGGTGCTCGGCATGAGCGACCGGATCATGGTCATGCACGAAGGCCGCGTCACCGGCTTTCTCGACAGGGCGGAAGCCACCCAAATCAAGGTCATGGAACTTGCCGCGCGCTAACGCGCGAATGCCGACCGCAGGGAGGAAAGACAATGGAAACCAATATCGCTGCACAGGGCACGAGTTCGGCCCTCGCCGGGTCGAGGCGGCGCTTGCCGCCCGAGCTCAATATCTTCCTGGTGTTGATCGGGATCGCGCTTGTCTATGAAATCCTCGGCTGGCTCTTCGTCGGCCAGAGCTTCCTGATGAATTCCCAGCGCCTGACGATCATGATCCTGCAGGTGTCGGTGATCGGCATCATCGCCGTCGGCGTGACGCAGGTGATCATCACCGGCGGCATCGATCTCTCGTCCGGTTCCGTGGTCGGCATGACAGCGATGATCTCGGCGAGCGTCGCGCAAGCTTCCACCTGGCCACGGGCGCTCTATCCTTCCCTGACCGACCTGCCGGCCATCGTGCCGATCGGGCTTGGCGTCGGCATCGGCCTCGTCGCCGGCTACATCAACGGGCAGCTGATCGCCAAGACCAAGATCCCGCCCTTCATCGCCACCCTCGGCATGATGGTGTCGGCCCGCGGTATCTCCAAGTGGTACACCAAGGGCCAGCCGGTCTCCGGCCTCACCGACCAGTTCAACTTCATCGGCACGGGCATCTGGCCGGTCATCGTCTTCCTGGTCGTCGCGCTGATCTTCCATATCGCGCTTCGCTACACCCGCTACGGCAAGTTCACCTATGCGATCGGCGCCAACGTCCAGGCGGCGCGCGTTTCGGGCATCAATGTCGAGGCGCACCTGATCAAGGTCTATGCCATTGCCGGCATGCTGGCTGGCCTCGCCGGCGTCGTCACCGCGGCCCGCGCCCAGACCGCCCAGGCCGGCATGGGCGTCATGTACGAACTCGATGCCATCGCCGCGACCGTCATCGGCGGCACTTCGCTGACGGGCGGCGTCGGCCGCATCACAGGCACCGTCATCGGCACCATCATCCTCGGCGTGATGACTTCCGGCTTCACCTTCCTCCGGGTCGATGCCTACTACCAGGAGATCGTCAAGGGCGTCATCATCGTTGCCGCGGTCGTTGTCGACGTCTATCGCCAGAAGGGCCGCAAGAAGACTTAAGGAACACTGCTCTCCCAGTGAAGTGCCTCGCCGGGGTGAAGAAATTCATCCCGGCTTTTTTGTTCTTTTCCTACCGTTGCCAGACGATATTCTTGCCGCTCGACATATGCTTGCCCTGCAAGGCAGCCCGGTCGACTCCGCCGTGGCAATCTCGGTGCCGATAGACTATATGACGGGCATCCAAACCTACCGGAGATTAATCATGTCATCGCAGCGCAAGCCTGCGAACCAGGTTCAATCGCGTTTCGCACGCCAGCTCTGGAACGAACTGCTTCGGGTCCAGACACGCGACGCCGCATCTCTTCTCGAGGGGCGCGACCGCGACGACGATCAGGATCGTACGTAACGCATAGCGGCTACGACCGGTCAGTCGGCCGAGGCCGACTGACCTTGGGGCTTTCGCTCCCCTTCATCCCGCCGGAAACGTCACCGCCACCCTCAACCCTCGGCCACCCTCGCCGTCCTCGAGCCGCATCGTGCCGCCGTAGAGCGCGGCGATTTCCTCGACGATCGGCAGGCCGAGGCCCGTGCCGGGCGCCTCGTTGCCGCCGCGGCGGAAGCGCTTCAGCACGGCCTCGCGCAGCTCCGGCCTGATGCCCGGTCCGTTGTCCTCGACCTCGAGCGCCACCCCCTCGTCCAACGCTGAGACGCGCACCGTCACCTCCGCCCCCCGTCCCGCATAGAGCAGCGCATTGCCGATGAGGTTCTTCAGCAGCTCCCCGACGAGCAGCGGCTCGGCCCGGATCCAATATTCCCCTTCGCCGGCGAAACCGAGATCGATCCCGACCTCGCCGGCCGCCGGCACCTGCTCGGCGGTGACGCTGCGCGCCAGCCGGGCGAGTTCGATCCGCTCCGATCCGCGCGCCTCCTCCTTCGCCGCCGCATCGATCTTCGCCATCAGCAGCAATTGCGCGAGGATTCGCTCGGCGTTGGCGACCGCCTCATCCGCCTTCAGGGCAGCGGCCCGCGCCTCGTCGACCGTCGCCGCCCGGCGGGCGAGCGCCAGCTGCGTCCGGATGATGGCGAGCGGCGTGCGCAACTGATGGCTGGCATTGCCGGTGAAATGACGAAGCGCATCGAGCGCCGACTGCAGGCGCACCATGAAGGAATTGACCGTGTCGACCAGCCCCTGAACCTCGCTCGGCACACGTTCGCCGATCGGGTGAAGGTCGTCGGGACTGCGCTCGGCAATCGCGTCGCCGAGCCGATAGAGCGGCCTCAGTGAAAAGGTCACAGCCACCCAGACGATCAGCGCCGCACCGGCGATCATCAATGCGAGACGGAGCGCCGAATGCAGCAGGATTGTCTGCGTCAGCTGGCGCCTGGCGATCGTCGTCTCGGCAACGGTGACGACGAAGGGAACGGAATTGACACCGGTAGAGGCGGAGCGGCGAAGCACCGCGAGGCGGATCGGCTCGCCGCGGAAGACCGCATCGGCAAAGCTCGTCGACTGGCCGGCGACCTCGGGAAGCGATGGCAGCGTCTGGTAGCCGGTGATGAACGCACCCGGCGGCCCGTCCACCCGGTAGAAGACGCGATCCTGCGCAGCCGAGGTCAGCATTTCGAGCGCCACATAGGGAATGTCGACCTGCAGCGTGCCGTCCTCGGCGACGACCACGCGCTCGGCGATCGCCAGCGCCGAGCCCGCGAGGACCCGGTCCGAGACGACATTCGCCGTCTTGACGGCTTCCCGATAGGTATCCATCAGCGCGACCACGCCGATCACTGCGGTCGAGATCAACAACCAGCCGAGCAGCCTGCGTCGCAGCGAATAGACGACGGTCCTCATTGGGGGTTGGCCGCCTTGTCGAGGTAGTAGCCGATGCCGCGGGCGGTGCGCACCGTCAGGCCGTAGGGCGCCAGCCGCTTGCGCAGCCGGCTGACATATTGCTCGATCGCATTGGGGCTGAGGTCGTCGTCGAGGCCGGTCAGCGATTGCACGATCGCGTCCTTGGCAACCACCTTGCCGGCGCGCATGAAGAGAAGCTCGAGAAGCCCCAGTTCGCGCGCCGGAATCTCGATCGGCACGCCGCCGGCGGAAAAGCTGCGGGCGGTGAGATCCAGCGAGACATTGCCATAGCTGACGATCGAACTGCGCAACCCGGCCTGGCGCCGGAGCAGGACCCGCACGCGCGCCTCGAACTCGCCGATGTCGAAAGGCTTGATCAGGTAGTCGTCAGCCCCGAGATCGAGGCCCTTTACCCTTTCTTCCGGGGATCCCCGCGCCGTCAGGATCAGGACGGCCGCCCGGTTCTGCCGGGCCCGCATGGCACGCAGCACGTCGAGCCCGTCCATTTCCGGCAGGTTCAGATCCAGGATGACCAGATCGAAGCTCTCGGCCGCGGCGACGGCATGCGCCGAAGCGCCGTCGTTCACCACGTCGACGGCGTAGCCGCTGTCACGCAACAGGGTCGAGAGACCCTCTGCCAGGGCCTGATTGTCTTCAACGAGCAAGATTCGCAATTTTTACGTCTCCCCGCCCCACAGCTTATCGGTCGCGACCTTGCTTGTGAACGGCGTCGGGCTCAGGCATTGTGCAAATATGCGCTTGTTGATTTCTTTCGCTTTTTGGTTGCTTTTGGCTCGGCTCGCGTGTGCCGCCCCAGTGCTGTTCCCGGCCGCTTCGGGCGATACGGCCGCCCCGGTTCTCGTCGTCTATTCCTCGCTCGACGAGCCCTTGGCGCGGCCGATGATCGTCGGTTTCCAGAAGGCCAATCCGAATGTCGCGGTCCGCTACGAGGATATGCTCACCGGCGAGATCTACGACCGGATCGTCAAGGAAACCGATGCGGGTCAGAGGACGGCCGATTTCGCCTTCTCTTCCGCCATGGACCTGCAGGTGAAGCTCAGCAACGACGGGTACGCGCAGCGCAGCGACCTGCCGATGAGCGGCCGCTGGCCGGCCTGGGCCAACTGGCGCAATACGGCTTACGCGCTGACCTTCGAGCCGGCCGTGTTCGTCTATCACAAGCCGAGCTTCGCAAGAGAGCGGCCACCGGCGACGCGCGCCGAATTCGTCGAATACCTGAAGCGGCAAGGCAGCGACGTCTTCGGCCGCATCGGCACCTACGACATCGAGCGATCGGGCGTCGGCTTCCTGTTCATGGCCCGCGACCAGGAACAATTCGGCGACATCTGGAGCGTCATCCAGGCGATGGGCGCGGCCGGCGTCAAGCTCTATTCGACCAGCCAGGCTATCCTCGAGCGGGTCGCGGACGGACGCTTCGTGCTCGGCTACAACATCCTCGGTTCCTACGCCGCCGATTGGGCCTCGCGGCACCCGGATGTCGGCATCGTGCTGCCGAAGGATTATACCGTGGTGATGTCGCGAATCGGTCTCGTGCCGCAGGCAGCCGCCTCTCCCGATCTTGGCCGCCGCTATCTCGAATTCTTCATGTCGAAGGAAGGCCAGACGATCATGGCCCGCGAGTTGCAGATCCCGGCCGTCAGCCCGGAGGTCGCCGGCGAGAACACCGCCAATACGATGCAGGAAATGCTTGGCGGGCAGTTGAAGCCGGTACCGGTCAGCCCCGGACTGATGGTCTATCTCGATCAGGTGAAGCGTGCCCGGCTGATCGCCCGCTGGAACGAGGTGCTCAGACTCCAGTGAATATCCTTGGTGGCCGAAACAAACCGTTTACGCGCTGCCGGGTTGATGTCAGGTTAATGTCAGCTTTCTATGTTGGTTTAGGGCCGCTGGCGACCCGTGGAGGCGGAGTGCCAGCAGCGCATCGGGAGGAAATCACCAATCCGGTCGGAGGTTGCCGCTTTTAAGCTCAGCCGCCCGTTTCTCCCGTTCGCGACAACAATCACCGCGCGGACGAACCGCGCCTACGGAGGACCGACCTTGAAACATTTCTTCCTCGCATCCATTCTCGCCGGCGCGCTGGCGCTTCCGGCCTATGCCGCCGACTACACGATTATCGCGCCGGCAAACCCCGGCGGCGGCTGGGACCAGACCGCCCGCTCGCTGCAGACCGTCATGCAGCAGGAAGGCATTTCCGGCAACGTGCAGGTGCAGAACGTGCCCGGCGCCGGCGGCACGATCGGGCTCGCCCAGTTCGCCAGCCAGCAGAAGGGCAACCCGAATGCGCTGCTCGTCGGCGGTTACGTCATGGTCGGCGCCATCCTCACCAACAACTCGCCGGTCACCCTCAAGGACGTCACGCCGATCGCTCGCCTGACGGGCGAATATGAGGCGATCGTCGTTCCGGCCGCTTCCGAGATCAAGACGATGGCCGATCTCGTCGAGGCGCTGAAGAAGGATCCGGGCGCCGTTTCCTGGGGCGGCGGATCGGCCGGCGGCACCGACCACATCGCCGTGGGCCTCATTGCCAAGGCTGCCGGCGTCGACCCGACCAAGATCAACTACATCGCCTATTCCGGCGGTGGCGAGGCGCTCGCCGCCATTCTCGGCAGCCAGGTGACCGCCGGCATTTCCGGCTACGGCGAATTCGAGTCGCAGGTCAAGGCCGGCACGCTCCGCCTTCTCGCCGTCACGAGTGCCGAGCGCATCGAAGGCATCGATGCCCCGACGCTGAAGGAATCGGGCCTCGACGTCGTCGTCGAGAACTGGCGCATGGTCGCCGCCGCTCCGGGCCTCACCGACGAGCAGAAGGCTGCCGTCTCCGCCGACATCGAGAAGCTCGCCAAGTCCGCCGGCTGGCAGGAAGTGCTGAAGACCAAGGGCTGGCAGGACACGTACCTCGCCGGCGCCGCCTTCGATGAGCAGCTCTCCAAGGACGTTTCGGCAACCGAAGCCGTCCTCAAGGACATCGGACTGGTCAAATGAGCAGGGGAGATAGCCCTTCCGTCGAAACGCGCCGCCCTGACAGGGCGGCGCTGATCATCGCCGTCGTACTCGCTGCGATTGCCGGCCTGATCTTCTGGGACGTGTCCCGTCTCGCTGGGCTCGCCGGCTACTCGCAGGTCGGTCCAACCACCGTGCCTTACGCGATCGCCTGCTGTCTTATCGTGCTTGCCATCTGGACGGCCATCGAGGGCTTCAGGGGCGATTTCGCCGAGCGTGAGCCGCAGCAGCTCGGGCCGGTCGCCTGGATCGTCGGCGGCCTTGCGGCGCAGATGCTGCTGCTCAATACGCTCGGTTTTTCGATCGCGACCGGCGTGCTCTTCGCCATGACGGCGCGCGGCTTCGGGAAGCGGCAGCTTTGGCTGACAATGCCCTTCGGCATCGTCGCCAGTTTCGTGGTCTGGACGATCTTCGCCAAAGTCCTGCAATTGTCGCTGCCGGCAGGACCGCTCGAACGTCTGCTCTTCTAGAAAGGCCGGCACCTATGGGTACTCTCGATTTCCTTTTGCAGGGGCTGCTGGTTGCTGCGCAACCGATGAACCTGCTCTACGCGTTGATCGGCGTGACACTCGGCACGGCTGTCGGCGTCCTGCCGGGCATCGGTCCTGCTTTGACTGTGGCGCTTCTGCTGCCTGTCACCTACCAGCTTGATCCGGGCGGCTCGCTGATCATGTTCGCCGGCATCTACTACGGCGGCATGTATGGCGGCTCGACGACATCGATCCTGCTCAACACGCCCGGCGAAAGCTCCTCGATCGTCACCGCGCTCGAAGGCAACAAGATGGCGCGCGCCGGCCGTGGCGGACCCGCCCTGGCGACCGCGGCGATCGGCTCCTTCGTCGCCGGCCTCATTGCTACGCTCGGCCTTGCCTTCGTTGCCCCCTATATCGTCAAGCTGGCCCTCGTCTTCGGCCCGCGCGAATATTTTGCGCTGATGGTGCTCGCCTTCGTCACCGTTTCTTCCGCCTTCGGCGACTCGACGCTGCGCGGCCTCACCTCGCTCTTCGTCGGCCTGACGCTCGCCTGCATCGGCATCGACCAGTTGACCGGCCAGGCGCGGCTCTCCTTCGGGGTTCCGGATCTGCTCGACGGCATCGAGGTGACGACGCTCGCCGTTGCCATGTTCGCGATCGGCGAAACCCTCTACATCGCCGCCCAGGGCGACAAGGGCCCCGACAAGGTCGAGGCCGTGCGCGGCTCGGTGTGGATGAGCGCCACGGATTGGGCGCGTTCCTGGAAGGCGTGGCTGCGCGGCACGTTCATCGGCTTCCCGATCGGCGCGATGCCGGCCGGCGGCGCCGAGATCGGCACGTTCCTGTCCTATGCCACCGAGAAGCGGCTGAGCAAGCATCCGGAGGAATTCGGCAATGGCGCGATCGAAGGCGTCGCCGGTCCGGAAGCCGCCAACAACGCGTCGGCGGCCGGCACGCTCGTGCCGCTCCTGACCCTCGGCCTGCCGACCTCGGCGACGGCGGCGATCATGCTCGCCGGCTTCCAGCAATACGGCCTGCAGCCCGGCCCGCTGCTCTTCGCGACCAATCCGCAGCTCGTCTGGGGCCTGATCGCCAGCCTGCTGATCGCCAACTTCATGCTGCTCGTCCTGAACCTGCCGCTGGTCGGCCTCTGGGTGAAGCTGCTGACGATCCCGAAGCCCTGGCTCTATGCCGGCATCCTGCTGTTCGCAACGCTCGGCACGATCGGCGCCAATCCCTCGGTGTTCGAACTGGGCATGCTGCTCGCCTTCGGCCTGCTCGGCTACGTCATGCGCGTCTTCGGCTACCCGATCGCACCGGTCGTCGTCGGCCTGATCCTCGGGCCGCTCGCCGAACAGCAGTTGCGCCGGGCGCTGTCGATCAGCCAGGGTGACGTGACCGTGCTCTTCACCTCGCCGATTGCCGCCGTGCTGCTGGCGATCGCGGCGCTGGCCTTCATCGTGCCGCTGATCCTGAGGGCCCGCGGCCGCGGCGAAGTGCTCGCCCAGCTTGCGGCCAGCGAAGACTGATCTCTTCCGCCTCCCAAGGCGCTTAGAGGAGCGGAACGAGGAGGGGCAGCCACGTCCCGCTCAACAGCAGGCCCGGTTGGCGACCGCCACCGGGCCTGCTTTCATTGCATGGCTGGAGTGAGGTTTTGTGCATTGCAAAATAGCCTCGCCGGGCCCATCTTTTGCTCATCGAATTGAAACGAAAAGTGAGCAAAGACAATGACTAGCAAGAACCGCATGGGCTTCATCGGCCGCGCCTTCGCCGTCCTGGGCGCAGCGACCGCCGCAGCCGCGGCCGTCGAAGGTCACCGTCGCCCGAATGCCCGCGACCTCCACACGCTCGGCATCAATCCGGCCAACTTCCCGGACACCCGCCCAGGCTGATCCGGAACATACGGTCGCAGACTGGTCTGGTCGTGCGGCTATGAGACGACGGAATAGGCGGCGGCTGAATTTGCCGCCGTTGGGATGAAATCCCGCAGCTTTCACGAGTGGTCCCGCTGCCACGCTTCTCTTCCACCGGAGACGTTGGGCGCCACCGGTGACGACTGATCCCCACTCTTGACCCATGGCGAGGCCGTGTCATCCTCATCGGATGACCAGCGCTGTGCTCCTGGATCTTGCCGGGGTCATCTATGATGGCGAGAAAGCCGTCCCCGGGGCGGCAGAGGCGGTCGCCCGCCTGCGCGCCGCCGGCCTTCCCATCCGCTTCGTCAGCAACACGACTCGCTCGAGCAAGCCGACCATCCTTGCCCGGCTCGCGCGACTGGGGCTTCCCGTGACGAGCAATGAACTCTTCACGCCGGCCGAGGCCGCCTGCGATTGGCTCCGCGCGCACAGTCGCGGCGCCCATCTGCTGGTCCATCCCGATCTCGTCTCCGAGTTCCAGGATCTGCCCACTGACAGCGGCATGGCGGTCGTCGTCGGCGACGCTGGCGATGCCTTCGATTATCGATCCCTGAACGCCGCCTTTCGAAAACTCACCGATGGCGCCGAATTGCTGGCGCTTGCGCCGAACCGCGCCTTCAAGGACGCCGACGGCGGGTTGAGCCTCGACGCTGGACCCTTTATCGCCGCGCTGGAATTTGCCAGCCAGCGGCAAGCGATCGTCCTCGGCAAGCCGGCACCCGGCTTTTTCCGCGCCGCCCTCGCCACCATACCTTGTCCGGCAGCCGAGGCCGTGATGGTCGGGGACGATGCGGAAACGGATGTCGCCGGTGCGCTGAGCGCCGGGCTTGGTCACGCGCTGCTGGTGCGGACGGGAAAGTATCGCGAGGGTGACGAGGCGCGGTTCGCGCCGGCGCCGTCTGCCACTGTTGACGACATTTCGGCCGCAGTCGACTGGATCCTGGCAAGGCGCCGCGGGAGCGAATGATCCGGCGAACAAAAAAGGCGCCGACCGAGGTCGGCGCCGTCAAGTGGCTTGGGAGTCTTAAGCGACCTTCGAAACCGCGGCCGGAACGGAAGCAATCGTCTTCAGAACGCGCGAAGCGATCTGGTAGGGGTCGCCCTGGGAGTTCGGGCGGCGGTCTTCCAGATAACCCTTATAGCCGTTGTTGACGAAGCTGTGCGGCACGCGGATCGATGCGCCGCGGTCGGCAACACCGTAGCTGAACTTGTTCCACGGCGCCGTCTCGTGCTTGCCGGTCAGGCGCAGGTGGTTGTCCGGACCGTAGACCTCGATGTGTTCCATCAGGTTCTTGTCGAAGGCGGCCATCAGCGCTTCGAAATAGTCCTTGCCGCCGACTTCACGCATGTAGGCGGTCGAGAAGTTGCAGTGCATGCCGGAGCCGTTCCAGTCGGTGTCGCCGAGCGGCTTGCAGTGGTACTCGACGTCGATGCCGTATTTTTCGGTCAGGCGCTGCAGCAAGTAGCGCGCCATCCACACTTCGTCGGCAGCCCTCTTGGAGCCCTTGCCGAAGACCTGGAATTCCCACTGGCCCTTGGCGACTTCGGCGTTGATGCCTTCATGGTTGATGCCGGCGGCCAGGCAGATATCGAGATGCTCTTCGACAATCTTGCGGGCGACATCACCGACATTCGAATAGCCGACACCGGTGTAGTACGGGCCCTGCGGCGCCGGATAGCCCTGCTCCGGGAAGCCGAGCGGGCGGCCGTTCTTGTAGAAGAAGTATTCCTGCTCGAAGCCGAACCAGGCGCCTTCGTCGTCGAGGATCGTGGCGCGCGAGTTCGACGGATGCGGCGTCTTGCCGTCCGGCATCATGACCTCGCACATGACCAGCACGCCGTTGGTGCGGACCGGATCCGGGTAGACGGCAACCGGCTTCAGCACGCAATCGGAGCTGCGGCCTTCGGCCTGGTTCGTCGAGCTTCCGTCGAAGCCCCAGAGCGGAAGCTGCTCGAGCGTCGGAAAGGCGTCGAATTCCTTGATCTGCGTCTTGCCGCGGAGATTTGGTACGGGCGTGTAGCCATCGAGCCAGATGTACTCGAGCTTATACTTGGTCATTAGCGAATCTCTCTAACGTGGTGCTGCGAGGTTTGAGAATTCCTGGCGCGGCCTCGCACGGAAAACGTGCTCGACCACCAGGGATCGACTCCCTTCAAGCATCAAGCGTGCCAACTCGGCGAGCGGCTCGACTCTTTTTTCGGCCGGCAGCGGATCGAGACCGGATTCCGTTGGATCGAGCGCACGGATCGTGGCGGACGGCAAATCGCCCCTGAGGCATCGGTTTTTTGCCACCCCGTTGATTTTGCTGGATATACCGCACCTTCCCGCCGCTCGACCCTACGGCGTCCGCATCCGGCGGCAGCGCAGCGAACGCTGCAAAATGCGTCAGTTGCGCGCAGCTGCCTAAAAAATCGCACCGAGCGCCTTCCCTCGCGTCCAAGCACAGGGCCATGCTCGCGAATCCGGCACGCAATTGAACGTTTTTTCGGCATTTCGCGTAAATGATGTGCAATTTCTGCCACGGCGTACTATCTTTGACCGCAGGACTCACCGGAGACCAGAGCATGGCCACGAGTTTTCACGGGAAGACCGCGACGATCTATCAGTTCCCGACACGCATTTCCCGGAAGGCCGAGGAGCGCCGCTCCGAGGGGCTGCGGAAGGCGGAGTTTGCTTCGTCGGATGTGTGCGCGGCTGCCATCGACGGCTGCTGGTATCACGAGGAAGCAGTTCGCGAGGAAACAAGCACCAAGCACTGAGCGAAATCCCCGCGCATCGGCGATCGCCTTGCCGATGCGTTGATCACCCGCGAGCTATTCCCGTCTTAGGAAGTGCAGGTTGCCGGCGAGGTCGGAAACGACGAGTTGCCGGTCGTCCCAGACGAGCACCGAGACCGGGCGTGTCAGGCCACTGACGATGGTGGTTCTGCGCTTTGCCGCGGCTTCGATCCTGAGCAGTCGGCCACTGCCTTTTGCAAAACCTTGCTTCTGATCATAGGTCCCGTGTTCGAGCACGAGCATTGCTTCGTCGCCCGCAAAAACGATCGCCACCGGCGCGTTGAGGCCGTCGGTTTCGAGCCGCGGTTCGGACGCGCCGGCCGTGGGGATCGACACGACCTTGCCTGCTCCGGCAAGAAAGGGAAAGCCGCCGAAGAGCGCGACATAGAGGCGCCCCTTGTGAAGCGCGATGCCGGTCGGCACCGCATCGACCTCGTAGCCGCTGTTCGCCTCGAATTCCGTCGGCGACAGGCTCTGCAACGCCCCTTCCTTCTGCGGCAATCGCCGGAAACTGATCAGCGTCTTCTTTCGTCCATCGCGCTCAACGCGCTCGACGCTGTTGCGCGCCGCATCGACGACATAAAAGCCCTGGTCGGCGGCGACGAAATCGAAAGGGTTCCAGAAGTCATTGCTGATGACCCGTGTCTTTCCCGCACCGTCGATCGCGACCAGGCTGTGATCCAGCGGCGTTTCCTTGGCATCGGTCGGCGTCCATCCTTGCGCGACGACAAACTCACCACCGACACGTGCGACGCGATACGGCCCCGTCGGGTCGCCGATCACGTCGGGCCCGTGCGGAAAGACGGGACCGAAGGCGGTGAGACGCCCGTCCTCGTCGCGGCGGTACAGGCGCCCACCCGCGAGATCGGTCACGAGCAGGCTGCGGCCGTCGCGGACGAGGCCGGCAAAGGCGGCGCCGGGAACATGGACCGTTTCGAGCCGGTAGTCCGCTGCAGCCAGCGGTTCCGCACCAGCGCTGCGCGCCAGCAGAACGATACAGGCGGCGATCAGGGCGAGGAACGGACGCATCGGAAGCCACCATTCGCTGCAAAACGGAAATCGGGATCATAGGCGAGCCGGTAGGTGGTCGTCAGGTGGCCCGCGTCGCTGTTCCAGGACCCGCCGCGCAGCACGCGATGGTGTCCCGCGGCGGCGGATGCTCCGATGTAAGGCGCGTAGATGTCACTCGTCCATTCCCAGACATTGCCGACCAGGTTGAGGACGCCTTCGGGGCTGGCACCGGCAGCGAAGGAATCGGCCGGTGCGGTCATCGGGTAGCCGTCGCGGTCGTCGCCGGAGCAGCAGGCATCGGCACCGACATTGGCCCGCGCCTCGTCGCTGGAACCGTTGCCCCAGGGAACAGCATTGCCCTCAGCGCCTCGCGCCGCCCGCTCATACTGCTGCTCCGACGGCAGAGCGAGGCCGTAGTGCCGGCAGAAGGCAGTTGCATCGCCCCAGCTGACGCCGACGACCGGACGATCCGCGAGCCCCAGCAACGGATGCTCGGCATAAAAGGCCGGCCGGTGGCCGGTCGCCGCGACGAAGGCTCGGTATTGCCGGTTGGTGATCTCGGTGCGGTTGATCGCGAAGGCGCTGCCTTCGACCACGCGCCGGGGGCGTTCGTTTTCGGGTCCATTGTCGCTGCCGAAGACGAAGGCGCCAGCGGGAATGTCGACAAGGGGATTGCCGGCGATCGGCTCGTGACCAGCGGCGATCGCGCCGGATGCCATGACGAAAGCGATTGCCGCTATCCCTGTTTGATGGCGGCGAAGGCGACGTATCCGGCCACACCCCCCTCTGCCCTGCCGGGCATCTCCCCCACAAGGAGGGAGATGCCCGGCAGGGCAGAGGGGGGTGTCGGCACCCGCCTCGCGATGCACCCCCTCGGACCACGTCCCAACTACTGGGCTAGAAATCCACACGTCGCTCCGTCTCCGCATCGAACAGGAACATGCGATCTGCCTCGATCCTGACGCCGAGGCGCTGGTCGATCTGGCCGGCGAAGTTCTTGTCGGCACGCAAGGTCATGAGCCGGCCGCCGAGTTGCAGGCTGACAAGCGTGTTCTCGCCGGTAAGCTCCACCGAATAGATCGGCGCGACAAGATTGGCGTCGGTATCCTCGGGGCGCGCCACGTGGATGTCCTCCGGACGGACGCCGAGCACGGCGCGTGCAATGCTGACGTTATCGGCACCCCCGACACGCAGGCCTGCGCTCACGAACACGCCGTCCTTCACCTCGCCCGGGATGAGGTTCATGGCCGGCGAGCCGATGAAGCCCGCGACGAACAGGGTGCGGGGATCGTTATAGATTTCCCGCGGCGTTCCAAGCTGCTCGATCACCCCTTTGTTCATCACGGCGACGCGATGGGCGAGCGTCATCGCCTCGATCTGGTCATGGGTCACGTAGATCGTCGTCACCTGCAGCTCGTGCTGCAGATGCTTCAGCTCGGCGCGCATCTGGGTTCTGAGCTTCGCATCCAGGTTGGAGAGCGGCTCGTCCATGAGGAAGACGCGCGGCGTGCGGACGATGGCGCGGGCGAGTGCGACGCGCTGGCGCTGGCCGCCCGACAGTTCCTTGGGCAGGCGCTTGAGCATCGTGTCGAGCTCGACCCGCCGCGCCACCTCGGTGATGCGGCGCTTGTATTCCTCCGGCGGCACTTTGCGGATCTTCAAGGGATAGCCGATGTTGTCCTCGACGGAGAGATGCGGATAGAGCGCATAGGACTGGAAGACCATCGCCACGTCGCGATATTTCGGGAGCACGTCGTTGATCCGGTCGGCGTCGATATAGATGTCGCCGGACGTCGCCTCCTCGAGGCCGGCGACCATCCGCATCGTCGTGGTCTTGCCGCAGCCCGAGGGGCCGAGGAGGACGAGGAATTCCTTGTCGCGGATCTCGAGATTGAAATCGTGGACCGCGACGAACTCGCCGAACTTCTTTGTCACATTGTCGAACCGGACGGACGCCATGGGCCTCTCCCCCTCCCCCTTACCCCTTGACGGCGCCGAGGGAGAGCCCCCGGACGAGGTGCTTCTGGACGATGAAAGCGAAGATGACGATCGGTACGCAGGCCATGAAACCGGCGGCGCTGATCTCTCCCCAATAGGTGTTGTACTGGGTCACCCGCCCGGCGATGCCGATCGGCAGCGTCTGCGATTGCTCGGTGAGCGTGATGACGAGCGACAGCAGGAACTCGTTCCACGAAATGATCAGGCAGAAGATGGCGGTCGCCGCGAGCCCCGGGCGGGCGAGCGGCAGCGCCACATGCAGGAATGCGCCCCAGCGCGTGTCGCCGTCGACGACCGCCGCCTCTTCCAGCTCGACCGGAAGATCCTGGAAATAGCTCTTCATCATCCAGGTCGCAAACGGCAGGTTGAAGGCGGTATAGGCGATGATCAGCGCCGACTTGGTGTTGAGCATGTCGAAATAGTTGAAGAACAGATAGAGCGGGATGATGCTGACGATCGGTGGCATCATCCGTGTCGACAGGATCCAGAACGAAATCTGCTTGCGCCACTGCCAGGGATAGCTGAACCGCGCCAGCGCATATCCCGCCATGGTCCCGAAGGTCACCGAAATGACAGTCGTTCCGATGGCGACGAGGAAGCTGTTCAGGGCGTATTGAAGGAACGGGCGTTGGATGAAGGCTTCGTCGTAGTGCTTCAGCGTCGGGTTTCGCGGCACCCATTCCGGCGGCACGGCGAAAATGTCGATGTCGAACTTGAACGAGTTCGCTGCGATCCAGTAGACGGGAAAGAGCGTCAGGATCAGCGCGACGAGGATCGCCAGATAGGCCGACAGGCGGAGAAGCATCTCCCGGGTGCGACTGCGTGTTCGTATCGTCGCCATCCTCTCACTCCGCCAGCCGCATGCGTTTCATGAACCAGGTGCTGAGCACGATGGTCACGAACAGCACGAACAGTGATATTGCCGCCGCGTAGCCGGGATCGGCGAAGCGGTAGGCGACCTGGTAGATATAGAGGCTCAGGACCTTGGTGCGGTCGGCCGGGCCGCCGCCCGTCAGGATGAAGACGAGGTCGAAAAGCCGCAGCGCATCCATGACGCGCAGGAGAAGCGCAATGGCGATCACCGGCTTCAGAAAGGGCAGCGTCAGGTCCCAGAATTGCCGCCAGGACGAGGCTCCGTCGAGCGCGGCCGCCTCGTAGGGTTCGACCGGCAGGCTTGCCAGCCCAGCAAGCATCAGCAGGAAGACGAACGGCGTCCACTGCCAGACATCGGCGACGATGATCGAGAACATGGCGAGGTTCACGTCGCCCGCCCAGGCCTGAACGGGAAGACCGAGCAGGAACATGATCTCGTTCAGAACGCCGAACTGCGGCTCGTAGATGAGCTTCCAGGTGATCGCGACCGCGATCGGCGGCAGCATCATCGGAATCATCAGCACCGTCTTCAAAAAACTGAGCCGCCGGATGAACCTGTCGAGAAGAAGCGCCAGCCCCAGGCCGAGAAGGAATTCGAGCGCCACCGCCACGAGCGTGAACACCACCGTATTGCGGAGCGCCACGTGGAATTGCGGATCGGAAAGCAGCCGCGCGAAATTGCCGACGCCGACGAATTCCCAAGGCAGGTCCGGATTGGGGCTGATCCGATGGACCGCCGCGTAAAACATATAGATGCTGGGAAAGATCGTCAGGGCCAACAGGATGAGCACGGTCGGCGCGAGCATCAGGTAGCGCAGGTGGCGCTCCGCCCAATGCTCCAGGCCCCCTCCTCGCCGAAGCGACTTGGCTGATGTGTCCTTGTCGGACTTCAACATCGGTCCCTCCCGTGGACCTGTCCGTACGCACTCCGGCCGCGCCGGATCGAGTTCCGGCGCGGCCGCAAGAGCGAGGCGCGCGGCCCCGCTCGACGAAGACGGCCGCTTATTTGAGGCCAGTGATCTGCTCTACCGCGGCCTGTGAATTCTTCAGCGCCTCCTCCGGCGAGATCGTCCCGGCGACCGCCTTTGAAAGCTCGATGCCGAAGGCATTCTCGATTTCCGGCCACTTCGGATGGCGCGGGCGCGGCGTCGAGGCCTGGATCGCCTCCATCAGCACCGGATAGTGGCGGAACTGCTCCTGCTTGGTGAGTTCCTGATCGGTGAAGACCGAGGTGCGCACCGGCGGGTTGCCGCGTTCGGCGGAGATCTTGATCTGCTCGGCCGTGGTCGCCCACATCATGAAGTCGAAGGCCTCCTGCTTGTTCTTGGATGCCGCCATGATGCCCATCGTCCAGTGACCGATCTCCGAACTGCCCGGCTTCGTGCCGGCCGGGATCGGGCTATAGGAGATCTTGCCGACCATCTTCGACTGGCTCGGGTCCTCGAAGGTCGCTACCCAGTTCGGCCAGTTGATCGACGAGGCGGCGGTGCCGGCCGCAAGGGCGGTCCCGACCTCGTTGGCGTTGTAACTCTCGACGCCCTTCGGCGACACGTCGCGCAACGCCATGAAAGCCTTCATCGCGGCAGCGCCCTCGGGCGTATCGATCGTCACCTTCGTGCGGTCCGCGTTGAACATGTCGGCGCCATAGGACCAGAAGATCGGCATGAAGTCGGCAACGACCGGATTGCCCTGGCCGCCCCGGAAGACATAGCCGAAGTAGCGGCCGCCACCCTGTTCGGTCAGTGCCTTGGCCGCCTTCAGCACATCGTCCCACGTCTTCGGGGCCTCGACGCCGGCTTCCTTGAACTTGGCGGCGTCATAGAAGAACATCTGGGCGTTGCCCACATAGGGCAGGCACACGTACGGTCCCGAGTTATAGGGATTGCGGCAGATCGCCAGCGACTTCGACAGGAAATCGTTGTCCGGCCCTTCCACCCCGGCGCCCTTGAAATAGGACGTCAGATCCTCGAGATGGCCGTTCTCCGCAAAGAACGGGATCCACGGGTCGTCCATCAGAATGATGTCGAACACGCCGGACTTGGTTGCCCCGGCATTGGCACCCTGCTCGAACACATTGGCATAGGGCGCCTGCACCGTCTCCACCTTGGTGTTTTTCATCTTCGCGTAGTCGGCGGCCGCGGCTCTGAGGCCGTCGCCTTCACTGCCGGAAGGCACGAGGATCGTGATGTCAGCCCAGGCCGACGCGCTGATCGCGAGTGCAGAGGCCGCGGCAGCGAGGGCCAGACAGAATTTGCGCACCATTGAACACCTCCCAATCCGAGCACTTGGCGAGACCACCCCATGGCGGTCCTGCCCTGTCCGGCTTGGCGGAGAGGCTGATGCAACGTCCATGACAGTCCGGCCCACAACGGGTCGGACGGTCATCGGGCTTCTCCACAAGCCGACGTTGCTCCCGACGCAAATCTACCACATTGCGCTTGATTTAGAGAGGGTCGTATTAGCTACCGCTTTTGTTGCAGTGTCCCAGGCCCGCGCTCGGCGGAAACGCGGACTATCCCGTGACATAGCGAATGGTTCTGGACAGCCGGGCGAGAACGGCCGGCCTCGAAGAGGCGACGAGCTTCCACGACAGCACGGCCTGCGCCATGCGCTGCGGCAGGAGACCGACCGAAAGGAACCAGGCCGCCAGCATGGCGCGGCGGCGAAGCGAGACGTTCATCTCCATGCTGGCAGCGGCGCCTGCCGCGGCAAGCGAGAGCCGCGAATCCTCGGCGACCGGATGGCGGCGGCTATCGACGCAAATCGAGGCCAGGCGTTCCTCGAGGTGAACCGGATCGCGCAGGTTGGCATCCGCCCGCACTGCCAGCCCGACATCCACTGCCTGATCCGCCAAGGCCTGCAACCGATGGAGGTCGTGCTCCACCCGCCATCGCGCCCTCTGGCCGAGCTTCTCGGCGAAGACCGAATGGTTGCCTCCATGCATGCGGTAGGCGCCGAGGCAGGTGTCGATCGACTTCACCCTTCCATAAAGCGGGGCCAGCGTGACGAGATAGCCGTCGGCACCCTGCCGAAATTCCTGCTCCGGCACCGGCATGATGTTTTGCAGTGCCGATAGCGCGAAGGCCAGTCCGCTGGTCACCGTCGTCTGGTAGCGGGCCCGGCGCATGAGTTGCGGGGTGACGTCGCCGGAATCGAAGGGCACTTCGGGCGGTGGGAACACGTCCTTGACGCGTTGCCGCTCGTCGACGATGTGCAGCCGGAACTGCATTTGCGCAACCTCGCCGTCCCACCGCGCGACGATTTCCGAAACGGCATTGGGATAGAGATAGTCATCGGCGTCCAGGAAGAGAACGATCGCGCCGCGGCTGGCCGCAAATCCTGTATTGAAGGCTGCGCCGTGACCGCCATTTTCCGGCCGGATGCATGCCTTGATCCGCGACCCGTAGGAAGCGATGACATCGGCGGACTCGTCGGTGGACGCGTCATCGACGACGATCACTTCCACGTCGCCATGGCCTTGGCTGAGGGCGCTGTCGATGGCGTTCCTCAGGAAACGCGCATAGTTGTAGTTCGCAATGATGATGGAGACAGGAAGACGGTCCTGGGTGGAATGCATCGCATTGAACCTCGCAGATCTGCTTTGGTCGCGGCGAACCTTCTCATCGGGTCCTTGGAGAAAATGCCCGCTCCGGAGTGCAACCATTTCGGTGCGGCAGAGGCATTGGCCTGACATAGGCCAGCGGGCAGCGAAGATCGTTTTCGATCGAGTGCGAGCCTCGTTAGTTTTGTGGCATTTGAATGACCTTCAAAGCCGGGCAGCGTGTCCTGACGGCTGCTCTGGAGCGGATTGGGCCCCGTATTTTCCTTTGAAGAACCTTAAGCAAAATAGTCCGGATGGTGTGCGCGAAGCGCTTCGACATCCGGAATGACGGCGCCGAGATGGTGCATCATCGCGGCCGAGGCGCGAGCCTTGTCGTGCGCCGCGATTGCATCGCGGATCGCCGCGTGTTCCTCCGTGACGGTTGTCATGCGACCGGGCACCGGCAATGTCAGCCGGCGGGCGCGATCGATCTGCAGCTTGACCGATTTGAGAAGCGTCCAGATGCCGGGATAGCCGGCAATCGCTGAAATGGCTTCGTGGAACGCCTCGTCCTGTTCGTAGAAATGCGCGGCGTCGTTCAGGCTGGCATGGGCACGCTGGCGGGCGATGATTCTATCGAGACGCGCGATATCCCCGGCCGTGGCGACTTGTGCCGCCCGCTCGACTGTCGTTCGCTCCAGCGATTTGCGAATGACCACCGCCTCTGGAATGGCCGACAGCGGTATTCGCGAGACGAAGGTGCCCGATTGCGGGAAAATCTCGACGAGGCCCGCTTCGGCGAGCCGCAGAAGCGCCTCACGCACCGGCGTCCGGCTGACGCCGAATTGCTCGGCAATGCGCTTTTCCTGCAGCGACAGACCCGGCTTCAACTCAAGCGAGACGATTTGAGCGTGGAGTTGCTGATAAATGGCGGCGGCCGTCGTTACCCGAAGAAGCCTGATGGGGCCGGGACCGTCTGATGCTTGATGCCGCAATTTCTGAACTCGCCGCGTTTGACACTTTCTGTCGTACTAGTATATCAATTTGCCGGCACTGCCAAACGGATGCGGGAGGAAGAGCGCCATGCGGCTTTCAAGACAGACGCTCGACCGCCTGCCCGAAGGCGTAGGTAAGCCGGACTATGACCCGGCGCGCCTGAGCATAGGCATTGTCCATCTCGGTATCGGCGCCTTCCACCGCGCCCACCAGGCGGTCTTTACCGATGCTGTGCTCGCGAGCGATCCGTCGTGGGGAATCTGCGGCGTCTCGCTCCGGAGCCCCGATACGCGCGACGCCCTTCAGCCTCAGGACGGCCTCTACACGCTCAAGATCCAGGACGGCGAAGGCGAACGGCTGCAGATGATCGGCAGCGTCGTCGAACTGCTCTGCGCGCCGGAAAATCCGGAAGCGGTTCTCGCCCGGATGGCCCATCCAGCCACACGCATCGTGTCGCTGACGATCACCGAGAAAGGCTATTGCCACAATCCCGCTACCGGCATGCTGGACGAGAACCATCCCGACATCGTCCATGATCTTGAAAACCCCCAGCGGCCGCGCTCGGCGATCGGCTTCATCGTCGAGGCGCTTGCCAGAAGGGTAACGGCCGGTATCGCTCCCTTCACCCTGCTATCCTGTGACAATCTCCCGTCGAATGGCCACGTTTTGAAACGGGTGGTGACACGTTTCGCGGAACTGCGCTCCACCGACCTGGCCGGCCTGGCGCAAAGTATCACGTCGCCCTCCACCATGGTCGACCGGATCGTGCCGGCCACCACGGACAGCGACCGGCAGGCGATCGCAGCTTCGCTCGGGCTCGAGGACGCCTGGCCGATCATGACCGAACCTTTCCGGCAATGGGTGATCGAGGACGATTTCCCGCTCGGTCGCCCCGCCTGGCAGGAGGCGGGGGTCGTCTTCGCCGACGATGTCGCCGCATTCGAGATGATGAAGTTGCGGCTCCTGAACGGCAGCCATTCGACGCTCGCCTATCTCGGCTATCTGGCCGGCGCCGAGACAGTGGCCGAAGCCATGGCCCTTCCGGGAATGGAGGCGCTCATCGCGGGACTGATGCGCGAAGAAGCGTCGCCGACCCTGCCGCCCCTGTCGGGACTCGATCTCGCCGCCTACCGCGCCGATCTGCTGCGGCGCTTCCGCAACCCGCGGCTCCGTCACCGGACCTGGCAGATCGCCATGGACGGCTCGCAGAAGCTGCCGCAACGCCTGCTCGGCACGATCCGCGACCGCCTCAAGGCCGGAAAACCATACGATCGGCTGGCACTCGGCGTCGCCGCCTGGATGCGATACGCGCGCGGGCTGGACGAACAGGGCCGGGCGATCGACGTCCGCGATCCCCATGCCGCCCGCATCGCCGGACTCGTCCGGGATCTCGTCGAACCGGAACGGATCGTCGACGCCTATTTGACGATGCAGGACATATTCGATGCCGATCTGGCGGCAAACGCCGCTTTTCGCGAGGCACTCGTCAAGGCTCTGGCGCAGCTCTTCGAAGCAGGCTCGGCGGCGACGCTTCGCGCCTACGCGTGAGGTGGCGGCAGGTCTGCCGGGGCTCGACGCGACGCAGCTTCACCATGGCCGCTCCGCGGCCTTCAGCGATATCAGGCGAAAGCGACGATGCCGCATGATATATTGCGGTGAATACGCGTCCGGTTTTACCGAAAGGTTCCCGATGCCTCTGTTCATCGTGCGCCATCAGCATTCGCCCGAGGCCTGCCCCGCGCGCGACCCGGCCATGGCCGTCATGCTGCTGAACCACTTGAGCCGGCCGAGTGCGGCTCGCCACGGCGTCGTCATCAAGGGAGAGGCCGTCGTTCGCGGGTCCCACTCACTGTTCTTCATCGCCGAGGCGGCGGACGAGGTGTCCCTGGAGGCGTTCCTCACGCCGTTCCGCCAGGCCGGCGCGGTCGAGGTGATGGCGGCGTCGACCTGCGCCGAGGTGGTTGCGAGCGGCGGCTGCGATCAGCCCCCGGCGGAGATTTCGGCCGCGCTGCTCGATCCGGCCGACGCCTGCCAGGACGCCATCGAGGCGGGACTCCTCATTCATCGGGCCAATCCGTTGAACGGCGAGACGTCGGTGCCTGACCTCGCGGGCGGGGCGGTGATGCCCAACGGTCGGTTTTATCTGCGCAACCACTTCGATATTCCGAACCTCGACGGCGATCGCTACCGGCTCTCGGTCGGCGGGCTGGTCGAAAGGCCCCTGAGCCTCAGCATGCGCGACCTTCACAATCTTCGCGCCGAGAGCCTCCTGGTGACCCTCGAATGCGCCGGCAACGGCCGCAGGCTGTTCGAGCCGGAGGTGCCCGGAGAGCCCTGGGGCGTCGGCGCCGTCAGCACTGCCGAATGGACCGGCGTTCCGCTGATCGAAGTGATCGAACGGGCCGGCCTGCGTCCCGGGGCGACCCACCTCATGTTCCGTGGTGCGGACGGCGGGCTCGTCGACGGGCACGATGCGCCGATCCGTTTCGAGCGCGGCCTCTCGTTCGACCAGGTCCGCGAAGCGGGAGCGCTGCTCGCCTACGAAATGAACGGCGAGCCGCTGTCGCCGCCGCACGGCTACCCGCTGCGGCTGATCGTGCCCGGCTGGTATGCGGTGGCGTCCGTCAAGTGGCTGACCGAGATCATCGCTACCGACACGCCCTGCGAGGCCCACTACCAGGCGGAGAAGTACTGGTACCAGTGGGTCCGCAACGGGCACGACGCGCGTGAGCCGGTGACGATCATGAATGTGCGGGCGCTGATTGCTTCGCCGGATCAGGGGGAGAGCCTGCCACGCGGCGAGACGGCGATCCGGGGCGTCGCGTGGTCAGGCACCGGAAGCATATCGAGGGTCGATGTGAGCCTCAACGACGGGCGGTGGCGCGCGGCGCGGCTGGTGGGCGAGCGGCGGCGTTCCGCGTGGCAATGGTGGGAGCTGATCACGCGCCTCGATGAAACGGGGCCGCTCGTCGTGCGGGCGCGGGCCACCGACACGGCGGGGCGAACGCAACCCGATCACGCCGAGTGGAACCGCCTGGGCTACGGCAACAACTCGATCCACTGCGTGACGGCACAGGTGGTCTGAAGCGTTGCCGTGCTACGACCGGCGCTGTCTTGCCTCGTCTGCCGTCAGCGCCGTCTCGCGGGTGCCGGAGACGATGATCTCCAGCACCTCGTGCTCGTCGGTGTTCCTGATGTAGCGGTCACCGACATATTCGCCGCGCTTCAACACCATGACCCGGTCGCCGACGGCGAAGATGTCGACGAGCCGGTGCGAGATGATGATCTGCGCGACGCCTTGCCGCTTCAGTTCGAGCATGGTCTCGAGCAGCCGCTCGGTCGCCATCACCGAAAGGTTGGCGGTCGGCTCGTCGAGGATGACGACGCGCGGCTCGAAGGAGATCGCCCGGGCGATCGCCACGGACTGCTGGCGCCCGCCCGAAAGGCTCTCGACCTTCTGGTAGACCGAGTTCACGTCGACCTTGAGCCGCTTCAGCACCCGATCGGCTTGCGCATACATCGCCCGCCGGTCGACGAACGGGCCTTTGAGCGGCCAGCGGCCGAGGAAGATGTTCTGGCCGACATCCATGTTTCCGCAGAGCGCGAAGTCCTGGTAGATCATCTCGATGCCGGCGTCGCGGCTCTCATGCGGGCTCTTGAACTGCACCGGCTCGCCCGCGACGAGGATTCCCCCCGCGTCGCGCTGATAGGCGCCCGTCAGGATTTTCATCAGCGTCGACTTGCCGGCCGAGTTGTCGCCGACAAGGCCGAGGATTTCGCCGGGATAGAGGACGAGATCGACCTTGCGAAGCGCCTGCACGGCGCCGAAGGCCTTTTCGATGCCGCGCATCTCGACGATCGGTTGGGTCGCCTGCATGTCAACCATGACTTGCCGCTCCGGTTGGCGCTCGCTTCGCAAAACGTGCACGCAGGGTTCCAAGGATGTTGGCCTGGCGCACCCATATGTCGATCAGCACGGCGACGATCAGGATGACGCCGATGAAGACGTTGATCCAGTGCTGCGGCATGGTGAACCCCTGGACGTTCAGTTGCAGCAGCGCCCGGATCAGCGTGATGACGGCGGCTCCGGCAAGCGAGCCGATCATCGTCCCATGGCCGCCGAAGATCGACCCACCGCCGATGATCACCGAGGCGATGGCATCGAGTTCGCGGAACTGGCCGGCAACCGGGTTGAAGCTGCGGAAATAGGCGACGTTGATGAGCCCGGCCATGGTCGCGCAGAGCGCCGCCAGCATCAGCGAGAGAAAACGGATGCGGTTGGTATTGATGCCGGCATAGGCGGCCGCGCGCTGGTTGCCGCCGGTGGCGCAGACCTTGAGGCCGAACGGCGTATAGGCGAGCACGATGCCGGCGGTGACGGCGACGAAGAACATCCAGACCGTCTGGACGCTGACCACCTCGGTGACGCTGCGGATAATGCCCGGCGGCAGCGTGACGCCGAAATAGAGGAGCACGTCGCTGACCTTGCGGCCGATGAGATTGTAGGCCTCGGTCCAGCCGGTGAGTTGCTGCCCGGCAACGAACCAGGCGGCAAGACCGCGGGCGATATAGAACATGCCGAGCGTGGCGATGAAGGAGGGCAGCTTGAAGCCCACGGTCACGGTGGCGTTGACGAGCCCCGCTGCCATGCCGGCGACGAGCCCCATGGCGATCGCCGTCATCGGATCGGCCCCCAGCACCTTGAGGAAATAGGCGGCCGTGCTGCCGGCGAGCGCCAGGACCGCGCCGACCGAGAGGTCGATATCTCCGGCGGCGATCACATAGGTCAGCCCGATGGTGATCAGTGCCAGCTCCGTGTAGTTGAGCAGGATGGCGAAGGTGTTGGAGAGGTTCCACCAATAGTCCGGCCGAAGCGCCAAGCCGGTGAGCCATAGGGCGGCGGCCAGGATGATGGCAAGTGCATCGCGCCGCGCCAGGAATTTGCCGAAGCCTGTCGCCGACAAAGCCATGTCCGCCGCCATCGCTCCCTTGGTCTGGACGCCCTCGAGAGCAACGCCACCCGTTTCCATGGCCGCAGGCGGCGGCCGCCGGCACAGCCAGGCCCAGAAGCGCGCCAGTACCTGTCGGCGAATGAGATAGGGTTCGATGAGCACGGCGATGACGAGGAGAAGACCGAGGAAGACCAGTACCGCGCCGGCCGGCAGCGTATAGCGGGCACCGACCGCAATGCTCTCGCCGTCGATGACGACGGTGCGGGTGATCGGCCAGCCTTCGCGCAGCACCTTGTCGATAAGCACGACCAGCGCGGCGCCGAGACAGGACCCGACGACCCGGCCGCGGCCGCCGAGGATCGAGGCGCCGCCGATGATCACCGAAGCGATCACGGTCAATTCCCAGCTGACGCCGTAGAGAGGAGTGACGCCCTTGTCCTGGGCAGCCGCCAGCAGGGCCGCAACGGTCGCCGAGAGCGAAGAGATCAGATAGGCGCGGATCCGCACCCAGTTCGCCGGGATGCCGGCATAGACGGCAGCCTGCTCGTTGCCGCCGGTGGCGAAGGTCTCGTAGCCCCAGCGCGTCTTGGCAAGCACGAACGCCCCGATCGCCGCGACGATCGCGAAGATGGCGATCTGGTTGTTGAAGCCGAGGACGTTCGTCTCGCCCAGGTGAAAGAATAGGGCAGCGTCCTTCGCCTTGCCCGAATAGTAGATCGCCTGGCCATGCGTCAGCGCCAGCACGAAGCCGCGGCCGATGAACAGCATCGTCAGCGTGGCAATGAAGGCCGGAACTTTGAGGAGCGTGACGAGCACGCCGTTGAAGAGACCGATGGCAGCGCCGAGGAGCAGGCAAACGAGGGTGGTGGCGCCGATGCCGAAATCGAGAAAGCTCGGCGCGAAGAGCCTCGCGAAAACGACCGCGATCAGACCGTAGGTCGAGCCGACGGAGAGATCGAGATCCTTGTTGACGATGACGAAGGTCATCCCGACCGCAATGATCCCGACGCGGGAAGTATCGCGTAAGAGCGCGTGGAGGCCCTCGGTCGAGCCGAAGAAGGTCGGGTTGACGATGGCTCCGGCGAGATAGAGCAGCGCGATGAAGACGAGCAGCCCGCCCTCCCAGCTGCCGGCAATCTGGGAGGGCGCGCGGCCGAGCGATACGGTCGTGGGTGGTGTCATGTGGGCGCCTTCAGCTTGTGCCCCGCAGGCGGATTCGAGCGCCGTGTCTGAGGCCCGCCATCATCCGCTCTCACTTCGCACAGGTCAGTTTTCGAACCGCTTGCCGACCTTGGCGACGTTCTCCTTGGTCACCAACTGGGCGCGCGTGTCGAGATTGGCAGCCGAGATGCCGCGGTCGATCTGCAGGTAGAGCTGCATCACCGGCCAGAAGCCCTGCAGGAAGGGCTGCTGGCCGAGCGAGCCGGTCAGGTTGCCGGCGGCGATGCCTTCCTGCTGTGCCGGGCCGAGGTCGAAGCCGAAGGCGCAGAACTTGCCCGTCCAGCCCATCTGCTCCACCGCCTTGACGAGCGGCGGCGTAAAGACGTTGTTGGCCGTGAAGGCACCGACCGCGTCGCCGCGCGATTCGAAGAGCGTCACCAGCGCATTGACCGGATCGTTCGGGTTGGTGTCGATGCCGACATTCTCCGGACCGGCATCGACCTTGAAGGCTTCGAGCTTGCCGGCGTCCTTCAGCGTCTTGACGATCGCATTGAAGGCCGACGTGACGCGATTGTTCACCTCGATGTTGCCCATGGCGGTCGATGACGGCAGCAGGATCGAGCCGCTGGTCTTGCCGCTGTCGAGCACGCATTTGGCGAGCGCCTCGCCGCCGATCGCCGCCGCCGAGGCATCCTGGCCGGTATGGCTGATGCCGCTGCGGTTGAGGATCGTTTCATCGAACGAGTTCGTCGTGGCAACCGGAATGCCCGCCGCTTCGGCCGCCTTGACGATGTCGTTATAGGCGCCGACCTGCGGCGTCGTCATGATGATGCCGTCGATCTTCGGATCGCGGATGATCTGGTTGAGGATCTCGATTTCGCGCGCCGGGTCGTCCACCGGCGATTCCGAGCCGAGCAGCAGGATTTCGGCACCGATCATGTTGCCGGCCACCTTCGCCCCGACATAGACCGGGTCGAAGAAGCCGTTGCCGGCCGTATGCGTGACGATCGCGAAGGTCAGATGACCATCGGCCGAATGGAAATCCTTGGTCTTCGCATCTTCCTTGGCGGCCTCGTCGAAATTGTAGCCGCCGACGGCTTTCTCTACGCTGCCCGATTGTGCGGATGCGGATGTTACGCCAACTGATAACGCCGCGGCGGAGACCGCGGAGAGCAAAATTCGCCTCATGGCTTTCCTCCCTCGGATCACGCCTCTATTGGTTCCGACAACCGGAGCCTGCGTGATCGCTTCTCAATGGCTAGAGCGGGATACGGGTGGAAAACCGCGTACACTTTGCCCCTTCCCCCTCCAAGTGTCGGCGGGCGAAAGCGGTTCGAGCGCAGTTGTCGAGAGGCGCGCCGAAGGCTTCCTCCCACCCGCGCATTTTCTGCGCAGTTGGAGCACAAGTAAATGGCGAACTTTTCGGCCGACGGAAGCGGCTGAGCGAACGGCGAACCGGCCGCCCTCGTCGGCTTCTTGTCCCGAACACGCAAATCCCGCAGGCGATATCCGTTTCGCGCAGCCTTTTTTGAACCGCGTCGTTTCGGTCAGTTGATAGACAGACTTTTAGGAACAACATCCCGTTCCCGCGAGCACTATCGGCTCGCGATCATTCGAAAGGGAATATGAATGGAAAGGCGTGATTTCCTCCGGGGCCTGGCCTTGCTTGCCGCCTGCCCGTTCTGTGTCAAGACGGCTTACGCCGCCGAAGGCGTGCATTGGAGCTACGAAGGCGAAGAGGGTCCGGAACACTGGGGCTCCCTGGGCAAGGAGAACGGTGCCTGTTCAGCCGGCTCGCAGCAATCGCCGATCGACATCACGGGCGCGATCAAGGCCGAGATCCCGGACCTCGCGACCGACTGGAAGAGCGGCGGCACAATCCTCAACAACGGCCACACGATCCAGGTGAAGGCGGCCGGCGGGACGCTCAAGCGCGGCGACAAGACCTACGACCTCGTGCAGTACCATTTCCATGCACCGAGCGAACATCTGGTCGACGGCAAGAACTTCCCGATGGAGGTGCACTTCGTCCACAAGCACGCCGAAACCGGCGCGCTCGGCGTGCTCGGCATTTTCATCGTTCCGGGCAAGGCCAACCCGACCTTCGCGAGCCTCGCGGCGAAGTTCCCGCAGAAGACCGGCGAAGAAATTGCACTCGACGCCGTCGACCCGAAGGGCCTGCTGCCTTCCTCGCTCAGATATTGGGCCTATGAGGGATCGCTCACCACCCCGCCCTGCAGCGAAATCGTCGACTGGATGGTGGCGATGGAGCCGATCGAAGTCGATCCGGCCGACATCAAGAAGTTCACCGCCCTCTATTCGATGAATGCGCGACCGGCTGTCGCCGGCAACCGCCGCTACGTCCTGAGCTCCAGCTGACCAGCGCTTTCAGCGGCCGTCGCTTCTCCTGACGGTCGCTGAGCCACCCCGGCAGGCGTTGCCTTGCCGGGGTGGTTTTCGTGATTGCACCGCAACGCTTGCGGAAATCGCCCTTCGCTGCAAATGTCCCGCTGCAGCGACCCTTTGCGCGCCTGAAGGCGCACGGCGCTGTTGCAACGACACCAGCGACGAGGGCAATGATGTTCGATCTCAACGGCAAAACGGCGTTGGTGACAGGCGGCGGACGCGGGCTCGGCCTGGAAATGGCCAAGGCGCTCGCCAAGGCCGGCGCCGCAACGGTGATCAACGGCCGCAGCCGGCAAAGCCTCGAAGAGGCGCGCGACCGGCTTGTCGGCGACGGCCTTGCAATCGGCATCGCACCTGGCGATATCACGCAGGATGTCGGCGCCATCCTCGCCCAGGCGACCGAAAGGACCGGTGCGCTCGATATTCTCATCCATGCGGTTGGCGAACGCGACCGGCGTGGCACCGCGGCGATGGAGCCGGCGGATTTCGCGCAGCTCCTGAATACGGACCTGACCGCGGCCTATGCCGTCGCCAGGACCGCCCTTCCGCTGCTCAAGCGGTCCACGGCCGGCCGGCTGATCTTCGTCACGTCGATCGCCGCCTTCGCCGCTCGCGCCGGCGATCCGGCCTATACGGCGGCAAAGGGCGGGCTCTCGGCGCTGACGCGCTCGCTGGCGGTCGAGCTCGGCGCCGACAATTTGACCGTCAACGCCATTGCGCCCGGCTGGTTCGCGACCGAGACCAACGCGCATCTTGCGGCCGACCCGGCACTGCAGGCTTTCGTCGAGGTGCGCATCCCGCTGAAACGCTGGGGCCGGCCCGAAGAGATCGCCCCTGCCGCCGTCTTCCTCGCCTCTCCGGCGGCAAGCTTCGTCAACGGCATCACGCTGACGGTCGATGGCGGCATGACCGTGCAGATGTGAGGTGGGCAGAGCGGGACGAGCTCGATCGTGGCGGGCTCCTAGTACCCAGCAAAGCACCCCCCTCTGCCCTGCCGGGCATCTCCCCCACAAGGGGGAGATCGGCTGGAAGCGCGGCCCTGCCAAACAGTGAGCTGGCAAATGCCGAAGCTACGTGGCTTGGCAATAGTCTTTGAATGGGAGGTCGCCGCTTGCTGATCTCCCCCCTTGTGGGCAGGGCAGAGGGGGGCCAACACCCGCCTACTTTGCTCTGGATGCAGGCGCTTCTACCTCGCCTGCGCCGCCTCCGTCCCCCGCAGCATGCGGATCAGCCCCGAGAAATCCTCAGCCCCATGGCCGAGCTTCTCGAACAGGCTGTAAAGCTGCGCGGCCTGCGCGCCCATCGGGGTCGTCGCACCGCTTGCGGCTGCCGCCTGCTGCGACAGCATCAGGTCTTTCAGCATCAGGCTCGCCATGAAACCGGGCTTGTAGTCGTTGTTGGCCGGCGAGGCCGGCACGGGCCCCGGCACCGGGCAATAGGAGGTGAGCGACCAGCATTGGCCGGACGAGGTGGACGCCACGTCGAAGAGCGCCTGGTGCGACAGACCCAGCCGCTCGGCGAGCACGAAGGCTTCGCAGACCGCCGCCATCGAGACGCCGAGGATCATGTTGTTGCAGATCTTGGCGGCCTGGCCGGCACCGGCATCGCCGCAATGGACGATCTTCTTGCCCATCGCCTCGAGGAGGTGCTTGCCGCGGGAAAAGGCACCGTCGCTGCCGCCGACCATGAAGGTCAGCGTACCGGCAGCAGCACCTGCCGTGCCGCCGGAAACCGGCGCGTCGAGCGACGGGCAGCCGGCTTTGTCGGCAAAGGCGTGGACCTTGCGGGCGCTTTCGACGTCGATCGTCGAGCTGTCGATGATCAGAGTGCCCGGATCGACGAAGCCGAGCAACTCGTCCCAGACATAGATGACGTGCGAACCCGCCGGCAGCATGGTGATGACGCATTCGGATTCGCGCACCGCCTGTGAGATCGACCCGGCGACCGAGACGCCCGACTTGGCGGCCGCATTGCGCGAGGCCTCCGACAGGTCAAAACCGGTGACCGCGTGCCCCGCCTTCACCAGATTGGCGGCCATCGGTCCGCCCATATTGCCAAGCCCGATAAAGGCGATCTTTGTCATCTTGCCTCTCCTCCTCCACTGACATCTGCGTCACGTCCGCGTCGCGATCGTCCTCAGCCCACGGCAAACAGCGGCGCACCGTCGTACCGCGCGAAACGCGCCAGCATCTGCGGCGTGACCTCGTGAAGTGCGACCGACCATTTCGGATTGCGGTCCTTGTCGATCACCGCGGCGCGCACGCCCTCGTAGAAATCCGGATTGGAGAGCATGGCGACGCAGCCGGCATATTCGCGCTCCAGGCATTCGTTCAACGTCGTGCTGCGACGGCCGGCTCTAAGCAGCGACAGGGTCAGCTTCAGGCTGATCGCCGACCGGGTCTTCAACAGCGCCAGCGTCTCGCGGGCGAAGTCGGAGCCGTCCTTGTCCAGCGCCGCAAGGATTTCCTCGACCGTGTCGAACGCGAAGCAGCGGTCGATAAGCGCGACGTGGTCGAGCAGCGCCGAGGCCGGCGCTTCAGCGGCGACGGCCCGGATCGCGGCCGAAACATCCTCGCCGGTGGCTGAAGCGGGAAGCCCGACAAGCGAGGCGATCAGCCCGTCGATATTGTCCGACGGGACGAAGCTGTCGGCAAGGCGCGCGTAGATCGCCGCCGCAGCACCGACGTCGCGGCCGGTGAGGCCGAGATAGGTGCCGAACTCGCCCGGCGCGCGCGGCAACAGCCAGGTCGCCCCGACATCGGTAAAATAGCCGATCCCCGTCTCCGGCATGGCGAACCGCGTTTTCTCGGTGACGATGCGGTGGCTGCCATGCGAGGAAATGCCGACGCCGCCGCCCATGACGATGCCGTCCATGATGGCGACATAGGGCTTGGCATAAGCAGAAATGCGGCTGTTGACGATGAACTCCTCGCGCCAGAACCGCGCCCCTTCCTGCGGGCGTTCGCGGCCGCTCTCGTAGATCATGCGGATGTCGCCGCCGGCGCACAGCCCCCGCTCCCCCTCGCCGGTAACGAGAACGGCGGCGATCGCCGGATCGCGCTCGAACGCGCTGAGCGCCGCATCGATTTCTCGGATCATCGCCTGGTTGAGACTGTTCAGCGCGCGCGGCCGGTTGAGCCGCAGCCTGCCGATCGCACCTTGGCGTTCGACGATGACCTCCGGTAGAGCGGTCTGCATCTCCATCGATTGTCCTTCCTATTTCCGTCCCTATTTGCGGCCCATGACGGCGCGCGACACGATCAGCCGCATGATCTCGTTGGTTCCCTCGAGTATCTGGTGCACCCTCAGGTCCCTGACAATCTTCTCGACGCCGTAATCGGCGAGGTAACCGTAGCCGCCATGCAGCTGCAGCGCGTCGTTGGCGACGGCAAAGCAACGGTCGGTGACGAAACGCTTGGCCATCGCGCAGAGCTTCGTCGCGTCCGGGTCCGACGCATCGAGCGCCGAGGCTGCCCGCCAGAGGAAGGTGCGGGCAATCTCCAGATCGGTCGCCATGTCGGCAAGGCGGAATTGCAGCGCCTGAAATTCGCCGATCGCCTTTCCGAAGGCGCGGCGCTCCGCAACATAGGCGAGCGCCTTGTCGAAGGCGGCCTGGGCGCCGCCGAGCGAGGCGGCGGCGATGTTGAGGCGCCCGCCATCGAGGCCGGCCATGGCGATCCTGAAGCCCTCTCCCTCGGCCCCCAAACGGTTTGCGGCGGGAACTCGGACATTGTCGAGCATCACCGCCCGCGTCGGCTGGGCATGCCAGCCCATCTTCTTCTCGTTGGCGCCAAAGGTGAGGCCCGGCGCATCCTTGTCGACGACGAAGGCGGAAATGCCCTTCGGCCCCTCCTCGCCGGTGCGTGCCATGACGATGTAAAGACCGGATTCGCCGGCGCCGGAAATGAACTGCTTCTGGCCGGTCAGGAGATAGGCGTCACCGTCGCGCACCGCCTTGGTCTTCAGCGCCGCCGCGTCCGAGCCGGAACCGGGCTCGGTCAGGCAGTAGCTCGCCAAAATCTCCATCGTCAAAAGCGATGGCAGCAGCCGCTGGCGCTGCTCCTCCGTACCGTAACGGTCGATCATGCCGGCGCACATATTGTGGATCGACACGAAGGAGGCGATCGCCGGGCAGCCGGTCGCCAGCGCCTCGATGATCATCGCCGCGTCGAGACGGGTGAGCCCGGTACCGCCGACGTCGTCGCGAACATAGATGCCGGCCATGCCGAGGGCGGCGGCGGCCCGCAGCGTCTCCACCGGAAAATGCTTCTGCTGGTCCCAGTCGATGGCATGGGGCGCGAGCTCGTCGCGCGCAAAATCGAGCGCCATCGTGCGGATGGCTTCCTGTTCCTCCGACAGGCGAAAATCCATATGCATGTCCTCCCTGACCCGCATAGTGACGATGTGGCGCTGTAGTTACATCAAATCTCGCACAGGCACAGACGCAAATTCTCACAGTATCTGTTCAAAAACGAACAGACCGGCTGTTCGAGGCGGTTCAGCTCTCGCTCAAACGATACGGCAGAGAGCCGCGCATGTCATGGTCGACGATCAGCTTGCGCTTCAGCGGCGGCACGGCGCGGCTGGCACATTTGGTGCGCTCGCAGATGCGGCAGGAGATGCCGATCGGGTCGAAGGCGGCGCGGTTGCCGAGGTCCATGTCGTCCGCATAGACGAAGGCGTCGGCGTAGGAGATCTCGCAGCCGAGCGCCAGGGCATAGCGCGGATGGGCGGCGCGGTAGCCGCCGCCGCCCTTGGTGATCTGGGTGGCGAGACAGAGATAGCGGACGCCGTCCGGCGTTTCGGCAAGCTGCCGGATGATCCGGCCCGGCGCCTCGAAGGCCTGGTGGACGTTCCAGAGAGGACAGGCAGCGCCGAACCGGGCGAATTGCAGCTTGGCGGCGCTGTGCCGCTTGGTGATGTTGCCGGCCCGGTCGATGCGGGCGAAGAAGATCGGCACGCCCTTCTGCCCCGGCCGCTGCAGCGTCGACAGGCGATGGCAGACCTGCTCCAGCGAAGCGCCGAAGCGGGCGGCGACGAGTTCGATGTCGTGGCGTAATTCGCGCGCCGTCTTGAGAACGGCCTGGTAAGGGAGGATCAGCGCCCCGGCAAAATAATTCTGCAGGCCGATCCGACAAATTTCGTAGGCCTCCTCGGTGCGGAAGCCGGCGCTGCCGGCGACGCGATCGATCTCCTCTCGCGCATGAAGCTGGGCAATCTGCAGCGCCAGCTGGAAGTCGCGGGTCGCGGCCGGGGCGTAAGGGTTCAGGGTCAAGATCCGGGAGCGCGGATCGTAGCGGCGGATCGACTCGTCGCCGGCCGCACCCCGCACGACGCGCACGCCGTGCCGCTGTTCGAGATAACGCGTCAGCACAGCGTGGTTGTCGCCCTCGCCAAGGCCGAGTTCGCCCGCGAGTCGCTCGGCCAGCGTGTCGATGTCGTGAATGTAGTTATCGACGAAATGGAAGAAGTCGCGCACCTCCTCGTAGGGAGTCGTCTCGACGAAGGAGGCGCCGCGGCCGATCGTGTCGTCGATGCTGGCGAGCTGTTCGCTGTTGCGGCGATAGGCCTGGTGGCACTTGATCAGCGCATGCGCCAGGCCCGGCGCATTCTGGGTTATGAGCTTGAGTTCCTGGAGGTTCGGCGCATAGGTCTCGAAGAGCGGGTCGGTGAGCGCCTCCGAGAGGGCCGAAAGCAGCCGGTCACCCTCCCCCGAGGAGAGCTCGGCGATGTCGATCTGGAACTTCTCCGCCAGCGCCAGCAGCACCGCCGCGGAGACCGGGCGCTGGTTGTTCTCGATCTGGTTGAGGTAGCTCGTCGAGATGCCGATCCGTTCGGCGAACTGGCCCTGTGTCGCCCGGTTTGCTTCCCTGAGTTCCCTGACCTTGCGGCCGATATAGAGCTTGCCGATTGCCATATTCGCAACTTTGCAATTCGCGTTTTACAATTTTATATCTTCCACATTTGCACATGATCCGCCTTTTTACCATCCCCCGTTCGGCGCTATTGCGGTCCCAGCGAAGCCTCTGCACAATCAGCGAAAAATGGGAGGAGAGCGATGCGCGCCATACTTGAACAGGTCGAGGCCCGCCGGGCCGAGGCAAGGGCCGGCGGCGGCGAGCGCCGCATCGCCGCCCAGCACGGCAAGGGCAAGCTGACTGCGCGCGAGCGCATCGAGGTGCTGCTCGACGAGGGCTCCTTCGAAGAATACGACATGTATGTCACGCACCGCTGCGTCGATTTCGGCATGGCCGGGCAAAAGATCGCCGGCGATGGCGTCGTCACCGGCTGGGGGACGATCAACGGCCGGCAGGTCTATGTCTTCTCCCAGGACTTCACCGTGCTCGGCGGCTCGCTCTCCGAGACCCACGCGCAGAAGATCTGCAAGGTCATGGATATGGCGGCCCGCAACGGCGCGCCGGTGATCGGCCTGAACGATTCTGGCGGCGCCCGCATCCAGGAAGGCGTCGCCTCGCTTGCCGGCTACGCCGAGGTGTTCCGCCGCAACGCCGAGGTCTCCGGCGTCATCCCGCAGATCTCGGTGATCATGGGGCCCTGCGCCGGGGGCGCGGTCTATTCGCCGGCGATGACCGATTTCATCTTCATGGTGCGCGACAGTTCCTACATGTTCGTCACCGGGCCGGACGTGGTGAAGACGGTGACGAACGAGATCGTCACGGCCGAGGAACTTGGCGGCGCGCGCACCCATACGTCGAAGTCCTCGGTCGCCGACGGCGCCTATGAGAACGACATCGAGGCGCTCGAGCAGGTGCGCCTGCTCTTCGATTTCCTGCCGCTCAATAATCGCGAGAAGCCGCCGGTCCGGCCCTTCCACGACGATCCGGCCCGCCTCGAAATGCGCCTCGACAGTCTCATTCCGGAAAGCGCCAGCAAGCCCTACGATATGAAGGAGCTGATCCTCGCGGTGGCCGACGAAGGCGACTTCTTCGAGCTGCAGGCGGACTTCGCCCGCAACATCATCACCGGCTTCATCCGCCTCGAGGGCCAGACGGTCGGCGTCGTCGCCAACCAGCCGATGGTGCTGGCCGGCTGCCTCGACATCGATTCCTCGCGCAAGGCGGCCCGCTTCGTTCGTTTCTGCGACGCCTTCTCGATCCCGATCCTGACGCTCGTCGACGTGCCCGGCTTCCTGCCCGGCACCGCCCAGGAATATGGCGGCGTCATCAAGCACGGCGCCAAGCTCTTGTTCGCCTATAGCCAGGCGACCGTGCCGATGGTGACGCTGATCACCCGCAAGGCCTATGGCGGCGCCTATGACGTCATGGCCTCGAAGCATATCGGCGCCGACGTCAACTATGCCTGGCCGACGGCCGAGATCGCCGTGATGGGTGCCAAGGGCGCGACCGAGATCCTCTATCGCTCCGAGCTCGGCGATGCCGAGAAAATCGCCGCCCGCACCAAGGAATACGAGGAGCGCTTCGCCAATCCCTTCGTCGCCGCCGAGCGCGGCTTCATCGACGAGGTGATCATGCCGCACGCCTCGCGCCGCCGCATCGCCCGCGCCTTCGCCTCCTTGCGCAACAAGCAGCTGGAGACGCGCTGGCGCAAGCACGACACGATCCCGCTGTGATGGAGAACGATGGCGCCGCAACCGCAAACTCGCACCATGCCTGAAGCCGCCAGCCGCAATCCCCGGCGGATTTTGCGGCATCTGGCGATGAGTGCGCTTGCCGGACTGCTTGCCGGGACGGTCGCCGCGGGCGTGCTGATGATGCTCGACATCGGCTCGATCGGCACGATGGTCGCACGCTCGACCGCCCCGTTGCTTGCCGCGGCAACGGTGCTTGCCCCTTTCGCCCTTACCGGCATGGCCGCAGGCGCCGCAATCGGCCTGCTGCCCTATTTGCGAAAATTCAGGCGATGACGCGACAGAGAGAATTGAAAGAGAGACGCATGTTCAAGAAGATCCTCATCGCCAATCGTGGCGAAATCGCCTGCCGCGTCATCCGCACCGCCAGGAAGCTCGGCATTGCCACCGTCGCCGTCTATTCCGACGCCGACCGCGATGCCATGCATGTGCGGCTGGCCGACGAGGCCGTGCATATTGGCCCGTCGCCGTCCAGCCAGTCCTATATCGTCATCGACAAGATTTTGGAGGCGATCCGCAAGACCGGTGCCGATGCCGTCCATCCGGGCTACGGCTTCCTGTCCGAAAACGCCGCCTTCGCCGAAGCCTTGGAGAAGGAGGGCGTCGCCTTCATCGGGCCGCCGGTCAAGGCGATCGAGGCGATGGGCGACAAGATCACCTCGAAGAAGCTCGCAGCGAAAGCCGGTGTTTCCACCGTACCCGGCCACATGGGCCTGATCGAGGATGCCGGCGAGGCGGTGCGGATCGCCTCCTCGATCGGCTTTCCGGTGATGATCAAGGCGTCCGCCGGCGGCGGCGGCAAGGGCATGCGGATTGCCTGGAACGAACGCGAGGCCCGCGAAGGCTTCCAGTCCTCGAAGAACGAGGCAAAGAGCTCCTTCGGCGACGACCGCATCTTCATCGAAAAGTTCGTGACCGAACCGCGCCACATCGAGATCCAGGTGCTCGGCGACAGGCACGGCAACACGCTCTATCTCGGCGAGCGCGAATGCTCGATCCAGCGCCGGAACCAGAAAGTCATTGAGGAGGCGCCCTCGCCCTTCCTCGATGAGACGACGCGGCGCGCCATGAGCGAGCAGGCGGTGGCGCTCGCCAAGGCGGTCGGCTACCACTCGGCCGGCACGGTCGAATTCATCGTCGACGCCGAGCGCAATTTCTATTTCCTCGAGATGAACACCCGACTGCAGGTCGAGCACCCGGTGACGGAACTGATCACCGGCCTCGATCTCGTCGAGCAGATGATCCGCGTCGCCGCCGGCGAGAAACTGTCCTTTACTCAGGACGAGGTGAAGCTGGAAGGCTGGGCGATCGAGAGCCGGCTCTATGCCGAGGATCCCTACCGCAACTTCCTGCCGTCGATCGGCCGGCTGGCGCGCTACCGGCCGCCGCAAGAAGGCAGGCGGGACGACGGCACGATCATCCGCAACGATACCGGCGTCTTCGAGGGCGGCGAGATCTCGATGTACTACGACCCAATGATCGCCAAGCTCTGCGCTTGGGGAGCAGACCGCGCGCAGGCGGTCGAGGCGATGGCGGAGGCGCTCGACGCCTTCGAGGTCGAGGGCATCGGCCATAACCTGCCGTTCCTCTCCGCCGTCATGCAGCAGCAGCGGTTCCGCGAAGGGCGGCTGACGACGGCCTATATCGCCGAAGAATTCGCCGACGGGTTCCAGGGCGTCGCGCCGGACGAGGCATCGGCGATGAAGCTCGTGGCCGTCGCCGTCACCGTCAACCAGGCGCTGCAGGAACGCGCCAGCCAGATTTCCGGAACGATCGGCAACCACCGCCGCGTCGTCGGTCATGAGTGGATTGCAAGTCTTGCCGGGCGCGAGTTCCATGTGACTTCGGGCGCCTCGGCCGATGGCGCCTATGTCCGCTTCGCCGACGAAAGAGCCATTTCGGTCGCCGGCGACTGGGTGCCCGGCCGCACGCTCGCCACCTTCAACATCGACAATCAGCCGATGGCCGTAAAGGTCGACCTCATCGGAACCGCGATCCGGCTGCGCTGGCGCGGCATCGATGTCGTCGCCCGCGTCAGAAGCCCGCGTGTCGCCGAACTCGCCCGGCTGATGCCGAAGAAGCTGCCGCCGGACACCTCGAAGATGCTGCTCTGCCCGATGCCGGGCGTGGTGACATCGATCGCCGTCAAGGCCGGCGACACGGTCGAGGCCGGCCAGTCGCTCGCCGTCGTCGAGGCGATGAAGATGGAAAACATCCTCAGGGCCGAGAAGCGCGCGACGGTGAAGCGGGTGGCGATCGCCGCCGGCGCGAGCCTGGCGGTCGATGAGCTGATCATGGAGTTCGAGTGATGAGGGCGAATTGGGCGGAAATCGCGATGGGCTCGTCGATACTCCTCGACCGCACCGTTGCCGGAGAGCCGTGACTGCCCCTCACCCTAGCCCTCTCCCCGCGAGCGGGGAGAAGGTGGCGGCAGCCGGATGAGGGGCTGTCCGCCCAACAAACCGGCTGGACGACGAAAGGTCCCGTGAAGGGCGCGCCCGACGAAACGTAATTCGGAGCAATGCGATGACCGAGACAACGACCACCAACGACTGGGAAGCCCTCGCCGAGAAGGAGCTCAAAGCCTCCCCCGAGAGCCTCACCTGGCACACCCCGGAAGGCATCGAGGTCAAGCCGCTCTATACGCGCGACGACCTCTCGGACATCGGCTCGCTCGACTCGCTGCCGGGCTTCGAGCCGTTCCTGCGCGGTCCCCGCGCCACCATGTATGCCGGCCGGCCCTGGACGATCCGGCAATATGCCGGCTTCTCCACGGCGGAAGCGTCGAATGCCTTCTACCGCAGGAACCTTGCCGCCGGCCAGCAGGGCGTCTCGGTCGCCTTCGACCTCGCCACCCACCGCGGCTATGACAGCGACCATCCGCGCGTCGAGGGCGACGTCGGCAAGGCGGGCGTGGCGATCGACTCGGTCGAGGACATGAAGGTCCTGTTCGACGGTATCCCGCTCGAGAAGATCTCCGTGTCGATGACCATGAACGGCGCGGTGATCCCGATCCTCGCCTCCTTCATCGTCGCCGGCGAGGAACAGGGCGTGCCGCGCGAAAAACTCTCCGGGACCATCCAGAACGACATCCTCAAGGAGTTCATGGTCCGCAACACCTATATCTACCCGCCGGAACCCTCGATGCGGATCGTCGCCGACATCATCGAATATACGGCGAAGGAGATGCCGAAGTTCAATTCGATCTCGATCTCCGGCTATCACATGCAGGAGGCCGGCGCGACGCTGGTGCAGGAGCTTGCCTTCACGCTCGCCGACGGGCGCGAATATGTGCGCGCCGCACTCGCCAAGGGGCTGAACGTCGACGACTTCGCCGGCCGGCTCTCGTTCTTCTTCGCAATCGGCATGAACTTCTTCATGGAGGCAGCGAAGCTCCGCGCCGCACGGCTCTTGTGGACGCGGATCATGAAGGAGTTCGAGCCGAAGAAGGCATCGTCGCTGATGCTCCGGACCCACTGCCAGACCTCCGGCGTGTCGCTTGCCGAGCAGGATCCGTACAACAACATCATCCGTACCGCCTTCGAGGCGATGTCGGCGGTGCTCGGCGGCACCCAATCGCTGCACACCAATTCCTTCGACGAGGCGATCGCCCTGCCGACCGAGTTTTCCGCCCGCATCGCCCGCAACACGCAGCTGATCCTCCAGCACGAGACCGGGGTGACCAAGGTCGTCGATCCGCTGGCCGGCTCCTACTACGTCGAGAGCCTGACGAACGAGCTTGCCGAGAAGGCCTGGGCGCTGATCGAGGAGGTCGAGGCGCTCGGCGGCATGACCAAGGCGGTCAATGCCGGCCTGCCGAAACGGCTGATCGAAGAAGCGGCGACGCGGCGCCAGGCGGCGGTCGACCGGGGCGACGAGGTCATCGTCGGTGTCAACAAGTACCGGCTCGAGAGCGAAGAGCCGATCGACATCCTGCAGATTGACAACTCCGCAGTCCGCGCCGCGCAGGTCAAGCGGATCGAGGAGACCAGGCGCCGCCGTGACTCGCGGAAGGTCAAGGAGACGCTGGACGCGTTGGCCGACGTGGCGAAGAGCGGCAAGGGAAATCTGCTCGCCGCCGCAGTCGAGGCCGCCCGGGCGCGCGCCACCGTCGGCGAGATCTCCGACGCGATGCGGCAGGCCTTCGGCGATTACACCGCGGTCCCGGAAGTCGTCACCGACATCTACGGCAAGGCCTACGAGGGCGACCCGGAACTCGGGGTGCTCGCCGGACGCCTCGATGACGCGACGAAGCGGCTCGGCCACAAGCCGAAGATCATGGTCGCCAAGCTCGGCCAGGACGGCCACGACCGCGGCGCCAAGGTGATCGCCTCGGCCTTCGGCGACATCGGCTTCGACGTCGTCGCCGGCCCGCTGTTCCAGACGCCGGACGAGGCGGCCGAGCTGGCGCTTGCCGAAGAGGTGACCGTAGTCGGCGTCTCCTCGCTCGCCGCCGGCCACAAGACGCTGATGCCGCAACTCGCCGAAGCGCTGAAGAAGCGCGGCGGCGAGGACATCATCGTCGTTTGCGGCGGCGTCATCCCGCGGCAGGACTACCAGTACCTCATGGAAAACGGCGTCTCCGCCGTCTTCGGCCCGGGTACTCATGTGCTCGACGCCGCCCGCGCCGTCCTCGATCTGATCGAAGGCAAGCGACGCAACGTCTGAGAACTGCAGAAGCGGATTTTCCATGCGAACGGCGGCTCGTCAAAGAGCCGCCGTTCGCATGCGCGGTCCCACCGGCTCGACCGCGCTTTACCTCGGCTCTTTTTGAACTACTATCATCGCTGTAGCGGATAAGCGTATTCGCAACGCCACCGCCAGAGGGAACCGCATGCAGATCGGCAAACCTCACGAGGCGATCACCCGCATTTGCCAGGCAAGTGCGGAGAGCGTCGAAGTGCGCGGCCGCGATCTCTGCCGCGATCTCATGGGACGGCTGAGCTTTACGGAGTATTTCTACCTGCTGCTGACCGGCCGGGAGCCGACGGACAACCAGCGCTACTTTCTCGACCTGCTGCTCATTGCCATTGCCGAGCATGGCATGATGCCGACGGTCCAGGCGGCCCGCATGACGCTTGCGGCCGAACCGGATTCGCTGCAGGGCGCTCTCGCTGCAGGACTTCTCGGCTGCGGTCCCGTCCTGGTCGGAACGTCGGAACGGTGCGGCAAGCTCCTGGCCGAGGCGCAGGCCCGTGTCGCGGCCGGCGAGAATGCGAAGGCGGTCGCCCTGGACATGCTGCGGGAGATCCGCAAGGCCGGCGGCAAGCTGCCGGGCTTCGGACATCCGGTGCATCGCCCGACCGATCCGCGCGCCGAACGCATTCTCGAACTCGCCGACATGCGCGGCGTCGGCGGAGCGCATGTGCGCATGGCGCGAGACTTCCGCGCCGCGGCCGCCGAGGTCTGGGGAAAGCCTCTTGTCATGAATGTCTCGATGCCGATCGCTGCCGTGCTTCTGGATCTCGAGTTTCCCGTTGCGATGATCAAGGCCGTGCCGCTGCTGGCCCGTGCCGGTGGCCTGCTCGCCCACCTGGCGGAAGAGCAGCAGAACCCGATCGGCTTCACCCTGGCGGCGCATGCGGAAGCTGCAGTCACCTACCGGAACGACGAGGGTGGTGGCTGATGATGTTCGAGCCCCATGTCGAGACGCTGCCCTGGCGCGATCAGATCCGGTCGGATGACGCGCTCTACCGGAAACAGATCGCATACCTCCTGGCGCATTCGCGCTTCTATCAAGGCAAGCTCCGGGATGCCGGTTTCGAGACGGTCGAAAGGATCGGTGGATTGGAGGCGATCGCCGAGCTTCCGCTGACCGAGAAGAGCGAGGTCCGGGCGAGTTGCAGTGAGGCGGAGCCGATGGGTACCCATGTTGCCGTGCCGATGGACCGGATCGTCCGCATCTACTCCACCAGCGGCACGACCGGAACGCCCAGCTATATTCCGCTGACGGCGCAAGATCTCGACAATTGGGTGACGACGTCGGCGCGCAGCTATTCGGCCTCGGGGATCGGACACGGCGAGGCGATCGTTTCGACTTACAACGCCGGGCCCTTCGCTGCCGGTGCAGCACTCGGCGCCTTCGACCGGCTCGGCATGTGCCATATCCCGGTCGGCACGGGAAACACCGAACGGCTGATGACTGCCATCCGGCTATTAAAACCTTCGGCAGCGGTAATGACACCCTCCTACGCGGCCTATCTCGGCGAATGGGCCGCCGATCGCGGCCTCGATCTCAAAGGCTCCAGCGTCCGCCGGCTGCTCGTCGCCGGCGAACCCGGCGGCGGCGAAGCGAAATTGCGGGCGCGCCTCGAAGAGGCATGGGGCGCGAAGGTCACGGAGGCCATGGGCATCGGCGATATCGGCGTGTCTCTCTGGGGCGAATGCGAGGAGCAATGCGGCATGCATCTCGGCGCACGCGGCTTCGTCCATGCCGAGCTGATCGATCCTGAAACCGAAACGCCGAGCCCCCTCGAGGATGGCGCGAAAGGCGAGCTGGTGCTCACCCATCTTCGCCATCAGGCCGCACCGATGCTGCGGTTTCGCACCCGCGACCATGTCGAGATATGGACCTCTGTTTGTCGATGCGGACGGACGGCGCCGCGTGCGCGCTGCATCGGCCGGACGGACGACCTGTTGATCGTCCGCGGCGTGAATGTCTTTCCGTCCGCGATCCGCGACGTGGTGAACGAATTTGCGCCGGCGGTCAGCGGTGTCGTCCTGATAAAACCCTTGAGCGCCGGCGCCCGTCAGGAGCCGCCCTTGCCGGTCTCGGTGGAACGCGCCAGGGACAGCGAAGGCACGCCGGAGCTCGCCGAAAAGATCCAGAAGCGCATCCGCGACGTGCTCGTCGTTTCCACGCGGATAGAACTCGTGCCCTGGGGCACGCTGCAGCGCAGCGAATACAAGTCGAAACTGGTGCAGCACCAAGCGGGATGAAGGCTGAGCGGTTTTCCGCTCGCATTCCGCGGCAAGGAAATTGGGAGGACGGCAATGCGGAAGCTTCAAGCGCAGGGGGTCCATCACATCACGCTGGTCGGCGCGGACCGGCAGACTTCGATCGACTTCTGGGAGGGCATTCTCGGCATGCCCTTCATCTTCGAACAACCGAACCTCGACCGGGCGTCGGAAAGCCATCTCTATTTCGACCCGGGCGACGGCCGGCTGATCACCGTTTTCACCGACGAGAACCGCAGGCCCGACCCGAAGCGGACATCGACGGATGTCGGCTGCGTGCATCACATCGCCTTCGCCGTCTCGCGCGCCACGTTCCTGCAGACGGTCGAGCGTTTGAACGAGCGGGAAATCAAGCACAGCGGCGTCAAAGATCGCGGCTTCATGGACTCGATCTATTTTGAAGACCCGCTTGGGCTCCTGGTCGAGCTCGCCTCCTATCGCTTCGAGCCGCCGGCCGGCCACAGCCATGCCGACGTGTTGATGGAGGCGCACAACATCCGGCTGGCGCGCGGCGACTATGCCATTGCCGAAGTGCATCTCGCCGATGCGATCGAGGCGCTGGTCGAAAGCACCCGGCCAACGCTTTCGGCGGACCGCACGCCAAAGGACCCCTACGGATCGTCATGATCGCAGAAACGCTCGGAACAATTCAGGCAAGCAGAGGGAGGAAGAGAGATGGCAACGATAAAACTCAACGTGATCAAGCCCAGCGTCAACAACATGACGGTGCGCGTCTTCTTAAGGGCGGCGAAGCTCGATTTTGCCGAGCATGACGTCTACGGGCAGACGCGCTCCGCCGAGTATCTGGCACGCGCCCCGTCGCACCTGACGCCGATGATCGAAACGGCGGAGCTGCCGAAGGGCGCCCTCTGGGAAAGCTGCGCGATCATGCAATATCTCTGCAACAAGCACGGGCTCGATCAGTTCTATCCGAAGGACCCCGAGGCGCGCGCGATGATCGACAGCGCCATGTTCTACCTGATCGGCACCTTCTATCCCTATCTGGCGCGCGCCACCTACCCGGCTCTCAATTTCCCGCAATATCCGGGCGAGGTCGGCTTCAGCGACGCGGACGCCGAGACCAAGGAACGAGCCCGCGGGGCCGCCGCAGACGCGCTCGCCGAACCGCTCGAGGTCTTCCGCGCCTTCTACATGGGCGACAAGCCGTTCATCGGCGGCGACAGGCCATCGATCGCCGACATAAGGCTTGCCTCGACGCTCGAGTTCCTGGCGGCGATCGATTATTCCCTGCCGGACTGGGCCAGGACCTATGTATCGGCGATGGAAAAGTCGCTCGGCGACGCCTACAGCGAACCGGCCGCCGATGTCCGCGGCTATATCGACTATGTAAAGTCGCTGTAGGAGAGGACGTTCTTCACCAGAAGAGCAGGATGACGCCCGTTGCGCCGAGCGCAACGATCCAAAGGCGATCGAAATTGATCCATGCGGCGCGCAAGGCCGCAAGACCGAGCCAGCTGAAGACGAGCAAGGCAATTGCCGCGATCACGGCGAGCATGGCGCCGGTATGGACGGCGACGGCGGCAAGCGAAACGGAAAGCGAGCCGGCGGTGCCGGCCATGCCGGCGTGATCGGCGATGCAAAGGCTCATGACCGACGGCACGAGCATCAGCCCGGCGCCGTGGCTTGTCGCCATAAGGAAGGACCAGCCGGCAAGCCCGGCCATGCCGGTCCGCATGCCGACCCTCACGCGGTGACGGTGTCCGTAGATGGCAAGGTAACCGGCGAAAGCCAGGATGAGCGCGGCGGCGGCAAGTTGCAGGCTGCGCAGGTCCATGACCGCTCCGAATGCGATCACCACGACAAGCACCGTTGCGATGGAAACCGCATGGCCGAGGGCGATCGGAACCAGGGACAGCCAGACGGTCCCGGCACTTTGCCGATGCAGCCCGAGCGCGACGGCGAAAAGCCAGCCCATCGCCGGGTTGGCACCGTGAAAAGCGCCGAGGCCGGCGAGTGAGAGCCAGGGCCAGAGGTTCGTCATTTGCGGTGCTGCGGGCGCACGGTCCGGCTCTCCCTAAGGTTCGAACTCAATCGCCTTGTCAGCATTCGAGGGGGTGGCTGCCCTCACCCTAACCCTCTCCCCGCTTGCGGGGAGAGGGGACTTCTAGCGCGCGGCATATCCCTTTCTCCCCGCAGGCGGAGGAGACCTGAAGCGATCGCCGCGAGTCTCTTCTCCCCGCCCGCGGGGAGAAGGTGGCCGGCAGGCCGGATGAGGGCCAATTACCGGCGTACCGCCGCACTCCCCTCACGGATAGCAATAGGAATCGGACGAGCAGTCGCCGCCTTCGAGCCGAACCTGGTGCGGGCGGTGGCCCTTCGGCCAGTCGACGAAAAAGGTCTCGTCGAAGGCAATCCCGCCATCGTCGCCGACGTCGAGCTTCACCATCCAGCCGTCCAAGCCCTCCGGATAGAATTGCGGGTCGATGGCGCCGTAGAGCGAGTTGGTGAAATAGACCCGCTTGCCGTCGCGACTGATCTCCACCATCTGCGGTCCGCCGTTGAGGGGGCCGTTCGACGCCTTCGGATGCGCCGCCCGCGCCACGATCCCGCCGATCCGCACCCGTCCCGTCTCTTTCGGCGCAAGCGGATCGGAAACGTCGTACTGGATCATATCGCCGGTACCCCAGCAGGACACGTAGAGGAAGCGATCGTCCATCGAGAGGTCGATGTCGGTCACCAGCGGCGCCACCGCCTTGAAGCCCTTGAGCACGGGCGGCAGAAGGTCGGGATCGGCCGGCTCTGCCGGTATCTCGATCACCTTCTTCACCGCCCACTGATTGCCGTCGCGATACCAGGTCCAGATCGACGCCGAGAGGTCCTTGAGGCTGATGACGCAACCGACAAAACCATAGGCCCTGGTCGGATCATGGGCGGGCCGCAGTTCGAAGACGAGCTGGTGCTCCTCGCCGAAATCGATCTCCTGAAGGTGCTTGCGCGTATGCAAATCCCAGAAATGCAGCCGGCGGCCGTAATTCGAGCCGAGCAGCACCTCCGGAACGAGGCCGTTCTCGAAGGTGTCGGGCGTCCCCCATTCGCTGGTGATCATCGTGTCGTGGCCGAGATGCCACCAGAAATCATAGGCAAGCTTCTGCGGCCCGCGGTCCATTTCCCATTGGCCGAGCACGTCGAAGCTGTCGTGGTCGAGCAGGAAGATGCCGCCGGGCGCCTTGCCGTCGCGGTCGGCCAGCGCGTTGACGTATATGCCTTCCGGTCCGCAATGGATCGTGTGCAGCCGCGAATAATTGGCTCGTTCGGCGACTTCCTCGGGCTCGATGACGCGGACGATCTGCGGTTTCCTCGGATCGGGCTTCGTATCGATAATATGCAGCCGCGATGACCTGAGGCCCGGCACGACGAGGTAGCGGCGCTCGACATGCGGATGCGGCGCGTTCGGGCAGAGACAGGAGGAGCAGGCATTCCAGCCGAAATGGTGAAGCTCGTCGCCGACATTCGGCATATCCACCTGTCCGACGATCTTTGAATAGCTCGAAGAGGCCGGGTCGACGTCGACGACGGCGATCGCGTCCGGCCGCAGCCGGTCGGGGTCGAAGGCCGCCACATAGGCGAGCGTCTCTTTCGGAGCCTTTGCGGCCATGCGTGGAGATGGATAGAAGGAGGGATCGGGTCGCCACGTCGTCATTTCGTTTCTCCCCGGAGAAGACAATGCGTGGATCCTGATGCAAGCTTAGTAGATGCGGCAGAAAGGCGTCGGAAATGCGGCGCGCTTGCCCTATTTAGGGGCCGGCGACGAGCGGAAGCAAAGTGGGACAGATGGCCGAATTCGAGTTCGACGCGGAGCTCTGGCTCTATCCCGGAAAGGGCGGCTGGCATTTCATCACGCTGCCGGCAGACATTGCCGGGCAGATCAGGTTCCTCACCGAACCGAAAACGCGCGGCTGGCGCAGCGAGACGGTGATCGCACGGACGGGCTGGACCGAGTGGACGACGTCGATCTTCCCGGACAAGGCCTCGGGTTCGTTTCTGTTGCCGGTGAAGGCGGAGGTTCGGCGACAGGAGAAGCTAGTGGCCGGCCAGGTTGTCAGGATCATTTTGATGCTGAATCGCGCCTAAGCTAAAGTCGATTTTTTGTCGAAGCGACCTGCTCTTGCCCCTCACCCTAGCCCTCTCCCCGCCTGCGGGGAGAGGGGACGTAAGGCGCAGCGTTTGCCGCGAGTCCCCTTCGCCCCGCCTGCGGGGAGAAGGTGGCCGGCAGGCCGGATGAGGGGGTTCACGGAGGCGAGTCAGGGTCGGATCCCGGCTCTACGTCTCGATCCGCAGTTTCATCCGGTCGGCGGCAAAGCGCGTGCGGGAGAATTCCACCGGCCGGCCTTCGAGATCTGCATTGACCGCGTGCGCCTCCAGGACGATCGCCCCCGGGGAAAGTGCGAGCAGGGCAAGCTCCTCCGCATCCGCGTGCCGCGCGACGATCTCCGTCGAGGCGCGGACGTAGTCGCCGAGCCCGTGTGCGGCAAAGGCTTTGGTGATGGAACCTAGACGCGCATATTCTTCGGCCATCCTCGGGAAGCGGTCGGCTGGAAAATAGCTGACGGCTGCCGACAGGGGCCGGCCGTCGCCGCTGCTGACGGTGCGGAGTTCGATGACCCCCGCGCCGGGCGCAATGCCAAGCGCCGCGGCAATCTCGCCGCTCGCCGGCACTTGGGCATGGGCGAAAAGCCTCGTGCCGATTTCCTTCACCTGCCGGCCAAGCCCTTGAGAGAAGCGGGTGCGGCGGGAGATCGGATAGGTGACCCGCTCCTTGCGTTCGATCAGCGTCCCGCGGCCCTGCACGGCGCGGACGAGCCCCTCGTCTGCAAGCGCCGAAAGCGCGCTGCGCACCGTGTGGCGGTTGACGCCGAACTCCTCAGCCAGCGCCGTCTCGGGCGGCACCATGCCGGTCGCGTCGTAATCGCCATTGCTGATTGCCAGCCTTATGCGGTCAGCGATCTGCCGCCAGAGCGCTACGCCGGTCTGTCGCTCGACCGTCTTTCTCACTGCCACTTTTGCCACGATGTCACAAGCCTGTCATTTCCGAGCGCTAGGGAATGGTATAAGATGTATAGTTGTCTAGATCAATAGACATTTTAGGTGAAGCGAATGGATGCGAGCAAGAAACATGAAACCCTGTATGGGGCGGATCGCAAGGAAGGCATGCGGCTGCTGGCGCGCGCCACGCTTGCGGAACTCTCCGCCGCCTGGGAGGCGATTGCCGACAAGCCGGTCGTGGCGTCTGTGCGCGGTCCGGAGACTGGGCTCGTCATGGTACGCGGCCGCATCGGCGGCGGCGGTGATCCCTTCAATCTCGGCGAGGCGACGGTGTCGCGCGCCGCGGTTCGGCTTTCGAGCGGTGAGGTCGGCCACGGACAGCTGCTCGGCACCGACAAGGAACGGGCGCGCTATGCCGCGATCTTCGACGCACTCTTCCAGACCGACGCCCATCGCCCGTCGGTCGAGGCGCTGCACCGGCTGATCGCCGCCCGCCTCGAAGCCGAAGACCGGCGAAAGGCCGAGGAGACGGCCGCGACCCGCGTGAACTTTTTCACCATGGTGCGGGGAGAAGATTGATGAGCCCGCATTCGCAAATCTACGCCGGCGCCTTCGCCGATCCGGTCTTCGCGGCGCAGTCCGTATTCCGCACGCTGATGGACTGCTTCGCGCGGCCGGGTACCATCGGCCGCCTTTCGGCGTCCGCCACACCGCCCTCGCCTCTTGGTAATGCCAGCGGCGCCGTGGCGCTGACGCTCTGCGACCACGACACCCCCGCCTGGCTCTCGCCGGCGCTCGCCAAATCGGCCGTGCCGCAATGGATCGCCTTCCACACCGGCGCATGCGTGACCGAAGCCAAGGACGAGGCGCGTTTCGCCTTCGTCGAGAAGGGTGCCGCAGTCCCGGGTTTCGACCAGTTCGCGCTTGGCACGCAGGAGTATCCCGACCGGTCGACGACGCTCGTCGTCGAGGTCGAGGCGCTGGCGGGCGGTGTGCCGCTCGTCGCTAGCGGCCCGGGCATCAAGGAGGCAGTCGTCGTCGCGCCGATCGGGCTGCCGGACATCTTCCTCGATTTCTGGACCGCCAACCGGGCGATCTTCCCTCGCGGCATCGACCTGGTGCTGACGGCGGAGGGCGCGGTGCTCTGCCTGCCGCGCACGACCAAACTCGAGCGGGAGTAGGAGCATGTACGTAGCCGTCAAAGGCGGGGAAGCCGCCATTGCCAACGCCCACCGCCTGCTTGCAGACCGTCGCCGCGGCGACCGCTCGCTGCCGTCGATCACCATCGAGCAGGTCGTCGAGCAGCTCGGTCTTGCCGTCGATCGCGTCATGGCCGAGGCCTCGCTTTACGACCGCGCGCTCGCCGCGCTTGCCGTGCGCCAGGCGCGCGGCGACATGATCGAGGCGATCTTCATCCTGCGCGCCTATCGCACCACACTTCCTCGCTTCGGCTATTCCGAACCGGTCGACACGGCGAACATGACGGTCGAACGGCGCGTCTCGGCAACCTACAAGGACCTGCCCGGCGGCCAGCTCCTCGGCCCCACCTTCGATTACACTCACCGCCTGCTCGATCCGTCGCTGATCGCAGATGAGACGGTCTCGGAGCCGGCAGTGAAAGAGCCCGGCGAACAGGTCATGCGGGTCTCTGACATCCTCGACGCCGAGGGCCTGATCGAGGGCGACGGAAAGATGCCTGACGGTCACCTGGCCGGCGACCTGACGCGCGAGCCGATGGAGTTTCCAATGCCGCGCGACTTGCGCCTGCAGGCGCTTGCCCGCGGCGACGAAGGCTTTCTGTTGGCGCTCGCCTATTCCACCCAGCGCGGCTATGGCCGCACCCATCCCTTCGTCGGTGAGATCAGGATCGGCGAGGTGGAGGTGGAGCTCGATCTGCCGGAGTTCGGCTTCGCCGTCTCGCTCGGCACCATCCGCGTCACCGAATGCCAGATGGTCAACCAGTTCAAGGGCTCGGCCACTGAGCCACCGCAGTTCACCCGCGGCTACGGGCTCGTCTTCGGCCAAAGCGAGCGCAAGGCCATGTCGATGTCTCTCGTCGACCGGGCGCTCCGAACCGACGAGTTCAGCGAGGATATCGTTGCCCCGACGCAGGACCAGGAATTCGTCATCTCGCACGCCGACAACGTCCAGGCGACCGGCTTCGTCGAGCATTTGAAGCTGCCGCACTACGTCGACTTCCAGGCCGAGCTCGACCTGGTGCGTCGCATGCGCCGCGACTACGAGGCCGCCCGCACCGGCGGCAAGGACGGCATGAAGGAGGCCGCCGAATGAACGACCTTGCAACCTACAATTTCGCCTATCTCGACGAGCAGACGAAGCGGATGATCCGCCGGGCGATCCTGAAGGCGATCGCCATTCCGGGCTACCAGGTGCCCTTCGCCTCGCGCGAAATGCCGATGCCCTATGGCTGGGGCACCGGCGGCGTGCAGGTGACCGCCTCGATCCTCGGACCCACGGACGTGCTGAAGGTCATCGACCAGGGCGCCGACGATACCACCAATGCCGTGTCGATCCGCGCCTTCTTCCAGAAGGTCGCCGATGTCGCCGTCACCACCAGGACGAACGACGCGACGATCATCCAGACGCGGCACCGGATTCCCGAGGAACCACTGAAAGAGGGCCAGACGCTCGTCTACCAGGTGCCGATCCCGGAACCCTTGCGCTTCCTCGAGCCGCGCGAGACCGAGACGCGCAAGATGCATGCCCTCGAGGAATACGGCCTCATGCATGTGAAGCTCTACGAGGACATCGCCCGCAACGGCCATATCGCCACGACCTATGCCTATCCGGTCAAGGTCGAGGGCCGCTATGTCATGGACCCCTCGCCGACGCCGAAATTCGACAATCCGAAGATGCACATGTCGGAGGCGCTGCAGCTCTTCGGCGCCGGCCGCGAAAAGCGCATCTATGCGGTTCCGCCCTATACCCAAGTCGTCAGCCTCGATTTCGAGGACCACCCCTTCGAAATCCAGAAATTCGACAAGCCCTGTGCGCTCTGCTGTGCCGAGAACGTCTATCTCGACGAGGTGGTGCTCGACGACAAGGGTGGGCGGATGTTCGTCTGCTCCGATACCGACCATTGCGAAGACCGGCGCGCGCAAGGCCATGCAGGTCCGATGCTTGCCCGCCCGACGCATGAAAGCCAGGAGGCCGCCGAATGACCGCCGTGCCGCTTCTCAAAGTCAAGGACGTCTCGAAGTTCTACGGAAGCCGCATCGGCTGCCGCAACGTCTCTTTCGAGCTTTATCCCGGCGAAGTGCTCGCCGTCGTCGGCGAGTCCGGTTCCGGCAAGACGACGCTGCTCTCCTGCCTCTCGACCCGGTTGATGGCAAGTTCCGGCATCATCGAATACCACATGCGCGACGGGCAATATCGCGATCTGGCACATATGGGCGAGGCCGAGCGGCGCTTCCTGATGCGCACCGATTGGGGCTTCGTCCACCAGAACCCGGCCGACGGGCTGCGCATGACGGTGTCGGCCGGCGCCAATGTCGGCGAGCGACTGATGGCGGTCGGCGACCGGCATTACGGTAATATCCGCGCGATCGCCAGCGACTGGCTGCGGCGTGTCGAAATCGAAGAGGACCGGATCGACGACCAGCCGCGCGCCTTTTCCGGCGGCATGCGCCAGCGCCTGCAGATCGCCCGCAATCTCGTCACCGCGCCGCGCCTGGTCTTCATGGACGAGCCGACCGGCGGCCTCGACGTCTCGGTTCAGGCCCGCCTCCTCGATCTCGTCCGCGGCCTCGTCCACGATCTCGGCCTTGCTGCTGTTATCGTCACCCACGACCTCGCCGTCGCCCGGCTCCTCTCGCACCGGATGATGGTGATGAAGGACGGCGCCGTCATCGAACAGGGGCTCACCGACCGGGTGCTCGACGATCCGCGCGAGCCTTATACCCAGCTCCTCGTTTCCTCGATTCTGCAGGTCTGACGCATGATCCCGAAAAATGGAACCCGGTTTTCGGACGAGATCACGCGGCAAAGGAAAGTAAAAGTCATGGCTACGCCCCTTGTTGTTTCAGAAGTCGCCAAGAGCTTCACCATGCACCTGCGCGACGGCGTGCGCCTGCCGGTCGTCGCCAATGTCTCCTTCTCGGTGAAATCAGGCGAATGCGTCGTGCTCGGCGGCCCCTCCGGCGTCGGCAAGAGCTCGATCCTCAAGATGCTCTATGGCAATTACGGCGTCGACGAAGGCCAGATCCTCATGGAGCATGACGGCCGCCTCGTGAACCTGGCCGATGCCGAGCCGCGCACCGTGCTCGACGTGCGCCGCACCACACTCGGCTATGTCAGCCAGTTCCTGCGCGTCGTGCCACGCGTCTCGGCCCTCGACATCGTCGCCGAGCCGTTGCAGGCGCGCGGTGTGGCGGCCGGAGATGCGCGCGAGCGCGCCGCTGAGTTGCTGGCGAAACTCAACCTGCCAAGGGAACTCTGGGCTTTGCCGCCCGCCACCTTCTCCGGCGGCGAGCAACAGCGCGTTAACATCGCCCGCGGTTTCATCACCGACCACCGGATCCTGCTGCTCGACGAGCCGACCGCATCGCTCGACGCGATAAACCGCGCCGTGGTGGTCGAGATGATCGCCGAGAAGAAGGCACAGGGCACGGCGCTCGTCGGCATCTTCCACGACGCGGAAGTCCGCGACGCGGTCGCCGACCGCATCATCGATGTTTCCGAGTTTTCGCCGAGAAAGCGCGCCGCATGAGCCGGAAGCTTGGGATCGAACCCTTCATCCATCCGACCGCCAGCGTCGTGAATTCGAAGCTCGGCCGTTACACGGAAATCCAGGAACGCTCGCGCCTGGATGAGGTCGAGTTCGGCGACTATTCCTACATCATGCAGGACGGCTCGATCTGGTGTGCGACGATCGGCAAATTCGTCAACATCGCCGCCGCGGTTCGCATCAACGCCACCAACCACCCGACCTGGCGGGCGACGCTGCATCATTTCACCTACCGCGCCCCGATGTACTGGGACGACGCCGAACCCGATCACGATCTCTTCGCCTGGCGCCGCCAGAACCGCGTGACGATCGGCCATGACGTCTGGATCGGTCACGGCGCAACCATCCTGCCGGGCGTCAAGGTCGGCAACGGCGCCGTGATCGGCGCCGGCGCGGTCGTCTCGAAGGACGTCGCACCCTACACGATCGTCGGCGGCGTACCCGCCAAGCTGATCCGCGAGCGCTTCAAGGTGGAGATCGGTGAAGCCATGGACCGGCTCGCCTGGTGGGACTGGGACCATGCCAAGCTGCGCCGGGCGCTGGAGGATTTCCGCGAGCTGACGGCGGAGGAGTTTTTGGTGCGCTACGGGTAGGCTTCCAATCCAAGAGGTATAGGCGAAGGCCCTCATCCGCCTGCCGGCACCTTCTCCCCGCAAGCGGGGCGAGGGGATCGCGGCGCCGCCTCGCCGACCTTATCCCCCAGGGTTAAACCCGAGGAGAGGGGCAAAATCCGGCGCTGGCATTTATCAGTCGCTGTCGGCCGCCCTCAAGAACTCACCCGCCACCCGCGCCACCAGCGCTAGCGAAACCGCGCCCGCATCCGGATGGCCGATGCTCTTCTCGGCAAGTGGCCGCGCCCGGCCGAGTTTCGGCGTCAGGCTCGAGGTCGCATCGGCCGCGTCCTGCGCGGCTTTCGCCGCCACCGTCCAAGCATCGATGAGCGGCTTGCCCGCGGCGGCCTCTCTTTCCAGCGTCTCGACGAACGGCACCAGCGCGTCAACCAGCGTCTTGTCGCCCACGCGTGCGCGGCCGAGCCGGGTGACTCCGTCGAGCGCCAGCCTTGCGCCCTTGACGACTGCCGCATCGCTCACCTTCTCGTCATCGCTGAAGGCATTGCTCCAGGATCGGAGCGCCAGGCCCCAGATCGCACCGGAGGTGCCGCCGGCGCGGTCGGCCCAGGCGTCGCCCGCAGCCGCCAGCACGCTCGCGGCGCCGGCACCAGCGGCGACCGCCGCCTTCGCTGCGTCGAGTGCGGCTGCCGAACCGCGGCGCATGCCCTGGCCGTGGTCGCCGTCGCCAGCATAAGCGTCGATGCGGCCGAGTTCTTCTTCCGCCTCCCTCAGGGCGTCGGCGATATTGCCGATCAGCCGCGCGATACATTTGCCGCTCTGCTGCGAGGCTTCCGAGGCGGCAGCGAAGCTTTGCGGCCCTTCGGCATCAACGATCTCAGCCGTCGCGGGCTCGGCGGCGATGATTACGCCCTTGCGCAGCACCGGTGCATCCGAGGGCGCGCGCCAGAGTGCTTCCAGCTCGTCGCCGAGCCAGAGAAGCGTCAGCGAGCAGCCCTGCATGTCGAGGCTGGTGACGAACTCGCCGCATTCGGGATCGACGATTTCCAGCCCTGCGTCCGCCAGTTCCCTGGCAATTGCCGTCCAGAGAACGAACAGCTCTTCGTACTTGGTCGAGCCGAGGCCGTTCAGGACCGCGGCGACCTTCCTCGTACCGGCCGGCCGCTCGGCGATGAGCTTGCCGGTCAGCAGCTTGGCGAGATCGCTGGCGGAGGAGATCTTTTCCTCGCTGATGCCGGGCTCGCCGTGAATGCCGAGACCCAGCGCCATCTGCCCCTTCTGAACGGTGAAGAGCGGCCCGGCCGCACCCGGCAGGGTGCAGCCGCCAAAGGCGACGCCGAACGATACCGTCCGATCATTGGCAAGACGGGCGAGCCGTTCCACCTCGTCGAGCGGTTTGCCCGCCTCGGCGGCCGCGCCGGCGATCTTGAAGACGACGAGGTCGCCGGCGATGCCGCGGCGCTTGGCGGGCGTTTCGACCGAAGCGCTCGCCACGTCGTCGGTCACCGGCAGGACGCGCACGTCGATGCCTTCGGCGCGCAGCCGCTCGGCCGCAACCCCGAAGTTCAAGACGTCGCCCGCATAGTTGCCGAAGCCGAGCAGCACGCCACCGCCCTGGTCCGCGTGGCGGCAGACGCGCGCGACCGCGGCTGTCGACGGAGAGGCGAAGACGTCGCCGGCGACCGCCGCATCCGCGAGTCCCGGGCCGACATAGCCGGCGAAGGCCGGATAGTGGCCCGAGCCGCCACCGATCACCACGGCTACCTTGCCCTTCGGCACCTTGGTGGAGCGCACGACGCCGCCCTTCACCAGGCGAACGTTGCGGGCATAGATCGCCGCGAAACCGGCAAGCGCGGCGGTGGCAAAATCTTCCGGAGCGTCAAAGATCGTCGTCATCGCTTCAATGTCCCTGTTCGCGAGGCAGGATGCGCCTCAGATAATCGCGATTGGCGGCACTGACAGAAAGCCCGTCGCCACCGTAGTGCTCGCAGAGGAAGGGGCTGTCGAAGCCGTGCGCCAGGGCCATGCGAATCGCCGAGCGGTAATTGATGACGCCGAATTCGAGCGGGGCCGGGTGGGTGACGATCAACCCCGAAGCCGCATCCTCCGTGCGGTTGTAATTCTTGACGTGCCAATATTTAGCAAAGGGCGCAACCTTTGCCATCATCTCCTGCCAATGTTCGACCGGGCGATGCAGGCGGATGAGGTTGCCGAGATCGGCGTTGATGCCGACATTGGCAAGCCCGACCTCCTCGACGAAGCGCACCGAACTGTCGGCCGTTCCGAGATAAGTGTCTTCGTACATTTCCAGCGACACTTCGATGCCGAGCTCTTCCGCGTGTCGGCCAAGCTCGCGGACCCGCGAAACCGCCGTCTTCCAGGTCGCCGCGTCGTCCGGGTTCTTCAGCCCATCGACGGTCCAGAACCACAGCACCTTCTTCTGCGCCTCCGTCAGCGGACCGAAGAAGCCGAACGACACGGAACCTGCGCCGACTGAGGCGGCGGTCTCGATGACCCGGTGTCCATAGGCGAGATATTCCTCGCCATGCTCGGGATCTATCAAGCTGCGCCGAGCGGTGGAGATCGCCGGAATGGTGAGACCGAGGGATCGGGTCAGGCCGACGAATTCCTCCCGCCGATCGGGGGAAAGATCGGCGAGCCTGATCCAGCTATCGGTCGGGTCGAGTTCGGTAAAGCCGGCGTCGACCACGTCGGCAAGCGTTGCGGCCCACTCCTCTACCGTCTGGTCTTGCACGGATCGGCCGTCCGGCAGCAGGTTCGGATATTGGATCATAGCGGCCGCGATCGGCCAATTGTCACGGTTCCATGTGCGCGGCGCCATGGCGGACTCCTCGATATCTGGAGAAATTAAGTCGTGCATTTCTGCGGCGGCCGGATCAGGCTGCCGCGTTGCCGTCGCCATGCGGAGCAGCGTCGTGCCGCCGCTTGCGCAAGGTGCCGATCAGCCAGAAGGCAAGCGGCGAGAGAAGCAGCGCCAGGCCCAGTGCCATCAATCCGGCAACCAGCGCGTTCGACCAGAAGATGTCGAGGCTGCCGCCGGACATCAGCATCGACTGGCGGAAGGCATCCTCCGCCTTGTCGCCGAGCACCATGGCAAGGACCAGCGGCGCCAGCGGATAGTCGAGTTTCTTGAAGACGTAGCCGAGCAATCCGAAGCCGATCACCAGGAAGATGTCCGAAATCGAATTCGCCACCTGGTAGGCGCCCGAGAAGATCACCGCGACGATGATCGGCCCGATGATCGAGAAGGGCACGCGCAGGATCGAGGCGTAGAGCGGCACGGTCGCGATCACCAGGAAGACGGCGACGACATTGCCGAGATACATCGAGGCGATCAGGCCCCAGACGAAATCCGGCCGGTCGGTGAAGAGCATCGGACCGGGCGTCAGCCCCCAGATCATCAGCCCGCCCATCATCACCGCGGCGGTTGCCGAACCCGGCACCCCGAGCGCCAGCATCGGCAGCAGGGCGGACGTGCCGGCCGAATGATCGGCGGTTTCCGGCGCCACAACGCCGCGCGGATCGCCCTTGCCGAATAGCGACTTGTCGCGTGCCGAGCGGCGGGCAACGCCATAGCTCATGAAGGAAGCGGCGGTCGGGCCGGCCGGCGTGATGCCCATCCAGATGCCGATGATCGTCGAGCGGGCGATCGTCAGCCAATAGCGCGGGATCTCGACCAGCGTGCGGCCGATCTCGGCGAGCTTGACGCGCGCCTTGATGCCTTCGAAGCGCAGGCCCTCCTCCGTTGTCAGCAACAGTTCGCCGATGCCGAAGAGGCCCATGACAGCGATCAGGAAGCTCACGCCCTTGATCAGTTCGGGAATATCGAAAGTGAGGCGCAGATTGCCGGAGATCGTGTCCATGCCGATCGAGGCCAGCGCGAAGCCGAGCATCATTGAAACGAGCGTCTTGAAGGGCGATTGCGCACCCATCGAAATGAAGCTCGCAAAAGCCAGGAAATAGACGGCGAAATATTCGGGCGAGGAGAATTTCAGCGCGAAATTCGCTACCCAGCCCGAAAGCAGCGTGATCATCACCACGCCGGCGAGCGCCCCGAGCCCGGCCGAGACGAAGGCGAGCGTCAGCGCCCGGCTCGCCTGGCCGGCCTTGGCCATCGGATAGCCGTCGAAGGTGGTGGCGACGGAGGACGGTTCGCCCGGGATGTTGAAGAGGATCGACGTGGTCGAGCCGCCGAACAGCGCCCCCCAATACATGCAGGACAAGAGGATGATCGCGGAGATCGGATCCATCGAGAAGGTGAGCGGCAGGAGCAGCGACACGCCGTTCGGCGCGCCGAGGCCGGGCAATACCCCGACAAGGATGCCGAGCGTCACGCCCACCATCATCAGCAGGATGTGGTTCCAGCTCAGGATATGGCCGAAGCCGTCGATCAGGAGACCGATATTTTCCATGTCATTCCTCCCGCAGGCAATGCATTCGGCCGGGTCAGTAGATCCCGAACCAGGCTTCGACCGGTCCCTTCAGCAGCGGAACCTGGAAGCCGATCTCGAAGATGAGGAAGAAGGCGGCCGAAACGCCGAGCCCGGACGGCAACGCGATCCACCATTTGTAGCGGCCCTGGAAGAGCATCGTCGCGGCGATGTAGAGCGCCGTCCCGACATAGAGCCCCAGCCACGCCGCGATAGCCCCGAAGGCAACGAGCGGCAGCAGGAAGGAGGCGACCACCTTGGCGCGGCCGGCGTCGATGAAGACTTCTCCCGTGTCGCGATGCTTAAGGAACGCCTGGGCAATATTGACGAGGCTACCGAAGACGATGAGGAGGCCGATATAGAAGGGGAAGTAGCCCCCATCCGGCCCCATCTCGGTCCAGCCGGCGCCGATATCGAGCGAGCCCCAGCAGACCGCGACGCCGAAGGCGCCGGTGAGCGCCGCGACGCCAAGCTCGACCGCAAAGCGCGAGATCCCGTTCGCACTGTTCTCACTCATGATCGTCTCCTTTCGGAACGGTGGCCGGCGCTCCGAGCGGGACAGCGAGCGTGTCCGCCCGTCCCGCCCGGCATCGAGCGCCCGCGATGATTGCCTTAGTTGGCGAGCCAGCCTTCGCGCTTCAGCACTTCGCTCACCGCGGCACCATCCACTTCGACGGCGGATTTGAGGTCGTCACCACTCAGATAGACGGGGGACTGCGACGTGTCGGCGAGATACTTGGCCCATTCCGGCGTTTCCGAAACCTTGCGCATAACATCCGCGTAGAACTGGACGACATCCGCTTCGACGCCGCCCGGCAGCCAGACGGTGCGCGGCATCGAGTAGTTGTCGATCGGAATGCCGGCTTCCTTGCAGGTCGGGATATCGCGCCAGCCCTTGTCGCCGGCGACCTTGGCCACGCTCGAAAGCTTGACGCTCTTGAAGACGCAGAGTGGCTTGACCATGCCCGCCTGCCACTGGCCGAGATTCTCGCTCGGATTGTTGACATTGGCGTCGATATGCTCGCCGGCAAGCTGCACGGCCGCCTCGCCGCCGCTTTTGAACGGGATGTAGCTGATCTGGGCGCCGGTCGCGTCGTTGATCATCGAGGTGAGGATCTGGTCGACGTCCTTCGACTGGCTGCCGCCAATCTTCAAGCCACCTTCCTTCGCCTTGGCGACGAAGTCCGCGGCGGTCGAATAGTCGGCCTTGCCGTTGACCCAGAGGACGAATTCGTCGGATGCGAGGGCTGCGACCGGCGTCAGATCCTCGGCCTTGTAGGGCACCTTGGCGCGAACCGGCAGCAGGTAGGCATTGTTGGTGCCGAAGGCGAGCTTGTGGGCGTCGCCCTTGTAGCCGGCCGTGTAGACGAAGCCTTCCGCGCCGCCGGCGCTGCCCTTGTTGGTGACGACGACCGGCGTCTTCATCAGTTCGTATTTGGCGATGATCGCCTGGATGGTGCGCGCGAAGATGTCCGTGCCGCCGCCGGGGCCCGCGGTCACGACGAACTCCACCGGACGGTTCGGCTCGAAGGCCGCGGCCGGCGCGGCGACGCCGAAGGCGGCGGCCATGATGCATGCGATAGAGACGGATTTCTTCATATGTGGTCCTCCCGTTGAGTTGGATCCGGCGCAAGACCTCCCCTGACGCCGGTATGGCTTGAAAGCGTGCGAATTCAGGCGGCCGCCGAGAGGCCGCGGTTCTTCTTCGCCATGCGGGCCGCAAGCAGGATCGCCTCGCGGCTGGCGCCGACATCGGCAATGCCCTTGCCGGCAATGTCATAGGCCGTGCCGTGCGCCGGCGTGCAGAGCGGGAAAGGCAGGCCCCCCATCATCGTCACGCCCTTGTCGAAGCCCATCAACTTCATGGCGATCTGGCCCTGGTCGTGATACATCGTCAGCACCGCGTGGAAGCCTTCCTTCAGCGCCCGGACGAACACCGTGTCGGCCGGGAACGGCCCTTCGACGTTGAAGCCGAGCGCCTTGGCCTTCTCGACGGCGGGCTCGATGATGTCGATCTCTTCCATGCCGAAGCTGCCGCCGTCGCCGGCATGCGGGTTGAGGCCGGCGACCGCGATCTTCGCCTCGTCATGGCCGGCATTCCTAAGGCAGGCCCGGGTCAGTTCGAGTTCTGCGACGATCCCTTCCACCGAAAGGTTCCGCGCCACGTCCGACAGCGGAATGTGCGAGGTGACCCGCGCGTTCCATACTTTTTCGAGAACATTGAACTCGCGCACCTTGCCGGTGAAGGACAGCACATCGGCGATGAAGCGGATCTCGTCGTCATAGCCCGGATAGGCAAAGCGCATCGCCTTCTTGTTGAAGGGCGTGAAGCAGACCGCATCAGCCTTGCCGGCATGTGCCAGCTCCAGCGCAGCACGGAAATTCCGCGTGGCGAAGGCGCCGCCGGCAAGCGTCGCCTCGCCGCGCACAACGTCGGCCGGATCGAGATGCTCCAAATCGACGAAGACGTGGCGCGAGGTGCCGGCCGTGCCGAGGGCATCGAGCGAGACGGCCTCGAGGTCGAGTTCGACGCCGGCAACCTTCGCACCCTCGTCGAGAATGCGGCGGTCGCCGACGGCAATGATGTGCGCCGCCTCGCGGACATCCACAAGCGCCAGCAGCCGCGCCGTCAGTTCCGGACTGATCCCGGCCGGGTCGCCCATGGCAAGGGCGATGACAGGACGCCCATTCTTCGCTTCGGCCGCACCATTGCTCGTCATTGTGAGATGTCCTCCATCCTCTGCGTTGATCGATGTCATACGTTATTCAAAATTTTGCATCAAGTCTTTTGTATTCTGTATGCAGCATTTTTTATTGACGATGGCGGAACCTGCCTCCATGCTTGAATGAGACACCGCTGATTCAATCGAGTGGTCGAGGGAACTTAAGACCGGGTCACCAGTCGGAGCGCAGAACGGGAAAAATGAACGAAATCACATCATTGGAGCGGCGGCCCGAAGGCGGCCCGGGGCCGATCCGGCGCACCGCACTGCACGACACGCTGGTCAGCCACCTGCGCGACATGATCATCGAAGGCGACCTTCCGCCCGGCACCCGCCTGCACGAGGGCCAGCTCGGCGAACAGCTCGGCGTGTCGCGCACGCCGCTTCGCGAGGCGATCAAATATCTGGCGAGCGAGGGCCTGGTCGAGCTCGTCCCGAGCCGCGGCGCCGTCGTCAAGCGCTTCAGCGCCAAGGACGTCCAGGACATGCTGACGGTGCTGCGGTCGCTCGAGGAGCTCGCCGGCCGGCTTGCCTGCGAGGCCGCAAGCGATGTTGGCATAGCCGAAGTACGGGCGCTGCACGACGAGATGGTACGCCGCTACGAGGCAGGCGACCGGCTGCAATACTACAAGCTCAACCAGCAGATCCACACGGCGATCGCCCAGCTTTCCGGCAATGCGGCGCTGGCCGACATGCACGGGATCTTGCAGACGCGCCTGAAGCGCATTCGCTTCATCGGCCACGAAGGCCCGGAAAAATGGGCCGCCGCCGTCGCCGAGCACGAGGAGATGATCGCTGCCCTTGAAGCCCGCGATCAGGCGAGGCTGTCGGAGGTACTGGGGCGGCACCTGACGAAGGCCTGGGAGCGGGTGCGCGACTCGGTGTAGATGCTACCGGCCCGCCGCCACGCGCAGGCGCCACGGCGGATTCTCATTGCGACCCCGAAGGCGGCTATGGGGTTGCCAGCAGAAAGACATAGGCAAGCACCGTGACCAATAGGCCGCGGAAAGCGGCGATGACGAAGCGGTATTTGCTGCAGGCGATCGCCGAGAGCACGTCGGCATTGTCCACATACTGGCGAAACAGATAGGTCGAATCAGCGCGGCCCGCCGCATCGATGAACTCGTCGCGATGGGCGCGCCAGGCACCCCAGAAGAGCGTCGTGGAGGTGGCCCCCTTCCTCGGCAAAACGACGAGGATGGCAGCCAGAAGCGAGAATATCGAGGCGAGCGCCATGACGGCCGAGAATATCATCGGCAGCAGCTCTCCGTCCATGTAGCGCTGCCAAGTAAACACGTTCCGCCCCTCTTCGGACGAAACCAAAAAGGCGAACATGAAGGTAAAGATATAGGCTGCCTTCTGATCGGACATCTTGATCTGGTCGGAAAAGACATCATTGATCTTCTGAATGTGATCGTAATAGGCGCTCGGCGTGACCTCGCGCCCCTCTCCTTCACTTGAAGGTTCGATCTTGTACAGGTTTCCCCCGAGATCCATGCGCGCCCCCTTGCTTCCTGTCTCCTCTTTATTACACCGGCGCGGTAACAATATATGCCCAAAACTGGGCGCTTGACTTTTCCTCTCCGAAAATCCACTGGATTCCGTGCAACGAGGGGCAATTGCACGGATGCGGCGAGGAAGAACGGGGGCATTGCTGATCGCAATGGCGCTTTTTGCGCCATGGCCGGCGCTTGCCGAGCCGGTGCCGCGGCAGCAGCCCGCAGCCGGATCCGTGATCGCCCGCAAGTCCGGCGAGGAGGTGCGTTTCGTCGACGTCTCCAACTGGCGGTTCGTCGACCTTGCCCAGGACCTCGTTCCGGGCGACGTGCTGCGCACCAATGCCACCGGCGCGCTCGCCGTGCTCTTCCGGGACCACACGCAGATAAGGCTCGGGCGGAACACGGCGCTGCGCGTCAAGCAGATCGGCGGAGGCGACACGAATCTCGAATTGCAATCGGGCACGATCTGGGCCCGCGCCGAACGCGGCGGCGAAGGCCTGGTGATCGACACGCCGGCCGCCGCAGCCGCCATCCGCGGCACTGACTGGACGATGAATGTCGGCACCGACGGAAAGACCTCGCTGACCGTCCTTGAAGGCGTCATCGAGCTCAAAAACGCCTATGGCAGCGTCACGGTGAAGCAGGGCGAAGGTGCGGTGGCCGCAATCGGCAGCGCGCCGACGAAAATCGTCATCGTCGCGTCGAAGGACCGCGAGCAGATGCTCTTTCATCTGGCGCTCCGCGACGCCTTCGTCTGGATGCCGCCGTCGCCGCTCAGGGTTCCCGACATGCGGCGCGAACGGCAGCGGATCGAGGCCCGGCAGGAAGTTTCGCGCTCGGCCGAGGACTGGCTGACGCTTGCTGAAATCTACCTGACGCTAGACGGGCGCCAAAAGGCGCAGGCGGCGCTTGAACAGGCACGGCGGCAGGGTCTCAATCGATCACAGGCGGCCCGCGCGACCCTCGTCGAGGCGCTTATCGTCGGCTCCGAGAACCGCTACGCCGATGCCGCGAGACTGTTTGGGCAGGCCGCGCGCGAACTGGATGCAAACCGCCGCTCCATCGCCGCCTATGGCGGATATTTCGCCCGCGCTCTTGCCGATCCGGGCCGCGTCGAAAGCCCGCCTCGACAGGCCACAGGCGCCTACGGAGCACTGGCCGAAGCCTGGACTGCGGGCTTTCGCATTGATATCCGCGCGGCGATCGAAACGATCAAGAAGGCCGAGCGGCAGCATCCGGACGATCCGAGCCTGCCCGCCTTCCGCGCGCAGTTCGCTTCGCTGCTCGATGATCGCGCCGAGATACGTGACGGCATCAAAAGGGCGCTGACGATCGATCCCGGCGATCCAACCGCGCTCGAGGCGCGTGCCCACTACCGCGCCGATATCGAGAACGATCTTGAGGGCGCGCTGGCCGACCTTCAGCGCGCCTTGGAAACGGCACCGGGATCTCCAACGATCTGGAACGCAATCGGCATCGTCCAGGGCGACCGCGGCGACAACCGCGCTGCCGAGAGGGCTTTCAAAAAAGCAATAGAGCTCGATCCCGCGGACCCGAACTATCACGCGAACCTCGCGATTCAGTACCTGGGCGAATTGCGGGTCGCAGAGGCAAAGCGCGAGATCGATGCGGCGCTCGCTGTCGATCCGTCCTTCGATATAGTGCTCGTCGCACGCGGCTGGTATCAGTTGCAGAATGGAGACGTTGAAAAGGCGGTCGAAGACCTGCTTGCCGGCTCGACGGCCAACCCAGCCTTTGCGGGCGCGCAGATGCTTCTCGCGGCGGCATACTACGAAAAAGGTGACCACGGTCCGGCGGCCCAAGCGCTGGATAGCGCTGACAGACTCGATCCCAACGATCCCGTCGTGCCAATGGCGCGAACCGCCATCGCCATCGATGCCTATGACGCGGACGCCGCCATCCGCAACGCCCAGGAAGCAATGCGCCGCACGCGGGCGCGCGGCGGCGATACGGCGGCGCTTGGCGCCAACCAGGAGCAAGGCTCGACGCTCAACGACGCATTCCGCCTGCAGGGGCTAGACGCCTGGGGGCAATATTACGGCGATGCCGTGTTCGACCCCTTCACCGGCGCGAGCTACGTGGACCAGGCGGTGCGCGGCAGCGTCAATCCCTTCTTTAACGATTACGATTTCGACGCGAACGCAATCACCAACACGGCCAATGCAACCGGCTTCTCCGCGCTCATCCAGGGGCTTCTGATCGATCCGCACATGCTCGCGAGCCGGGAACGAACGGTCAACTTGCTGCAATCGCCGTTCTTTGAAATCGAGCTTGGCGGCGGGATCATCGCCAATGACGATCATACCGGGTGGGTGGGAGAAGCGGGAGTTCGCGGACTTACGGTGTCGCCGTTCCCGATCACCGTATTCAGCACGTTCCAATGGGAGGAGCCGAGCGACACGATCGAATCCGGGGGCGCCCGCATGGAACGGGAGCTGCGGATTATCGGAGGCAATGGCTTCATCACGGCCACCCCGTCACCTGACGACCGCTTTGTCGCCTTCGCGAATTACTCGAATGTCGACGATTTCCAGAAAATTCTGCCCAGCCCGCCAGATTTCGAAATAGGGGACAACTCTTCCACAATACTCTCCGGCCTCGCGTGGAGTCACACGTTCGGTTACCGCAATGTCGGAAACGCCGCTCTGTTTTTCAATGAATTTCGCAGCGAAGATAATCAAATGGTGCGCGACGGAGGGAGCGAAGGCAGCGTAGACGTCGATAGAAACGACCGCAACTACATCGCTGCCTTGAGCCACGCATATGGCGACGGAGACCTGACCTGGCGTTATGGCGCTGAAGCCGGTAAAATCCGGTCGGACACGAGGACGCACGCCAGGCTCATCGAGCCGCCCGATCCTCCGGAAACAGCGACATTTTTTCAGTCCTCGACGCGGGCAGTCGCGAAGACCTATATTGACGGCCTCTATGAGATTACGCCTGACCTCAAGGTCGAAGGCGCGCTGTTTGCCCGCTACATCGAGGACTCTAACGACAACAATATCCGCCTTGAACCGAAGTTCGGCGTTGCCTGGGCGCCGGCCGAGGGCCATTGGCTGCGTGCAGCGGTCCAGCGCGAAGGCTATAACTTTGACGCGGCCACGCTTGCGCCCGTCGGCATCGTCGGGCTGCAGCCCAATCAACTTTTGATCGGAACGGAGGGCTATGCCGATACGCTCGCTCTCCGGTGGGATGCCGAATGGAACGATTGGCTCTTCACGGCTGTCGACTATCAGCATCAGGAAATCCACAACGGTTCGATTGATTTCCCCTTCCTGACGACGGGTTTTGATTTCGACAAAGGCAGAGTCGACCGCGTCGCATTGACCTCCAACGTAGCACTCGGCCATGGTCTCGGTCTCTCGGCGACGGTGGCCCGCATCGAAAGCGAGGACCTGTCGGCCGGTAGCAGCGGCGAACTGCCCTTCTTGCCGGAGAATGCGGGCCAGGTGGCCTTGACCTGGGTCAACACCGCGAACGTCAAGACGACGCTGGCGGCAAACTACGTCGGCAAACGCACGGACAGCACGGCCACCCTCGACGACTTCTGGACCCTCGACGCCGCGCTCCAATGGGAGCCCTTCGACAAGCGCTTCGAGGTCGAACTTGCCGGTTTCAACCTGCTCGATGAGGAATTCGAGGTGCGTGACGGCATTCCCGGCTGGGGACCGACCGTGAAGGGCACGGTCAAAGTTCGGTTCTGATGCACGCGTCTCGCCCAAGGCTAAGCCTTTCCGCTCTCGTCGACCGCGTTCGCCAATCCCCACGCCGAGCGAAGCTCGCCGCCCTGACCGTCTTCGTCGCCGTCCTCGTCTCGCTTGTCTCGCTGACCGGATCCTGGTCGCTCGCCGACCTCAGAGCCTATGACTATCTCTCGCTCATCGGCCGACCCGCGCTTCCCAAGGACGGCCCCATCATTGTCGCGATCGACGAGCCGTCGATGGCGGAGATCGGCAGTCAATGGCCCTGGCCACGCGCCCTGCACGCCCGGCTGATCGAAGCGCTGAGAAAGGCCGGCGCGCGGACGATTGCGATGGACGTCATCTTCGCCGAGCCGGCTGCCGAGCCGGAAAACGACAGGGCACTCGCCGAGGCACTCGGGCCGGACGTGGTGCTTGCCGGCGATGAGACGCTGATCGAAACGCCGCAGGCCGAACAATTCGTCCGCACCGAGCCGCTGCCCCTCTTCACCGAGAGAGGCGCGAAAGTCGGCATCGCCTCGGTCAATCTCAGCGGCGACGGGACATTGCGACAGCTTCCGTCCTATCCAGACGGCTTTGCGGTGACGCTCGCGACCATCGCCGGAAGGAATCCGCAGCCGCCACAGCGGCAGGCCTTGATCCAGACCTTCGGTCCTGCCCGCACCTATCCGACCGTTTCCTATTACCAGGCGCTCGATCCCGAAAATTTCCTGCCGGAGGGCACCTTCCGCGACCGTGTCGTCATCGTCGGCCTGAGCCTGCAGAACGCCCCGTCGATCGCCGACGGCGGCGTCGATGCCTTCGCCACCTCCGACACGGTCTTTTCGCGCGGCCTCGTCGCGGGCGCGGAGATCCAAGCGACCATCTACGACAATCTCGTGCACGGGCTCGCCATCAAAACCGCGGCTGCGCCGATTTCCGTACCGGCAATCCTTCTCGCAGCGCTGGCAGCCGCGCTCGTCGTTTTTAAATCGACCAGTTGGAGGACGTTCGGCTACGGGGCCCTCGCGCTCGCGCTGATTTTCCTCGCGAGTTACGGCCTGATGCGCCTCGGCCACCTGTTCGTCTCGCCGCTCGGTCCCGGCCTTGCCTTCCTCGGCGTCGCGGTCGGCCAGGCCGGCATCGACTATGCCGAGGAGCGCCGCCGCCGCCGCGAGATCATGCGCGCCTTCGCGCAATATCTCTCGCCGGCGCTCGTCGAACGGCTGGCGAAGGACCCGTCGCAACTGAAGCTCGGCGGCGAGAGGCGCACGCTGACGATCCTCTTCTGCGACGTTCGCGGCTTCACGACGATTGCCGAAGACATGAAGGACGACCCCGAAGGGCTGACGACGCTCGTCAATCGGCTGCTGACGCCATTGTCCGAGGCGGTGCTGAACCAGGGCGGCACGATCGACAAATATATCGGCGATTGCCTGATGGCCTTCTGGAACGCGCCGCTCGACGATCCCGATCACGCCCTTCACGCCGTCGCCGCGGCCCGCGACATGCTCGCCGCGCTTGCCGGCGTCAATGCTGAACTCGAGACCGAGGCCAAGGCAGCCGGACGCCAGCCGAAGATGCTGCGCATCGGCATCGGCATCAATACCGGCGAATGCGTCGTCGGCAACATGGGCTCCGCCCGCCGCTTCGACTATTCGGCACTGGGGGACGCAGTCAATCTCGCCTCCCGCCTCGAGGGCGCCTCGAAGGACTACGGCATTCCGCTGCTCATCGGCGAGCGGACGGCCGGGCTCGCCGCCGCCAGATTCCCGGTCGTCGAGATCGACCGCATCACCGTAAAAGGGCGGAGCCTGGTCTCACCGGTCTTCACGCTGGCCGACGGCGCCTCCGAAGCCGCCCTTGCCCGCCATATCGCCTATATCGAAGCGAAGTACCGCGACGCCGGCGGCATCGACGCGGCGCAGTTCGACGAGCTCAAATCGATGCTGCCCTCGCTCGAGCACTATTACGAACAGGAGCGCGCGCGACTGTGCTCTGCCTAAATTAATCTAATTGGAGCGAATACTGAATCGCATGATACCCCCTCTGCCCTGCCGGGCATCTCCCCCACAAGGGTGGAGATCGGCAAGTGGCAATGTTCCGCCCATCAAATACCCAATTCATGGACTTTGCAGGTGCCTTGATTTCGGCGTACGCAGCTGGCGTGGGGCAGAGCGGCGCTTCCAGCCAATCTCCCCCCTTGTGGGGGAGATGCCCGGCAGGGCAGAGGGGGGTGCCTCCGATCACAGTAACGACCTGATCGGGCCTTGTTCTAAGGTGCCCGGCCGGAACCCCTTTGAACGGATGGAAAGCCCGAAATATTACAGATACTTCATGTAACCTGGACGGCTAACAGATTTTATATGGAAAGATGCGCCTCCAAGTCCGTACATGGTCCAAGTAATCTCGCCGTCGACGTTGCACCAGTCCGGAATTGGTCAAAAGTTTGTCAACACAGGCCAACGAAACTTTATTTATTGTTAATGTGACTAACACCACCTCCGGGCCTATTCCTTTTCTCGAGGCTGAATACTGCCGGCGACCGAAAGGCTCGCGACGGTATGAGACAGCCTGGACTGGAAGCTCCCGCTTCCACCCGACCAAGGAGACGCAAACATGCGCTCGCTCATCACGACTTCCGCAATCGCCGCCCTCGCTCTGTCGCTCGCCGCAGGCGGTGCCTTCGCCGCCGACCGCCACGAGGGTACCACCCCGACCGGCCCCGAGAACGGCGACTACTACCAGGGAATATTCGGCAACGACGATGTGGCTCCTCCCGCCCCGGACGCCAGGCCGATGACCTCGGCCGTCGTCGTCGAACAGCCGCGGCTCGCCAGCATCCTCCACGAGCTTCGCGCCGCCAATCATCGCATGGATGCCGAGCGCGCCTCGGGCAAGCTCGGCCCGGTCGCCTTCAGCCGGCTGCGCCGCGAGGAACAGAACATTCGCGCCGACGCGGCCCAGGTCGCGGCCATGCATCGCGGCAGAATACCGAATGGGTCCTATGCACAATTGCAGCGGGACATGCGCCGGCTCGACTGGAATATTGCCCGCTCGGCTTGACGGCCCGGCACCGCCGCATCATTGCCCAGAATAAACCGAGCCGGGCCGCTTCTCAGGAAGCGGCCCGGCTTCTTGTCGACCGTCCTCAGGCAGCGCCGAGACGCCGGATATTGCCGGCAAGCTCCGTGGCAAGCCTGAGCGCCGCGGCGGTCGCGCCGACGATCTGCGGCAGGAGCAACCATTCGAGCGTCCAGGCGGAACCGGAGCGCTCCTGCTCGTGGACAAGAGCCTGATGGATGCCGGAGACTTGCGTCGCATTGAAGCGCGCCAGCGTCACCAGCACTTCGGCGGCGACCGGGTTCTGCTTGTGCGCCATGGCGGAGGACGCGCCGCTGCCGGCCAGCACGATCTCATCGCCCGCCTGCGCCATCAGGGCGACATCCTGGCCAAATTTGCCGAGGCTGCCGGTGATCAGCGTCAACAGGTGGGCGAAATCGGCGATCGCCGATCGCTGGCTGTGCCATTGCGGACAGTCGATCAGCGCCAGTTCCTCCGCGAGCGTCGCGCGGACCGCGTCCGCCTTACCCTCGAGCTTGTCGAGCGTGCCGGCGGCACCGCCGAACTGCACGGCGAACAGGTCGATATCCATCGCGTCCAACCGATCCTGATGGTCGAGCAGCGGCTCGACCCAGGTCCGCATCCGATCCATCACGGTGATCGGAATGGCCGCCTGCATGCGCGTGCGCCCCATCAGCGGACGCCCGCCCCATTGCCGGGCGCCTTCCTCCAGCACCGCGGCGATCTCGCCGAGTCGGCCGGAGAACAGCTCGCCGATCGCTTTGAGGCGCAGCATCAGGCTGGTGTCGATGACATCCTGGCTGGTGGCGCCGTAGTGCACGTGCTCAGCCGCCGCTTCGCCGACGGCGCGCCGCAATTGCCGGACGAGTTCCGGCACGGAGACACCGTCGACAGCCAGTCCGCGCCGCAAGGCCGCGACATCGGGGGAAAAGGCCCGGCATGCCTCGGTGATCCGGTCGGCGGCCGCGGCCGGAATCACCCCGTGCTGCGCCTCGGCCCGGGCCAGCGCCGCCTCGAAAGCCAGCATGGCGCGAATTTCCGCGGCCGCGGAAAACTCTGCCGCGACCGCCTCGTCGCCGAGCAGGCCGGAAAGATAGGGATGATCAAAGGCCGAGTAGGTCATTCCACGTCTCCAGGATCTGGCCTCCCCTCATCAGGGGACGCCGAAAAGCGCGCGGCAACGCGGGACGAGTCGCCTATGATCATATGTCCAGGAAGACCGTTTCCTTCTCCCCCTGGAGATGAATATCGAAGAGATAATTAGGCGCCCGGCCGCCGGCGACAAGCGTCTCGGCCCGGTGGCGATGCTCGATCCGCGCGAGCAGCGGATCCTCGGCATTCGCGGCCGCCTCGTCTGGGAAGTAGAGGCGCGTGTGGAGCCCGATATTGATGCCGCGCGCCACGATCCAGAAGGTGATGTGCGGCGCCATCAGGCGGCCGTCCTTGAAGGGAACGCGGCCGGGCTTGACGGTCTCGAAAACGAAGGTGCCGTCGTCGGCGCTCGTCGGGCAGCGGCCCCAGCCGGCGAAATTCGGGTCGGCGGCGCCGCGCGGTTCCGAAGGCGAATTGTAGAGTCCGGCGGCATCCGCCTGCCAGATTTCGACGAGCGCGTCCTTGAGCGGCGCGCCGGCGCCGTCGATCACCCGGCCTGTGACGGTGATGCGCTCGCCGAGCGTCTCGTCGTTGACCATTGCCGACCCGAGGTCGCGCTCGTAGACGCCGGGGATACCGGCGAAATTCGGCGTCAGGCCGATATGGACGTAAGGTCCAGCCGTCTGCGAAGGCGTTTCCTTGAGGTAGTTCAAATCCTGCACCATCGTCACCTCCCTCAATTGCCTTCAGGCCGGTTCTCGAAGAATGTCGAGCGGCGACCGCGCAGCACGATGTCGAACTTGTAGGCCCGCGCATCCATCGGGATGGTGTTGGCCCAGTCGAGCGGCGCGATCAGTTGCTCTATCGCGCGGGCGTCGGGGATCGTGCCGACGATCGGACATTTCCAGATCATCGGATCGCCCTCGAAATACATCTGGGTGATCAGCCGCTGCGCGAAGCCGTGGCCGAAGATCGAGAAATGGATATGGGCCGGCCGCCAGTCGTTGACGCCGTTCGGCCAGGGGTAGGCTCCCGGCCGGATCGTCCGGAAAACATAGGTGCCGTTCTCGTCGGTGATCGTCCGGCCGCAGCCGCCGAAATTCGGGTCGAGGGCCGCGAGATAGCTTTCCTTCTTGTGGCGGTAGCGCCCGCCGGCATTCGCCTGCCAGAATTCGACAAGGGCGCCCGCGACCGGGCGGCCGCGCTCGTCGAGCACCCTTCCGTGCACGATGATGCGTTCGCCGATGGCGCTTTCGCCCGGCTTGGCGAAGTTGTGGATCAGGTCGTTGTCGAGCTCGCCGATGATCGAATGGCCGAAGACCGGACCGGTGATCTCGGAAATCGTGTTGTCGAGCGAAAGCAGCGCCTTCTGTGGCGAACGCAGCACCGATGTCTTGTAACCGGGCGCAAAGGCCTGCGGGTGCCAGTCCCGGTCGCGCTGGAAGAAGGCGCCCGTTTCGGGCCGGCGATTTTCTGTGTCGGACATCGTCACTCCCCCTGCCCTGCTGCATCAATTTCGCAAAACACCTGCTTGGCGATCTTGATGGCGTGGTTGGCGGCCGGCACGCCGGCATAGATCGCCACATGCAGCAGCGCCTCGCGGATGTCCTCGCGCGTCGCCCCGGTGTTGGCCGTGGCGCGGACATGCATCGCCACCTCCTCGTCCTGGCCAAGCGCAGCGAGCAGCGCGATGGTGACGATCGATCGCTCCCGCTTCGTCAGGGCCGGGCGCGACCAGACATGGCCCCAGGCCGCCTCGGTGATCAGTTCCTGGAACGGCTGGTCGAATTCCGTGGTGTTGGATTCGGCGCGGTCGACATGCTTGTCGCCGAGGACGGCGCGGCGCGTCGCCATGCCCCGGCAATAACGGTCGGAGGGCGCGGAACTGTCGGTCATGGGGTATTGCTCATCGGTTTGTCTCCGGGCAGGGACTTGAAGAAACTCAGGAGCGCCGTCACCAGCGCCTCCGGCTGCTCGACGCAGGGGATATGTCCGGCGTCGCGGATCACTTCGAAGCGCGCGCCGGGAATGAGGCCGGCCGTCGAGCGCACCAGATCGGGCGGCGTCGAACCGTCCTGGTCGCCGACGACGCAGAGGACCGGCACGGCGATCCTTCTGGCGGCTTCGGTGTAGTCGGCATCACGGATTGCCGCGCAGGTACCGAGATAACCCGGCACCGGCTGGCGGATCAGCATGTTCCGGTAACAGGCGAAGGCAACGTTTTCGGGCCGGCGGAAGGCCGGCGTGAACCAGCGCTCGAGCACACCGTCGGCGACCGCCTCGATGCCGTGGGCCTCGATCGCAGCGATGCGGGCGCCCCACATCTCGGCCGTGCCGATCTTGTGCGCCGTATCGGCAAGCACGAGCGCCCGCACCAGATCGGGGCGGCGCTGATACAGCGATTGGGCGATGAGGCCGCCGACCGAAAGCCCACAGATGATGGCACGTTTAACGGCGAGCCGGTCGAGAAGCCCGGCAAGATCGGTCGCGTGATCCTCGATCGCGTAGGGTACCTGGCCGATATCCGAGAGGCCATGACCGCGTTTGTCGTAGAGGACGATGGCGAACTGATCGGAGAGGCGGGCGGCGACCTCGCCCCAGATGCGGAAATCTGTGCCGAGCGAATTGATGAAGACAAGCACCGGTTTTTCGGCAACGGCTCCGATCAACCGATAGTGGATGGCGATGTCGTTGATACGGGTGAATTGCACGGTAGCTCTCCTCCCACCAAATTGGCCATTTCAACTGGTTAGGTAAAATGATATTTTGCGCCGATCCATTAACTCCTGAGTTATATTTCCGATGATCGACGCGCGCATCAAGTTTCGTCATCTGCAGACATTTGTCGAGGTCGCGCGTCAGAAGAGCGTCGTGAAGGCCGCCGACCTGCTGAATGTCACGCAGCCGGCGGTCACCAAGACGATCCGCGAGCTGGAGGAGGTTTTGGGCGTCTCGGTCTTCGAGCGCGACGGGCGCGGCATCAAGATCACCCGCTACGGCGAAGTCTTCCTGCGCCACGCCGGCGCGGCGCTGACTGCGCTTCGCCAGGGCCTCGATTCCGTTTCGCAGGAACGCTCCGGCGACGGGCCGCCGATCCGTATCGGGGCACTGCCGACGGTCTCGACGCGCATCATGCCGCGCGCCATGGCGCTTTTCCTCGAGGAGAAGACCGGCGCCCGGATCAAGATCGTCACCGGCGAGAATGCGGTGCTCTTGGAACAGCTTCGCGTCGGCGATCTCGACCTCGTCGTCGGCAGGCTCGCCGCGCCCGACCGCATGACCGGCTTCTCCTTCGAGCACCTCTATTCCGAGCAAGTGGTCTTCGCCGTGCGCGCCGGCCACCCGCTGCTGTCCGGCAAGCAGTCGGTGTTCGCGCATCTGGGCGACTATCCGGTGCTGATGCCGACGCGAGCCTCGATCATCCGCCCCTTCGTCGAGCGCTACCTGATCGCCAACGGCATTGCCGGCCTGCCGAACCAGATCGAGACCGTCTCCGATTCCTTCGGCCGCGCCTTCGTCCGTTCGAGCGACGCCATCTGGATCATCTCGAACGGCGTCGTCGCCACCGACATCGAGGACGGACTGCTGGCCGCCCTGCCGATCGATACCAGCGAGACGAAGGGACCGGTCGGCCTCACCATGCGCACCGACGCGATCCCGTCGCTGCCGCTGTCGATCCTGATGCAGACCATCCGCGAGGCGGCGGGGGCTGCGATGGCGAAATCCTAGCGGACCCGCGAGCTATCGCGAATCCCTTCCGCCGCTGCTGCACCTGATCGATCTCATCCCTTCACGATAATGAAATCGGCATCATTCAGAGCGCGTCTGACGGGCTCAATATCAGCAAGCGGAACGTTCCATTGCCAGGTGACCGGCGTCAGCTGATTCAGCCTGCCAATCCGCTGCCTCTGGATAAAGTCCTTCAGCGTGGTTCCATTGATGGGTTGGGCGAGATGCCCCTCCGAAAGGAGATTGAGCTCAAAAATGTCACGCATCCTGACGTCGAGACGACGCTCCGAAGCGTTGGCCAGGAATGTTCTCGAAAACGCGCGAGATCGCCGGCCGATCTCCGGCGGCGCTCCATAGAAGGTTCGGTCTTCGGTCGCGTAGCGTGACGCGATCAACCCCTGATCGAACGTGTTGGGACCCCAGTAGTACGGCATCGAGTAGCCAATGCCGTAAATTGGTTGAAGGGTGGTCGCAATAAGATCGAGCAGTTTCGCTAGGACAGCACCTGGATCGTCCACCGCGAACTCGTCGATATGGATGCTCATGTGTTTGAATTTCGGGCTCGCAAGCAATATCGATAGCGAAATCGGAAAGAACATCCTGCTTGCGCTTCCACAGGTAGCTCAGCAGATGCCACTCTTTTTTGCCGATCACATTTCGTGCCACGAAATATTTGTAGGTGTAGTCCTTACCTCGATGGTTTTCATCAACCACTGTGGCGATATCCGGCGGTCGCCCGACCAGCGCGGCGATCCGTTCGAAAAGGTCCCGCATGCCCGGCATGTCCAAATCCGCCGTCCACTCGTAGAGCACAAGGGAATGGACCACATTGGTTTCGCTGTACTGGTCGAACTGACCCATCGAAGGCTCCGAATAGACGTATCAAGGAATCTCGGTCATGCACGCCACTGAAGCAGGTACGGCTCTCGATCACGGGAAGGAATCGACCGCTCTCCTGCCTTGATGTCTCGACGGCGGTTTGCACGATCACTTTCGGCCCCGAGCGATGTCCAGCATCGTCGGCGTCGCCCGCTGGTAGCGGTACCACGCGACCACATCCTCATACTTCAAACGACCCGAGACTATCGCCTTCATGAAGCGCCCGCAGAAAACACGCTTCGCGTCCTTCAGCGGCACCTTGGTCAGGTGTGCCAGGTCGCGCAGATCCTCTTCGGGATTTTTCCGGCTCATGCACTTATCAAGAACCCCTTGCCTGAAGTCGGCATCCTCTATCGCCCATTGTCGCCTCTTGTGGAATTCTTCCTCGGTCGGAACGCAGGCTGAAACGACAATCGACAAGACGCAGACAAAGAGGACACGCAGCACTGTCGCAATCTCCGGTTGATTGCGGGTCCCTAAAGTTCAGCGTCCGATTCTGCAATGGATTTGTCGCCGGGGCGCGAACTGCCGCAATGCGGCGCTCGGCTTCGCCTGCATCGGCGCGACGCCGATGAAACAGCCGTTTCCCCCCGTCTAATACCCCCTCGCCGCCCCGGCGCCGATGCGGCTGTCGACGGCGCCGTTATAACGGGCGCCGCCGCCGGCTCCGATCTCGCTCACGCTCTCGCCGCCGACGAGAATACCGGTCGACTGGCCCCAGATCGTCCAGCTTTCGTCGATCTGAACATCATGGCCCATGGCCGAGAGCAGCTTGCGCGTATCCGGCGAAAGCGCGTAGGGTTCCATGAACACCTTGTCCGGCAGCCATTGATGGTGGATGCGCGGCGCGTCGACCGCCTCCTGGATGTTCATGCCGTGGTCGATGACGTTGAGGATCGCCTCCAGCGTGATGGTGATGATGCGCGCCCCGCCGGGGCTGCCGATCACCATGAAGGGCTTGCCGTCCCTGGAGATGATCGTCGGGCTCATCGAGGAGAGCGGCGTCTTGCCGGGCGCGATCGCGTTCGCCTCGCCCTGCACGAGGCCGTAGAGATTGGCCGCGCCGGGCTTGGCGGTGAAGTCGTCCATCTCGTTGTTGAGCAGGATGCCGGTTCCGGGCGCCACCACGCCGGCGCCGAAGGAGCCGTTCAGCGTGTAGGTGACGGCGACCGCATTGCCCTCGTCGTCGATGATGGAATAGTGGGTCGTCTCCCTGCTCTCGCCGAAACCCGCCGGCATCAGCGCCTCAGACACGCCGGCCTTGAACGGGTCGATCTTGTCGCGGATCTCCTCGGCATAGGCCTTGTCGGTGAACTTGGCGACGGGGTTCTCGACGAAGTCCGGGTCGCCGAGCGCCGTGTTGCGGTCGACATAGGCTTGGCGCATCGCCTCGATCATCGCATGCACCGTCTCGGCCGAGCCGTAGCCGAGATAGGAGATCGGATATCCTTCGAGAATGTTGAGGATCTCGCAGATGATCACGCCGCCCGAAGACGGCGGCGGCGAGGAGACGATGTCGTAGCCGCGGTAGTTGCATTTCACCGGCTCGAGCTCCCGCACGGCATATTGCTCAAAATCTTTCTTGGAGAGGATGCCGCCCTTCTCCGCACTCGCCTTGACGATCTGATCGGCGATGGAGCCCTTGTAGAAGGCGTCCGGCCCCTTCTCGGCGATACTGGCAAGCGAGGCGGCAAGATCGGCCTGGACCAATTTCTCGCCGACCGCGAAGGACTTGCCGTCCGGCTTCAAGAAGATCGCCGCGGCGGCCGGGTCCTTGGCCAGCCGCTCCGTCTTGCCGTCGAAGGAATCGGCGTCGCCCTGTTCGAACACGAAGCCTTCGCGCGCCAGGGTGATCGCCGGCTCGATCAGTTCCTTCAGCGGCCGCGTGCCGTAGCGGCTGCGGGCGAATTCGAAGCCGGCCACCGGGCCCGGTACGCCGACCGCGAGATAGCCGTTTGTGCTCAAGCCCTTGACGAGCTCGCCCTTGTCGTCCTGATACATCGTCTTGGTGGCGGCGAGCGGGGCGCGCTCGCGGAAATCCAGAAAGGTCGTCCTGCCGTCCTTGAAGCGGATCGTCATGAAGCCGCCGCCGCCGATATTGCCGGCGGTCGGATAGACGACCGCCAGCGCATAGCCGACGGCGACCGCCGCATCGACGGCATTGCCGCCCTTCTTCAGCACCTCGACACCGATGTCGGAGGCGAGATGCTGGGCGGTGACCACCATGCCATGCTCGGCCTTGACCGGCTCGGGCGAGGCCGCCCACGCCAGTTGCGGCGCAGCCGTGGTGCATGCAAGCATAAGAGTGAAGGACAGGCTTCTCAGGGCGGAACTGCGCATGCTCTTCCTCCAATATATTTCAACCGGGACTGCGACATCGAAAACGGAAAGTGAAGCGGCGACTCAATCGCCGGAATAGCGTTCCTCGCGCCAGGGATCGCCGCGCATGTGATAGCCGTTCTTCTCCCAGAAGCCGGCCGTGTCGCGGCTGCGAAAATCGATGCGCGTCAGCCATTTGGCGCTCTTCCAGAGATAGAGGTGCGGGACGATGAGGCGCATCGGCCCGCCATGCGGGCGCGTGATCGGCGCGCCTTCCCAGGCGGTTGCGAGGATCGCGTCCTCGGCGGCGAAATCGGCAAGCGGCAGGTTGGTCGTATAGCCGTCGACGCTCGACAGCATGACGTACTCGGCTTCCGGCTTCACCTTGACGAGGTCGAGGAGATCGCGCGTCGCAACACCTTGCCAGCGATTGTCATAGCGCGACCAGGTCGTCACGCAGTGGATATCGGAGAGACTTTCCGTTTGCGGCAGCGCCTGGAAAGCCTTCCAGTCGAGCGAGAGCGGACGTTCGACGGCACCGGTCACGTCGAGCCGCCAGGTCTCCATGGCGATATGCGGTTGCTGGCCGAGATCGAGAACCGGCCAGTCCTTTACGAGATGCTGGCCGGGCGGCAGGCGCTCGCTCTCGGGCCGCCCCCGGCGCCCGGTCAGGAACTTGCCGTCCGCCGCCCAGCGCCGTTTGGTTGAGGTGAGTTTCGTCTCCGGTACCGGTTCGTCATTGTCCATGATGCACCCGCCGTCGCTTCCTCAAGTTGTGGCGATTTGAGGCCTGAAAGGCCGCCGCGTCAAGCGAACGCTTGGGGCGGAAGGACGACTACTGCCATTGAGCTAGCTCAAACGGATGAGTTCGATTGACTATCAGGGCCTCCCGTGACAGTCTTTGCTGCAGCGCAGCAATGCGCGACACTTTCGCACGATCGCCCTGTTCGGTGGAGGTTTCACTCTGTTGCGGCTGGATGAACACGGTTTCCGCGCCCTCTTCCGGTCCGCCCCGGCCCCCGGGGTGCCGCCGAAGTGCGGTTCGATATCGCAGGTTGCGCCGGCCCGCTGCCGGCCGACCCAACAATTGCCGTCATTCTGGCGTTGATGCGTTCGGCGTCACCCGTTCCGGTGATGCGTCAGCGGTCACGGCGAAAACGTCTCTATGAAGGAGAACAGCGTATGAAGGTTCTGTTTGCCGGCGGAAACGGTTACTATCCCGAGTTCAGCGGCGGCGTTCAGTCGAGCACCCACCACCTTGTCCAGCAATTGCGCGATCGTGGCCACGAGGCTGGCGTTCTGGCCGCCCTGTTCGGCGACGGGATGTTCGGCTTCAAGCAGCGCGTCAAGCTTAAGTTGTCCTCGGAGCGCGGCGTCATCGACAGCTTCCCGGGCTATCCGGTCGTTCGCGCCTGGCATCCCTGGGAGGCGGCGGCCTTCGCGGTCAAGAAGCTGCAGCCCGACGTCGCCGTTGTGCAGTGCCACAAATCCGTGCCGATCGGCAAGGCGCTGCAGGTTCATAGCGTGCCGCTGGTCATCTATCTCAGAAACGTCGAGTTCCACGAACTCGCCGGCGATTTGCGTGAGCTGACCTCGGCCTATTACATCGCCAATTCGGAATTCACCGCACGGGCCTACAAGCAGCAATTCGGCATCGATTCGGTCGTCATCCCGCCGACCATCAATCCCGAAACCTATACGACCCGGACGACGGGCGAGTATGTGACCTTCATCAATCCCTACAAGGAAAAGGGCTTCGAGCTGGCGGTGCAGATCGCCGGGCAATGCCCGGACATTCCCTTCCTCTTCGTCGAAAGCTGGAAGCTTGCCGACGACCATCGGGCGGAAATCGAGAAGATCATCGCGCCGCTCGGCAATGTGCGGCTGGAAAACCGCACCAGCGACATGAAGACCGTCTACGGCCGGACGAAGATCCTGCTTGCGCCGAGCAAATGGGAAGAGGCCTGGGGACGGGTGGCGTCGGAAGCCCATTGCAGCGGCATTCCGGTCGTCGGCTCGCGGCGCGGCGGCTTGCCGGAGGCGATCGGCGAAGGCGGTGTCGTTCTCGACTATGACGCCCCGCTCGACGACTGGACCGGCGCGGTCCGGCGTCTTTGGAGCGACACGGCCGAATATGACCGGCTGTCGCAAGCCGCCTCGATTTTTGCCAAGCGTCCGCTCATGCAGCCCGCCCGGCAGTTTGCGGCCTTCCTCGACGTGCTGGAACGCGCCGCGGCAAGCCGCCCTGCCCAGCTCAAGGCGTCTTGAGGCGGCATGCGGGTCGGATTCGTCGTCGGTCAGTTTCCGATGCTGTCGGAAACCTTCGTCATCGGCCAGATGGCCGGTCTGCTCAGGCGCGGCTTCAAGGTCGACGTCGTCTGCAACGGCATCTCGGATTACAATTTTGCGGATCGCCAGCAGGAGCCGCTTGCGACCCTGCTCGCCCGAACCCGCGACTGGTGGGGCGCCGCGGCGCGGTTTCGTCCAACCATCGGCCGGCTGCCGCCAAAGGTCTACGACAAGGCCTCCACCGCGCTCGACATGTCGTCGGTCGCAAGGCTGAACGAATGCGACGTGATCGTCGCCCATTTCGGCCATAATGGCGCCCGCGCCGCGCGGCTGAAGAAATGGAAGCGGCTCGTCCCGCCGATCGTGACGATCTTCCACGGCTACGACGTCGGCGTACCGCTCAAGGAGCGGGGACTCAGCCGCTATGGCGACCTGTTCGAGCACGGCGCGTTGAACCTGACGGTGAACGACTATTTCCGCCAGGTGCTCGTCGGGGCCGGAGCGCCGGAGGCAAAGGTCGCCGTCCATCACATGGGGATCGACCTGAAGAAGATCCCCTATGAATGGAAGTCCTGGCGTGGTGCGACGCTGCAGCTGATTTCCGTTTGCAGGCTGGCCGAGAAGAAAGGCGTTGAATACGCCCTTCGCGCCCTCGGCAGGCTCCGCGTCGACGCGCCGGAAGTCGACTGGCGCTACACGATCATCGGCGACGGACCGCTGCGGCCGCAGCTCGAGGCGCTTGCCTCCGAGCTCGGAATCGCGAGCCAGGTTTCCTTCCTCGGCAGCCTCCCCCACGAGGAGGTCAAGCAATGGCTCAAGCGCTCGCACGCCTTCGTGCTGCCGAGCGTCACCGCCGCAAATGGCGATGTCGAAGGGATACCGGTGGCGCTGATGGAGGCGATGGCCGCCGGGCTGACGGTGGTCAGTTCCACCCATTCGGGAATTCCCGAACTGATCGAGGATCAGCGGACGGGCTTTCTCGCGACCGAAAAGGACGTCGAGACGCTGGCGAGCCGGCTGCGCTTCATCGCCGAACGCCCGGACGAATGCGAGCGCATCGCAGGTGAAGCCCGCCGGAAGGTCGAGGCCGAGTTTGATCAGCAGGCGCTCGACGACGATTTCGCTCGGATTCTCGGCCGGTTCGCCCGAGCCGGATGAGGAAAAAGTGCGCGCGGTTTCCGCCCGCATCCCGCTCTAATCTTTGAATATCGATAACGAGGCAAGTCGCTTGAACAAGGAAAACCTTCAGTTCGGCCGCGTCGCTCTTCGCGGCGGGCTGGTGACCGGCGGCGCGCAGGTCGTGCGCATGGTCATCCAGTTCGTCTCGGTCGTGGTGCTCGCCCGGCTTCTGGCTCCGGAGGACTTCGGTCTCGTCGCCTCGGTCAGCCCGATCGTCGCCTTTGTCGGGCTGTTCCAGAATCTCGGCCTGCAGCAGGCGGTCATCCAGCGCAAGGAGATCGGCGAGAGGGAACTCAACCAGGTCTTCTGGATCAGCACCCTGGTCGGCCTCGTCTGCACCCTCGTCGTCGTCGCCCTTTCCCCCGCCATTGCCGCATTCTACGGCGATCAGCGGATGACGGCGATTGCGATTGCCGCAGCTCTGCCGCTTCTGCTCGGGAGCCTCGCAGCGCTGCCGCTTGCCCTGATGAACCGGCATCTCAAGTTCGGCCAACTGGCGCTCAACGATGTCTATGCGGCCGTTGTCGGGCTCCTGGTCACCGCAACGGCCGCCTATTTCGGCATGGGCTACTGGTCGCTGGTGATCGGCCCGGCGGCCTCGGCCGCCGTGGCTCTTCTCGCGGCCTGGTGGACGACGCGATGGATGCCCGGCCGGCCGGCGTTCCGGATCGATCGCGATATCATCTCCTTCGGCGCCAATCTCACCGGCTTCAACCTCGTCAATTTCTTCTCTCGCAATCTCGACAACATCCTGATCGGCAAATTCTCCGGACCGGTCGAACTCGGCTATTACGACCGGGCCTACAAGCTCCTGCTCTTCCCGCTGCAGAACATCACCCAGCCGCTGTCGCGCGTGATGATCCCGCTGATGAGCCGCATCCAGGAGGACAAGCCGCGGTTTCGCGATATCTACATGCGGACCAACTGGCTGCTGGCCGCCGTCACCATGCCGGGCATTGCGGCGCTCACCTGCGCCGCGGAGCCGACCGTCAGCCTGCTCTTCGGTGAGCAATGGCTGCCGGTCGCGCCGATCTTCGCCTGGCTCGGGGTCGCCAGCCTCATGCAGCCGGTGTCGAGCACTACCGGCTGGATCTTCATCTGCCAGGGCGAGACGAAGACGATGTTCCGCTGGGGGATCTATTCGTCGCTGACGACGGTGCTTTCCTTCGTCGCCGGCCTGCAATGGGGTGCGATCGGCGTCGCCGCCGCCTATGCGATCAGCGGCTACGTCCTGCGCGTTCCGGTTCTCGCCTGGCTCCTGCAGCGGGTGGGGCCGGTCTCGGCCAGGGATTTCCTCTACGTCCAGGGCCTCTTTGTTGTCTCGGCAGTTGCCGCCTGGTTCGGCTACCGGCTGCTGCCGGCAGCCGTAACCGGCTCGTCGGACGTCGTGGCACTTGCCTGCGCCGTCTGCCTCAACTACGGGCTGGCGCTCCTCTTCGCGCTGGCCTCACGCCAGCCGCGCCAGGTCCTGCTCGGCATCCTTTCGAAGGGGCTGAGCGCCGTTCGCCGATGAGTTCGCCATAAGCGGACGGATGAGATCCGCCGCCGACATCGCCGAGGCATGCTCCTCGAGCACGGCCTTGAGGCTGACGGCGCGATAGCGGTCGAGATCGCCGGAGAAGCGATCGAGCTTGGCGAGCGCCTCCTCGGGCGTCACCGTATCGATGTCGAGCAGCACATCGTCGACGCCGATGCGCTTGGCGACTTCCTTGGTCTTGAACTCGTAGGCGATCGGCAGCACCGGCGTGCCGACGCATAGCGACATGATCATCATGTGCATGCGCGTCGCCACGACGAAATCGAGCTCCTTGGCGATCGCCATCAGCTGTTCCGGCGAATGGAACGACGCATCGACGGTGACGTGCTTGGCGATTTCGGGCGCCAGGCCCGAGACGATCAGGTTGGCCGTCTTCGAATCGTCATGGGCATATTCCGGTACGCCCTGGCAGGTCGAAATGAAGGTGACCTGTTTGCCATGGTCGCGCACCAGCTTCGTGGCGATCTCGCGCACCGAATTGATGTAGCGATCCATGCCGCCGCCGCCGCCCTGGACATAGTGCCAGTGCCGCACCGATATGCCGACCCGGCCCGTCGGTGCCGGCCGGCCGATCGTCAACAGCGCCTTGATCCGCTCCACATCGGCGAGCGCGAAGACGGAATCGGCGACCACGTGGCACTTCGACGGTTCGTCGACGAGGTCGAGCATATGGTCGCGCGAACGAACGTCGCGCAACAGGATCAGCGGACTGCGGGCGAAGATCGGCGGCAGGTTGCGGCGGTTGTAGGGTTTCGCGAAGGGTCCGAGCGACTGGGTGAAGAAGATCGTCTTCTTGCCAAGCATCTCGGCAAGCTTGAACTGGTTGATACGCCGTTCGAGCGAATAGTTTTCGACGAGATAGGTGCCGCCGGTTGTGATCACCATGTCGGCGTCCTTGTAGAGCGCCAGGCTCTTGCGGTCCGCGTCGCTGAAGAAACGCCTGTCGAGATAGTTGCCGCTGCCGAGGTGGCGCAGGGCCTGGAACACCGCCTGGTTATAGACCTGTTTCAAGGCATTCTTGACGGTATTGTCATCGTATTTGTACTTGAAGATCGATTCCGACGGCAGTTTCCTGAGTTCGATGTCCGGATACTGTTCCTTCGGATAGAGCCGCGCCGCGACTTCCGGCTGACTGTCGAACACGAGGAATTCCAGCTTTTCTTTCGCCACCGATTTCAGGATATGCCTGATCGCGAACAGGATCGCCGCATCGCCCGTGTTCAAGCAAACGGTATTCTCGACTACAACTTTCATGGTCCGTCGTCCCCGTGTGTAAAGCCTTGCAGACATGGGAGGAATGTCGCCGGCTTGCCGCTTGGAAGAAGTGTCGTCCGCATCCCACGGACAACCCGCAATAGTCTTCTGTCGCGAAGTTTTGGTGAATTCATGGCCGTGCGGCGCTGCGGCGTCTATTCGCCGCGGCATCCGGGCGGCACCGAGGTGACACACTTGCGCCCGGATGCCGGCTTTCGGATTCGGCGTGGCCTCAAGCAGCCTACGATGCCTTCGCCAGGCGCCGCGCAACGCGGGCTTTGGCGTAGCGGGCGAGGCCGATCTTGATGGCGACGAGCAGTGGCGCGGCGATGACGAACAGCAGGGCGACGGCGTTGAAGGCCGTGTCGAAGGCGATCACGGTGGACTGGCCGGTGACGGCCCGGCCGATGAGGCCTGCCGCCGCCCGGGCCGCCGCCGCTGCGTCCATCCCCTTGGCCGTCAGCATCGCCGTCGTCGCCGCCAGCCGTTCGATGACCGCCGGCTGCCCGGCGCTGAGATTGGCGCCGAGCACGGCGCCATTGGCGACGACACCATGGTCGATCAGCGTCTGCAGGGCGGCGACGCCGATCAGGCCGCCGAGCTGGCGGCCGGTGTTGAACAGGCCGATGCCGGCGGCGCGGTTACCCCGGCCGAGCTGGCCGAAGGCGATCAGGGTGATCGACAGAAACAGGAAGCCGAGACCGAAGCCGCGCAGCAGGATGGCGGCCATCATGTCGTCGGCGCCGCTGTCGCTGGTCGAACCGGAAAGCATCCACATCGCCGCCATGATCATTAGGATGCCGAACGGCACCGTGGCGAAGGGCGCAACACGGCGCACCTGCACGAGGAAGGCGGCGATCAACAGCGCGCCGACGAACAGCGCGCCGCTTGGCAACAGGAGCTGGCCGGCGTCGGTCGGCGTGAAGGCGAGGACGGAGACGGCAAAGGCCGGGATCAGGAAGGCGCTGCCGAACAGGGCGGCGCCGGCGACGAAACTGACGATGAAGGCGAAGCAGAAATCCTCCGAGCCGAACAGCGTGGCGTCGATGAGGCCCCGGCCCCTGGCCAGTACCTGCTGGCCGAGAAACGTCAGCAGCGCGGCCAGCCCGATCACCGTCAGCCACAGGATGCGCGGCTCCTCGAACCAGTCCCAGCGGCTGCCCTGGCTGAGGACGTAGGTGGCGCAGAACAGCGTGACGGAGATCAGCGCGAAGCCGATCCAGTCGAACGGGCGAGGCGCCATCCTCGCCGGCATCGGGCCGTCGGCGATCAGCAGCAGTCCGGCCGCGACGAGCGCCAGCGGCACGACACTGAAGAAGATCCATGTCCAGGATTGGCTGTCGAGGAGCCAGCCCTGCAGGGCCGGCGCGATCGTCGCCGGGGCGACCACCGAGCCCATCGCAAACAGCGCCTGGAGGATCGGTTGACGGGATCGCGGATAGGCGAGAAAGAGGATCGCCTGGCCGCCGACCAAAAGAACGCCGCCTGAGAAGCCCTGGATGATGCGCAACGCGACCAGCAGCTCCAGCCGGGCCGTCATGGCGGCAAGGCCGCAGGCGAGGCCCATGGCGAGGGTGGCGCCGATGATCAGCCGGCGCGGCTCGATACGGTCGACCAGCGAGGCGGCGGCGATGAAGCCGATCAGCTTCAGCGTCGTGTAGCCGATGTCGAGCCAGGCGAACTCGTCCGGCGTCGCATAGGTGTCGCCGATGATATCGCCGCGCCCGAGCGACAGGACGGTGCTGGCGATCGCCTCGGTCAGCGTCGCCAGCACGATGCCGGCGACGAGCAGGGTTGCCGCGAGTGGCGTGGCGCGGTTCGGCGCGACGGGGCGGACCGTGCTCATGAGCCGCCTCCCTGGACGATCTCGACCCGCGCCGACAGGCCGGGCACGAGACGGCCGGCCAGCGGATTGCCGGCCAGGCGGATCTTCACCGGAACGCGCTGGACGACGCGGACGAAGTTGCCGGTCGCATTGTCCGGCGGCAGCAGGCTGAAGGCCGAGCCGCTGCCCGGCGCGAAGCTGTCGACGACGCCGTCCAGCGCCCCGGCCGGATAGCCGTCGATGGTGATCCGGGCGCGCTGGCCGGGACGGATATGTTCGACCTGGGTTTCCTTGAAGTTCGCCACCACCCAGACATCGTCGACCGGGACGATGTCGAGCAGGGCGGCGCCCGGCGCGACGAACCGGCCGATCCTCACCTGGCGGTTGCCGATGACGCCGCCGACCGGGGCGCGGACCACGGTGCTGTCGAGATCGATCTCGGCGAGATCGCGGGCCGCCTCGGCCTGCGCCACGGCGGCGACGGCCGCCTCGCGCTGGGCGGCGAGCACGGCGATGCGCTGCCGCTGCGCCTCGACCGTTGCGGCGGCCGCCGCGACGCTCGCCTCGGCGCGCGACCGCGCCGCGTCGCTTTCGTCGACATGGGCCTGGCTGATGGTGTTGCTGCGGATCAGTTCGCGGCGGCGCTCGTAGGCCTTGGTCGCCAGGTCGAGCTCGGCCGCCGCCGCCCGGCCCTGGGCTTCGGCCTGGCGGATTAGGGCATGCTGAAGCTCGGTCTCGGCATCGACGTTGATCAGGCGCGCTTCGGCCGCCTCGACATTGGCAACCGCCTGCGCCAGCCGGGCGCGGTAGTCGCGATCGTCGATGCGGAACAGCACGTCGCCGGCCCGGACGGCCTGGTTGTCCTTGACCGCGACCGCCGTGACGTAGCCGGCGACCTTCGGGGCAAGCGCGGTGACGTCGCCGCGCACATAGGCGTTGTCGGTCGAGGCCGCGCTGCCCGAACGGGCCCAGGCCCATCCACCGGCCACGACAACCACGGCGCCGAGGCACAGCGCAAGGCCGACTATCTTCTTCGGTTTGGGTCCAGCCATGGTCCCGGAACTTCCGCCGGTGACGATGGCGACTTTGCTCTCGAGCGAATCCATTTTCTCATGTCCTGTTGATGTCGATGACCGCGCAGCTGCTTCCGGCGGACGCAATCCTCTGCCGCCCGGCTGCCTGTCCGATATTTGCGAAGGTGCTGCCCGACGCCGGGCCGACGCTCAGTGCGCCGCCTGCTGGCCGAGCCAGTCCTCGAAGCGGATCGCGCCGATACGGGGGTTCTTGCCCGGAGTGAGCGACTGATCATCGAGCACGGCGCCGAAGTAGCGGGCGTGGACATCAGGCACGATCTTGCGCGGGTCCCGGGTCGCCTTGAGGAAGCGCCTGACGAGGTCGTCGAGCGGGATCGCTTCCGGACCGGCGACTTCGATCGTGCCGTTGACCGGCGGCGCCACCGCGACGTCGGCGAGCGCCGCCGCCACGTCGTCGGACGCGATCGGCTGGATCAGCGCCGGCGACAGGCGGATTTCCTCGCCGACCGTGGCTGACTGGGCAATGCCGCCGACGAACTCGAAGAACTGCGTGGCACGCAGGATGGTGTAGGGAATGCGCGACGCCTTTATGAGGTTTTCCTGAGCGACCTTCGCCCGGAAATAGCCGTTATCGGGAAGGCGCTCGCTGCCGACGATCGACAAGGCAACATGGTGACGCACCCCGGCGGCAGCTTCCGCAGCCAGCAGGTTGCGGCCCGACGTCTCGAAAAACTCGAGGACGGCCTGGTCTTCCCACACCGGCGCGTTTGCCACGTCGACGACGATCTGGGCCCCATCCAACGCTTCGGCCAGACCTTCTCGGGTAATGGTGTTGACACCGGTGTTCGGGGAGGCGGCAAGCACTTCATGGCCACGCTCCCTGAGGTTCTTGACGAGTTTCGATCCAATGAGGCCGGTGCCTCCGATGACGACGATCTTCATGACTCTCTCCATTTCTGCCGACCGCATCCATTGCGTCGATCCGGGGTGAAGAGTGCCTGCAAGCGTGCCGGAAGTCCTTGCGGCGGCATTGAAATGAGCTTGAGGGAAGCTTGGTTATTCGTCCAAGGCGGTTGTCGATGGCCTTGCGGCAGACGGGCGAGCGGGCTACGGCAGGCCGTGCTATCTATGCACAGAAACATTTCGCCGTTGCTTCGGCCACTAAGTCGAGGCGCCCGGTCGGGGGATGCCGCCGTGCAATTTTTGTTTGGAGACTACGTGCTCGATCCCGAGCGCCGGGAGCTGACGTTACGCTCGCAGGTCGTGACTGTCGGGCCGCAGGTCTTCGACCTGCTGCTCTATCTAGTCACCAACCGCGACCGCGTCGTCAGCAAGGACGATCTGCTGCAGGCAGTGTGGAGCGGCCGGATCGTCTCGGAATCGACGATCACCAGCCACATCAACGCGGTTCGCAAGGCCATCGGCGACAGCGGCGAAGAGCAGCGCCTGGTCCGGACGGTCGCCCGCAAGGGCTTCCGCTTCGTCGGCGAAATCGGCGAACCGCCACTGCCCGACGGGACGGCCGTCGCCGAACCCGCCTTGAGCGAAGCAAGTGAGCCGCTCCCCGGTCTCGTACTGCCGGACAAGCCCTCGATCACCGTTCTGCCCTTCCACAATCTTAGCGGCGATCCGGAGCAGGACTATTTCGCCGACGGCGTGGTGGAGGATATCATTGCCGCTCTGGCGCGCATGCGATGGCTGTTCGTCATCGCGCGCAATTCGAGCTTCACCTACAAGGGGCGGGCGGTGGATGTGAAGGAAGTCGGCCAGGAGCTCGGCGTGCGCTACGTGCTGGAAGGCAGTGTCCGCAGGGCGGCAAACCGGGTGCGCCTCACCGGGCAGCTCATCGACACGGCAACCGGGACGCATCTCTGGGCGGAGCGCTTCGAAGGCACGCTCGATGACATCTTCGAACTGCAGGATCGGATGGCAGAAAGCGTCGTCGGCGCGATCGCGCCGCAACTCGAACGGGCGGAAATCGAGCGCGCCAAGCGAAAGCCGACGGAAAGCCTGGACGCCTACGACTATTACCTGCGCGGCACGGCGAAACTGCACAGTGGAAGCCGCGAAGCGATCGAGGCGGCGCTGCCGCTGTTCTACAAGGCGATCGAGCTCGACGGGGAGTTCGCCTCGGCCTATGGCATGGCGGCCTGGTGCCATTTCTGGCGCAAGCTGAATGGCTGGACGACCGACCTACCGCGGGAGATCGCCGAGGGTGCGCGGCTGGCGCGGCTGGCGGTGGAGCTCGGCCGGGACGACGCGGTGGCGCTGACGCGAGGCGGGCATGCGCTCGCCCATCTCACCGGCGACCTCGACGGCGGCATTGCGCTGCTCGACCGGGCCGTGCTGCTCAACCCGAACCTCGCCCCCGCCTGGTTCCTCGGCGGCGCGCTCCGCGCGCTCCGCGGCGAGACGGACGCCGCTATCGAGCACTTGGCGCATGCGGTTCGCCTCAGCCCGCTGGACCCGGAAATGTTCCGGATGCAGGTCGGGATGGCGCTGGCACATTTCTTCGCCGGGCGCTTCGATTCCGCCTCGACCTGGGCGGAAAAGGCACTGGGGAACCTGCCCAGTCTGCTGCCGGCCGCCGCCGTGACCGCGGCGAGCCACGCGCTTGCCGGACGCAAGGACAAGGCGAAGCTGGCAATGCAGCGCCTGCGCACACTCGATCCGACGCTCCGCGTCTCCAGTCTCAAGGACTGGCTGCCGATCCATCGGCAGGAAGATCTGGCGCGGCTCGCGGATGGGCTGCGGCTCGCCGGGTTGCCGGAGTGACGCCGGCAGCCGAACAGGCAGACAATCCACAGGCAACCGACGCCGTTAAGACCGCAATCGGGGCTCGACCGGCTCCCATATGCTGACCCTGCGGGTCTCGGGCATCAGCCATAGCGCGAGCAGGAAGCATACGGCCGGAACCGCGATCGGGTAGATCAGCGCGTAGCCGACACTGCCGGTGGCCGCGAAAGCCGCCGATGTGACGAAGGGTACCAACCCGCCGCCCCAGCCATTGCCGATGTGATAGGGCACCGACACCGAGGTGTAGCGGATCCTGCCGGGGAAGAACTCCGCCAGGAACGCGCCGACCGGCCCATACACCATCCCGACATAGCAGACGAGGATGAAGATGATGAAGATCGCCACCGGATAGTTGACGTTGTCCGGCTGCGTCACCGTTCCGAGCCACAGATACAGCGGATAGTATGTGGTCGCCGCGAGCAGCATGCCTCCGAGGATGACCGGCTTGCGGCCGATGATGTCGGAGAGCCAGCCGAAAAAGATCAGGCTCGGCGTCGCAAGGAGCAGCGCAGCTCCGACGATATAGGACGAGGTCAGCGCGTCCACCTTGGAAACCTGCTGCAGGAAGTACAAGGCCCAGAACTGGCCGCTGTACCAGACGACGCCCTGGCCGATCAGCACGATGGTGGCAATCCCGACATATTTGATGTTGGAGCTGAGGAACGCTTCCCTCCAGGGATTTCGGGTCATTTGGCCCTTTGCCTTGATCTCCTCGAAGATCGGGGTCTCCTGGAGCTGCAGGCGGATATAGATCGCGATGGCAACCAGCACGAAGGACACCAGGAAGGGAACGCGCCACGCCCAGGCGTCGAAAACTTCCGTGCCGAAATAGGTGCGCGTCGCAATGATCACGGCCAGCGACACGACGATCCCGAGCGTTGGAGAGGTCTGAAGCCAGCCGGTGTAGTAGCCCCGGCGTTCATCCGGGACATGTTCGGCCACATAGGTGATGGCGCCGCCATATTCCCCGCCCAGGCACAGGCCCTGGACCGCAAGCCGAAAAGAATGAAGGCCGCGGTCAGACCGATCGCCTCATAGGTCGGGATCAGGCCGATCGCGCCTGTGCCCAATCCCATTCCGCTGAGCGTCATGAGAAACGTGTATTTGCGGCCCACCCTGTCGCCCATCCAGCCAAACAGGAAGGCCCCCAGCGGACGGATCAGAAATCCGGCCGTGAACAGTGCAATCGTGCTCAACAGAGCTGCAACTGGATGGGATTGCTCGAAGAACTTGACTGACAGAACCGCAGCCAAGCTCCCGAAGATGTAAAAATCGTACCACTCGATGATGTTTCCCACCGACGCGGCAATGATCACGCGGCGAAAATCCTTCGGGACCTCAACAGCCATGTTTCTTCCTCCCGTTACGAGACATGGCCCCCAATTTTTCAGTATATTATCACAGAATTAGTCTTAGCAAACCCGTACACGTCTCATTACAAAGTCTTACGTCAACGATTGCCATGGATTCGACGTTCGAAATCTCGCGCTCGTCTTTTCGATTGCAGTTCTCATTTCAGTTATCGGGCAATTTCTAGCACCAGCGCCCTGGCCTTCGACTTCTGTCCTATTGAACCAGCGGCCGCAGCGCGGCTTGCGTCTCCTTGAGCAAGGGTAGGTAGCGTTCCGCGAGTTCGGACGCGGCCACATGAGCGGCGGGCGCGCCGATATTGAGCGCCGCGACCACCTGCCCGCGCGCGTTCATCAGCGGCACGGCGATCGAACAAAGCCCGAGTTCGAGTTCCTGGTCGATCACCGCATAGCCCAGTTCGCGAACCTTGCGAAACTCCGCCATCAGTTCCTCCAGATCCGTCTTCGTGCGCGGCGTATTGGCCTTGAGCTCGGTGCGACCAAGGATCTCGCGCGCCTCGGCCTCTGGAAGTGCGGCAAGCAGCACCCTGCCCATCGAGGCGCAATAGGCGGGAAGCCGTGAACCGGGCATCAGGTTGATCGACATCACCCGGCGCTGCGAGGCGCGCGCCACATAGACGACCTCGGTGCCGTCCAGCACGGAGGCGGAAGCGCTTTGGCCGGCCTTTTCCGAGAGCTGGTCGAGATAGGGCTGGACGATCGCCGGCAGCGGCGTCGCCGAGAGATAGGCGTGGCCGAGCCTAAGGATCCTCGGCGTCAGCGTGAAGAACTTGCCGTCATAGTCGGCATAGCCGAGTTCCGACAGTGTCAGCAGCGATCGCCGCACCGTGGCGCGGTCGAGGCCGGTGATCTTGGAAGCCTCGGCGATCGACAGTCGCGGCTGCGCCTCGCCGAAGGCTTCGATGACCTTCAGGCCGCGCGCAAATCCGCTGACGAAATCCGTTTCGCGCATGATTCTTCCCCGCTTCGATCTGTGCACATTATGTGCGATATACGAACAAAAGTCAAATATCGCACAAAATATTTGACGATGGACTGAAATGAGCGCTTATTCCCGGCAGTCGCCGCTGCCAAGCACCGGAACTTGCCGTTCGCAAGAAGCGCCGCCGGCCGGCAACCAGAGGAGGGTTTTAATGGCTCGCATAATGTCGCTCACCGACGCGGTGGCGGAAAACGTCCGCGACGGCGACACCGTCGCCATGGAGGGCTTCACGCACCTCATCCCCTATGCCGCCGGGCACGAGGTGATCCGCCAGGGGAAAAAGGATCTGTTCCTTGTCCGCATGACGCCGGACATCCTCTATGACCAACTGATCGGCGTCGGCGCCGCGCGCGGCATGAAATTCTCCTGGGGCGGCAATCCAGGCGTCGGCTCGCTGCACCGCTTCCGCGACGCCGTCGAGAACCAGTGGCCGCGGCCGCTCGCGATCGAGGAACACTCGCATGCGGCCATGGCGAATGCCTATGAGGCGGGCGCCGCGAACCTGCCGTTTGCCATGCTGCGCGGCTATGTCGGCGCCGACCTGCCGAAGGTGAATTCGAACATCAAAAGCGTCACCTGCCCCTTCACGGGCGAAGTGCTCGCCGCCGTGCCGGCGATCCGCCCGGATGTGACGATCATCCACGCCCAGCGCGCCGACCGCAAAGGCAATGTGCTGCTCGAGGGCATCGTCGGCGTCCAGAAGGAAGCGGTGCTCGCCGCCAGGCGCTCGATCGTTACCGTCGAGGAGATCGTCGACGAGCTATCGCCGCCCTCCCCCAATTCCGTCGTGTTGCCGACCTGGGCGGTGACGGCGGTCGCCTACGTGCCGGGCGGCGCCTTCCCCTCCTATGCGCATGGCTATTATCCGCGTTCGAACGCCTTCTATATCCGCTGGGACGAGATCGCCCGCGACCGCCAGACGTTCACCGCCTGGATCAAGGAAAACGTGCTCGACGCGCGGCCGGAAGATTTTGCCCGCTATGCCGCCACGACATCGGCCAAGGTCGCTTGAGGAGGCGATGATGACGGATTTCACCCCCACCGAAATGATGACCATCGCCGCGGCGCGCGCGCTTTCCAACGACGATGTCTGCTTCGTCGGCATCGGCGCCCCCTCGGCGGCCTGCAACGTCGCCCGGCTGACGCATGCGCCGGACATCACGCTGATTTACGAGAGCGGTACGGTCGGCACCAAGCCGGATGTCCTGCCGCTGTCGATCGGCGACGGCGAGCTCTGCGACACCGCCCTCTTCACCGTCTCGGTGCCGGAAATGTTCCGCTACTGGCTGCAGGGCGGCCGCATCACCACCGGCTTTCTCGGCGGGGCGCAGATCGACAGGTTCGCCAATCTCAACACCACCGTCGTCGGCCCCTATGACCGCCCGAAGGTCCGCCTGCCGGGCGGCGGCGGCGCGCCGGAGATCGCCTCCAATTGCGGCCGCATCTTCATCACCATGGCGCTCTCGAAGCGTGGTTTCGTCGAGAAACTGCCCTTCGTCACCTCGATGGGCCATGGCGAGGGTGGCGACCATCGCGAACGGCTCGGCCTCAAGACCAAGGGTCCGACGCGCGTCATCACCGACCTCTGCATCCTCGAACCGGACACGCAGACCAAGGAACTGACCGTCGTCTCGATCCATCCCGGCGTCGAGCGCGAGCGGATCGTCGAGAATTGCGGCTGGCCGATCAAATTCGCCGAAACCGTCATCGAAACACCCGCGCCGACCGAGACGGAGCTCTCTGTGCTGCGCGACATCAACGCCCGCACCAAGAAGGCCCACGAGGGCGCCGGCCCGGGCAAGGAGGCCGCCTGATGCGCGACGCTTACATCTGCGACTATATCCGCACCCCGATTGGCCGCTTCGGCGGTTCGCTTTCCGCGGTGCGCGCCGACGACCTCGGCGCCATTCCCCTCAGGGCCCTGATGGAACGCAACGCATCCGTCGATTGGGAGGCGGTCGACGATCTGATCTTTGGCTGCGCCAACCAGGCCGGCGAGGACAACCGCAATGTGGCGCGCATGTCGCTGCTGCTCGCCGGTCTCCCGGTTGCCGTACCCGGCACGACGATCAACCGGCTCTGCGGCTCCGGCATGGATGCGGTGATCGCCGCCGCCCGCGCCATCAAGGCCGGCGAGGCGGAGCTGATGATCGCTGGCGGTGTCGAATCCATGTCGCGGGCGCCCTTCGTCCTGCCCAAGGCCGACAGCGCCTTTTCCCGCCACGCGGAAATCCACGACACGACGATTGGCTGGCGCTTCGTCAATCCGCTGATGAAGGCGCAATACGGCGTCGATTCGATGCCGGAGACCGGCGAGAACGTCGCCGAAGACTTCAAAGTCTCACGCGAGGCTCAGGATGCCTTTGCCGTGCGCAGCCAGGCAAAGGCCGCGGCCGCCCAGGCGAACGGGCGGCTCGCCAGGGAGATCGTCGCTGTCACCATCCCGCAGAAGAAGGGCGAAGCGGTCGTCGTCGACCGGGACGAGCACCCGCGCGCCACCACCATCGAGGCGCTTGCCAAGCTGAAGGCGCCGTTCCGCGCCGGCGGCAGCGTCACCGCCGGCAATGCTTCCGGCGTCAATGACGGCGCGGCGGCGCTGATCATCGCCTCGGAGGAGGCGGCAAGGAAGCATGGACTGAGGCCGATCGCCCGCATCCTCGGCGGCGCCACGGCCGGCGTACCGCCGCGCATCATGGGCATCGGCCCCCTGCCCGCCTCGCAGAAACTGATGGCGCGGCTCGGCATCACGCAGGACCAGTTCGATGTGATAGAATTGAACGAGGCTTTCGCCAGCCAGGGTCTCGCCGTGCTCCGCGAGCTCGGCATCGCCGACGACGACCCGCGCGTCAACCGCAACGGCGGCGCGATCGCGCTCGGCCACCCGCTCGCAATGTCCGGCGCCCGCATCACCGGCACGGCGGCGCTGGAACTCGCCGAAACCGGCGGGCGCTACTCCCTCTCGACCATGTGCATCGGCGTCGGCCAGGGCATCGCCGTGGCGCTGGAGCGGGTGTGACACGGTTCACTCGTTTTTCGGGCGGAATTGGACCATTGCCCCTCACCCTAAAGCGGGTCGCGATTTTTAGGATTCAGGATTGAACGAAGCCGCTGACGCGGCATTTGGGGCATCTGATTTGCATGGTGTGCCCCTGTTTTGAAGGATTGGGCTGTTTGGCCCAACCTTTGAACAGGAGAGTATCATGAGTGAGATGAGCCCGCTGCGGCGACGGATGATCGAGGACATGACGATCCGCAATTTGTCGCCGGCGACGCAGCGATCGTATTTGCATGCAGTGACGAAGTTTTCGCGCTATTTCGGTCGGTCGCCGGACCGGTTGGGGCTGGAGGATGTGCGTGCCTTTCAGGTGCATCTGGTGTCGTCGGGGCTATCATGGCCGGCCTTGAACCAGACGGTTTGCGCCCTTCGCTTCTTCTTCGGCGTCACGCTTGGACATGCGGAGATACCGGAGCGCATTGCCTATGCCCGAACGCCCGCCAAGTTGCCGACGATATTGAACGGCGATGAGATCGTGCGGTTTTTGGAAGCGGTCCCGAGCCTGAAGACACGAACGGCGCTGACGACGGCTTATGCGGCTGGTTTGCGCGCCACCGAGACGGTCAGTCTCAAGGTCAGCAACATCGACGGCGAGCGCGGCGTCATCCGCATCGAGCATGGCAAAGGCGGCAAGGACCGCAACGTGATGCTGTCGGCGCAGTTGCTTCATATCCTTCGGGTCTATTGGAAGCTGGTGCGACCGCAGGTCTGGTTGTTTCCGGGACGTGACGAGAGCAAACCCATCGATGTCCAGGTTCTGCATTCTGCCTGCCGTTCGGCACGTGCCGCAGCCGGCATCGACAAGCGGATATCGGTGCACACGTTGCGCCACAGCTTTGCCACCCATCTCTTGGAGAGCGGCACCGACATTCGTATCATCCAGGTCCTGCTCGGCCACAACAATCTGTCGACCACGGCGCGTTACACGAAAGTGTCCAACACACTCATCCGCGCCACGACCAGTCCGCTCGACCGGCTGACGCTGGAGGTGGTGCCGACAGGCTGAGGACATTCCGCCATGGCGGCGGGATTGGAGGTGGCGGACATTTTTCGCCGCCACGGGGAAGGATATCGTCAATCGCATGACACGCATCTCGGGCGGGTTGAGCGCCGGGTGATGAGCGCGGTCGAGATGTGTCGGACCGCGCGGCTGGGCGGCCATGTCCAGCAATGCCGGAATTGTGAGGCGCTCCGCATCGCCTACAATTCCTGCCGTAACCGGCATTGCCCAAAGTGTCAGGGACAGGCCAGCCGCGATTGGCTTGCCGCCCGGCAGGCCGACCTGCTGCCGGTCAGCTATTTCCACGTCGTCTTCACCGTGCCGCAAGCGATCGCCGCGATTGCCTTCCAGAACAAGCAGGTGGTCTATGCTGTCCTGTTTCGCGCCGTCGCCGAGACACTCCGCAGACTTGCCGCTGACCCCAGACATCTGGGTGCTGAACTCGGCTTTATCGCCGTGCTGCATTCCTGGGGGCAGAACCTCCATTATCACCCACACATCCACTGCATCGTGCCGGGCGGCGGATTGTCGTTCGATCAAACCCGCTGGGTGGCTTGTCGGAGGAACTTCTTCCTGCCCGTGCGGGTGCTGTCGCGCCTGTTCCGGCGACTGTTTCTCGAATACCTGAAGCAGGCTCATGACGAAGGCCAGCTTCAGTTCTTCGGCAGCATCGCGAGCCTGGCCGATCCAGCTGCATTCACGCGCATGATCAGAGAAGCGCGGCGCGTCAATTGGATCGTCTATGCCAAGCCGCCCTTTGCCGGACCCCAACAGGTGCTGGCCTATCTCGGCCGCTACACCCATCGCATCGCCATCTCCAATTCCCGCCTCGTCAGCATGGATGGTGGTCAGGTCACATTCCGCTGGAAGGATTATCGCAGGGGTGGCAGGCAGAAGCGGATGACGCTCGATGCCCACGAGTTCATTCGTCGCTTCCTGCTGCATACGGTTCCGGACGGCTTCCATCGCATCCGTCACTTTGGCTTGCTTGCCAACGGACAGCGGCAGCAGAAGCTGGAGGCATGCCGCAATCTCCTCAATGTCCCGCAGCCGGAAGAGCCGGTCGAAGACCTGGATACGGTCGAGGCCCCGCCATTTGCACACCGCTGTCCCTGTTGCGGCGGAAGGATGAACATCCTCGGCACCTGGAAGCCGCGTCAACCAGCCTGTCGACCAGCATGGAACGATAGCTCATGACCCTATCAGACCTGGCATCACTCCAACAATCAACGTCGGCAGATCGAAGGGCCGCGAGCGAATGGCTTTGGCCAAGCATGCCGGCGCAACACAAAACGCAGCATCGCCGAAGCCTCGTTCGGCACAGATCAACCAAAAACACCGCCAGACACATCTCAATTGGCGACAAGAACCTTCTTCTCAGCCGCTCTTCCAGCCCCGCCTGGGCTCGCCCCAGCCAAACGCCATCCACCGCTTCGGTTAAATCCCCATAGTGCCAAACAACCCGCGCCTTCGCTCAATCCGGCTTCAATGAGGTCCGATCAGCGAATGCTGCATCCAAAGCGGCCGGACCTCACAGAACCCTCCAGATTCCCGAATCGGGGTTGGCTGTGATTCCCTCGCTTTGACGGGAGGGACACCATGGGCAAATCACATCCGCTTGCTTTGCGTAGTCGTGTCATTGCGTTTGTCGAGGACGGTCACAGCCATCGGGCCGCGGCCCGGCACTTCCGGGTGTCGCCGCGTTTCGTGAACAATCTGGTGAAGCTCAAACGCGCGACCGGATCGCTGGCGCCACGGCGGCAAGGCCATCTGGGTGGCGGCAAGCTGAACGCGCATGGCGAGTGGGTCCGCGAGCGCCTGGCGCAGAATGGCGACCTGACGCTGGACGAACTGTGCCTGGAACTCGCCGGGCGCGGCGTCATCGTGCACCGCTCCAATGTTGGCCGTCTTCTCCACCGCCTCGACCTCAGCCATAAAAAAAAGCCTGCAGGCAAGTGAGCAGCAGCGCCCAGAGATCGCGCGGGCGCGTGAGCTCTGGACCCGGCGACGCCGGCGCTTCTTCAACAAGGCATTGGCGCGACTGGTCTTTATCGACGAGACCTCGACCAATACCAAGCTGACCAAGCGCTCAGGCTGGGCACCAAAAGGGCAACGCTATCGCGCCCACGCCCCCTTCGGTTCGTGGAAGACGCAGACCTTCATCGCCGGCCTGCGATCACATGGCGTGGTCGCGCCCTTTATCGTCAACGCGCCGATGAACCGGCGCATCTTCGAGACCTGGATCGAAACGCAACTCGCCCCGACGCTGTCGCCCGGAGACGTCGTCATTCTCGACAATGTCGGCTTCCACAAGAGCGAGCGGGCCGAACAAATGGTCAAGGCGAAAGGCGCATGGCTGCTCTTCCTGCCACCCTATTCGCCCGACCTCAACCCGATCGAAATGGCCTTCTCCAAGCTCAAGGCGCTGCTGCGCAAGCGGGCCGCCCGCAGTTTCGACGCCATCGCCGATGCACTCGGCGATATCTGCAATCTCTTCTCCGTCACAGAATGCCGGAACTACTTCAATGCGGCCGGATATGAGGCCGATTGAACGCGACACGCTTTAGCCCTCTCCCCGCACGCGGGCTAAGGCATATACACATCGCGCAGCGCCCATCCGTCGGCGCAGGCTCTGAAGTAGGCCAAGCCATTGAAGAAGGTGATCGGTCCGGGCGGTTTTGAGGATGCGTAGCCGTTCCAGCCGCCGAGCTTGGCGATGATCCAGGCGGCCCAGGCGAGCGAGCCCATTGGATGGGGATTGGCTTGAAGGCGGGTCTTGCCCTTGAAGCGCTGCTGCAGGGCGGTGAGCGTGTCGATCTCGCTTGGCGTGAAGACCAGGCTGGCCGACTGCCGGTCCTGGCCGCTGCGGGCCTGGACGAGCTGCATGACGATGACGGCGGCCTTGGCGGCGATGGCGACGAGCTTTTCCAGCCGTGCCGCCGACTGCAGCTGGCTATCCTCGACCTTCAGGCCCTGTTGCTTCATCACCCGGAAGAACTGCTCGATCATCCAGCGTTGCTTGTACCAGGCGACGATCTGCCAGGCATCGGCGAACGTCGCCACCGCATGCGTCGTCAGGATCAGCCAGCTGAGCGGCTCGACGCCGGCGGGCGGGGAGGGCTCGACGACCTCGACCCAGCGCAGCGTCACGCCGTCCGGCAGGGCAGCCGCTTCGAGGTTTTGCGGCCGCCGGATCGTCGCCTCGCCGAAGCGCAAGGATAAGTCCGCCTGGCGCGCCGGGCGGTCGGCCCGCTCGCGCAGCTCCACCGTCCGGCTGTCGCAAAACGCCACCTCGGCGGCGGCCCGGCGCAGCGTGCCGCCGCCGCTGAGGGCATGATCGTGCATCACCCGCGACAGCAGATGGAAGCGCTCCTCGGGCAGCCGTGCCCACATCACGAAGAAGTCCCCTTCCCGATCGGTGATGGCGGTGACCCGCGTGGCGCTCGCCAGAACCGCCTTGGCGGCCTCGGCCGTCTCGACCCAGCGACGCGATTCCTTGGCGCTCAACGGCCGGCTGGCATGCGGCGGCAGCGCCTCCGTCCCGCGCGTCCACACCCGGCCGCCCACCAGCCCCAGGCAGCTGCCGGTCTCGGCATCGAGCGCCAGCATCGGATGCAGCAGCAGCCCCCAGCAATTGCCCTTCTTGATCTTGCCCAGATCGCGCCGGTTGTCCGGCGTCGTCTGAAACCGGATCTCGCTGGTGTCCTGCAGCGCCAGCACGTGTCGGCCGGCCACCGCCGCCCCGGTCGGCTCCCCCCAGCCGGCGATGATCCGCTCCACCGTCACCGCATCGTTGCCGAGAAAACGGCCGAAGCGGATTTCCTGCGAATGGCTGCCCGCCGCAAGCCGGCGCAGGCAGACCGTTTCGCGCAGCACCATGCCCTGGAGCAGCGCCGCCCCCCTTTATCGAGACGACGATCTCCAAATCCGCCCAGCGACCAGTCCTGGCCTATCTCCATCGGTGACGCTCCCGCAAATCAAAACGTCACCAAAGGAATCATACACGCCGCTCCCGCGAAATCCGATCATCACAACCGAGTCAATCCGTCGCACCACTTGTGTATATGCCCTAGCGCACGCGGGGAGAGGGGATATCGTCGCGGCTTGCAGCATCGTCCTGCCCTAAGCAGCCGATGCCGGGCGAGAGGGCGCCGCGAGTCCCCTTCGCCCCGCCAGCGGGGAGAAGGTGGCCGGCAGGCCGGATGAGGGGGAATCCACCCTGGAACGCCTGCTAGCGGGTAATGAGAAAACCCTTCGGCGCCTCGCTCGACGACGCATCCTCGCTCGCGACGTCAGTGACGGATGCACCCGGCGGGCCCTTCCAGAACCGGCTCAGCATCGCCGAAACCGCCGCATCCGGCCCGGCAACCAAGGCGGTCACCGACCCGTCGCTTTCGTTGCGCACCCAACCGGTCAGGCCGAGCCGCTCGGCCTCGTCGCGCGTCCAGACGCGGAAGCACACGCCCTGCACCCTTCCGGTGATCCGGACCAGAGCCGCCTTGCGATCACCCGCCATGGCCGCCTCCCTCGTTCGTTCCTTGCGAATCTGGAGCATCCGGCCCCGAAGGCAAGCGCCTTGACGTCGGTCGCGGGGCGCTGGCCCTATCACCACCGCAATGCCGAAACATTTTTACCGGGCGGACAAAATTTTTTTGTGTTTGGGGCTTGCAATTGCTGCGATGCAACATTATTGTATGATTTATCGACGAAGCACTCCTCCTCCCAGCTTCATCGAGGGATCGGCGACCCTCCTCCTCCCAGTTGCCGATCAGGATCGAAGGCCCGGCGCACCTCCTCCCGCGCCGGGCCTTCTCTTTTTCCGCCAAAAAACAGTTCCGCGTTCGCCCGAGCACCAAGAGATGGCGTTGCCGGCTGCTGGCACGCGTTCGATCGCGCTGGATTCGGCGAAATGCCGGCGGTAACTTGGGAACGTTTCAGGCGTCAGGGCATCCAATCCGCCACAAGGAGCCGATCATGCCCATTGCTGAAAACCATCGCCCCCTCGATTCCTCGCGGTCCAGGCCGGATCTCGCAGCCTTTCGCGCGCTCATGCAGTCGCATAATCGCAAGCTCTACCGGATCGCGCGCAGCATCGTGCGCAACAACAGCGACGCCGAGGACGTGCTGCAGGAGGCCTATGTCCGCGCCTTCACGCATTTTCCGGAGTTCCGCGGCGACGCGGCGATCACCACCTGGCTCGCCCGCATCGTCATCAACGAAGCGCTCGGCCGGCTGCGCAAGAGCCGCCGCCAGATGAGGCTCGCCGAAACGCATCAGGCGGAAATCATCGCCTTTCCCCTCAATTCAGATGGCAGCGATCCGGAAAAGACGATGGCGCAACGACAGATCCTCGACCTCGTCGAAAAGCTGACGGATCATCTTCCGGACGTCTACCGGAGCGTTTTTGTCCTGCGCGTCATCGAAGGGCTCAACAACGAGGAAACCGCCTCGCTGCTCGGCCTCAAGCCGGAAACCGTCCGCACCCGGCTGCATCGGGCGCGCCACCTTTTGAAAGAGCAGTTGGAAAAACAGATCGGCCCCGTCCTGCTCGACGCCTTCCCCTTTGCCGGCAAACGCTGCGAGCGCCTGACGGAAGCGGTCCTCGCCCGCATTTCGCCTGAACTGCCGGATGGGGACGGCAAATATACGGGAACGTTTCGAGCTACGAAGCATCCAAAGCGCGTCAATCGAAAACGCTCTTGATCTTCGAGGAAAGGAACATCCCATGACCCTCAGACTGACGACCGTGGCGGCGGCAATCGTCCTCCTCATCGGCGCCAACGGAGCGCTCGGCGCCGACAAGCCGACGGACCCGCAGATCGCCCATATCGCCTATACGGCCGGCGTGCTCGACATCGAAGCGGCCAAACAGGCGATCGCCACGTCGAAGAACAAGGCCGTCGTCGAATTCGCCGAGAGCATGGTGCGCGACCACGAGGCGGTGAACAAGCAGGCGCTCGACCTCGTCAAGAAGCTCAACGTCACGCCCGAGGACAACGACACCAGCAAGGCGCTGTCGCAAGCGGCCGAAACGAAGCGCCAGGAACTGGCGAAGCTTTCCGGCGCGGCGTTCGACAAGGCCTATGTCGAAAACGAGGTCGCTTATCACAAAGAGGTCAACGGCGCGCTTGAGACGCTGCTGATCCCGGCCGCCCAGAATGGCGAGCTCAAGTCGCTGCTCGAAACCGGGCTGAAGCTGTTCCAGGGCCATCAGCAACACGCCGAGCACGTCGCGATGGAAATGAAATGAAGGCGGCAATCTACCGAGCGGCCGTTGCTACCCTGCTTTTCGGAGCAGTCGCCGCTCCTTCGCAGGCGGAAACCATTGAGGTGACGATCGACCGCCTGGTCTATACGCCGGCCGAAATCGCGGCGAAGGTCGGCGACGAAGTCGAGTGGATCAACAAGGATGCACTCGTCCACACCGCCACGGTCAAGGGCGGTGCAGAGGTGATGCTGCCCGCGAAGAAATCAGGGCGCCTACAGCTGCAGCGGCCGGGCAGCTTCGACTATATCTGCCGCTATCATCCCAACATGAAGGGCCACATCACCGTCCAGCCTTGAGGGACAACCGGCCGGCATTCCTGCCGGCCGCTCTCTCAATGGACCCCGAGAAATTGTTTCAGCTCCGGCGTCTGCGGATCGGCAAAAACCGCCTCCGGCTCACCGATCTCGTGGACGCGGCCCTGATGCATGAAGACGACGCGCGAGCAGACGTCGCGGGCGAACCTCATCTCATGCGTCACCATCAAAAGCGTCATGCCCTCGGCGGCAAGCTCGCGCACCACCGCCAGCACTTCCGCGACCAGTTCCGGATCGAGCGCCGAAGTGATTTCGTCGCAGAGCAGCGCGATCGGCTGCATCGCGAGCGCCCGGGCGATCGCGACGCGCTGCTGCTGGCCGCCGGAAAGCTGGTCCGGATAGGCATCGAATTTCTGGCTGAGTCCGACGCGCTCCAGCATCTTGCGGGCCATCTCCTCCGCCTCCGGCTTCGGCGTCTTCTTGACGACCATCTGCGACAGCATGACATTGCCGCCAACCGTCAGGTGCGGAAACAGGTTGAACTGCTGGAAGATCATTCCGACCTTCAGCCTCAGCGCCTTCAGATGCGCCTCGTCGTCGAGAAGCTGGGCGCCGGCGACCGAGATCGAGCCGTCGCTGATCGTCTCAAGGCCGTTGATGCAGCGCAGCAGCGTAGACTTGCCCGAGCCGCTCTTGCCGATGATGGCGATCACCTCGCCCGGCTCGACATCGAGATTGATGCCCTTCAACACCTCGTTCGACCCGAAGCTCTTGCGGACGTCAGTGATTGCGATGAGCGACATTGAGCTTCCTTTCGAGGATCTGGCTGCTCTTGGACAAGGGCCAGCAGAGCGCGAAATAGATCAGCGCCACTAGGCCGTAGACGGTGAAGGGCTGGAAGGTGGCGTTGGTGACGACGGTGCCAGCCTTCGACAGTTCGACGAAGCCGATGATCGAGGTCAGCGCCGTGCCTTTGATCACCTGCACGGAAAAGCCGACGGTCGGCGCCACGGCGATCCGCATCGCCTGCGGCAGGATGACGTAGCGCATCTGCTGCAGCCGGCCCATGCCGAGGCTGGCGGAGGCCTCCCATTGCCCCTTGGCGATCGCCTCGACGCAGCCGCGCCAGATCTCGCCCAGGAAGGCGGCGCTCCAGAGGATCAGCGCCAGCCCCGCCGCAAGCCAGGCCGGCACGTCGATGCCGAAGAGGCCGAGCCCGAAAAAGGCGATGAACAGCTGCATCAGCAGCGGCGTCCCCTGGAACAGCTCGATGTAGTATTTCGCAACCGCTCGCAACGACTTGCGTTTGCTGATCCGCAGGAAGAGCAGGACCAGCCCGACGAGGCCGCCGCCGAGGAAGGAGACGAGCGACAGCAGGATCGTCCAGCGGGTGGCAAGCAACAGGTTGCGCAGGATGTCCCAGATGGTGAACTCGATCATCCGGCCGCCCTCTTCGGAAAGATCAACCAGCCGACCGTGCCGAGCACCTGGCGGAGCAGGATGGCCAGCAGCAGGTAGACGGCGGTCGAAACCATATAGGCCTCGAAGGCGCGGAAGGTGCGCGACTGGATGAAGTTGGCGGCAAAGGTCAGGTCCTCGGCGGCGATCTGCGAGACGACGGCGGAGCCGAGCATGACGATGACCACCTGCGAGGAAAGTGCCGGCCAGATACGCTCGAGCGACGGGATGAGCACGACGTGGCGGAAGGTTTCGAAGGGCGTCATGGCAAGGCTTGAGCCCGCCTCGAACTGGCCCTTCGGCGTCGCCTGGATGCCGGCCCGGATGATTTCGCAGCTATAGGCGCCGAGATTGACGACCATGGCGATATTGGCGGCCTGAAGCTCGCTGAGTTTGAGGCCGAGCGATGGCAGGCCGAAGAAGATGAAGAAGAGCTGGATCAGGAACGGCGTGTTGCGGATCAGCTCCACATAGGCGGCGACGACCGGCTTCAGCCACGCCGGCCCGAGCGCACGCACCCAGGCACAGACGATGCCGAGCGAAATGCCGGCCACCGCGCCGACGGCGATCAACTGGATCGTGATGGCGATCCCCTTGGCGATCTGCGGATAGTATTCGACGAGCCAGCCGAATTCGAATTGGTAGTTCAAGGCGCACCCCTGTTTGCAAACGGCGGTGACGCCACCCCGCTCGCGCGGAGTGGCTTGGGGTGATCAGAGCTCGGCCGGCAGGCCGGTGCCGAGCCATTTCTGCGCAATGGCGTTGAGGCTGCCATCGGTCTTGGCGGCCGCGATGATGCCGTTGACCTTCTCGAGCAACGCCGGCTGTTCCTTGGAAAGGCCGATGTAGCAGGGCGAGTTCTTGATCAGGAACTTGAGCTCCGGGCGCTTCGGCGGGTTCTTGGCGAGGATCGCCGCTGCGACGACGTTGCCGGTGGCGACCGCTTCGACCTGGCCGGACAGGAAGGCTGAGATCGTGCCGTTGTTGTCCTCGTAGCGCTTGATGACCGTGTCGGCCGGCGCGATCTTGGTCAGTTCCAGATCCTCGACGGCGCCGCGCGTGACGCCGATGGTCTTTCCGGCAAGCTCTTCCGGCTTGGCGGCGACAAAATCGGCCGGCGCGAAGACGCCGTTGTAGAAGGGCGCGTAAGCCGCGGTGAAATCGATGACCTTTTCGCGGTCCGGGTTCTTGCCGAGGCTCGAAATGACGAGATCGACCTTGTTCGTCTGCAGATAGGGAATGCGGTTGGCGCTGGTGACCGGTACGAGCTCGACCTTCACGCCAAGCTTCTCGGCGATCAGGTTCGCCATGTCGATGTCATAGCCGACGGGCGCCATGTCGGGGCCGACGCTGCCGAAGGGCGGGAAATCCTGCGGCACGGCGACGCGGATCGTGCCGCGGGCGGTGATGTCGCCGAGCGCATCGGCCTGGGCAATAGAGCCGAAGCCGATCGCAGCGGCCATGGCCGTCATGGCGACGAACAATCTTCTTGAAAGCATTAAGGCATTCTCCTCTGTTGATTTATGGTTAGCTTTTGCGGGGTGCATTCGAAGACACGGCCGCCGTCTGCGGCGGCAGCGAAAGAGAGCGCCGGAGATCGGCGAGCGGATCCGGGCGGCGGGTGAGGTCCAGCCCCGTCTCGACCTCGTCCAGGTGTTCGACGGAAAGTTCTGCCGCTTTCAGGAAATCCCCCTCCTCCATCGCCGCGACGATGCGGCAATGGCCGAGATGCGACTGCATGGCGTGGAAGTCGGACTGGTAGAGCAGGGAGATCAGGATGGTGCGCGCCGTCAGGTCGCGCAGGATCTCGACAAGGATTGTATTGCCGGAAAGCTCGGCAATGCGGATGTGGAAATCGCCCATCAGGCAGGTGAGGCGCTGCCGGTCGCCATCGGCGATTGCCTGCTTTTCCTCGGCGAGATGCGCATGGAGCGTGTCGCAGCCGCCTGTCGTCAGCTCCTCCATGCTGCGCAACAGCCCCGCCTCGATGACACGCCGGGCCGCATAGACCATCATCGCCTCTTCAGCCGAGGGCTCGACGACGAACCAGCCGCGCCGCGGGCTGACCTTGACGATGCCGCGCTGTTCGAGCCGCATCATCGCTTCGCGCACCCGGGTGCGGGATACGCTGAAGAGGGAGGCCACCTCGCTCTCGCCCAGCCGCGTGCCGGGGCGGATACGGGCGGACAGGATGCCGGAGACGATGGCTTCGTCTATGCCGGCCTGATCGTTCTGTTGTGGCGACAAATCTTGCATACAAGTCTGGAAAGCAAGCGTCGTGCCAAGATCGATGCATGATGTTTATCAATGGTTTAGGTGACGGCTGCCGATGTCACTGGCGAGGAAATCGCCATGCGCTCATTTTTTCATCAGGATTTGGAGCGGGCGGCGACGGGAGCAGGCGCGCAAAACCCCTCTGGCCTGCCGGCCAACCCCCCCACAAGGGGAACCACAAGGGGGGAGACGAGTCGCGGCAACCGCGCACTTCAACGGAAAGGCTGATACTGGCAGAGCCCCTTGATGGGGCAGAATGCGTGCTGCAAATATTCTTCCCCCCTTGTGGCCCCTTGTGGGGGAGATGGCCGGCAGGCCAGAGGGGGTGGCATCGGCCACCACCATTCCGCTGGCGCAAAGCGGACTGCCCCCCATGCGGCCCTTTGCTCAATCCATATCGCCGTCGTCCGGCTTCACCGCGTGATCGCGGTTGCCATGGATGATCTCGCGCTTGCCGACATGGTTGGCCGGGCCGACGAGGCCTTCCTTTTCCATCCGTTCGACCAGTGAGGCGGCGCGGTTGTAGCCGATGCCGAGGCGGCGCTGGATGTAGGAGGTCGAGCATTTCTTGTCGCGCAGCATGACCTTGACCGCCTGCTCGTAGAGTTCGTTGCCGTCTTCCGCGGCGATCGCGCTCTTGTCGAAGACGGCGCCCTGATCTTCTTCTTCCTCCTCTTCCTCCTCGTCCGCCGTGACGGTCTCGAGATATTCGGGACGACCTTGCGTCTTCAGATGCGCCACCACGTGCTCGACCTCGAGGTCGGAGACGAAGGGGCCGTGGACGCGGGCGATGCGGCCGCCGCCGGCCATGTGCAGCATGTCGCCCTGGCCGAGGAGCTGTTCGGCCCCCTGCTCGCCGAGAATGGTGCGGCTGTCGATCTTCGAGGTCACCTGGAAGGAAATGCGGGTCGGGAAGTTCGCCTTGATCGTGCCGGTGATGACGTCGACCGAGGGGCGCTGGGTCGCCATGATCAGGTGGATGCCGGCGGCGCGCGCCATCTGGGCGAGGCGCTGGATCGCCCCTTCGATCTCCTTGCCGGCGACCATCATCAGGTCGGCCATCTCGTCGACGATCACGACGATATAGGGCATCGGCGCCAGATCCATCTCCTGCTGCTCGAAGAGCGGTTCGCCGGTGCCCTTCTCGAAGCCGGTCTGCACCGTCGCCAGGATCGGCTCGCCCTTTTCGCGGGCGGCAGCGGCGCGCTGGTTGTAGCCGTCGATGTTGCGAACGCCGAGCCGCGACATCTTGCGATAGCGGTCCTCCATCTCGCGCACCGCCCATTTGAGCGCCATCACCGCCTTCTTCGGATCGGTGACGACCGGCGTCAGGAGGTGCGGGATGCCGTCATAGACGGAGAGTTCGAGCATCTTCGGGTCGACCATGATCAGCCGGCATTCCTCCGGCTTCAGCCGGTAGAGCAGCGACAGGATCATCGTGTTGATCGCCACCGACTTGCCCGAGCCGGTGGTGCCGGCGACGAGCAGATGCGGCATCTTGGCAAGCTCGGCGATGACCGGCTCGCCGCCGATCGTCTTGCCGAGGCAGAGCGCCAGCTTGCAGCCGGTCCTCTGGAAATCATTGGACTCGATCAGCTCGCGGAAATAGACGGTTTCGCGCGTCGCATTCGGCAGCTCGATGCCGATGACGTTGCGGCCGGGCACCACCGCGACGCGGGCCGAGAGCGCCGACATCGACCTGGCGATATCGTCGGCAAGGCCGATGACGCGGGAGGATTTGACGCCGGGCGCCGGCTCGAATTCGTAGAGGGTGACGACCGGCCCGGGGCGTACATGGATGATTTCGCCCTTGACGCCGAAATCCTCGAGCACGCTTTCGAGAAGCCCGGCATTCTGCTCGAGCTGCTCCTGGGTCATGAAGAAGCCCTGGCCCTGCGGCGGCTCCTGCAGCAGTTCCTTGGCCGGAAACTCGTAAGCGTCGCCCACCTGGAGGCGATCGCCGCCACCGATCGGCGGAAACGGCGAGGAGGAACGCTGCACCACGGCCGGCATGGTGATCGCCGCCTTGGTGACGGGCGAGTCGGGAACCGGCGCGATTTCCTCGGCCTTGACGGCCACGACCGGCTCCACGGTCTCGGCCGGTGCGGCGGCTGTGGCCGGTCCGGCATCCTCTTTGGCGTCTCGGGTCTCGGCAGGAACGGGCGCGGCGAAGGCTGTCGCCGCCGGCCGGCATTCGACCACCCGGAACATCGAGGTGATTGCCGTCGGCGGCTGCCGGCGGATTTCCACGGGCATGGCGACGGGCTTCGGCGCCGGCGCGATCTGCGCCGGCGGTTTCACCGGTTGCTTCACCGGCTCGACGGCGGCCTGCGGGGCAGCCGCGATTTCGAGCGGCATGAATTCGAAGAAGGCATGATCGGATAGGTAAGAGAGGCGCGCATTCGTCTCGTTGCCCGTCACAATGTCGTACGCATCGGGGGTGGCCTCGAGCCCGTCGGGGACCCCCAGAGCGACCTCGAGCGCACTGACCGCAGGCGTCGACACTTCGGCGGCCACGGACGACCTACCGACCGCGACCGCCGCCGCATCGGCCGCCGGCTCCGCATTGCGCATCTGTGCAGGACGCCAGGATGGAAGCTGCTGGATCAGCACCCGCAGGAGTTCGGAGGGACTGTGGGCCGGCGCCTCGGGTTCGATCGCGGCGGGCGCGGCATCGGCGGGCGCCGCCTCGGCGACGACCTCCGGCTCGGCACTCTCGGCCGCAACCGCCTCGACCTCGGTGTCGTTCTCATCGGCGACCGGCGGGCGGCGCTTCATGAATTCGCGTTCGGGCGTGCGGGTGAAGCGGACGTTGGGCGACAGGAAGAAATGGCTCTCCCAGCCGTCCTCGTCCGATTGGCCGGTGATTTCGGCAAGGGTCGGCAGCGGATCGCGCGTCGAGGCGGTGACCTGGGCCGGGGCATAGGCCGAACCGTGGCCGTAAAGACGTGCTGCGCGCCCTGTGTAGCCCGTGTCGTCCGTCCCCCGACGCGGCGCTTCCGGCGCCTCGAACAAGTGGTCCTGCGCCGACGCGCGGTTCGTCTGGACATGCGATTCGACCGGTGCTCCCGGCTGCGGAAGCTCGAAATCATCCGCCACATCTGCATCATGAAAAGCTGCTGTCGAGAAATTTGTCCGGGGAATACGCATGGCCTGAAACTCGAAATTCATCATCGAAAGGGCTGTCCCTAGCGAATAGGAAATGAAGGTTAACAACTCCCTTCCAGGGACGCCCGCCGGGTGGGTGTTCCCTCCCGCATGAAGGCGCCCCGACGCGTCTTTCAGGCGGCACTTTCGAGGTTTTCCGGGCCTTCGACACGACGCCGCGCCGCTAAGGAGCGCCGTTCAATTTCTGTTTCAGATCACGGAGATTTTTGCCGCCTGTGGCAAAGTCGCCGGGGCCGCCACCAGCGCCGCGCGCCTTATCAGGCGCGCGAAGCTCGCTGGGGCACTCCCTAAGGAGACATGCGGTAGGTGGGTCTCGCCTGCTCCCGGCGATCCGTTCAGGTGCTCACGATCTTTCCATTCATCCCGTTCGGGTAGAAGCCACCCTTGGTCGCACCCTCCTGATCGGTGAGATAGACGATGCGCAGCACCTCTTGCGGCGTCCGGGTGAAGGCGATCGCATCCGGCGTCGAGGGAACGATGTTCGCCTTGCCCTCCATCTGGAGGGGTTGGTCCTTGTCGTCCGACCCGTCGATCTTGTCGCGTGCATCGGAAACCGCGGCGGCCGCCTTCCAGGCCTCTTCGCCCATTCTGTAGAGCGTCGAGCGCGCCATGCCCATGTGGTAGGCCTCGACGGCGAGGATTCCGGCAGCGGCAGCGAGAAAATCCTCGTTCTTCAGGACAGTCGCGGCGCCGGCATAGGCGGTGACGCCGACATCCTCGAACAGCATGCCGCCGAGCACGAAGTTCATCTCGTTGCCGAAGGGGTCGAAGTCTCCCAACCCTGCCGCTTTTGCAACGGCGGCAAAGCCGGCATCGAAATCGATGGCCGGCCGCGACACGGCAGCGTCACCAAGGGTCTTGCGGTAAAACTTGACGTGAGCAAGTTCGTTTTCCGCCACCTCGCTCATGAACTCGCCGACCGCCGGCGTATCGAACGAAACCTGCTTGCCGCCGGTTACGGCACCGGCCTCTCCACCCGCATCGGCATCGTCGATCCCTTTGCCGGTCGTGCCGCGCAGGTAATACTCGGCTTCCATGTATTCGAGGTTGAGGGCGAACTGGAAGATATCCTCGTCCATCAGTTCGGTGGGTTCATCGGCGCGCGAGACTCGAACCAGGCCCGCGGTCGAGGCGAGCGTTCCTCCAAGGCCCAACTGCAACAGGCGGCGGCGCGGCAGATAAAGTGAAGGTATCATGCGGGTCATGGCTTTCTCCCAAGCCCGCCCGGAGTCAATTTTGGCGCCCTGGATCAGGCGGGCCAATTCAGGGGTCCAACATCATCGACTGCGAAAGGTTCCGGAGCTGAAAATTCCCCCGAAGGAAAAGACTGAAACCCTCGGCTTTCGGCGGTATCCGAAACCTCGCAATTCTCTGTGCCATTGGATGTCGCAGCGTCGAATTCGTTCCCGACAAGAGGAAATTTCCGCCGCGGCGACAGCCCCTGGTCGCCTCCGTCCCTACTTAGTATCGCCTTAGTCCGCCTCTAGGGCTTCCCTTGTGCGTCGCAACATAGCACGCGGCAGTAACCTTTAGTTGCTAATAAGGACGAAGTGTACTGATGGCCGACTATGATCCCCGCAATACGCGAATCGATTGTCTGGATGGGCTGCGAGGGCTGGCGTCCCTCTGGGTGATGATCGGCCATGCGCTGTTGCTGACGGGCTGGCGCCTGCCGGTCCTGTCCGAGCCCGATCTCGGCGTCGACCTGTTCATCATGCTGTCGGGCTTCCTCATGGTGTTTCACTATCAGCTGCGGGCCGGCAAGGAGCCCTGGGAGCTGGCCTCGACCTGGGCGAGCTTCTGGCTGCGGCGATTCCTGAGGATTGCGCCGCTCTACTATCTTCTTCTGGCCGTTGCCTTCGTGCTCGGCGCCTGGCTGTTCGAATCGAGAATGGTTATCGACGCCTTCCTCGGCCGGACGCCGCAATCGCCGCAACGCTATCTGGACAACGGGCTGACCAACGGGCTGATGCATGTCAGCTTTCTTTTCGGCCTCTCTCCCGACTATGCCTACCGGACTCCCCTGCCCGACTGGAGCATCGGGCTCGAAATGCAGTTCTATGCTGCCTTTCCCTTCATCATGCTTCTGCTCAAGAAATCCGGCTGGCTGAAAGGCGCGCTGTTTACAGTCGTCATTGCCGCAGCGATCGTTTCGGCCGCGAGCCTCCTGGGGATCCACTTTCCCATGCCGGCATTTCTACCGTTGAAGATGCATATCTTCCTGTGCGGAATGCTCCTGGCGCTTGGTCTTCACGCCAACAGATCGAAGGCAGTCCTTCACGCCGCGGCCGCCATGGCGCTCGTCCTTCTGCCGATCGGCGGCGACATAACGGCGACGAAGATGCTGATGCGGGTCCTGCTTGTCGGCGTGTTCTTCGCGCTCATCCATCATCGCCTCGCCGGCGACGTGCTGGGCGGCGTGCTTCGCGCCGTGTCGACGTCCCTCGGCAACAGGTTCTTCCACTGGCTCGGCGAGCTGTCATTCGGCGCCTATCTCTGGCACCTCATCTTTCTGCAGCCGATTGCAGCTTATTTTATCGGCGCATTCGGTGACGCGATGTCACCGGCTGCACGCTTCGCCGCGGTGACCACGATCCTGGTGCCCTTGGTTTATGTGGCTGCCTGGGCAACGTTCCTTGCGGTCGAACGACCCGGTCAAAAACTGGCAAAGCGCTTGATCGGCAGATGGAAGGCCCAGCCGGTCAGGGCATGATGCAAGCCGATGCACGCAAGACAGTTGCGACCGAGCGAACAATGCGGGATGCTCCGGACACAATCTCAGGCTTCAACGACACAAGCGGTGCGCGGCGTCGTTAACTCTTCGCCGGCCACCGCCCGAGAAAGGATCCGGCATGAGCAACAACCCTGCGCTTCAGAGCATCCTCGCCCTCATCGGTCGCCTGCTTCTCGCCGCCATTTTCCTTTCGTCCGGTTTCGAGAAACTAGCCGACCCAACCGGAACGATCGGGTACATTGCGGCGGCCAACCTGCCCCTGCCCTCGGTCGGCTATGCCATCGCCCTCCTGGTCGAACTGGGCGGCGGCATCCTTCTCGTCCTCGGCTATCAAGCCCGCTTGGCGGCGCTCGTTCTCGCAATCTTCACCCTGGCGTCGGCTCTCGGATTCCATACGAATTTCGCCGACCAGAACCAGATGATCCATTTCATGAAGAACCTCGCGATCACCGGCGGCTTCCTGCAGACCGTCGCCTTCGGCGCGGGTGCCTTCAGCCTGGACGGACGGTCCGGCCGCGCCTGACATCAAAGGTTCTCCGGCGTGATCGTCAGAAACCGCACCGGTTCGGGACTCACCTCGACGTCGATCAGACCCAGCGACTTCAAGGTCAGATCGATCGAACGCCGCGCCTGGATCTCCGGCGCCTGGTCGAGAACGATCGACATGACGCCCGAACGAAGGGCGCGGCGCGACTGATCGGAGAGCTCGTGGCCGACCCAGAAGATGCGCCGCGACGCATGCTCCTTCAGCACCGCGGCGACGGATCGGTTGTCGCCGCCGGCGGTGTAGAGCCCGATGATCTCCGGGGCGTCGCGCAATGCGCCGCGCAGCAGCTCCATCGAATTGAGGTCGTCGTCATAGTCGAACATCACCTGCCTGAAGAGGTGTTCGCCCGCGTGCTCGGCGAGATAGGAGGAGAAGCCGCGGATGCGTTCCTTGTGGTTTTCATAGGCGCCGCTGTGGCAGAGCGCCACGAAGGGACCTGACCGCCCGACGAGCATCCTCGACATGTAGTAGGCGGCCGTCCTCCCCGCCGCATAGTTGTCTATCCCGACATAGGGAAGTTCCGGCGCCGGTCGAGTCATGATCTGCACCACAGGCGTGCCGCGGCTCGCGACCGCCCTCAGGCTTACCACGACCTTCGGATGGTCGGGCGCCACGACGATGAGGGCAGAGCGGCGGACGGCCGGATTGGCGATGTGGTGGGCGAAGTCGACCGGGTCGTTCTCGCGCGCGAAGGTGCGATGGACCACAATGCCCTTGTCCAGCAGGGCGGCGATCCGCTCGAAGGCCTGGTTCATGCGGGAATAGAAGCTCGTGTCGGGTCTCACCAGGACCACCTCGATACGGATCAGGCCCCGATGAGCTTGCGGCAGTCCGTGCCGGTAGTTGAGCTTCCGGGCTGCGAGAAAGACCTTCTCGACCGTTTCCGGGCGAGCCCCGCCGCGGTCGTTGAGGACGCGCTCGACGGTCGCCGTGCCGACACCGGCCTCCCGGGCCACATCCTTCAAGGTCACCTTGGTCAAGAGACTCTTCCTTCGAATTCGCGTTTCAGCCAAGCATCCCGCAAGGCCTCGGTCAATGATCAAATTTGATCACGGAAGCTTTGGAAACCCACGGCGCCCCCCGGTATTCTGTCCCGCAGTTCGGGAGGAAACCGAAGTCGAAGACCGGTCGGAAAATGTCGCCCACTGCCGAGCAATGGGGTGGGACCAAGGAGGAGCTACCCGTGAAGATCGCACTCGACCCCTATATGCACCGCCACCTCGGCTTGCACGACCTGTGCCGCAAGGCGGCGGAGCTCGGCTACGAATATATCGAGCTGTCGCCGCGCGATGATTTTCTCCCCTGGTGGGTGCGGCCGCGTGCCCACAAGGAGCGGATCGCCGAGTTCAAGTCGGCGCTGAAGGACCACGGCGTTCAGCTCGCCTCGATCCTGCCGATGTACCGCTGGGCGAGCCCGCACGAGGACGAGCGCCAGGCGGCCGTGCACTACTGGAAGGAAGCGATCCAGGTCTCCGCCGAAATGGGCTGCGACACGATGAACTCCGAATTCGGCCGCGGCCCCTCGCCGGACCGCAGCCACCGCTCCAACTGCTGCGGCGGCATGCACACCCATGAACACAGCGAGGCGGCCTGGTGGCGCTCGATGGAAGAGCTGGTGCCGGTCTTCGAGAAGGAAGGCGTGACGCTCAACATGGAGCCGCACCCGGAAGACTGGTGCGAGACGCTGCATCCGGCGATCGACATGCTGAAGACGATCGGCTCGAAGAACGTCAAGTTCCTCTATTGCGCGCCGCACACTTTCTATTTCGGCGACGACATGGCGAAGATGATCCGCGACGCCGGCCCGCTGATCGCCCATGTGCATGTCGCCGACACCTATAACCACAAGGCGTCCTCCGGCCTGCGCTACATCATCAACCCGCCGGGCGCCAAGGTGACGATCCACCAGCACATGGACATGTACCAGGGCGAGATCAACTGGGACGTCTTCTTCTCCTCGCTCGCCGAGGTCGGCTTCGACGGCATCGTCACCGCCTGCGTCTTCGGCTGGGAAGACCGCGCCGACGAATCCGGCCGCTTCATGCGGGCCGAGATCCAGAAATACGTCGACAAGTACTGGCCGGCCAAGCGCGCGTAAGCGGTAACTTACCTAAATAGGACAAGATTCGTGACCATCACCATTACGACCGCCCCCTGCTGCTGGGGCGTGGACGACGTCAAGAACCCGAACCTGCCCGCCTGGGAGCGGGTCTTCGACGAGGCAGCGGCCGCCGGCTATGGCGGCCTGGAACTCGGCCCCTATGGTTACGTGCCGCTCGAGTCCGGGCGCGTCGCGAAGGCGCTGCAGGATCGCAACCTCTTCATCGTCGCCGGCACGATCTTCGACGATCTCGTCTCGCCGGAAAACCGTACCAATCTGCTGCGCCAGACGGACGAGATCTGCGCCGTCATCACCCGGCTGCCGCAGCCGGAGCAGGTGCCGGGCCAGCGCTTCAGGACGCCCTATCTGACGGTGATGGACTGGGGCCATGACGAGCGCGACTATACCGCCGGCCACACCGACCGGGCGCCGCGGCTCTCGGACGAGGCGTGGAACGGCATGGTCGCCAACATCAAGGCGATCGCCGAGCTTGCGATGAGCAAATACGGCGTGCGCGCCGTCATCCACCCGCATGCCGGCGGCTATATCGAATTCGCCGACGAGATCGAGCGGATCGCCAGCGACGTGCCGGCGGAGCTCGCCGGCTTCTGCATCGACACCGGCCACACCTATTACGCCGGCATGGATCCGGTCGAGACGCTGAAGACCTATGCCGACCGTCTCGACTACGTGCATTTCAAGGATATCGACGAAAAGGTCTTCCGGCGCGTGCTCGGCGAAAAGATCCGCTTCTTCGAAGCCTGCGGCCAAGGCGTCATGTGCCCGATCGGCCGCGGCATCATCGACTATCCGGCCGTCAAGCAGGCGCTCGAGGAGATCGGCTATCACGGTTTCATCACCGTCGAGCAGGAGCGCGACCCCTTGAGCGTCGCCGGCAGCCTCGCCGACGTGAAGGAAAGCCGCGACTACCTGCGCTCGGTCGGCTTTTAGTTGGTGCCTGCCGCACCCCCCTCTGCCCTGCCGACCCCCACGAGGGGGGGGGGGAGATGCCCGGCAGGGCAGAGGGGGGTGAAACGAGGCCAGCGGAAAGTTCAAAACAAACGTTCAAGGAATACGACAATGGCAGCGACAAAGAAAAGCCCGATCCGCTGGGGCATGGTCGGCGGCGGACGCGGCAGCCAGATCGGTTACATCCACCGTTCGGCGGCGCTGAGAGACGACACCTTCGAACTCGTCGCCGGCGCCTTCGACATCGATCCGGAGCGCGGCCGCGCCTTCGGCGTCGACCTCGGGCTGGACGAGGCACGCAGCTATCCGGATTACCGGACGATGTTCGCCGAGGAGACGAAGCGCGGCGACGGCATCGAGGCGGTGTCGATCGCCACGCCGAACAACACCCATTTCGCCATCTGCAAGGCGGCGCTCGAGCATGGCCTGCACGTCGTCTGCGAAAAGCCGCTCTGCTTCACCGTCGCGGAAGCCGAGGAGCTGAAGGCGCTGGCGCAAGCGCGCGGGCTGATCGTCGGCCTCACCTATGGCTATGCCGGCCACCAGATGATCGAGCAGGCTCGCGCCATGGTGAAGAACGGCGATCTCGGCGAGATCCGCATCGTCAACCTGCAATTCGCCCATGGATTCCACAGCGCCGCGGTCGAGGAGCAGAACCCGTCGACGCGCTGGCGTGTCGACCCCAAATTCGCCGGCCCAAGCTACGTGCTCGGCGATGTCGGCACGCACCCGCTCTATATTTCCGAGGTCATCCTGCCGCATCTGAAGATCAAGCGGCTGATGTGTGTGCGCCAGAGCTTCGTCAGGAGCCGCGCGCCGCTCGAGGACAATGCGGTGACCCTGATGGAATACGACAACGGCGCCATCGCCAATATTTGGTCGAGCGCCGTCAATGCCGGCTCGATGCACGGCCAGAAGGTCCGCATCGTCGGCTCGAAGGCGAGCATCGAGTGGTGGGACGAGCGGCCGAACCAGCTTTCCTACGAGATCCAGGGCGAGCCGGTCCGCATCCTCGAGCGCGGCATGGACTATCTCTACCCGGAAGCCCGGATCGACGACCGCATCGGCGGCGGCCACCCGGAAGGCCTGTTCGAGGCCTGGGCCAACCTCTACCGCCGCTTCGGCCTGGCGATCAACGGCAATCGCGGGCTTGCCCCGGAGGGCATCGAGGAACTGGTTTTCCCCGGCATAGACGCGGGCCTCGAAGGTGTCCGCTGGGTCGAAAATTGCGTCCGCTCGGCCGATGCCGGCGGGGTGTGGGTGGATTATCAATAGGAGCGGGTCGATCCTTGGATTGGCCCCTCATCCGGCCTGCCGGCCACCTTCTCCCCCCCCAAACGGGGCGAAGGGGACTCGCGGCACCGTCTCGCCCTGACGATGCCGCTGTCATAGATGGACACATCCTACAAACGCGTGGACTGCATTCCCCGAGCGGAAGCGGCAAATCGCGACAGTGTCCCCTCGCCCCGCGTGCGGGGAGAGGGCTAGGGTGAGGGGCGATCAGACGCTCAGCGGTCTATAGCTACGACCTCTGGTTCTCCACAAAGCTCGCGTGCCATTTTGCCAGCATCGACACAGCCTCCTTAATGAAGGCCGGATGGGTACCGGGCAGGAACTCGATCTTCGGCGCTTTCCCGTCAAGCCTCAGCCGCGCGAACACCCGTCCCGCCTCGTCCTTCAGTTCCTCAGGCTTCTCCGGTTCCGGCTTGTCGCCCTCGGACAGGCAATTGAAGACGAACTGGAAACGCTGGTCGGTATCGGCGGCGCGGAAGCGTGAGGAAGCGATCGCTTCTTCCGCCTTTTCCCGCGCCTCTTCCCGCTCCAGCAACGAACCGATCGCCATCCAGCGCTCGCGACCGGCCTTGGGGGCCGGGCCGATGGAGCGGGCGAATGCGTGCGGCACGCTGTCGGCGACCTGCAGCAGGCGCGACAACTCGCTCTTCTGCACGGCAAGCGCGTCGCCGATCACCTTGCGGTCGAAGCCGCGGGCGGCGAGCGCCGCGGCGAAAAGCGCCCGCTCGATGAAGGAGAGGTTGCGCCGCTCGGCATTTTCTTTGCCTTGGGCGAGCACCAGCTCGTCGTCCGTCAGGGGCCGGACGATCGCCTTCACCTGCAGTTCGAGACGGCGCACCGCCTTCAGGCGGCGGTGGCCGTAGGCGGTCTGGTAGTGCCCCTGTTTCTCGGGATGCGGACGGACGAGGATCGGCGATTGCTGGCCGTTCTCGCGGATGCTGTCGACGAGCGCGAGAAAGTCCGGATCGTCGACTTCGCCGTCGGTCAGCCGGTCCTCGACGAAGGAGGCCTCGACGAGGGCGGGATCGAGCGCCACGACGCGCTCGCCCTGCGTCAACGCTTCTCTCAGCACTCGGGCCTCCTCGGCCTCGCGGGTGATGCTGCCGAGCGAAAGACCCATCGCCTTGACGGCGCCGGACGCGGCGCGGGGCGCAGTTGGGGGGACGGCCGGTTGGGCGTTGACAGGTGTCAACTCGCCCGCCGGCTGGTCGGCGGGGGCCTGCGGCGCGGCAGCAGGCGCGCCGCCCTTGAACAGGGCTCGCAATTCGTTCTTCCGGTTGTTGCCAGCCATGTCTTAACGCCCCCAGGCCGCGTGAATGAGAGCTTCGATCTCGCCGTTGACGGCATTCAGCGACTCGATCGCCCGGTCATAGGTGGCGCGGGTGAAATTCTCCCGGCCGACCTCGTAGAGCGTCTGCTTGGTCAGACCCGCGTCCGAGATCGCTGTCGACTTCACCATGGCCGAGGTCAGCACCCGGTCTCCGAAGAGGGACCGCATGAAGCCGACGATCTGCGCCTGCGGCCCGTCATTCGGCTCGAAGCGGGTGACGAGATAGCGCAGGAAGTCGAAATTGAGCTCGCCGCCCGCCCCGCGCACGACGCTCAGCAGGTCCGAGGTCATGTAGAGGAACTGGTTCATCGAGGCGACGTCGAGCATCTGCGGATGCACGGTGACAATGACCGAGGTCGAGGCACAGAGCGCCGAGAGCGTCAGATAGCCGAGCTGCGGCGGGCAGTCGATGACGACGACGTCGTAATCGTCGGCCACACTTGCAAGCGCCGCCTGGACGCGGGCGAAGAACAGCGGCCCGGCATCGGCGCCGTTCTGGCGCGCGCTCAACGCCTGCGGCGTTGTGTGCTCGAATTCCTGGAGTTCGAGATTCCCCGGCACCAGATCGAGCCCGTCGAAATAGGTCTTGCGGATGATCTCGTTCAGCGGCCGCGCCTCGGCGTCGTAGCGGATCGCGCCATAAAGGGTGTCGTTGCCGGTCAGGTCCAGCTCCGGCTGGTAGCCGAACAGCGCCGAGAGCGAGGCCTGCGGGTCGAGGTCGACCGCCAGCACCCGATGGCCGGTTAGGGCAAGATATTGGGCGAGATGGACCGACGAGGTCGTCTTGCCGGAGCCGCCTTTGAAGTTGGTGACCGAGATCACCTGCAGGTGCTCGCCCCGCGTTTCGTCGCGCCAGTTCACATAGCCGCGCGCCTTGGCGGCATTGCCCTTGGCGAGCGCCTGTTCGGCGAGATGGCGGCGCAGCGCATTGATGTCGGAGAGCGAATAGGAGCGGCGCCCACCGATGCCGGTGTCGGGCTGCGGCCCCTCCCCGGCGAGCGACAGCTGCCGGAGATAGCCGTCGGAAACGCCGATCAGCCTGGCGGCCTCGCCGGAGGTGAAGCTTCTGAGCGTCTTCATCGCCGTCGGCGCGAACAGGCGGTCGCGCATCGCCTTCAACTGTTCGGAAAGCGCCCGCGCATCGGCCGCGATCGCCTCGTCGGCGGGCCGGCGAGATCCGGCGCCGGCGGTCGCCGTCTTGCCGATTGCGCTTGCCGCGTCCACGGCCGATCCTGTCATGTCCATCGTCGAAATCCCCTCGTACATTTCGCAATTGCCGTCGAGCCGCAACCGAATGGCAACAACCGTCCCTTCGCCGGCCGCACATGCGCCCGCCGCATTCCTTTACAGGCCAATCGCTGAACTACGCTGAAATACGGGATATGCGATCTATTCCGTTACAGGAATGATTCATCCTCTGATTCGCGTCAAGCCATTTCTAGCGTTAGCTTCGCGGTTCCGACGGCGGCCTGTCGCTATGGGCGATAAGTGTAGGTCTCGATCGACTGAGGTTTCATCTCGATCGAGAAGCCGGGCCGCTGCGGCGGCATATAGGCGGCGTTGCTGATGACGCAGGGATCGACGAAATGCTCATGCAGATGGTCGACATACTCGATCACGCGGCCGTCCTTGGTGCCGGATACGGCGACATAATCGATCATCGACAGATGCTGCACATACTCGCAGAGGCCCACGCCGCCGGCATGCGGCCACACCGGCAGCCGATATTTCGCCGCCATCAGCAGGACGGCAAGAACCTCGTTCAGGCCCCCGAGGCGGCAGGCGTCGACCTGGACGATGTCGATCGCGCCTTCGGCGATGAACTGCTTGAAGAGAATGCGGTTCTGGCACATCTCGCCGGTCGCGACCTTGATGGGCGCGATTGCCGCGCGGATCTTGCGGTGGCCGGCGACATCGTCGGGACTGGTCGGCTCCTCGATGAAAAAGGGCTTGGCGAAGGAAAGCGCCTTCACCCAGTCGATCGCCTCGTCGACATCCCAGACCTGGTTGGCGTCGATCATCAGGTAACGATCGGGACTGAGAACCTCGCGGGCGATCGTCAGCCGGCGGATATCGTCGGCACGGTCGCGCCCGACCTTCATCTTGACGTGGTTGAAGCCGGCGTCGACCGCCTCCTCAGCAAGCCGCCGGAGTTTCTCGTCACCGTAGCCGAGCCAGCCGGCGGAGGTCGTATAGCAGGGATAGCCCTCCCGCCCGAGCATCGCGATGCGCGCCGCCTTGCCGGGCTCGGCGCGTTTGAGGATATCGATCGCGTCCTCGCGCGTCAGCACATCGGTCAGATAGCGGTAATCGACGATATCGGCGATCTCCTCTGCCGACATCTCGGCCACGAGACGCCAGACCGGCTTGCCCGCTTCCTTGGCGATCAGATCCCACACGGCATTGACGATCGCCCCGGTGGCGAGATGGATCGCCCCCTTTTCCGGCCCGATCCAGCGCAACTGGCTGTCGCCGGTCAGATGCCGCCAGAAGTGGCCCGGCTGGTTGCGAATGACCTCGATCTCCTGGCCTACGACAAGGTGGCGCATCGCCTTGATCGCCATGCAGCAGATGTCGTTGCCGCGGCCGATGGTGAAGGTAAGGCCGTGGCCGGAGAGCCCCGGCTGGTCGGTGTCGAGAATGACATAGGCGGCAGAATAGTCCGGGTCCGGATTCATCGCGTCCGATCCGTCGAGGCTTTGCGACGTCGGAAAGCGCAGGTCAAAGACGCGGAGATCGACGATGCGGGTCATGGGAACGCTCCGTTTTCGTGCGGCCGCCAATCGGAGGGCGTGCCCGGATGATACCACCCTGCGCCAACGACGTGCATCCTCAACGAGCCTGGAGAGTTCAAGCAAGGTGATGTCAGCGGCTCGGTGGTGCCCGGCCGTAGAGCAGCAGCATCACGATGATGACGACGCCGTAGACGATCTGGCGGCCGGCCTCCGGCATCTGCATGACCGAGAGGATGGATTGCAGCAGCGTGATCAGGATGACGCCCGCCACCGTGCCGAGATAGGAGCCGCGGCCGCCGAGGATGGAAGTGCCGCCGAGCACCACCGCGGCGATCGACGGCAGGAGATAGGCGTCGCCCATCGCCTGTGCCGCCTTCGAGGCATAGCCGGCAAGCAATACGCCGCCGAAGGCGCTCAACCCGCCCGAGAACACGAAGGCGATCATGATGACCCGCCGCGTGCCGACGCCGGAGAGAAAGGCGGCACGCTCGCTGTTGCCGATACCATAGACGGCGCGACCGAAGGCGGTGCGGGTGAGCAGAAACACCATCGCCGCGCTGACGGCAAACCAGACGAGGATGGCGTTCGGAACGCCCGGCACGAGTGCGCCGGTCGCCAGCCAGCGTATGGCAGGCGGCGCCGAATCCTGCGGCGAGAAGCCGCCGGTGTAGACGACCATCAGTCCCTGCGCCACGACATTGGAGGCGAGCGTTACGATCATCGAAGGAATGCGCAGATAGGCAACGCCAAAGCCGTTCAGGAGGCCGAAGGCCATGCCGCTGAGGACGCCGACCGGAATGGCGACGAAGGCGCCTGCCGGTCCGAAACCGGCCGCGGCGCAGGCCATCATCGCGCCCATCGTCATCACCCAGGGCACCGACAGATCGATGTGGCCGAGCAGGATGACGATCATCATCCCGGCCGCCACCACGCCGAGGAACGAGGCGACCTTGAGCTGCTGCAGCAGATAGTCGGGCGACAGGAAATTGCTGGAATAGAGGCTGCCGAGAAGGAGTAAGAGCAGGATGCAGCCGAAGGCGGTAAGGACGGCCGGATCGGCGCGGCGGAGAATGCCGGGCCGGCGCGTCTTGACGGACAGGCGGCTCTCGGAGGTCTCGCTCATTGGAACCAGTCCAGCCGGTTTCGGACCCGCAGGAGCGCCAGCGAGCCGATGCTGACGGCGATCATCAGGACGATGCCCTGAAGCAGCGGCTGCCACAGCGGGTCGACGTCGAAGGCGAACAGCATGTCGCCGGTGGTGCGGGCCGCGAAGGCGCCGAAGATCGCCCCGACGGCGCTGCCGCGACCGCCATAGAGCGACACGCCGCCGAGCACGACTGCGGCGATCGACCAGAGCGTATAGGCGCTGCCGCTCGCATAGGCCGCCTCGCCCGTATAGGTGAAGAAGGTGAGGAACAGGCCGCCCATTCCGGCGAGCAGCCCGCCCAAGAGATAGGCCGCGAACTTGCCGCGGCGGATCGGCACGCCGGACATGAAGGCGGCCGGCTCGGAAGAGCCGGCTGCGAAAGCCGCGCGGCCCGCGACCGATCGCCGGAAGGGGAGCCAGATCAATAAGACGACGGCGGCGAGTGCGACGAGGCTCGACGGAATGACCCCGAACAGCCGCCCGGTCAGCGCGTCGGCGAGGTCCTCGTTGACGGAACCGCCCGGAAAGGGCCGGAGCAGCAGGCCAAGGCCGAAATAGACGGCCCCGGTAGCGATCGTCGCGACGATCGGCTGGAGGCGCCCGTAGATCACCAGCGCGCCGTTGATCGCGCCGCAGAGCGTTCCGGTCGCCAGCACGGCGGCTACGCCAAGCGCGGTTGGTACCGCTCCGCCCACGACGATCCAGGAAGCAAGGCAGTTGGTGAGCACCAGGATCATGCCGACCGACAGATCGATCCCGGCGGTGATCACCACCAGCGCCTGCGCCATGGCGACGAAGGCGAGCAGTACGCCCTTGTTGGCGGCCGTGTGGACGACATTGGCGGTGAACCCGGCCGGATGATTGGCGACATAGACGGAAAACATCACCAGGAAGATCGCAAGGCCTGTCAGCGTGCCGCGCTGCTCGTTCAGCCAATAGCGCCATTCGCTCATGCCGCCGTTCCTTCCTGCCCAGCCTCGACATTGAGCGCGCTGGCGATCAGTGCCCGTTCGCTGATCTGATCGCCTTCGAGTTCTCGGACGACGCGGCCGTCATAGAGGACCAGGACCCGGTCGCAGCAGCCGATCAGTTCGTCGTAGTCGGTCGAATAGAAGACGATCGCCGCGCCCGCCTCCGCCAGTTGCCGGAGCAAGCGATAGAGCTCCTGCTTGGTCCCGACGTCGATGCCGCGTGTCGGATCGTTGAGCAGGATGATCCGCGGCTCGCGCATCAGCCATTTGGCGATGACGACCTTCTGCTGGTTGCCGCCGGAAAGCGCGCCGGCGGGCACGTCGAGGCCGGCGGTCTTGATTTCCAGGAGCCGCAGCATCTCGTCGATCAGTTGTTCCTCCTTCGCCCGATCTATGACGCCGCCGCGGGAAACGCGGTCGAGGGCGGCAAAGGAGAGATTTTCCCGGACCGTCATCGGCAGCATCAGCCCCTCGGTCTTACGGTCCTCGGGGATCAGCGCCATGGAATGCGGCGGCTTGCGTGCCGCCGCCGGACCGCTGATCGCCGCCGGCGCGCCGTCGATGAGCACCGAGCCGCTCATGCCGCGCAGCACGCCGAAGAGGGCGAGAAGCAGGAGCCGCTGGCCCTGGCCTTCGAGCCCGCCGAGGCCGACGACCTCCCCCTCGCCGACGGAAAAGGATATGTCGCGCAGCCGGTCGCTCCAGCCGAGATTGCGGCATTCGAGCACCGGCGCCTTGCCCTCTTCGATCGTGCGCTTCTGCCGCGGCGGGAAGACGTTGCTGTATTCGCGCCCGATCATCATTTCGACGACCTCGCTGTTGGTCCGGCTGCCGGCGGAAAAGTTAGCGACGTTGCGGCCGTTGCGGAACACCGTGCAGGTGTCGGCAAGTTCGGCAATCTCATGCATGCGGTGCGAGATGTAGAGCAGCGCCAGACCCTCGGAACGCAGGCCCTTCAGCACGGCGAACACCTTGGCGACATCGCCGGCCGTCAGCGCCGAGGTCGCTTCGTCGAGGATCAGGATGCGCGGCCCGGAGGCGAGCGCCTTGGCGATCTCGACCATCTGCCGGCGCGACAGGGGCAGATCCTTGACCGCGGTGCGCGGGTGTATGTCCTCGGCACCGGCCCGGGCGAGAGCCTCCTCGGCGATTGCGCGCTGGGCCCGCCGGTCGATCAGGCCGAAGCGGCGTGGTGGGTTGGCAATGGCGATGTTGTCGGCGACGCTGAGATCCGGGATCAGCGACAGTTCCTGAAAGACGCAGGCAATGCCGGCGGCAGAAGCCGCAGCCGGCGAGCGGAAGCTGACGTCCTGACCGTCGAGCAGCATGCGGCCCTCGTCCGGCGCCACCACCCCGGCCATGATCTTGATCAGTGTCGACTTGCCTGCACCGTTCTCGCCGAGGATCGCATGGATGCGGCCCGCCTCCACGTCGAGATGGGCACTTTCCAGGGCGCGAACCCCGCCATAGCGCTTCGACACGCCCTCCATCCGAAATAGCGGCGACGTCGCCTGTATCTCTCCCATCGCCATCCGTCGCCTCGGCTCCCGATTCTCCTGCGCATGCCGCGTGCTCGCGCACGCGGCATGGTGCTCCGGAAAACCCCAGAGACTACTGGTTTTCCTTCGTCTGCCCCATGATCTCCTGGGCCGTGAAGTTGATGCCGCAGGTCGGGAAGGCGTTGCCTACGAAGAAGTTGTCCGACTGGTCGGGGTAGAAGTCCTGGCCTTCCTTGAAGTTCGGATCCTCGACGATCGCCAGCGGCAGCTTGATCGATTGCGGCACCACCTGCCCTTCGAGGGCTGCGATCGCCGTCTTGATGGCGACTGCCACTTGAGCGGGCCCGGTACCGGCCGACGAGCACTTCAGCCCCTCGCCGGCATGCTTGGCGCAGAACTTGCGGAAGCCGTTCTCCGTTTCGCCGCCGAACGGCACGAAGGGATGACCGGCATCGATCATCGCCTGGACGACGCCGGTATCGCCGCCCTGGGCTGTGATGCCGTCGAACTTCTTGTGTACGGCAATCGCGTCCGCCGTCGCCTTCTGCGCGGTCGGGTCGTCCCACTTGCCGATGACCTCGACGACGTCCCATTTCTTGCCGGTCGCCGCGAAGGTCTCATGGATGCCGTTGTGGCGGTCGGTGTCGACCGAGGTGCCGGCGACGCCACGCACCTCGAGGATCTTGCCACCCTCCGGAAGATGCTTGGCCAGCCAGTTCGCCCAGAGCACGCCGAGGCCTTTCTGGTCGACGTTGACGTTGATGGCATCCTCGGTGTCGAGGATGTTGTCGAAGGCGACGAGCACGATGCCGGCCTCCTTGGCGCGCTTGATGACCGGACCGAAAGCGGTCGGGTTCTGCGCATTGACGATGATCGCGTCATAGCCCGAGTCGATGAAGTTGTTGATCGCCGAGATCTGCGCCGGAACGTCCTCCCCGGTAGAAACGACCTTGAACTCCTTGAGCTTGGCGGCAACGTCCGGCTGTGCGGCATAAGCCTTGGCCGTCTGGATCATCTGGATGCGCCAGGTGTTGGCGATGAACCCATTCGCAAGCGCCACCCGATAGGGGCCATCCTTTTTCGGGAACTTGAAGAATTTGGTTTCGGCCGTCCAGGGCGCGAAGCAATCCGGCTCGGCGGCGGGACCGCTGACGATTTCAGGCTCTGCGTAGGCGGTGGTGGACAGTAGTGCAGCGGCCGTGAGAATGCCGCTGACGAATGCTCTGGTCATCGAATTCCCTCCCGTTATCATGCAGGGACAGGGCATCGATCGGCGGCACAGCCATCGATTGTTCGCCGCAGGCCCGCCTGCGGACCGGAGCACCGAACCCTCGTGCGAGCGCAGTTGGATGCTTCAGAAAGCACCAAAGCCTCTCGTCAGCGGTAACCGAGTGCTTCCGTGGCCGATCCGGCACGATTTATCGATACGCAAGTCCATGAACGCCAGACAGGCTCCTCCCGGGCGTCTGATGGAAATGGTAGCGCTACCAATATCTTATGTAAAGCGGCGGTCCGGCAAGGCCGAAGGAACTTCGTTCCCCGGATGAGGCGAAACAGCGCGGCCGCCGGCTACGCCGTTTCGCAACTCTCGGCTCAGCCTGGTTGCCCAGGGCCCATCGGATGGTTGAAACGCTCTGCGAAAGCCTCGATCGAACCGCGGCCGAAGCGCAGCAGGCGCCGTCGCACCAGAACGGACATGACGCGTGCGGCGGTGGAGACGGTCATCTCGTCGAGTGGGCCTGTGCCGCTCCAGGGCTTCGTCAGGCGGTCGGTGACGATGCCGAGCATATTGGCCGGCATGATGTCGGTACAGGGCCGCATCCAATCGAAGACGGCGCTGATCGGCACCACTTTTCCTTCAAAGGAAACGATCGGTTCGGGCATGTCTTCGTCCCAATCGTCATAGGCTTCGAGTGCATCTCTGAAGAGAGTCTGCAGCGTGATCGGGGCATGCCCTTCATAAAGGGCGGGCAGGAAATTCGTCATTAGGGTCTCCTCCGAGTGGTTAGGCCGGAAACGCGAAATGGCCAATTCTGTCAGCGGTAACGGTTTGTAATGCTCCTTCATAAATCGTGCAGCGGCAGTATGGTTCAAAGCACCGGAGGGCGCAAACACAATCGATTGAAACGGTGGATTTTCTGCCGCGGGGCAGAAAAAGCGGCCACCCCGGCAGACACAAGTCGCTGAAATCCCGGGCTGATTTCCACCCCTGTGGAAAAACCGCTAGACCGTCAGATGCCGGCGCGCTTCCGGGCTGTCCAGCGTCTCTGCCGGCCCCGCGTGGACAAAGGCGCCGCGATCCATGATGTAGACCTGATCGGCGAGCTCGCGGCAGAAGTCGAGATATTGCTCGACGAGCAGGATCGCCATGCCGGTCGAATCCCTGAGATACCTGACGGCTCGGCCGATGTCCTTGATGATCGACGGCTGGATGCCCTCGGTCGGCTCGTCGAGCACGAGGATTTTCGGACGGGTGACGAGCGCGCGGGCGATGGCGAGCTGCTGCTGCTGGCCGCCGGAAAGGTCGCCGCCGCGCCGGCCGAGCATGGTCTGAAGCACGGGAAACAGGCTGAAGATATCGTCGGGGATCGAGCGGTCGGCGCGCTTCAGCGGCGCGTAGCCGGTCTCCAGATTCTCCTTGACCGTCAGAAGAGGAAAGATCTCGCGACCCTGCGGCACGTAGCCGACGCCCTGCTTCGCGCGCCGGAAGGGCGCCAGCCCGTCGAGGGCCACGCCATTGAAGGCGATTGCGCCGGAACTCACCGGATGCTGGCCGGTGATGGCCCTGAGCAGGCTCGACTTGCCGACGCCGTTGCGGCCGAGCACGCAGGTGATCTTGCCCATTTCGGCCTTGAACGAGACGTTGCGGAGCGCCTGGGCGGCGCCGTAGTGCAGGCTGACGTTTTCGACGCTCAACATCGGTATAGGTCCCTCCGCTCGCCGCTCATCGGCCGAGATAGTTCTCGATCACCTTCGGATCGTTGCTGACGAAATCGATCGAGCCTTCGGCCAGCACCGAACCTTCGGCAAGGCAAGTGACCTTTACTCCGAGATCGCGGATGAAGCCCATGTCGTGCTCGACGACGACGACGGAGCGTGTCTTGGCGATCTCCCTGAGGAGGACCGCGGTTTCCGCCGTCTCCGCATCCGTCATGCCGGCGACCGGCTCGTCGACGAGCAGCAGTTCCGGCTCCTGCGCGAGCAGCATGCCGATCTCCAGCCATTGCTTCTGCCCGTGCGAGAGGTTGGCGGCGAGATCGTCGCGTCGCGCCGTCAGCCGGACCGTCGAAAGGATCTCCTCGATGCGGGCCTTGTCCTCGCCCGCCAGGCGATAGAACAGCGTCGCGAAGACGCCGCGGCGGCGGTTCAGCGCCAATTCGAGATTGTCCCAGACCGTATGGCTCTCGAAGACGGTCGGTTTCTGGAATTTGCGGCCGATGCCGAGCTGGGCGATCTCCGCCTCGTCCTTCCGGGTCAGGTCGATGTCGCCCTTGAAGAAGACTTCTCCCGCGTCCGGCCGCGTCTTGCCGGTGATGATGTCCATCATCGTCGTCTTGCCGGCGCCGTTCGGGCCGATAATGGCCCGCAGTTCCCCCGGCTCGACGATGAAGGAGAGCGAGTTCAACGCCTTGAAGCCGTCGAAGGAAACGGAGACGCCGTCGAGATAGAGCAGGCTTTTCGGTTTCTTCTCGGTCATGGCGATCACTCCGCAGCCAAGGGTTCGGCGTCAGCCAAGCCGGTCTCGTTCTCGGGTCGGCTGACGGCGCGATAGGCGCGGCGCCGGGAGAGATAGTGCTGAGCCGTGCCGACCACCCCCTTTGGCAGGAACAGCGTGACGAGCACGAAGAGCCCGCCGAGCGCGAAAAGCCAGAATTCCGGGAAGGCGGCGGTGAAGATGCTTTTCCCGCCGTTGACGAGGATCGCGCCGATGATCGGGCCGATCAGCGTGCCGCGGCCGCCGACCGCCGTCCAGATGACCACTTCGATCGAGTTGCCGGGCTCGAACTCGCCTGGATTGATGATGCCGACCTGCGGCACGTAGAGCGCGCCGGCGACACCCGCCATCATCGCCGAGACGGTGAAGGCGAAGAGCTTCATGTGCTCGACACGGTAGCCGAGGAAACGGGTGCGGCTTTCGGCGTCGCGCAGCGCCACCAGCACCTTGCCGAATTTCGAGCGGACGATGCCCGAGGTGATGACGAGCGAGACGGCGAGCGCCAGCGCGGAAGCGGCAAAGAGCGCGGCGCGGGTGGCGTCGGCCTGGATGTTGAAGCCGAGGATATCCTTGAAGTCGGTCAGCCCGTTGTTGCCGCCGAAACCCATGTCGTTGCGGAAGAAGGCAAGCAGCAGCGCATAGGTCATCGCCTGGGTGATGATCGACAGATAGACGCCGTTGACGCGCGAGCGGAAGGCGAACCAGCCGAAGACGAAGGCGATGAGGCCGGGCACCAGCACGACCATCAGCGCCGCGAACCAGAACATGTCGAAGCCGTACCAGAACCAGGGCAGTTCCTTCCAGTTGAGGAAGACCATGAAATCCGGCAGCAGGGGATTGCCGTAGGAGCCGCGCGCGCCGATCTGGCGCATCAGATACATGCCGATCGCATAGCCGCCGAGGGCGAAGAAGGCGGCGTGTCCGAGCGAGAGGATGCCGCAGAAGCCCCAGACGAGGTCGAGCGCCAGCGCTAAGAGCGCGTAGGTCAGGTACTTGCCGAACAGCGAGACCAGATAGGTCGGCACATGCAGCGGATGGTCCGGCGCGGTCAGGAGATTGAGGGCGGGAACGAGGACGGCAAGCGCCAGCAGGATCGCCACGGCGATGACGATGGTGCGGTCCAGCGATCTGATGAGGAAAGATGTGATCATGCTTCCACCGCCCGGCCCTTGAGTGCGAAGAGCCCGCGCGGCCGCTTCTGGATGAACAGGATGATCAGCACGAGCACGAGGATCTTGCCGAGCACGGCGCCGGCATAGGGCTCCAAAAACTTATTGAGGATGCCGAGCGAGAAGGCGCCGACGAGCGTGCCCCAGAGATTGCCGACGCCGCCGAAGACCACCACCATGAAGCTGTCGATGATGTAGCCCTGGCCGAGGTTCGGCGAGACGTTGTCGATCTGCGAGAGTGCCACGCCGGCCATGCCGGCAATGCCGGAGCCGAGCGCGAAGGTGAGCGCATCGACCCAGGGCGTGCGGATGCCCATGGAGGAGGCCATGCGGCGGTTCTGGGTGACCGCCCGCATCTGCAGGCCCATCGGCGTCTTCTTGAGGAGAAAGAGCAGCGCGGCGAAGACGGCGAGCGCGAAAAGGACGATCCACAGGCGGTTCCAGGTGACCGTCAGGCCGCCGAGCTCGAAGGCGCCGGACATCCAGGACGGGTTGCCGACCTCGCGATTGGTGGGGCCGAAGATCGACCGCACCGATTGCTGCAGGATCAGCGAGATGCCCCAGGTGGCCAGCAGCGTTTCGAGCGGCCGGCCATAGAGGAAGCGGATGACGCCGCGTTCCATCGCCAGCCCCACCGCGCCGGTCACCAGAAAGGCGAGCGGCAGGGCAATCGCCAGGGACCAGTCGAAAAGCGCCGGATAGGAGTCGCGCACGACCTCCTGCACCAGGAAGGTCGTATAGGCGCCGAGCATCACCATCTCGCCATGCGCCATGTTGATGATGCCCATGACGCCGAAGGTAATCGCCAGGCCGATCGCCGCGAGCAGCAGCACCGAGCCGAGCGACAGGCCGTACCAGACATTCTGGCCGGCGGCCCACAGCGCCTCAGTCTGTTCGATGCCGGCGAGCGCCGCCTCGATGTCCGGCTTCAGGGTTTCGTCGGCCGAGTTCAGCGCCGTCGAGAGGATGGAGAGGGCCTCGCGGCCACCGTTTTGCTTGAGCAGCCGCACCGCCTCCCTCTTCTCGTCGACGGGCCGGTCGGAAATCAACAGCGTTGTGGCGCGCGCCCGCTCGAGCAGGGCGCTAACCTCGGCGTCCTTCTCGGCGGCGAGCGCATTCTCGATGGCGCCGAGCGCATCGGCGTTGGGGGATTGAAGCACGGAATGCGCCGCCTTCAGGCGCTGACCGCGGTCGGGGCTGAGCAGCGTCAGGCTGCCGAGCGCGGTGCGCACGGCGCGGCGCACGCCATTGTTGACCTTGATCTTCGCAAGCGCCGCCTTCGGCGCCTCGCCGGCGCTCTCGCCGGAGATCGGGTCGATGAGCGTCAGCGACGAACCGCTTTCCTTGGTCAGGAACACCTGGCCGTCCGCCTTGCGCGCATAGAGATCGCCTTCGCCGAGCGCTTCCAAGACGGGCACGACCTTGGGATCACCTGTCTTCGCCAGCGCGGCGATATGCTCGTCCATATCGGAAAGTTTCGCCTCGCCGAGCGCGTTGACCAGGTCGCGCAATCCCTCTTGCGCGCGAAGCCCGCCGGGGATCGCGGTGAAGAGGAGCAAGGCAACCAACAGGGTTTGAAAGATTCGGTACATTGGCTTCTCGCTTGGCATCAACGGCAAGTCCCCCGTCCGAATGGAGGCCGTCGGACGGAGGGTGTTTTCATGCTATCGGTTCGTCATGAAACTCGATGCCGGGGACGGGCCGCATCCGGCCCGTCAGCGAACAATTGTTTCGTCATGAAATCACGAACCCTTGCCGCCGCACTTGCCCGTGGCGACGTTGAAGTTGCCGCACGACATCGGAGCGCGCCAATCGGAGATCAGGTCCTTGGAGTCCGGCAGGTAATCCGACCATTCGTCGCCGACGACAAGACCGGGCGTTTCCCAGACGGTCTCGAACTGGCCGTCGCCCTGGATTTCGCCGATCAGCACCGGCTTGGTGATGTGATGGTTCGGCATCATCGTCGAATAGCCGCCCGAGAGGTTCGGCACCGAGACGCCGATCATCGCGTCGAGCACCGCGTCGGTGTCGGTGGTGCCGGCCTTCTCCACCGCCTTCAGCCACATGTTGAAGCCGATATAGTGGGCTTCCATCGGGTCGTTGGTGACCCGCTTGTCGTTCTTCGTATAGGCCTTCCAGGTCTTGATGAATTCGGCATTGGCCGGGTTGTCGACCGACTGGAAATAGTTCCAGGCGGCAAGATGGCCGACGAGCGGTCCGGTATCGAGGCCGGCGAGCTCTTCCTCTCCGACCGAGAAGGCGACGACCGGAATATCCTCGGCCTTGATGCCCTGGTTGCCGAGCTCCTTGTAGAAGGGCACGTTGGCGTCGCCGTTGATCGTCGAGACGACGGCTGTCTTCTTGCCGGCCGAGCCGAACTTCTTGATGTCGGAAACGATCGTCTGCCAGTCGGAATGACCGAACGGCGTGTAGTTGATCATGATGTCCTCGGGCTTGACGCCCTTGGCGATGAGATAAGCCTCGAGGATCTTGTTGGTGGTGCGCGGATAGACGTAGTCGGTGCCGGCGAGCACCCAGCGCTCCACCTCCTCGTTCTCCATCAGGTAGTCCACGGCGGGGATCGCCTGCTGGTTCGGCGCGGCACCGGTGTAGAAGACGTTGCGCTGGCTTTCCTCACCCTCGTACTGGACGGGGTAGAAGAGGATCGAGTTCAGTTCCTCGAAGACCGGCAGCACGGATTTGCGCGACACGGAGGTCCAGCAGCCGAAGACGGCGGAAACCTTGTCGACGGAGACCAGCTCGCGCGCCTTTTCGGCAAAGAGCGGCCAGTCCGAAGCCGGGTCGACGACGACCGCCTCAAGCTTCTTGCCGAGCAGGCCGCCCTTCTTGTTCTGCTCGTCGATCAGCATCAGCATGGCGTCCTTCAACGTCGTCTCCGAGATCGCCATGGTTCCGGAAAGCGAATGAAGGATGCCGACCTTGATCGTGTCCTCGGCGGCGAAGGCGCCGTTGAACGCGGTCGTCGAAAGGACGGCAGCGAGGAATGCGCCGGTGACGCGTGCCCTGTAAGTCATCTGATTGAACCCCTCTAGCTCTGGTCGCCGCAACGGAGCGTTGGTTGTCCTTGGCCGTTGCTTGGGAGCGGGAGAGGAAAAGTGCGCAGCGGTTTTTCGCTCGCATCCCGCTCCCGTCTCTGAAAGCGATCATTGAACAAGCCCGCTGCACTGCACATACGTCATTCTACGTAGATGGCGGGGGGGAAGAAGGAAGCGGCGGGCAAAACCACGCAGGCAGATCAGACGAGGCGTTTGCCGTCCGCGTCTAGCACTCTCTCGCCGTCCTCCTTGGTGAACTCTCCCTTGTGCGTCTCAGGCAGGATATCGAGCACGACTTCGGACGGGCGGCACAGCCGAGTGCCGAGCGGCGTCACGACGAAGGGCCGGTTGATCAGGATCGGGTTCTTCAGCATCGCATCGATGAGTTGCTCGTCCGCCAGTCCCGGATCGTCAAGGCCGAGTTCCGCATAAGGCGTGCCTTTCTCGCGGATCGCCTGCCGGACGGTGAGGCCGGCGTCGGCGATCATCCGGGCGAGTTCGTCACGCGACGGCGCCTGATCGAGATATTCGATGATGGTCGGCTCGATGCCGGCGTTGCGGATCATCGCCAGCGTGTTGCGCGACGTGCCGCAAGCGGGATTGTGGTAGATCGTGGCATTCATGATTTTATCCTCATCGGGTTTGCAGGCCGCAGCAGCCAGGTCGTCAGCAAGAGCGCGGAGACCGCGCCGACCAGCTCCGCGGAGATGAATCCGGGCAGATCCGCCGGGCGGATGCCGGAGAACGTATCCGTCAGCGACCGGGCAACCGCCACGGCCGGGTTGGCAAACGAGGTCGACGCCGTGAACCAGTAGGCAGCCGTTATATAGAGGCCGACCAGCCATGGCACCGATTTCTGTTCGAAACGGATGCCGGCGAGAATGGTCGCGGCGAGCCCGAAGGTTGCCACCCATTCGGAGAACCATTGCGCTGGCCCGGTGCGCACCTTCGTCGACCATTCGAGGATCGGATGATCGAACATCAGGTGCGCCGCGATCGTGCCCAGAATGCCGCCGGCGACTTGCGCCGCTACATAGCCGACGAGGTCGCGTCGTGGCAGATTGCGGGAAAGCGCGAAAACCAGCGATACGGCCGGATTGAAATGCGCCCCGGATATGGGACCGAGAATGGTGATCAGCACGACCAGGATCGCGCCCGTGGCAAGCGTGTTTCCGAGCAGAGCGAGCGCCGTGTCCTCAGTTAGCGACGTGGCCATGATGCCGGAGCCGACGACGGTCGCGACGAGCAGCGCCGTACCCAGGCCCTCGGCGACGAGGCGGCGGGAGAGATCGAACGACGACATCAGCGCGCCTCGGACGGACGGGACGTCGCGCCTTCGAGCCGTCCGATCTCATGGAGCTTCGTCTCGAGCGCGAGCTTGTCGAGCGAGGCGATCGGCAGGGCCGCGAACACCGATATGCGGTTCTTCAAATACTTCGCCGCACGCGCGAAAGCGCGGCCCCTCTCGACATCAGGTCCCTCGACCGCAGCGGGGTCCTCGATGCCCCAATGGGCTGTCGCCGGATGCCCGATCCAGACCGGACAGGCCTCGCCGGCGGCATCGTCGCAGACCGTGAAGATGAAATCCATTTGCGGAGCACCGGGCGCGGCGAAGACGTCCCAGCTCTTCGACGAGAATCCCGTCGTGCGATAGCCGAGCGCTTCGAGCGTCTTCAGCGCCCAGGGATTAACCTCACCCCTGGGCTGGCTTCCGGCCGAAAAGGCGCGGAAGCGGCCCTTCCCCTCCACCTCGAGCATGGCTTCCGCCATGATCGAGCGGGCGGAATTGCCGGTACAGAGAAAGAGCACATTGTAGACCCGATCGTCACTCATTGGCATTTCCCCTCCATAGTTGGCGCGCAGCAGGCCGCGACCGCGGCGGCCGGTGCGCAGACTTCAGGATGTCCGGCGCAGCAGTCTTCCATAAGGAAGCGCACGAGGCTGCCCAGCGCCTCGTAATTGCCCGAATAGATGATCGATCTCGACTCGCGCTGCTGGGTGATCAGCCCGGCCCGCTCCAGCTCTTTCAGATGAAACGAGATATTGGAGGGCGAAACCCCCAGGTTCTCTGCCATCACCCCCGCGGATACCCCGTCTGCACCCGCCACCACCAGCATTCGAATGATCTTCAGGCGCGTCTCCTGCGAGAGCGCACCGAAGGCGGCAAGCGCTTGACGTTCGTCCATATTTCAATAATCCTTGAATAATTGAAACGAGGAATAATGCATATGAGCGCGCTCGACAATACGAAAATTCACAACGACGACATCTCGCTCGGGCTTCTGCTTGAGACTCTGGCTGCGGCTAGCGAGCTTCCCCTCGTGTTTCACTACGACGGTCGGCCGATCAAAGCCGGCTACCATGTGACGGAGGTCAAGGCCGGGCAGTTCGCAGGGCTCGATTGCGGCGCCAATCCGGAGGCCTGGACCGAGATCTTCGTGCAGCTTTGGGACGTCGAGGAAGACAGCAGGGCGCACATGCCGGCCGGCAAGTTCTCGGGGATCATCGGCAAGGTGTCGGATCACCTGCAACTTGCGCAATCGGCAAAGCTCACCTTCGAAGTCAGCGACGGCGTGCGTCCCATGCAGCTCTATTGCGCGTCGCTGCCAAGACTGCGCGACAACGCCGTGCATGTGGAACTCGCGCCGAGACCCGCGAGCTGCAAACCGCGCGATCGATGGCTTGCCGAGGAGGGGCGCGCGTCGGCTGCCTGCTGCGCCCCCGTCTCATCGAAGAGCGCCTGTTGTGCGTGATCGGCAGGGTCACAAATACTGGGTCACGTACGCCCAGGCATCGTGCCGGCCGTCCTCGTTGAGGATCGGCGCGGTCGCCGGTCGCATCGTCGAGGCAGGCGATGTTCCGCCAGTGACGCTTTGAAGCTTGCTTTCAAACTTTCTACATTGCATAAATTTCATGCGTCGCTTTCGCTTGCCGGGAAAATAGGCAGAGACCGGCGAGGCTACAGTAACGACGAGGCAACATGGCTGCACGCCAGCGCATCATTCCCGTTCGACGAGAATACAATCGCTGGGTCGCCAACCAGACGCTTGAAGACTATGCGCTGCGCTTCACCGCCAAGAGCGCGCGGCGGTTTTCCTCCGAGCGCATCTCGCAGACGGCGATCGGGGCGATCTCTTTCCTGGCGCTGGAGGCGATCGGCGGCGCCATCACCATGTCCTACGGCACCACCAATGCCGTGGTCGCCATAGCCGTCGCGAGCGTGATGATCCTCTTGGTCGGGCTGCCGATCAGCCGTTACGCGATCCGCCACGGCGTCGACATCGACCTTCTGACGCGCGGCGCGAGTTTCGGTTACATCGGCTCGACGATCACCTCGCTGATCTATGCGAGCTTCACCTTCATCCTCTTCGCGATCGAAGCGTCGATCATGTCCGGCGCATTGGAACTGGCGCTCGGCATACCGCTGTGGATCGGCTACATCGTCAGCGCCGTCGCGGTGATCCCGCTCGTGACCCACGGCGTCCGTCTCATCAGCAAGTTCCAGCTGATGACACAGCCCTTCTGGATCGTGCTCAACATCCTGCCGTTTGCCTTCATCGCGCTCGCCGATTGGGAAAAGGTCGGGCTCTGGCTTGCCTATGCCGGCATACACCACGCCTCCGGGCCGGCCGGCACCGTCGCGTCCTTCGATCTCGTCGAATTCGGCGCGGCCTCCGCGGTGATCTTCGCGCTGATGGCGCAGATCGGCGAGCAGGTCGACTTCCTGCGCTTCCTGCCGCCGGACGGCCAGAGGAAGCTGCATCACCGCATTGCCGTGTTTCTCGCCGGCTCCGGCTGGGTCATCGTCGGCGCGCCGAAGCTCTTGGCCGGTTCCTTCCTTGTGGTACTGGCGCTCAGTGCCGGCGTGCCCTCGACCAGGGCCGCCGATCCGGCGCAGATGTACTACACCGCCTTCGGCTATATCGTCCCGTCGGAGACGGCCGCACTCCTCTTGATGGTCGCCTTCGTCGTCGTCTCGCAGCTGAAGATCAATGTGATGAATGCCTATGCCGGGTCGCTCGCCTGGTCGAACTTCTTTTCGCGGCTCACCCATAGCCATCCGGGCCGCGTCATCTGGCTGGTCTTCAACGTGGCGATTGCGCTGCTGCTGATGGAACTCGGCATCTACCGGCTGCTCGAGGAGACGCTCGGCATCTTTTCGATCATCGCCATGGCCTGGCTCTGCACGATCTCGGCCGACCTCTTCGTCAACAAGCCGCTCGGCTTGTCCCCACCCGGCATCGAGTTCAAGCGCGCCCATCTCTACGACATCAATCCGGTGGGCCTCGGTACGATGGGCGTCTCGGCGCTGTTGGCGCTCGTCGCGCATTTCGGCGCCATGGGCGAGATCGCCGCCTCGCTCGCGCCCTATATCGCCCTCGTCACGGCCTTCGTCGTCTCGCCGCTGATCGCCTGGCGGACGGAGGGAAAATTCTATCTCGCCCGCAAGCCGCGCAAGAGCTGGCTCAGCGAAAGCGAGATCACCTGCTCGATCTGCGAACATCCGTTCGAGCCCGAGGACATGGCCTGGTGCCCGGCCTATGCGGCGCCGATCTGCTCGCTCTGCTGTTCGCTCGACAGCCGCTGCCACGACATGTGCAAGCCGAAGGCGCGGCTCAACACGCAGATCGCCACGGTCGCCAAGGCGGTCTTGCCGGAGACGGTTGTCGCAAAACTCGCCACAAGGCTCGGCCGCTATGCGATTTCGGCTGTCATCTCGATCACCGGCATCGGCATCATCCTGGCGATGATCGCCCACCAGACGACCGCCGCCTCGCCCGAGACCGCCGCCGTCGTCGAGCGAACGGTCGCCGTCGTCTTCTTCGTCTTCGCCATCCTGGCCGGCGTCGTCTCGTGGTTCTACGTGCTTGCCCATGACAGCCGTGTCGTGGCGGAGGAGGAGTCTTCCCGCCAGAACACCCTGCTCCTCAAGGAGATCGCCGCCCACAAGAAGACCGACGCGGCGCTGCAGAATGCCAAGGAGGCGGCTGAGTCCGCGAACCGGGCAAAAAGCCGCTATGTCGTCGGCTTGAGCCACGAACTGCGCACGCCGCTCAACGCCGTGCTCGGCTATGCGCAGATCCTGGAGCGCGACGAGACGATCCCGTCGTCGCGGCAGGGCGCGATCAAGGTCATCAAACGCAGCGCCGACCATCTCTCCGGGCTCATCGACGGCCTGCTCGACATCTCGAAGATCGAGGCCGGCAAGCTGCAGGTCTATTCCAACGAGATCAACATCCACGATTTCCTCGACCAGATCGTCGACATGTTCCGCCCGCAGGCGCAGGCCAAGGGCATCGGCTTCGAGCACAACCGCGGCCCAACGCTGCCGCAATATGTGAGGACCGACGAGAAGCGGCTGCGGCAGATCCTCGTCAACCTGCTGTCGAATGCGCTGAAATTCACCGATCAGGGCTTGATCCGCTTCGATATCGCCTATCGCAGCCAGGTGGCGACCTTCACGATCGAGGACAGCGGCCGCGGCATCAGCGACAAGGACCTGCCGAAGATCTTCGATCCCTTCCAGCGCGGCGACGCGGAGCATCGCATGCCTGGTCTCGGCCTCGGGCTGACGATCACGCGCCTGCTGACCCAGACGCTCGGCGGCGAAATCTCCGTCACCAGCGAGAAGGACAAGGGCACGGCTTTCAGGGTGCGGCTGATGCTTTCGGCCGTCGACCGACCGGCGGCGCTCAAGGACCCGGTGCGCAGGATCACGTCCTACAAGGGACCGCACCGCACCATCCTCGTCGTCGACGACAATGCCGACCACCGCGACCTGATGCGCGAGGTACTGGTGCCGCTCGACTTCACCGTGCTGACGGCGGCGAACGGCACCGATTGCCTGGCCCTCATCGAAGGGACGCGGCCGGATCTCTTCCTGATTGACATCTCCATGCCCGGCATGAACGGCTGGGAACTGGTGACGAAGCTCAGGGAACGCGGGCACACGGCGCCGGCGATCATGCTCTCGGCCAATATCGGCGACGGCTCGGCGACCGGCGCGATCGGCCACAACGACACGCTCGCCAAGCCCTTCGGCGTGCGGCAGCTCACCGACAAGCTGGCGATCCATCTCGGGCTCGAATGGATCTACGAGGGCGACGTCAGGGAAGCGCCCGCCAATGGCAGGACCAGTGCTGTGACAAGCCCCGGCGACCATCACGTGAAGGAATTGATCCAGCTCGGCGAAATCGGCTACGTGAGAGGCATCGAGGCGAAATTGACGGAGATTGCTCTGAACCCGGAGAACCAGCCCTTTGCCGAGGCGGTCAGCGCCTATGTCCAGGCCTTCGACCTGTCGGGCTACGACGCCTTCCTGAGACGGCTGCTTCCCGAGGAGACGAACGCCCGTGCCTGAGGCCGCCAATCCGCGCGACATCGTGCTTCTCGTCGACGATTCTCCGGAGGCACTCGGCTTCCTGACCGAGGCGCTGGAGCAGTCCGGCTTCTCCGTGCTGATCGCCACCTCCGGCAATGCCGCGCTCAACATCGCCGATCGCATCACGCCCGACCTCATCCTGCTCGATGCGGTGATGCCCGGCATGGATGGGTTCGACACCTGCGCCCGGCTGAAGGCGAACGCCTCGGTCGCCCAGGTGCCGGTGGTGTTCATGACCGGGCTCACCGAGACCGAGCATGTTGTACGGGCGCTCGAGGCCGGCGGCGTCGATTACCTCACCAAGCCGATCAACATCGACGAGTTGCGGGCCCGCATCCGTGTCCATCTTTCCAATGCGCGCTCGGCCCAGAGCGCCCGCGTCGCGCTCGATGCGGCCGGAAGGCATCTGCTTGCCGTGCGCGGCGACGGGACGGTGCGCTGGTCGACGCCGCAGGCGACCCGCCTCGTCAACGCCGCGACCGGCAGCGACGACGGCCTTGCGGTGGTGGCTGCCCGCATTGCCGCCTGGATGCGGGAACGCCAAGGCGGCGACAAGCAGGGCAGCCTGACGCTCCATCAGGCCGGCCAGACGGGCCTGCAGATTTCCTATCTCGGCGCGATCGGCGCCAACGAGTATCTCTTCCGCCTGACCGCCGAGAACGGCATGAGCGACGACGAGATGCTGCGCCAGCATTTCCATCTCACCCAGCGCGAGTCCGAGGTTCTGCTGTGGATCGCCAAGGGAAAATCCAACCGCGACATCGGCGAGATTCTGGGATTGAGCGCCCGCACGGTCACCAAGCATCTGGAACAGATCTATGTGAAGCTCGGCGTCGAGAACCGGGCTTCGGCCGCGGTCAAGGCGACGCAGGTGCTGCACGGGATTTGAGGAAGGGTGCGGGCCGCAGGGGACCTCTCAAGAAGTAAACTCTGGGGGTCGGCTCACCCCCTCTCGCCTGCCGGCGATCTCCCCCACAAGGGGACACAAGGTGGAGAACGGATGTGGCACGGCCGTGCCCGTTAGAAGGCTCTGCATTGCCAGAGCTTTGATTGGGGTGGTTAGGTCGCCGCGAGTCGATCTCCCCCCTTGTGGCAGGGGAATCGCATATCAGTATTAGGTATTGCCAGGAAGCTTTGAATGGATTCTTGGAAGGCTTTCTCTTTTACGAGGGCGCCTTGATGCCGTTTGCTCTGTCGATTTTACGGGAAATACATGATCCGCGCGACATCAATGCGCGGCATGATCTGGCCGAGCTGCTGTTTCTGGCGCTGGCGGCGACGCTCTGCGGGGCGAAGAACTGCGTGGAGATCGCAGAATTCGTCGAGGGCCGGGAAGCGGAACTGAAGGAGATCGTCACGCTCCGGCACGGCTGCCCGAGCCACGACACCTTCAGCCGCATCTTCCGGCTCATCGACCCGGACGAACTGGCGCGGGCGCTCGGCGCCTTTCTGGCGGCGCTGCGCCAGGGGCTGGGCCTCGGCCCGCGCCCGCGCGGTGTGGTGGCGGTCGACGGCAAGGCGTTGCGGCGCGGCTATGAAAAGGGACGCGCCTTCATGCCGCCGGTGATGGTGAGCGTCTGGGATGCCGAGACGCGGCTGTCGGTGGCGACCAAACGGGCGGAAGGTTCCGACGAGGTCGCCGCAACGCTGGCGCTGCTGAAGAGCATCGACCTGAAGGGCTGCATCGTCACGGCGGACGCGCTGCATTGCCGCCCCGACACGGCCAAGGCGCTGATCGGGCGCAAGGCGCATTATGCCCTGGCGCTCAAGGCCAATCGCGGCCGGCTCTTTGCCTGCGCCGAAGCCGGCTTCGTGGCGGCCGACGCGGCCGGTGACCTCGCCTTCCACGAGACCCGCGAGACCGGCCACGGCCGCCTCGAAACCCGCCGCGCCAGCGTCCTGCCACTCAAGGCGTTCAAGCAAGCGCCCGCCTTTCCCGGTCTGAAGGCGATCGGCCGCATCCAGGCCACGCGGCAGGGCGCCGACGGCAGGGCGGTGACCTCCGTGCGCTATATCGCCCTCTCCAAAGTACTTGCGCCTCACAAGCTCGCCGAGGTCGTGCGCGCCCACTGGACGATCGAGAACCAATTGCACTGGAGCCTCGACGTCGTCTTCCACGAAGACGACGCCCGCAGCCGCAAGGACAATGCCCCGCAAAATCTTGCCGTCATCCGCAGGCTGGCGCGCGACATCTTGGCGGCCCACCCACTCGACAAGCCCATCGCAAGCAAAATGCGCCGCGTAAACTGGAACAGAGATTTCTTCCATGAGTTCTTTACTCATATGCGATAGCCCTGCCCCTTGTGGGGGAGATGGCCAGCAGGCCAGAGGGGGGTGGGGCTCCGCACGCATCGCCTAAGGTTAAGTTTTTGCCGCAAAAAAGCGCGGCCCGGATAAACCAGACCGCGCCAAGCCGCACTCATCGTGCGTTGCCCTGGGAGGCAACTTATTCGGCGGGCTGAACCGCGATGGCCGGGATGGTCTCGACCGAGGTGTCGCCGGCAAGCGCGACCGAGAGCTGTGCCTGGTCCAGTTCGCCTTCCCACTTCGCCACCACCAGCGTCGCAACGGCATTGCCGACGAAGTTGGTGAGCGCCCGGCACTCCGACATGAACCGGTCGATGCCGAGGATCAGCGCCATGCCGGCGACCGGCACGGACGGAACGACGGAGAGCGTTGCGGCCAGCGTGATGAAGCCGGCGCCGGTGATGCCGGCCGCACCCTTCGAGCTCAGCATGGCAACGAGCAGGAGCAGGATCTGGTCGCCATAGGAGAGCGGCGTATCGGTCGCCTGGGCGATGAAGAGCGCCGCCAGCGTCATGTAGATGTTGGTGCCGTCGAGGTTGAAGGAATAGCCGGTCGGAATGACGAGGCCGACGACCGAGCGCTTGCAGCCGGCCTTCTCCATCTTGTTCATGAGGCCCGGCAGCGCCGCTTCCGAGGACGAAGTGCCGAGCACCAGCAGCAGCTCTTCCTTGATGTAGCGGATCAGCGCCACGATCGAGAAGCCGTTATAGCGCGCCACCGCGCCGAGCACGACGAAGACGAACAGGAACGAGGTGAGGTAGAAGGTGCCGATCAGCATGGCGAGGTTGGCGATCGAGGCGACGCCGTATTTGCCGATGGTAAACGCCATGGCACCGAAGGCGCCGATCGGGGCCGCCTTCATCAGGATCGCCACCAGCCGGAAGATCGGCAGCGTCAGCGCCTGCAGGAAATCGACGACCGGCTCGGCCTTCTTGCCGACCATCGCGAGCGAGATGCCGAACAGCACCGAGATGAACAGCACCTGCAGGATGTCGCCCTCGGCGAAGGCGCCGATGAGTGTCGTCGGAATGATGTTCATCAGGAAGCCGGTGATCGACTGCTCATGCGCCTTCGCCGCATAGGAGGCGACCGCCTTTGCATCGAGCGAGGCCGGGTCGATATGCATGCCGGCACCCGGCTGCACGACATTGGCGACGATGAGGCCGACGACGAGCGCAAGGGTGGAGAAGGTCAGGAAGTAGAGCATCGCCTTGCCGGCGACGCGGCCGACCTTGGCGAGATCGGTCATGCCGGCGATGCCGGTCGCGACCGTCAGGAAGATCACCGGCGCGATGATCATCTTGACGAGCTTGATGAAGGCGTCGCCAAGCGGCTTCAGCTCAGTGCCGAGCTCGGGATAGAAATGGCCGAGCAGAATGCCCGCGGCGATCGCCGCCAGGACCTGGACGTAGAGATGGCGGTAAAAGGGTGTCTTGCCGCGGACCTCCGCGGAATGCTCGATGATCATGTGATATCCTCCACTTGGGGCGCGCGCCCAGTCCGGCAACGCGCCGGGCCTCCCGGGCCACTCTTCCGAAGATCGACAGCCGCGGCTGCCTTGTGGAGTTTGTTTGCAACGGGCGTGCCAGTTTGCCGCCGACGGTTCACGCCATTGAAATCACTGCATTTTAATTGACTGCGCCTAAAGCCGCCCAACCAGAATGTGCGGAAATCCGCACAAGTCGACTGGCACGCCGGGCGAAAACATGCACAATGCCGCCATGACCGAATACCCGCCAGGCACGGACGACTTGAGCGCGCTGCGCCGCCGGGCGCATAGATCGTGGCTCCTGTTCGCGGCCGTGGCGCTCGCGCTTCTGGTCGCCGGGTTCGTGCTTGCCGGAGCATACGGCCGGTCGCAGGCTTTGGCCGACCTTGCCGAGCAAAGCCGCATTGACGCCAGCCTGAAAGCATCGCTGCTCAGGGCTGTCGTCGAACGGCAGCGCGCTCTGCCGCTGGTCCTTTCCGACGACGGTGCCATTCGCCAAGCGCTGGCTTCGCCGAATCCAAAGTCGCTGGAGCCGATCAATCGCAAGCTCGAAAGCCTCGCAACAAGCGCCGAAGCGGCCGTCGTCTATATGATCGGCCGCGACGGCGTTGCCGTCGCGGCCAGCAACTGGCGGGAGCCAACTAGCTTCGTCGGCAACGACTACGCCTTCCGCGACTATTTCCGCCTGGCGATGCGCGACGGCAAGGGCGAACATTTCGCCATGGGAACGGTGAGCCGGCGGCCCGGCCTCTACATCTCGCACCGCGTCGACGGGCCGGACGGCCCGCTCGGCGTGATCGTCGCCAAGCTCGAATTCGACGGGGTCGAGGCGGACTGGCGGGTCACGGACAAGCCGACCTATGTCACCGACCGGCGCGGCATCGTGCTGATCACCAGCCTGCCCTCCTGGCGCTTCATGACGACGAAAGAGATCCAAGACGACCGGCTGGCCGATATTCGCGACAGCCTGCAGTTCGGCGATGCGCCGCTGCTGCCGCTGCCTTTCCATCGGATCGAGGCCCAGCCGGATGGCTCCTCCACGCTGGAGGCGCTGCTGCCCGGCGACGGCATCGAGGCCTTCCTGCGCGTCGAGACGCTGGTGCCGTCGACCAACTGGCGGCTCGAGCAACTGTCGCCGCTGAAAGCGGCGCTGGCAGCCGGGGCGCGCGAGATGCGGCTCATCATGCTTACCGCGCTGGTGCCGCTCTTGGCGCTTGGCGCGTTTCTGTTGCGCCGGCGGCAGGCGATCGTATTCCGATCGGCAAGGGATCGGCTGGCGCGCAACGAACTGGAAGTGAAGGTCGAGGAGCGGACGCGTGACCTCAGCATGGCCCGCGACCGCCTCGAGACCGAGATCGCCGACCACCGGCAGACCGCCGAGAAGCTGCAGGCCGTGCAGCAGGATCTCGTCCAGGCGAACCGGCTGGCGATCCTTGGCCAGGTCGCGGCCGGCGTCGCCCATGAGATCAACCAGCCGGTCGCAACGATCCGCGCCTATGCGGACAACGCCCGGGTCTTTCTCGACCGCGGCCAGAGCGCCACGGCCGCCGAGAACATGACGAGCATCGCCGAACTCACCGAGCGCGTCGGCGCGATCACCGACGAGCTGCGCCGCTTTGCCCGCAAGGGCCACTTCGCCGCCGAGCCGACGGCAATGAAGGACGTGGTGGAGGGTTCGCTTCTGCTGCTGCGCAGCCGCTTTGCCGGCCGCATGGACGCGATCCGCATCGAGCTGCCGGCGGACGGCCTGAAGGCGCTCGGCAATCGCATCCGGCTGGAACAGGTGCTGATCAACCTTTTGCAGAACGCACTCGAAGCGATCGGCGATCGTGACGACGCGCAAATCCGGGTGCGTTGCGAGGAGACGGCGGGCGGCATTGCGCTCACCGTCGCCGACAACGGGCCGGGCATTCCGGCCGCCATCCGCGACGAGCTGTTCACGCCCTTCAACACCTCGAAGGAAGAGGGACTCGGCCTCGGCCTGGCCATCTCCAAGGAGATCATCAGCGACTATGGCGGCAGGATCGAGGTCGACAGCAGCTCCTCCGGAACGACATTCACGGTGCATCTGAAGAAGGCCTGATCGCAATGAGCGGTTCCGTATTCCTGGTCGATGACGACCGCGACCTGCGCAAGGCGATGCAGCAAACATTGGAGCTCGCCGGTTTCACCGTGTCTTCGTTTGCCAGCGCGGCCGAGGCGCTCGCGGCGCTCACCGCCGATTTCAGCGGCGTCGTCATCAGCGACATCCGCATGCCGGGGATGGACGGGCTTGCCCTGTTCCGTAAGATCGCCGAGCTCGATGCGGACCTTCCCGTTATTCTGGTCACCGGGCATGGCGACATACCGATGGCTGTCCAGGCCATCCAGGACGGCGTCTACGACTTCATCGCCAAGCCCTTTGCCGCCGACCGGCTCGTCCAGAGCGCCCGTCGAGCGCAAGAGAAGCGTCGCCTCGTCACGGAGAACCGGGCGCTTCGCCAGGCGGCCGAGGCCGCCTCGGAAAGCCTGCCGTTGATCGGCCAGACGCCGGTGATGGAGCGGCTGCGGCAGACGCTCAGGCATATCGCCGACACGGACGTCGACGTGCTGGTCGCCGGCGAGACCGGCAGCGGCAAGGAGGTCGTGGCGACGCTTCTGCACCAGTGGAGCCGGCGACGGAGCGGCAATTTCGTGGCGCTGAATTGCGGGGCGCTGCCCGAGACTGTGATCGAGAGCGAGCTCTTCGGCCACGAGGCCGGCGCCTTCACCGGTGCGGTCAAGAAGCGCATCGGCCGGATCGAGCACGCGAGCGGCGGCACGCTGTTCCTCGACGAGATCGAAGCGATGCCGCCGGCGACCCAGGTCAAGATGCTGCGCGTGCTGGAGGCCCGCGAGATCACGCCGCTCGGCACCAATACAATCCGGCCGGTCGACATCCGCGTCGTCGCTGCCGCCAAGATCGACCTCGGCGATCCGGCCGAGCGCGGCGACTTCCGCGAGGATCTCTATTACCGGCTCAATGTCGTCACCCTGTCGATCCCGCCCCTGCGCGAGCGCCGCGAGGACATCCCGCTGCTCTTTTCGCATTTCCTGAAACGCGCCGCGGCGCGCTTCGGACGGGAGGTCCCCGAGATCTCCGCGGCCACCCGCGACCACCTGATGTCGCACGCTTGGCCGGGAAATGTGCGCGAACTCTCGCATTTTGCCGAGCGGGTCGCACTCGGGGTCGAAGGTAATCCCGGCAAGCCGGCCGCCCGGCCAGGGACGACAAGCACCGGGACTTTGCCGGAGCGGCTGGAGCGCTACGAGGCCGATATCCTGAAAGAGGCGCTGACCGCCCATCGCGGCGACGTCAAGGAAACCCTGACGGCGCTCGGCATTCCCCGCAAGACCTTCTACGACAAGCTGCAGCGCCACGGGATCAACCGGGTGGACTATGCCGGGCGCACCGCCGCGGAGGAGTCTTGAGGTCACCCGTTGTTGGGCGAGGCGCCGCGGCCGCAACCGCTTGACCGCGAACGTCCTCAGCCTATCTCCAGCGGATGGACACGACCGACCGCAGGCGATCCACCCCCGCTACTCTCCGATCGCTGCGGATTGCCCTGCAGCGCCTCGAACGCGGCCGCGATCCCTCGGCGCTGCGCTGGCAGGCGCTGCTCGCTTTCATCGATCTCAGCATCCTCGCCTTTTTCATATTGGGTCCCTACCTCCGGGCCGGGCCGTCCTATCTGATCATCGACTACACGATCGCCGCCTGGATTGGCGCCGAACTGCTCGCACGCGCTGTCGCGGCCCCCTCGGCCCGGGTCTTCCTCAAAAGACCGATGACGTGGATCGACGTGGTCATTCTCGCGACGCTTCTATTCCCCGACCTGATGTTCAATTTCGCATTCCTGCGGGCCATGCGGATCTGGGCGATCGGCAGAAGCCCGCTGTTTCGCGAAGGCCTGCGGCGCATTGGCGGGGCGCATCTTCAGGACGTGGTGCGCGCCTGCCTGAACTTCCTGGTCTTCCTGTTCATGATGACGGGCTTCGTCTACACCACCTTCTTTTATGGACAGGAAGGCGTAGAAGGGTTCGTCGATGCCCTTTACTTTACCGTGGCGACAGTCACCACGACTGGCTTTGGCGACATCACGCTGCCCGGCACATTGGGCAAGCTCACCTCCGTCGTGACGATGATCATCGGCATCTCGCTCTTCGTCAGGCTCGCCCAGGCGGTGGTTCGTCCCCACAAGGTGAACTTTCCCTGCCCGCAATGCGGGCTGAAGCGGCACGACCTCGACGCCGTCCATTGCAAGGCCTGCGGCCACGTCCTCAATATTCCCGATGAAGGCGATTGAGGGGTTACTTGCGCGCGAAGCTGAAGGTGAAATGGCTGCCGCGATGATAGTCGATGGCATGGACGACGGGCGCCCCCGCCGTGCTGAAGCAGGTTTCGCGAATGAGCAGCGCCGGTCCGAAATCTCCGAGGTCGTGCCGCGCGATCACATCCGCCGGCAGCATCACGGCGGAGACGGTCGCTGACGACATGCGCGGCCGGTGTCGGTATCGGTCAAGCAGGTCGAGAAGCGAGCCGCTCCAGTCGATGTCATAAAGGCGGGTCGGAATGATGCTGCGCGGAATGTAGTCGACGCAGTAGAGGATCGGCTCATCCTTCTGCAGCCGCAGTCTTTCGAGGCGGATGACGCGCTCGCCCTCACCCAGCCTCAATTGCTCCGCGCTCACCGGGTCCGGGACTTCCTCTGCGATCGAAAGCACCTTGTTGACGGTTTGATAGCCATAGTGCCGCGTCATGTCGGTGACGCTCTCGAACACCGTTATCGGCCTGTCCACCTGGACGGCCGACATGGCGGAAACGAACCGGCCGCGCCCATGTTCGACGTAGATCACGCCGTCCTGTTCCAGCAGTTTCAGCGCCTCCCTCAGCGCCGGCCGCGAGATCTTGAAGCGCTGCGTCAGCTGCGCCTCGGTCGGCAATTTGTCGCCCGGTGTCAGCTCCTCCTCGCGGATCAGATCGGCGATGCGGTCGCGAAGCTGGACGACCAGCGTGCGCGTGTCGCGAAGGGGCTCGTCCAATTTTCTCTCCAACGGGTTTGCGGATACGACCTTCTTGTCTGACAAATCCACGACGGTCAAGAGGATGCGACGATGCCAGCAAAGCTTCGAACCCGTTTGCCGCATTCGCGTCGTTTCGACAGCCCTTGGCTCTTGACACAACCGCCCGATGTTGTCAGTTGTCTTACAACATCGCCGACGCGGTGACCATTCGTGCCTTTATCGAGAGAGAACCATGCTGAATTTCGACGAACAGAGATTTCTTCGCATCCAGTCCGGCGCCGTTGCCCTCGGGCCGCGGCTCGACGCCGTGATCCGGGCCTGCCTCGACAAGGGCGCCGAGAACATCTTCTTCCTGGGCACCGGCGGCGCCGCCATCCTGATGCAGCCGTCCGTGCAATTGCTTCAGCGCAGGTCGCGTTTCCCCGTCTTCATCGATCTTGCCGCAGAGCTTGTCGTGACCGGCTCGGCCAACCTGACGGAAAGATCGATCGTCGTCATTCCGTCCCTCTCCGGCACCACCAAGGAGAGCGTCGCGCTGCTTGCCAAGGCGAAGGAGATCGGCGCCACGGTGCTGACGCTCGTCGGACACCAAGAGTCTCCGCTCGGCAAAGGCGGCGATCATGCCTTCGTCAACTTCGCCGAGGACGACACATCGTGCGAGTCCTTCTATTTGCAATCGCTCTTCATTGCGCTCTCGATCCTGCGGCACCGCGGCGAGATCGACAATTACGAGCCGATTGTCAGCGAGTTGGAAAAGCTCCCGCGGCTGCTCCTGGACGTGAAGCGCAGCTACGAGGACAAGGCCGAGGGCTTTGCGAGAATTCTCGCCGGCTCGGACTATCATATCATCGCCGGAGCCGGGAACGCCTGGCCGGAAGCGTTCTATTACGGCATGTGTATCCTGGAGGAAATGCAGTGGATCCGCACCCGCCCGGTGCATGCCTCCGACTTCTTCCACGGCACCCTGGAACTCGTCGAGAAGGGCGTCAGCGTCGTCCTGCTGAAGGGCGAAGACAGCCTGCGGCCGCTCGCCGACCGGGTGCAGAATTTCGCGCCGAGCTACACGGACAAACTGACGGTGCTCGATACGGCGCAGTTCGAGCTGCCGGGCATCTCGGCGGAAGTGCGCAGCCTCGTCTCGCCGATCGTCCTCGCCACCGTCCTCGAACGGATCAGCGCCCATCTTGAAGTCATGCGCAACCATCCGCTGACGACGCGGCGCTATTACAAGCGCGTTGCCTATTGAGCGGGCAAGCGACACGAGAGGTCGCGGGTGCAACGGCATCCGCGACCCTTGCTGCACAAGTTCCGAGACAGCCATGACCCGCTTCCGCCTCGCCGCCGTCGGCGACAACTGCATCGATCGCTTTCGGCCGCCGCTTTCCCAGTCCTATATCGGCGGGAATGCGGTCAACGTCGCCGTGCAACTCGCTCGCCTCGGTCATCAATCCTTCTATTTCGGCGCCGTCGGCCGCGATCCGGACGGCGCGAAGGTGCGTCGCCTGCTCGAGGAAAATGCGGTCAGGCTCGACCACCTGCAGGAACGCGACGGCAATACCGCCTATACGGACATCGACGTCACGCCCGTCGGCGACCGGGTCTTCGTGCACGAGGACTTCGGGGTCTGCGCCGGCTATCGAGCCACCCCGGCCGAGTTTGCGATCCTGAAGACGATGGATCACGTGCATATCGGCTGGCTGGATGATGGCGGAGCGCTGCGTCGCGCCCTTTCAGCGGCCGGCGTCAGTGTCTCGCAGGATGTTTCGGTCAACGCTTCGGCCGACGATCTCGGGGTCGAGGGGCTGTCGATCGCCTTCGGATCGTCCGGCGAGAACGACGCCGAGGCCGAGCGCCTGGCCGCCGCTTTCCTGTCGAGCGGCGCCCGTCTTGCCGTCGTTACGCGCGGTGGCCGCGGCTCGCTTGCGAGCGACGGCACGGAGCGCGCCGCAGCCGGCATCCGCCCCGTGAAGGTCGTCGACACGACCGGCGCCGGAGACAGCTTCATCGCCGGCTTCATCGCCGCCCGGGTCGGCGGTCGCTCTCTGGCGGAATGCCTGCAAGCCGGTCGCGACCTCGCCTCTCTCACCTGCACCCATGTCGGCGGCTTTCCGCAGGCGCCGCAGCCGCTCTGCCCCTTCTCAGATGCCCCTTCTCAATGAAGCAGCTGGCTCAGGAACAGGTTGGCGCGGTCCGTCCTGGGGCGAGCGAAAAACGCCTCCGGTTCGCCCTCTTCAACGATGCGGCCGCGATCCATGAAGATCACCCGGTCCGCCACCTGACGGGCAAAGCCCATCTCATGCGTGACGCAGACCATCGTCATCCCCTCATTCGCCAGCGCCACCATCGTGTCGAGCACTTCCTTGACCATCTCCGGGTCGAGGGCCGAGGTCGGTTCGTCGAACAGCATCACCTTGGGATTCATGCAGAGCGCCCGGGCGATCGCCACCCGCTGCTGCTGGCCGCCCGACAGCTGGCCCGGATACTTATGGGCCTGTTCGGGAATTCGAACGCGGCTGAGGTAGTGCATGGCGATTTCGGTCGCCTGACGGCGTGGCATGTTCTTCACCCACATCGGTGCGAGGACGCAGTTCTCCAGGATCGTCAGATGCGGGAACAGATTGAACTGCTGGAACACCATGCCGACGTCGCGGCGGACAGCATCCACCTTGCGCTCGTCCTCGCCGACCTCGATGCCGCCGACGGCAATATGCCCGCTCTCATGCGCCTCGAGGCGATTGACGCAGCGGATCAACGTCGACTTGCCTGAGCCCGACGGACCGCAGATGACGACTTTCTCACGCGGCGCGATCGACAGATTGATATCGTCGAGGGCGTGATAGCGGCCGTACCACTTGTGGACGCCGCGAAGGGTGATTTCCGAACTCGTCATTCCGATCGAAGTGGGCATTCTTGTCTCCCGGGATTACTTGAGCACCAGCCAGCCGGACAGCACGATGACCATGGCACCGAGGACCGTGTGGTATTCGACCGGAGTGGCAAAGAACAGCACGCCGTAGAGGCAGCCCCAGACGATCTGGCTGTATTGAAACGGCGCCACCACGGAGGCATCGCCGCTGCGGAAGGCGCGCACTAGCAGGAGGTGCCCGCCAAGCAGCAAGACGCCGCCGGTGCCGGCGGCGGCGAGATCGAATGCGCCGACCGGCATGAGGCCATTGCCCGCCAAGGCAGCAGCCAGGGCCACCGCAGCGAGAACGACGAGGAGGGTGGAAACGAGTGCCAGGTCCCGCTCCCCGGCTCGCGCGCGCCGCAGGAGAACGAGCGACAGCGCAAAGAGGAGGGCGGATGCCGCCGCCGCGGCATGTCCGAGATTGAGAGGCGCGATCCCCGGCCGCAGCGCCACAGCAACGCCGGCGAAACCGATCGCCACGCCGGTCCAGGCAAGCGGCGAAAGTCGTTCGCCGAGGAGGATGCAGGCCAGGATCGCCACCATAAGGGGTGTCAGGAACGCCAGCAGATAGGCCTCCGCCAGCGGCAGAACCGAAAAGGCGTAGTGGATGAGCAGCGTATCGGCGGTAAGCAGCAGTGCTCGCAGGAGAGCGAGGCCGGGGTGGCGCGGCAGGAGCGCTTTGACGGCACCGGTCGCCGCCGCGTGAAATCCGAGGAAGACGAGCGCGGCGACCGTGACCATGAAGGTCACCTGCGGCACCTGAAAGCGCTCGGAGAGCAGCTTCACCAGCACGTCCGCGCCGGAGAAGACCGCGAAAGAGATGAAGCCGAGCGCGGCGGCGCGCAGATTGCGCGTGCCGGTGCTTGCCGGCGCGACATTCGCATCAACGGACATTGAAGCGGCCGAAGCGGGCTTCGATGCGTGACTGGAGAAATTCCAGACAGACGGAGAGAAGCCAGTAGATCATCGAGGCGGTGATCAGCATCTCGATATGACGAAATTCCGTCTGCCCCTGGGTGCGGGCGAGATACATGAGCTCCCAGACGCCGACGACCGACACCAGCGAGGAATCCTTGAGCATAGCGATGAACTGGTTGCCGGTCGGCGGGATGATGACGCGCATCGCCTGCGGCAGGATCACCAGTCCCATGGTCTGAGCCGGGCTCAGGCCCAGAGCCGTAGCACCCTCCGTCTGGCCGCGCGGGATGCTTTCGATGCCGGCCCGGAAGATCTCGGTCATGTAGGCGCCGTAGCACAGCGAAAGCGCCAGGATACCGGCAGGCACCGCGCTGATGACGTAGCCGACCTGGGGCAGGCCGAGATAGATGATATAGATCTGCATCAACAGCGGCAGGCCGCGAAACAGCGAGGTGTAGAAGGTGGCAAATCCGTAGATGACGCCGTTCTTCGACAGCTTTGCGATCGCCCCGGCGAGCGCAATAATCGTGGCCACCGCGATGGAGATCACCGATATGTAGAGCGTCGTCACGACGCCCTGAGAGACCAGGAAGCCGATCTTCCTGGCAATGAAGGCGAAGGAAAGGTCGAACGAATAGAAGAACAGCATCAGCAGCGCGAAGAGCTCGATCCAGACGCCGACCACCTGCAGGTGGCGCGGCAGCTGGCGCAGGGCCTTCCAGTTCACTGCCGCCGTCAGCGCGATCAACAGGGCCCCGAGAAATTGCCCGAGCGACGGATGGGCGGCGAGCCAGTCGGATGCCGCCGGCAGCAGATGCGCGATCCAGGCCGGGCTGATGCCGAGGCCGTAGATTGCAACCGTCACGAGCGCGAGCATCAGCAGGAGACCCGTGCGTCGCGCCGCATCCGGGTAAGTCAGTACCAAACGACCAATCATTGAGAACTCTCCGGCGTTCAGGCAGCGCGCTCGCGCCACCAGTCCTGAGCCTGCAGTTTCCAGTAGGTGAGCTGCGCCACGGCGAGACCGGCATATCCACCGGCCCAGACGAGCCCGAAGGGCTTGAAAAGCCTGTAGCGGTCGGATTGGCCGAGGATCGCCTCGGCAAGCAGCTTCCCGCCGATCGCCGTCGTGTTGAGACCATGTCCGCCAAAGGCCGTGCAATGCCAGACGCCCGGCTGCATCTCGCCGATCTGGGGCATCAGATGGCGGGCATAGGACATGAGACCGGACCAGGCGAGCTCGGTCTTTAAGTCTTCGAGCTGCGGATAGGTCCCGACCATTTCTCGCCGCAACTCCTGTGCGAGCCCGGCCGGCGACGCCGCCCGGGTGGTGATCCGTCCGCCCCACAGGAGCCGCTTTCCATTGTCCACGAGACGGTAATAGTCGCCGGCGCGGCGGTTGTCGCCAACCGCGTTCCCGGTGGCGACCGCCGTGCGGATGAGGTCCGGGGCTTCCTCCGACAGCATCACATAGGTGGCGATCGGCAGGAAGGCGCGATTCAACTTGCCGTTCAACGCCCCGGTATAGCCACCGGTGGTGAAGACGACCCGGCGCGCACGGACCTTGCCACGGATCGTCTGAACGGTCTTTTCGGCTCCGTCAAGCGCCGTCCCGATGGCCGCCGACCGCTCGTAGATCCGCCCGCCGAGACGCTCGACCTCATCCGCCACGCCCCGCAGGTAGTTCAAGGGATGGATGTGAAAGGCGCGACGGTCGCGCAGGCCGTGGAAGTAGCGCTTCGACTTGAGGATGGAACGCAGCTCATTGGTGCCGAGATATTCGAGCTCGTAGCCGTAGGCGCGCTTCATCTCGTCGGCATGCGCTTTCAGGCTGCTGCCGTCGTCATAGCGCAGCACGCTGATCAGTCCGGGCTGCGCACGTGCACTGTCGATCTTCAACGTCTCGATCGTTTCCCGAACGAAGTCGACCCCCTCGATCGAGAGGAGATGCAACTGCCGGGCGGCGTCGCGGCCGGTTCTGTTGGCGATCTCGCCACTGCCGGTGGCATAACCGGGACTGACGAAGCCGCCATTGCGGCCCGAAGCACCGAAGCCGACACTCTCGGCCTCGAGCACAACCACGGACTGGCCCGACCGCGCGAGCTGCAGCGCCGTTGTCAGACCAGCAAGCCCGCCGCCGATGACGACGCTGTCGCATTCGACCGTCTCGGACAGCACTGGTCTGACCTTCGCCTCGGCCATGGTCTGTTTGTAGTAGGTATCGGGATAGGACATGGTCATCCGCGGATCGATCGCATGGACAAGGTTGCGGGCGGCTTCGCCGCCCGCGGTGAACGGATCAGTCGGCGCTGTAATCCTTGCCGTACCACTTGGTGGTGAGGGTTGCGAGCGTACCGTCCCTCTTCATCTCGGCAAGGATCTCGCCGATCTTCGTGGTCCAATCCGGATCGACCTTCTCGGCAATCACCACCAGCGGCTCCCTGAAGGCGTATTCGCCGTCCAGAACGCGGAGCGGATAACCGTTCTTGATGGCATTCATGGCGGTCTGCTCAGGCGCGATGACGGCGTCGAGCCGCACGCCGTCCCCGAGGCGCAGATCGTCGAAGGGCAGCATGGAATCGGCGAAGGTGCGGATCTCGCCCGGCTCGAGCTTGTACTCGACCGGCGGCAGGCCCGGTGCGTCGATCTCGAGCTGGCGACGAATGAAGTCTTCGGAGGTCGTTGCGGTCTCGACGCCGATGATCTTGCCGTTCAGATCGGCGACGGACTTCGCCTGGCTGTCCTTGTGAAGAACATAGACATAGGGGCTGTAGTAATAGATTCCGGCAAAGTCGATCACCTGGGCGCGCGCCTTGGTCGGCGTGACGGAACCGACACCGAGATCGTAGCGCCCCTGCCAGCGGCCGCCGGTCAGCGTCGCCCAGTCGGGAGTCTCGAAGCTGACCTCGACGCCAAGTCGCTTGGCGATTTCCTTGGAGACGTCGATGTCGAAGCCGACCATCTCGTTGCTGTCGTCGAGATAGCTCTGGGGCGGCCAGCCGCTGTTGGTGGCGACGACCATGGCCTTCTTGTCCATGACCCGGTCGAGCGTTTCACCCGCCTGGGCAACGGTCGCGAATGCCAATGCGGCGGCGCCGATGGCGAGCTTTGCAAACAGTCTCCTCACGCATTCCTCCTGTTCAAAATCGGTTAGCCGAAAGTTCCCAGTTATGTAAGATGTCTGACAACTGAATTTGTAAATGCAACCATCTTGCTGTCAAGGCCGAATGGCCGCTTTATCCATGAAACGAAATGATGAGGCTATGCGTATTGGTGATGGCAGGGCCCGGTGGCGACCGCCGCCGGCCGTGCGCATCGGGCGTCAGCAGGCAGCCGGCCAGCCGCTGCGGATCATCGAGAAATAGTCGTCCAGCCCGATCTGGCCGCCCTTCAACGCCACCTCGATGCCGTCGACCAGCGGGTTGGCGCTGTGGGCGGTGCAGAGCGGCGAACCCGGCGACTGCGGCAGCGGCAGACGCAGGGTTAACGCGTCGACCGAGAGCTGACCGAGCGCGTGGCTCGAGGTGTCACCGCCGGCGATCACGGCGCGGCGAAGGCCGGCCCGTTTCACCAGTTCCTTCAGAAGCAAGCCGAGCCGCTCGCCGATCCGATGGCGTGGTCCCTCCTCCAGGCGGATGGCATCTCCGCGATCGCTCGAGGGTCCAAGCGCCGTATGGAGAACGACGCTCCGGCCGGTGGCGAGAACCGCCAGGCCGCGCGCTATCGCATCCTCGAGTGCGGCGCCACCTTCCGCCGCGGCAAAGGCAACCGGGTCGAGGCCGATCCCGTCAAAACCGTTCTGGAGGGCGTGGCGGATCTGCCGCTCCGTCGTCGGCGAGACGCTGCCGGAGACGACGGCGATCCGATCGACAGGGCCTGGCGCCTTGAAGGTAGGTGGCGCCCCGTCGAGCAGGCCAAGCCGGCGCCACTCGCGGACGAGCGCATATTCGAGGCCCGAGGAACCGCAGGCGAACTGGCCGCCGGAGCTACGCTTGCGCCAGAGCTGCCGCCCGACTGCCGCCTGGCTTTCGGCGCCGGCGACGTCGAGAAGGACGATGTCGTTTCCTTCGGCAAAGGCGAAATCCGTGGTCGCGTTTGCATCCGCCGACGCGAGTTGGGCGATGTCGACGAGCCCCGTCTTCAAGGACGTCTGTCGCGACAGGTGCCGTCGGATGTCTGCTTCATCCATCGGCGTTACCGGATGGCGGCTCATCACCGGATGGCGGTCGATGCGATAGGTTTCGCCCCGAAAGGCCGCGAAGAGATTGCCGAAGCTCGTGTAGCGTCGGATTTGCGGTGCGCCGAGCACCAGCGGCACCGGCGCCTTGCCGAACACCTCGCGGCCGATCTCGATCGCCTTGCCGATATTGCCGACCGCCGGGCTAGAATCGAAGGTCGAGCAGACCTTGTAATGGGCGATCTCGGCCCCCAGCGACTTCAGCCAGACAAAGGCGGAAGGCAGATGTTCCGCCATCCAATCGGGTGTCTGGCTGCGGCTCGTGCCGGCAAGGCCGAAGGCACGGCAATGGGCGAAACGTTCGAGCAGCGCGGGCTGCGGAATCCTGAGGAACAGCGCCGTCTCGACGCCCTGCGAGGCGAGCGCCTCCATGACGTCGGTGGAGCCGGTCAGGTCGTCGCCGTAGTAGCTCAGCAATGGTGTCTGCATGCGCGGCCTTCCGTGGCTCGACTCAAGGGTATCAGGTGCCGTTGCCGTCGGCGAATTTAATGAGCGACTGAGCGAGCTCGGGATGATCCCTGGCATAGTCGGCAAGCGGGATACCGGCGACCGCCGCCTCCCAGGCCTGGCGAACCGCCCTCACCCCGGCGCCGGCGCCGCCAGGATGGCTGACAATGCCGCCGCCGCACAGATAAAGCAGATCGGTCGAGCCGCCGGTCCGGGCATAGGTCTCGGGCGCCTGGCCGCCCCATTGGCCGGAGCCGACGACCGGCAGCGGACAGTCGCGCTCGGAAAACAGCGGCGTGCCGGCCGCCTTGAAGGATTTGACGAAGCTCTCGTCCGGCTCCCAATATTTGACGCGGATGCCGTTGATCTGGAACTGGTCCACGCCGATCAGCCGCCAGAACTGCTGCCAGACGGAGAATTCCATTCCGAGGCCGCCGTGGCGGGTGAGGATATCCCAGCCATTGCGATGCGCATGAAGCACGATGCCGGAGCGCTTTCGCAGGAAGGCAACGCCCCCCATGCCGATCGAATTGATGTTGACGACCCCCGCATTGCCGCCCGCCTCAACGACGAGATCATGGTTGCGCATCATCTCGTCCGGGTCTGTGTGGGAGATGCCGAAGGCGTACATCACCTTCTTGCCGGTCTTCTGTTCGTGGTCGAGGATCTTCGGCATGATCGCGGCGATCCGCGCCTTCAGCGGCGAATAGGCCGGGCTCATCAGCTTCTCGTCGTCCTTGATGAAATCGACGCCGGAGGAGAGCAGTTCACCCACCAGTGCAGCTGTCTCCTCCGGCCTCAGGCCCAAGGCGGGCTTGACGATGGTGCCGATGATCGGGCGTTTCTCAACGCCGGTCAGCCGGCGGCTCCCGGGGATGCCGAACTGCGGTCCGGGATGGGCACGGCCGAACTCCGGCGGCAATTGCATATCGACGATGCGAACGCCGGTCATGCCCTTGATCGAATAGACGCCGGCTATGGCGATGGTCATCAGCGCGGCAAGGTCCGTGCCGACCGCATCGAGCGGAAAATCGATGTCCGCCTCAGCCCGGTTGAAGCGCTTCGCCCCGCCGGCCTCCTCCGGCCAGGAAGGGCGGTCGCCCGGTTCCAGATGCCTGATGGCAACGACCCGGGCCGCTACGCGGGCCTTCAGCTCTTCGGTCTCGCCCGGGACGAGCACGAAGGTCCCGGTCGACTGATCGCTTGCGATCTTCGCCGCCAGCGCCTCGACGTCGCCGGGGGTCTCGATGCGGTAGGTGATGCGGATCACGGCGCTTCGCTCTTCGTGGAAGGAGTAGCTTCTTCAAATGAACTGGTATAATGAGTATCTGAGTTGCGCAAGAAGAATCGCAGCCAGTGCCCGCGAAGGGGCGAGATTTCCTCTCCAAGGAAAACATGCATATAGAAGTGAACGACAGCAGCGGTGGAGTTCACATGGCGATTCAATCCGAACCGATCGTTCGCAGGAAGCTTTCCGACGAGGTCTTCGCCCGGCTGAAGGCGCTGATCGAGACCGGCGAGTTGCAGCCCGGCGACGAGATGCCATCGGAACGGATGCTGATGGAGCGCTTCCAGGTCGGCCGGCCGGCCATTCGCGAAGCGATGCAGACGCTTGCCAATATGGGTCTGATCGAGATCTCGCACGGCGAGCGCGCCAAGGTGCTGCAGCCGACGGCGCAATCGCTGCTGAGGCAGGTGGACGTTGCCGCCAAGATCATGCTTTCGGCCTCATCGGACTCACTTGAGCACCTGAAGAACGCCCGCATTTTCTTCGAGCGCGGCATGGTGCGCGAGGCGGCAAGCCGCGCCAGCGCCGCCGATGTCGCCGCGCTCGAGGAGACCTTGAAGCGGCAACGCGCCGCGCTCGGCGATTCCGACGCCTTCGTCACCGCCGACATGGCATTTCACAGCCGCATTGCGGAGATATCCGGCAACCCGATCTTCACCGCCGTGAGCGAAGCGATGCTCGGCTGGCTCAAGGAATATCACACGGAAATGCTGATCTGGACCGGCAAGGAGAATGTCACGCTTTCCGAGCACGCGGAAATTATCGACTGCATTCGCCGGGGAAAACCCGACGAGGCCGAGCAGGCGATGATCAAGCATCTCGAGCGCTCGCGGGCGCTCTATGCGCCGAAGGGACGCGCCGAGAGCTAGGGCAGGTCGTGCGCTTATTGTACACGCTCAGCGCCTCATGCCGGCTTCCATTGCCTATGACTCAATAGCGCTCAGACTATCAATGCGGGCAACCGCATAGGCGGGCAGCACGACGCTTTCCGCTTCATGCGCGCTGGCCCCAGGCTCCTTTGCCCCTTCCCGCAACCAGTTTTCGTCGAGAAGCGTCAGCCTTCGCCTGGCCGGCCCGGCAAGCGTCACCTTCTGCAGATCGGGCGTGAGATTGGCAAACAGCAGGGTTGACGTTTCTACGAGAGCCGCGCCCAGTCCAACAACCCGGTCCGGCACGGCTGTCTCGACGGCAATGCGGCTGCCGCCGGACAGCTCGGCAAGCCAGCGCAAGACGTGGAACAATGGCCTCGGTTGGCCCTCCTTGACGGGCTCGCCAGATCCGGCCACCAGGCCGAACGGCCCGGCAAGTGTCGAAAGCGTCAGGACTTCCAGATCCGCATCCGCCACCGTCGCTGCATAGGCGAGCGTCCAGGCAGCGCCGAAGAGCGCATTGTGCCGCGGATCGCGGTTCGCCATGGCGATGCGCTTGCCCGACGGATTGTCCTTGGTCCGGCTTCCATAGGGGTTCTGGCGCATGGCGATGGTCGAGGGGCCGATGCGATAGGGCTTGTCGCCATAGATCGCCCGCACGGAGCGGGTGATGTCGCGGAGCGCTTCGAAAGTCTGCATGACGCTCAGGTCGTCGGCGGCGTGGACGATCGGATTGGTGCAATGGGTCACATAGGCGAGCCGATCGACCGGCGCGCGCTTGCGGTTGAGCTCGGTGAAATAGCTGAACATCCCGCCGCCCAGCGGCACGCCCGGGAAGGCCCTTTGCGCAGCCGCATAGACATCGTCGAGCGGCGGGCATTCCGGCCAGACGCTGCCCGGCGGCGTCGATTGACGGTCGACCGACGGCGACACGGCGAGGCTTGCGAGCTTCAACCCGCTGTCGCCCACCATCCGGGCGACCTCGTCCAATTCGTCGCCGAGCGGACGCCGGCACGGTACGAAGCACTCGAGCGTCACCGCGGCGCCGGACGTGTCGGCCATTTGCCGGAAGTGCCGCAGCGCGGCGGCGCCATGGCCGGCCTGCGGATCGAAGTGGCAGATCAGATGCCGCGCACCGAGCGCGCGGATAAGACCGGCGTCGAGCAGTTCGTCGCTGACCTCGTCGGGCCTGAGCCCGATGCCGATTGCCGGCAGTGTGCCTTGATCGCGCTTCAGTGAAATTGCGATCGGGCCAGGCTCTCGGTCGACCGTCGGGCGGGCCGCATCCACCTGCCGGATTGATAGCCGGATGGCCTGATGAGTGGTCTCCCCGGCCTTCAGCACGTAGGGCCAGGGTAGCGCCAGCGGCCGCACATAGGTCTTGTAGGAACCGTCGGTCCAGTTGCGCTGGTCCTCCATCTCGAAGATGTCGCCGGCCATGCGGCACTCGGCCTTGACCCCGGGCATGACCTCATGGGTGATCGCGGCGATATCCTTGAACGGCTGCCAGGGCTCGATCAGATCGGGGAAAACCGATCGCTCGATCGAACCGTCGCCATGCTCGACCGTGACTGGCCGGCCTACCAGGCCGACGGTAGGATGCAGGATCGCAAAGCCGGTGCGCGCCGTTTCGAAATCGCGATCCGGCGTGAAGCGCGCATCGAAGATCAGGGCGTCGGGGAAGACCTCGATCGTGGACCGGCACTCGAGGATCGCCCCGTCCGGCGCCCGGAACCGGGCATTGTATCGGACGATCGTCGCCGCCTCTTCCTCTTCGACGGTCAAATCGGTGATTGCGGCCGCGCATGTTCCCCAGTCCCGGTCGCGCACCAGAAAGGAAATCGCCCGCAGCACTTCCCTGCCGGAAAAGCGGATCGTCCGCAGATTGCCGCCGACGAGTTCGGCACTGAGGCGACCGGCTTCGAGGCGGCGTGTTTCCGGCTGCCTCTCCTCGGTGCCGAAAAGGAGAAAGGCGCGCGAGGCCGTCACCGGAAAAATTCCTCGACCGGCACGGTCTTGACCTTCGCGGCGCTGCGGTAGGAGGCCTCGACAAGAGCGAAGGTCTTGAGATTGTCCCTGCCGGACGTGTCCGGCTCGCGGCCGGTGCGCAGACAGTCGACCCAATGCTGCTGGATAAGGCTGACGCTCTCCTGGATGTTGTGCCAGGGCGGCGATGCCCAAGGAAGAAGACGCGGCGCGACATCCTTCGTCACCGTACCCTCTCGCGAGTGAACCTGAAGACGATAGTCTTGCGAAAGCCGCAGCGTGCCTTTGCTGCCGTCCACTTCCAGCAAAGTTTCGGGGAAGGCCTCGACCGGCAACCGGGTCGCATAGCTGCAATCGACAATCGACGTGATGCCGCCGCGATGGTCGAGCAGCACGGTCGCGACGTCCTCGCCGACGATTCTCGGGTTGACCCGGCGGGTGCGGGCGGTCACCGACGTCGCGTCGCCGAAGAGATAGCGCGCGATGTCGAGCGCGTGGATGCCGAGGTCTTCTATGATGAAGCGCTTGCCGGTCGCGAGATAAGGCTGGCCGGAATAGACGTCATAGGCCGAGCGGAAGCTTACCCGGCCCCAGAACACCTCGCCGATCGCGCCGCTGTCGATCACTGCCTTTGCAGCCCGGATCGGCGACTGCCAGCGGAAATTCTCGTGCACCATCAACGGAACGCCCACCGCCGCGCAGGCGGCGACCATCGCCTTGGCGTCCTCCATCGTCGGGGCGATCGGCTTTTGACAGATCGTCGGAATGCCATTGTGCGCGGCGAGTTCCACGAGCGAGCGGTGGCTTTTGACGGTCGTCGCGATATCGACGAAATCAAAACCGCCATCGGCAAACAGGTCCTCGGCCGAGGTATACCGGCGCGTGATGCCAAATTCGTCGCCGACCGCCCGAAGCCGTGCCGGATCGCGATCGCAGATGGCGACGATACGCGCCCCTTCGGCGTCGCGCCAGCCATGCATCTGGTTGACCGCGAAGAAGCCGCAACCGATCAGAGCGCCCTTCAGAACTGCCATATTGCCTTTTCCTTCAAACCCAAGGGCCTCCCAACCCTGCCAACTTAAAGCCTCCCAACCGTTGCGACTCCAAGACCTCTCAACTCTTGACTCAAGGACCCCTCCCCAACCCCTCCCCACATGGGGGAGGGGCTACAGTGCCGCACCCTCCTCCTGGGACTTGGAGCGTTGCCCCGCGCAGAAACGCCGGCATTGGGCAAGATGGTGCCGCCTGGAAGCCCCTCCCCCTTGTGGGGAGGGGTCTTTCCTTCAACCTTTCTTTGCAAGCTGCATCAGCGTGACCTGCTGCTGCAAGCGGCGTTGCGCCTGGTCCACCACCACGGCCACGATGATCACAATGCCCTTGATGACCATCTGCCAGAAGGACGAGATTCCCATCATGACGAGACCGTCGGAAAGTATGCCGATGACGAAGGCGCCGATGATCGTGCCGCCGATCGTGCCGCGGCCGCCGGACATCGATGTGCCGCCGAGCACTGCCGCGGCGATGGCATTGAGCTCGAAAGAATTGCCCGTCGCCGGGTGCGAGGCCATCAGTTCCGACGAGATCACCAGGCCGACGATCGCCGCGCAGAAGCCGGAGAACATGTAGACGAACATCTTCACCCGATCGACGCGGATGCCGGACATGCGCGCCGCCCGCTCATTGCCGCCGACCGCGAAGACATGGCGGCCGATCGGCGTACACTTGGCGACATAGGCGGCTGCAAGCGCCACGACGATCAGCATCCAGATCGACACCGGCAGGCCGAGAAGCCGGCCGGAGCCGAGGAAGGCGAAGCCGGTCGTCGACAGTTCCGGCTTGCCGACGAGGTTCGGGAAAGTCTGGCCGTCCGAGGACAGCAGCGCGAAGCCGCGCGCCACATAGAGTGTGCCGAGCGTCGCGATGAACGGCGCCACGTTCAGCTTGGTGATCAACAGGCCGTTGACCGCACCGATCACGATGCCGACGGCGAGCGTGATGAGGCAGACTTCGAAGACGTTGAAATAGACCGTGTAGCCGAACTGCAGGTCGATGCCGTTGAGGATCAGGCCGCCGGCCACCATGCCGCAGAGCCCGACGATCGAGCCGACCGAGAGGTCGATACCGCCGGTGATAATCACGAAGGTCATGCCCATGGCGAGGAAGGCGTTGAGCGCCACATGCTTCGACATCAGGATGAGGTTGGCGGTCGACAGGAAGTTCGGTGCAAAAACCGAGAAGAAGGCGATCACAGCAAAGAGCGCAATGAAGGTCCTGAGCTTCATCAGGGTCAGGAGCAGCGAACCGTTCGAAGCTTCCGCGGCGTTGGTGGTCGTCGTTGCCGTCGTCATCAGGCGTGTTCCCTTGTCGTCTTGTGGCCTTCGGCCGAAGCCTTCACGATCATCTCTTCCGTCGCGTCAGTGCGGTCGATGACGGTGACCAGCCGTCCGTTGCTCATGACGGCGATGCGGTCGGAGAGCGCCATCACCTCTTCGAGGTCGGAGGTGGAAAACAGGATCGCCAGCCCCTCGCCGGCCAGCCGCCGCATGGTGCGGAAGACGTCGGCCTTGGCGCCGACGTCGATGCCGCGGCTCGGCTCGTCCATCAAAAGCACCTTCGGCCGGGTCATCAGCGCCTTGCCGATGACGACCTTCTGCTGATTGCCGCCCGACATCGACGTCACCTCGAAATCCGGGTTCGGCGCCTTGATCGAGAGATCGCGGATCGCCGCCTTGATCGCCGCCTGTTCCCTCTCGCCGACGATGTGGAAGCCGAAACGCAGGAAGCGCTCCAGGCTCGCCAGCGTCAGGTTGCTGGCAATCGACAGCGCCTGCACCAATCCCTCGCGCTGGCGGTCCTCGGGGATCAACGCCAGGCCCCGCTGGATGCGGTCGGAGGTATCGCAGGCCGAGACCTCGACGCCGCCGACATGGACGCGGCCGGTCGAATGGGGATGCTGACCGATGACGCTCTCGAAGAACTCGCTTCGCCCGGCCCCCATCAGCCCGTAAATGCCGAGCACCTCGCCGGCGCGCACCGAGATCGACATATGGTCGACGGCAAGCCCGCCGGTGCGCCGCGGCAGGCAGATGTCCTCGGCGCGGAAAACCTCTTCACCAAGGCGATGGTCGACCGACTTGGCGAAATCCTTGGCATCCGAACCGATCATCGAGCGGACGATCCACTTGGTGTCGATGTCCCTGACCGTGGCGTGGCCGGTGATCTGGCCGTCGCGCAGCACGGTGATGTAGTCGCCGATCCGCATCAGCTCTTCTAGCCGATGCGAGATATAGACGATCGCCACCCCTTGCGCCTTCAGTTCCCGGATGACCTTGAAGAGCACGTCGACTTCCGCGGCAGAAAGCGCCGAGGTCGGCTCGTCGAGGATGAGGATGCGGGTGTCGAGCGAGATCGCCTTGGCGATTTCCACCAGTTGCTGCTGGCCGATCGGCAGGTCCTCGACAAGGGTCTCGGCGTCGATGCCGGCATCCAGCCTGTCGAGGAAATGATTGGCCTTGTCGATCTGGGCGCGATGGTCGATGCCGCGCAGGCCCCGGGTCACTTCCCGGGTCGCGAAGATGTTCTCGGCGACGGAGAGATTGCCGAAGAGATTGAGCTCCTGGAAGACCATGCCGATGCCGTGGCGCTGGGCGTCGGCCGGCGAGTGGAACTCGACCTCCTTGCCATCGAGCAGAATGCGGCCGAGCGACGGCTTCTCGACGCCGGCGATGATGCGCATCAACGTCGACTTGCCAGCGCCGTTCTCGCCGACAAGCACGTTCACGGCCCCGCGCCTGAGCGCCAGATTGGCGTGGCGCACGGCGACGATGCCGGAATAGACCTTGGTGACGTCCTCGAGGCGCAGCACGCAATCGTCGTCTTGAGCCGGCTGCATGGTCATCCGCCCACCGTCAACTCAACCGGCACGAAGAGCGGCAACTGCCCCTTGGCGGGCTCGGGATAGGCGCCGACCGCGTCGACCTTCTTGCCGACGAGCTGGTCGCGCGACAGTTTTTCGAGCACCAGGCCGTTCACATGGGTGTTGAAGGCCTTGCCGTATTGGGCCCACTCGATCTGGTTCTTGAATTCGTTGAAGTTCACGAAGTCGAGGCTGTCGCGGATCGCCGTGCCGCGGATTGCCGGGCCGATCTGCACACGCGCGTCCGCCGTGCCGTCGCCATCGGCATCGACCTCGACATAGGCCGAGCGCGACTTCGTCTCGGCCTTGACGATGGTGCCGGAAAGGCGCGCCGCGAAAGTCCAGGGCGCGCTGCCCTGCTTCTCCTTGTGGCCGTATTTGGCGCCGGCCGCTTCCGGATTGCTTGCCGCCAGAGAGGCGACCTCGGAGAACGGCCCCGCCTTCTTGTCGAGATAGGGCACGACCTTGCTGTCCCAGATCTCGCCGACCATGCGATCCGGATCGAAGCCGCCGGCGGCGGATTGCGCCGCTTCCTCCGCCGTCGGCGTCTTGATGATCTTGCAGCCCGCGAGCGCCATCATCGCCACAAGGACAATGACGGACGCGCCCCTCATACCTGGCATCGAAATCTTCTCCACGGGGAATGCCGGCGCGCGAGGCTGTCGCCATCGCGCGCCAAGACGACGATCAGTTGGTGAGCGCGAAGGTCTCGAGCTGGTCGGCGTTTTCGCTGTTGATCAGCACGCAATCCATCAATTGCTTTTCTTCCGCCGGCTTCTTGCCGGTGGTGATGAAGTCATGCGCCTGGTGGACGGCCATCTGCGCCTGGGCATAGGCGGGCTGCAGTACGGTCGCCTTGATGCCGCCGGACTTGATCGAGTCGCGCACGTCGTTGGAGCCGTCGAAGCCGACGACGATGACGTCCTTGCGGCCGGCCGCCTGCAGCGCGGCGATCGCGCCCATGGCCATCGTGTCGTTGCCGGAGATGACGCCCTTGATGTCGGGGTTGGCCTGCAGGATCGTCTCCATCTTGCTGTAGGCCTCGGTCTGGCTCCAGTTGGCCGACTGCTGCGCCACCATCTTCAGCTCGGGAAATTCGTCGATGACGTCGTGATAACCCTTCGAGCGGATGCCGGCATTGAGATCGGATTCGCGGCCGAGCAGTTCGACATAGTTGCCGGTCTCGCCCATCAGCTTGACGAATTCCTCGGCGCCGAGCTGGGCACCCTGGTAGTTGTTGGAGACGATCTGCGAGACGGCGACGCCGGTGGCGTTGATTTCCCGGTCGATCAGGAAGGACGGCACGCCGGCATCCTTGGCCTTCTGCACGGCGGCGATCGAGGCTTCCGAGCCGGCATTGTCGAGGATGATCGCCTTGGCGCCGCGGCCGATCGCCGTGTCGACCAGCTGCGACTGCTTGTTGGCGTCGTCGTCATGTACGAGAACGAGCGTCTCGTAGCCGAGTTCCTTGGCCTTGGCCTCGGCGCCGACCGCCTCGGCCTTGAAAAACGGGTTGTCATGCGACGGCGTAATGATGGCAATCAGGTCCGCCGCGTAGGCGGGGATGGCGGAGCCGGCCGCCAGGAAGGCCGCGAAGGCGGCCACGGTCATTCTGCGTGTCAGTTTCATCTGTTCTCTCCTCCCAGGTTGAGAAACGGCCGGAGTTGCCCCATGCCCTCCGGCTTTCGTGGATCAGGTGATGCGGCGAATGCTGTCGGCGATTTCCTGCGGCTCGAAGACGCGCTTCCAGTCGTCGCGCATCAGCATCGGCTTGCCGAACTCGATCGCCTTGTTGCAGGCGTCCGAGAAGACGCCCTCGACCTCTTCGAAGATCACCGCGCCGAGCACATTCATGTGGCCGAGCAGGAAATCGCGCGCCGCTTGCCTCGGCACGCCGCGGGCGACGCATTCGTCCATCGCCTCGCGCATGACGACGAGCAGCGAGGCGCAGACCGTCTCCGACAGGCCGGGCTCGAGAAGCGCCATCTGCTCGACCGTCACCCGGTGCGAGCGCATGACCGGCGCCCAGATGAGCTTGGCGATCTCCTCGCCCTTGGCGTAGTCCGCCTCCGGTCCCTGCATCAGCGCCGAGACGATGTGCTGCTTGGCGGCGATGCCGCCGAAATGATCCTTGCGCGCGGCCAGCTCCGTCTCGTCGTTGAAGATCGGCGGGTGGCAGGGATGGGTGACGAAATAGGTGAGGTCGTCGCGCCGCGGCAGGTGACCGGCAAAGGGCGCAGCCGCGTCGAGAACGACTACCATCGTGCCGGGTTTCAGCCTGTCGACAATGCCGGTTGCCACCTTGCCGATCGCCGTGTCCGGCACTGCAAGGATCACGACCTCCGCACCGTCGAGCGCGGTGTCGAGGGAGACCGTCTCGAGCCCCAGCTCCTTTGCGAGGCGCGCTTTGCCGATCTCGCTCACCTCGACATGGCGAACGTCGAAGCGCGAGCCCATTAGGTTCTTGGCCAGCCGGCAGCCCATCTTGCCGCCGGCGCCCAACAAGGCAATCGAAGTCATCTGGATCTCCCGAATGTCGTTGAACGGAAGCGATAGACGAGCTGGTATGATGAGTCAATGAGTATATCAGCCCGCGTGACGAAGAAGAGGGCGCACGGACCAGTTGCCTAATCCTGCCAACTTCAAAAGAATGTGATAAATAAATGAATTGACAGTGGCCGACAGAAGAGGTGAAGCCATGACGATGAGCGAGGCCATAAGCCAGCGACAGCGCCTGCGCGAGGAAACTGCGCCGCTTCGCGCGCGCATCCTCGACGAACTGGCGCAACTGCCATGGGACGGCCTGCGCTACGGCCACGCCGTACCCGGACTTTCGCTCTATCGCGTCGTCGAGCCGGCTGGCCCCTTTTCCGCCGTCTATGAACCGAGCCTGTCCCTTATCATCCAGGGAAGCAAACGCGTCCATGTCGGCAGCCAGACGCTCGTCTACGATGAGTCCTGCTTTTTCCTGACGGCCCTCGGCCTGCCGGCGACCGGCCAGATCTGCGAGGCGAGCCTCGACGAGCCCTATGTGGCGGCGTCGCTCCGGCTCGATCTCGAAAAGCTGCGGCGGATCATCGCCGACCACGACCTGCATCCCACGGACACCCCCGAACGCGATCTCGTCGGCGTCGCCGTCGGCGCCGCGACACCTCTATTGTTCGACGCCTTTCTCAGGCTGATTTCGCTGGCGAATGCGCCGGGCGACATCCCGTTTCTGGCAAATCACATCCACAACGAGATCCTCTACCGGCTGCTCACCGGCGAGCAGGGCGCACGGCTCAGGCGCTTCGCGCTTGCCGGCACCAACAGCAACCGCGTCGCCAGGGCGGTCGCCTGGCTGAAAGAGAACTACACCCGGCCGCTGCGGGTCGAAGAACTGGCGGAAATCGCCAACATGGGGGTCTCGACCCTGCACCATCATTTCCGCGCCATGACCGCCATGAGCCCGTTGCAGTTCCAGAAACACCTGCGCCTGCACCACGCGGGGGAACTGATGCTGTCGCAATCGCTCGACGCGGCGACCGCGGCGCTGCGCGTCGGCTATGAAAGCCCGACCCAGTTCAGCCGCGAATATCGGCGCGCCTTCGGCCATCCGCCGCTGCGCGACATCAAGGCGATCCTGAACTCGAACGACGCGGCCAAAGGCGATTCCATCGGATAGCGCAGCCGTCGCAGCAGGCTACCGATGATCACAATTCCGTCAGATCGACAGGAACAGGCAACAATCCGACAGGATCGAACCTACCGGACGGCAAGACGGTCTCTTAAGTTGCGACCGCGGCCTGGCGAATGGCTGCGGCGCGTGGGGAGTGCACCTGCCCGGCCCCGCGCCTCAACGCGAGGAGAACACCATGGCAATTGTGACGATCAACGGCGTCGAGCATTCGGTCGACGCCGAGGCGGATATGCCGCTTCTTTGGGTGATCCGCGATCTTGTAGGGCTGACGGGCACGAAATTCGGCTGCGGCGTGGCCCAATGCGGCGCCTGCACCGTCTATGTCGACGGTTCGCCGGTACGGTCCTGTCAGACGTTCATCGGCGACATCGAAGGCGCGAAGGTCACCACCATCGAGGGCCTGCAGGGCAAGGTCGCAGAAGCGGTCCAGGCCATCTGGGCCGATCTCGACGTCCCCCAATGCGGCTACTGCCAGTCGGGCCAGATCATGTCGGCGACGGACCTCCTGGTCAACAACCCGAAGCCCAGCGACGAGGATATCGACGCCGCCATGTCGGGCAATCTCTGTCGTTGCGCCACCTACCACCGAATCCGTGCCGGCATTCACGAAGCCGCAAAGCGTCTGGAGGGCTGAGCATGCTACCGAAACTGATGCAATCGCTTGCCCTCCCCGCCGCCCGGGTCGAGGCTTCGCGTCGGCAATTCCTGATCGGCGCGCTGGCGACCGGCACCGGCCTCGCCATCGGTTTCCGCCTGCTCTCCGCGTCGCCGGCCGCGGCGAGCGAGACGCCTGAGGCGGGTGCGCATGCCTTTTCCCCCTATGTCACGATCGACGGAGACGGGAAGGTGACAGTCCTTTCCTCGCAGTTCGAGATGGGGCAAGGCTCCTATAACGGCATTGCCACGCTGGTGGCCGAGGAACTCGACGCCGACTGGTCGACGATCGACGTGACGGGCGCTGCCGGCAATCTACCGGCCTATGGCAATATCGCCTTCGGTGGCGCCATGCAGGGCACGGGCGGCTCGACCTCCATGGTCACTTCATGGGAACGCTACCGCAAGGCGGGCGCGGCGGCCCGCGCCATGCTGGTCGCCGCGGCAGCCTCCGAATGGAACGTCGAGGCGGCGGAGATCACCGTCGAAAAGGGCGTGCTTTCCCATCCCTCGGGCAAGAGCGGCGGCTTCGGCGACTTTGCCGCCAGGGCCGCGACGCTGCCGGTGCCGGCCGAGGTGAAGCTGAAGCAGCCGAACGACTGGAAGCTGATCGGCAATCCGGAGCTCAAGCGCTTCGACAGCGCCCGCAAGGCAAACGGCACGGAGCAGTACACGATCGACGTCAAGCTTCCCGGCATGCTGACCGCGGTTATGATCCATCCGCCGCTCTTCGGCGCCAAGGCGAAGTCCTTCGATGCCTCGGCTGCGCGCGCCGTCAAGGACGTGGTGGACGTGGTCGAAACGCCGCGCGGCATCGCTGTCGTCGGTGAGCACATGTGGGCGGCGATCAAGGGGCGCGAGGCGGTCACCGTCGAGTGGGACGAGGCGGGCGCGGAAAAGCGTGGAACGCAGCAGATCCTATCCATGTACCGCGACCTCGTGAAGAAGCCGCCGGCGGCGGTCGCGCGCAAGGACGGCGACGCCGAGGCGGAATTTGCCAAGGCCGCCAAGGTGATCGAGGCGAGCTTCGAGTTCCCCTATCTGGCGCATGCGGCGATGGAACCGCTGAACGCGGTCGCACGCATGAACGACGACGGCACGCTGGAGATTTGGGGCGGGCACCAGTTCACGGACGTCTACCAGAAACTCGCCGGCGATGTGGCCGGGGTCGCGCCTGAGAAGGTGCGCCTCCACGTCATGAAGACCGGCGGCAGCTTTGGCCGGCGGGCCGTGTTCGACGGTGACGTTGTCGTCGAGGCCGTACACGTTGCCAAGGCCATCGGTTTCCGTGCGCCGGTAAAGCTGCAATGGACGCGTGAGGACGATATGCGGGGCGGCCGCTATCGACCCGCCTATGTCCACAGCCTCAAGGCCGGCATCGACGACGGTGGAAAACTCGTGGCCTGGACCGATCACATCGTCGGCCAATCCATCGTCGCAAACACGGCCTTCGAGGGCATGGTCAAGAACGGCGTCGACCCGACCTCCGTCGAGGGGGCAAGCAATCTGCCCTACGCCATTCCCAACCAGGCGGTCGGCCTGACGAGCACGGAGGTCGGCGTTCCGGTTCTATGGTGGCGCTCGGTCGGCTCGACGCACACCGCGTTTGCCGCAGAAACCTTCCTCGATGAAGTCGCCGAGGCGGCGGGACGCGATCCGGTCGAATTCCGTCTCTCGATGCTCGAACCGGACTCGCGCCATGCGACCGTCCTCAAGCTGGCGGCGGAAAAGGCAGGATGGCAGAAGCCCCTGCCGGAAGGCCGTTTCCGTGGCGTTGCCCTCGCCGAGAGCTTCGGCTCGGTGGTGGCCGAGATCGCCGAGGTTTCGACCGACGGCAACGGCCAGATCAAGGTCGAACGGGTTGTCGCCGCCGTCGATTGCGGCCTGGCGGTCAATCCGGATCAGGTCCGCGCCCAGGTCGAGGGCGGCATCGGCTTCGGGCTGAGCGCCATTCTCGGCGAGGAGATCTCGCTGACCGACGGCCAGGTCGACCAGGGCAATTTCGACCTCTACACGCCGCTGAGGATCGATGCGATGCCGGCGGTCGAGGTCCACATCGTCGCCTCCGCCAACCCGCCCTCGGGTATCGGCGAGCCCGGCGTACCGCCGATCGGCCCTGCCGTTGCCAACGCCGCGTACAAAGCGCTCGGCAACCGGATCCGCGTCATGCCATTCGCAAAATCGCTGAACGCGTGACCTTGCCTGCCCGGCTGGCCGGAAGGCCGGCCGGGCAGGCGGCGGGGGGGGGGTGGAGCGCTTAGATCACCCCAATGACCCTGCCGGACGAATCGAGGCGACACCTGATTCGCGCCTGGCGGACCTGGGTGCCGGCTCGATCTGTGTAGTCTATGCTGACCGCGAGCGGGGCGGTCATCGCACCGTTGCGATGCCGAATCAGCGAACCGGCGCTTACCGCATTGACACGCACGGCGCCAAGCGGCGACGCCGCCGACGCAATCGCCTTCCGGCAGGCGCGAACGACGGTGCTTGGGGTCCCCGGAACCGCTGCAAGCGCCAACGGGAGGCGTACGGGGTAGCCCCATTCACCTCGCTCGTGCCCGGCGCGCTTCTTCTTGAACGGCCAAAGGATGCGCGGCAATGCAATGGATGCCCGTGCGTTCTTCGCCGGCGCAATGCGGGTGATCGTGTTGGCACCGCCAGCCCTGGGTGACTGCGAGCCCGCCATCGCGCCACCGGTGGAGGACCGGGTCCCGGAGCCCGCGGACGAACCGCCTGAAGCAGCCCCGGACCCCGTTGCTGATGACCCGGCTTTCGACCCAGAGCCGACCGAGATGCCGCCGCTCGTACCGCCGAGATTGCCTCCGACCCCGACGCTGGATCCTCCCTCGCCGACCGAGGTGCTGCCTTTTACCCCACCGACTCCGTCGACGTCCGCGCCGACCCCCGCCGAGGCGCCACTTTTGCCGATCCCCACCGCAGCGCTGACGCCAACCGGCCCGACCTTGGCGCTAAGGCCTAAGGCAAGAGCCGACGCGGGCCCGATCGTGACCGCGATCAGGAATGTGGCAGCTAGGTGCTTGCGCATCACCGGGTTCCTCATCTTCAGGCTTCTCAAAAATGCATTCCACCTTCTCTACCAGCGGCCGCGCATTGGCGGTCGTCTGGGCAGCAGCGCGTCCGGCAGCAGAACCGTCATCGATCGAACCGAGGGTGTCGGCTTGCCGACCTCAACCTTGCGAAAATCCAGCGACCCGCCTCCACCGGCCGATCCGGCACGCTTCCGCGCAACGGGCTTGGCGCGTTCATTGGCGTGGTTGCCGTCGCGCAAGTTCCGTTTGCGCTCGATGCTTGCGGTGGAGCGCTGCGCCTTGCCCTTGGGAAGGTCGACTTCCTTGCGCTCCACCGAAAGGCCGCGGCCATTCGACCGTTCGCGCTCGTCTGCGAGCGCCTCGCTCCGCGCCGCCGAGCTCCGAGCCAATTCCTCCTTTGCCGCGTTGCGTTCTTGGCGAGCAGCGTCGAGTTCGCGGGCGAGCGATCTTGCCTTATCGCGTTCCAATGCAAGCGCTTCCCCGGCCCGCATTGCCGCAGCTTCGGCAATCTTTCGAGCCTCGACCGCGGCGGCCTGCTCCGCCGCCGCCAGCTTGGCCCGGGCCTCCAGGGCGGCGATCGATTGGCGAGCCGCGGCAAGATCGCCTTCGTAGGCCCCGACCTTGCGCCGCTCTTCATTCAGCGCCCGCCTGGCATCGACCAGCGACGCCTGCGCAGCATTGCGCCCGTTGAGCGCAGCCGTGTCGACACCGCGCGCCAGCGATCTTCCCTTGTCGCGTTCCAATGCAAGCGCTTCTTCGGCCCGCATTGCCGCAGCCTCGGCAATCTTTCGAGCCTCGACCGCGCCGGCCTGCTCCTCCGCCGCCAGCCTGGCGCGGTCCTCCAGGGTGGCGATCGACTGGCGGGCCGCGGCGAGATCGCCTTCGTAGGCTCCAACCTTGCGCCGCTCTTCATCCAGCGCCCGCCTGGCATCTGCCAGCGACGCCTCCGCCGCATGGCGCGCCCTGAGCGCCGCAGCCTTTGAACGGTTTGTTCCAGCCGCCTCGATCTTCAGTCGTTCGATTTCGCGCCGCAGGGTCGTCAGGTCGCGCCCGAACCCTTCGGCTCTCCGACGCGCTTCTTCAAGAGCTCGTTCTTGTCCAGCCGCCATGGCGGCAACCTTTCGGGCCCGCGCGCCAGCGTCGTCGACTTCACGCCGCGCCGCGTCAAGGTCGCCTCTGGCCAATGCCAAATCGCGGCGGAGACCGTCCTCACGCTGACCGCCAGCCAGCAGCGCGCCGTTCTTGATCGCGTCGATCTCCTTGCGCGCCGCGATGAGCTTCTTCTCCAACTCGGCGCGCTTGGCGCGATCGCGCGCGACCAATTCACGGGCCTCGTTGACCGTGGCCACCGCGGTGTCCCAGTCTCGCGCCGCGTTCGCTTCGTGCGCCAGCCGAACCTTCATGGCCTCGAGATCGGCCCGCGCGGCATTGAGTTCCTGGGTTACGGTGGCAACGCGTTGGCGCTCGGCAACGAGGCGGCGATTGTGCCGTATCGAGGCGTCGCGCGCTGCCTGACGCGCTACACGCGCCTCTCCGCGAGCCTTTTCAAGCTCTATGCGTGCGCCCGCCAGGTCACCAAGCAAGGCGTCGACCGTGGACTGTTCGAATTCCAGGGCTTGCAGTTGCTGCGTCGCCGCCGGCACGGCTATGCGCGGCCGCGCTGCAGGCGGAGATTCCCTGGCCGGCGTGGTCGCCCGCGATGATAGCACTCGGGGCGCCGCTGCTCGTCGTTTGACGGTTGTGACCGGACGTTGATCGCTGCCGCTTCTGGCCTGCAAGCGATCGGCTATGCGCTTCGCCAGTTCACTCTCACGTAAACCTGCCGCGGGCAGGTGTCCGATCTCCGGAAGTTCGAGCGTCCCCCCTGTCCCGATCGTGAAGGTGTCGTTCAGGGTTGCCGCCTCGACGCCACCAGGCAAGGTGTGCGATCCGGAAACACTTATCTCGACCGTATCTCGCGGAGCGAGCCGGTCGTCAGCTGCCGGCTCACCTTTCGCGGCCGATCCCAGCAGCATCATGAGGCAGAACGGAACGACCGTCAGCGTGGCGCTGTTTAGATGATCCATAGCTGATCCTTCCGCACATGCGCGACTGGCATGAACGTCATGCGCGCACCGGCTGATGATCTGCAAATATAACGCTCAAGGTTAGCAAAGGTAGTTCGCATCAGTTAGTATTAAATAAGCGTAGCGGTATCCGACGATTTACTTAGTTAGCCCTCATAATCTCGGCACTATACTTCTTTAGGATGAGGCCAAGCTCCCAAGCGGTGCGAACCTCAACTTTCTGAGGCTGAACCGGACGCCAGGCAAACTCGGGCATCCGCACCCGCTCACGATGGCGACGGCCGGCTTCGCTCGCGCCAGGAAGCCGGGCTGAGGGAGGTCACGCGTCGGAATTCCCGGTTGAAGTTCGATTTCGTCTGGAAGCCGGATTCGAGCATCGCCGCGGTCACCGACATGTCGGTCTCCCGCAGAAGCTTGCAAGCTTCGGCGATGCGGAAGTCGTTGATATATTGCGAGACGTTCTTGCAGGCCAGGCGATTGACGGCGCCGGAGATCTGCCGCGCCGGCACGCCCGCCCGCCGCGCCAGCCGCGACAAGGTCAGGTTTTCGTCGCGGGACAAGCGCTGCTCGACCAGCAGATGGTGGATCCGCTCCAGGATTTCGCGGTCCTTCGCCGCCGGCGATGCAGCCTGGTGAGTGTTTGGAGCGGCGGCCGGCAGCGGCCGCGCGCGCGCCGCGACGATGGCGGTAGAGCCGAGAAAGAGCAGTTCCAGAAGATTTGCATTGCTCACGATCAGAGCGGCATTGGCTCCGTTGCTCCACTGGAAATCGAGGAAAATCGCGAGGTCGAACAGGGCGGAAATACAAAGCGCGGCGGCGGCGATGAGAAGGGCGCGGTGAGCCGCGTCGGCGCCGTCGAAACGCGCTTCGTCCAGAGCATCGGGACCTGTGCGGCCGAGGTTCAGGAGAGCCAGCGCGTAGCCGACGAACAGCACGATCAGCGCACCGTCGACCAACGCCGGCGACAGCACCAGCAGCGCAATTATTCCAAGCGGCGGCGCGGCGTGAAGCCAACGGGCACGACTTGCCCCCGCCTCCAGGTGGATCAGACTGCGGAAACTCGCCAGCACCAAGGGTGGCAGACAACTCGCCATGACTGGAAGCACGTATCTGAGAGCCGTGACGTCGTAACCCCATCGCAGACCCACGATGATCGATTGCACGGCGCACAGGCAGATCAACGCAGCGAACGGCCGTAGGCCCTTGCGCGGCTCGTCGCCGCGCAGCATCGCAACAAGAAGGATGACAAGCAGCAAGGCGACGACGAACGGCAGCGGGAGGAAGATCAAGCTATGTCCTTCGGGTGGCGATTACTGCATGCCTTTGTCCTTAAGTCGACCTCGCTTTAAGGAAAACACATGCAGCAATTCAAAGTGCTACAGCGACCTTGCGCGCCTGATAGGGCGCGCGGCGCTGTAGTGCTCCGATGTTGACCTAAATCGCGATTCGGCACGACCTCGATCATGATCGAGGCAGCCCTAGAACCGGGCATGCGCAATCATTTAGAGGTCATTTCAACTTCGTGAGGTTCCCGATGATTCCTTCGCATGTTCCTGCCGCCCTTGCCCTCGCCGTCGCGTTCGCGGCACCTTGCCATGCATTCGAAACCGGTGTGCGCGAAATTAGCGTCGGCGCGCCCGAACGCGGGCGAAACCTTCAGGTCACCGTCTGGTATCCCGCCAGTCCTGGCGGGCAAGCCGTGCTGGTCGGTGACAACCAGGTCTTCAAGGGCGCGCCGGCGCTATCGAACGCACCGCTCCTCGAAGGCCGCTATCCGTTGGTGGTGATGTCGCATGGATCGGGCGGCCGCATCCAGGGCATGAGCTGGCTCGCCGCTGAACTGGCGAAGGCCGGATTTGTCGTTGCCGGTCCCAATCATCCCGGCACCACCAGCGGCGACTCGACCCCCGCCGACACGCCGAAGCTCTGGGAGCGCACGCAGGATCTGTCCGCCGTAATCGACAGGCTCGCGACCGATCCGCAGTGGACCGCCATCATCGACAAGGATCGCATCGGCGTCGTCGGCTTCTCGCTCGGCGGCGCGGCCGCCATGGAGATCGCCGGCGCCCGGGCAAATCTCGAAGCCTATGCCCGCTACTGCGATATCTACAAGAAATGGGATTGCGCCTGGTATGCGGGCGGCAGGGGCTATGTCGACGACAAGCCGGTCGAAGTCGACAAGGTCGACCTGCGCAAGATCGACCGGACGCGCTTCGAACAATCGAATCTCGACCCGCGCATCATATCGGCTGTGCTGATCGATCCGGGTCTCGCCCAGGCCTATGAGGCAGAGAGCCTGAAGGAGATCGCCATCCCGATGACCTTCATCAATCTCGGCAGCCCGGGGACGATCCCCGCAGCGGTGATCGCCTCCGGCCTGGCGGCGCTGGCGCCCCAGGGATCCTATGCCACGGTTGCCGGCGCCGATCACTTCAGCTTCCTGCCCGAGTGCAAGGAAGGCGGGGCCGATCTCTTGAAGTCGTTCGGCGAGGTCGACCCGATCTGCGGCGATGGCGAAGGCCGTTCACGCGCGGATATCCATACCGAGTTGATCGGTCTCGTACGGGAAGCCTTGCAGCGAACCCTCAAGAGCCTTCGTAAGGTCTAGAGCCGGCGATCATCGAAGCGATGGACGACGGCTCCCGCCACCGGGCTGCGGGCGGCAAAAATGCCGCCGGCCCGGCTTTCCTCGCCACTGTCGGTCGGGCGCAGCGAGGGGACGAACAGCGTCTTGCGGTCCGCTCCGGCAAAGCAGGGCATGGTGGGTGCGGGCACCGGCAACGGATGCGCCTTGATCAGCCGGCCGTCAGGCGAAAAGCAATTGAGGACGCCGGCCGAAACGCCGGCGCTCCAGTAGTGGCCGTCGACATCGGTCGCCGCGCCATCCGGACGCCCGGTTGCCTCGTCGAGGTCCACCAATCGCTGACGGCCGGAGAGCTCGCCCGTCGCCGGGTCGAACTGCCAGCGGTCGATCCAGGGCCCGCGCGAATCCGAGTGGAACAGGACGGCGCCGTCGGCGCTCCAGGCAAGCCCGTTCGAGCAGACGATATTGTCGATCTTGCGCTCGACGGCGCCCGCCGGCGTCACGCGATAAAGCGAGGCGATCGGCCGGCGGTCGGCGGCGACCTCGTGCATGGTGCCGGCCCAGAAGGCGCCGTCCGGCCCTACCTTGCCGTCGTTCAGCCGCGTATCCGGCCTTTCCGGCTCGACCGCCGCGACCTGGCGAACGATCGCGCCGCTCTCCGGGTCGAACAGCACGACGCGGTCGCGCTGGGCGAGGACGAGACGGCCGGACTGCGCCAGCCCAAGGCTGCAGGCGCCGCCCTCCAAATTCCATTCGACTTGGTTGGTCCCGGAAAGTTCGGCGCGGTGAAGCATGCCGCGACCGATGTCGACGAAGAACAGGCAATCGCGCCGCTCGTCGTAGACGGGGCTCTCCGCCACCTCGCAGCGCAGGTCCAGCACGCATTCAAATGTCAAGTCGAAAGACATGTTTTGCACCACAATCTGACAGGCAGCTTTGCGAGCTTCCGCGACAATGCGCGGAATGTTCAATGTTTCGTACCCTCGCTTTTCCGTAACACCCCTCTTGCCTCGGCTCAACTTGTAAAATAAAAATACAGGAAATTTGCCGGGGATATTTCCATGAAGCGACGTCAGTTACCCCGGCCGACCTCGGAGCCTCCGTGCTCTCGCCACGGCAACCGATCATCGCCTGACGAGCGACCGGCGATGGCCCTTGCCTCACCCCCCTCTGGCCTGCCGGCCATCTCCCCCACAAGGGGGGAGATCGATTCGCGGCAAGCTAGGCGGGCCAATCAAACGGCTCGCCGGAGAACAGCCCCGCTTAATGGGCGCTGCGCGCAACACATGCGCTCTCCCCCTTTGTGGGGGAGATGGTCGGCAGGCCAGAGGGGGGTGGCTCCTGCCGGCACGCTTCGACCGAGGAATGACAACCGGCTAGAGATCGCCGTAGGACCCGGTGACGCGGGCGCGGGACTCGGTCAGGTGATAGCGCATGTGAAGACGCGCCAGATCGGCGTTCTGGCTGGAGATCGCCATGAAAATCTTGCGATGCTCTTCGAGCACCCGGCGCCGCCGGTCGTCCGATCCCTGTTGCGTGAGGCTCAACGCCATGCGCATCGAGCCGCTCATGATGTCGCGCAAATCCTGCAGGAGGCGAGGGAAAAGCTCGTTTCCTGCGCCTGCCGCGACGGCGAGGTGGAAGGCGAAGTCTTCCTCCCAGCCATTCTCGCCGCGCTGAAAGGCGCTCTCGAGCGCGTGGAGCGCCTCGCCGATCTGGTTCAACTGCGCCTTGGTGCGCCGCATCGCGGCCAGCCCGGCGCATTCGGTCTCGAGCGCCAGGCGCGGCTCGAAGGCCCTCAGATAGCTGGCGATCTCCGCCGAGGCGGCGAAATCGGTGAGCTTGTTGGAAGGGCGCGATTTTACGAAGGTGCCGATCCCCTGGCGCGAGACCACCAGCCCATCCGCCTGCAGCCGCATTAGGGCTTCGCGCACCACCGGCCGGGAAACCTGGAAGTCGCTGCAGATGCGCGCCTCGGACGGCAGCTTCGCGCCTTCGACGAGCTGGCCGCTGGTGATCTGCTCGAGGATCTGGCCGTAGAGCACGTCGGCAAGGCGTTCGCGCCGTGCCGGTTTCAGTTTCAAGGATACGTCGTTCAAGGGCCTGGTCTCGCCTGTCATTTTTCTGAACAGGTCTAATTTAGCCGAGCCGATCGGGAATGCAAAGGAGGTCGCCGATGACCAAACGCAAGAGTCCAGAAGATCTTGGGAATTTCCGCTGGTCCGGGACCCAGGACCTGCGCTTTTTCGGGCGTCGTTCCCGTCTTTACCCGATGGGTCACGATCGGCCGGACATCGATGCCAGGCCTGTTATCGCGCTTATCAACATGCTGTGAAAATTGATGCCCAAAACATGCGACAGGCGGGGCGGGGTTGCGCTCGCAGCCTCCCGCCTTCGCCCGAGCCCGAACTCCATTGAACCCCGAATCGCATTGAACGAGGTGAGACGAATGATCAAGCGACTTCTGGTAACAGGCGCCGGCGGCGGCCTCGGACGCTATGTGCGTGAAAGATTGAAGGGGTCTGCGGAGATCCTGCGCCTCACGGACATCGTCGACATCTCTCCCGCCGGACGCGGCGAGGAAGTGGTGCGCTGCGATCTCGCCGACAGGAAGGCGGTCGAAGAGCTGGTTCGCGATTGCGACGCGATCCTGCATCTCGGCGCGATCTCGGTCGAGGCGAATTTCGACGCGCTGCTCCAGGCGAATTTCCTCGGCACCTACAATCTCTACGAAGCGGCGCGAAAGGCAGGCGTCCGGCGCATCATCTTCGCCAGTTCCAACCACGTGATCGGCTTCCATCCGGTCGGCGAACGGCTCGACGAAAAGGCGGAGCGCCGGCCCGACAGCCTTTACGGCGTCAGCAAATGTTTCGGCGAGGATCTGGCACGGCTCTATTTCGACAAGTTCGGCTTGGAGACGGCGTGTCTGAGGATCGGCAGTTGCTTCGACGAACCGAAGGACCGCCGCATGCTCTCAACCTGGCTGAGCCCGCGCGACTTCATCTCGCTCATCGGCAGGGTCATCGAGGCGCCGGCAATCGGCCATCTGGTGCTTTACGGCGTCTCGGCGAACCGCGATACCTGGTGGTCGAACGGCCATGCCGAGTTCCTCGGCTGGAAACCGCAGGATACGAGCGAGCCCTATCGCGAAGCGATCGAGCAGCGTGAGCCGGAAGGGGCCGCCGGCAGCGACTACCAGGGCGGCCGTTTCGCGGCGGCAGGGATTCTCGACTAGCGGTGAAGACCGAGCGTTTGGCACCGGGGCTCAAATACCCTGTTTCGAGCCACAGCTGCCCGCTCGCTCTCAATTTCCGAATTGCCGGTGCTTATTGCCGCTCGTAGGTACGGACCGAAGTTCCGGTCCCGGCCCTCTGCGGTCATTCCGCAGCGAGAATCCCATTTTGTTCCAGCCGCCGGAGTGACGAATTTTGATAATATTAGTGATATCTAAATCTATCTGTGGTACACTTACGGCATGCGCTATTTGCTACTTTACGTTGTTGTGCTGGGTTGGCCTCGTGGCGTTAGATTGGGCCACCACCGAGGGGAAGTACAGCCTCGCGGTATGGCGAGCAGTGAGCGAGCAGGCCGACTCCGTCCGGCATCAGGTCGAGTACTTGGTCGATGACATCGTCAGGCTTAAAGGAACTTCCGCAACTTTGGCGCGTTGTTCCTGATCGCTACCGCTACCCTCTGGGTCCCTTAGGCGAACAGCGAAGAGTCTCACGACTCCCGCCCGCCTAATCAGCGGGCGTTCCTCTTTCTCCAAAAACGAAGGACGGACACGGCGCCAGAAGATGGTAGCGAGGAGCGGTTTGCCTCGCTCGTCTGCTGCGCTAAATCATCCTCTCGATGAAACAGAAAGAAAAGAAGCACTCGACAGGCGAGTCCCCACTGCGACAACAGGTGGCAGCCCTGCCATTTCGGATCTCAGAAGGCAAATGCGTGGAAATCCTTCTGATTACCTCACGCGATACCGGTCGGTTCATCATTCCGAAGGGTTGGCCAAAGAAGGGCCAGAAGCCAACGGACGCAGCGGCAATGGAAGCCTATGAAGAGGCTGGCGCTTTCGGCAAGGTCGCGAAGAAACCGGTTGGCAGCTACACGTATTGGAAGCGGGGCGACGGGAACTTTGAACGGCTTCAAGTGCTCGTCTATCCGCTCGAGGTGAAAAAGCATCGGGCAAGCTGGCCCGAAAAGGGCGAGCGAAGAATGGCCTGGCTATCCACCGAGGACGCGGCGCTCATCGTCGATGAACCGGATCTTGCCTCGCTGATCAGGAATTTCAAAGGGCCTGCTTGCAAAGATTGAATTCCTGATGGCTACGCGTGGAAGTTCTACACAGAAGGACTTACTGGACAACTTCAGCCATTCTGGCACGGGCAGCGAAGAACAGATGGTCTCAAACTCGAGCCCGCCAAAACGGTCCCCCGCCGCGGGCTCTTTCTGTATCGATCTAGCGACTCATTTTGCCTTGATCACCTACCGACGAGCAGCATCTGAGCCCGGCCAGCTTGGCTCCCCAGCTTTGACAGCTCGTCAGCGAACACGGCGGAGAACGGCAAAGATCGGCCCTAAGCCGATACCGACAGTGGTCTCCCACGCATATACGCGCCGAACCGCTTGCCGACATCTTCTAGTTTCATGCATGGGCGGTCGCCAGCTTCGCGGTCAAGCCGACGAAAACAACACCTGCACTACGGTTGAGGACGAGCTGTCGTTCGGAGCCTTTGAGCCATGGGCTGATAGAACCGGAGAGAAGGGCGATGGTCACGCGGTGTCGCAAGTATAAGGTGAAGGATAATGGACGCGGTAATGTTCATGAGCGTTGCGCTGGTCGGGCTTCTCTGCGTCCTCGCCTATACGCTCGCCATCTATGCACTGCCTTTCAAGCTCGGCCTGACCGCGGCGCAATTTGCCTATCAGACCGGATCGGGCCTGATCGGCGCGGGGGCTGGTCGGCCTGTTCGCCGCTGGTGTGGCCTTCGGCGTCCTGGCGGTGCTGTTCGATACGATCCGCACCCCCATCATCCGCCTGATCGTGGCGCTGATCTTCGCCGCGCCCGCCGCTGTGGTGGGCTTTGCGCTGTTCCACGGCATCACCAAAGACGCCGTGCCGTCGGAAATCTGGGGGCAGCGACTTCGTCGGGGTTGCGGCTTGGGCGAGGCTGGCGGCTGGCGTCGGCCAGCCCGCCAGATAGGCGGCAGGGATAGTTTTGCTTGACAAGGTAAGGAAATTTCCTTACATCTGCCAAGGATCAAATTTGGAGCCGATCATGGGCGCGCTGCTGAAAGAAGAAAGCACGATCACCGCGAAGGGCCAGACGACCGTTCCCAAGAGCGTCCGGCAGGCTTTGGGCGTGGACTACGGCGGACGCATCGCCTTCTTCGTGGACGATCAGCACCGCGTCTATGTCGAGAAGGCAACGGAAGAGGCAAGCGATCCGGTCGTGGATCGCTTCCTCGAATTTCTGGCGCAGGACATGAGCAAACACCCCGGCGCATCCGTCACCGCGCTACCTGCCAGCCTGCGCGATCGCGTGGCCGCGCTTGTCGGAAACATGGACGTTGACCTCGATGCCGAGATTGACGGGGATGTCGCGCTCTAGCCATGCTGACGATCAATGGCTGGACTATTCTGGCGCATCCCCTCTTTCTCGCTCAGTCGGAAAAGCTGACCGACGCCGTTGAGGCGTTGAAGGTAAAGAAGCCCGACGAATACCAGAGGAACGCGAGCACGAAGCTCTTGGCCGCTTTGAACAAGCTGGTGTTCCAAAAAATCCCCGTCGATCCGACCGCAACCGTCTATCGGCAAGGCTCGACGCTCGGCGAGGCGCATAAGCACTGGTTCCGGGCAAAGTTCGGTAATGGTCGCTTCCGTCTGTTCTTCCGCTATGATTCTACCGCGAAAATCATCATCTTCGCCTGGGTGGACGATGAAACGACTTTGCGGACTTATGGCGCAAAGACCGACGCCTATAAGGTTTTCAAAGGGATGCTGGAGGATGGCAACCCGCCTGATGATTGGACCGCGCTTCGCAAGGCCGCGTCCGATCAAGTCGCAGTTGAACGGCTGGAAAAAGCCTCACCCCCGAATCCATGACGCATCGTGTTGATCGTCACAGTTATGTGGCGTTGCCCTTCGGGCCAGGCTTTCGGCTGCGCCGGAACCACGCCCGTGGCGCGTTTCCGCCTTTCGGCTTCAACCCCTAACGCAAGGGCGGCGTTGTCGCTGAAATGAAACCAGCGCATGTAGGCTGATACTGTGCTCCCGAATTGTCGCAAAATTCCCGGTTAAAGCGACACTTGCTTTCCTGACTATTGCAACGTCGCAGAAATGGGCAATTTCGCAACGCCTGCAATGTCCGCTCCTGGCGCTATCAAGCCATTCGGCGGAACCCCGCCGAATGGCTGTTGCCCACCCTAAGGCGGGAGCCAGTGTCGGGTACCAAGTTTCGGGTTTTCACCACTAGAGTCGCAACTTGGACCGCCTCCGTTAATTTCGCATTCAATCTTTGTTGGTAATTTCCCGTTAGCACTTCCGATCAGTCGCGACGGCACCATGCCCCCGCCGTCGACAATGTCTTGCGTACGGGTTCCCAATGCGTTTGTCGGCTGCGCCAGCAATCCTCCTCACCTGCCTTGCTCTTTCAGGCTGTTTCTCCAGTTCCGGCCCGGAAACGGTTCTTTCGGCGCGGCCGTCGCGCGAAGTGACGAGTTCGGTGGCGATGCCCGCCGCCCCGGTGGTTTCGGTGCCCGGCCCGGTTCCGTCCGGCGACGTCGAGATGGCCGAAGCGCCCGGCGAGCCGCCGGAGGAACTCGCCTGGGCCGGCCAGGTGCCGCAGCCGCAGGCCTTCACGTCCATGGAAAGCGATGCCGGCATGCCCGTTCCAATGGATCGTCCGGTCGCCATGGTCGTCCCGGACAATCCGGCGATCGACGAGGCGCCAAGGAGCCGTTCGCGCGTCTACAGCCACCGCTTCCGCGACGCCAAGCCGATCAATTTCGGCAAGCGATCACCGCGCAAGCTCGCCGTGCACGGCGTCGACGTTTCACGCTGGCAGGGCAATATCGACTGGGAGAAACTCCGCACGCAGGGGGCGAACTTCGCCTATATCAAGGCGACCGACGGCGGCGACCATCTCGACCCGATGTTCAAGAAGAACTGGCGCCGGGCCGAGCAGGCCGGCCTGAAGCGCGGCGCCTACCACTTCTTCTACTGGTGCCGGACGGCCGGCGAGCAGGCCGACTGGTTCATCCGCAATGTGCCGCGCGAGGCCAACGCCCTGCCGCCGGTCATCGACGTCGAATACAACGGCGAGTCGAGCTGCAAGCGACGCCTGTCGGCGGCGCGGGTGCGGGAGAAGATGCAGGTCTTCATGGACAAGCTGGAGCGGCACTACGGCCAGCGGCCGATCATCTACACCGCACCGGACTTCTACCGCGACAATCTGCAAGGCGCCTTCCCCAATCATCCCTTCTGGCTGCGCGCGGTCGCCGCCCATCCGTCGAAGGTCTATCCGGGCCGCAAATGGCTGTTCTGGCAATATTCCGGCTCCGGCCTGTCGCACGGCGTCGACGGCCGCATCGACCTCAATGTCTTCCACGGCAGCGAGGCGGAATGGCACAACTGGGCGTCGAGAAGCGCGACCTGACGGTCTCAGCAGCATCCTTCAGGGATGCTGCACGCCCTTGCGGTTGAGCGTGATCGTATAGACGCTGGTCGTCGCCGTTATGAAGAGCTGGTGCTTGGCGCGGCCGCCGAAGCAGATATTCGAGACCCGCTCCGGCACCAGGATCTTGCCCATCAGGTGCCCATCCGGGGCGATGCAATGCACGCCGTCGCCGGCCGACGACCAGAGATTGCCGTCGCTGTCGACGCGAATGCCGTCGGCCGCACCCGGAACAATCGTGTGGAACACCTCGCCGCCGGAAAGCGCGCCGTCGGTGCCGACGTCGAAGGCGCGGATATGCTGCGGGTCAGAGGAGAACATCCGCCCGGTGTCGGCGACGTAGAGCCGGCTTTCGTCCGGGCTGAAGGCAAGGCCGTTCGGGCAGTTGAAATCCGTCAAAACCGCCTCGATCGAACCGGAGGGGCGGACCCGGTAGACCTGGCAGGGCAGTTCCTGCTCGGCCCGGAAACCCTCGTAGTCGGTCATGATGCCGTAATGCGGATCGGTGAACCAGATCGAACCGTCGGACGTGACCACCACGTCGTTGGGCGAATTCAACCGCTTGCCCTGGTAGCCGTCGGCAATGACCGTGATCGAGCCGTCGAGCTCGGTCCGCGTCACGCGCCGCGCGCCGTGCTCGCAGCTCACCAGCCGTCCCTCGCCGTCGCGCGTGTGGCCGTTGGCATAGTTCGACGGGCTTCGGAACGTCGAGATGCCGACGCCGGGCAGCCAGCGCAGGATGCGGTTGTTGGGAATATCGGAGAAGAGCAGGCAGCCGGCATCGCCGAACCAGACCGGACCCTCGACCCAGTCGAAGCCGGTCGCGATCTGCTTGAGCGGCGCATTGCCCATGACGAAAGACTTGAAGCCGGCGTCGACCGCCTCGAAGAACGACATCCCTGTTTTCCCTCCCAATTCATCTGTCGACGAGCGGCGCCGTGGCGCCGCTCGATTGGCCGCAGATTGCCCTGCTGTCGCGGCGACGGCAACTGTCTGCGCGTCAGGAAAAGGCGATCTGCGCTTTCATCGCCTGGCTGCGGTCGCTTGCCAGCTCGAAGGCGGTAACCGCTTCGGTGAGCGGCACCGTGTGCGTGATCAGCGGCTTGACGTCGATCAGCCCCTTCTGCATCAGCCCGACGCCCGTCGCGAACTCTTCGTGGAAGCGGAAGGAGCCGCGCAGTTCGAGTTCCTTGGCGGTGATCGCCATCATCGGCAGGCTCATGTCGCCGCCGAGCCCGAGCTGGATGATGACCCCGCGCGGGCGCAGCGCGGCGATGCCGGCGGCAAGCGCCGGCGCGGCACCGGAGCATTCGTAGAGAACGTCGAAGCTGCCCTTGTCGGCGCCATAGGGTGTGAGCGCATCCGGCTCGTTCTTCATGTTGATGACACGATCCGCGCCGACCTTTCTGGCGAGCGCCAGGGTGAAGTCGGAAAGATCGGTCGCGACGATCTCGGCCGCGCCGGCACGGCGCGCCGCGAGAATCGAGAGCACTCCGATCGGCCCGCAGCCGGTGACGAGAACCCGCTTGCCGAGCATTTCGCCCGCCCGGCACGTCGCATGCAGCGTCACCGCCAGCGGTTCGCCGAGCGCCGCTTCGCCGGGCGTCAGGCCATCGGCCGGCACGCATTGGATGGCATCGGCGATAAGCACCTCGCGGAAGGCGCCCTGGATATGCGGAAAGGGCATGGCGCTGCCGTAGAAGCGCATGTTGAGGCACTGGTTGTGCAGCCCTTCCTGGCAATAGCGGCAGGACCGGCATGGCCGCGACGGCGACACGGCGACGAGTTGGCCGACGTTCAGCCCCTCGACGCCGGCTCCGAGCGCCTCCACATAGGCCGAGACCTCGTGGCCGAGGATCATCGGCTCGCGCAGCCGCACCGTGCCGAAGCCGCCGTGATTGTAATAGTGCAGGTCGCTGCCGCAGACGCCGCCAACGGCGAGGCGAAGCCGGACTTCGCCGGCGCCCGGTGCCTCGACTGACCGCTCCTCGATGCGCAGATCCTTTGCGCCATGAACGACGATGGCTTTCATCACTGGCTCCTTACAATACGGGCGTCGGCAGCGGCTTGCCGGCAAAATGCGCGGCGAGATTGTCGCGCACCAGCTGGCCCATGGCCTTGCGCGTCTCGATCGTGCCCGAGGCATGGTGCGGCTGGAGCAGCACGTTGTCGAGGGCAAGAAAGCGCGGGTTCAACGCCGGCTCGCCCTCGAAGACGTCGAGCGCCGCAGAGCCGAGCGTCCTGTTTTCCAGCGCCTCGAGCAGCGCCTCTTCGTCGATGTTGGAGGCGCGGGATATGTTGATCAGCATGCCCTCGGCTCCGAGTGCGGCGATCACCTCGCGGCCGACGATGTGGCGCGTCGCGACGGAAGCGGCGAGCGTGACGAAGAGGAAGTCCGACCGTTCGGCAAGCGCCACCGGATCGGCGATATATTCCCATTCGGATGCATAAGGCTTCGCTTCCACATCGGAATAGGCGATCTCCAGGTCGAAGCCCTTGAGGCGCTTGGCGACCTCGTAGCCGATCCGGCCGAGGCCGAGCACGCCGGCGCGCCGGCCCCAGACACGCCGCTTCAGCGGATAGAGGCCCTTGGCCGCCCAGCTGCCGTCCTTCACCCAGCTTTCCGCACCGATCATGCCGCGCGACAGGCAGAGCATCATCGCCACGCCGAGATCGGCGACGTCGTTGGTCAAAACGTCCGGCGTGTTGGTGACGCGGATGCCGCGTTCGCGGCAGGCGGCAAGGTCGACGGCATCGAAGCCGACGCCATAGACGGAGATGACTTCGAGCCCCGAGCAGGCCTCGATCATCGCGCGGGTTGCGCCGAGCTCACCGCGCGTGGCGATCCCTTTGACGCTCGGGCCGACCTCGGCGAGGAACCGCGCCTTGTCGGCGGCATCGAAGTAGCGATGCACGGTAAAGGCTTCGTTCAGCGGCACCTCGTCCCACTCAGGATAGGGGCCGACCTGGAGAATATGGGGCTTGGTCAATTCAGAAACTCCGTCCCTTGACATTGAATGTTATCGATAACATAAACAGATCAACCCTAGTTGTCGAGATGAAATGCGGGAGGAAAAATTGGCCCTCGAACTATTCGATCTGAAAGGCCGGCAGGCGCTCGTCACCGGCTCGTCGCAGGGCATCGGCTTTGCGCTCGCCCGCGGCCTCGCCGATGCCGGGGCGGAAGTCGTCCTCAACGGGCGGGATGAGACAAAGCTCGCCGAGGCCGCGGGACGCATCCCCGGCGCGAAAAAGCTCGCCTTCGACGCGACCGACCATGAGGCGGCGCGCAGCGCCGTCGATGGCTTCGAGGCCGACGTCGGGCCTATCGACATTCTCGTCAACAATGCCGGCATGCAGCACCGCTCGCCGCTCGAGGAGTTTCCCGCCGATGCCTTCGAAAAGCTGCTCAGGACCAACATATCGACGGTCTTCAACGTCGGCCAGGCGGTGGCGCGGCACATGATCAAGCGCGGCGCCGGCAAGATCATCAACATCGCCAGCGTCCAGACGGCGCTGGCCCGTCCGAGCATCGCTCCCTACACCGCCACCAAGGGCGCGGTCGGCAATCTCACCAAGGGGATGGCGACCGACTGGGCGAAATACGGGTTGCAGTGCAACGCCATCGCGCCGGGCTATTTCGATACGCCGCTCAACGCTGCCCTGGTCGCCGATCCGGATTTCTCGGCCTGGCTCGAAAGACGCACCCCGGCCGGCCGCTGGGGCAAGGTTGAAGAACTGGTCGGCGCCTGTGTCTTCCTCGCCTCGGACGCTTCCTCTTTCGTGAACGGACACGTGCTCTATGTCGACGGCGGCATCACCGCATCCCTCTGATTTCCCCCGGCGCATGGTGCTGATGGGCGTTGCCGGCTGCGGCAAGTCCTCGGTCGGCGCGGCGCTGGCCACGCGTATCGGCGCCGTCTATTTCGACGGCGACGACCTGCACCCGGCGGAAAATATCGCCAAGATGAGCAAGGGTACCCCGCTTGACGACGCCGACCGATGGCCCTGGCTGACCCGCGTCGGCGAGGCGCTTGCAGCCGGCACCGGACCGACGATCATCGGCTGCTCGGCGCTGAAGCGCGCCTACCGCACGCATATTGCCCGCACGGCAGGCGAGCCTGTCACTTTCATCCATCTGGCAGGCACAAGGGACGTCATCGAGAAGCGCATGAAGGAGCGGCAGGGGCATTTCATGCCGCCGGCGCTGCTTGACAGCCAGTTCGCGGCGCTCGAGCCGCCGGGACCGGACGAAAATGCCATCAGCGTCGACATCGACCAGCCGCTCGAGGCGGTCGTCGAGGCGATCGCTGTCCAACTGGGAGGACTGCGTAAATGACGAACAGGGTTGCACTGATCGGTGCCGGCGCCATGGGGGGCGCCATCGGCACGAGGCTCGTCGAAACCGGCAATCAGCTGACGGTCTTCGACCTCGACCGGGCCAAGGTGCAGGAGCTGGTCGACAAGGGAGCAAAGGCGGCGGCGAGTGCAGCGGAAGCGGCGGCGGCATCCGATACCGTCATCCTCAGCCTCAATTCGGCAAGGATCGTGCATATCGCCGTCTTCGGCGAGACCGGCGTTGCCAAGGGCGCCAAACCCGGAACCCTCATCATCGACATGTCGTCGATCGATCCGGAGGCCACCAAGGCGCTGGCGCGGGAAGCCGAGGAAACCGGCCTGCGCTGGGTCGACAGCCCGCTTTCAGGCGGCGCCCCGAAGGCGCTCGTCGGGCAATTGACGCTGATGGCCGGCGGCAAGGCGGAGGATGTGGCGGACGCCTATGAGGTGCTGAAGCACGTCGCCTCGAATTACACGCATATGGGTCCCGCCGGCGCCGGGCAGACGACCAAGCTGATCAACCAGGTTCTCTGCGGGCTGAATTTCCTGGCCGTCGCCGAGGCGACGCAGCTGGCGCTCGACGCCGGGGTCGACGCGGCGAAGGTCCCGCTGGCCTTGAAGGGCGGGCGGGCCGACAGCGCCATCCTGCAGGAATACATGCCGCGCTTCGTCGCCAGGGATTATCGGCGCACCGGCCGGATCGACAACATGGTCAAGGATCTGAACGGCGCGCAGGACCTCGCCCGCCGCACCAACACGGCGATGCCGCTGACCGCGACCTGTGCCGAAGTGCACCGGATGCTGACGGCCGCCGGCCTCGGCGGCGAGGACCAGGCGGCGCTGATGGAATATTTCAGGGGACCCAACAAGGAGATTGCCGAATGATCACCCGCTACGCGCTGTTCGAGGGAAAGGTGAAGGAGGGCGAGACCGAGGCGTTCAGGGCTGCGGTCCTCGAAAACATCCTGCCGAAATGGAAGGCCTTTCCCGGTGCGCTCGACGTGCGCGTCACCTTCGCCGATGCCCGCGACGAGGGCGCGCCGGAGATCCCGATGATCCTGGCGATCAACTATCCCGATCTAGACACGGTCAAGAAGGCGCTGGCAAGCCCGGCCCGGGCCGCGGCGAAAGCGGCAACCGAAGCGGTGCTGGCGCGCTTCTTCGAAGGCCGCATCCACCATCACGTCACCCAGGCGAACGAATACCGCCTTTGAACGACAGTTCGAGCGGCACCGCGCCAGGTGCCGCTCCCGATCCAGGGGAGAATTGCCCACCCGTCCAGGAGAGGCTTGCATTCCGTCGACAATCCGGGTGTACTTGGATTGGTAACGATAACATGGATGCCGATGCACAATTATCGCAAGCCCCCGACCATGGCCGACGTGGCGCGGCGAACCGGCGTTTCGCCGATGACCGTTTCGCGCGCCTTCAAGCGTGACAGCTCGGTCAGCCAGGAGACCCGCGAGGCGGTGCTCAGCGCTGCCGAGGAGCTCGGCTACGTCTTCGACAGCACCGCTTCCAATCTCCGCTCGCAGCGCACCGACTTCATCGCGGTGACCATACCGTCGATCAACAACGCCAACTTCGCCGATACGGTGCGGGCGCTTTCCGACCGCGTCTCGGAACGCGGCCTGCAGATCCTGCTCGGTTACACGAATTACGATGTCGCGGAAGAGGAGCGGCTGATCGAGCAGCTTCTGCGGCGCAAGCCCGAAGCGATCGTCGTGACGGGCGGCAAGCACACGCCGCGGGCCCGAAAGCTCTTGTCGAATGCCGGCATCCCGGTCATCGAAACCTGGGACCTGCCCGAGGAGCCGATCGGCCATGTCGTCGGCTTCTCGAACGCGCTCGCGGTGCGCGAGATGGTGGATCACTTCGTCAGCGTCGGCTACCGCAAGATCGCCTTCATCGGCGGCGACGCCGACCGCGATACGCGCGGTACCGATCGCCGGGCAGGCTTCATCGCCGCCCTCAAGGATCACGGAATCGATGCGCCGCGCCTGATCGCCGCCGGGCCGCCGCCGATCTCGATGCGCGAGGGGGCGAACGCCATGGGGCAGTTGCTCGAGCGCTTTCCCGATACGGAAGCGGTGATCTGCGTCTCCGACCTTTCCGCCTTCGGGGCGCTGACCGAATGCCAGCGGCGCGGCATCGCCGTGCCCGACAGGATCGCCATCGGCGGCTTCGGTGATTACGAGATCGGCGCGATCTCGGTGCCAAGCCTGACGACGATCAACGCCTTTGCCAGCGAGATCGGCGCGAAGACGGCGGAACTGATCCTCGACGTGCTCGATGGCAAGCTCGACCAGCCGGGCCGGGTGACGATCCGGCCCGACCTGATTTTGCGGCAGACCAGCCGGTAGGCTCTGGCGGACTTGAATGCAAAGGCCGTGATTTTATGCAATGCCAAGAAGGATCGCCAGAAGGCGGTCGATTTCCTGCATCGTTTCGCGATCAATATGACCGATGACGCTGCCAATCTTGCTTCGTGGAGTGTTCGTCATGCGGTCGAGCATGACCTGTGATCTTGCGCGCAAGCCGGAATTTTCGCCCGGCTCGATGTTGACTCGATAATAGGGCGTCTCGGCAATATCGCTGGTCAGGGGAATGATGAAAAGGCGCTCGATCCTGTCGAAGGCATCGGCTTGCACGATCACCGCAGGACGCGGTTTGCCATTGTCGCCCTGAAGCGCGACGGTCACGATATCGCCGCGCCTCATTCCTCAATATCCCTGAACGCATCTTCGGCGACGGCATCCCAAAAATCATCGTTGTCGGTTCGCGGCTTTGCATTCAGGATTTCAGCCTGGCGTGCGGCCTCCTTGGCGAACGCCGGATTGCTGGTGTCCGGCACCCAGATCGTTACCGGCTTGAAGCCGGCGGCGCGCATCTTTTCGCGATAGCGCTTTTGGCGGATTGCACTGCTCATCAGGCGGGCCTTGCGTTACTGGTAACGCCAATATAGCGTTACATATAACGCACGGCAATGGCATTCGAGCCTGCTAGTGCGGCAAAACCGTCACTTGACGTCGGATTTGACGAACTGGCGCAGTTCCGGCGTCTCAGGATTGGCGAAGAGCGCCGCGGACGGCCCCTGCTCCCAGATCTTGCCCTTGTGCATGAAGATCGTCTGGGTGGCGACGCGGCGGGCAAAGCCCATTTCGTGCGTCACCAGGATCATCGTCATGCCGTCGCGGGCGAGGTTCTCCATCACCGTCAGCACTTCCTCGGTCAGTTCCGGGTCGAGCGCCGAGGTCACCTCATCGAACAGCATGACCTTCGGCCGCATCGCCAGCGACCGGGCGATCGCGACGCGCTGCTGCTGGCCGCCGGAAAGCTGGTCCGGATAGGAGTCGAACTTTTCCGACAGTCCGACGAGCTGCAGCACTTCGCGGGCAACCTCCCGGGCCTTGGTCTTCGCCACGTCCTTGACGATCCGCGGCGCCAGCATGATGTTCTCGCCGACCGTCAGGTGCGGAAAGAGATTGTAGCTCTGGAAGACGATGCCGACGTCGGTGCGCAGCTTGCGAAGCGCCTTGGCATCTTCCCCCAGGGCGTGGCCGGCGATCTCGATCTTGCCGGAATTGATCTTTTCGAGCCCGTTCATGCAGCGCAGCAGCGTGCTCTTGCCCGAGCCCGACCGGCCGATCAGTGCAAAGACCTCGCCGCGTCCGACCGAAAGCGACACGCCCTTGAGGACTTCGAGAGCGCCAAAGCTCTTGTGGACGTTTTCAACGACTACTTCCGGCATGAAGCCTCCTTTCCAGCAAGCGCGACAGCTGGGACAATGGGTAACAGACGACGAAATAGAGGGCGGCCACCGCCAGGAAGACGCGGAACGGCTGAAAAGTCGCGTTGTTGATGAGCTGCCCGGCCCGGGCGAGCTCGACAAAGCCGATGATCGAGGTGATCGAGGTGTTCTTCACCACCTGGACGGCAAAACCGACGGTCGGCGGCAGGCAGATGCGCATTGCCTGCGGCAGGATCACGTAGCGATATTGCTGCAGCCGGGTCATGGCGAGCGATTCCGACGCTTCCCACTGCTGCTTCGGCACGGCCTGGATGCAGCCCCGCCAGATCTCCGCGAGATAACCGGACGCGTAGATCGTCATCGAGGCGCCGGCGGCAATGAGCGGCGGCAGTTCGAAGCCGGCGAGGCTGAGGCCGTAATAGGAGAGGAACAGGATCATCAGCACCGGGATGCCCTGGATGATCTGGATATAGCTGGCGGCGGCAATCCGGACCGGCTTCAGTTGCGAGGTGCGGGCGAGCGCGACGGCAAAGCCGAGCAGGCCGCCGCCGATCAGCGCGATCACCGTCAGGAGGATCGTCCATTGCAGCGAAAAAAGCAGAAAGCCGAACTGGTCGAGGCCGAAGGTCTTGAGCGTCATGCCTGAACCTCCGGAAGCGCCGTCATGGTCCGGCGCGCAACCCGGCGGCCGAATAGCCACATGCCGACGACGGCGAGCACCGCCCGCAGCGCCAGCGCCAGGACGAGATAGATCAGCGTGACGGCGATATAGATCTCGAAGGACCGGTAGGTCTGCGATTCGATGAAGGCGGCCGAGGCGGCAAGTTCCTGGGTCGAGATCGCCGAGCAGATGCTGGAGGCGAGCATCATCAGCACGAACTGGCTGCAGAGCGCCGGATAGACCTTGGCGATCGCCGGCACGATGATGACATGGCGATAGATCTGGAAGCGGGTGAAGCCGAGCGCCTCGCCGGCCTCGATCTGCGACTTGTGGATCGCCTCGATGCCGGCGCGGATGATCTCCGTCGAATAGGCGGCCAGATTGATCGTCATGCCGATCAGCGCAGCCGTATCGGCGCCGACGCGAAGGCCGAGACCCGGCAGACCGAAATAGACGATGAACAGCTGAACCAGGAAGGGCGTGTTGCGGATGATCTCGACATAGGCGTCGACGAGAAAGCGGACCGCGCCGCCCCAGACGGAGCGGACCGAGGCAAGCAGGATGCCGGCGGCGCAGCCGAGGATGATCGACAACAGCGAAATCCTGATCGTCAGCCAGATGCCGCTCAGGATCTGATCCTGATACTGGGCCAGCACGCCGAATTGAAACGTGTAGGACATGGGAACTCCGTCGAGGTTGCGCGGGCACGCCGGGCTTTGCCGACGTGCCCCTGTTCAACGCAATCAGAACGTCGGAAGCGTCGGCATCGGCCGGCCGGTCCACTTCGTCGCGATCTTGTCGAGATCGCCGGAAATTTTCATGAGGTAGATGGCGGTGTTGAGCCACTGGCGGATCTCGAAGTCCTCCATCCGCGTCGCCATCGAATTGCCCTGCTGGAAGAAGGTGAAGCCGACCTGCAGGCCGGCATCCGGCCGCTGCTTGATAATCGCCTCGCCGACCGTCGAGGGCAGCGCGACCGCATCGACCTGGCCGGCGATCAGCGCCTGGGCGCTGGTGGAATCGTCCTCGTAGACGACGATTTCCAGACCGGGAACCGCCGCCTTGCGCAGCGCCGTCTCCTGCGACGAGCCGCGGTTGACGGCGACACGCTTGCCTTCGAGATCGGCGAGCTTGGCGAATTTCTGGTCCGGACCGGAGATGATGTCCATGTTGAAGGCGCTGTAGGGCTGCGTGAACATCACCGTCTTGGCGCGCTCCCCGGTCGGCGCCAGGGTGGCGACGAGAAAATCGACCTTGCCGGTCTGCAGCGCCGGAATGCGGGCCGGCGGCGTCAGCGGCACGAGCTCGCCCGGCAGCGACAGATAGCCGGCGATCAGGTTCGCCACGTCGACGTCGTAGCCGGTCGGGTTGCCCTGCTCGTCGACCATGCCCATCGGCGGCGCGCCGGTCAGCACGCCGATGCGCACCGTGCCGCGCGAAATGATGTCGTTGAGCGTTGCGGCCTGCGCCTCGACGGCCGAAGCGAGACCCGCCGCCGCAATTCCAACGGCGGCCACCATGGTGCGCATGAATTTCGAAATCGTCATAGTTTCTCCTCCACTTGGTAGATCGTGATTTCCGGACTTCAGGCCACTCCTCGCGGGCTTAGAAAGGCACCGCCTTCCCTGCCGGGCATGCCGGCGCCTTCCCGCGGCAGCCGCCAAGCGCCAGCATGCAAGTCGATTTCCTTTTCATTCACCGGCTATTTCTCTTGAAAGAGGCCGAAGGTTATCGTTAACTTAGGAGATGTTATCGATAACAAATCGACGCGTCAATCGGTCGAGCGGCATTTTGATGAAAAGGAGACGCCGGTGAGTTCGCGTGGAAAGGTGATCACCCTCCAGGAGGTGGCCGACAGGGCCGGCGTCAGCCGCATGACCGTCTCAAAAGTGCTGCGCGGCGCCGGAAACATTTCGGCGGAAACGCGCCAGCGAGTGAAGCAGGCCGCCGACGAGCTCGGCTATCTGCCGAACAATCTTGCCGGGTCGCTGAGCTCACGCAAAAGCCGGATGGTGGCGGTGATCATCCCGTCGATCAGCGACATCGTGTTTTCCGAGGTGTTGAGCGGCATCAACGCGACGCTTCGGCCGCGGGGATTTCAGACCTTCATCGGGGAATCGGGCTTCGATCCGGAGACCGAAACGGAGCTCATCCGCGCCATGCTGTCATTCCGGCCGGCCGGCATCCTGTTGAACGGCGGCATGGCGCGAAGCGCGGATGCGGAAAGTCTGCTGGCGCGGCGAACCTGCCCGGCGATCCAGCTTTGGGATTGCGACAGGCGCGCCCTGGATTTCAGCGCCGGCCCCTCGCATGAGGAAGCGGGGCACCTGGTTGCGAGGCATTTCCTCGAGCGCGGGCGGCGGCGGATCGCCTATGTGGGTGCCGAGCTCGACAAGGATCTTTGCGCCCGCCGGCGCCATCTGGCGCTGAAGTCGTCGCTCGCCGCGGCGGGTATCGACCTTCTCAGCGTAACCGCCGAAGACAGGCCACGCCAAGCCGTCACCGGACGCTTTCTGACCGAGCAACTGGTGCGGACGCATCCCGGCATCGAGGCCATCCACTTTCTCAACGACGCGATGGCGCTCGGCGGTCTCTCCTACCTGCACGATGCCGGTTTTCCCGTGCCCGAACGGATCTCCGTGGTCGGTTTCAACGGCACGTCGCTCGCCAATGCGGTCAGAACGCGGCTCACCACGATCGACCTGCCGCGAACGGAGATCGGCGAGAAAGCCGCGCAGGCGTTGTTGCAGATGATCGCGGAGGAGTCCGTGCCGGACGTCTGGCGGGCGCCGCTCGCGCTGGTGCAGGGCAATACGACCCGGCCGGATAAGTAAAAAAGGGGCACCATTCGCGGTGCCCCAGTTCTGGGAGATTACATCTTGCCCCAGAGTTTCTTGTACTGATCGCGATAGCCGTTATCGGGATCGAAGGTGTTCTTCGGGCCGCCGTCGAACTCGACATTGTCGGCCGTCACGACATGCAGCGGCGACAGGTAACCCGACCACTTTTCGCCGGCGAAGGCGCGGTTCAGCTCGTCGACGAGCTGCCAGCCCTGCAGGTTCAGCGGCTCGGCGACCGTCACCTTCTGGAACTGGCCGGCGCGGATGCGCTGATAGGCGGATTCCGAGCCGTCGCCGGCCGCGACGTTGATCGGCGCATCGGTGCCGCCCTTGCCGGCGGCGGCGAGCGACGGTCCCATGAAGTCGAAATAGAGGTCGTTGATCGCCAGCGAATGGGTCCACTGGTCGCCGTATTTCTGCAGCAGCGAGGTGGTCAGCTGCGGCATGCGCTGCGACGTCTCGGCGATCGGCGTGTCGACATATTCGAGCACCTTGCCGCCGAGTGCTTCGATCTCGGCCTTCATCTTGTCGGCCTTGGCAATCGCGATCGCATAGGTCGAGTCGGTGAAGATCACCACGCCCGGCTTGCCCTTGGCATCGACGAAGGCCCAGTTGGCCGCCGCCTTCGACACTTCCATCGCGTCGGTGCTGACATTGGCGAAGAGCCCGGTCTTGTCGTCCGGGCCGATCACCGGCCCGGCATGCCAGGCGACGAGCGGGATGCCGGCCGCCTTGGCCTGTTCCAGCGCCGGTGCCTGCTCGACGGCGTCGAAGCCGTTGATGATGATGCCGGCCGGCTTCAGCGCCATCGCCTGGCCGAAAGCCGCCGTGCGGCCGCCGATCGAGCCGGCGCCGTCGATCACCTTCACCTCCCAGCCGATCGCCGCGGCCGCCTCTTCGACGCCGGTGGTGACGCCGAGGATGCCGCCGTTCTTCAGGTCACCGGCGAGCACGACGATGGTCTTGCCCTCTCCAGCCTTCGGACCGGCCGTCGGCCCATCCCAGGCGGTCACCTTGTTGGCATATTTGGTGACGATCGCCTCGGCATCGGCCATCGGATCGGCAAAGGCGACGTTGGCGCCCATCAGCGCGATTGCCGCCACCGTGCCTGTCATGAAAGTCCTGCGTTTCATTTACCCTTCCTCCCTTGGGTTCGTTATCTGATGCAGATCTTTGGAATTCACTTCGTTCCAGCCGGCTCCGGGGCCGCAGCCGGCGGCTTGCGCGTCACCGTCCCTCTCCTACGTTGTGCGTAGCCGGCGATGCCGATCGCGACGAGCAGCGTGACGCCGTTGAATAGCGGTTCGACGAAGAACGAGCCGCCGATTTGCTGGATGCCGGAGATGCCGACCGCCAGGATGATGACGCCGATCATCGTGCCCCAGACATTGACGCGGCCGGGCTTGATGGTGGTCGAGCCGAGGAAGGCGCCGACGAGGGCGGGCAGCAGATATTCGAGACCGACGCTCGCCTGGCCGATCCGCAGCTTCGAGGCGAGCAGCACGCCGGCAAGCGCGGCAAGCGTCCCCGACGAGACGAAGGCGCCGATGACGAAGCGGCGCACCGGAATGCCGTTCAGGGCCGCCGCCTTGGGGTTGGCACCGATCGCGTAGACATAGCGGCCGATCGGCAGATATTCGAGGACCAGCCACAGCGCCAGCGCCAGGACGAGGACATAGAAGCCGGTGATCGGCAGGCCGAGCAGCATCGTGCCGTTCAACGAATAGAAGCCTTCCGGAAGGACGCCGACCACCTGCCGGCCGCCGGTGTGCCAGAGCGCCAGCGCATAGAGGATGGTTCCGGTGCCGAGCGTGGCGATGAAGGAGTCGATCCGCGCCACCTCGACGAGCAGGCCGTTCAGGAAGCCGGTGAGCGCGCCGAGCAGCAGGACGATCAGCACGGCGATCGGCCAGGGCACGCCGAACATCGTCTGCAGGCTGATCGCCAGGATATGCCACAGCACGATGCCGTAGCCGACCGTCAGGTCGATGCGTCCGGAGGCCATCGGGATCATGGCCGCCAGTGACAGGATGGCGATGATCGCCTTGTCGGAGATGATCGAGCGGACATTGAGGACCGTCGGGAAGGTCTGCGGCAGGAGCAGCGAGAACAGCACGATCAGCAACAGGGTCAGGACGACGAGGCCGTAGACCGGCAGGAAACGGATGAGCTTCTGCGGCAGGCTGAGGCCGGCAAGCTCGCCGCGGGTTGGTTCAAGCGCGGTGGATTCGATCGACTGCATTTTCTTCTCCCGGAAACTCAGGCGGCTTCGGAGGCCGAGGCGGCGGCAATCACCGCCGAGGTCGTCAGTTCTTCGCCCTTTAGCTCGCGGACGATGCGGCCGCGCGAAAAGACCAGGGCGCGATGGCAGATATGGGCGATTTCCTCGAAATCGGTCGAGACGACGACGACGGCGAGCCCCGCCTCGAGCGCCCGGGCGATCAGCCGGTAGATGTCGGCCTTGGCGCCGACGTCGACGCCGGCGGTCGGATCCTCGGCGACGAGCAGCTTGCGGCCGGTCGCCAGCCAGCGGCCGACCACGACCTTCTGCTGGTTGCCGCCGGACAGCGCCTCGATCGGCAGGCTCTGGTCGTTCGGCCTTAAGCCGACGCTGTCGCCGATTGCCTCGGCGAGCGCCGCCTCCTTCGAGGGGGCGAGGACCGAAAACAGGCCACGGCCCGAGGCCTGCGGATTGAGGAACGTGTTCTCGCGCAGCGACAGCGACATGGCGACCGACTCCTCCGTGCGGTCGCGAGCGATCAGGCCGACGCCGGAGCGCATCGCCGCCACCGGACTTGAGAGGTCGGGGGACTCGCCGCCGATCGTGATCGCTCCCGAAAACGGCTGGCAGCCGAACAGGGCCCGGCCGACCAATTCCTGGCCGGCGCCGCGCAGGCCGACGAGGCCGATGAGTTCGCCCTTGAGCACATCGAACGAAACCGGCCCGACGCCCTGGCAGGCGAGCTGCCTGACGCTGACGACCGCTTCGCCCGGCGTACTCGCCGCCTTGACGAAGAGCTGATCGGCCTTGCGCCCGACAATCATTTCGATGAGTTCGTCCGGGTTCGTCTCGGCGACCGGCTTCTGGCCGACGAGGCGGCCGTCGCGCAGCACCGCAACGCGGTCGGCGATCCGGAAGATCTCGTCGAGCCGATGCGAAACGTAGATCATCGCGACGCCGCGCTCTTTCAGCGGCCGGATGGCGTTGAAGAGCCGCTCCACCTCGTCCGCCGGCAGGCTTGCCGTCGGCTCGTCGAGCACCAGCACATCCGCCTCGACGGCCAAGGCGCGGGCGATCGCCACCAGCGACTTCTCCGTACGCGTCAGCGACTGGACGCGGGTCGAGGGATCGAAATCGCAGCCGACGAGACGCAAGGCCTCGCGCGCCCGCTCCTCGGTGCGCCGCCAGTCGATCAGCCGGGTCCGCATCGAGAAGCCCTGCGCCAGACCGACATTCTCGGCGACCGTCATCCATTCGATGAGGCCGAGATCCTGATGGATGAAGGCGACCGGCTGGCGCTTGTTCGGCTTCGGCGGCTGGTTGACATAGGGCTCGCCGCGGAACCGGATCTCGCCGCCGTCCGGCCGGTAGATGCCGGCGAGCGTCTTGATCAGGGTCGACTTGCCGGCGCCGTTCTCACCGAGAAGTGCCAGGATTTCACCGGCTTCGAGATCGAGTGAAACCTGCGACAGGGCCCGGGTGCCACCGAACTCCTTGGTGATCGCGCGGAACTCCAAGAGCTTTTGTTGATCCATGCGCTCCTCCCAAAGCCGCTGGCTGAGGAGGAGCTTATGTTATCGATAACATGATGGTCAAGAGGGAACTTCAACAGGCATCAACCATGGCGCGCAAGCGCAAACCGCCCGCCGAGCGATCTCGGCGGGCGGCTGTACGCATGGCTGCGATTCAGTCGGAGGCACTACAGCGCCGCGCGCCCCATCGGGGCGCAAAGGCCGCTGTAGCGTAAGCGGCAAGCTGAGGCCATTCAGTCGGCGTAGTTCCACGGCATCAGCGCGTCGATTTCTGAACTCGGCCATCCGTTGGCAATGCGCTCGAGTGTCTGAGTGAGCCAGGCGAGCGGATCGACGTTGTTCATTTTTGCGGTCTGCAAGAGTGTCGCGATGGTCGCCCAGCTCCTTCCGCCGCCGTCGCTGCCGGCGAAGAGCGAGTTCTTGCGTGTGATTGCCTGGGGCCTGATTGCTCGCTCGACGATGTTGGAGTCGAGCTCGATGCGGCCGTCGGCCAGGAAGCGCTCGAAGATGGCGCGACGCGAGATGGCGTAGCGGATCGCCTCGGCGAGCTTCGATTTGCCGGAGATCCGCGGCAGGGTCTTCTGCCAGAGAGCGAAGAGCTCGGTGACGATCGCGGCGGAGGTTTGCTGACGCACCGCGACACGGGCGTCAGGGCTTTGCCCGCGCACGGTCTCCTCGACCTGCCAGAGCTTCGCCATCCGCTCGACCGTCTCCGTTGCGACCTTCGAGCTTTCCGCGACATGCAGCTCATAGAACTTGCGCCGACTGTGTGACCAGCAGCCAGCCAATGTGACACCGTCATTGCCACGATCGGAGCGGACCAGCTTGTTGTAGGCGGCATAGCCGTCGACTTGCAGGATTCCGCGGTAGCCCTTGAGATGCCGGGCGACGCACTCGCCGGCCCGACTGTCCTCAAAGCGGTAGACGACCATCGGCGGACCGCTGCCGCCAAATGGTCGGTCATCCCTGGCATAGGCCCATAGATAGGCTGTCTTCGTCGATCCGGAGCCGGGAGCGAGCGTCGGCAAGGTGGTCTCGTCGGCGAAGATCCGCTCGCCCTTCTTGATCTCATCGAAGAGGTAGTCGGCGAGGATCTCCAGCTCGAACCCGAGCTTGCCCATCCATTGCGCCATCAGCTTGCGGTCGAGCTCGACCTTGTCGCGGGCGTAGATCGCCTCCTGCCGGTAGAGCGGCAGGCCATCGGCATATTTGGAGACGGCGATCTGGGCCAGAAGCGCTTCCGTCGGAATGCCGCCTTCGACGATGTGTGCCGGCGCCGGTGCCTGGACGACGCCGTCCTCGTTTTTGAAGGCATACTTCGGCCGGCGGGTAACGATGACGCGGAACTTCGCCGGCACGACATCCAGCCGCTCCGACACGTCCTCGCCGATCAGCACCTTCTGCTTGCCGGCATGCTCCGGCAGCTCCTCCGGCTCCATCACCACTTCGACCCGCTCGAGGTGGGGTGCGAAGCCCTTGCGTGGCCGCGGTGGACGCTTGCCTTCCGGGCGCTCGCGGCCCTTGTTGACCTGTGCCCTGATCGCGGCGATGCCGGTCTCGATTTCCTCGAAGACAAAGGCCTGCTGCTCGTCGTCGGTGGAGGGGGAGCCGAGCTTTTCCGATCGCCGGCCGAAGCGGGCCCGATCGAAGGCCTTCAGGATCTGCGTCAACCGTTCGATACGCTCATCGGCATCGGCGTTGCGCGCCTTGAGATCTGCGACCTCGCTCTCCAGCGCGTCGGCCCGTGCCGCCTTTTCGGCCATGGCAAACACCATGGCTTTCAGCGCTTCAACGTCGTCTGGGAGGTCAAGATCGGGCGGCGTCATCGGTTCGACCAGAGCACATTTTGCTCCGGTTTTCCTGCCCTTTCAGGCTACTGATTCACTTCGCCGCAGGGCTTTTACCCAACAATCTCCGGCGGCTTGACCGGCACGGCTCGAACCCGCTTCCAGTCCATGCCATCGACCAGCGCCAGAAGCTGGGCATGGTTGAGCTGAACCCGGTTATGGCCGATCCGCGGCCAGCAGAACTGCGACTTTTCCAGCCGCTTGGCATAAAGGCAGACCCCGGAGCCGTCCCACCAGACGATCTTCACTCTATCCGCCCGTTTGGCCCGGAAGACGTATAGCGCGCCGTTGAACGGATCACTGCCGGCATCCCGCACCAGCGACAGCAAGCTGTCCGGGCCCTTGCGGAAGTCGACCGGATGACTGGCCAGGAACACCTTCACGCCGGACGGGATCATGCCGAACGCACCGCCCGGATCACCCGCTGCAAGTGCGCCTCGTCGACATCTGCGCCGGCGCGCACGACAATGTCGCCAATGACAACCTCTATCACCGGGGCAGCCGGGCGCGCCGAGGCGACTTCGCCAGCCGAACGCTGCGAGGCGGCATGGTCCAGAGCGTCACGACGCCAGGCGAACAGCTGCGACGGACGAATGCCTATCCGATGGGCGATCGCCGACACGCTCGCGCCCGGCTCCAGCGCCTCGGCCACCACCTGCGATTTGAACTCATCCGACCACCGCCGGCGAAGCTGCCGTGGCGCACCCTCGAGGCGCTCAGCGACAGCTTCGATCATGTGGAAGGTTCTAGTTCCAGAACTAGGTGCAGACATAGAAGCTCACATCGGCTCACAACGTGCGCTATCGATATCCGACCGCCAACCCCCTACGCCAGACGGGGTCTCCTTGCCGGTTACGCTGTAGCGCTTTGAGGTGCTGCATTATTTGCCCTTAATCCGAGGTCGATTTTAGGACACATGCAGTCGTCACGCTGCGGCCAGATCGTAGAACGCGAGGCTCATCTGGCCGGAGCTCGATTCGATCGGCGATGTGTACCAGCTGAAACTCGGATTGCTGCTGCTGTTTGCCCGGAACGTCGCACCAAACAGCTGCAACTTCGTATCAAACTTGTAGCCGCCGTCGCCATCGATGCTGGCAACGACCTGCCACCGCCCCGGGTCACCGGAATCCGTATACTTGTAGGTCACCGAGGCCTGAATCGTTCCGATCAGGAAATCCAGTTCGATCTGGGTCGAGGTGTCGAAAGTGTCGTCCGGATAATCGAGGATAAAGGTGTCGCTTTCACCGGTGGAAAGCGGCTGCACGATCTTCGATACGTTGCCTCTGGCGGGGTTGTAGTTGTACAGCACGAGCGGCTGCGAGGAGAAGTTCGAGACTTCGATTTCCAGCGAATCGCCTTTGCCACCGCCTGTGAGCAACCCCGCCAGGCCAACGCCGGCTGTGGCCCAGCCTGCTGCAGCACCGGCGATCGATCCAATCGCCGATGCGAAATCGGCTCCGATCGCCATGCTTCGAAGCGCCTCATTGTTGTTGGCTTCGAACAGCTGCAGGTCGGCGACTGCCTGCTGTGCCGCATCTTGCGCCGCGTTCAGATAATTGATTGTTCCATTCCCGTTCGACATTTCACTCTCCATGATGTGAGTTGCGCCAAGGGTCTGCGACAACGCCCTCTTTGCGGGAGGTCGCAGCGGTTTCTACAATCAGTGCTTGCGATGCTTAGCGCCTCTCGGAGTAGCTCGGCAAATGGAGCTTGACGGGGTCGTTAATAGAACCTCGCCGCTTAACTCGTCGTTGTATCAATTCGCGAGGATCCACTTAAAACTGTGTAACTGAAAATAGGGATCGCTGTGGATGGCGCGTCGAACGGCGCTCGGTCTTCGCCACGTTTCTCTTCTGAGCCGGCTCGGCCCTATCTGCTCGGCCCTGCCTGAGCGGAACCCACCCGGCTCAAATGCCGGCCGTCCTCACCCGCAGATTGTTCTGCACATAGGACACCCCCGATACGCCTTCCGAACAATCTTCGGCTCTCCGACGATCCCGTCTGCTCGAAACAAAGCCTGCCAAGGTGACCTCGCCACCGCTGACCGAGACCTCGATGTCGGATGCGTCGAGCCGAGGGTCCTCGGTCAGTCGCTCGTTGACGTCTTCCTCGATACGTGCGTCGGGTCGTTTGTAGCCGCGCGGACCTTTCCCCCTGAAACGGCCGACCTCGTCTGCCCCCTGCCCGCCGCCGGGCCAATCTTCCTGGCCGGACCGCCCCCGGAAGGGCGGCACATTCTCGTACGGATCGAAAGAACCGAGATCCTCGATGCGACGCGCCAGGTCTCGATCCGTCAGGCCATGATAGTTGCCTCGACGATCGGAACGTCGCAGCGCTTCCGCCCGCCAGGCGCACTCTCCACCCTCGTCGCCGCGGCGACGCCAATGCTCCTCGTCCGACCCGCCCTCGCGGAGCGGACGGCGATCGCTCGGCTTCGCGCCCGTCGCGTGCCGCGTGTCGGGATCCTGCCAGCCGCGTTTCATTCACCCACTCCAATCCTCTATGTGAAGAGAGGCCCGCCGCGCGACGAGGCGAGCCTGGTTCACGCGAAAACCGCTACGCCAGGATGACGACGATCTCCAGCGACGACGGCTCGACGATGACGATCCGGCCGTCGGCCAGCACGAAGAACAGGTAGCCTTCGTACGCGGGCACGACCTGGACGATCCGCGTCGGCACAGGCTTCAGCTTGACCTTGACCGTTTCGGGAACGACGACGCCGACGGAAACATCGATATCGACATCAACCGGTTCGACCTTTTCTTCCTTGATGATCTGGGTGATCTCGGTCTTCTGCTCCGTGGTCACCTCGACTTTGGTCGAGCCGGAGGCCTGGTCCTCCTGGGTTTGCTGCTGCTCACCCTGACCGGTCTGCTGCTCGGTCTCGCCCTGGGCAGGTTGCTGCTTTGTGCCGGACTGCGAGGTATCCCCATCAGTCTTCTGCTGATCGGAGCTCTCCTGGCTTTGCTGTTGTTGTTTCTGCTGGGTGCCGGTTTCGGTTTGCTGCTGCTGATCCGGTTGCTGCTGTTCGCCGGACTGGCCCTGCTGCTCACCCTGGCCGGTCGCTTCGCCACCCTGCTGGGCTGCTCCGCCCTGTGCGTCGGGTTGCTTGCCCTGCTCGGCGCCGCCTTGCGGACATTCCGTGCCCTCCGGACACGCGGTCGTTTGACCCTGCGCCGGTTGCTCCGTCTGCGCCAGCGCCGGCCCGAAGGCGACGCCCAGGCTCAGAACAAGGGCACTCTTGATAAGGATACCTTTCATCGACTGCTCTCCAACCTCTTAGTCCCTTCCGGGAGCCAACCACGAGGCGAAAGCTTTGTTCCCGAGAGGTTCTTTGCCTGTCCACCTATGCCTTAACCCGTAAGGAGTAGGCCGCATCCTTTCGTTCCCGAACCGTTGCTCCGCTGTTCGTACTTATTTCAGCCATTCATTGTGGAGACGGCGATTGGCATCCAAGGCTCGGTTTTGGCCCGTCGAAACGACCTGCCGCACGGCCGAGTTTGAACGCCGCCGGGGCGTAGGGCTCGCATGCTGACGAGGACCTACACGCCGGCTCCGTTCCGTCGTAAAGAGACAGCCTCACACCGAGCGGGTCAGTCCGCCGTCCACCCGGATATTCTGGCCGGTGATGTAGCCGGCGCCCTCCGAGGCGAGGAAGGCGACTGTGGCGGCGATCTCCTCGCTCGTTCCGTAGCGTTTCATCGGCACGCTGTCGCGGCGGGTTTCGGTCGCCGGCAGGCTGTCGATCCAGCCCGGCAGCACGTTGTTCATGCGGATGTTGTCCTTGGCATAGCTGTCCGAATAGATCTTCGTATAGGCGGCGAGCCCGGCGCGGAACACCGCCGAGGTCGGGAACATCTCCGACGGTTCGAAGGCCCAGGCGGTCGAAATGTTGATGATCGACCCCGAGCCCTGGGCCTGCATGATCGGCGTTACCAGCCGCACGGCGCGGACGACGTTCATCAGATAGGTGTCGAGGCCCTTGTGCCAATCGTCGTCGCTGACCTCGATGATCGGGGCGCGCGGTCCATGACCGGCGCTGTTGACGAGCACATCGATCCGCCCCCAGCTGGAAACGGCGAGATCGACGAGCCTCTTCAGGTCCTCGTTCGACTGGTTCGAGCCGGTGACGCCGACGCCACCCAGTTCCTTGGCCAGCGCCTCGCCCTTGCCGGAAGAGGAGAGCACCGCAAGCCTGTAGCCATCCGCAGCCAGCCTGCGCGCCGCCGCCGCCCCCATACCGCTGCCGCCGGCCGTGACGATCGCTACTTTTTCCTTTGCCATGGTCTCATCCTTTCTCGGAATTCAGGTCTGATTTCCGGCCGAGTTTGACATGCCGCGCTGTCCGGGTCTAAGCAGAAAAACACTCTCGTGCCTGTAGGAAAACTACTGGATGGCTGGCGGACAAGGTCCCTACACATTTCCCCCTCTGAACGCCCTCAGGATGTTCGAGAGCTCGGCGCGGCATCTGAATTTCCGCATCGCGTCGGAGGAACTGGGCGTCACGCAAGGGGCCGTCGCCCAGCAGGTTCGAGGGCTGGAGGAATATCTGAACACCCGGCTTTTCGACCGGCGCGCCCGGGGTCTCGAACTGACCGAGGCGGGTCGGCGCTATCTGAAACCGCTGCAGCGTGCCCTGTCGCTGATCTCCGACGCCACCCAGGAGCTGAAACCGGCAAAGACCGTCGTGACCATCAGTGTCACTCCGTCCTTTGCCGCGAAATGGCTGATCCCCCGCCTCGGCAAATTCTCCGATTCGAACGCCGAGACGGAGGTGCAGGTGCTTGCGTCCAACGGGCTGGCTAATTTCCAAAGCGACGGGGTCGATCTTGCCGTGCGGCAGACGAAACCGCCCTTCGGACCGGGGCTCACCGGCGATCTGCTGTTTCCGATGCGATTCATCGCGGTCTGCAACCCGGCTATCGTCGCCGAGACCCCCATCAGAACCGTGGAGGACCTGACACGCCACGTGCTGCTGCACGACGCGCACGGCATGTGGCCGGTGTTCCTGGAGCGCGCCGGCGTTGCAGCGGACGTCAGGACCCTGAAGTCGCTCCGCTTTTCGCACAGCTCCCTGGCGATCGATGCGGCGATCGCCGGCCAGGGCATCGCGCTTGCCACCGAGGCACTCGTCGCGGACGACCTCGCCGCCGGACGCCTTTGCCGTCCCCTCGACTTTGCCGTGACCGACGAGCTCGGCTTCTACATCGTCCGCCCGCGCAGCCCGCGCAAAGCCGAGCATATCCGATCGATGCGGGACTGGCTCCTCGCGCAAAGCCAGGGCAGCCGCTAACCCGCCAGGACGAGCCGGGCGGGGTCAATTCCAGGGCGGCGCGCCCGACATTTGCGCAATCTGGATATTCCAGCGCGATCAGGCTATCGGCGGGGACGCATTATTTACCGAAGCCTAATGTTTTCAGTGAACCATAGGCCCCGGTTTGATCTCGCGCGCATTGCTGACGGGGATTGGCGGCAGATCGCTTCGGCGCCTGCCGCCGAGCCGGGATCGGGCCGAAGAATGGTGGGGCCGCAGGTGAACCCTGGCGTCGGCCTGTCGATGCGGTGGTCCTGGGCATTGAGATGAATACGCATTCGGTCGAGAGCCGCTTCATACTGATCGTTTCCAGCGCTCTCCTGCTGTTGATCGCGCCACTCTTCGTGCTTTTCTTCTATCTTTCGAACGAACGTGCCTATCGCGACGTCATCGATCACGGCCAGGTCCTGCTCAAGGCCAATTCGCTGGCCCTCGGCAAGCCGCTGTGGGATTTCGACGAAGAAAGCGTCCGGCAAATCGCCAGTACGATCCTTGCGGACCGTTCGGTGGTTTCCGTCCGCGTCTACGAGGTCGCCGGCGGGCTCGATGTCAGGCTGCCGGAACGCTCCCGCGACAAGAACCCGCCCGGTGAGATCCTCTCCACCCCGGTCCATTATCGCTCGGTCGACGGCACCAAGACGGTCGGCAGTCTGGAGATCGCCCTGCGCCAGCGCGATCTCCTCTCCGATTTCGAGTTCGACGACGCCGTCTATATCGGCATCTTTCTGTTTGCGATCGTGATCATCACGGCGGCGGCAATTCTGGGCAACCGGATGATGGTGACGCGGCCGCTGCTTCGCCTCACGCACGCCATCGAGGCGACGCGGCGGCTCGGGTCGCGCCATATGGTGGACTGGGTATCCGCCGACGAAATGGGAATGCTGGCCGCCAACTTCAACGAGATGCAGGGGCGTCTCGCCCAGGAGGAAAACGACCTCAAGCGCGCCCACCAGAAGACGACGCGCATCTACAACCTCACGCCGGCGAAGCTCTACTCCATCGACGACGACGATCGCCTGACGGCGGTCAGCGACTATTGGCTGCTCGCCACCGGCTACCACCGCCAGGCGGTTCTCGGCCGCCACTTTGCCAATTTTCTCGATCCGGCGACGCGTCCCGCCTACCAAAACCGCAAGCGGCAGGCCACCGAGGATGTCGAAGCCGCCACCGTCACGGTGAAGTTCCGCTGCGCCGACGGCCGCCTGATCGACGTCCTGATCAAGGAAGTGCAGGCGCTGGAAGCGGGTGAAACCCTGTCGCTGGCCGTCATGACCGACGTCACGGAATTGAAGACGGCGGAAGAGCGCAACCATGTACAGGCGATAACCGATCACCTGACGGGTCTCCTCAACCGCCCCGGCTTCGAAATGGCGCTCGACGGGGCGATTCGGCAGGCCGCCGCGGACGGCGGAGAGCTCGCCTGCCTGCTCATCGATCTCGACCGCTTCAAGCCGATCAACGACAATCTCGGCCATGCCGCCGGCGATGAAGTGCTGCGCCAGATCGCCGGCCGCATCCGCGCGCAGGTGCGTGGCGAGGACAGGGTCGCGCGGCTCGGCGGCGACGAATTCGTCGTGCTGATCCCGGCGGCCAAGGCTGAGAGCGCCGCCCTGCAGATCTCCGCGCGCATCGCCGCCGCCTGCGCAGAGCCGGTCATCGTCGACGGCAGCGCGCTGTCGCTGAGCGCCAGCATCGGCATCGCTCTCTATCCCGCGCAAGCCAGAACCGCCGCCGAATTGCTGCAGAAGTCGGACATGGCGATGTATGCCCGCAAGCACAATGGCAAGAACGGCGCGAAGCTCTTCGACCCGCTGATCGCAAGCCTGGCCCAGGAAAAGCTGAAGATCGAAACCTATATCGAAGAGGGCCTGAGGCAGGACTGGTTCGACGTCCATCTCCAGCCGATCGTCGATCTCAAACGCGGGCAGGTCGCCGGCTTCGAGGCGCTGATGCGCCTCAATCATCCCGAACACGGCGTCCTGCCGCCGACCGACATCATTCGGGTCGCCGAAGAAACCGGTGCGATCCTCAGGATCGGCGAGCGCATCTTCGAGAAGGCAGTGGCCCACCTTGCCCGCCTCTCGTCCGTGCCGGGCCTCGAAAACGCCTATCTGGCCGTCAACGTCTCGCCGCTGCAATTTTGCCCGAAACTGCCGGCCAGCATCTTTGCCACCTTGATGAAATGGGGGATCACGCCGACCCGCATCGTCATCGAGATCACCGAAGCGGTCCTGATGCACCACAGTCCCGACATTCGCGACATCCTCGGCGCGCTGAGCGGCGCCGGGATGAAGATCGCCCTCGACGATTTCGGCACCGGCTACTCGTCGCTCAGCTACCTCGTCCATTTCCCGGTCAACATCATCAAGATCGATCAGGCCTTTACCCGGTCGCTGACCGACGAAAGCGAAACGGTCCGCCGGCGGGTCCAAAAACTCATCGCCGGCATCCACATGGTGGCAAAGGAAATGAACTGCCACGTCGTCGCCGAGGGGATCGAAACCGACGCGCAGTTGCGCGCCCTCCTCTCTCTCAAGGTGGGCCGCGGGCAAGGTTATTTCCTCGGGCGACCCCAGCCCGTCGGCGACATTTTATCCGGAGTAGAGCGGGATGAGGAAAAGTGCGTGCGGTTTTCCGCCCGCATCCCGCTCTAACCCATTAGAATCGATCACGGCTCATGATTTTAGGTCGATCCTACCTAAAATCATCGTGATCTAGAACGCGAGCAGCGGCCATTGCCGGCCGTGCCAAGGACCTGACGATGAAGCAGCTCTTCCTCCTGATAACACTTCTGTTTCCGCTGGCTGCCCAATCGGCGGACGTGAAATTCGTGACCGAATCCTACCCGCCCTTCAACTTTCGCGAGGGCGAGGACTACAAGGGCGCTTCCGTCGAGCAGGTCAGGCTTCTCATGCAGGATGCCGACCTCCAATACACGATGGAGATGATGCCCTGGGCCCGGGCGCTTTTCCTGGCCGAAAACCACGAGATGCACTGCGTCTTCACCACCGTCCACAACAAGGAGCGCCACGCCCGCTTCAAATGGGTGGAACCACTGCTGAGGAGCCGCACGGTGCTGATCCGCAAGGTCGGCTCGGCCGCCAATCCGCAGACCCTCGACGAGGCGAAGGCCTTCAAGGTCGGCACGCAGCGCGACGATTTCACCCAGACCATCCTCGAGGAAAACGGCTTTCCGCGGATCGATCTCGCCACCGACCTGGAACTGACGCTCAAGAAGCTCTTGACCGGCCGCATCGACCTGATGCCGATCTCGGAGAAATACTTCGACAAACTGAAGCGTGAGGGAACACCCATCGAGTCGACCGTGGTTCTTGCCGAAGACATCTACTCGATCGCCTGCAATCCCTCCGTTCCGGACGAACTGATCGGCCGCATGCAGAAGGGCCTCGAGAAGGTCATCGCCGATGGAACCCAGGCGCGTCTGTTCGAGAAATACGGCCTGGCGAGCGACGAGCAGCAGTAGCGGCTGAGCCTGGGCCGCCGGCAACGCGGCCCTATATGATCCCCTACGGCGCCGCGCGTCCTATCAGAGGCGCAAGGGACGCTGTAGCACCAGGGGAGTCGACGCTTTCGCGGGGCGGCAGGCACAGATGTCGCGTATCCTGATCATCATCGGCCTCATCCTGGTCGCCGTCGGCGTTCTCTGGCCCTGGCTGGCGCGCATCGGCTTCGGCAGGCTGCCGGGCGATATCATGATCGTGCGCGAGAATTTCACCATCTACATCCCGATCACCAGCGGCGTCATCTTCAGCGTCCTGCTGACGGCGGTCCTCTGGCTGGTCAGTCGATAGTGCCTTCGGCACGATCCGCCGTGGCAAAACGGAACGAATCCCACTTCGCCCGGTTATCCGATGGACGTTAAGATCCTGAATCCCATGGGAGCTTTCGATGAGCGACCCGGGCCATACGAGTCCTGTTGCAATGCCTGCCGAGCCTCCGGTCGCGATTTCGTCCAGCAATCTCTCCTGGGCAGCGGTGTTGGCTGGCGTAGCCTTGGCACTCGCACTGCAATTTCTGCTCAATCTGCTCGGCGTCGGCATCGGCGCTGCAGCTTTCGACCCCGGCGGCGGCCAACCGGGGCCTGGCGCCTTTTCGATTGCGAGCGGTATCTGGTTCGCTGTTTCAGGCATCGTCTCGGCCTTTGTCGGCGGCTACCTGGCCGGCCGGCTGTCGGGCCGCAGGAGCACGACGACGGGGGCATATCACGGGCTGACGTCCTGGGCCGTCACGACGCTCGTCATCGTCTATCTGCTCACGACCTCGGTCGGTGCGCTGACCGGCGGGGTGCTGAGCGGGCTCTCCTCGGTCGTCGACGGCGCCGGGAGCACCGTCGCGGCCCTGGAAACAACGACGGTCGTGGCAGCGGCAGACGACCCTCTCGCCGATATCGAGCGCCGGGTCCGCGAGACGATCGGCGGCAATGACCCGGCAGCGATGCGCGATGCAGCCGTGGCGTCGATCCGCGCCCTCGTCATTGCCGACGAGACGCAGGCGGAGGACGCGCGTAACCGTGCTGCCGACGCACTGGCCCGGGCCCAGCGGATTCCGCCGGATCAGGCGCGCACCCGCGTCGAAGACTATGAGCAGACCTACGACACGGCCGTGGACGATGCGCGGCGAAAGACCGCCGATGCGGCGGACATGACCGCAATCGTCGTCTCCAGCGGCGCATTTCTTGGTTTCTTCTCCTTGCTGCTCGGTGCCGCCGCCGCCTGGCTGGGCGGCTGCTGCGGAACCCTCCGCCTCGATGGGTTGTCGGACATCTCGTAATCCTAGAGCATTTTGCGTCAGGTGGAATCACCTGACGTCGCATAAATGCGACAAAAACAAAGAGTTATAGCGGTAGCGCGAACGTATGTGAGCGCATTGCGCTCTAGAGCCGCACAACGTCAGACGATCGCCCGATCCCAGCCACCGTAATGCTCCTCGCTGCGCGTCCCGCGCGGCAGGCTGAGAGCGATGAGGGCCAGACCAAGCCCGATATCCGCAATGCTTGCCACCGTTCCGCCGCCGGAGAGAACGAACGGCGACACCGCGACCCATGCGCCGAGCGCCCCATTGAGGAAGCGCACCGGACGCGCCACCTCGGCCATCGCGGTGACGGCGACCAGGATGAGGAGGCAGCCGACGACATGGTCGCTGTAGTAAAGCGGCGGCGAACTGCCGAAGATCGAGGGCGTCGCCATCAGGGCCGCGCCGAGAAAAACGCTCGTCACCAGCGTCCACGGAAAATTCACGCCGCTGGTGAGGAATTCCTTGATGAGCTCGGATGCCGGCCGGTCGAGATCCGGCTCCGGCGACTGGTTCTCCGAAAGAGCAGGACCGCCCATCCAGAACGTTCGCCAGAACGGTTCGCCCGCCTTTGTCGCCCGCCAGAGATACTGGAGGGCCGCCAGCACCTCGTCGATCGAATAGGGGATCAGCACGACCGTGACGGCCGCCTGGACGATGCAGAGCGTGCAGAGCGCGCCGATCAGTGGCGGTTGGATGATGATGAAGGAGACGCTGACCACGCCGAGCGGGATGATCAAGAGGCCGAAGAGCAGCACCATCCACGGCATGGTGCGCCAGCGGCGCCGATCGCCGATCGCGCCGGCGAGGATGTCGAGTCCATAGGCAAAGGCGCCGAATCCGGCATCGGCGATCGGAAAACCCTTCGAGACCCAGGACGTCACCACCGCTTCGCTGCCATTGCCGACGGCAGCCCCGCCTGGGCCGAAGAAGGGATCCCAGAGGCCGTCGATATGCCCCATCTGATAGGCGGCGAGGTAGCGCGAGACGAAGAGGCCGACAAAGGCGAGCGCCACGATCGGAATGCGCTGCGTGAAGGCGGAGGGCGAATAGCTCCAGCCAAGCGGCCGGTCGTCGTCCGCCGCCAGCGCCCGCCTGCTGATGCCGGGCGTTGGCGGGATCATGACGGCGAAGACCGGGATCAGCAGGCCGGCAAGCGTGTCGATCGAGTAGGCGGCAGCACTGGTCGTCCAGAAGACCAGCGGCGCGAGCATGACCCACACGCCGAGCGCCGCCGTGATCCATTGCGCCCAGGCCCAGCGGCGATACATGCCGAGAAGCGCAAACACCGCGACGAGCAAGCCCGAGACGATCTCGCTGATGCCGAGGCGCGCATTGCGGATGTCGGCCGCGGCGATCTCGTGCCCGAGGGCAGGCGGCGGCGGGAGGGTGACGGGATCGAAAAGCCCGAGCGTCATCGGTGAGGCGACGAGCCACAGGCCCAGCGCGACATTCACCATCGGCGCCCAGAGCGTGCGCAGCCGCTGGCGCTCCATGGCGGCCTCGACCTCTTTGTTGCTGCGCTCCAGCGGCGCATCGAGCCGCCTTCTTGCCTGCTCGATCTCCGGTTCGGAAGCTGCCACGGCCGAGGGTTCGAGCTTGTTCTTCTCGTACCAGTCGGTCGGATCCTCCTTGAGCCGCCGGATCATCTCCGGCACGGTGCGGGAGAGGCTGTGTTTCGGCTCCCAGCCGATCAGGCTCCGGGCGCGGCTGACATCGATCTCGACATGGTCGTCGGAATTCTCGATCATCCACGGCTTGATGTCGCTCTCCTGGTCGAGCACCTCCGTCTGCATCCACGACCCGGTCTTGGCGAGCCCCTTGGGCAGGACGAAGGTGCGCCAGTCCTCACCGTGGAGAAGCCGGCCGATCTGCTTCTGCAGTTCCCCGTAGGAAAGCGTTTCCTCCTCCCCGATCAGCATCACGCTCTCCGCCGGCAATTCGGCGCGGCGGTCGACGGAGCGCACGAAGGCGTCCACCAGATCGTCCTTGTGCAGATAGGGCTGTCCCGCATCGAGATCGCCGGTGAACAGATAGGCGGTCGGCAGCCGCTCGAAGATGCGGGCGATCTGCTGGGCGATGAAGGTGGCCCGGCAATCCTCGTCATAGACGCCGGCGAGCCGCAGGATCACCGTGTTGATCCGGCCGTGCTCCTTGGCGATCACCGCTTCGGTTTCCGCCTTCGACCGCGGATAGGCCCAGGCCGGTTCGAGCGGCGAGTCCTCGTTGATCCGCACGCCCTTTTGCGGGCTCGGCGCATGCACCAGCAGAGTGCTCGAAAAGATGAACTGCTCGGTCTCAAGTCCCTTCAGCGCAGCAAGCAGCCGGCGCGTGCCCTGGACATTGACCGCTTCATATTTCGGATCGTCCTTGCCGGTCGTGTCGTAGTAGGCGGCGAGATGGATCACCGAGGCGACGCGGCCCCCGCTGCGCTTGCCCACTTCCCCCACCGCCTTTCCGACGCTGTCGTCGGAGGTCAGGTCGATCTCGATCGTCTCAAGGCGGGCCGACGAGCCTCTCGGGGCAGCCACATCCAGGCCGATGATGCGGTAGCGATCCTTTAGGCCGCGCGCGATCGCCTGTCCGAGAAAACCACTCGAGCCGGTGATGAGAACGGTCGGTCGATCTGTCGCGTTGGGCATTCCTGAAACCTTCGCGGGAGTTTCGTTGCAAACGTCCCTTCGATGGGGAAGGTTCCGGTCCCGGTCGTCCGACTGCTCGCGGCGCCGCCACATGCCTGAACCGTTCGAGGGTCGCCTGCGGCGGCGAACCTCTTGACGCTCGGCACATTTTGCGAAGCGAAGGCGGCGTCTGCAGCCACAGGTAGCGAGCCCCTGCCCTTCGGGAACAAGAGCCGCTCTCGGCAATTGTTGCAGGTGAGATTTCCTTTCCTTTCGAGCGAACGCCCCCGCCCCGCCTTCGCTCCGTTACAGGAGTTCAGCAATGCGAATTGCCCAGATCGCCCCGCTCGCAGAACGTGTTCCGCCAAAGCTTTACGGCGGAACGGAGCGGATTGTTCATTGCCTTACCGAAGAACTCGTCAGGCTCGGCCATGACGTCACGCTCTTTGCGAGCGGCGACTCGCTCACCTCCGCCGAGCTGGTGCCCTGCTGCGAAGTCGCCCTCAGGCTCAATCCGGACGTGACCGACTTCCTTCCGCACTACGTCGTCATGCTCGAGGACATCCGCCGCCGCGCGCAGGAGTTCGACGTCCTGCACTTCCATATCGATATGCTGCATTTTCCCCTGATCAGGGATTTCGCCGACCGAACCGTCACGACCCTGCACACACGTCTCGATCTATCGGATCTCCAGCCCTTCTATCGACGGTTCACCGACATTCCCCTCGTCTCCATATCCGACGACCAGCGCCGGCCCGTACCGCCCGTGAACTGGAGGGGCACCGTCTATCATGGCCTGGACGCAGCGGTATTGCCGTTTACCGAAAAGCCCGCTGGCAACTATCTCGCCTTTCTGGGCAGGATCTCACCCGAGAAGGGTCCCGAAAGGGCCATCGAGATCGCCACGCGGGCCGGCATGCCGCTGAAGATCGCGGCAAAAGTGGACAAGGCGGATCGCCCCTACTGGGAAGGTGTGGTCGAGCCGATGGTGGCGAGCCATGCCAATGTCGAATTCATCGGCGAGATCGACGAACGCCAGAAGCCGGAGTTCCTCGGCAACGCCGCGGCACTTCTCTTCCCGATCAACTGGCCGGAACCTTTCGGTCTGGTGATGATCGAGGCCATGGCCTGCGGCACGCCGGTGCTCGGCTTCCGCTACGGTTCCGCCCCGGAGGTCATCGAAGACGGCCTATCGGGGATTCTCGTCGATTGGGTGGAGGACGCGGTGACAAGGATGGATGAGGTCCTGAGGCTCGACAGGCGCAGGGTGCGGGGAGCCTTCAAGCGCCGCTTCCCGGCGGAGCGGATGACGCGCGACTATCTGGAAATCTACCGCAATCTTCCCGGCGTGATGAGCGACACGGGGAGGGTGCGCGCCGCGGCAGGCGATCGGATCGGCCTCGAGGTTGCCCACCAGCCCCGGCGAAGCGCCGTCGAGAGCGCCTTGCCGCTTGCCGAACCCGGCAACAGCCGAGGGGGCCATTCCGGTGGTTCTCGACGGCCCCACGTCCCTTCGAACTGAGCGGCCCGGCGGCGGGCGGCCCGGTCAATAAGACTTCTTAAGGTGCGAGGATGCGGCCGCCTGTTGGCCGCCCCGCTGCGGCAACGCCCGGTACTCGGCCATCGCCGCGAGCCCGGCGTCGCGCAGCAGCGCCACGTCGTGCGGGCCGGCAATGACGCGGTAGCCGCGGTCGATCAGTTCGGCGACGGAGGCGCCGGCGTTCGGCACGGTGCCCATGATCTTGCCGGAGGCGAGAATCGCTTTCTCGGCGCGTTGAACCAGTTCGCGCACCTCCGGATGGCCGGTCTGTTCGAGGCGGCCGATCGAACCAGCCAGATCGTTGACGCCGATGAAGATGATGTCGGCTCCCTCGGTGGCGGCGATCGCCTCGGCGTTATCGACCGCCGTGAAGGACTCGATCTGCACGGCGATCAGCATGTTCTCGTTGGCCTTGTGGATATAGCCGGGCTCGAGCCCGAAGGTCGAGGCGCGCACGACGCCCGCCGCATAGCCGCGAATGCCGTCCGGCGGATAGCGGCAGGCCCGGACCGCGGCGAGTGCGGCTTCCGCCGTATCGACGGAGGGGATCATAACCGACTGCACGCCGGCGTCGAGCACCCGCTTCAGGAAGACGTGGTCGTTCCACGGAACCCGCACCAGCGCCGGCGAGGGCGTCGTCTCAATGGCGCGCAGCGTGTCGATGATCTCGCTGGTCTCGCCGACGCCGTGCTCATGGTCGACGAGCAGGAAGTCGAAGCCGGCATGGCCGAGGATTTCCGCATTGGTCGGCGAGCCGCCGCCGACCCAGCATCCGAACGCGACGTGACCGGCGGCAAGGTGAGCCTTCAGGCGGTTTTGTGTGTACATGGACAGTCAGCCTCGAATTTGACGGGGGGAACAGGCCGGGAGCGCCTTCACGTTCCCGGCCGGGTGGGGATGGTCTCAGTTTGCGGCGCGGACCTTTTCGATCGTCTCGTTGAGGGCCTTGACGAGTTCCGGGTTGGCCGAAGCGGCGAATTTATCAGCAACCGGCTTGGTCTTCTCGCGGAAGCGGGCGATTTCCTCGGGCGGCAGCTTGGTGACCGTCATGCCGGAGGCGGCGAGCGCGTCGACCGCCTTCTGGTCGGCATCGCGCGACAGCTGGCGCTGGAAGGCGGCTGCCTCGCTGGCGGCTGCCTGAAGGAGGTCCTTCTCCTCCTGGTCGAGCTTCTCCCAGAGCGGCTTCGAGAACAGCAACACCATCGGATTATAGGTGTGGCGCGTCAGCGTGATGTATTTCTGCACCTCGTTGAGCTTGGCCGTCAGGATGCTCGGCGCCGGGTTTTCCTGGCCGTCGACCGTGCCGGTTTCGAGCGCCGTATAGACCTCCGGGAACGGCATCGGCACCGCGTTGGCGCCGAGCACCTGGAACATTTCGAGATAGATCGGCGACTGCACGACGCGGATCTTCAGGCCCTCGATGTCGTCGACCTTCTCGACCGGACGGCGGCTGTTGGTGAGGTTGCGGAAGCCGAGTTCCCAATAGGCGAGCACGACGAGGTTCTTGTCGTCGAGTTCCTTGGCAAAGGTCTTGCCGACCTCGCCGTCCATCACCGCGTCGGCTTCCTTGGTCGATTCGAACAGGAAGGGCAGGTCGAGGATGGCGAAGTCGGGAGCAAGGCTGGCCATCAGCCCGGCATTCATCACGGACATCTGCAAGAGACCGCCCTGCAGCGCCGTCACCGACTGCAGGTCGCCGCCGAGCATGCCGGCCGGGAACACCTTGACGTCGATCTTGCCGCCGCTCTTTTCCTTGACGATCTCGGCGAACTTGCGCTGGCCGATGACGAGCGGCGAGCCTTCGGCGCCGGCACTGGCGAAGCGGATCGTCTGTTCGTGGATCTCGGCGCTTGCCGGGAGCGGCGCGACAGATGCCAGCACCAGGCCGGTTACCATTGCCATCAAAGTCTTACGCATGTCGTTTCCTCCTTGATACGATGCGGTTCTTCTAAGATTCAGCGTCCCAGCCAGGCGGCTGGCCAGGTGACGAGTTCGGGGAAAGCGATCATCAGCCCCAGCACGACGAGCTGGGCGACCATGAAGGGCGTGACGCCGCGGATCACCGTTTCCATGTTGAGACGCGAGACGCCGGCGACGACGTTCAGCACCGTGCCGACCGGCGGCGTGACGAGGCCGATCGAATTGTTGATGATGAACAGCACGCCGAAATAGATCGGGTCGATGCCGGCCGCCTGCACCACCGGCACCAAGACCGGCGCCAGGATCAGGATGGTCGGCGCCATGTCCATCGCCGTACCGACGATGACGACGAGGATCATGATCGCCAGCATCAGGAGCTTTGGGCTGTCCATGAAGGGCGACAACAGTTCGATCACCTGCCCAGGCAGGTCGGCGATGGTGATCAGCCAGGCCGAGACGAGCGCGGTCGCGACCAGGAAGATGACGACGCTGGTCACCTTGGCGGAAGAGACGAAGACGGCGTAGAGCTGCGAAAGGCCGAGCTCGCTGTAGATGCAGGTGGCGACGAAGATCGAATAGACGGCGGCAACGACGGCGGCTTCGGTCGGCGTGAACAGGCCGAATTTCAGGCCGAAGATGATGATCACCGGCAAGCCCAGCGCCCAGAGGCTTTCGCGCAGTGCCTTCAGCCGCTCCGCGCCGCTCGCCCGCGGCCTGAGTTCGATCTGCTCCTTGCGCACCATCAGCCACCAGGCAACGGCAAGCCCCATACCGATCATCAGGCCCGGCGCGATGCCGGCCATGAAGAGCTTGGAGATCGACAGGTTGGCGGTGACGCCGAATAGGATGAAGGCGATCGACGGCGGGATGATCGGGCCAATGACCGAGGCCGAGGCGACGAGGCCGGCCGAACGCGCCTTGTCATGGCCGGCCTTGACCATCATCGGCACCAGCAGCGCGCCGAGGGCTGCCGCGTCGGCGACGGCCGAACCGGAGAGCGCCGAAAGGACGCAGGCGGCGATGATCGCGACGTAGCCTAGCCCGCCGCGCACATGACCCACCAGCGTCAGCGCCAGCGCCACGATCCGCTTCGACAGACCGCCGGCATTCATCACCTCGCCCGCAAGCATGAAGAAGGGAACGGCGAGCAGCGTGAAGCTGTCGGTGCCGCCGACGAGGTTCTGCGCGAGGATCTGCGGATCGAACATGGCGAGCTGCACCATCAGCGCCACGCCGCAGATCAACAGCGCATAGGCGATGGGCATGCCGATTGCCATGGCGGCGAGCAGGGCGGTGATGAAGACCAGGATTGTCATCGCGGATCAACCTTTGCCGCTGGGCTCAAGGGAAACTCACCCTCGGATCGCGGCTGCAACTTTGGAAAAGCGCCGATGGCGCATGGAGACGGATCGGCAATACCCTCAGCGCGGCGGTGGGCTGCCGGGCGGCAATTGGGCGATGTCGAAATCCTCTTCCGACTCCCGGACGCCGATCAGTTCCTCGTCGCTGATCCGCCCACTCAGCGACCGCAGCAGCGAGATACAGAACCAGGCGGCCGCGAAACCCGTGAAGATCAGCACCGGTACGAAGAACCAGGCCTGGGAAATCCCCATGACCGGCGTCGTCATGCCGAGATTGATGCCGAACTGCTGCCAGGTACCGGAGAAGATCAGCCAGGTCGTGTAGAGCATCAGCAGGTTGGAGAACACGAAGCAGAAGAGCCGGCCCTTGCGCGACAGGCGCCGGATCAGCGTGTCGACGCCGAGATGCGCCTGTTCGAACAGCGTCACCGCGGCGCCGAGGAAGACCACCCAGACGAACAGCAGGCGCGATAGCTCTTCCGACACGGAAATGCCGGTGTTGAAGGCATAGCGCAGCACGACATTGCCGAAGACCAGGACCAGCATGGCCGCAAGGCAGGCGGCCAGCAGGAACTCAACTGGGTTCAGCAGGAATTTGCGGATCGCGATCAACATAGCTCCTCCTCCGACAAAGCCGTCCCGGTGATGTGTCTTGACGCATCACCGCCTCCGGAAGCCAATCAGAATGTAAGCGCATACATAGCATTTCCGGACAAGCTGTCAAATGGTATTCGAAGGGTTGGAAAAATGGATGTATGCGTATACATATCTAATCGATTGAGGAGAGACCGATTCTGATGGGACGCGGAGGAAGAGAGAAGAACGGACAGCCGGGAGCCCGCGCCCTCGACGTGGCGGCGGCGGCCGGCGTTTCGACCGCCACGGTGTCGCGTGCCTTCAATGCACCGGAGAAGGTCGCCCCGGAAGTCCGCGAAAAGGTGCTGAAGGCGGCGGCCGAGCTCGGCTGGATGCCGCATCCGGCCGGCGCGGCGCTGGCGAGCCGCCGCACCTGGCTTGCCGGGGTCCTCATTCCGACGCTCGACAACGACGTCTTCGCGTCGCAGGTCGGCGCCTTGCAGACGCGCTTGTCCGCGGAAGGCGTCACGGTGCTGATCGGCTGTTCGAACTACGACGCCGACCAGGCCGCCAACCAGGTCCGCACCATGCTGGCACGCGGCGTCGAAGCGCTGGCGGTCGTCGGCGAGTCGCACCGGCCCGGCCTCTTCGAGACGATCGCGGCGCGCGGCGTCCCCTATGTCGTCACCTATTCGCACCGGCCCGGCTCCTCTCACCCGAGCGTCGGCTTCGACAACGCCGCCGCCTTCCGGCGCATCGCCCGCCACCTGCTCGATCTCGGCCATCGCGATTTCGGGCTGATCCACCAGCCGTCGATCGACAACGATCGCGTCGTGGCGCGGATTGAGGGCCTGCGCGCAACGCTTGCCGAAGAAGGCGTGGCCCTCAGGCCGCAACATGTGCGCGAAGGGCCGGCGAGCATCGCCTTCGGCCGCAAGAGCCTGCGCTCGATCATGGATGCCCCGGGGCCGCGCCCGACGGCGGTCGTCTGCGGCAACGACGCGCTGGCGATCGGCGCGCTCCTCGAGGCGCGGGCGATCGGCATCCGCGTGCCGGAAGAATTGTCGATCACCGGTTTCGACGATGTGGCGATGGCGGAACAGACCGATCCGCCGCTGACCACCATGCGCGTCGACAATGCCGAAATCGGACAACGGGCGGCGGACTATCTGCTGGCTTGCCTTGCCGGCCGACAGCCGTCACCGCCGCCGCCGCTCGAAAGCCGCCTGATCCTCAGGGCATCGACCGGTGCCGCCCGTTCCGCCGCCTGAGCCTTTCCTCGCAACACGGATGATCGCCATGACCGACGCCACACGCCTTTTCGATGCCGCCGATCTCGCCCAACGCTTTGCTGCCGCAAAGGATCGCATCGCCGCGGCGGAACTGCCGTTACCCGAGACCATCGCCGAGGCGACCGCCGTGCAGGCCGCATTCGACGCGCCCCAAGACGGGACCGCGGCGGGATACAAGGTGGCCCGCTCCCCCGAAGGCGTCGGCGTTGCCGGCCGCCTCTCCCCGATCGCGATCACCGCGTCGGATGCGCTGCCTGCCGCCTTTCGCTGGCGCGAGGGCCTGCGCGTCGAAGCGGAGATCGGCTTCCGTCTCGCGTCGAGCCTGCCGCCGCGTCAGAACGGCTATAGCCGCGGCGAGGTGATCGCCGCCATCGGCGCCGTCCATCTCGGCGTTGAAATTCTCGACAGCCGCATCGCGGAGGGCGGCAAGGCGCCATTCCTGCTGTTCCTCGCCGACCGCCTCGGCAATGCCGGCTATGCACTCGGGCCGGAGCTGCCGCGCGACCTTCTCGACGGTGCCGAGGGTCGGCCGCTCGAAGTGAGCCTCGACGGGACACCGCTCTTTACCGGTGAGGCCCACCACCCGGCGGCCGACGTGCTCGCCTGGCTCATCGGCTGGGCCAATGAAATAGAGAGGGCGGAAGACACGCTCTCGGCCGGCGATATCGTCACCACCGGCAGCCTTTGCGGCGCGCTGGGTGTCGCTTCCCCCGGCCGCCTCGAGGTAAGGCTCGGCGGCCGGTGGAACCTGCCGGTCCGGTTCGGATAGAGTCTAAGCCGTTCGAAGCGCAGTGCGGGACACTGATGGCGATACCCCCCTCTGCCTGCAGGGCAGAGGGGGGTGTCTCACTCTGAGCAGTTCGGCGATCATACCCGTTCTCAAGCGACCATTCGGCGCGCGCCCGCAGCCGGTGCCATTCGCTTCGACGCCAACCCGGCGCCGATGTCGAACTGGCGGACCAGTTGGAACAGCGCCTCCGCCTCCCTGGCGAGACCGTGGGCGGCGGCGGTCGCTTCCTCGACCATGGCCGCATTCTGCTGGGTCCCCTGATCCATGGTGTTGACGGACGTGCTGACCTCCTTCAAGCCCGTTGCCTGCTCCTTCGAGGCTTCGACGATTGCCCCGACATTGCCGTTGACCTGTTGGACCTGCTCGACGATTTCCTGCAGCGCCTTGCCGGTTTCCCCGACGAGTGCGACGCCGCTCTTGACGTGGTCGTTCGAGGTATTGATCAGTTCCTTGATTTCCTTGGCGGCCTTGGCGGAGCGCTGGGCCAGTTCCCGCACCTCCTGGGCCACGACGGCGAAGCCCTTGCCGGCTTCGCCGGCCCGCGCCGCTTCGACGCCGGCGTTGAGGGCGAGAAGGTTGGTCTGGAACGCGATCTCGTCGATGACGCCGATGATATTGCCGATCTCGACAGCGGAGGCTTCGATCTTGCCCATGGCCTCGACCGCATCGCGTACGACGCGTCCGGATCGCTCCGCATTGTCCTTCGTCTTGCGAACGAGTTGCCCGGCCTCCTGAGCGCGATTGCTGGAGTCGGCAACCGTGGTGGTGATCTCTTCGAGAGCGGCGGCGGTCTCCTCGACTGAGGCGGCCTGCTGTTCCGTGCGCTTGGCGAGGTCGTCGGAGGCCGAGCGTATCTCCTGCGCACCCGCGGCGATGGCGCTGGCATTTTCGGCGACAGCCTGCATTGCCTCGCGCAGCCGTTCGACTGCGGCATTGAAATCGAGCCGCACCTTGTCGAGCGAGGCAATGAACGGCGTGTCGATCCTTTGAGTCAGATCGCCGTCGGCCAGGTTCTGCAGGGCGGCGGCGAGCTGATTGACAGCCTGGCCCGTCTGGTCGGCCAAGGCATTGCGTTGCTTCGCATCTTCTTCGAGCCGCTGGCGCTCCGATATCGCCCTTGTGGCCTCCTGATCCGCCTCGCGCTCCGCCTTGGCGGAGATCGCATCCCGAAGCGCGGCGACCGCACGGGCCAGCATGCCGATCTCATCGCGGCGCGCTTCGAGGCGACGGTCGCCCGTCAAGTCGCCCTCGGCCATCGCCTTCAGTGAATGCTGAAGCCTGGAAAGCGGGCCGATGATCGAGCGTGCCGTCAGCGCGGCAGCGACGATCGACAGAAGAGCAGCGACGCCCAGCGCCGTGAATGCCAGCGATTCGAATCCGCTCGCGGTGCCACGCACTTCGCTGCCGATCGATTTGTTCAGGGCTTCCTGATGGTCGATGAACTTGTTGATGGCGCCGAGCCAGGCCTCGAAGAGCGGGCTGGCCCTTTCCAGCAGGATGCGGCGTGCACCGTCGCCGTCCCCCTGCTTTTGCAGCTCTATGATGTCGGCAACGAGGGGATTGGTCTTCGCCTGGATCGCAGCGATCTCGGCGAGAATGGCTCTTTCCGGTTCGCTCGCGCCCGCAGGAGAGGCAATCATCTCGGCCATCCGCTTCTCGTTCTCGGCATAGGTGGCAGCGAGTTTCGCGATCAGGGCGACCGCCGTATTGAGGTCTTCCTTGGAGGTCACCAGCGTGACGTCGCGGATGGCGATGGCCCGATCATGGACGCTGCCGCGATAGTTGATGGCAAAGCGTTGCTTGGCACTGTTGACGTCATTGATGGTGGCGAGGTTGCCGTTGATCTCTTCCACCTCGACGGCGGAATAGACGGTCAAGCCGACCATCATGAGAAGCAGGAAGCCGAAGCCTGTGGCCAGGCGCGCGGCGATCCCGAAGCTTTTGAAGTGGCTCATCGATGTTTCCTTCTCTCTCTAGACGCACTGCCGCTGTTTCGCGGCCTTATTCCGCTTGCATGCCCAATCGACGAATCAAGGGGAGGCGCGCAGGCACATGCCGAGCCCGCGTCGAAACCTTCCTTTGCAGTGAAAACCAGTGCCCGCAGGGAGGCGACGTGCTCCTCGGGCCCACCCACCCTCATGGCGGATAAAAGAGCGTCACACCGCTCCGAGCTGCCTCATAAAATGGCAGTTCTTGGTTTCGAAATGGTGAATAATTCCTCTTGCTTTACAAGTAATTTCTAAAATTCATGCCGCGGCCATCATGCCGCTTGGCCTGCCGTCAGCAGGCGGACCAGCATCAACCCGGCAAGCAAGGCGAGGAGCGAAAAGACCACGGAACACGCGGCGTAAACCGCCGCGGCCATCCACTCGCCGCGCTCATAGAGGCCGATCGTGTCGAGCGAGAAGGCGGAAAAGGTCGTGAAGCCGCCGAGCACGCCGGTCGCCAGGAACAGGCGCACCTCCTGAGGCAGCTGGCCGCGCAGGGCGAGATATTCGGCAAGCAGCCCCATCGCGAAGGAGCCGGCGACGTTGATCGCCAGGGTGCCGAAGGGGAAGGCGATACCTAGCAATTGAGCAGCGAACTGGTTGACGCAGTGGCGCATCGCGCCGCCCATTCCGGCACCGAGAAAGACCAGCAGATAGGCCATTATTGTACTTCTTCCCCTGTTGCGGCACGGCGCCCGGGACAATAGGACGCCACGACGCCGCCGACAATCGTCGCAGGCCGCAATTCGCAGCGCGCGTCGATGGCATTTTCGCCGGCGGGCCAATCCCGTTTCAGAACGAAGCACTGGTCTATCCACTTTCTGCACAGGTCTGTCCACATTCCGCCGCGATCTAAGGAGCCTGCTTTGTATTTAAGCGTTTGTTTACTCAAGACGGCTTGAGTGATGATTGCGATGGTAATCGTCACCGCAACCGCCGGATGGTGTTCGGCACAGTTCAGGGGTGGCGGTGATTGAGGCGCTCGGCGCCATCCGTTCGCTCCAGCGGGATGAGCCCGTCGGATTTCCAAAAACCGCATGAATACGAGGACAGGCTGGCCGGGCTCGATACGGAGCGCGGACGGGAAGCTGCGTGCTCGAACGGCGGCCGCCCTCGACGAGTGTGAAGAGTTCTGGGCTCTACGATTTGGGATGGGAGATCGCCTCCCGTCGCCTCGCCGCATTCCCTTCCCGTCCCGACGGGGATGAAGGACAGCGGTGCCCGATCATCGCCTCTTCCCGATCGCGGGGAGGGAACCAGGGTCAGGGCGGACGCCCTCAAGCCCATCAATACGCGCATACGGAGTCATTAAATGTCGAATATCGCCGTCTTTCCGCCCAGAACATCTGAAGACCGCGCCCGCGTCGCCGACGTGGCAAACGCCAGGGATCGCATTCTGACGATCGCCGTCGAGCTCGACCGCATCCTCGAGGCACTATCGCAGGAGAGCTTGCGCGCGGCCTGCGAACAACGGCCAAGAACCGGTACCTGACGAAGGCGTGGAGGGAGCAACAGAGTGCGGGCGGGACGGGCGGACGCGATGATTGGAAAACCGCTGAGCAAGCCTCGGCAATCGGTCGAGCAGTACATTCGGTCGATCGGGCGACACTACCTCAATGCCGTCATCGTGATGACGCTGCTGATCACCGCGACCTATCTGACCATGCTGGTCGCTCTTGACCGCCATTCGCTGCAACAGAAGATCAGCTTCCTGACCAGCAACCAGTTCATCCGCTTCCAGCAGCTCGCCAACCAGACGCGGGCGCTGATGCGGGCTTCGGCCGACCCCAGCTTGCCGGAATACATCATCATACCGATGCGCGACGATATCCATCGGGCCATCGGCGATATCCGCGCGATCAGCGCAGAATTGCACGCTCTGGATCGGAGCATCGGCGGCAACCTCCTGGAGCGGCTCAGCCCGCGCGACGAGCTGACGGTGCAATTGCGCCGCGAACTCAATGCCCGGCTGGAGGACTTTCTCGGGCGGGCGACGCGGATTGCCGAGGCCAGCGCCGAGGACCGGCGGCAGCGCTACTCCTTCTGGGGCCCGATCGATTTCGCCGTCGCTGCCGACAGCCTGCTGATGCGCCAGTTCGCCGACCTGATCGGCCACGCGAATGACCGCAGCGATGTCAGCATCGACAACGCCAAGCTGATCAGCACCGGTCTCCTCGCGCTGATCGCCGCCACCGTCATTCTTGCCAGCATCTTTCTATTCGGTCCGCTCCTGAAGAAGCTGCGCAACGAGCATCGCCAGACAATGGCTTTCGAGAAACGGCTGACGCTTCTCGCCCACACCGACGCCCTGACCGGTCTCAACAACCGCTCGTCCTTCAACTTCGCGCTCGGCAATCTGTTTGGCGAGCTGGAGCGCAACGGCGCCGGCTTCTCCATGCTGCTGGTCGACCTCGACCGCTTCAAGAACATCAATGACGGTCTCGGCCATCCGGCCGGCGATGCGGTGCTGCGCCACGTTGCCCGCGCTCTTCAAAGGACGTTGCGCGCCAGCGACGTCATCGCCCGGCTCGGTGGCGACGAGTTCGCCGTCCTCCTGCCGGGAATCCGCGATGCCGCGGCGCTCGAATCGATTGCCGAGCGGGCGATCGAGGCGATCGCCGCCGACATTCCCTTCGACGGACGCAGCTTGCAGGTCTCTGCCAGTATCGGCGGCGCCATCGTGCCCGATCACGCCGCGGACGAGGCCGGATTGATGCGCATCGTCGATCTGGCGCTCTATACGGCGAAGAGCGGCCGCGGCACCACCGTCATATTCGACGAAGCGGCGCTGGCCCGACGGCTCGAAGAGAACCAGCTCTCGCTTGCCCTCGTGCTGGCCGCCGACCGCAACGAATTCGTCGTCCACTACCAGCCGAAGGTCGATCTCACGACCGGCGCGCATCTGGGCTTCGAAGCGCTGGTGCGTTGGCAACATCCCGATCTCGGCCTGCTACCGCCCGGCCGCTTCCTGCCCTTGATGGAAGGAACGCAACTGATCCGCGGCATGACCCGCGCCGTCATCTCCGCTGTCGGACGCGATCTCAAGGCCTGGAAGACCGCCGGGTTCGCTCCCGGCCCCGTGTCGATTAACCTCCCCGAGGTCCTGCTCGTCGGCCAGGAAGGCTACGAGTTTTTCGCCGGCGCGGTTCGGGAGAACGGCCTGGAATGGCGCGATTTCGCGGTGGAGATCACCGAGGACGTCTTTCTCAATCGCTCCGCCGACCGGATCCTGGCGACGGTGGCCCGCTTCCACCAGCACGGCGTTTCGATCTCGCTCGACGATTTCGGGACCGGTTTTGCCTCGCTCGTACACCTGCGCGATTTCCCCTTCGACGAATTGAAGATCGACCGGAGCTTCGTCGACGGCATAGGCAAGGATGCCCGCAGCGAGCAGATCATCCGGGCCATGATCCACCTCGCCCAGAGCCTCGGCAAGCGCTGCGTCGCCGAGGGCATCGAGACGGAAGGACAGCGGCGCTTCCTGACGGACGCCGGTTGCGACGTCGGCCAGGGATACCATTTCGCCAGGCCCGAGCCGGCCGCCCTTGCAGGCAAGCGGCTGCCGCAGCGAGCAGCCGCGATCGACCGGCACGCGGACGGGGCTTCCGCAGCGTCCCGGCGGCGGCTTGCCCTGCGATAACCGCTTCAAGGAGAACAGGATGACGAGAAAATTCAAGGGAGCCTGCCTGGGGGCGGCCCTGCTCGCGGCGAGTTCACACCCGCCTTTGGCCGCCGATCACCGCGGCACAGTCGATGTCGTGCATTTCTGGATTTCGCAGAGCGAATCGGCGGCACTTGACGTGTTGCGAAAGGCATGGGCCGAGGCCGGCCATGAGTGGATCGACCTGCCGGCGGAAAACAAGGTGGCGGTGCAGAGAATCGTCAGCGATCGGATCGCCAACGGCTATGCGCCCGCCGTCATGCAATGGAATGCCAACGAAGGCTCCCGCGAGCTGCCGGAAATGGGGATCGTGCTCGATATCGAAGAGGTCGCGACGGCGGATGACTGGCGCCGCATCCTGCCGGCAACCGTGCTCGATCGCATTACCTACAAGGACAAGGTGTTCTTCGCGCCGACCAGCATCCATGCGGAGAACTGGCTCTGGACCAGCGAGACGATCTTCCGCGAGCTCGGCCTGAAGGCGCCTGAGACGTGGGACGAGATCTTCGCCGCCGCCGAGCGGATCAAGGCGGCGGGCCACCTGCCCATCGCGCTGGGAGACGGCGCGTGGGAGATCTCCATCGTCTTCAACGGCATCGTGTTTTCCAAGCTCGGCGCTGACGGCTACGCGCGCATTATCCGCGGCGATCCGGCACTGGTCAGAGACCCGCGCATGGCCGAGGCGCTCGACATGCTGCGGCGTCTGTCCCGCTATGCGGAACCGGTTTCAGCCCGCCAGCGCAAGACCTGGGCCGACGCCACCGCCGCTGTCGGCAGCGGCAAGGCGGGCATGCAGTTCATGGGCGACTGGGCCAAGGGCGAGCTGGTGGCGCGCGGCTACGCCGTCGGCAAGGATTTCGGCTGCAGCCTGATGCCGGGCACCGAGATCGCCTATTTCATGGTCATCGACGCCTTTGCCTTCCCGCTGACCAACCGCGAGGACGCCGCCGACGCGCAGCGCGCCTTCGCACGCATGGTGCTCGATCGCGACAATCAGGTCGCCTTCAGCCGTCTCAAGGGCTCGCTGCCGGTCCGCACCGACGTCGATCCGAGCGGCCTCGACCGTTGCGGCCGGCTCGGCCTGGAAAAGATCGTCCAGAAAAGCGGCGTCAGCGCCCAGTCGATGGCCATGCCCGCGCAGATGTCGGAGGGCTGGATCGGCGTGCTGGCGGCGTTCTTCAACGACAATGCCATGTCCATCGAGACCGCCCAGCAGCGCCTCTATGACATCGTCAACCGCCAATGAGGGAGCGAACATAGCAACTTGTTTCTGCGGCGCCTGAAACTTACCAATAGGGTCGTTGGAGGCGTTGGGAGGCGTCATGCTCACTTTGCGACAGATCGAGGTCATCCGCGCGATCATGGTCACCGGCACGATCGCTGGGGCCGCGAAGCTCCTCGGCGTCGCAGCGCCCGGCGTCAGCCGGCTGATGAAGTACACCGAAGACAGTCTTCGGGTGCGGCTCTTCAACCGCAGCCATGGGCGATATGTGCCGACGCCGGAGGCGCGGCACATCTTCGGATTGCTCGACACCGTCTATCGGCAGGTCGAGGATCTGCAGTTCGCCGTGCAGCGCTTGGAGAAGGGCGATGGACTGGAGCTGAGCGTCGGCTCCGTTCCAAGCATCGCCAATGTGATGGTGCCGCGCGCAATCGCCAAGCTGCGCCAGCAATATCCGGAGCTCTATGTCGACATCAACATTCTGAAGATCGAGGAAGCGATCGACTATCTTCTCGTCGGCCGCGGCGAGGTCGTGGCGATCAGCTCTTATCTCGAGCACTCGATCATCCATTTCGAACCGCTCGCCATTGGCCGGCTGCTCTGCATCGTCCCGCAAAACAGCGAGCTGGCGGCGAAAGATGCGATCGCACCGGCGGACATCGTCCGCCACACCCTGATCGGCATCGACCCGAACGACCCCTATGGGCGGGTGATGACCGAGATTTTCCGTCGTCAGAACCTCGCCTATGATATGAAGATCAAGGCGCGCTTCGGCACGACCGTCTGCGCCCTCGTCGCCGCCGATCTCGGCATCGCCATCATCGACGAGTTCACCGTCGCCGCCGGCAGGGTCCCGGGAATCAAATGCCTCGAAATCGAGGCGGACACGACCTTCCCGACCTACATTGCCTTTCGGCGCGACGTTCCGCTGTCGATCTTTTCGGAGCGTTTCATCGACACGCTGAGAGCCGAAATGAACCGGGCGAAAAGATAACATGATGTTACTGACTCTGCATAACTTGGTATTTGCCGTTACGTCAGAGTTGCGACAGTATCACGCAGCTGGGCGGGGGAGGTTCGCCGCCCATGGAAGAACGAAATGAGGAGGAGAACATGACGAAGAGAGCACTTGCGTCGATCGCAATTGCCATGGCCATATCGGCCAGCCTGCCGAACATATCCTGGGCGGATACGATAAAGATCGCCAACGTGATCGAGCTTTCGGGCGCCGGCGCCACCGTGGGGAGCAACTGGCGCGACGCGCTGAAGCTCGCCTTCGAGGAGATCAACGCTGCCGGCGGCATCCTCGGCGAACAGGTCGAGGTGACGGATTACGACACGCAGACCGACCCAACGACCTCGCGCGCCATGGTGCAGAAGGCGATCGACGACGGCGCCTATGTGATCATGGGGCCGATCTATTCCGGCTCGGTCAAGGTCAACATGATGGTCGCCCAGCAGAACGGCGTGCCGCAGTTGACCGGCGCCGAGGCGCCGTTCATCACCGGCATGGGCAACCCCTACATCTTCCGCACCTCCTTCGGCGCGCAGCAGTCGATGCCGAAGCTGGTCAAGTACCTCACCGAAGAAATGAAGGTGAAGTCGGTCGCCGTCGCCTGGGTCAATGACGACTTCGGCAAGGGCGGACGCGACTCCTTCGTGGCCGAGTTGGAGAAGGCCGGCATCGCCGTCAACGCCGACGTTTCGAGCGAAGTGGGCCAGGCCGATTTCGCGGCCGACGTCATCAAGCTCAAGTCGAGCAATGCGGATGCGATCTTCGCCTACCTGCATGAAGAGGAAAGCGCCCGGCTTCTGAAGGAGATCCGCAAGCAGGGCGTCACCCAGCCGATCTTCGGCGAAACGACGCTGATGAACCAGAAGGTCGTCGACCTTGCCGGCGACGCCGTCAACGGCGTGCGCGGTCACGTCGGCCTGACCGCCAATGCGCCGATCCCCGGCATCGAGGAATTCGCCAGGAAGTTCGAGGCGAAGTACAACTACAAGCCCGATCACAACGCCATCAAGGCCTATATGGGCGCCTATGTGGTGAAATACGTCACCACCAAGAACGGCAAGGTCGACCGCCAGTCCTTTGCGGATGCGCTGCATGGCCTGACCATCACGCCGGCCGACGAACCCGGCATCCTGATGGAGACCAGCTGGGACGACAAGGGCGAGGTCAACCGCGAAAGCTTCCTCGTCGAGGTCAAGGACGGCAAGCAGACCGTCGTGACCACACTGCCGAAACTCTAGAAACGGGCTGGCTTCCGGCCCATTGGGCCCGAAGCCCCCTACTTTGGGACACCGTCAATGGATACGTTTTTCCAGTTGTTCGTCTCCGGGCTGGCAACGGGGTCGATCTATGCGCTCGCGGCGATCGGCTTCACGCTGCTCTGGCAGGCGTCGCAGACGATCAATTTCGCCCAGGGCGAATTCATTATGCTGCCGGCCTTCTTCGTTCTCGCCGGAACACAATTCCTCGGCCTGAGCTTTCCGCTGGCGATGGCGATTGCGCTCGTTCTCTCCCTGCTGCTGCTCGGGCTCGGCTTCAAGCGCATCATCATCGACCCCTTGCTGCCGCACGGCGTCCTGCCGATCGTCATCGCCACGATCGCCCTCGGCATTCTGATGAAGGAAGGCGTCAAGCAGTTCTACACGGCCGAGGCGCTGCCGTTCCCGGCGCTGTTCTCCGATCGTACTCTTAATGTTTTCGGCGCCGCCATCTCGGTGCAGGATATCGCCGTTCTCTTGATCGCGCTCGGAGCGGTGGCGCTGCTGCAGCTCTTCCTGAACGGGACGAAGATCGGCCGCTGCATGCAGGCGACCGCGCAGAACCCGAACGTGGCGGAAATCCTCGGCGTTCCGGTTCGCCGGATGATCCTCTATACCTTCCTGATCAATGCCAGCCTCGCCTTTCTCGCTTCCGTCCTGATCTCGCCGATCTATCTGGCGAAGTTCTCGAACGGCGAAACGCTCGGCCTGATCGCCTTCATCGCGGCGATCGTCGGCGGCTTCAACCAGATCCGCGGCGCCCTTGCCGGCGGCCTGCTGATCGGCGTGATTGACAATCTTTCGGCAGCCTACGTTTCCGCGTCGTATCGCTCCGCGGTGCCGCTGATCCTGCTCATCATCATCATTCTCGTGCGGCCGCAGGGCCTGCTCGGAAAGGCGGAAGGACGCACCGTATGAGCAAGCAAACTCTCGCTACATTGGTCGCGGGTCTCGCGATCCTGATCCTGCTCCCCCTCACCCAATCCAACTACGGCGTCTTCGTGCTGTGCTCGTGGCTGGTCTATTCGATTTCCGCCATGGGGCTCAACCTGACGCTCGGCTATGCCGGCCAGGTGTCGCTCGCCCAAGCCTCCTTCATGGGTATCGGCGCCTATGTGACGGCGCTCATGACCATGGCGGGCGTGCCGTGGCCAGCGGCGATGATCGCCGCGATGGTGCTCTGCTTCGTCATCGGGTTTCTGCTCGGCTACCCGGCGCTGCGCGTCCAGCATCACTTCCTGGCCTTCATCACGCTCGCCTTCAATGCACTGGTGGTGCTCGTGCTGCGCAACGAGGAATGGCTGACCGGCGGCACCTACGGCATCGTCGGCATTCCGCGGCCGGAGGTCCTTGGCTTGCCCACCCAGACGCCGCTCGCGTTCTATTTCTTCGTGCTTGCGCTGTTCGTGCTGATGGCGGTCGCGCTCTATGGCATCATCCGCTCGCCCTGGGGCCGCACTTTCAAGGCGCTGAGAGAAAACCCGATCCGCGCCAACAGCCTTGGCGTCGACATCCGCAAGACGACGCTTCTCGCCTTCGCGATCGGCTCCTCCTATGGCGGGCTTGCCGGCAGCCTGCTGGCACAGCTCACCCAGTTCATCGATCCGCATTCTTTCGGCCTGACCATCTCGCTCAAGGTCCTGCTCATGGTCATCGTCGGCGGTGCAGGCTTCTTCTTCGGTCCGATACTGGGCGCGCTGCTGATCGTTCTCGCGCCGGAATTCCTGCGCTTCACCGAGGGATACTACCTGATGATCTATGCCACGCTGGTGATCGTGCTGATGGTCTTCTGCCCGACTGGCCTGCTCGGCCTGGTCGAGCGTGCCCGCGCCGCGCTGAAACTCAGGCAGAACCCGAATGCAACGACCTGGGAGGCAGGACGATGACGCCGGTCCTTTCCGTACGAAATGTCAGCAAGTCCTTCGGCGGCTTGAAGGCGGTGGATGACGTATCGTTCGACGTCCACCAGGGCGAGATCCTCGGTCTGATCGGCCCGAACGGCAGCGGCAAGTCGACGCTTTTCAATTGCGTCCTCGGGCAACTGCCGGCCTCGACGGGAACCGTGCTCGTCGACGGCCAGGAGGTCGCCGGTAAACGGCCCTGCGACCTCAACAAGCTCGGGGTCGGTCGCACCTTCCAGATGCTGCAGGTCTTCCCGGAGATGACCGTGCTCGACAACATCATTCTGGCCGGCCAAGAGCACAAGGGCACGATGCTGTCGCGCCTCTTCGGCAAGGCGGATGCGGGCCTCACCGAAGAGGCCTTGAGGATGATCGAGTTCTTCCGGCTCGGGCACCAGACGCATGAGAAGGCAGGATCGCTCTCCTACGGGCAGCAGAAGCTGCTTGACGCCGCCATGGCGTTCATGGCGGGCCCGAAGCTGGTGATGCTCGACGAGCCGGCCGGTGGCGTCAACCTGACGATGCTCGCCGACCTCAAGGAACGCCTAAAGGCCTTCAATCAGGAACGCGGCGCCACCTTCGTCGTCATCGAGCACAATATGGAATTCGTGATGTCGCTCTGCACGCGCATCATCGTTCTGGCGAACGGCAGGATCATCGCCGAAGGCGACCCGGAGACGGTGCGCAACGATCCGACCGTCATCGAAGCCTATCTCGGAGGTTGAGCCATGCTGGAACTCAAGCAGGTCTATGGCGGCTACGGCAAAATGACGATCCTGAACGGCACGTCCTTCAAGATCGACAAGGGCACGATCACCACGGTGATCGGCCCAAACGGGGCGGGCAAGTCGACTGTCTTCAAGGCCATCTTCGGGCTCCTGAAGATCCGCTCGGGCAATGTGATCCTGAACGGCGAGGACGTCACCTCCCTGCCGCCGGCCAAGATGCTCGGCAAGGGCGTCACCTACGTGCCGCAGGGCCGCAATCTCTTCCCGATGCTGTCGGTGCGCCACAATCTCGAGATCGGCGGCATCTCGTCCGGCGATCAGGCCAGGATCGCGAAGCGCATCGACGAGGTGATGGAGCAGTTCCCGATCCTCAAGGAGAAGGCGAAGGAACAGGCGATCACGCTTTCGGGCGGCCAGCAGAAGCAGCTCGAGATCGCCCGCGCACTGCTGCTCGATCCGTCGCTGATCCTCATCGACGAGCCGTCGATCGGGCTTTCGCCGCAGATGATCAGCGAGACCTTCCGCACGCTGATCCGGCTGCGCGACCAGGGCGTGACCATCCTGATGGTCGAGCAGAACGCCAAGGCGGCGCTTGCCATGTCCGATTACGGTCTCGTACTGGAACAGGGCCGCAGCCGGATGTACGACCGGGCCGACAAGCTGCTCGCCGATCCCCGCGTCGGCCAGCTTTTCCTCGGCGCGCATCTTGAGGAGGCGTGAATGCCGCCCGTCCCGGAGATTACCGGAAAGACCGTCTTCATTCCGCTCATCGGTCACCCGGTCGAGCAGGTGAAGTCGCCGGGGCCGGTGAACGCGTGGTTTTCCGACAATGACGTCGGGGCCGTCCTCATCCCCGTGGATATCTTCCCCGAGAAGGTGCCGGCCTTCCTCGACGCCATCCGGGGAACGCCTAATTGCCCCGGCGTATCGGTGACGATGCCGCACAAGCAGGCGGCCTGTGCCGGCGTCGACGAACTGACGGAGCGGGCCCGCAGGGCCGAGGCCGTCAACATCATCCGCAGAAATGCGGATGGCACCCTTGTCGGCGACATGGTCGACGGCGACGCCATGGTCGCGGCGCTGGCGAAGAACGGGGTCGGCGTCCGCGGCAAGACGGTTCTGGTCGTCGGCGCCGGCGGCGCCGGAATGGCGATCATCTATGCACTGGCCGAGGCGGGTGCGGCGACGATCGTCGTCATCGAGCGCGACCGGGCGAGGTCGGATCGCTTGATCGGACAGTTGCACCGGGACTATCCGCAGCTTCAGGCATACGCCTTTCTGCCCGATGACGCCGATGTCGACATCGCCATCAATGCCTCGCCGGCCGGCATGGATCCCGCCGATCCCCACCCCTTCCCGTTGGAGCGGCTGACAAAGGCGGAAATCGTCGCCGACGCCGTGACCAAGCCGCCGGTAACACCCTGGCTCGAAGAGGCTCGGCGCCGCGGCATCGCCATCCAGACCGGCGCGGAGATGACGCTCGCGCAACTGCCGACGCAGATCGCCTTCTGGGGTCTCGACAAGGCCGGCGGGCAGGAAGCAAAGCGGCGATGAAGACCTCGATCGCAACCGTCTCGATCAGCGGCGACTTGCCGGAGAAGCTCGCCGCGATCGCCGCCGCGGGCTTCGATGGCGTCGAGATCTTCGAAAACGACTTTCTCGCCTTCGACGGCAGCCCCGCGGATGTCGGACGGATGGTGCGCGACCATGGGCTCGAGATCACGCTCTTCCAACCGTTCCGCGATTTCGAGGGCATGCCGGAGCCGCACCGGACACGCACCTTCGACCGGGCCGAACGCAAGTTCGACGTCATGCAGGAACTCGGCACCGACCTCGTGCTCGTCTGCTCCAACGTCTCGCCGATCTCGCTCGGCGGCATCGACCGGGCCGCCGCCGATTTCCGCGAACTTGGCGAGCGCGCCGCCAAACGCGGCTTGCGCGTCGGCTACGAGGCGCTCGCCTGGGGCCGCCACATCAGCGATCACCGCGATGCCTGGGAGATCGTCCGCCGTGCCGATCATCCGAATATCGGGCTCATCCTCGACAGCTTCCACACGCTGTCGCGCAAGATCGAGGTGAATTCGATCCGTTCGATCCCGAAGGAGAAGATCTTCATCGTGCAGCTGGCCGATGCGCCGATGATCGATATGGATCTCCTCTACTGGAGCCGGCACTTCCGCAACATGCCCGGCGAAGGCGACCTGCCGATCACGGAATTCACCCGCGCCATCGCCGAGACCGGTTACGACGGCTACTTCTCGCTGGAAATCTTCAACGACCAGTTCCGCGGCGGTGCCGCCAAGCCGATCGCCACCGATGGCCATCGTTCGCTGATCTATCTCAGCGACCAGGTGCGGCGGCATCCGAATGCCGGTTCGCTGACGGTTGCGCCGATGCCGGAGCGCGCTGCGGTCGAGCGTGTCGGCTTTGTCGAGTTTGCGGCCGACGACGACGATGCCGCCGAATTGACCGCCATCCTGAAGACACTCGGCTTCCGCAAGGCAGCGACGCACCGCTCGAAGGATGTCGAGCTCTATCAGCAAGGCGACATCCGCATTCTCATTAATACCGACGAAGGCGGATTTGCCGGCTCCTCCTATGCCGTCCACGGCAGCTCCGCCTATGCAATGGCGCTTGTGGTCGACGACGCCAAGGAAGCGATGGAGCGGGCGCTGGCGCTCGATGCCGAGCCTTTCAGCCAGCCGGTCGCCATAGGCGAGGTCGAGTTGCCGGCGGTCCGCGGCGTCGGCGGCGGCCTGCTCTATTTGCTCGACGACAAGGGCGATCTCGGCCGCATCTTTGAGATCGACTTTGAACCGTTCGAGGATGAAGGCGTCACGGTGGAGAACGCCGGACTGCGGTCGGTCGACCACGTCGCCCAGACGGTCGCCTACGAACAAATGCCGACCTGGCTCCTGTTCTACACCTCGATCTTCGCGGCCGAGAAGACGCCGATGGTCGACATCATCGATCCTGCCGGGCTGGTGCGCAGCCAAGTCGTCGAGAATGCTTCCGGGACGCTGCGCCTGACGCTCAACGGTGCCGAAAACCGCCGCACGCTCGCCGGCCACTTCATCGCCGAGACCTTCGGCTCCGGCATCCAGCATCTCGCCTTCCACACCGACAACATCTTTGCAACCGCGGCCGCACTTCGCCGCAACGGCTTCCGTCCACTGCAGATCTCGCCCAACTACTACGACGACGTGGAGGCGCGCTTCGGCCTCGAGCCGAAACTGACCGAGCGCCTGAGGGCGGAGAACATTCTCTACGACCGCGACGAGAACGGCGAATATTTCCAGCTCTACAGCCCCACCTACGGCGAAGGCTTCTTCTTCGAGATCGTCGAGCGGCGCGGCTATCGCGGCTATGGCGCCGCCAATGCTATCTTCCGCATCGCCGCACTGAAGAAGCATCTCAGGCCGGAAGGACTGCCGAAACTGTAGCGGCCCCCGGGGAGGGCGTGTTGCTACCCCCTCTGGCCGGCAGCCAGGGGGGGTTCAGTGCAGCACCATCGAGAACGCCCTATCCCGCATCGCGGGCGCTGGTCGACAGCAGCCGTTCGCACAGCACCGCCGCCTGGGTGCGGCTGACGACGCCGAGCTTCTTGAGGATCGCCGAGACATGCACCTTGACGGTCTGCTCGGCGATCTCCATCTCGCCGGCGATCTGCTTGTTGAGCTTGCCCTCGATGATCTTCGTCAGAATGCGCAATTGCTGCGACGAGAGCGAGGCGAGACGGGCGCTCATCGCCGCATCCGGATCGGCCGTCTCGGCCCCGACGCGCGGCGGCGTCCATATCTCTCCCTCCAGAATGGCACCGATCGCCCTCGCCATTTCGGGCAGGTCGAGCGACTTCGGAACATAGCCGGACGCACCAAAGGTGATCGCCTTCTGGATCGTCGCCGCGTCCTGCCTGGCCGAGACGATCGCCACCGGCAGGGTCGGATAGTGGGAATGCAGCAGGAACAGGCCGGCGAAACCATCCGTGCCGGGCATGGTCAGGTCGAGAAGGACGAGATCCACCTCCTGCCAATCGCTCGACAGCACCCCCAGCACCTCGTCGACCGAGCGGCAGGCGATCAATTCGAGGTCGGGCAGCACCGTGACCAGAGCGCTGCGCAAGGCTGCCTGGACCATCGGGTGATCATCCGCGATGACGATGCGCGTGCTCATGTACCTCCTCCCCATCCCGCTGTAACCCGGCGCCCTTTTGCAGGCCCACGGCATTCAGATATCGTCTCAAGGCCGCCGGTTTCACCGGCTTCGCCATGATCTCGCAGGCAAGCGCCTTCGCCTTGGCGCCGACCGCCTCGCTGCGGTCGGCGGTGATCACAAGGCCCCTTACCTCCCGGCCCCAGTGTTTGCGCAGCCTGCCCAGCACCTCGACGCCGGTCGTGCCGTCGAGATGATAGTCGACGAGTGCCAGATCTGGCACCTGGCCGCTGCAATTGGCAAGCGCCGTTACGTCGTCGCTCGCGACAATCGGCCGGTGTCCCCAGCGGGAGAGCAAGGCTGACAATCCCGCGCGTATCGCCTCGTCATTGTCGACGCAGAGCACAGTGAGTGCCGTGTGGCTCGCCACCGAGGGCGTTGCCGACTTTTCCGAAACGGTGGCCGCGGCACCCGCCGTTCCGCGCGGCACGGTGACGACGAAGCAGGTTCCCTGCCCCGGGCGGGAGCGCACTTCGAGGGGCAGATCGAGCAAGCGGCAGATGCGCTCGACGATCGCCAGTCCGAGGCCGCTCCCCTTCTCCCGCTCCTCGCCGGTGTCGAGCCGGCGAAACTCCTCGAAAATCTCCTGCTGGCGCTCCGGGGCAATGCCGATGCCGGTGTCGCGGACCTCGATGCGCAAGCTGTCTCCGCGCCGCCGGCATCCCAGGAGAACCCTCCCCCTGGGCGTATAGCGTATGGCGTTCGAGAGCAGATTCTGCAGGACGCGGCGCAGGAGTTGCGGGTCGGTCCGGACCGAGAGCGTCGAGGCAACGACCTTGAGCGTCAGGCCGCGCTGGCGCGCCAAAGCGGAGAATTCCAGCTCGAGCTGGGCGAGAAGCGAGCCGACCGAAAAATCCACGGGCTGCGCCCTGACCGCGCCGGAATCATAGGACGAAATGTCCAACAGCTCGTCGAGCAGCCGCTCCGTCGATGAGAGCGCCGCTGCCGCATTCTTGGCGAGCGCCCGCTCCTCCGTCCGCAGGTCCTTTTCGGCTGAGTCGGGCTTCAGGCGCAGGCTCTCGTCGAGCGCCGCCAGATAGAGCCGCGCCGCGTTCAGCGGCTGCAGCAGGTCGTGGCTTGCCGCGGCGAGAAAGCGCGTCTTGCCGATATTGGCGCGCTCCGCTTCGGCCTTGGCCTGCTCCAGCGCCTGCGTGCGCTCCTGGACACGCCGCTCCAGTTCCTCATTGGCGCGGCGCAGCCCCGCCGCAGCCCGATGCCGCTCGGTCACATCGGTATAGGTGGAGATGTAGCCGCCCGCCGCCATGCGGTCATAGGCGATTTCCAGCACCATGCCGTCCGGCCGCTTGCGTTCGTAGACATAGGGCCAGGATTGCGTGGCGAGGTCTCGGTTGACGAGCAGTGCCTTGAGGTCCTCGGCGTCGTATTCGCCCCGCTCGCGGTTGAAGTCGACGAGTTCTGCGAGCGGCAGGCCGACGCGGATCAGGTCCCTCGGCAGGTCGAGCAGGGTCAGGAAGCGGGCGTTCCACGCCTCGATGGCGAGGTTGGCGTCGAAGACGCAAATGCCCTGCGGCACGCTTTCGAGCGCCCCTTGCAGGAGCTTGCGGTTGAAATGCAGCGCCTGCGATGCCTCGTCGAGCATCCCCACGGCCGCCTTGCGCGACAGCGAGCGGCTTTCGAGCGCCGCGGCCATCACCACGCGGGCCGACGCAGCGCCGAGCGCGCCGGCAATGAGGTTCTCGGTGAAGCGCATCGCTTCCGTGTCGGCAAGCCCGTCATTGCGCGCGCGGCGCTGTTCGACGAAGTCTTCGAAGGCGGAGGCGCTGCGCTCTGCGCCGACGAAACGCGCCGCGAACGTCTTGAGGTCGTCGAGCCGCGTGACGAGCGGCAAGGAGGCGAGCGGCGGCGGCGCCGGGGTCCCTTCGGCGAAGGCCTCTGCCTGGAGGCGCTCGAGCGGCGAACGATCGGCCAGCAGGGACACGGCCGCAAAGACCAGGAGATTGGCGCCAAGGCTCCAGAGCGTCGCATGCGAAATCGGATCGAGGCCGGCAACCCCGAAAAGCGATTGCGGCCTCAGCCAGGCGAGCCCGAAGGGCCCGTTGGCGACCAGGGCGTCGACGGCGGGGACGAGCGGGGCAATCGAGGGAAGGAGCAGCGTGTAGATCCAGAAGGCGAAGCCGATTGAGATCCCGGCCACTGCCCCCGCCCCCTTGGCGCGCCGCCACAGCAAGCCTCCGAGAAAGGCGGGGCCGAACTGGGCGATCGCAACGAAGGAAAGGAGCCCGATGACGGTCAGCGGATAGGCTTGGTCGACCAGCCGGTTCATCATATAGGCGAGCAGCAGGATGCCTGCGACGGAGACCCGCCGGACCAGCAGCAGCGCCGAAGGCGACGGCCAGATCGCGCCGCTGCGACCGACCAGGCGCGAGCGCAGGAGAAGCGGGACGATGACGTCGTTGCAGAGCATCGTGCTCAGCGCCACCGAGGCGACGATCACCATGCCGGTTGCCGCCGAGAAGCCGCCGAGGAAGGCGACCAGCGCCATCAGGGGCGCATCGGCGGCAAGCGGCAGCGAAATCACGAAGGTGTCTGGGTTCACCGTATCGGCAAAGCGGGCGACGCCGGCCATCGCGATGGGCACCATCAGGACGCTGAAGACGATGAGATAGGCGGGGTAAAGCCAGGCGGCGGCGCGCGCCTGCGCCAGCGATTGGTTCTCGACCACCGCGACATGGAACATGTGCGGCAGGCAGAGGAAGGAGATCGCGGCGATGATGGTGTTCGATATCCAGGTGGGGTCGGCAAAGTCCGGCGCCAGCAGGGACTCCATGCGCGGATCCGCTTGCGTGCGGGCGATGAGGTCGCCAAGGCCGTCGAACATGCCGAAGACGATGAACAGCGCGACGATAACGAAGGCCGACAGCTTGACCAGGCTCTCGAAGGCGATCGCCGCCATCAGCCCGCGGTGATGCTCGCTCGCATGGATGTGCCTGACGCCGAACATGATGGCGAAGAGCGCCATCGAGGCGGCGACGGCCAAGGTGCTGTCGCCGCGGATCGGCCGGGTGCCTCCGGGGGCGGCGACCGGCGAGGTCAGGATGTCGAAGCTGGTGCCGACCGCCTTCAGCTGCAGCGCAATATAGGGCAACACGGCAAGCAGCGCCGCCATGGTGACGAGCGCGGCCAGCGCCTGGCTCTTGCCGTAGCGCGCCGCGATGAAGTCGGCGATCGAGGTGATGTTCTGGCTCTTGGCGACCGTGACGATCCTGGCGATCAGCCGCTGCCCGAAGACAAGGACCAAGGTCGGACCGACATAGATCGACAGGAAATCGAAGCCGCTCAAGGCTCGCCCGACCGAACCGTAGAAGCTCCAGGAGGTGTTGTAGATGGCAAGCGTCAGCGCATAGCCGAGCGCCGCCAGCCACTCGCTGGGCACCGCCAGGCGACGGCCCGTACCATGCCGATCCGTCCACCAGGCGATCAGGAACAGGATGACGACATAGGCTGTAGAAACGGAGAGGACGACCCAACCGGGCATGGCACCTCGCTGCCCAACTGCGTGATCCGAGCAAGAACACGCAGCAATTCAATCTGCCACAACGCCTTTTGCGGATCCGGTCGGACGCGCGGCGCTTCGCGCGGCACCGCCTTCGCCGCCGCTATCGGTTCATTGCATATCGCCTGCCGGATGGCAACGCGGGGCGAAAGCCGGCGCCGACGAATGCGAAAAGCAATAAGGGGCCGACCTCCGGCCGGCCCCTCAAACTTAGCCGCGCGAGTCGGCTTCGGCGACCGTCAGGTCGTCGTCGGCGCTGTCTTTCGCCGGCACCACGAGGTTGACGACCACCGCGACCGTGACATTGAGCGCCAGCGCCAGAAGACCGGTATAGACCGAGACGGTCACTCCGTCGAAGGCCAGCGCATGCAGCGGCTTCAGCCCGTCCGACCAGACGAGGGCCGAGCCGCCGATGAAGCCGGCTGCCCAGCCGGCCAGCAGCGCCGGGGCCCGGAACCAGCTGGTGTAGAGACCGAAGACCAGGGCCGGCAAAGTCTGCAGGATCCACAGGCCGCCGAGCAGTTGCAGGTCCAGCGCGAACTGGGTCGGCAGCAGCAGGATGGCGACAAGCGCCCCCACCTTGACGAGCATCGAGGTGATCTTGGCGACCTGCGCCTCGCCGGCGGCGGTGACGTCAGGGTTGACCCAGACCTTCCAGAAGTTGCGGGTAAAGAGGTTCGCCGCGCCGATGCTCATGACCGCCGCCGGGACGAGCGCGCCGATGGCGATCGCCGAGAAGGCGAAGCCTGCGAACCAGCCCGGGAACAGCGTCTTGAACAGCGTCGGGACGACGTCGTTGTTGCTTTGGAGCTGCAGCCCGGCAGCGTGACCCATGTAGCCGAGCAGCGCGAGCAGGCCGAGGAGCAGCGTATAGGCCGGCAGCAGAACCGCATTCTTGCGGATCGTGTTTGCGCCCGACGAGGCGAAGATGCCGGTCAGCGTGTGCGGATACATGAAGGCGGCAAGCGCCGAACCGAGCGCCAGCGTCACATAGGGAACGAGCTGCGCCGGATCGAGCAGGATGCCGCCCTTGCCCTTCGCCTCGAAGGCCGCGTCGGCCGCCGAAAAGACGGCGCTGTAGCCGCCGAGCTTGGAGGGCACGACGATGATTGCCGCGAGCACCACGATATAGATCATGATGTCCTTGACGAAGGCGATGAGCGCCGGCGCCCGGAGGCCGGACGAATAAGTGTAGAGCGCCAGCACCAGGAAGGCGAGGACGATCGGCATTTCGCCGGTCAGCCCCAGCGCCTTGATCGCCACTTCCATGCCGATGAGCTGGAGGGCGATATAGGGCATCGTCGCGATCACGCCTGTCGAGGCGACCGCAAGCTCGAGAGCGCGCGAGCCGTAGGTGCCGCGCACCACGTCGCCGGCGGTCACGTAGCCGCGCTCCTTCGCCGCCTTCCAGAGCAGCGGCATAACGGCGAAGACCAGCGGATAGACGATGATCGTGTAGGGCAGCGCGAAGAAGCCGTAGGCGCCGATCGCATAGACCAGCGCCGGCACGGCGATGACCGTATAGGCGGTGTAGAAGTCGCCGCCGACCAGGAACCAAGTGATCCAGGTGCCGAACTTGCGCCCGCCGAGACCCCATTCGTCGAGGTGATCGAGCGATTCCGCCCGGCGCCAGCGCGAGGCGAAGAAGCCCATTGCCGTGACGAGCACGAAGAAAAAGATGAAGACGGCCAGCGCCGACATGTCGATGTTAGCCGTCATGACGCACGCTCCTGTAGACGAAATAGGTGAGGAGCGAGGTCAGCGGCACCCAGGCGAGCTGGTACCAGTAGAAGAAGGGAAAGCCGAAGAGCTTCGGCTCCTCGAAGTTATAGAAGGGGACCCATAGCAGCCCGATATAGGGCGCCAGCAGCAATAGACGTATCACGTTATCCTCCCGCGATGTCTGGACTAAGCGGGATGAGGAAAACTGTGTGCGGTTTCCCGCCCGCCTCCCGCTCGAGCTATCGATGGCCACGTGATCCTCGGCACGTGTGTCTCTCGAATAGCTCCAAACGCCGCGCCGCGGCCTCCCTACTTTCGCTCCGGCGCCCCCCTACTTTCGCTCATTCCCCGCTCGCGACTGGAGCCGGCGCTACAGCACGATCACCTTGGCGCCGATTTTCACCCGCTCGTAGAGATCGATGACGTCGTCATTGGTCATGCGAAAACAACCCGAGGAGGAGGACCGGCCGACGCTTTCCGGTTCGTTCGAGCCGTGGATCCGGTAAAGCGTGTCGCCGAGATAGATGGCGCGCGCACCGAGCGGATTGTCGGCGCCGCCGGCCATGTAGGCCGGAAGTTCCGGCCGCCTGGCGCGCATGTCGGCGGGCGGGCGCCACTCCGGCCAGGCGCGCTTGCGGCTCACCATTTCGGTTCCGTGCCAGCCGTAGCCTTCTCGCCCGACGCCGACGCTGTAGCGCAGCGCCGTTCCGTGAGGCTGGACGTAATAGAGGGCGTAACGGCGCGTATCGATGATGATCGTTCCGGGCGCTTCCTGGGTGCGGTATTTCACCACCTGCCTCGGCAGGAACGCCCCCGGCGCATGACGCGGCGGGTAGGCCGGCGCCGACATCAGGAACTCGATATAGCCGCTGTCGATCCAGACCCGCTTGTTCTTCTTGTCGAGGATCGGCGGCCAAGGCTGGTCCGCGGTCGCCTGCGCGACGGTCGGCGCCAGGAGAAGGAGAAGAAGCAGCGCCCGCAGGAACTGCATTTTCGACAAATCCGACATGTGAAGTCTCCTCGGACGTTGCGGGCGTTCAAATCAGACCGTTGGCGACCAGGGCATTCGCCACCTCCTGGAAAAGCCGGTCGGGAACCGGCGCCCCGATGGGTGTCTTGCCAAGCTCGGCGGCAAGCTTCGCGTCGGCCATGAAGGGAATTGTCCGGCTTCTCGCCTGGGCTCGCATCGAGGAGGCCGCCGGGCCGAAAGCTCGACAGACGACGATCGGCACGGGCGTTTCGTCGCGCACATAGCGTATGCCGACCGACACCGCCCCCTCCTCACCGATCAGCAGCACGGCGCCCGCAAGACCGGTCTTCGTCGTTCCAAGGAGACGCGCCAGTTTGCGGCGCTCCTGCCTGATGAGCGGGTCGCCTTCCGTGTCCTTGTGTTCGCGCTTGCTCTCCGACCGGGTCATCCGCATCTCGCGCAGGAACAGCCAGCGCTGCAGGAAGAGATCGACCGCGCCCATGACGACAAAGGCGGCGATGGCGATGGATGTGATGGTCTTCAGCATGGAGAGCGACGTCGCATGCAGGCAGGCAAAGCCGCAGGTCGGCGACTGGAACAGCGATCCGAGCCCGGCATGGAAGACGACGGCAAAGGCAATGGAGAGCGCCGCGATCTTGAACAGCGCCTTGCCGAAATCGACGACGCTCTTCAACGAGGCGATCCGCTTCAGCCCCGATGCCGGATTGACACGGTTGAAATCCGGCGCGAGCGGCTCGGCCGAAAAGACGAAGCCCTTGGTGATCGCCACATTGGTGGCGAGAATGGCGACGATCGTGATGCCGAGGATGGGCAGCACCGTCGTCCAAAGCGCATCGGCGGCAATGGTGCTCAGCCGGTACCAGACATCGGCGAAGGGGCGCTCGTAGATATGCGACGCCTCGTCCAGGAGCCGCTCGATCTTCACCTGCAGGCTCGGCGCGACATAGAAGAGAAACAGGGTGGAGAACAGCACGACGATGCCCGAGACCATGTCCGGGCTGTGCATCACCTGGCCTTTCCGGCGCGCGTCCCGGATCTTCTTGTCCGACGCGGGAAGCGACTTCTCCTCGCTTGTTTCGCTCACGTGACGCCGTCATCCCTGGACGACGCCAGAAGACCGATCTCCTGCGCACGCTTGGCAACGTCCGGGATGGCGCGCAGCTTCGCCGCCTTCGCCAAAATCTGGCCTTTCTGCCGCGCGGACATCTCGGGCACGGCGACGGAGCGCGCCTTTTCCGTTTCGCCGGCCATGGTCAGGACGATCAGGTAATTGACGAAATGGCGCCGTTCGGCGAGCGGCGAACCCACGACGCCCGTCATATGCGTGACCGCCTGCGTCAGGTTGTTCGAGAGTGCTTCGGCAAGCGCCAGATTTGTCGTCGTATCCAGGTTGGCGGGCTGCAGCGCCAGCGCCCTCGAAAAGGCACCCTCCGCCGCTCCCCCGTCGCCGCTGAAAACAAGCGCCGTTCCGAGGCGGTTATACGCCACCACCGAATTCAGCGCCTCGGCGGCCGGCGCCAGGCTTCGTGCAGCCGACTCGGCCTCGCCCTTCTGCAACTGGGCGGTGCCCAGTCCAAGCAGGGCATCGGGGTCCTTCGGATCGATCTCGAGCGCGGCGCGGAAGGCTTCCTCCGCCGCCTCGGCGTCGCCCGCCTTGAGGCGCGCATTGCCGAGGCGGACGCGCATCGATGCGTCGTTCGGCGCGTTGACGGCAGCACGCTCGTAGAGCGCCAGGGCCGTCGCGCTTTCGCCCTTCGCCTCGATGCTTTCGGCAACGCTCAACAGCTTCGTCTGGGCGCTCGCCTGCTTGTCCTTCTCCTTGTCGGCAGGAACCGTGGTGCAGGCGGAAAGCGCCAGAAGCGCAGCCACGGCTGCGATCCCCCGCCCCATGCTACGCCGGCGACGGCCGGAACTCAGAATCGACCACGCCTTCATTCTACCTCCGTCTCATTGGTCGCATTGCGGTGGTTACCTTCACCGTAGCGATCGATGTAGGTCTTCGCGGCGCGCGCCACCGGCGCCGCCATCGCCGGCCCCATTTCGCGGCCCTTGAGCAGGTGCCGCTGATCCGCAGCCATGAGCTGCAGATTGAGGTTGTTGGCACAGCCGGACGGCAGGTAAAGCGGCTGGTCGGCGGTATCCGGCGTGATGCAGGCATCCGGCACCAGCGTCTGCGTCTCGGTCGTGTCGTAGCCCTTGCGAACGAGCCCGCCCTTCGCCGGCGGGGCGCCGTGCATCGACAGATAGCTGTAGTTCGGAGAATAGGGCTGCGGATGCGAACCGCTGCAGCCTGCCGGGATGAGCAGGGCTGCGATCAGCGTGGCGCGGGCCATCGCCCCTCCCGAGGAGATATCATTCGACATAGAAGCCGTATCCCTTGTTGACCGCCGGTTTCGCCTTCTTGCGCGGCGAGGTAATCGCACCGGCGGGGCTGTCCAGCGGCGTCTTCATGTTTCGCTCGGAGGTGGGCGTCACCAGATACGGGGTGATCAGGATGACGAGTTCCGTCTCGTTGCGCTGGAACCGCTTGGATTTGAACAATTCGCCGAGGATCGGCACGTCGCCGACGACAGGCGTCTTGTTCAGCGTCTGCGACTCCTGGCGCTGGAACAGGCCGGCGATCGCGAAGGTCTGGCCGCTGCCGACCTCGACGGCCGTGTCCGCCCGGCGGATGCGCAGCGACGGTACCACCAGCCCGCTGATCGAAACGACACTGTCCTGCGATACGCTGCTGACCTCGGGACGCACTTGGAGGGCAATGCGGTTGTTCGGCAGCAGCGTCGGCGTGAATTGCAGCGACACGCCGAACTGCTTGTATTCGATGCCGATCTGACCATCGCCGGCCGGCACCGGAACCGGTATCTCGCCGCCGGCCAGGAAGCTGGCGGTCTGGCCGGTGACGGCGGTGATGTTGGGCTCCGCAAGGATCGTCAGGATGCCGTTCGCCTGCAGCGCGTCGAGCAGCACATTGACGTTCACATGGTCGCCGCGCGCACCGATGGCGATCCCGGTGTCGTCCTCGTTGCTGGCCCCGCCGGTCCGGACAATGCCGAAGGAGAAGGAGCCGCTGTTGACGAAGAGGCTCCAGTCGATGCCGAAGCGCGTCAGCTCGTTGCGGGCGACCTCGGCGAAGCGGACGCGGATATTGACCTGGTTCGACCCGGCAATCGTCGTGTTGTTGAGCGCCGGCCGATCGGGTGTCGAATAGCTCTGCAGGACACTTTCCATGTCCATCGCCTCGCCGACATTGCGGGTCTGGCCGGTGCCGACATATTGCCCGCCGAACAGGCTGATATCGACCCGGGTGGTCGGCTGCAGCGCCAGCGCCGACTGCTCCGCGGCCCTCGGATTGCCGCTGACGCGAACCTGCACGGTGCCGCGCGTCATCTGGTCGGCGCTGAGAGCGATGAGATTGGTGTCGCCGGTCTTCGTCGCGTAGATATAGACGACGCCGGGCGAGACGACGCGCACGTCGGCGATCGCCGTGTCGGCCAGAAACACCGACTCGACCGGCTCGTCGAAGCGAAGGATCGTGCCTTCCCCGACCGTCAGCTCCAGAACCTGGCCGTTTATCGCGTCGACCTTCACCTGGGCGCTCGCCGAAGGCAGCGCACAGTGGACCGCAAGCACGGTCAGCAAGATAAGCAGAAAGACTTTCCCCGTCCGGACAGGACGAAGGCTTCGCAAGACTAGCATTCCACTCCCTATTCGTTCCCCGCGCCCCGCGCCCCCGCGCAGGCAAGACATGAATTCTTCTCGATCTTCTCCGCCAGCGACCTCATGGGCGACCGTCGACTGCGAGTTCCGGCACTCCGGAGACCGGAAGCGCGATATAGCCGAGGCATTGGACGCTGAACTCCGCTGCGATCTCCTGGTAGGACAGAACCGCCATCTGCACGTCGTGGCGCATCAGCAGGTTTCGGATGTGCCGACGAAGATCCATCGAGGTCAGGATCGCGGCGCGCGACTGCGCGCCCGCCTTCTCCCGCCGCTTCTTGAGCTCCTCGAGGATCGGTGCCGCCAGGCGTTCCGGAACCGCGCCGGCCGGACCGCTATTCTTCTCGACCGCCGCTCTGAGCTCGTCCTCGAACGGCCGTGTCAGCAGATAGGCCGAAACGATCCGGTTGCTGTCGGCGAGGCGAAAGCAGATCTGCCGCCCGAGGCCCGCCCGTACATGATCGGCGAGCGCCTGCAGGTTCTGGATCTGCGCCCCACGTTCGGCGATCGTCTGGAGAATGATACGCATATTGGTGATCGGAACATCTTCCTCGATCAGCCTGCGCAGCACGTCGGAGAGCCTCTGCGCCGAGACGACGTCCAGAACCTCCTTGGTCAGATCTCCGAATGTCCCCTCCAGCCGGCCGAGAAGCGCCCGCGTTTCCTGCGCGTCGATGAAGTCCGGCGCATAGCGGCGCAGTACGCGCTCGACGAGCGTCATCACCACGTCCGCCGCCTCGCAATAGCCGACACCGGCAGCGTCGAGGGCTGCCGCATGCGACCTGTCGATCCAGACGAGCTTCAATCCCATCAGGTCCGGCTGCGTCACATAGGGGATCGACAGGATGTCGAGGTCGACGGTTTCATCCCAGGCCATCAGATGATCGGGCAGGAGCGCGCCATCGACGACGGGAACGCCCTCGAAATCGATGCGAAACTCGGCCGTCGCGAGCCGCGCGTCGGTCAGCCGGCCGATCGCCGGAACGCGGATGCCGAGGTCTTCCAGGATCGCCTCGGCGAGGCTTTCGGTCCGTTCGGCGAACAGGGGCGGAGGGAGACGCTCGCCAAGCCCTTCCCCCATCGTCAGAGTGAGCCTATGCGCCATTCCGAGATCCGAGCCGGCACCCGGCAGATTGCCCGCTATGTGATCGACGACGCGCCCCCCGGGGGAAACGGGGCGGGCTTCGCGCCGGTTCTGAGCAGAACCCGTAACCTCTTCGGCCGCCTGACGTTTGCGGGCAGCGTAGGCGAGCAGCCCGGCCAGGCCGGCGAGCGGCCAGAACACGATCAGCGGAAAGCCCGGAACCAACCCGAAGCCGAAAAGGATCGCCGCCGCCAGCGCCAGCGCCCGATCGCTCGCGCCGAGCTGACCGAGGATTTCGGAGCTGAGGTCCTGCGGGCGCCGACCGGACGGCACGCGCGTCACCACCGCCCCTGCCGCCACCGCCATCATCAGCGCCGGTATCTGCGAAATCAGCCCGTCGCCGACCGTCAGCAGCGAATAGGTATGCGCCGCCTCCCCGACCGTGAGCCCGCGCTGCAGCGATCCGATCGCCAGCCCGCCGATGAGGTTGATCGCGATGATGATCAATCCCGCCACCGCGTCGCCCTTGACGAATTTCATCGCCCCGTCCATGGCGCCGTAGAACTGGCTTTCGCGTTCGAGGTCGTCGCGTTTTCGACGGGCTTCCTGCTGGTCGATGTCGCCGCTGCGCGCCTCGTTGTCGATGCTCATCTGCTTGCCCGGCATCGCGTCGAGCGCGAAGCGGGCGCCAACCTCGGCGACGCGCTCGGCGCCTTTGGTGATTACGACGAACTGGGCGATGGTGATGATCAGGAAGACGATGAGCCCGACCAGCACGTCGCCGCCGACGACGAAGGATCCGAATGCCGCGACGATCTGACCGGCATCCGCCTCAGTCAGGATCAGCCGCGTGGTGGTGATCGCCAATGCAAGCCGGAAGAGCGTGCCGAGCAGGATGATCGACGGCAGCGAAGAGAATTGCGCCGGGCTCGAAATATAGAGCGCGCCGACAAGAATGAGCAGGCTGTAGAAAAAGTTGAAGCCGATCAGCATGTCGACGAGAAAAGTCGGCATCGGGATGATCATCATGGTGATCGCCAGCATCACCACGGCCGCGACGACGATGTCCGACCGCCGGGATGCCGCCCTGGCGAACTGGTTGACCGCGGCGATCACGCTCATTCCGCCGCCCTCGCCCGAAGGTAGGCCTCGAACGCCTCGCGGGCCCGATCCTTGTCGCCGCGCAGCCACTCCGCCTTGCTCCTCAGCCGCTGAAGGGCTGGATCGATGGCCTCGGATATGTCCTCGATCCGATCGATGGCGGCGATCGCACGCGGGCCGGCGCCGGATTCGGCGAATGCTTCGGCCAGCGAATGCAGCACCGGGACATTGTCCGGCGCCATCTTTGCCGCGAGCAGAAGAAACACCAGGCCGCGCTCGTGATGGCCGGCGCGACAGTAGAGCGAACCGAGCGCATGAAGGAATTCGAGGCTGTCTGCGTGGCGCTCAGTCAACTGCTTTGCGCCTGCATGAGCCGCTGCTGCAGATCGCGTCTGCTTTCGATCTCGTCGTTCAGCATCGATGCGGTGAGGTTGCGGATGTCCTCGTCGAGATCCAATCCGGGCAAGACCTCCCGGACGATATAGGCCAGGACCTCCTGGGAACGCGACAGGTCGAACAGCGTCGCATTCGAAAGCCTGGCCCGCTCGGCCCCGCCCGCCCGGACATTGCCGGCCGACGTCCTCTGGCGGGCCTGGCGGATCGATTGCAGGAGCCGCGCGTCGAACTCCTGCGGCTGGCTTCGTCCGGCCGCCTCCGGTCGCAACGACACCGCACTCGACTGGCCGCGGCTGCGATTGTCGTGTCGGCGGACTTCGATGCTCATCCTGATGCCCCCTCTCGTCGCGCCTCTAGAAGCGGAGGACGAATTCTTCGCCTTGCCGCGCCGCCGTCAGGCTGCTGTCACGGATATCCTTGATGTACCAGCCGTCCTCGAGTGCCGCCCCCTTGTAGAGACGCGCCCCGTCGGCGCTGATCGCATAGGGGGTGTCGCCGAACCAGATGGCCTGAAGGTGGAACTTCGGCGCGCTCTGCGGAGCCGCCTCGCCGACAAGGCTGGTGAGGACATAGCTGGTGCCGTAGGTGCGGTCGAACCAGGCCTGGACCTCGCTCCACGGCTTGCGGGCCGCGTCGTCGACGGCACCGGAAACGGAAAACCGCGTCCCGTCGGCCTCGATCTTCAGGTCCGACAGGCCGGTCTCGCGCAGCCTTGCGGCAAGCGCCGCCGAGACGTCCTGCGGCGAGGGAGCCGAGGAAGCGATCGTTCCGGTCGTCATCGCCGTCGCCTCGATACCCACCGTGGAAGGCCGGTGATCGACCTCCGCAACCCCGGCCTGCACGGCCGCTATGGTGAGAAGCGAGAAAGCGGCGACGCCGCCGAGCATCCAGCTGGCGCGCGAGGACTTTTCCGCCTTTCGGCCGGCTGCTTCCCGCATTGGCCGGGAAAGGTTGAGGCGCGCACCGCCGAGCGTCACGGTCACCGGGATCCGGACCTGCAGCCCGTGACCGACGGGAACGGTCGTGTCGTCCACCACGAGATCGGCGCCGATCGCCTCGACCATGACCTCGGAGCCGGCAAACTGCAGGCGCATGTGGTGCGCCGACACGTCGCGGTCGCTGAGCATCAGGTCGCAATCGGCGCCCGAACCGATCAGATAAGCGCCCTTTTCCAGGGGCAGGGAGACGCCGCTGTGAACGCCCTTCAGGACATCGAGCGTCAGAGGCGTGGCCGAATTCCTCAAGACCAGATTGGATGCCATGGAACTATCACCTCGCTCGCCGGATAGCCGAGACACCGACGCTGCGCGCAAGGCGCAGCCCGGTCCAAGTCAGGATCTTTACGAATGGGATGAGGGGCGGCCCGTGGCCGCCCCTCGGGCTTTCTTAGCCGTTCGGACGCTGCTTTGCGGCGTCGAGCGCGACCTTCTTTTCGGTCGTGATCTCGGTGATCTTGGCGGACTTGTCGATCGCCTTGTCGAAGGCGTCCGTCATCTTCTGGATCGAATTGTCCGAGGTTTGCGTACCGCCCACACCGGAAACTGCCATTGTCTTCTCCTTGATAATTCGGCCGGCTTGCGAGCGCAGCTCACACCGCCGGCATGCTTTCCTTATCGAGTCGACTACCCTCCATCGGGCGCAGCAATGGTTAAGGTCGAAGTTCTGGAATGACAATTTGCAAGAGCATCACATAATATTTCTTGCTGTAATATATCGTGATATCAAACGATTTAATCGCCATGAAATCGCTTATCCCTTGTATTATAATATTGGTATATAGTTTATCTCATAACGTGTTCCAGATTTTGCTTGTTTAGCTATTGGCGTTGCTATCGATTTTACCCAACTGCGAGTTGCGTGTGCCGACCTACTGTTATAGCTTTCAGCCGCTCGATGCGAACGATCGGAACGTTTGCCATGAAAATGGTCATGTTCACCGGGAGACTCTGCGTGTTTGCTATCGCTACATTAGCAGCCACAGCTGCGAGTTTCGCGGAAGCACCGCGGTGGTATGACAGCCGATACAGCTATGTCCTGATCAACCAGGATGTTCGCGACGCGTTGAAGGAGTTCGGCCGCAACCTGTCCCTTCCCGTCGTCCTGTCCGACAGGATTCGCGGCCAGGTGCGCGGCGAAATCCGCGCCGCTACGGCAGGCGACTTCCTCGACAGGCTCACCCAGGCCAACGGCCTCATCTGGTATTTCGACGGGTCGATCCTGCATATCAATACCAGCGACGAGTTCTCGACCCAGATCATCGATATAGGCAGGGCGAACGGCCGGTCCGTCATCGACGAGATCGAGCGCCTCGACCTCATGGACGGGCGCTTTTCAGTGCGCGCCACCACCAATGCGCCGGCGCTGCGCGTTTCGGGCCCGCCGCCCTTCATCGCCATGGTGAAGCAGGTTGCCGCATCCGTTCAGCCGCCGCCGGCGACACAAGTGGACGATCCGCGGGTGCGGATCTTTCGCGGCGGCCAGCGCGACGAGGTGACGGCGGATCTGGTCGAGACGGATCGCCAGGCGGCCCCCGCCAATCGCAAGAAAACCAAGAGCCCAGCAGGAGAGCAATGATGGCCGGTCCCTTAGCCGCGACGACGCAGACGCCCATTCAGACCCAGAACGTCGACCCTTCTCAGGCGCAGTTCGACGAAGCTCTGCAGCAAGCCATTGCTGGCGGCGGCGGGCAATTGATTGCTCAGGAAATGATGAAGATCGCCCAGGAGGTTCTGAACGAGGCGATGGCCGACGAGGAATAGTTCCCCTTCATGCCGACAGGAGACGCAACCATGACGGTTGTTCCACCAGTTGAGAATGCCTTCGTTACCGCCCCTGCCCCGCAGGATTCCATCCCCATTGCCTCGCAAGGCCTGTTCGAGCACGCGGCGCTCAACGCCGGGTCGCTGCCGCATGGCGCAAGCCCGGCGGATCTCGGCCGAACGGTCGTCGACAACCTGAAAGGCTTCGTCGAGCGGGCCGGGAAATTTGCCAATGGCAGCGCGATTCCTGCCGAGCCGGGCCAATCACCGACTTCGTCATCGTTCCTTCCCTTGCCGGGCGGCGACGCCAATGCGGCGCGGACGCCGGATAGCGATGCCGGACGGCTCGTCGAGACCTTGGGACGGGTCTTCGATCATGCGATCGAAACGCAGATGGTCGTCCGCGGCCCGACGCAGTTCACCAGCGCGACGCTCACGCTCGTCAAGGGTCAATGAAGAACTCCTGGCCTCTCCCACGGCTCGTGCGCGGCTTGTGGCTCGCGCTGATCGTCGTGACGCTGCAGGCCTGCAGCGTCGACCTCTACACCAATCTCGACGAGCGCGAGGCCAATGAGATGGTCGCCACGCTGCTCTCGAAGGGCATCGCGGCAGGCCGCGTCGTGCAGAAGGACGGTAAGCTGACGGTTACGGTTGATGAGAATGAGTTCTCCGAGGCCGTGACCGCACTCAACATGGCGGGCCTTCCCAAGCAGAAATTTGCGACGCTCGGCAGCGTGTTCCAACAGGAGGGGCTCGTCGCCTCGCCGGTGCAGGAACGCGCCCAGATGATCTATGCGCTGAGCGAGGAGCTTTCCCGCACCGTTTCGGAAATCGACGGCGTCCTGTCGGCGCGCGTCCACGTCGTCCTGCCCGACAACGACCCGCTGCAGCGCAACGCCATCCCCGCCTCGGCCTCGGTGTTCATCCGCCACGAGGCCGGTCTCGACGTCAACCCGCTGATCCCGCGCATCAAGACATTGGTCGCCAACAGCATTTCGGGCCTCACCTACGAAAAGGTCTCGGTCGTGCCCGTTGCGAGCCAGCGCGCGCGCGAGCCGGTTGCCGGCGGCGCCGAGCTGACCTCATTCCTCGGACTCTGGATGCTGCCGGCGAGCGTCGCCAAGGCGAGATTGATTTTCGGCTGCCTCCTCGGCTGCCTCATCGCGGCGGTCGGCTGCCTCGGCTATCTGGCGTGGCGTAGGCAGAGCCGGCGACGCAAGGTCTATCAGCTGCAACCCTATGGTCCGGCGAAATGACGGGTCCTTCGCTGGCAGAGGGCTCGGCGAGTGACGATCCCAAGGGCGCCGATCCCCAGGACGTTTGGGCGATTTTCCAGACGGCACCGGCCCGCCTCGTTCACCCGCGCCATGTCGTTCACGCCTATGACGAGACAATCTCCATCGAAGCCGCGGCGAGGCTGCAGCAATCCGACCGGGTGCAGCGGCCGCTCGCCCGCCTGGTCCGAGAAAAATACCGGCTTCCGGACGCCGGTTCCTGTCCTGAGCCGGCAGAGGGGGATCTCGAACTCCTGAGCTTGCCGCCGGAGCGGGTGGAGCAACACAGCCGTCTGGCGGGCGTCGTGTTCTGGAGCCATGTGCTCGCCGGTGAAATCCGCAATCGCGAGGTCGCCGAGATGAAGTCGCGGATCGGAGACCTCGCCTTTCAGCTCGCCCTTCACAACCGCGATCTGGCCGCCGGCCATCCGCCGCCGGGCGACCTCGACCTGTTGATGCAGGCGATCGAAACCGACGGCAGGAAATGCTGGGGGAGCTGGCAAGCCTCCCTGCCGGAGCCGCTGGCGGCGTGGCTGCGGCTCAGAGACGAGACCGACGACCATAGCGCGTTTTCCGCGCCGGCCGATGCGGAGCGGGGTGCCGCGATCCTCCGGCGCCTCGCGCAGGACAAGACTATCGATGCGGCGGCGAGGGAGATCGGATGAACGAGATCCCTTCGGGTCCCACCAGAAAAATTCTCCGGCCGGCCGAAGCAGACCATTGGCTCGATGGCTTCGCTTTTCTGGAGGCGGCGAAAGCCGAGGCGGACCGGCAGCTCGCTGAGCTGCGAGACCGCGTTGAGGAGAGCAGGAAGCAGGGCTACGAGGCCGGGCGGGTCGAGGGCGAACGGCAGGCGGCAGCCCTGCTCCTGAGGACCACCGCGGACGTCAATGCATACTTGGCCGGCCTCGACCGGCAGATCGCCGAGCTCAGCCTGGCGGTCATCGAAAAGTTGCTCGGCCGCTTCGATCAGGCCGAGCTCGTCGCCAGACTGGCGCAGCAAGCCCTGCAGTCGTTCCGCCACGAGCGCGACGTGACGATCACCGTTGCTCCGGCTCTTGCCGAGCGCGTCGCCGAACTGGTGCAGCGGGAGAACAGCAACGAGACCCTGAAGATTGCCGTGCTCGCCGATCCGCGGCTCGACGGCAGCAAATGCGTGCTCGCCAACGCCGTGGCGGTCGTCGATGCGGGGCTCGACACGCAACTGTCGGTGATCCGCGCGGCACTGCTCGGCGCCCGATCCAGCCACTCGGAAACGGCCGCATGAACGAGCATCTGTCGACCGATCCGGGCGACCTCGTCCGGCGGCTGCGGGAGCGGGCGCTCGGCAGCGAGACACGGCCGCTGCATGGCCGCGTCCGACGGATAACCGGTATCATCGTCCACGCCACCGCGCCGATGGTCCGGATCGGCGAACTCTGCCACCTGAGGGACCCCGTCTCGGGCGCGACGGTACCGGCGGAGGTCGTCGGCTTCGAGGAAGAGGAAGCCGTGCTGACGCCGATCGGCGATCTGGACGGCATGTCGACGCGCGCCGAGGTCATCGCTACCGGCAGGACCCTGCAAATCCCCGTTTGCGACGACCTGCTCGGCCGGGTCGTCAACCCCTTGGGCGAAATCCTCGACGTCTCCGACGAGCGGGCGATCCCGGTCGTCACCGACACCTATTACCCGACGCACCGGCCGCCGCCGCACGCGCTTAGACGCGATCTGATCACCGAGCCGCTGCAACTCGGCATTCGGGCGATCGACGGGCTGCTGACCGTGGCGCGCGGTCAACGCGTCGGCATTTTCGGCGAGCCGGGTGTCGGCAAATCCTCGCTGCTTTCCGCCATCGTCCGCGGCACGAAGGCCGACGTCATCGTCATCGGCCTCATCGGCGAGCGCGGCCGCGAGGTGCGGGAATTCATCGAAGGGCAACTCGGCGAAGAGGGGCGCCGTCGCTCGGTCGTCGTGGTTGCGACCTCCGACCGGCCGGCCATCGAACGGGTGAAAGCCGCCTATGCGGCAACGGCGATCGCCGAATATTTTCGCGATCAGCGGCGCGATGTGCTGCTGCTGATGGACAGCGTCACCCGTTTCGCCCGCGCCCAGCGGGAGATCGGTTTGGCGGCCGGCGAGCCGCCGACGCGCCGCGGCTATCCGCCGTCGCTCTTTGCCGCCCTGCCGCGTCTCCTGGAGCGCGCCGGTCCGGGGCAAGGCGGCTCGATCACCGCCCTTTACACCGTGCTGACAGAGGGTGACGGCACGCTGGACCCGGTTGCGGAGGAGACGAAGGCCATTCTCGACGGGCACATCATGCTGAGCTCCGCTCTCGCCGAGCGGAACTTCTTCCCGGCCATCGACATCCTGAAAAGCCGCAGCCGGCTGATGGAAACGGTCGCCGGCAGGACGCACCGGGACCACGCCGCCCGTATCCGCACGCTGCTTGCCCGCTACGAGGAGATCGAACTCTTGCTGCGGGTCGGCGAATACGAGCGCGGTGCTGACGCCCTTTCGGATGAGGCGATCGACAAGCGCGACGCCATCGAAGCCTTCCTGCAGCAGTCGGGCGACGAGTTTTCCCCGCTCGAGGCGACCGTCGAACATTTGAGGGTGTTGGCTGGATGACCCGGAAAGGTGATTTGCTTCACCTCGTTGTATTGAGGGCGATGCGGATGCGGCGAGCAGAGGAGCAGGCCCGGCGCCAGCACAATCGTCATGACCAGACCGTCCAGGCGGTCGAGGCGGCAAATGCTGAAAGCCTCGCGCATGAGGAACAGCGCCGGCGGGACGAACAGGTTCTCTACTCCAATCTCGCCCAAGGCACCGTCGATCATCGCGACCTCGAACGATATCGCGGCGCGCTGTCCGACCTGGACCACCGCGCCCGCGAGATCGAGGAGCACATCCACGATGCCGAGCGCCGCGAGAGGCAGGAGGCCAGGAAGTGGGAAGAGCTTGCGGCCGAGTATCGGCGCAAACGGAAGCTGCACGACCGGATCCTGTTCCTCGCCGAGGAGAACCGACGCAAGCAAGCGCAGCGCGCCGACCTCATCAGCGAGATCGAAGACGACGAGGCGGTCCGCCCCAGGGGCAGGAAGCGGTAGACGATGAGGATGTCGACACAAGGAGACGCCGGCGCCACCGTTATCCGCTCGCTTGCCGAGGACGCCGCGTGGCTTCCGGAAGTGAAGGCGGCGCATGCAGAGCTGCTCAACCTGCTGGTCGGGGTTCGGGTCGCATTCCGGCTCTCGCTGCCGCCGGCCAACATCACATTCGACCCGGGAGAGAGCTCGGGGCGCGTGGCGGATCCGCTCGAACTGGCGTTCCTGATCGGCGCCGCGCCCGGCCGTTGGCTGATCCCCGCGGCCACCCTCGACAGATTTTCGGCGAGCCTCGGGGTGCGGGGAAGCCTTGCAAACCTCACCGTCCTGCAACGCGACATCCTCCTCGAGGAAGTTCTCGCTCCCATTCTCGACGAACTCGAGCGACGCATCGGAGAGCCGTTGCGCCTGGGGCCGCCCCATGCGGCGGCGGACTATCCGATCAAGCTTTCGTGGACGATCGACAGCGGCGATTTGCCCCTTCCTGCGGAATTGCAGTTGAGCGACGTTGCGGCACTGAAGATCGGCAAGGCCTTCGGCAGCAGGACGAGCCTTCTGAACGAGTTCACAGGCGATCTCGTCCGGCCCATCCAGCTATGCGCCGGAACGCAGCGCCTGACCGTCGGCGAGTTCAAGGGCCTTCGCCCCGGCGACATCGTCCTGTGCGAGCAATCCCAGGCCGATGAGCCTTTCGCCGTGCTCGGCAATCACCTCGTCGCGCCGCTCCGCCGCAGCGAAGCCGGTCTGGTCTTCGCCTCCGGCTGGCAGCCCCTGAAATCAAGTTGGGAATTTTCCGCCATGTCAAAGCAGCAACCGCCTTCGTCCGGAGAGCTCGAACCGCTTGCCGATCTGCCGATCGAGCTCGTCTTCGAGATCGGCCGGGCCGAATTCCCGCTGAAGGAGATCGCCAGGATGGGCGAGGGAACGGTGCTTCATGCCAGCCCGAGCCTTTCAAGCCCCGTCAGCATCCTGGCGAACGGGCGACTGGTCGGAAAGGGCGAGTTGATCAGGATCGGCGAAGGCCTCGGCATACGCGTGGTGCGGCTTTCGACCGATGGGTGAGACGACCACCAATCTCATCCCGATCATCATCATCGTTTCGACGATCGGGCTCATCCCGCTCGCCGTGGTGACGATGACCGGCTTCCTGAAGATCTCGATCGTCCTGTTTCTGATCCGCAACGCGCTCGGCATCCAGCAATCGCCGCCCAACCTGGTGCTCTACGGCGTGGCGCTGATCCTCACCGTTTATGTGACGACGCCGCTCGTCGGGGAAATGTACCGCACGCTGTCGAGCGAGCAGGTCGACATGCAATCGATGGACAGCATGGTGCGGGCCGCCAATCAGCTCAGGGCGCCGCTGCAGGCACACCTCACCCGCTACACCGACGAGAACGAGCGCCAGTTCTTCCTGCAGGCGACGGAGCGCATCTGGTCGGAGGAAGCGAGAGCTTCGGTGAAGACCGACAGCCTGCTGATCCTCGTTCCGGCCTTCGTCAGCTCGGAGCTGACCCGCGCCTTCGAGATCGGTTTCCTGCTCTACCTGCCGTTCCTGGTCATCGATCTGATCGTCTCGACCGTGCTGATGGCGATGGGGATGATGATGGTCTCGCCGACACTGATCTCCATCCCGCTGAAGATATTCCTCTTCGTCGCCGTCAACGGCTGGTCGCGGCTGATGCACGGCCTGATCCTGAGCTACGGATAAGGCTAGAGCCATGGATCAAACCGCCTTCCTCGCCCAGATGCAGAAAGCCATGCTGACCGTGCTGATCGCCTCGGCGCCGGCGCTTGCCATCGCAATCGTCATCGGCGTCAGCGTCGGTCTCATCCAGGCGCTCACCCAGATCCAGGACCAGACGCTCCCGCAGGCCGTCAAGCTCGTCGCCGTCATGCTGGCCCTGGTCGTTCTCGGGCCGGCGCTTGCCATGCAGGTCGCCAATTTCGCCAGCAACACGCTCGACATCTTTCCGGCCCTGACGCGGTAGGTGAGCGGCGTGGACTTCATCTCCGCCACATCCTCGCTGTTCGATGTCATCTATCCGGTGCTCGCCGGCACGGCGATCGCCATGGCCCGGGCGCTTGGCATGATCGTCATCACCCCCGCCTTCGTCCGGCTCGGGCTGACCGGACTGATCCGCTCAGGCGTGGCAATCGCCATTGCCCTGCCGCTGATACCGGGTTTCACGACGACAATCATGAACGGAGCGAACCTCTCGACCCTGATGGTGACCGGCCTGATCCTCAAGGAAATCATTCTCGGGGTCATCATCGGCGTGATGTTCGGCATTCCCTTCTGGGCCGCCGAAGTCGCCGGCGACCTCGTCGACCTGCAGCGCGGCTCGACATCGGCGCAACTCGTCGACCCGCTGCAGGCGACGGAAACCAGCATCGCCGGAACCTTCTTCGTCCTGGCGCTGGTCGCCCTGTTCTTCAAGTCGGGCGGCTTCTCCCTGCTCGCCGACACCTATTACAGAAGCTATGAGATCTGGCCGGTCACCAGCTTTTCGCCGGCTCTCGGTTCCGGCGCGGCCGAGGCCGTGCTCGCCATTCTCGACCGGGTCATGCAGATCGGCGTTCTGCTGATCGCGCCGATCGTGCTCGCCCTGCTCATCGCCGACCTGATGCTTGCCTACCTGTCGCGCATGTCGCCGCAGCTGCATGTCTTCGACCTGTCGCTGGCGATCAAGAACCTGCTCTTCGCCATTCTGATCGTTCTCTATCTCAACTACCTCCTGCAATACATGGTTGCGGAATTCGCCATCCTGAAAGAGGCGCCGGCGATGCTGCGCGGCCTTCTCGGGACGACGCCTCGATAAGCCTTCGCGCCGCCTCAAGAAATCCAGCCCCTGTCATCAAACCATTAAGCAGGCCCGCCATAGTGGCCCGCACGGCTTGCGTGCACCCGACCAGTGTCTTGATTTCAGAGACCATTCTTCACTTCCCACGCTATTTCGCCGGGATGTGCACCCCGCGTGCCGCACTGAGCCAAGGAGACCCCGCCCATGTCCTATCGCATCGATATCGACGGCAAGAACCGCTACGACGCCGAGGGCGGCCGCGCAACCTCCGTTTCCCAAGAGCAGCGGCGCTTCTTCATCGAGCAAATCAACAAGGCCGTGCGCGAGCGGGCGGAGGCGGGTGGGCCGAAGGCGATCGACCCTCTCACGGAAAAAGCGATCGTCGTCGAGAAAGGCGACAGTCTCTCGGAGATCGCTGAGCAGAACCATGTCAGCCTCGACGATCTCATGGCCGCCAGCCGCATCAAACTGACGGAGAGCACGGCGGCGATCGACCCGAACGACGTGGTGATCGTGCCGCTCGCCTCGCCCGAGCTCGTCGCGCACGGCCCCGTGGACGGCAAAGGCGTGCCCAGGGGCGAGGCCGCCTTCATCGATGATCTCTATGGCCGCGGCAACAAGCTCGCCTATGCCGACGACCCGGCAAAAATCGACTATGGGGCCGAAGGCAAGGACATGCAGCGTGACGTCGGAGCCTATCTCGACAACCTCCCGAAGGCGGAACGACAGGCCGCAGCCCTCCGGCTGATCGACAGCGACTGGCTGGATGCCGGCCCGGCCGGCAACGCCGTCAAGGCAGCGATCGAGGCGCGCAGCCTGAAAACGGACGGGGAAGCGGTCATGGCGGACGAGATCTACGATCGCGGCAATCGGGTCCAGTATTCCGACGATCCGAAGATCGACTATCAGGCGGAGACCGGCGAGATCGCCAAGGACCTCAAGACCTATATCGAGACACTGCCGGTGAAGGAGCGGTCCGCGACGCTGCAGCGCCTTTACGACCGCGACTGGACGGATGCGGCGCCCGCCCGGGCGGCGATCGAAGACACGGCGAAAACGCTGAATGTCGGCTTGCGCGCGTCGACGCATGCCGGCGCCGGCATCGAAGACAAGGCACGCGCTATCATCGACGCCGCGAACGCTGCCGGCGGGCCGGACGAGGCGTTCCGCAAGCTTTCCTCGGCCTTCAGCTCGGCGACGCCCGAGGTGCAGCGCGTCCTGCTGCGCTCCGAGGATGCGGGTGCCCTGATCGACCGGACGGCGAACTGGGCGGCGAAGCCGCTCGCCGATTATCGGCCGGAACAGGCTTCGAGCGACCAGGGCGATGCCGCGACGACGATGAGCAATCTCGAACGGCTGACCGCCGGCGCCGATCCGCGGCTCGCCGTGGACCTCGTCTCCTCCGCCATGCCGGTGATCGAAGCGGCAGACATCAGGAAGCAGGAAAAGATCGGCGGCGAGCTGATCGGCATGAACGGCCAGGCGAACATGATGACGATCATCGACCGCATTGCCGGTACCCCGGGTGCCGATCGGATCGTCGAGCGCTTTGCCGAGCTCGGCGGCTACCACCCGAACTCCATCCCTGTGGCGATCGGCAATGGCGCCCGCCTCGACTATCCGATCGCCGTCGCGGCGAAGAGTGCGGCGGCCTCGCCCGATTTCGTCGTCCAGAACATCGTTCCAAACGTCAAGCAATATGCCGCAAGCAATGTCAACCAGGACGTCATCGCCTATTCGGCGCATATGCAGGAGCTGCAGTGGCTGGTCTCAAACCACGGCAGGACCATGACCGCCGAACAACTCACCAAGGCGATCGAAGACTACAGGAAGGAAAAGGGTCCCGACTGGGCTGCAACGGAGCAGCGCCTTGAAGACAGCATCGCGGCCAGCGGCGAAAAATTGCTGCGGCAGCTGACGGCGCTCGGCAACCTGCCGCCGGAACTGGCGTCGCAGCAGCAAGCCGTCAACGACGAGATCGGCAAGATCCTCTCCGATGAAAAGACCGCAATGGCCGTCGAGATCGCCATGAAGAAAAACCCGGCACTGCTCGACAGTCCGGCGGTGCTGAAGCTGATGGGTTACCAGGCTCGCCTGACCGATCGCGGCCGCAAGCTCGCCGAAGAGGCGACGACCCAGATCATCCGCCACAAGGTCCTGCCGTCCTTCACGGAACTGCAATCCGGCGGTCCCGGGGCGCTTGCCAAGACCAAGGCCGGCCTGGAGGAGCTGAAAGACGGCAAGCTGTCGCAAATGCTCGGCATTCCCAAGGCCGACATGGATCGGGCGATCGACGCGGTCGGCAAGTCCCTGCCCCAGCCGGGCGAGACGCTCGAGCAATCCCGGGCGAAGATGGCCACCCTCAACGACGAGCTGAACGATCTCAAAGGCTCGGGCGGTGTCCGGTCCTTTGCCAACACCACCGGCCCCGGCCAGATGCTGCGCCTCGTCGGCCTGGCGGCGACGGGGGCGAGCGTCGCCAATTCCGCGACCATGGCGCAGAACAACCCGACGCTCAGAAACAATCTGAAAGTGGTGATCGATGCGGTCGGGCTCGGCCAGCGCACGGTCGAGATCCTCGGTGGAATGGACCACCTCAACGCCGACTCCGCCGCCGTCAAGCATTTCGGCAGCAGCAGCCGGCCGGCGGTCAAGTTTCTCGGGGCGCTGAGCGGCGGCTTCGACGCCTGGGTCGCCTTCGACTATTTCAAGGCCGGCGACCCGCTGATGGGCAGCCTTTCGGCCGCCGCGGCGGGCGGAACGATCATGGCGGCGCTCGGCACCGGCACGATGTTCGGTCCTGCCGGGTTGGTCATCGTCGGCGCCGCGGTGATCGGCCAGATGATCGTCGCCGACACGCGCGATTCGAACAAATACATGACCGACACCTCGAAGCGTTTCCTCGCCCATTCCGACCTCAGCGAAACCGCCGCCGGCGTCCTCGTCGACCAGAGCGGCGAGGGTCATAGTCCGGTGCCGCTCCTCGCCAGATACGCGGAACTGAAGGGCTATCGTCTCGACCAGCCGGCCGACCGCCAGCGCTTCATCGACTGGCTGAACGGCATTCCGAAGGACAAGCTGGAGACGCTGCGCGACAATCTGCACCACACGCTCGACCGGTTCGGCGGCGACCCATCGAAACTGACCGCAAGCGCCGATACCGATTCGCGCTACACGGACCCTCGGCAGCTGAACGAAGGCTATGTGAGCGGCGAAGTTTATGTGCCAAGCCTCGCGGCCGAGATCAGGGCGGGCGATGGCACTCCCTCCTCCGCCAAGCAGATCGACGTCACGCTCTCCGAGCTCGGCATCCCGGTCGCCTGACGCGCGCGACGCCGCCCGGGAGGAGCCGAGCGGCGTCTCGATTGCCGACCAAGGTGTTTCGACTACTGGCTTTGCTGGGCCAGCACGATGTCCGGCTGCGTTGCCGGCGTCTCCGTCTGCCGATGCTTGCTCACCCGGTTCCAGCCTCCCCAGAGAGCCAGCGCGACGACCGGGATCGAGGCGACGGTATAGGTGCCGTTCGGATAGTCGAGCGCCATCAGCACCAGGACGCCGAAAAGGAATGCGAGCGTCAGCCACGAGGTGACCGGCGCGCCCGGCATCTTGAACGACACGTCCTCGACTTCACCGCGGGCAACGGCGCGGCGGAAGGCCATCTGGCAGACGACGATGAAGCCCCAGGTGCTCAGGATCCCGAGCGAGGCGACATTGAGGACGATCTCGAAGACATGCGACGGGACGAGATAGTTGAGCAGGACGCCGAAGACGTAGACGGCGAGCGTCACCAGGATGCCGACATGCGGCACCGCCTGCGCATTCATCCTTGCAAGCGACGCCGGAGCGGAGCCGCCCTGCGCCAGCGAACGCAGGACGCGGCCCGTGGAATAGAGACCGGAGTTCAAACTCGACAGCGCGGCGGTCAGCACGACGACGTTCATCACCGTACCGATGGCGGGAATGCCGAGGGCGCCGAAGAAGGTCACGAACGGGCTTTCGCCGGCCTTGTAAGCGGTCCAGGGCAACAGGCAGACGAGCAGCACGACCGAGCCGACATAGAAGAGCGCGATGCGCCAGATCACGCTGTTGATGGCGCGCGGCAGGATGGTCTTGGCGTCCGAGCACTCCCCGGCCGCCGTGCCGACCAGTTCGACGCCGGCGAAGGCGAAGACGACGCCCTGCACGAGCACCAATGCCGGAAGCAGGCCGTTCGGGAAGAGGCCGCCATTCTCGCCGATCAGATGCAGGCCCGCGGCGCCGCCGGCGACCTCCATGCCGGTTCCGAGGAAAAACGTACCGACGGCAAGGAAGATCAGGATCGCCCCCACCTTGATGAGCGCGAACCAGAACTCCATCTCGGCGAACCACTTGACCCCGACGAGGTTCATCGAACCGACGATCAGCAGCGCGCCCAGCGCCGAAACCCATTGCGGCAGGTCGGCAAAGACATCCCAATAGTGCATGTAGAGGGCGACGGCGGTGATATCGACGATGCCGGTCATCGCCCAGTTGAGGAAATACATCCAGCCGGCCACGAAGGAAGCCTTCTCGCCGAGGAACTCACGGGCATAGGAGACGAAGCTGCCGCTGCTCGGCCGATGCAGCACCAGTTCGCCGAGGGCGCGCAGGATCAGAAAGGAAAAGAACCCGCAGACGAGATAGACGATCGCCAGCGACGGGCCGGCGGCCTGCAGCCGGGCGCCGGCGCCGAGAAACAGCCCCGTACCGATCGCTCCGCCGATCGCGATCATCTGCACCTGGCGGTTGCCGAGCGCCTTGTGATAATCGGCCTCGTGGGACTCCAGCCAGCTTCTCTTGTCGAAGACGGCGGTTGCATCCTCCGGTCGCGGCTTTTGCATAACAGTCATCAGAACTCTTTCCTCCTTCTGGTAATTGGCCGGGCAGCCTGTCGACCGCCGCTTCCAGCGCGACAGACAGGCGACTCCGAGAGGCACCGCTGGATGGAGCGGTGCGTGGGTCGTCCCGGTCTTTGTTGATCTCAGTTCGGCAGCGGCGTTCGATCGAAAGCCGGCGGCGCCCATTGGCACGAGCCGATGGGCGCATCAGGGGTCATCCTTATTCGAGGTAGCCCTTTCTTCTGAGCCACGCCTTCAGCCCCTCGGTGCTGCGCGGCTCCACATACGAGGCATGGGCATTTTCATGCATCAGCGTCCCGTCCGAGGGGCGATACCACAACGGATCGTCGCTCGGCAGCATCGCATCCTCCGCCGAAATCTTCTTCTGCGGCATCCACCACTGGCTGCCGTCCCAATACATGGTCGTTGCGGAGTCCTCGTAGCGCTTGCGCTCGGTGTTGTATTTCACTGTCGGGTAGCCCGACAGATCCGCCTTTGCCGGATCGGTCGGCAGCTTGAGGTATTTCAGGTCGTCCTGAGTTTCGGGCAGCTTCTTGTCATCGTCCGTCGTCATGTCGCGAATGGTCTCGGAGAGTTCGGTGGCCTGCTCCGGCGTCATGCGATTGAAGAGCTGTCCGAGACGCGCCCGCGTATAACCCTCGGCTCCATAGGTCCCGGTCAGGACAGCGTCGGCGCTGCGGGTCCCCTTGTCCCCGCCCATCAGATGTTCGTCGCCGGGGAACACCGTCTGCAGGATGCCCATGACGCCTTCGTCGAGAAGATCGTTATGCTCCGCCAGGGCCTCGGCGACCTTGCGGTCCTTCACGCCGAACATCACCTGGATCGCATCCGCATCGGCCTTGTCGTAGGTGTGGGCGGCGTTGTAGGCGCTCCGCCCCTGGACGATGCCGGCGCCGGCGAGTTGCAGCACCGCCGCGACGCCCGAGACCTTCAACGGGCCGAGGCGGTTCATGAGTCGAACCAGGCCATTGTTCGCCGCCTTCGCTTCGAGCGCACCCGCGCCACCCGCCGCCGTGAACATCGCATCGCTGACGGTTGCGATGCCGTAGCCGGTTGCCTTGACGCCGTCGGCCTTGTCTCCGACGATCCAGCCTGTGCCCTGCATGATAGCATTGCTGAGATCGGCTCCGACATAGAGGGCGTCGATGCCTCCGCCGCGAAGGAAGTGCCCCGAGTTCAGCGCTCCGCTCCAGGCCTTCTTCTGGCTTGCCGAGAGGCTGCTGCTGTTGTTGACACGCTCCTTGAGCGCATCGATCTTCGCTTCCGCCGTCGTCGGTCCTTTAGAACCGTGGCCAAGGAGTATGTCGGCGGGTAGCGGCTTCAGTGCGCCCTTGGCCGCCGATACCAGCATCATGGTGTGCGGCAGGTAATAGACCATGTCGTCGCCGGTCGTGCCGAGCGCGTCGAGGTTGCGACCGAACAGAACCGCGCTGCCGGCACCGGAAAGCCGCTCGACGGCAGTAGTGCCAAACTTGAGCCCTTTCATCTGCTGCATCTGCGTTCTTTCGGCATCGGTCGGCTGCACCCGTCCAGCGACAATGTCCTTGAGGCGTCCCTCGCCGATCTTGTCCGTCACGTCCTTGATATATTTGTTGAGTTCCGGAAATTTGCTGTCGGCCTTCCCGCCGATGTACTTGATGACGGTATCGAGCTCTGCCTTGCTCAGTCCGGCCCCGCCGTTCACGAAGGCCGACTGGATGCGGTTCTCCGCAAGCGCCGTATGGATATCGCCGACACGGCCCTTGAGGGTTTCGGTGACGGCGAAGGTGGCGAGCGCCCGCGCCGAGCGCTCGACCCAGATGGTGCCGGTAGCATTCGAATCGGTGCCTTTCTCCACATTGGCGTAGGGATCCGGACCCTCGTTCTTCGGCATGTCCGGCAGACCCTTCATCGCCTCGCTGATCGACTTCGACTTCGTCAGCATGATGCCGGTGCCGAACAGCGAGGGTATCGGCGCTTCCGTATTGAGGCCGTCGACCTTGCTCAGCGGCTTCTCGTAGATCTTGAGGGCGAGATCGATGCTGTCCTGCTGCTCCCAGAGCTGCTGGCGGACCTCGCCCTCCTTCACCAGGTCCTTGGATTTCTGCTTGTTCTCGGGGCTGAGATTGTCAATCGCCTCCATGTCGCGGGCCAGCTGCGTGGCGCCGGACACCGTGTTATTGGGCTTGGCGCCGTTCCAGCCGGACAGGCCATGATAGAGCTCGTTGTAGAGCGTCGTGATCTTCTCGTCCTGGACCTTCGAGACATTGCCGAAATTCTCGATGCTGCGGCGGATTGCCCATTGGGCGTCGGAGTTCTGCTCGAGATAGTCGTTGTAGCCAAGCTCGCTCTTGCCCTTCAGCTCATCGCTCTTCTGACTGCCGAGCTCGGCCGTGCGAGCCGCGATCGCGGTCAGCAGCGTCGTGCCGCCACCCTTCACGTCCTCGCTGCTCAAGATGCTGAAGATCCGCTGATGCGACAGCACGTTGTAGCCGGGCAGCTCGGTGTTCATCTTGTCGACGAGGCGATTGGCGATGTGGTCGACGATCTCCTTGCCCGCACCGGCTTTCTTGCCGTCGCCATAAAGAATGTTCTGCGAGGCGACGGCGAGATCCTGCAGCGCCTTGATCTTCGCCTTCGTATCGCCGTCGCTTCCCGAAGCGGCGATGCCGTCGATCGACTGGTCGATCATCTTGCGGACCCGGGGATCCGAAGCGATCAGCGAGCCGCTCGATTGATCGAGCAGTTTCTTGATGTCTCCCGTCGCCTTGCCGGAAGTGTCGAAACTCGGAAGCGCATGGGCGAGATCCGTCTTCTCGCTGAGCTTGGCGAGGAATTTCTCGGCGCCCTCGACGCCGCCCTTTCCATAGGCGCTCTCGAGATCGCGGACGTGGCGATCGACGCGTACCTCCTGCAAGGCGTCCTTGATCCCTGCCTTCAAGGCGGCGCCGTATTTCTCCGGGTCCCCCGCGGTGTAGCCCGCATAGATCGAGGCGCGGTTCGTCAGCGCGGTGACCTGCGCGCCCTCCTCGCTGCCGGCGGCAAGTGCAACGTCGACGAGCTGCTTCTTGGTCTCCTTGGTGACCGCGTCATAGTCCTTCTTGTCGCCGAGGCTGGCGATGCGTCCGAGCTGATCGTCGGTCTTGCCGTCGGCCTTCCATTCCTTCTCCTTCATGTCGCGCACCTGATTGAGCGCCTCCATGAAGACCCGATCGCCGGGTGCCCGCGCGGCGATCGGGCGGATGAGATCGCTCACCTCGCCCGCATCGAGCTTCTTGTCGTCGTTCTTGTCGGCGCCGAATTTCGGCGTACCGAGGCTTTTTGAGGCGAGATCAACCTCGTCGGCAATGGCGACGACGAGATCGTCCTTTGCCTTGTCACGTTCGGCTTCGGTCTTGCTCTTGTCGCTGGCCGTCCCGAGGGCCGTGCGCTGCTTTTCCAGCAGGTCCAGCCGTTCCGGACTCAGGACGAAGACGTCGTCCCCCTGCTCCAGCGCCTTGTCCGCCTCCTTCACCGCCGACGGCCTGTTGCCGAAAGTCTTTTGGTCGAGCTCCGGCGTCGCCGCCAATTGGTCGTTCAGCGCCTTGTTGTCCTTCGGGTCGACACCAGCTTCCTCGTAGATCCGGAACGGCCAGAGGCCGGGCTCAACCTGGCGCTCGACGATACCGGACGGGCCGCCATTCCACGGCAAGGCCGGCGCGGGCTCGTTCTTCTTGCCGCTCTTCTGCGTCTGATCGATGATCGAGTCGAACGGCTTCGACGAATCTGGGCGTTCGGAACGGTTGCGTGCGAAGAAGTTGATCAAAGACATCGGCTATTCCCTGCTCCGTTTTTTTGAATTTCGGACCGGCACGATTGCCGCAGAATGCAATTCGCTCGGGCGGCGATGCGACCCTTCGCGCTTTTCAGAATCCGGGGATGCGTCCTATTGGATGCCGTATGCGGCGCGGGCATGCTCGCTGATAAGCTTGTCCATGCCCTTGTCGTCCATGCCCTTGTCGTCCATGGCTTTGCCGTCGGTCGATGACCACGAATGCTGCTTGAGTGCGTCGACGATCTTCTTCCTGGCGTCCTCCCCTTCATGAGGTTCGACAAGGACGTCCATGATTTCCTTGAGCCGCGGTGCCTGCAGCTCCGGCGAGCCGAAGTCAGCGCGCGAATCCATCAGCGCCACCGCCGCATTGGTGCGCTCCTCGACACTGCCGGAATGCTCGCCGAGATAAGTCTTGACCGCGTCCTTGCGGCCATCCGGCGTCGACGCCGGCGCCTTGATCGCGTCGATCGCCGACGGCGCTCCCTCCGGCTGCATGGTCGGCACGAGCACGAAGTCGGGATTGAGGCTTCCCTCATGATAGGCGTCGATGAGATCCGGATTGGCGAACTGGACGTTGCCGTCGATCATCAGCATCGTGTCGGTGTCGCTCAACTCGTACTGCTTGCCGATCTTGAATTGCGAATCGCCCGCCTCCGGCACGGCGATCTTCACATTCGCGAGCAATTCCTCCGAATTCTTGAGCCCCTGCTCGCGGGCGCGCCGGTCGAGGATCTCCTGCCAGGCCTTCGCCTGCGCCGGAGATACGTCGATCTCACGCTTGTTGTCGGCGCCTTTCAGCCGAAAACCTTTGCCGACGACCTCCAAAGTGAACGCCATTGCTACCTCCCCTGCGTGTATCGACCGTGGTGGAGTTGCGCCTGTTTAAGGGCGTTTAATTTATTCGGCTCACTATTCTTGGGAGCCTCCATACGACACGATCGGCAAGATGGAAAGGCTTCAATACAACTATTAGCGATTGCAAATTTTCGAATAAATGCAGTTATACTGCGTTTTATGGTTGAAAACTCGATGCTTGGCGCCGTGGCGGAACGCTGGATCGGCTTGCCCTGTCGGCAAGTGTCCGTCGTTCAACAAACCGTTTGATCGTCAATGTCACGATCTGCTGTATACAACTTTTTGGTGTTCACAGGCCGCCACCATCCAAAATCGTCAGGGCAATTTCCTTCAATAACCCCGCTCGGCTTTACACCTACCTTCCAGGCGACTGAGACCACGCTTGAGGAAGACACGTGACACGCTGCGCATTCATTATCGACCAGGCTTTGCCGCGAGGGCTGATCGCCAACACCGCCGCGATATTGGCCATGACCCTTGGCAAGGAGCGGCCGGATCTGATCGGCCATGCCGTCCACGACGCCGACGGCAACCGCCACCAGGGCATCACCACCATCGTCATGCCGATCCTGATGTCGGACGCCGACGGTTTGATGGCGCTTCGGAATCGGGCGGCGTCGCAGGAGGCGTCGGGACTTGAAGTGATCGGCGTGACCGAGGCGGCGCAGCGCGCCAAGAGCTATGACGCCTACGCGCTCGGCATCGGCGACATGCGGCACGATCACCTGCGCTATCTCGGCCTTTGCCTTCACGGCCCCGCCAAACTGGTCCGCTCGCTGACCGGCGACCTGCCGCTGATGAAATAGGTGGCCGATGTCGCTGGCCCCATGCAGTGGGCCTATGCCGGGGCGCGGATGCGCGCCGGGCGATGGCGGCGCTGATCGCGCTTAGCGCCGTCTATCTCGCCCTCGAGGGCTGATCATGGCCGCGCCAGTGGCGTCAGGCGGGCATATTGGCGCGGCGTCGCCGCCACATGCTGCTTGAAGACCCGCTGAAAATGGGCCTGGTCGGCAAAGCCTGCCGAGAGCGCCACGTCGACGATCGGCCGGCCGCGGCGCAGCTCGCTCTGCCCGAACTGGATGCGGCGGTTGAGCTGATAGGCATGTGGGGTCATGCCATGCCGCGCCCGGAAGGCCCTGACCAGATAGGAGGGCGACAGGCCCGAGACGTCGGCGATCTCCGTGAGCCGCAGACGGCGCGTGCAATGTTCGGTGATGAAGTCGGCGGCACGATCGAGGTGGGGCGTTGCCATCGCCAATTGCGCCTCGATCCTGTCGAGGCGCGTGTCCAGGTCGCCGAAGAAGGCGGACGCCGCACATTCCTTGGCGAACACCTCGACCTCCGCATCGAAGAGCACGTCGACCAGACGATTGAGGCTCTCATAGAGATCTGGATCGGTGCTCAGCGCGGCCGCATAGGGGATGAAATCCGCTGCCTGCTGCATCTCCGCCAGCCACGCCATGTCGAGATAGAGCATCCGATAGCTCCACGGCACGCTGCGAAGCGGGTTGCAGGCATGCGCGTCTTCCGGGTTCATCAGGACGACGGCGCCCGCCACCACGTCGTGGCGGTGACGGCCGTTGCGATAGCTGCTGCGGCCATAGGTGACCGCGCCGATCGAAAAGGTCGAGTGACTGTGGAGGCCGTAACACACGGCGCGCCCGTCGGCGACCTGGCGCGCCTCCAGAAAGGGGAGCGCCGGATCGCGCCAGAATGTGTGTGCATCGACGGGCCGGGGAGCCATGCTGGCCTCGCAGGGAACTGTTTCAGTAGCCAACGTCATAGACGGTTTCGCGCTTGAGACAAATGCTGCCGCGCCACTGAATTGCGGCTGTTACAAGGACCGTCAACATCGTTGCCGCAGGTGAGAATGGGCAGTGCCGCGGCCGAAAACAACCTCTGCACGACCGCCCGTGAGCGTTCCCCGCAGGTCATGCGCAACGGGAATAACCTGCAAAAACCGCATATTGCGGGATTTCTTGAATCTGATCCGATTTAAGGATAAAATTACAACAGCAATTCAAGGCGTTACGGCAACCGTGCAAGTGACCGGAGCTGGAACGTGTGTTGCACGAGAGTGGTGACGCTTTGATCAAGCTTCATACGTGGAGGTTGTTATGCCAAACACTCTCATGGCAGGAAAAAGAAGTCAGGATTGGGCCAATCTGGTTCTGGCCGTCTGCCTGTTCCTCTCTCCCTGGGTCATCGGCTTCGCATCGGATACGACGGCGACCTGGAACGCCTGGATCGCCGCGGTCGTGCTCGGCGCCCTGGCGGTGGCGACGCTTTCGGCCTTCGCCGAATGGGAGGAATGGGCCAATATGGTGATCGGCCTGTGGTTGATCGTCTCTCCCTGGATTCTCGGCTTCATGGCGAACGTGAACGCGATGTGGACTCACGTCATCCTCGGCGTGCTCGTCGCCGCAATTGCCGCCTGGGCAGTCTGGGACTATCGTCACCACATGCACGCCTAACCCAACACGGCTTCGGTTGTAACCGAAGCCGTGGCAATCTCCCGCCTTCCGGATCACGGGAGGCGGGAGCACCTTTGCTTCACCCGCCGACGGCGAGCCGGCCGTCCTGGACCCACTCCATGTCGGCGACGCCGAGTTCCCGCCGTTCGCGCTCGGTCTCGATCGCCAGATCGAGGACCTTCTGCAAGTCGGCGGCATGGCGGAAGGTGGGCTCGACCAACTGCCCGGCCTGAACCGCGGCGACGAAACGCTCGTAGTTGGTCGGCACCGTCCCCGCATCGATCTCCCGCCAGATCGCCTTTTCGACATCGGGCCCGAGGCAGCCCCGAAGGCTCGAGCCATCCGGCGTATGGATCACTTCCAAGGCACCCTTGTCGCCATGCAGCCTCAGCCGCAGCTCGTTGAGATGCCCGGTCGCCCAGCGGCTCGCATGAATGACGCCCATGGCGCCGCTGTCGAATTCCACGGTCATCGCGAAACTGTCATTGGCATCGAGGTCGTATTCGCCGATCCGGTTACCGGGTGCCTTGTCGAAGGCCTTCAGCCGCGCGAACACCCGCTCGACCGAAATGCCGGCCCCGTAGCCGGCAAAATCGAGAATGTGGATGCCGACATCGCCGAGCACGCCGTTCGAGCCGTGCCTGGTCGACAGCCGCCACAGCCATTTGGATTCGCTTGCCCAGTCGCCCCAGGCCTTCGACACCAGCCAGCTCTGCAGATAGGAGGCCTCCAGGTGCCGGACCTCGCCGATCGCACCTGACAGCACCAGTTCGCGGGCCTTCTGCAGCGGCGCCACGTTGCGGTAGGTGAGGTTGACCATGGCGACGAGCCCGGCGCGCTCGGCCGCCGCGGCCATCTCCGCGGCCTTCTCATAATTCTCCGCCAGGGGCTTCTCGCAGAGCACGTGCTTGCCCGCGGCAATGAGCGCCAGCGTCGTCGGGTGGTGCGCCTTGTCGGGCGTGACGTTGGTCGCGGCATCGAACTCACCCCAGGCGATCGCCTCCTCCAATGAGGTGAAGATGTGCTCGATACCGTGCTGTTCGGCAAAGGCCCTGGCGCGGGCCGGGTCGACATCGACGGCGCCGACCATTTCGACGCCGTCTATTCTGGCGAAGGCGTTCGCATGACTGTTTGCCATGCCGCCGGTTCCGAGTATCAGCAGACGCATCGGCACGCTCCTCATCTGTAACCAGCCTCTCCGGCGCGGTGCAGTTTCGGGCCGCGCTCGACGATCGGCTCCAGCGCCTTTTCCACCGGCACGTTCGGCGCCTCGTGGATCGCCTTGTAGGAGCCTTGAGGGTTGTAGGCCCATTTTACCGAATTGCGCAGCACGTGCTGCACCGTTTCATCGTGATAGGTCGGGTAGGTCTCGTGGCCGGGGCGGAAATAAAAGATACTGCCGGCGCCGCGCCGCCAGGTCAGCCCCGAGCGAAACACTTCGCCGCCGGCGAACCAGGAAATGAACACCGTTTCCAGCGGCTCCGGCACGGAGAATTGCTCGCCATACATCTCTTCATATTCGAGCACGAAATTGTCGCTGAGCCCTTCGGCGATCGGATGGCGCGGGTTGACCACCCAGAGGCGCTCGCGCTCGCCCGCCTCGCGCCATTTGAGCGCGCAGGGTGTGCCCATCAGCCGCTTGAAGATTTTGGAGAAGTGGCCGGAATGCAGGACGATCAGCCCCATTCCCTCCCAGACGCGCTTGGCGACCCGCTCGACGATCGCGTCGTCGACGGCGCCATGGTCCTTGTGGCCCCACCACAGAAGCACGTCGGCCGAAGCCAGGCGATCTTCGCTCAGCCCATGTTCCGGCTCCTGCAGCGTCGCCGTCGTCGCCTTGATCGCCGCATCGGTGTTCAGCGCCGCGGCGATGGTGTTGTGCATGCCGTCCGGATAGATTTCCCTGACGACGGCATTCGTCTGCTCGTGGATGTTCTCACCCCACACGATGGTGTTGATAGACAAGGTCGTTCTCCTGCTGATTGGGGGCATCCGCCGCGGGGTGCCCGCTGTCCGTGAATTGAATCAGTCGACCGGGGTCGGGCTGGGATTTCGCCCTACCCGGTCTAACGTCTGGCGTTCGGAAATGATCCGATTTCGATATGATCTAGGCGGCACCCCGCAGGATGTGTCGCCCGATCGACCGTCCCGCCGCATCGAAGCGGTGGATCTGGCCGGCCTCCGGCGAGATCCGCAGCGCCTCGCCGGGCTGATGCCGCGACGTGCCGTTCTCCCGGACGATCACCGGCTCGCCGGCGCCGATGTCGAGATAGATGTAGCTGTCGGAACCGAGCATCTCGGAGTGGACGACCGTTCCGGCCCATTGCCCGTCCTCGGCGATCTCCAGGTGCTCGGCCCGGATGCCGATCGTCGCGGCCTCGTAGAGCGCCGCAAAGGGGCCCGAGAGGAAATTCATCTTCGGCGAGCCGATGAAGCCGGCGACGAAGACCGAGTTCGGGCTTTCGTAGAGCTCGAGCGGCGTGCCGATCTGTTCGACGCGTCCGTCGCGAAGCACGCAGATCCGGTCGGCAAGCGTCATCGCCTCGACCTGATCATGGGTGACATAGATCATCGTCGTCTTGTGCATGCTGCGATGAAGCTTGGCGATCTCGATGCGGGTCGCAACCCGCAGCGCCGCATCGAGGTTGGAAAGCGGCTCGTCGAACAGGAAGACCTTCGGGTCGCGCACGATCGCGCGGCCGATGGCGACGCGCTGCCGCTGACCGCCGGAGAGCTGGCGCGGCAGGCGCCCGAGATAGGGGGTGAGCTGCAGCATCTCCGCCGCCGCCTCGACCCGCTTTCGGCACTGCTCCTTGTCCTTGCCGGCAAGCTGCATCCCGAAGGCCATGTTCTCGAACACCGTCATGTGCGGATAGAGCGCATAGGACTGGAACACCATCGCGATGCCGCGCTTCGACGGCACCAGATGATTGACGACCTCACCGTCGAAGGCGAGCGTGCCGGAGGTGATTTCCTCGAGACCGGCGATCAGTCTCAGCAGTGTCGATTTCCCGCAGCCGGACGGGCCGACGAAAACCATGAACTCGCCCGCCCTGATCTCCATGCTGACGCCCTTGATGACGTCATAGGCGCCGAAGGACTTGCGGATGTCGCGCAATTGCAGCTCTGCCATATTCGTCTCCTAGATTTCTAGCCTTTGACGCCGCCGGCCGTCAGGCCGGAAATGATCCGCCGCTGGAAGATCAGCACCAGCACCACCAGCGGTACCGTGACGATCACCGAGGCGGCCATGATGTTGCCCCAGGGGATTTCGAAGTTGCTGCTGCCCGAAAGCAGCGCGATCGCCACCGGCACGGTGCGCTGCACGTCCGACGAGGTGAAGGTCAGCGCGAACAGGAACTCGTTCCAGGCGGCGATGAAGGCGAGCAGCCCGGTGGTGACCAAGGCCGGCCACATCAGCGGCATGAACACCCGCGTGATGATCACCCAGGGCGAGGCACCGTCGACGATCGCCGCCTCCTCGATCTCCACCGGCAGGTCGCGCATGAAGGTGGTCAGCACCCAGACGGTGAACGGCAACGTGAAGATCATGTAGGAAAAGATCAGCGCCAGCGGCGTGTTGAAGATGCCGACCCCGCGAATGAGCTCGAAGAGACCGGCGAGAACGGCGATCTGCGGAAACATCGACACCGACAGGATGGTCAAGAGCAGCAGCGACCGGCCGCGGAACCGCACCCGGCCGAGCGCATAGGCCGCCGTGACCGCGAACAGCAGCGAGATGGCGACGACCAGGGTCGCCACGAGCAGCGAGTTGCCGAGGTTCCGGAGAAAGCTGCCCGCCGAGACGACGCTTATGTAATTGGCGAGCGACAGTTCGCTCGGCCAATAGTCGACGCGGAACAGCGCCGTGCCGGATTTGAGGCTCGTCAGGATCGCGTAATAGAAGGGAAAGACCGCAACCAGAATGATCGTTGCGACGAGCAGGTAGAAAGCGGTGCGCTTTGCGAGCGTGGCGGTCATCATCGTTCCCCTCCTTCGAAATTGACGCGACCGAACCACATGTAGAGGACGGTGATCGAGGCGATGATCAGGAACAGCATCGTCGAGGCGGCGGCGCCGTAGGCGAACTTGTCGAAATCGAAGAGGTTCTCGCGGGCCAGCACCGACATCGTCTTGGTCTGCGCGTTGTTCGGCGTCAGCACGTAGATGAGGTCGAAGATGCGCAGCGCGTCGAGCATCCGGAAGATCACCGCGACCATCAGCGCCGGCCGGATGAGCGGCAAGGTCACCCGCCAGAACACCCGGAGCGGATGGATCCCGTCGATCTTCGCCGCCTCGTAGATGTCGACCGGCACCATCTGCAGGCCGGCGAGGATCAGGAGCGCCATGAACGGCGTCGTCTTCCAGACATCGACGATGAGCACGGCGACCATCGCGGTGTCGGGACTTGCGGTCCAGGCGATCTTCTGGCTGATCAGCCCGAGCCCGACGAATATCTCGTTCAGGATGCCGAACTGGTCGTTGAGCATCCAGGCCCACATCTTGGCCGAGACGATCGTCGGGATCGCCCAGGGAATGAGGATTGCCGCCCGCACCAGGCCGCGGCCGGGAAAGTGGGCGTTCAGCACCAGGGCGACGACGAGGCCCAGCGCCGTCTCGATGCTGACGGAAATCACGGTGAATTTCAGCGTGTTCCAGACGGCGTTCCACCAGGCGGGATCGGCGAGCAGGCCCTTGTAGATGGTCCGGCCGCTCTTCAGCGTGATCCAGGAAAGATAGTTCTGGAAGCCGACGAATTCGGCGCCGGCAAGGTTCGTCAGCGACGCATCGGTGAAGCTGAAGTAGATGGTCCGGACGAGCGGCCAGCCGGCGACGAGCGCCAGCACCAGGAGGGTCGGCGCCAGGAACACCCAGGCGGAGCGGACGCGCTGGGCCCTGAGGTCCGAATTGATATGGCTCGGATGCGCAAGCGCGGCGCGTGGATCGGCGACGGTGAGATCGGTCATGAGCTTGGTTCCCCTTTGCCGTTCGGCTTTCGCCGCAAGGTTCGAGAGGGGGATGGCGGCCGGAGTGGGCCGCCATCCCCGGCGACGGCTGCAAGGCGGGGAGAGAGGTGCAGAGTTTTTCCAGCGCCACCCCGCCCGGGGGAGGTTTACCAGCTGTCGCCTTTGAGCTCGGTCAGCTCGACTTCCAGCAGTTCGAGGTTCTCGGCAGCGGTTCCATCGCCGGAGAGCGTGTTATGGACGGCGCTCCAGAGCTTCGAGGAGACCTCGTTGTATTTGACCTTGGTGACGGCCGAGGGGCGCGGCACGGCGCTTTGAAAGATCGGTTTCCAGTTGGGCATGAAGGGCTGCGCGGCGGCGACCTCCGCATCGTCGTAAAGGGCAGCGACGGTCGGCAGCTGCGACAGCTGCAGGGCACGGGCTTTCTGCACTTCCTTGGACGAGAGGAACTTGACCAGCTCGATCGCCGCTTCCTGTTCGTCGGAATATTTCGACACCGCCAGGTTCCAGCCGCCGAGCGCTGAGGAGGGCTTGTCGCCATCGGTCGCGGTCGGCAGCGGCATCACGTCGAACTTGCCCTTGACGGCGCTGTCGTCGCCATTGCCGAGCGCATAGGCATAGGGCCAGTTGCGCATGAAGACGGCATTGCCGGTCTGCCAGACGCCGCGCGATTCCTCCTCCTGGTAGGCAAGCACGCCCTCGGGCGCGATCGTGCCGATCCAGCTCTTGGCCCGTTCGATGGCCGCGGCCGCCTTTTCGTTGTTGACGGAGATCGTCCCGTCCGGCTCGACGATCTGCCCGCCGCCGGAGGACTTGATCCATTCGAGCGCGTTGCAGGTCAGCCCCTCATAGGCATTGCCCTGGAAAACGAAGCCCCAGAGGTCGGCCTTGCCGGCGGCGCGTTCCTTCTCCTGGATGTCCTTGGCGGTCGCCGCCAGCTCGTCCCAGGTCTTCGGCGGCGTCTTGCCGTATTTCTCCAGGAGGTCCTTGCGATAGTAGAGCGCCGGCGCGTCGGTGAAGATCGGCAGCGCCACCAGCTTGCCGTTGACGGTCTGCGACTGGATGATCGACGGGAAATGCTCGCCGACCACGTCTTTTGCGGCCGCGGTCAAGTCGACGAACTGGTCGGCAAGCTGCGGCGCCCAGATGACGTCGGTCTGGTAGACGTCGACGTCCTTGTTTCCGGCCGCCAGCCACAGCCGGTACTGGCTGAACTGCTCGCTGCTCGACGACGGCATGGTGACGAGACTGACCTTGTGGCCGGTCTTCTTCTCGAAGGCGTCGAGCTGCTCGCGCATGAAATGCACATTCTTGCCGGTCGTGTTGGCCGCAAGCGAAAGCTCCGCGGCGGCGGCAAGATCGGCAGCGCCGAGAGCGGCGCAGAAAGTCAAGGTCTTCAGCAGAAGTGTCATGGTCGATGGCTCCTCCAAATCCCCCACCGTTTGAAAGCTCCTCAGCAAATTCGAAAACGGTTTGGCTGGAAAAAAGTGTCAGAAGCGCAAATTGATGTCAATACGGTGATCTCGGCATTTTTATCGGCAAACCTAAATGCCATATAATAGCGTCTTTTCAACCATTTGCGCTGTTTACAACTCTTCTTTGAGGTTTTCTGGCCGGAATTTCACTCTGCGTGTGCCGCCAATAAATTTAAAACGATTGGGCTAATTGCGGCGCGCAAGGTAAGCTTTGTCCGTCGCCGGATGCGGCGCCCAGCGATCGGTTGTCCCGTGCGGAAAAGGCGTATATTCCTCGTTGGGGAACGGGCTAAGGGAATAGATAGGCCGCATGAAGCTCAAGGAGTTCGCCCGCCAACTGGGCCTTTCGCCGACGACGGTCAGCCGCGCGCTGAGCGGCTATCCGGAGGTAAGCGAGAAAACCCGCAAACGGGTGGCCGAAGAGGCCGTCCGGCTCGGCTATCGCCCCAACATCAATGCTGTCCGTCTGGTCACCGGCCGGGCCGGGGCGATCGGCGTCGTCATGGGGCGCAGCGGGGAGTTCCAGTTCGCCGAATTCATGAGCGGCATGGCCGAGCGGCTTGACGGGGAGGACATCGACATCCTCGTCAGCCCGACGGCGGATCGCGGTTTGACCGACGAGATTCCGCTTTTCAGCCGGCTCGTCACCAGCGGCCGGGTCGATGCGGTCATCGTCCATTCGCCGGAGCCGAATGACGAGCGCATCGCCTTTCTTCGTGAACTCGGCTTCCCCTTTCTGGTGCACGGCCGCTCCGAGACCCACGTGCCGCACGCGTGGCTCGACATCGACAACGAGGGGGCAATCCGGCGCGCCACATCCCACCTCATCGATCTCGGCCACAAGCGCATCGCGATGATCAACGGCCGAGCCGGCCGAACCTTTTCACTGCACCGCGACAAGGGTTATCGCGACGCCCTCGAAGAGCGGGGCATACCCTTTGATCCGCGCCTCGTCGCCCACGGCCACTTCACCGACGAACTCGGCTTCCGCTTCGCCCGGTCCTTTCTCGAGCAATCGCCGCGGCCGACGGCCTTCGTGGCCGGCTCGATGATGACGGCACTTGGGATCTACCGCGCGGTGCGTTCCCGCGGGCTGGTTGTCGGGCGGGACATTTCGGTTATCGCCCATGACGACGTCTTTCCCTATCTGACGGCCGACAACATGGTGCCGTCGCTGTCGGCGACGCGCTCCTCCATCCGCGCGGCCGGGGCACGCGCGGCGGATCTCGTGCTGCAACTGCTGGGCGGTCGCGTGGCGGAAGAAATCCACGAGCTCTGGCCCGTCGAACTCATCCTGCGCGAGTCGACTGCTCCGCCGCCGCAGGCCGAACCGCGCTCCTGACCACTCGAACGGACGGAAGATCGATGGAACGGACAGAAATTGCGGTCATCGGCGGCGGCCCGGCCGGCCTGATGGCCGCCGAGATCCTGTCGGAGGCCGGGCACAAGGTGACGATCTTCGAGGCGATGCCGACCGCCGCCCGCAAGTTCCTGCTGGCCGGCAAATCCGGCCTCAACATCACCCATGCCGAGGACTACAGGAATTTCGCGACCCGCTTCGGCGGGGCCTCCGATCGGCTGCGCCAGGCGCTCGACGGCTTCACGCCGGACAAGGTGCGGGCCTGGGCGGCGGGGCTCGGTACCGAGACCTTCGTCGGCACCTCGGGCCGGGTGTTCCCGAAGGCGATGAAGGCTTCGCCGCTGCTGCGTGCCTGGCTCCGGCGGCTCGAGGCGCAGGGCGTCACGCTTCTCACCCGGCACCGCTGGATGGGCTTCACCGAAGATGGCCATCTCTTCGAGACGCCGGAGGGACGAAAAATCGTCCACTGCGACGCCGCCCTGCTGGCGCTCGGCGGCGCAAGCTGGCCGCGGCTCGGCTCCGACGCCGCCTGGGTGCCCTGGCTCAGGGAGAGAGGCGTGACGGTCGATGGTTTCCGCCCGGCCAATTGCGGCTTCGACGTCGCCTGGAGCGAGACCTTCCGCGAGCGCTTCGCGGGCGAACCCTTGAAATCCGTCGTCGCCTCGTCCGAAGCCGGCTCCTTCCCGGGCGAATTCGTCGTCAGCCGCCACGGCATCGAAGGCAGCCTCGTCTACGCCCATGCCGCTAGCCTGCGCGACCGGATGGAGCGGGATGGTGACGCTGCGCTTACGCTCGATCTCGCGCCGGGCCGGACTGAGGAACGCTTGAGGCGAGATCTCGCCCGGCAGGACCACAAGGCAAGCTTTTCCAATCGCCTCAGGAAGGGCGCCAGGCTCGAAGGCGTGAAGGCGGCGTTGTTGCGCGAGCTCGTGCCGGAGGCAGCCAAAATCGACCCGGAAAGGCTTGCGGCCACGATCAAGGCCCTGCCCATCCCGCTGTTGCGGCCGCGGCCGATCGCCGAGGCGATCTCCTCGGCCGGCGGCATCGGTTTTGATCAGATCGACGCAAACTACATGCTGACGGCGCTCCCCGGACTCTTCGTCGCCGGCGAGATGCTCGACTGGGAGGCGCCGACCGGCGGCTATCTGCTGACCGCCTGCTTCGCGACGGGCCGCGCCGCGGCGCGCGGCCTCGAGGCTTGGCTGGTACGGGGCTAAAGCGCGCCCCCTCTCGTCCCGCAGGAATGCGTTTACCGGAGGCAGCCCCCTCTGCCCGGCAGGGCAGAGGGGGGTATCACAATCTGCTCGGACCCGGTTCTAAGCCAAACGGACCCATGAGCTGCAAGCTCACCCCAATCTCATTCGTGAATTCCATTCACAGGCGTTGCGACAAGAGAGCGACTTATCGGCGCCGCCCGCGGCCAGCATATTGCACTGCGAAAGACCACCCTCGTTGAACCCTCTTCAAGCCTCCGTTCGCAATCCGAACGGTGGGCGGAAACGGATTTGCCATGCCTCTCGCCATCTTCGCCCTGACGATCGCGGCTTACGCGATCGGCACCACGGAATTCGTCATCGTCGGCCTGCTGCCGACGGTCGCGACCGACCTGGATATCACCCTGCCGCTCGCCGGCCTGATCGTCAGCGTCTATGCGCTCGGCGTCACCTTCGGCGCCCCTGTCCTTACCGCGCTCACCGGCCGGATCGAGCGCAAGCCGCTGCTCCTCGGTCTGATGGGCCTCTTCATCACCGGCAACACGGCCGCAGCAGTGTCGCCGAGCTATGAAATGCTGCTTGTCGCCCGCGTGCTGGCGGCATTCGCCCACGGCGTGTTTTTCTCCGTCGGCTCGACGATTGCCGCCGATCTCGTGGCGGAAGATCGCCGCGCTTCGGCGATCGCCATGATGTTCATGGGGCTGACCGTGGCGATCGTCACCGGCGTGCCGATCGGCACCCATATCGGCCAGATCTTCGGTTGGCGCACCACCTTCTGGGCGGTGGCCGGGCTCGGCGTCATCGCCTTCGCCGGTATGGCGGCGCTGTTGCCGAAGACACTCCCCCGGGCCGTCCCGGCAGGCCTTCTCGACCAGCTGCGCGTGCTTTCCTCCGGCCGCCTGCTGATCGTCTTTGCCATGACCGCGCTCGGCTATGGCGGCACGTTCGTCGCCTTCACCTACCTCGCCCCGATCCTTCAGCAGATCACCGGCTTCTCCGCCGAAAGCGTCAGCCTGATCCTGGTGCTCTACGGCCTCGCCATCGCCGTCGGCAATGTCGCCGGCGGGCGGATCGCCAATACCAATCCGGTCAAGGCGCTCGCCGGCCTGTTCCTCCTCCAGGCGATGGTGCTCCTGGTCTTCTCCTTCACGGCGGCCGCCCCAATGCCGGCGCTCGTCACGCTGGCCGCGCTCGGCTTCCTCTCCTTCGCCAATGTTCCGGGGCTGCAGCTCTATGTCGTTGAGCTTGCCAAGGAGCACCGCCCCGGCGCCGTCGACGTCGCCTCGGCGCTCAATATCGCCGCCTTCAATCTCGGCATCGCACTCGGCGCCTGGCTCGGCGGGCGGGTGGTCGAATCCGGCCTCGGGCTCGGCACAACGCCCTGGGTCGGCGCTATCCTCGTCTCGCTCGCTTTGCTGCTGACGCTCTGGAGCGGCGCGCTGGACCGCCGTGCCAACGGCGCCTTGCAGGCCGCCTGAAGCTTCGCCGGACGGGCAGGCCCGGTGCAGGAGCGCCGGGCACCTGCGTCCCCGGCGCGGTTCAGTCGTCGATGCGGAAGCCGACCTTCATCACCACCTGGTAATGGGCCACCTCGCCGTTGACGATCTGCCCGCGAATCTGGTCCACCTCGAACCAGTCGAGGTTCCGCATGGTTTTCGAAGCCCGCGAAATCGCCGTTTCGATGGCTTCGTCGATCGACTTCGGAGAACTTCCGATCAGTTCGACTTTCTTATAGACGTGCCCGCTCACCGTATCCTCCTCAAGGGGTTTTCCGATCTGGCATTATGGCATCGTGGTGCGCGTGCGGCATGCGTCGCCGCGACCTTGACGATCATGCCCCCGTTGTGCCCAGGCCGCCAGCGAAAGCTCGAAACTTATTCTCGACCGCCCCGGCAAAACGCACCGACCGGGCGAAAATGAGTTCACCGCGGCGGCGGCGCGGGCTATAGCGGTTGCTTCCGCCTCCCTGGAGCTCGCCATGGCCGATACCGTCACCGATCGTTTCCTGCGCTACGTCGTCATCGACACCCAGTCGGACTCGAAATCGCCGGCGCAGCCCTCCACCGAAAAACAGAAGACACTGGGCCGCCTGCTGGTCGAGGAGCTGCTGGCGATCGGCCTTGCCGACGCCCATCTCGACGCCAACGGCTATGTCTATGCGACCATTCCGTCCAACGTCGACAAGCCGGTGCCGGTGATCTGCTTCTGCTCGCATATGGACACGGCGCCCGACTTTACCGGCACGAACGTCAAGCCGCAGATCGTCCGCAATTATGCCGGCGGCGATATCCGGCTTCCCGGCGATCCCGAGCAGGTGATCCGCGTCAGCGACAATCCGGCGCTTGCCGACCAGATCGGCAACGACATCATCACCACCGACGGCACGACGCTGCTCGGCGCCGACGACAAGGCCGGTCTCGCCGAGATCGTCGCGGCCGCCCAGTTCCTCGTCGACAATCCGGAGATCCCGCACGGAACGATCAGGCTGCTCTTCACGACCGACGAGGAGATCGGACGCGGCGTCGACAAGGTCGACCTTGAAAAGCTCGGCGCGGACTTCGCCTACACGGTCGACGGCGAGACGGCCGGCCATATCGAGGACGAGACTTTTTCGGCCGACAGTGTCGACATCACCATCCACGGCGTCGCCATCCATCCGGGCTTCGCCAAGGACAAGATGGAAAACGCCATCAAGATCGCCGCGGCGATCGTCGACCGGCTGCCGAAGGACATGGCGCCGGAGACGACGGCCGGCCGCGACGGCTTCGTCCATCCGACCGGCCTTACCGGTTCGATGGAGAGGGCCAACTTGAGCTTCATCGTCCGCGACTTCGAAGAGGCCGGCCTCGCCGCCAAGGAAGCGATGCTCGACACGCTGGCGCGGCGCGTCCTCGAGGACTATCCCGGCTCCAGCTACAGCTTCGAGATCAAGGAGCAATACCGCAACATGAAGGCGATCCTCGACCGCCACCCGGAGATCGTCGAGAATGCCATCGAGGCGATCCGGCGCGCCGGCATGACGCCGGTGCGCGGCAGCATCCGGGGCGGCACCGACGGGTCGCGGCTGTCCTTCATGGGCCTGCCCGCCGCCAACCTATTCGCCGGCGGCCACGCCTTCCACTCGCCGCTCGAATGGGTGAGCCGGCAGGACATGGAGCGGGCCGTGAAGACGATCGTCGAACTGGCAAAGGTCTGGGCGGAGCGGAGCTAGCAACGGCAGGCGGCGGCTTCAGAGCGGACGCTTGTTCTTCGGCTTGAATTGATCCTGTCAGGGTCAGAATTTGTCAGATGGTGAAGGCGGTGCGAAACGCTTCGAGCGCGACCTCGGGATCGCCGGCCGCCCACGCCTCCATGCCGATCGGGCCGGAATAGCCCATGGCATTCAGCGCCTTGGCGATGCCGTTCCAGTTGACCTCGCCGGTACCCGGCTCATAGCGGCCGGGTACGTCAGCCACCTGGATCTCGCCGATCCAGGGCAGGCACTTGCGGCAGAGTTCGATCAGGTTTCCCTCGCCGATCTGGGCATGGTAGAGATCGAGATTGAGCCGCAGCCGCGGATGATCGACGCTCGAGACCAGCGCCAGCGTGTCCTCGGCGCGGCCGAAGGGCACGCCGGGGTGATCAACCGATAGGTTGAGGTTTTCGAGCGTGAAGGTGACGCCTTCTTCTTCCGCCATCTCCACGATACGGCAGAGAGTGTCGCGCGCCTTCAGCCACATCGCGCCCGTGACGACTTCGATGGGCTGGACAGGCTGACCTCTGTCTCCCAAGCCTGTGCCATGCAGGTTGAGCCGCTCGACGCCGAGCCGTTTTCCAACCTGCGCGGTCTCGCGCGCCGTCTTGAGGAGCTCTGCTGCACCGTCGTCGTCCGTCAGACGGCCGGTCAGATAGCCGTTCATGATCGTGAAGGTGGCGCCGGTCGCCTCCAATTTTTCGAGATCGTGCTCCGGCCAGTTCCACAAACCAACGCCGAAATCCATTTCCTTGAGGCGCGCGGCGCGCCACTCGATCGGCTTGTCGCGCCACAGCATTTCGGCGCAGGCTGCGAGTGGGAAGGGAGTAGCTTTGGATGCATTCATTGGGGATCTCCATATTTGGCGTATGACGATGGGTGGTGCGGCACAAAAGCGCTGCAGCGACATCCTCGTGAACAGGTTTGATCAGATCGTTCCGGCGGGCTCAAAGACTTTTCCAGGCAGATTTCCCGAACGCGCCGACATCCGTGATTTTACAGAGCGTTCGCCATGTGATTTGTTGTCGGGAACCCTCCCAAAGCGCACTTGTATCAAAGTTCGTGTGCGCCTGCCGCCCGACCCGACATCGTGAGATGGCCTTTACCGGAGGGAACCGAAAATGACCGGGAGCAAGTCATGTGCCGAAACATAAGAACTCTGTTCAATTTCGATCCGCCGGCGACGGACCAGGAGATTCACGACGCCGCGTTGCAGTTCGTGCGCAAACTGGCTGGAACGACCAAGCCCGCGAAGCGCAACGAAGTGGCGTTCGAGCACGCCGTCAGCTCTATCGCCGCATGTGCCCGCGAGTTGCTCGATTCGCTGGAGACGTCGCATCCGCCACGCAACCGCGAGGAAGAAGCCGCAAAGGCGCGCGCCCGGATGGAGATCCGCTTCCCATGATCCCACAGGCAGTCAGGTCGTCACAAGTTCCTCGGCCTCTTGCGGTAACTGGATGGTCATCACACCAAGTTCTGTCAAGAGTTGCACCGTCAAAGGGACTCGACCTCTAGGTTTTTCTCTGATTTTATCTTCAGCTAATATTCCTGGGTGGAGGTGGACAGAGGATGGTTTACGATTGGGACGGAAGGCGGACACGTCGCCTTCAGATGCTGAGGTTCCTGGGCGCCCTGGCGATACCTGCCCTCCTTTTCGGGTCGGCAATTGCGGCAGTCGAATGGACCGACACGGGCGCGCCAGACGTCAGCGCCAACCGAAGTCGATAAGGAGCCGTTGGGTCATAGCTCCGAACTGACGCAAATTTACCGGAGTTTTGAGGCCCCAAAGCCCCTGCCGCCCCAGCCATTCACCGCGATCGGCGCAAAGGCCAACCTGGCGTTCCGCGAGTGGAGCGCCGGTGGCGAGTAGGCACAGACAGGCTCGCGGCCTTTCTGCCGACAGGGCCGGAAATCTCTCGCCGATGCCGCCGATGTGATCGGGACACTGAAGATCATGCATGCCGGGAAAGACCGAAAAGCGTTTACCCTGCCTGTGGTTTTTTGAAGAGGCGTACCGGAATCGCGGAATCAGACCTTCCTCTCTGATCAAACCGTAGATAGCGTCTCTGCGTAGCTTCCATCTCTGGGCTACGTCCCGCATCCACCGAAGGCAACTGGATGCGGACTTGCCCCGCCATAGTGCGGGGCTTTTTCGTGGCGGGCGGAGGTTGGTTCCAGATTGGGCTCAAGACGGCCAGAAGTAACCGCCTCTAAACGGTAACCGCCAGCACCGCGCAGCAGTCACCCGCCTTGATCAGCCCGGGATAGTGGCGGGCCGCGAGAAGGCCGCTCATCCTGGCTCTGACCTCGAATGGTTTCGCGCCTGTACGACCGACAGGCAGGATTCGCGCGATCACCGCGTCTTGTTCGACCGTGTCGCCGAGGTCGAAGAGGAACTCGACCAGCCCTCCATCCTCCGCGAAAGCGAAGCAGTCGTCGCTCGGCATGTCCAACCACCTAGTCGGTTGCGCGTCGATTTCGCCCGCGATGATGCCTGCGTGCCTCAGGACATTCGCCACCCCGCGCTTGGCGATTGCCGCGGTCAGCGCCGTCGCCGATCCGCCACCGCCAAGCTCGGTGGTGATGAAGATCTTGCCCATGTCCTCGGCCGCCGTGTCGTACATTCCGACCGCGTCGATCTCCAGCATCTTCATCGAATAGGGCGCTCCAAAGGCCCGGACGAATTCGAAGGCTTTTGCCTCCTGCGCCTTGTCGGGAAGGATGTGGGCGGCGCAGAACGGCAGGAAATCGAGTGTCCTTCCGCCGGAATGGAAGTCGAGCACGATGTCGGCCAGCGGCAGAAGGATACGCTGGAAATAGTCGGCGATCTTCTCGGTCACCGTTCCGTCCGGCTTACCCGGGAAGCTGCGGTTCATATTGCCTTTGTCGATCGGCGACGTCCGCGTGCCTGCGAGGAAGGCCGGATAATTCATCGCCGGCACGATGATCACCCGGCCGCGAACCTCGGCAGGATCGAGCTTCAGCGCCAGGTCGAAAAGCGCGATCGGCCCCTCGTATTCGTCGCCATGGTTGCCGCCCGTCAGGAGGGCCGTCGGGCCCTCCCCGTTCTTGATCACCGTGATCGGAATCATCACCGAGCCCCAGGCCGAATCGTCGCGGCTATAGGGCAGGCGCAGAAAGCCGTGCTGGACACCATCGGCTTCGAAATCGACGGTGGCGCTGATCGGCGACGGCCGCAGATGCTGCTCCCTCATCGCCTCAGTCCTTGACCATCAGCTTGCGCGGCACCGAGGCCAGGCACTCGACGCCGGTTTCGGTGATCAGAATGCTCTCGGTCGTCTCGAAGCCCATGTCCTCGAGCCACAGCCCTGTCATGAAATGGAAGGTCATACCGGGCTTCAGTTCAGTCCTGTCGCCCGGGCGCAGGCTCATGGTGCGCTCGCCCCAGTCCGGCGGATAGGAAAGACCGATCGGATAGCCGGTGCGGTTGTCCTTGACGATGCCGTATTTCTTCAGGACGGCGAAGAAGGCATTGGCGATGTCCTCGCAGGTATTGCCGGGCTTGGCGACCGCCAGACCGGCCTCCATGCCCTCGAGCGTCGCCTTTTCGGCATCGAGGAAGGCCTGCGTCGGCTTGCCCAGGAACACCGTACGCGACAGCGGCAGGTGATAGCGGTTGTAGCAGCCGGCGATCTCGAAGAAGGTGCCCTCGCCCTTCTTCATCGGCCGGTCGTCCCAGGTGAGATGCGGCGCGGACGCCTCGACGCCCGAAGGCAGCAGCGGCACGATTGCCGGATAGTCGCCGCCGATGCCGTCGACGCCGCGCGTGCCGGCATCGTAGATCTCGGCGACCAGGTCGCATTTGCGCATGCCGACCTCGATCTTGTCGAAGATGCGCTTATGCATGGCTTCGACGATGCGGGCGGCATTGCGCATATACTTGATTTCCGTCTCGCTCTTGACGGCGCGCTGCCAGTTGACGAGCGCGGTCGCGTCGACGAAGCGCGCATTCGGCAGATGCTTCTGCAGCGAGGCGAAGGCTGCCGCCGAGAACCAGTAGTTATCCATCTCGACGCCGATCCGCAGCGACCCCCAGCCGCGGTCGGAGAGGATGCCCGAAAGGTAGTCCATCGGGTGACGCTCGGTCGACTGCACGTAGTGATCGGGATAGCCGATGATGTTCTCGTGGCCGAGATAGGCGGTCAGCTTGGCGCCATTGGCATCCTGGCCCCGACCGAACCAGATCGGCTCGCCCGACGGCGGCACGATCACCGCCTGATGCACATAGAAGGACCAGCCGTCATAGCCGGTGAGCCAGGCCATGTTGGATGGATCGCTGACGATCAGCAGCTCGACGCCCTTCGCCTCCATCGCCTGACGCGTCTTCCTGAGCCGGGCTTCATATTCCCCAAGGGAGAATTTGAGGTTGGGTTGGGTCATGGTTTCTTCCCTCGTTTTTCCGGCCGTGCCGGTCTCAACTCTCGAAAGTGGTTCCGACGTTTGCCGCGTTGGCCCGCGCGAATGCGAGTGTGGCAATCGCGGTGTCCTGGATGCCGGTTCCGGTCAGGTCGGCAATGGTGATCTCGCTGGCGCTCGTGCGGCCCGTCCTCAGCCCGGCGATCACCTTGCCGAGTTCGGCGAGTTCGGCATCTGGAGCGACGAGCCCGGCTGCAATCGCGTGGTGCAACTCGCCGAGCCGGCGCGTCTGTATAAGGCTGTCGGCGACATAGGTGGCCCGGGCAATCGCCTGCGGGTCGATTTCGTTCTTGTGTTCCGCGTCCGAGCCCATGGCGGTGACATGCTGGCCCGGCTGCAGCCATTCGGCCTTCAGGATCGGCGTCTCGGAAGGGGTCGTGGTGACGATGATGTCGGCACCGGCAACGGCTGCCTTCGGGTCGGTTGCCACTTCGACCGGAAAGCCGAGCTTCTCCGCAAGCGTGCTCGCCGTTGCCTCGGCCTTTTGCCCGTCACGCGCCCAGAGCCGCGCCTCGCGGATCGGTCGGACAAGCGCGAGCGCTTCGAGCTGCAGCCTTGCCTGCATGCCGGCGCCGAAGACCGCAGCGACGGAAGAATCCCCGCGCGACAGATGTTTGGCCGCGACCGCCCCGGCCGCCGCCGTGCGCACATCGGTGAGGTAACCATTGTCGAGGAGCAGCGCCTGCACCAGCCCGGTGCGGCTGGACAGCAGCACCATCATGCCGTTGGTGCTCGGCAGGCCGATCTTCGGATTGTCGAAGAAGCCCGGGCTGATCTTGATCGCGAAGCCGTCGAGGCCGGGCACATAGGCCGTTTTCACATCGACCTCGCCGCGATGCTCGGGAATGTCGAGCCTCAGGATCGGCGGCATCGCCACCGCCCTGGTGGCAAGCGCATGGAAGGCATTCTCGACGCACAAAACCGCCTCGCGATCGAGCGGCACGATACGGCGCAGCTCCGCCTCGGTGAGAATCGTCATCCGTGTCATGCCGCCTCCTCGCGAAACGGATCGGTTTCGCCGTTCATCACCCGCAAGTGCAGGCCCATGTCGACATTGCGGCCGGAGAGAATGACCGCGATCGGGCCGCCGGCGATCTTGATCTTGCCGGCCAGCAGCGCCGCCATGCCGACGGCGCCGGCCCCCTCGACGATCTCCCGCTCCTCGGCGTAGGCGTGGCGCATGCCGGCGGCGATCTCCGCCTCCGTCAGGAGGATGATCTCGTCGAGGAGTTCGCTGCACATGCGGAACGTCAGGCGATTGTCGAGCCCGATGCCGCCGCCGAGCGAATCCGCAAGGCTCTGATATTCCTCGACGAGCACCGGCCTGCCGGCGACGACGCTCGCCTTCATTGCCGCGCCGCGCTCCATCGTCAGCCCGATGACCCGCGTCGCCGGCTTGCGCGCCTTGACCGCTGCCGCGACCCCGGCCGCCAGCCCGCCGCCCGAAAGCGGCACGAGCACTGCAGTGAGATCCGGCATCTGCTCGACAATCTCCAGACCGAGCGTTCCCTGTCCTGCGACAACGGCTGCATCGTCGAACGGCGGCACCATGACGAGACCTTTTTCCGCGACGAGCCGTTCGACCTCATCCTGCGCCTCGTCCTGGGAGCTGCCGACGATCCGCACATCGGCACCAAGGCGCCTGATCTCCGAAACCTTGTTCTCCGGGACGAGATGCGACATGCAGATCGTCGCGACCGAGCCTTGCGTCCTTGCCGCATGGGCAAGCGCCCGGCCGTGATTGCCGGTCGAGGCCGCGATGACGCCGCGCGCCCGCGCCTCGGCGGAAAGCGAAAGCACCGCATTGGTCGCGCCACGCAGCTTGAAGCTGCCGGTCGTCTGGTGGTGTTCGAGCTTCAGCCCGACGGGAACGCCGCAAAGCTTGCTGAGCGATGTGGAAGTCACGAGGGGCGTGCGAAGAACGCGACCGGAAATGCGCCGCGCCGCCGCTTCGATGTCCTCGATCGTCACGGTGAGAAAAGCGCTCATGGCCATTCTCCCGAGAGCGGCAGCGCCATCAATCGACCGAGTTCCGGCCGCGCCGAGTTGTCGCCGCAAAGGCGCAGGCAGGCCCAGGCAGTGGCATAGTTGCTGCTGACGACGGGCTTGCCGATCGCGGCCTCGATGTCCGCGATCACGCCGGCCGCACGCACGGCCGTGCAGGAGATGAACAGCGCTTCCGACTGCGGCGCCATTGCCTCTTTTGCGAAGGCGACGATCTCCTTGGGCGTGATCCGCGCCATCTCCCGGTCGTCGGTAAGCCCCAGGCAGGTGAAGCGGTCGATCGTGAAGCCGAGTGCCGCAAAGTAGTCCGCCATCGGCTGGCTGGTCTCGATCGTATAGGGCGTGAGCACGGAGAGGCGCCTCGCGCCGAGCGTGCGCAAACCTTTGACAGCCGCCGCCGTCGGCGTCACCACGGCTGCTTCCGGTTTGGCGGCCTTTATCGCTGCGGCCACTTCCTCGTCGCCGATGACGACGGAGGCAGAGGTGCAGGAATACATCACGACGTCGAGTGCTTCGTCGGGCAGGATCAAGCTTGCTGCCGCCGTGAGCGAAGGCTGCATCGCGCGGAGATTGTCCGGCGTCACCGGATTGGCATAGGGGATCCGCGCGACGTAGACGCCGATCCGGTCGGACGCCACCAGTCGCTGGAAATCCACCTCGGTCGTATGGTCGGTGGCGAGGATGACGAGACCGACGCGCTTTTCGAGCGGCCGGTCGTCGAGGCGCGGGACGCGCCGCGCCAGGGAGAGAGCGACAGGCTTTTCCATCAGCGTTCGTCCACCCGTGCGTAGCGCTCTTCCAGCCAGCGCAGGAAGATGACCGAGATCAGGCTCATGACCAGGAAGAACACGCCGACCAATGTCATCGGCTCGATATAGCGATAGTTGCTGTTGGCGATGCTCTTTGCCTGGTTCATCAGTTCCAGCACCGTGATTGCCGAAAGCAGCGGTGTCTCCTTGAACATGGCGATCAGGTAATTGGCGAGCGCCGGGATCATCGGCGGGATCGCCTGCGGCAGGATCACATGGATCCAGGTCTGGCGCGCCGTCAGGTTCGTCGCCTTGGCCGCCTCCCATTGGCCGCGCGGCACGTTCTCGATGCCGGCGCGATAGACCTCGGCGGCATAGGTACCGTAGTGGATGCCCAGACCTATGACGCCGGCGACCAGCGCCGGCAGGCGGATGCCGATGTCCGGCAGCACGTAGAAGATAAAGTAGAGCTGCACGAGCAGAGGCGTGCCGCGGATGAACTCCACCGCGAAGCTGGTGGCGCGCGCGATCGGCCTCGGCGCCACCATGCGCAGGATGGCGAAGACAAGCCCGATGACCGCGGCAACGGCAGCGCCGAGAATGGTGGCCAGAATGGTGATCTGCAGCCCTTCGATGAGGGTCGGCATGATCTGGCGGACGAATTCCCAATCCCATTCCATGGTCAAGCCCTCACGCCGTCGAGGCCGCGGCTCACCCGGCGTTCCAGCCAGCGCATGCCGAGCGAGATCACCCAGGCCATGACGAAATAGAGCACCAGGATGGTCGCGAAGGGGATCAGCGTGCTGCCCGTTTGGGCCCGCACCACCTGCGCCTGGAAGGTCATGTCGGTGAGCGAAATCAGCGAGACGACGGCAGTCCCTTTGAGAAGCTCGATGGCGTTGTTGCCGAAGGTCGGCAGCATCAGCGGCAGCGCCTGCGGCAGGATGATGTGGCGCATCGCCTGGTAGCGCGAGAGATTGAGGGCGATACACGCTTCCCGCTGCTCGCGGCCGATCGCCTTCACGGCACCGCGCACGACTTCGGCACCATAGGCGCCGACATTCAAGCCGAGCGCCAGCACGCCGGCCTGCAGCGGCGTCAGGGTGATGCCGGCAAAGGGCAGCACGAAATAGGCCCAGAAGAGCTGGACGAAAATCGAGGTGCCGCGGAAGAATTCGATATAGGTGGTGGCAAGCGCTCGCACCGCCGTGAAGCGGCTGACGCGCCCGAGCCCCGCCGCAAAGGCGACCACGACGGCAAGTGCCGAGCCCATCAGGGTGAGCTGCACGGTCACCCATGCGCCCTCAAGGATCAATCCGATATAGCCGGACCAGTCGATCATCTTTCAATCAATCCACTCTGGTTCGCTTGCACGCTGCGTCATTCCTCCTCTCCGCCGATACGGAGAGGAGGTTCAATGAAGGGGAGCGACTCGGGCCTACTTCGCGGCGCAGAGCTTCTCGCGCGTCGTCGACATCGCCGCCTTGGCCGAGAAGCCATAGGGCTCGATGATCTTGGCGAACTCGCCGGACTCCTTCATCTTGGCGAGCTCGACGTCGAAGGCATCGCGCAGAGCCTCGTCGCCTTTCCTGAAGGCGGCGCCGTCGCAATAGACGGGAGCGCCTTCGACCGGCGCCACGACCTCGATATCAGGGTCTTTCGCCTTCGAAACGAGATCGTTGATGGAAAGCACCGGCAGCGAATAGACGTCGATGCGGCCGTCCTGCAGCATCTTCATCCCGCTCTGGCCGTCAGGCACGACGATGACCCGATCACGCGGCACGCCGGCTTCGAGCGCCAGCTTCTCCTCGGTGCCGCCACCCGGCGCGCCGATCCTGGCATCCGGATTGTCGGCGATGTCCTTGTAGCTCATCAATTTGAGCGGATTGCCCTTCTTCAGCGCAAAAGCCTCGGCATCGCAAAGGATCGGCTGGGAATAGGCAACTGCGGCGCAACGCTCCGGCTTCATGAAGAGGCCGGCGGTGATTGCATCGTGACGTCCTGCCTGCAGGCCCGGGATCATCGCTCCGTATTCCGAGATGGAGGCGACGACATCGGCAACGCCGAGGCGCTTGAAGATTTCCCGGGCGACATCAGGGGCGGCGCCGGACACCTTGCCGTCAGCGCCGACGGCGGTGAAGGGCGGTTCGTTGGCGATGGCGATACGGGCGAAGCCCTGCTCCTTCAGTTCCTCGAGTTTGTTTTCATCCGCAGCAGCGGGCGTCGCCGCTGCGACTGCCATCAGTGCGGTGGCACCGGCCGCCATTGCCATCCAATCTTTCAACTGCATCGTTCCCAACTCCTCTGTCGTTCTCTTGCTGTTTTGGTTGAGGCAATGTCGGCCGTCAGGCTTAGACGCGGTGCCCTGCCGCTATGATCTTGCGCAGGAAGGTCTGCGTGCGTTCCTGTTTCGGATGCCGGAAGATTTCCTCGGGCCTGCCTGCCTCGACGATCTTGCCGCGGTCGAAGAAGAGCACCCGATCGGCGAAATCATGGGCAAAGCCCATTTCGTGAGTGACGAGCAGCATCGTCATGTCCGTCTCGGCGGCAAGCTTGCGCATGACGGTCAGGACTTCCTCGACAAGCTCGGGATCGAGCGCGGAGGTCACCTCGTCGAAAAGCATGATCTTCGGCGACAGCGCCAGCGCCCGGGCGATGGCGACGCGCTGCTTCTGGCCGCCGGAAAGCTGCGCCGGCATGCTCTTGGCCTTATCGGCCAGGCCGACCATGTCGAGCAGCTCCATCGCCCGCTTTTCCGCCGCGGCGCGCGCCATGCCCTTCGTCAGCATCGGCGCCAGCGTCACATTGTCGAGGACGCATTTGTGCGGAAACAGATTGAAGTGCTGGAAGACCATGCCGATCTTCTCGCGCATCTTGTGAAGATGCCGCTCGTCGGCAGCAACGAGGCTACCGGCCTTCTTCATGTGGTAGAGCTGCTCGCCGTCGACCTGGATGAAGCCGTCGCTGATCGACTCCAGCGTCATCAGGATGCGCAGGATGGTCGTCTTGCCCGAGCCGGAAGGACCGATGAGGGCGAGCTTCTCGCCGGGCATCACCTCCATCGACAATCCGTCGAGTACGGTCAACGGACCGTATCGCTTGACGATGTTGTCGATGCGGATGATCGGCTCGGACATTCGCGCCTCTCCCTATGAGACTACGGACGCCGCATGGCATCCTCCCAAAACCGCTCGCACACTTTTGGGCGCCATGCGTTAATGTCCTAACGATGATCCGGTTCCAAAATCATGTCAATGTGAATAATAATATCATGACAATTATTCGGCAAGCGCCGAAGTCTTGTGCATTCGCAATCAGATCGCCAGCAGCAATGCCTCGGGATCGCCGAGGGCCAGCGAGGCGACGATGCCGAGCCCGGTCTTCAGTTCTTGTTCGCTTGTCGAGCCGAGCGAAATCCGCACGGCAGGATGCCAGCCGCTGTCGGCGGTGCGGAAGGATGCGCCCGGCGCGATCGCAACGCCGCGCAGGCGCGCCTGGGAGACGAAAGCGTCCTCCGAATGCCCCTCCGGCAGCGGCAGCCAGACATGCAGGCTCTGCGGACGCGTGCGGTGGGCAAGCCTGCCGAATGTCTCGGTGGCAATTGCGTGGCGTGCGGCAAGGGCGCGGCGCTGCCAGTTGACGAGTTCCATCGCCGTCCCGTCACTCACCCAATGCGTGGCGATTTCGGCAATCGACGGCGTCGCCATCCAGTTCGAGACGAGGTGTCGATTGGCGACCGCTGCGACATAACGATCCGGCGCCGCGAGATAGCCGATCCTGAGCCCCGGCACTGTGATCTTGGTGAAGCTCGTCACATAAAGGGTGCGCTCCGGGGCAAGCGCCGCGACCGGCGGCAGGCGCTCCTCGACCAGTGGTCCCAATATGTCGTTCTCGATGATGGCGACGTCATGCCGGCGCGCGACCTCGGCAAGCGCCGTGCGGCGCTCGGTGCTCATCAGCGTCGCCGTCGGATTGATCACCGACGGCTGCAGGAAGATCGCCCGTATCACGCCCTTGCGGCAGGCCTCGTCCAGCGCTTCCGGCACCATGCCGTCGTCATCGATGGCGATGCCGTGGAGATGAATACCGAGATAGGTCGAGAGCGGCACCAGCGTATGATGGCTGATCGCCTCCGTCGCAATCGTCGAGCCGGGTGGAGCGACGCTCATCAGCGCCACGGTCATGGCGGAGGTGGCGCCGTTGGTAAGACTGATATTGAGCGGCGAGACGTCGAGCCCGCAGCGCGACAGCCATTCGGCCGCGACGCTGCGATGGCGCGGAAACACCATGTTCGGTCGGAAGGAAAGCGCCGAGCTTGCCGGCAGGTTCTCGGCAAGCCAGGCAAAGGCCTGCCGCATCGTCTCGAGATGGATCTGCTCGCAGACGGGCTTCAAGATCGAAAGATCGATCAGTTCGCCGAGCCGCTCCGGCAGGTAGGGCGGATCCGGTTCGCGCGGCCGCGTCTGCACGAAACTGCCGCGCCCGACCTCGCCGGAGATCAAACCGCGCCGGATAAGCTCGTCATAGGCGCGGCTCACCGTCTGCACCGAAAGCTTCAGATCGTCGGCCAGCTTGCGGTGCGTCGGCAACCGCGTGCCGTTCTGGAGCCTCCCCTCCTGAATGGCGCGGGCAAATTGATCGGCCAGCGAGAGATAGGCCGGGCGGCGCAGGAGCGATGTGTCGGGCATCCAATTTGTCATGATTTGAACAGTGATCAAAATCAGCTCAATTGACAATGCAAAAGTGAGAACCCAATGTCTTTTCCCGGACTTCGACCATGGAAGGGCGCCACGCATGAAACTCGACGCGATCGATCTGCGCATCCTCGAGGCGATCCAGGCCGACGGGCGCATCACCAAGCTGGCGCTCGCGGAAAAGGCCGGCCTGTCGCCGACGCCCTGCTGGATGCGGCTGAGGAAACTCGAAACGGCCGGCATCGTCACCGGCTATCACGCGCGCCTTGCGCTGCGCCGGGTGGCGCCTGTCGCAAGCGTGATGATGGAGGTGACTCTCGGCAACCACCGGCAGGCGGATTTCGACCGTTTCGAACGCGCCATCGGCTCGATCCCGGAGATCGTCGCCTGCTGGTCGGTCGGCGGCGGGGTCGATTATATCCTCAAGGTCGTGACCGCCGACATCGATGCCTATCAGCGGCTGGTCGACGACCTGCTCGGGCGGGAGCTCGGCATCGACCGCTATTTCACCTACATCGTTACCAAGACAGTGAAGGAGGAAACCGTGTTGCCGCTCGGCTCGCTGCTGTCGCAGGTGAACTAAAGACGGCAGAGCGAAATGCGCGCAGAAAACGCACGGTTCCTCATCCGGCCTACACTGCGGAGACGACCTTCTTGTATTGCGACGTGCGAAGGGTCTCTCCGCGACCGTATCTCCGAATAGCCAGCATGGTGAAGTAGTTGATAACGCCCAAGATGGCCAAAAAAATCCATGCACCGGCAGGCGTAAGCTCTGCATCGGCAGAGGTATAGGACCTGTATAGCGTCCAAAGCACGTCTGCCAATTCAACAACAACAAACAACGTCAGCAGGACGACAATGCCCTTGCGGAGCCCTGGCGAGAAATAAACTGTTCCGAAAGCGTAGAGTACGATAACCACTGTCGCCAATACAGACAGAATGTCGTTCATCACCCTCCAAGTGGTGACCTCGCCAACGCCCCCCACCAACAGCGCCAGTTCGCATGCGCCCGCGAGCACATTTAGACACGCAAAGAATTTCCAGCCCACACAGGTTCCCCTCGCCCTTTAGTAGGATCGGAGCCTATGCGCCTAGTTGAGAAATTGCAATTGTCGACGGGACAACCGTAGATAAATCATCCGTCGCGATGAATCGAACAGTCGTCAAAGCCTAAACTTAGGAAGAACCCGTTCGACTCGCGGCGGCTGCCCTGGCGGGGAAATCTGTCAGCGTTCCGGATCGCCTATTTCGAGAACCTCATGCCGTTTCAGCTCGTCGATCGCTTCGATCGCTTCGGCCGCCGACCAGCCTGCAGAAACCGCGACCTGCACCAGCTTGGTTTCTACCTGTTGCTCAAGCTCCATGTACAAAGGCTCTAACGCTTCCTGCACGGTCAGGATGTGTTCACCAGCCATCACGGGGCGCTGGGGCAATGACGCGGTCATGGCACAATCCTTCCTCCTTCACGCGGACGTGTTTTGCACAACGTCCCGCTCGAGTTTCTGTTCCACGCGCGGCCTTCGATACCAAGGAAAGTCGGGATCCCCGCTTCGCGAGAAGGGCGGAACACCGCACGCACCGTTCCTCACCCGCCCCAGACAATCTCTCTCGGGGACGCCTCTCCTTTGGTCCAAGTCTCTCCCGGCGCGTGGCGGAATGGACAATCTCTCGCGGCAACAGTGTCAATCTCTTCGTAACGGACGAGGAGACTTGGACATGACAGCAATCTTTGCGCGCCCCGCTTTCCACGACGCCCTGAAGCAGTTGAGCGACCGGCAATTGCTGCGCGAACTCGCCTATGTCGGCGGCCGCTGGATTGCCGGGCGCGACGGCAAATGCCTGGAGGTGGGCGATCCGGCGAGCGGCAGCGCCCTCGCCTTCGTCGCTTCGCTCGATGCGGACCAGACGTCCGAAGCGATCGATGCGGCGGAGAAGGCATTCAGATCCTGGCGCGATATGCTGCCGCAAACACGCGCCGCCATCCTGCGCAAGTGGCACGATCTGATGCTCGGAGCCCGCGAGGACCTGGCCCTCTTGATGACCCTGGAGCAGGGCAAGCCGCTCGCCGAGTCGCGCGGCGAGATCGACTACGCGGCTTCCTTCATCGAGTGGTATGCCGAGGAAGGTAAGCGCCTCAATGCCGAGAGCGTCACGAGCCACCTTGCCGGAGCCGAGATGATCGTCCGCCGCGAGGCCCTCGGCGTCGTCGGTATCGTCACGCCGTGGAACTTTCCCTCCGCGATGATCACCCGCAAGACGGCCGCCGCCCTTGCGGCCGGGTGCACGGTGGTCGCACACCCCTCCTCCGAGACGCCGCTTTCCGCTCTGGCGCTGGCCGAGCTCGGCGAGCGCGCCGGCCTGCCCGCCGGTGTGTTCAATGTCGTCACCGGCAGCGCGGCAACGATCGTCGGGCGGATGTGCGAAGATGCGCGGGTCCGCGCCATGAGCTTCACCGGTTCCACCGAGATCGGCCGGCTGATCGCGTCCCAATGCGCACCGACGATGAAGCGGCTGGTGATGGAACTCGGCGGCCACGCGCCGCTGATCGTCTTTGCCGATGCCGATGTCGAGAAGGCGGCCGATATCGCGATTGCTGCGAAGTTCGCGACCTCCGGCCAGGACTGCCTCGCCGCCAACCGGATCTATGTCGAGCGGCCGATCCACAAAGCCTTCCAGGAGGCTCTTGCCGCCCGGATCGCCCAATTGAAAGTCGGCGGCGGACTCGAGCCGGAGACCGATATCGGCCCCCTGATGCACCAGCGCGCCGTTGCCAAGGTCGAGGAGCAGGTTGCGGACGCGCTGAAGCGCGGCGCCAGGCTCGCTATCGGCGGAAGGCGCCACGCGGCGGGGCCGCTGTTCTATCAGCCGACATTGCTGACCGATGTGCCTGATGACGCACTGATCATGCGCGAAGAGACATTCGGCCCGGTTGCGGCCGTCACCGCCTTCGACACCGAAGGCGAGGTGATCGCCCGGGCGAACGACACCGAATACGGTCTTGTCGCCTATGTCGTCACCGAAAACGGCGCCCGACAGATGCGGCTCGCCCGCGCCCTCGAATACGGCATGGTGGCGATCAACCGGGTGAAGATCACCGGCGGGCCGATCCCCTTCGGCGGCTGGAAGCAGTCCGGTCTCGGCCGCGAGGGCTCCCGCCACGGCATGGAGGCCTTCACCGAGCTCAAATATCTCTGCATCGACACCGCCGCCTGACCGAATTCATGAAAGGAATGACCATGCTCGAAAGAAGCAACGAACTGACCGCCTGGGACCGCGACCACTTCTTCCACCCTTCGACGCATATGGGCATGCACGCGCGCGGCGAAAGCCCGACGCGCGTCATCGGCAGTGGCGAAGGCGTCTACATCACCGACGTCAGCGGCAAGCGCAGCCTCGATGCGTTCGCCGGCCTTTACTGCGTCAATGTCGGCTACGGCCGTGAGAAGATCGCCGAGGCCATCGCGAGCCAAGCGAAGAACCTCGCCTACTACCACGCCTATGTCGGGCACGGCACGGAAGCCTCGATCCGGCTTGCCAAGATGATCATCGATCGCGCCCCTGAAGGCATGAGCCGCGTCTATTTCGGGCTGTCCGGTTCGGATGCCAACGAAACCAACATCAAGCTGATCTGGTACTACAACAACATTCTTGGCCGGCCGGAGAAGAAGAAGATCATCTCGCGCTGGCGCGGCTATCACGGCTCCGGCGTGATGACCGGCTCGCTGACGGGCCTGCATCTCTTCCACAACGCCTTCGACCTGCCGCGTGCGCCGATCCTGCACACGGAAGCGCCCTATTACTTCCGCCGTCCGGACCGCTCGATGAGCGAGGAGCAGTTCTCCGAGTATTGCGCCGACAAGCTCGAGGAGATGATCCTCGCCGAAGGGCCCGACACCATTGCCGCCTTCATCGGCGAGCCGATCCTCGGCACCGGCGGCATCGTGCCGCCGCCCAAGGGCTACTGGCAGAAGGTCCAGGCGGTGCTTCAGAAATACGATATCCTGCTTGTTGCCGATGAAGTCGTCACCGGCTTCGGTCGGCTCGGCACCATGTTCGGCTCCGACCATTACGGCATCAGGCCGGACCTGATCACCATCGCCAAGGGTCTGACCTCGGCCTACGCACCGCTTTCCGGCACGATCGTTTCGGACAAGGTCTGGCAGGTGCTGGTCAAGGGTTCGGACGAGTTGGGCGCGATCGGCCATGGCTGGACCTATTCTGCACACCCGATCTGTGCCGCCGCCGGCATCGCCAATCTCGAACTGATCGACGAGCTCGGCATCGTCGAGAACGCCGGTTCGACCGGCGCCTATTTCCGGGCCGAGTTGCAGAAAGCCGTCGGCGAGCATCGCCATGTCGGCGAGGTGCGCGGCGACGGGCTGATGGCGGCGATCGAATTCGTCGAGGACCGGGACGACCGCAAGTTCTTCGATCCGGCGCGGAAAATCGGGCCGCAGGTGGCCGCGGCGCTGCTTGAGCGCGGCGTCATCGGCCGCGCCATGCCGCAGGGCGATATCCTCGGCTTCGCCCCGCCGCTCTGCCTGACGCGCGACGAAGCCGACATCGTCGTCAAGGCGGCAGCCGACGCGGTCCAGTCGGTACTCGGCCGCTGAGGGAGAAGCTTCATGATGCATTCCGTTCCGAAGACCATGGCGGCCGTGCAGCTCATCGGCCATGGCGGGCTGGACAAGCTCGTCTATAGCCGGGAGGTCCCCGTGCCGGCTCCGGCAGCCGGCGAGGTGCTGATCAGGGTCACCGCCTGCGGCATGAACAACACCGACGTCTGGGTGCGCCAGGGCGCCTATGGCACGGAGGACGATCCTTCCGCCGTCTCGACCTGGCGCCGCCACGGCAACACGCTGACCTTCCCGCGCGTTCAGGGCACCGATACGGTCGGCCACATCGTCGCCGTCGGCGACGGCGTCGACACGGCCCGCATCGGCGAGCGCGTCATGGTCGATTTCTCGATCTACAACCGCGACGACGACAGCCTGGCCGACATCGACTATATGGGCCACGGCCGCGACGGCGGTTATGCCGAGTACATGGCGCTGCCGGCCGAAAACGCCCATGTGGTGGCGACCGACCTGACCGATGTCGAGCTCGCGACCTTCTGCTGCGCCTATCTCACCGGTGAACGGATGCTGGAACGGGCGCGGCTTGCGGCCGGCGAACGCATTCTGGTGACCGGCGCCTCCGGCGGCGTCGGCTCGGCGATCATCCAGCTCGCCCGCGCCCGCGGCGCCATTCCGATTGCCGTTGCCGGTCCCGGCAAGGAAGCCGCCATGCTCGAGATCGGCGCCGAAGCCGTCGTGACCCGTGGCCGGGGCGACCTCGTCGAAGCCGTCAACGAGGCCGTTGGCGGCGAGCCGATCGACGTCGTCGCCGACCTCGTCGGCGGTCCCCTCTTCAACGATCTCCTGAAGATCCTCCGCCCGGAGGGCCGCTACACCACCGCCGGCGCCATCGCCGGCCCGGTCGTCGAGCTCGATCTCAGGACCATGTACCTGAAGCAATTGGAACTGCATGGATCGAGTCAGGGCAGCCGCGCCGATTTTCGGCGGCTGGTGCGCTATATCGAGGACCGGAAGATCCGTCCGCTCGTCGGCGGCGTCTATCCCCTGTCGGAATTCCACCGGGCACAGACGGATTTCATGGCGAAGAACTTCGTCGGCAAGCTCGTCGTGGTACCGGATTGACGGTGCCGCACGCTCCGCGAAAAGGAAGCAGCTTCGGCGCAGCGGCGCGGTCCAACGACGCACCGGTACTGCCGATGGGCTTAGGCACTCTTGACCAGCCAGTCGGCAAACAGGCGGGCCTTCGAAGTCGCGCGCGGATGGATCTTCAGATGAAAGGCCACCGGCGAGGGAATGGTCTCGGCTACGAGTTGAACAAGCCGCTCCTCCCGTATCAGGCTTTCAGCCAGGCCATCCCAACCAAGCACCGCACCGACATCGTCCTGGGCGGCCTGAAGCCCGATCATATAGTTGTTCACGTAGAAGCTGCGGCCCTTTGGAGCAGGGTGCCCCAGCGCCAGAAACCAGTCGGACCAGGTCGTCCAGTCGGTTTCCTCATTGCTCGTATGAATTAGGGGCGCCTTGAGCAGATCACCGACGTCGATGATCCCATGCTCTGCGGCGAAAGCCGGCGTGCCAAGGGCGACGATGCGATCCTGAAAGAGCTTGCGATATTCGCCGTCATTCTCCGGTGGATTTCCATAATGGATGCTCAGATCGCAGCGGCCGGTCATTCCGGGGACGTCGCTGATGATCTGCGAAACCGTGATGGCGGGATGGATTTTCCAGAAAGCCGAAATTTTGGGCGTCAGCCACAGTGAACTGACAGCTGTTGTCGCCCGGATGGTCACGTCAACCGTTTCCTGGCGATCGCGAATCTGCGTAACGGCCTCCGAAATCGTCTCGAATCCGCGCTGTATCGCGATGAACAGAAAGGCGCCCTTCTCGGTCAGCTCAACACCGCGGCTGCGGCGCAGAAACAGGTTGCAGCCCAGATCCGTCTCGAGCGCCTTGATCTGGTGACTGACGGCTGCCGGCGTCACATTCATTTCCTGAGCGGCCTTCTTGAAGCTCGCATTCCGGGCCGCCGCCTCGAAGCAAATGAGCGCGGTTATCGACGAGAGATCATAGGGTCGTGGCATAGGGGACTCTTTGAAAAACGCACTCTGCCCGGACACCGGGCCAGAACTTCGCGAGATTAGTTAAACTAATCCATCATGAAAAAAAGTGCTATTGTCAAAAGGGTTTGATGACGGGAAGATTTAATCACAATTGAACACAATGAGCATGGAATCTTCCGATGGCGGTCCCCTCTCCTTCCCTATACGACCTGCTTGCGCGCCGCGTTCCGGGCTACGCCCTCGAACAGCCGTTTTTACACATCGCCGGCGATTTACGAGCTCGACCTTGAGCATATCTTCTACAAGGAGTGGCTCTACGCGATCCCGGCCTGCCAGCTCGTCAAGGCGGGCAGCTACGTCACGATGCGGGTCGGCGCCTATGAGGTCATCATCGTTCGAGCCCGCGATGGCGAAATCCGCGCCTTCCATAATTCTTGCCGCCACCGCGGCTCGCTGATCTGCAAGGGCCGCCAAGGTCAGGTCGCCAAGCTCGTCTGTCCCTACCATCAATGGACCTACGAACTCGACGGCAAGTTGATCTGGGCGAATGACATGGGGCCCGACTTCGATGCGTCGAAGCATGGCCTGAAACCGGTGAACCTGCGCGGTCTCGAGGGCCTGATCTATATCTGCCTTTCGGAGACGCCGCCGGATTTCGAACCCTTTGCTCAGCTGGCCCGTCCCTATCTCGCCATTCACGACCTGAGCGAAGCGAAGGTCGCCTATACCTCGACCATCGTCGAAAAGGCCAACTGGAAACTCGTCTGGGAAAACAATCGCGAATGCTACCACTGCAGCAGCAACCATCCCGCCTTGTGCCGTTCGTTTCCCCTTGACCCGGATGTGGCGGGTGTCTCTCCGGACGGATCGGTCTCGGCGAGGCTCCAGGGGCATTTCGACCGTTGCGAAGCTTCCGGGGCGCCGGCGCAATTCCGCATCGCCGAAGACGGCCAGTATCGCCTGGCGCGCATGCCGCTGCAGGAGAATGCACTCAGCTACACCCTCGATGGCAAGGCCGCCGTCAACAAGAACCTCGGCCGGGTCGCCCTGCCCGACGCCGGCACGCTCTTGAAGTTCCACTATCCGACCACCTGGAACCACTTCCTGCCGGATCATTCGCTGACCTTCCGGGTTACGCCGCTCAGCCCGATGGAAACCGAAGTGACCACCACCTGGCTCGTCCACAAGGATGCCGTCGAAGGCGTGGACTACGATCTCAAGCGGCTGACCGAGGTCTGGATCGCCACCAATGACGAAGACCGCGAGATCGTCGAAACCAACCAGCAGGGGATTCTGTCGCCGGCCTATGTTCCCGGGCCCTATTCGTCGAACCAGGAAAGCGGCGTCATCCAGTTCGTCGACTGGTACGCCGCCTGGCTCGAACGGTCGCTGGCGCCGATGCGGCAGGCCGCGGAGTAAAGCGGATGAGCGCGTTCAAAAACCTTGCCTTCTGGAATGACGCGGAAGTGCTCGAATGCGTCACCCGGACTCCGGAAGCGCCTGATGTCGTGACCTTCAGCTTCCAGAGCCCGTCCGGTGCGCTGTTCAACCATGATCCGGGGCAGTTCGTGACGCTGGAACTGCCGCTTCCCGGCGGGCCGCTCTACCGCACCTATACGATCTCGTCTTCGCCCTCGCGACCGACGGCCCTGACGATCACCGTCAAGGCGCAGCGTGACTCCGTCGGGACAAGGTGGATGCTCGACAACTTGCGCAAGGGCATGCGCATCAGGGCCATAGGGCCGGCCGGAAAATTCTCGATCGTCAATCACCCAGCCGAGAAATACCTTTTCATTTCGGCCGGTTCCGGCATCACGCCGATGGTGGCGATGACCACATGGCTCTACGATTCCGGACGCGAACCGGACATCGTCTTCATCAACTGCGCGCGCCGCCCCTCCGAGATCATCCTGCGCGACCGGATGGAGCTCATGGCGTCGCGGATCGTCGGCATCGACCTGAAATGGGTGGTCGAGGAGGGGGACCCCTTCCGGCCCTGGACCGGCTACCGGGGGATGTTCAACCAGATCATGCTCGGCCTGATGGCGCAGGATTACCTTGATCGCGAGGTGTTCTGCTGCGGCCCCGAGCCCTTCATGCGGGCGGTGCGCGAGGCGCTTGCCGCTCTCGGCTACGACATGAGCCGTTATCATCAGGAAAGTTTCCAGGCCGAGCCCGAGCACGCCGAGGACGTTCCCGAGGATGTGGTTCCGGATGCCCTGAACCAGGCCGAGATCGAATTCGCCCTCTCCGGCGTAACGGCCAAATGCAACGAGACGGACACGATCCTGGCGGCCGCAAAAGCCGCAGGGCTGGTGATCCCCTCGGGCTGTTCGATGGGAATCTGCGGCACCTGCAAGGTGCGCAAGACGGAAGGCCAGGTCCATATGGTGCACAATGGCGGCATTACCGAGGAGGATGTCGAGGAAGGCTATATCCTCGCCTGCTGCTCCAAGCCGCTCGGCCGCATCAGCGTCGAAGTATAGTCCTCACCTCACAACCCAAGAAATCATCGCGGCCGACCCGGGCGTTGAAGCCCGTCGGCTGCCGGCCTCCCGACATGCCTGCTGTGACGCCGGAGCGCGCAAGTCCGCGCATGGCTCAATTCCGACACAGCCGCTCCGCGAGAAGGACACGCAATATGGACCAGTCCACCACCCGCCGATATGACATAAGCGGGCAGTCCGTGTTCAAGGACGACAGAAAGCAAGCCTATCTCAACCCGGAAGGTGCCGACAGGCCGCTGAAAAGCCCGATACCGGCGTGTGTCCTCGACAGCGCCAGGCGCTATCGGTTGGGTCGCCTCAGGAGCAAAATGGAGGAGCACTGCTCTGCCCTGCTGCTCTACGATCCGGTCAATATCCGCTACGCCTTCGATTCGTCGAATATGAGCATATGGACCATGCACAATGCGGCCCGCTATGCTCTGATCCTGGCCGATGGTCCGGCGATCCTCTTCGAATTCGAGGGGGCGGAGCATCTCAACCAGGGGCTTCCGGGGATCGACGAAATCCGCCCGGCCAAATCGTGGATATTCTTCACCGCCGGCGATCTGGTCGAGACGCGCCTTTCGGAATGGGCAGACGACGTTTCAGACATCGTCAAGAGGCAAGGACGCAATCGGCGCCTGGCCGTGGACAAGCTCGAACCGGCCGGCGCCTTTGCATTGCAGAACCGCGGGCTGCAGCTCGTCGACGGCCAGGAACTGGCAGAACGCGCCCGGTCGATCAAGAGCCCGGACGAAATCGAGCTGATGCGATGGACGATCCGGGTGTGCGAAGCCGGCATGGCGCGGATGTACGAGGTATCGGAACCGGGTCGAACCGAACGGGAAATCTGGGCGGAACTGCACTTTGAAAACGCCCGCAGTGGCGGTGAATGGCTGGAAACGAAGCTTCTGACCGCAGGCGCCAGAACCAACCCCTGGTATCAGGAATGTTCCGACTATGTGATCCGGCGGGGGGAGATGATTGCCTTCGATACGGACATGATCGGCCCATACGGCTATTGCGCGGATCTGTCGCGTTCCTGGACCTGCGGCCATGTTGCGATGAGCGCGAAACAGCGGGAACTCTACTCTGCCGCCCGCGAGCAGATCGAGCACAATCTCGGGCTGCTGAAGCCGGGCCTATCCTTTGCGGAGTTCAACGAGCGGTCCTGGCGCATTCCCGACAGATACCTGCCCTATCGCTACACGCTGGCGCTACACGGAACCGGCATGGCCGATGAGTGGCCGGGCGTCTTCCTCCATCCGGATTTCGACCGGAATTGCAGCGGAATGATCGAGCAGAATATGGTGCTCAACGTCGAAAGCCTGATTGCGGAAGAGGGGTCCGAGAGTATCAAGCTCGAGACTCAGGTCCTGATCACGCCGACGGGAGCTGAACGATTGGACACGTTCCCATGGGAAGACCCGTGAACGGCGCTTTCCCCCAATTGCCACTCCGGCGACGATCGCCGGCACTTCACCGAAGGCCGAATTCCCGATGCGATCGCCGCATCCTCGCGGGCGTGACATGGTAGGTGCGCTTGAACCAATGGACAAAATGGGCGCAATCCGTGAAGCCGCATTCATAGGCGATCTGCGCTATGGAGCGATCGCTGTTGAGCAGCATCCATTTCGCCGCCCTGAGCCGCATCTGGCGCCAGTACTGACTTGGCGTGACCTGCAGGTGCTTGTTGAACAAGCGAGATAGCTCGCGTTCCGAGGTGCCGACGCCCGCGGCAATTTCCGATATCGAGCACAGCTCGTACATCTTCTGGCGCATCAGGCCGATCGCATTCGCGACGCGGCGATCCTCGCATTTCAGGCCGATCTCGAGCTCTTCCGTTACCTTCGATTTGTCAAAACCGCGGTCGCCCAACAGGTAATGGAACGCCTTGTGGACCCGGGATTCGCCGCAGGCGTCGGCAACGAGAAACATGGCGAGATTGATCGCCGCCAGGCCGCCAGGAGAGGTAATGATATTTCCATCGGAGACGACGGGCGTATCCGTCACGGGAATGACATCCGGGAAATTCTGCCGCAGCGTCCCGGCAAGGGCGAAATGAACCGCACACCTCTTGCCGGACAAGAGACCCGCTTCAGCCAGCACAAAACTGCCGGAACAACTGCCGACGAGCGGCACGGCCTGCTTGGCCGCCGAGATAACGAATTTGTAAAGGTCCGGATGAGGGCTTTCGTGTCCATGAAGTATCCCCCCATGGACGATGATGTAGTCGTAGTCCGAAGGATCACCATATGGCTTGTCAGGGTATATCGCGATGCCGCAACTCGAGAACACCGGTTCTTCGCTGTGCGACAGTACATCCCATGTGCAGTAGATCTGCCGACTGTAGTCGCTTTCGTCCCCGGATAACCGCAGGAAATCGACAAAGCACGCGAGCGGCATCAGCGTGAAATTCGGCGTCGGCACGATTGCGACGCGAAGCGGCGTGTCGATGTGCGGAGGAGCCTTGGTCGGCCCGAGGTGCGAATAGTCACCGCGCAATGGAATGCCCGAAATTCCAATAAAACTTGTCCGAAACATACAATACGCCACGGATCATCACAAGTAGCTTGGGTTTACCCATCGGGAATGGGCGCGCGTCAGCCTTTCAACCGGAAGCCGCCGGCGCTCGCGCATCCCTCAATGTGGGTGGCCTGCCGGTAACTCGGGCCGGCCAAACAAATCTCTGGGGAACAAGAAAAGGGTGGAGCATGAGACATATTCTCGCATTTTCGGCGCTGGCTCTGGTGATGGGAGCAGCGTCCGCTGCAAAGGCGGAGTGCGGCACCGTCACGGTCGCGAACATGAATTGGCAAAGCGGAGAATTGCTGGCGAACGTCGACAAGTTCGTGCTCGAGCATGGGTTTGGCTGCGACGTCGAATTCATACCCGGGGATACGGTGCCGACCATCACGTCGATGGTTGAGAAGGGCGAACCGGATATCGCCGGAGAGGCCTGGGTGGACCTCGTCCCGGAGATCGTAAAGCGCGGGACCGAGGAGGGTCGTATTGTACAGATCGGACAAGCTCTGTCCGATGGCGGGGAGCAGGGCTGGTACGTCCCGAAGTTCATCGTCGACGCTCACCCTGGAATCAAAACCGTCGATGATGCCTTGGGCCATCCCGAGCTGTTTCCGGACCCGGAGGATGCGTCCAAGGGGGCGATATTCAACGGTCCGCAAGGCTCCGGCGGGTCGGTCGTCGGCGGCCAGCTGTTCAAGGCCTATGCCGGAACATCGAAGAACTTCAAATTGGTCGACCCGGGTACGCAAGCGGGCCTGGATGGAGCGTTGACGAAAGCCTACGAGCGGAAGGAGGGATGGCTCGGTTACTACTGGTCGCCCACCGCCCTTTTGGGCAAATATCCGATGGTGCGGCTGGAAGCGGGAGTGCCGCATGATGCGACCGAGTGGAAGCGTTGCAACACCAAGGCCGACTGTCCCGATCCCAGGAAGAATGAATGGCCGAAGGATCACGTCGCGACGCTGATTTCGAAGAAGCTCGCCACGGGCAACAATCCGGACGTGGTTGCCTATTTGAGCAAGCGGTCCTGGGACAACGAGACGGTGAATTCGGTCATGTCCTGGATGACGGAAACGCAAGCCGGCGGTGAGGACGGCGCGGTCCACTTCCTGAAGGAACACAAGGATCTTTGGACGACCTGGGTCCCGGAGGACGTCGCGGAAAAGATCCAGGCCGCACTCTGACGTCGGTTGCGTGAGCCCGCGCTGGCGAGCTCACGCAATTCGCTGTCGGCGGCCCGCGACGATCACCAACCCTTTGTCTGCGTTCAGGAATCGCGAATGAGAACAGAATTCCCGAGGATCTTTTCGGAGATCAGCATCCGCCGCCATCGACTTCGCAACCGGGTCGTGTTCGGTGCACACACGGCAAACATGTCCGACAACGGCATTCCCGGCGATCAGCACATCGCCTATTACGTGGAGCGTGCGCTTGGCGGAGCGGCCATGATCGTCGTCGAGCCCATGCCGGTTCACGCCGCCACCGTCCTCACACGCGGCAATTTTCGCCACTCCGACGACACGGTGATCCCGGCCTTCAAGAAGCTGACGGACAGCGTCAAGCAGCACGGCGCGGTCGTCCTGCAGCAGCTCTACCACGTCGGCAGTCACGGCGACTCCGATCTCTCCTACCACCCGCATTGGTCGCCGTCCGGTGGGCCGAGCTACCATGACAGCGACGGCTCGCACACAATGACCGAGGCGGAGATCGAGGAGACAATTGCGCATTTCGTAGCGGCGGCGGTCCGCTGCCAGCAGGCCGGCTTCGACGGCGTGGAAGTCTGGGCCGCCTATGGAGGTCTGCTCGATCAGTTCTGGACGCCGTTCTACAACAAGCGCGACGACCAATGGGGCGGCCTGCTCATCAACCGCATCAGGCTGTCTCGCGAGATCCTGCGGCGCATAAGGGAAAGTTGCGGCCCGGACTTTATCGTCGGGCTGACCGTAAGCGACGAGCCGGGCTGTCCGACCGCCCTCACGCGAGATGAGATCGCCGAAATCATCGCGCTTCTCGACCAGGACCAGCTCATCGACTACGTGACCTGCGGCTCCGGCGGGTATTTCGACTATGGCAGCCTCATGCCGACGTTCCTCTATCCGGAGCGGCTTGGAGCAGACCTCTCGGCGCGCCTGAAAAAGGTCGTACGGCATGCCCTGGTGATTGCCGAAAGCCATATCCGTACACCCGAGAACGCAGAGATCACCCTTGGCGAGGGTGCGGCCGACCTGGTGTCGATCGTGCGGGGCCAGATTGCCGATCCGCACCTTGTCAACAAGGCGCGCAGCGGAGCTGCCGGAAGACATTCGTGGATGTCTGTCATGCAATCAGATGTGCTGGGGGCGCCGGTCGCGGGATTACTGGATCAGTTGTGTCGTCAATCCCTCCGTCGGCAGGGAAGCCGAGTGGGGCGGCGATCGCTTGCGCCCGGCCGAGCAGCCACGGCGCGTCCTGGTCGTCGGCGGCGGACCGGCCGGCATGGAAGCAGCCCGCGCCGCCGCGGAAAGAGGCCACAAGGTGGTCCTGGCGGAAGCCTCGGACCGTCTGGGCGGAGCATTTCGGCTCGCGGGCGAACAGCCGCGCCGCGCGCAAATCCTCGATCTCATTGAATGGTACGAAACGCAATTCCGCAAGCTTGGCGTGGAGGTGCGGCTGAACTCCTACATGGAAGGCGCGGACGTCGCTTCGATCGGCGCCGATGCCATTATTCTCGCCACCGGATCGATACCGGGCGAGACGGGATTTCAGAAAGCCCTGCCGGATAAGCCCGCCCTTCCGGGAATCGAAAACGGCAACGTGTTTTCTGCCGAAAGCGTGATGGCGCGCCAAGCCAGAGTGGGCAGCCGGGTCGTCGTGCTCGACGAGACGGGCGGATGGAAGGGATGCGGAACCGCCTGGAAACTGGCCGAGCAAGGCCACAACGTCTGGCTTGTCACCCCGGACGCGCTGGTCGGGAAGGAGCTTCAGCGGACCTCGGCGGATGCTCCCTTGCGGCGAACGCTGAAGAGGCTCGGTGTTGGTTTCCACACCGAGACCAGCATTGCAAGCTGGCAAGGAAATTCGGCCGTTCTGATCTCCCATTTGACCGGCGCCACGGAAACCCTCGAGGCCGACAGCCTGGTCACGGCTACGACCAACTCGGCGTTCAACTGGCTCGCCCTGGAGCTCGCGGAGATGGGCATCGCATTCGTCGAAATCGGCGACGGCGTAGCGCCCAGACAGGCCCCCTATGCCTTCTACGAGGGTCGCAAGGCCGGCATGAGCGTGAACTGACCCCACCAGGACATAGGCGGCCCCGCTTTCGCGGGGCTGCCTTGGCCGACAGCGTAACGCTCAAGACTACCACGCTTGCGGCGTCGGCCCATCAGTACCAGGCGTCGGGCATGCTGTTCTTGCGCCTCTCGACATAGTCTCGCAGCGCCTCGTCGATCGCCTCGTCGAGCGGCGGCGCTTCGTATTCGGCAAGCGTTTTCTTCCAATGCCGGTTGGCGCGCAGCGCCATGTCGGTTTCGCCCTGCTCGACCCATTTCTCGAAGGGCTCGTTGTCCGAAAGCGCGCTGTCCCAGAAGGCGGTCTGGTAGTTGCGCATCGTATGGTCGCAGCCAAGGAAATGATGGCCTGGCCCGACCTCCAGGAAGGCGTCCATGGCGAGCGAATTGTCGTCGACGACGACGCCGGCGAGATAGGCGTGCAGCGCCCCGCAGAAATCGGTATCCATGACGAATTTCTCGTAGGACATGGCGAGCAGCCCGTCGACGAAGCCGGCCGAATGCAGGATGAAATTGGCGCCGCAATGCACCGCCGACAGCATCGACATGGCGCCTTCCTGCATGGCCTGCGCGTCCGGCTTCTTCGAGTTGGAGAAGTTGCCGGCGCAGCGCAGCGGCAGGCCCAGCCGGCGCGCCAGCTGGCCGACGACCATGCTGCCGATCGCCGGCTCCGGCGTGCCGAAGGTCGGCGAGCCGGAGCGAAGCGACATGGACGACAGGAAATTGCCGAAGATCACCGGCGCGCCCTTGCGCTCGAGTTGCGTCAGCGCGCAGCCGGCAAGCGTCTCGGCATAGGACTGGGCGATGGCGCCGGCATTGGTGACCGGACCCATCGCGCCGCCGAGGATGAAAGGCACGATGACGGCGGCCTGGTTGGCGCGGGCATAGGCGCGCAGCGACTTCGTCATCGTTCCGTCCCAGACGAGTGGCGAGTTGACGTTGACGTTGCCGAGGATGACGCAATTGCCGTCGACGAAATCGGCGCCGAAGAGGATCCGCGCCATCTCGATGGAATCCTCGGCACGCTCCTCGGCGGTGATCGAGCCCATGAAGGCGCGGTCGGAATATTTGATGTGGCTGTAGACCATGTCGAGATGGCGCTTGTTGACCGGCACGTCGACCGGTTCGCAGATCGTCCCGCCGGAATGATGCAGCCAGGGGCTCGACTGGGCGAGCTTGATCAGGTTGCGGAAATCCTCGATCGTGCCGTAGCGCCTGCCCTTGTCGATATCGGTGACGAAGGGCGAGCCGTAGGCCGGCGAGAAGACGACGTTGCGGCCGCCGATTTCGACGCTGCGGGCGGGATTACGGGCGTGCTGGGTGAATTGCGACGGTGCCGAGCCGACGATCTCCTTCAGCATTCCGGGCTCGAAAGTGACGCGCAGCCCGTCGAGCTTCGCACCGGCGCGCCGCCAGTGGTCGAGCACCGCCGGATCGTCGCGAAACTCGATGCCGACCTCGGCGAGAATGCGATCGGCGGTTTTCTCGATCCGCTGCAGGCTCTCCTCGCCGAGGATATCGTAGGTCGGGATATTGCGGACAATGTAGGGAACGCCAACGGGGCCGCCGGCCTCCCGTCGCTGCGCTCTCGCGCCCCGCGTCCGTCTCGGCGTCTCGCCGGCTGCTGCTGTCACTTCCATTACCGACCTCCCATCATGTAGAGTGATGGTATTGACGAGAGAGCCCTTTGTAACTCAGGAAAAAATCGACACATGATATAAGGCCGACTTATGGAAAATCTGCGCCGCCTGCTTCCCTCGGCCGCGAGCCTCGTTGTTTTCGAGGCGGCCGGTCGTCACCAGAATTTCACCCGCGCCGCCAGCGAACTGGGCATGACGCAGGCCGCGGTGTCCTACGCCATCCGTGGACTGGAGGACCAGCTCGGCGTACCCCTCTTCCACCGCGTCCACCGGGCGGTCGAACTGACGGAAGCCGGAGAGAGGTTCCATGCGGATGTCTCCGTCGGGCTCGCCCGCATCCGGAAATCGGCCGAAGAGATTCGTGCCAAGGGCCGCGAGACGAACGTCACGCTGGCCGCCTCGACGGCCTTTGCGTCGATGTGGATGCTGCCGCGGCTCAACCAGTTGCGCGAAGACCTGCCGGAAATCGACCTCAGGATCCAGACCAGCGTCCGCGACCTCGATCTCGACGAGGAACCGATCCCGCTCGGCGTTCGCGGCGGCGACCCCAGCCACTGGCCGCGCTACCACGCGGCGCTGCTCGCCGACGAGGTGGTCAATGCCGTGGCGACGCCCGCCTATATCGAGGCGCACGGGCTGCCGAGGAGCCCGGCGGACCTGCTCAAGCACAATCTCATCCATCTGGAGGAACCGGTCCGGCGCGCCTGCGACTGGGCGGAATGGTTCGCAAGCGCGGGTCTTTCCTCGCCGGCGCAGGGCAAGCGGCTGGCGATCAACGACTACATCCTGGTCATCCAGGCGGTGCTGGCCGGTGAGGGAATTGCGCTTGGCTGGGAGCACCTGATCGCCAGGCAAGTCCAATCCGGCGCGCTGGTGCCGGTCGGCGGACATGTGCTGAGGACCGGCCAGGCCTTCTATGTGGTCTGGCCGCGGTCGCGCGAGCTCAACGCACAAGCGCGGCGCATACGCGATTGGCTGATCGATGAGGGGCTTCGAGACCGTTCGGCGGCCAGCAACCAGTGCTAGGTCGCCACGTCATGGCATGCCGCCTTTAGCCACCTTCTGTGAGGTTCGCGGCTAGAGTATATGACGAAAGTCAACTTACGCTCGTGCAATCAACTACGGCGTGCCAGCCCATCCGAGGGTGCGAATTGAACAAGCCGAACTATCGGGACATCGCCCGCCTTGCCGGAGTGGGAACAGCAACGGTCGAGCGGGTCCTGAACGGCCGCGGGGGCGTCCGCCCCGAACTGGTCGAGAAGGTCATAGTCGCTGCGCGTACCCTGGAATATCCAAGAAAGCTTCCCGAAACCCATCGCGGCCTGCTGCGGATCGAGGTGCTGATGGTGCGTCCGGAGACGACCTTCTACCGGCGCCTTTCGCATGCCTTTCAGAGGATCGCGGCCACTCTCGACCCCTTGGTCGTCGTGCACCGCAGCTTCACCGAAGAGATGAATCCGGAAGAGATCGCCCGGCGCATACTGTCCTCCGACGTCCCCCGTGCCGGCCTTATCCTTGCCGTGCCCAGCCATCCGGTGATCAGCGCCGCGGTGGAAAAGGTCAACGCGCAGGGACTACCGGTAGTCCACGTCGTGACCCGCGCTTCCGACCGCGCCGGAGAATTCATCGGCATCGACAATTTTGCCGCCGGCCGGACCGCGGCGCTGTTCATTAGCCGCATGGCGCGCCGGACCGGGCCGGTCGTTGCGATCTGCCATCCCGTCTATCAGGTGCATCGCGATCGCATCCGCGGCTTTTCCGACTACTTTCGTGAGCATCCCGGCCCCTCCAGCTTCGAATGGCTGGGATTCGGTGGCGATGAGGAGCGCTCGACCACGGATCGGTTGTGGTCGGCGCTAGAGCTCTATCCCGATCTTGCCGGTCTCTACAACGCCGGAGGCGCGAATTCCGCCCTGATCGAAGCGCTGCGCCGGCATCCGCGTGGCCGCGATGTCTTCTTTGTCGGCCACGAACTGACCGAGTATACCCGCGCCGCCCTCAGGGACGGCATCATGGATGTGGTGTTGGATCAGGCGCCGGAAGCACAGGCCCGGCGTTCCCTCGACCTGATCCTGCGGCGTATCGGCTTGACCGATATCGAGCCGGACCGGGCCCCCATTCACTTCATCACCATCACCAAGGAAGGCCTTTGATCTAATCAGATCAAGCAAGGCTTCGGCGTTCCGGGCGCTCCCTGATAGTTTCGCGGTCAGGGAGGAGAGCCGGCGCGTCGCGAGGACCACACCGGACCAAGCGCCTCAGGCGCTCTCCTTCACCAGAGATATGTGTGCGGGCGCGACGGCTGCCGATCCGCCCGAGGAGAGCGCAATGGACGACCTGAAGTATGGAACGCGCAACAAGCGCGGCGACTGGGCACCGAGCGAGCCCGTTCAATACGCACCCCTGTTCCTGTTTCCGACGCGGATAGTGGCGATCCTGAAGTGGCTGCCCGATTATTTCTTTCCCTGGAACACGATTTTCGCCGCCTCGGCGGTCGCCTATTGGGCGTGGGTCATTCCGCCGATCGAGACGATGCAGGCCCTCGGCATCGGCTGGATCGCCTGGCTCTACGCGGTGAATGCGATCTCGGTGTTGTTCTTCTACGGCGCGTTCGAGCTTCATCTCTATGTCCTGAAGCGCCAGGAAAACCGCTTCAAGTACAACGGGAAGTTCCCGGCCGAGCAGAAGAGCAAGGCGTTCTGGTTCGAAAGCCAGAACATCGACAATGTGCTGCGAACGTTCCTGTCGGGCGTGACCATCTGGACCGCAATCGAGGTCGCGATGCTCTGGGCCTATGCGAACGGCCATGCGCCCTGGCTGAGCTTCGCCGAAAACCCGTGGACGCTCGCCATCGTCGCGCTCATCGTGCCGATCATTCACGAGTTCCACTTCTTCTGCATTCACCGGCTCATCCATACGCCGTTTCTCTACAAGTGGGTGCACTCGGTCCATCACAACTCGGTCAATCCTTCGCCCTGGTCGTCGCTGTCGATGCACCCGGTCGAGCACCTGCTCTATTTCGGAACGGCGTTCTACCACCTGATCCTGCCGTCCAGCCCGATCCTCATGCTCTACCAGCTCCATTATGCGGGCTTCGGAGCCATTCCCGGCCATGTCGGCTTCGACAAGGTCGAGGTCGGCGAGGACAAGCTGGTCGATAGCCATGCCTATGCTCATTACCTGCATCACAAGTACTTCGAGGTGAACTACGGCGACGCCCTGATCCCGCTCGATAGGTGGTTCGGCACCTGGCACGACGGCTCGCAGGAGGGCGAGGCCCGGATGCAGGAACGCTACCGCAAGCGGAAGGAAAAACTCGCAGCCCGCAAGGCTCGCGTGGAGATGGGAGGAGCAGCCGAATGACCTGGATTATTGCCTGCAAACTTGACGACATCGAACAGGAAGGCGCCATCCGCTTCGATCACGGCAGCCGCACCTACGCGATCTACCGCGGACCCGATGACAGCGTCTACTGCACCGCCGGCCTCTGCACCCACGAGGCGATCCATCTCGCCGACGGGCTGGTGATGGATTTCGAGGTGGAGTGTCCGAAGCATTCCGGCGTCTTCGACTACCGCACCGGCGAAGCCTTGAGGCTCCCCGCCTGCGAGAACCTGAAAACCTATCCGGCCGAAGTGATCGACGGAGACGTTCGCGTGGCGCTCGGCTAGGGCGGCGCAACATCAACTGGGCCCGCTGGGCCTCCGGGATGAAACGGGGTGGTCCGGCACCCCAAGGGAGGATGACATGAAATCAATCTGTACGGCGGCCGTTGTGGCCCTCTTGATGGCAGGCACTGCCTCGGCCGAGACGATCGGCGTTTCGATGCAGAGCTTCGACAACAACTTCCAGACACTGCTGCGCCAGGGCCTCGATGCAAGGGCCGCCGAGGTGAACGGCGTCAATCTTCAGATCGAGGATGCGCAGACCGACATCTCCAAGCAGCGCAGCCAGGTGGACAACTTCATCGCCTCGGGGGTGGACGCGATCATCATGACCCTGGCGGATACGTCGGCCGCGCCGGGCATCAGCGAGGCGGCGAAGAAGGCTGGCATTCCGCTCGTCTACCTCAATCTCGAGCCGGAAAATCTCGGTCAGCTGCCCGACAAGCAGGCCTATGTCGGTTCGAAGGAAACCGACTCGGGCAGGCTCGGTGCCGAGGCCGCCTGCGCGCTGCTGAAGAAAAAGGGCAAGGCCGGCGATGCGCAGGCCTACATATTGATGGGCGATCTGGCTCACCAGGCGTCGCGCGATCGCACCTCGTCGGTCAAGGAAACGCTGGCGGCAGGCGACTGCAAGGGCGTGACCATCGCCGACGAGCAGTCCGCCGCCTGGACGCGCACCAACGCGATGGACCTGACGACGAACTGGATCACCGCCGGCCGGCCGATCGACGTGATCTTCGCCAACAATGACGAGATGGCGATCGGCGCGATACAGGCACTGAAGGCCGCGGGAACCTCGATGGAGGATGTGATCGTCGTCGGCATCGATGCGACGCAGGATGCCCTTGCCGCGATGGCGGCCGGTGATCTGGACGTGACCGTATTCCAGAACGCCAAGGGACAGTCGGCAAGTGCCGTGGATGCAGCCGTCGCGCTGGCGCAGGGCAAGAACGTCGAAAAGACGGTCTGGGTGCCCTTCGAACTGGTCACGCCCGAGAACATGGACCAGTACAGCCAAAAGAACTGATCGTCCTTGACCGGCGCATCCTCACCGGCTGCGCCGGTCTTTTCACAAATGGAGCACACATGGACGGGCTAGTCATCATCGGTGCCGGCGAATGCGGCACGCGAGCCGCATTCGCGTTGCGTGAGGCGGGGTACTTCGGGCCGATCACACTGGTCGGAGCCGAGCCGCATCTGCCCTATGAACGGCCGCCGCTGTCGAAGCCGATGAACGGTGCGGTGCAGATGAAGGCTATCTGCGCCAAGGAAGCGCTGGAGGCGGCCCGCATCGACTACCTTCAGGGACTGTCGGCCTCGACGCTGGATGCCGAGGCCGGCAGCGTGACCTTCAGCGACGGGCGAGAGTTGCGGTTCGAACAGCTGCTACTCGCCACGGGCGCACGTCCGAGACGGCTCAACTGCCTCGGTGCGGAACGCGCGCTCGATTTCCGGACCCATGCCGACGCCGAGACGATCTTCGCCAATGTCAAGGCAGGGCAAAGCGTTGCGATCATCGGCGGCGGTCTGATCGGCATGGAACTTGCGGCGGTGCTTCGCGGAAAAGACGTTGCGGTCGATGTGATCGAAGCGGCACCGAAGCCGTTGGGCCGCGCCGTCCCTCCGCGCTTTGCCGAAAAGCTCGTTGCCAGGCATGCTGCCGAAGGCGTGCGGTTCCACCTGGGCCGCGGCGTTGAGGCAATCGGCGACTATGGAGTCACCCTGACCGATGGCAGCCTCATTCCCGCCGACCTCGTCGTCAGCGCCATCGGAGTCTTGCCTGAAACCGCTTTGGCGGAAGCGGCCGGACTGGCCACGGGCAATGGAATTCTGACCGACGCGTGCCTTCGCACCAGCGCACCGAATATTTTCGCGGCGGGCGATTGCGCGGCGGTGGCACAACCCGGCGGAGGACACATCCGCTATGAAAGCTGGCGCAACGCCAGGACCCAGGCGGAAACCGCAGCGCGGAACATGGCCGGCGCCGCCGAGACCTTTGCCGCCATCCCCTGGTTCTGGTCCGATCAATACGATCTCGGCCTGCAGGTTGCAGGGCTGCCGCAGCCTGCGCATCGGACCGCCGTGCGCTCAGTGCCGAAGGGCGAGATTGAATTCTATCTGGACGATGGGCGCCTCGTGGCCGCGGCGGGGCTTGGCCTCGGCAATGGCTTGGCCAAGGACATCAAGCTGGCCGAGATGTTGATTGCCGCCGGGGTCAACCCCGAGCCCACGGCATTGGCCGACCCGGGCCTGAACCTCAAGGCGCTCCTGAAAAGCGCGCGGGCGGCGTGATGCAGACCCTGCTGATCTTCCAGTCGCTCTGGGCCATGGAGCGCCGGCATACGGACGGGCACGAGCGCAGTCTTCAGGAAAACATCGCCATGATCTCCGGGGCGGGGTTCGATGGGATCAGTGCACACTACACGAACCGCCGGGATGTTTTGCGCCTGGACGAAACCATCCGCGGCACCGGCCTGAAGATCGAAGGCGTCTGCTTTCCCCGCTCAGTCGAGGATCTGCGCCTGCCGCTGGAACTGGCCGCCGAATTCCCGGTCAGCCACATCAACCTGCAACCCGATATCCGCCCGCGCCGGGTCGAAGACTGCCTGCCGCTTCTCGACGGCTGGATGCGGCTCGCCGAGGATGCCGGCATTCCGGTGTTCATCGAAACGCATCGCGACAGGATGACCACGGACCTGTTCTTCACGCTGGACCTGCTCGATCGGCGTCCCGACCTGCCGCTGTTGGCGGACCTGTCGCATTTCCTGGTCGGCCGCGAATTCGCCTTTCCGGTGGACGAGGAAAACCACGCGATGATCCGGCGCATATTGCGCAACGCCCGGGCCTTTCACGGCCGTGTCGCCTCGCGCGAGCAGGTGCAGATCGAGATCTCTTATCCCCACCACCGCCCTTGGGTCGATCTCTTCCTCGAGTGGTGGCGGTACGGCTTTCGCGATTGGCGAATACGCGCCGATGGAGACGCCGAGCTGATCTTCACCTGCGAGCTAGGTCCCAAACCCTATGCGATCACCGGCAGGGACGGCAACGACACCACCGACAGGTGGGCGGAGGCGCTGCTGCTGCGGCAGATGGTCCGGGAGCTGTGGGCTGCCACGGCCGAAGCCTGAGTAGACCACCGGCGGTCGCGCCTGTTCGAACCCTTCAATTCAACGAACAACGAGGATCATGATGAAATCACGTGCAGCCGTCGCGTTCGAGCCGGGCAAGCCGCTCGAGATCGTCGAAATCGATGTCGCCCCGCCGCAGAAGGGCGAGGTTCTTGTCAAAATCTCCCATACCGGCGTCTGTCATACCGATGCCTTCACCTTGTCCGGCGCCGATCCGGAAGGCATCTTTCCGGTGGTGCTTGGACATGAGGGAGCGGGCGTGGTCGTCGAGGTCGGCGAAGGTGTGACGAGTGTGAGCCCTGGCGATCACGTCATTCCGCTTTATACCGCCGAATGCCGGGAGTGTCTGTTCTGCACGTCCGGCAAGACCAATCTGTGCGTCGCCGTGCGGGCCACCCAGGGCAAGGGCCTGATGCCGGATGGCACGACGCGCCTCTCCTACAGGGGACAGCCGATCTATCACTACATGGGGTGCTCGACTTTCAGCGAATACACCGTCGTCGCAGAAGTTTCGCTGGCGAAGATCAATCCCGAAGCCAACCATGAGCATGTCTGCCTTCTGGGGTGTGGCGTGACGACCGGCATCGGCGCGGTTCACAATACGGCAAAGGTCCAGCCTGGGGATTCGGTCGCAGTGTTCGGCCTCGGCGGTATCGGCCTTGCCGTGATTCAGGGTGCGCGCCAGGCAAAGGCGGGCCGTATCATCGCGATCGACACCAATCCGTCGAAATTCGAGCTTGCCCGGTCCTTCGGCGCAACCGACTGCATCAATCCCAAGGAGCATGACAAGCCGATCCAGCACGTCGTCATCGAGATGACCGGCTGGGGTGTCGACCATTCCTTCGAGTGCATCGGCAACGTCAACGTGATGCGTGCAGCACTTGAATGCGCACACCGCGGCTGGGGCCAGTCCGTGGTGATCGGCGTGGCCGGCGCGGGCCAGGAGATTTCCACCCGGCCGTTTCAGCTCGTCACCGGACGCACCTGGAAAGGCACGGCATTCGGCGGCGTCAAGGGGCGCAGCCAGCTACCTGATATGGTCGAGGACGCAATGCGCGGCGACATCGAGCTGGCGCCTTTCGTTACGCACACCATGGGCATCGAGGAGATCAACCACGCCTTCGATTTGATGCATGAAGGCAAGTCCATACGAACCGTGGTCCATTACTGACCGGCAGCGTTTCACGGGTGGCTTTTTCAGGGTGTGGCCGATCAGTGCCACAGGAACCGCATCCAATCTCCTCGGAATGCGGTTCGAAGAAGAGAGGTGGCTCCCGACCACCTCTCTTTTCGTATGCTGCAATGCCGCTTCATTTCCCGACCGGCAGGTTCCGGCCGGTGCATGCTTCGAACCAGGAAAGGCTAGCCGCTATTGCGCGGCTTTGGCGCGAGCCAGATGCGGCTTGGTACGGCATCGACGACTTCGGGGCTGGAGAAAAACCGACGCTTACCTATTTCGCAGGAAGGGAAAACAAGGCCGAATGGCTTGAAAGCGAAAGGAACAGGCAATGGCGAAGAATACGATCTGCCTCTGGTTCGACAAGGACGCCGAGGCTGCCGCTCGCTTCTACTGCGAAATCTTTCCCGACAGCCGGGTGAGTGCCGTGCACCGGGCACCCAGCGACTACCCCTCGGGCAAGGAGGGCGACGTGTTGACGGTCGACTTCACCGTTGCGGGCATTCCCTGCCTCGGCCTGAACGGGGGACCCGCGTTCAAGCACAGCGAAGCCTTCTCGTTCCAGATCGCCACCGACGATCAGCAGGAGACCGACCGCTACTGGAATGCCATCGTCGGCAACGGCGGCCAGGAGAGCGCCTGCGGCTGGTGCAAGGACAGGTGGGGGATTTCCTGGCAAATCACGCCGCGCGTCCTGACGGACGCGATGGCAGCTGGCGGCGCCGAAGCAAAGCGCGCCTTCGAGGCGATGATGACCATGAAGAAAATCGACGTCGCCGCGATCGAGGCGGCGCGGCGCGGGTAACGCTCATCGCGTCCCACCCAAACATGCCGGATCCGGACGGATGCGCCGCCGCGGCTTCTAATCGGCATTCGGCGCGATCAACGTGAGCGATGGGAAATAGGTCCGGTAGCGGCTTGTATCCCGGGTCAGCAAAGGGAGTCGGCCGACTGCAGCGTGGGCCCCGATGAAGAAATCCGGCAGGACGCCGGTCCTGGCACCTGAACGGCGATACTGCGTGAAGACCTTACCGGCGAGGAAGAGCGCGGCACGCGGCGTCGGGGCGAGCTCCAGTCCCGCCTCGCTCAGGAACGCGTCGAGTTGCTCGATGCGTTCATACCGCACCGCGAGTTCCGCATAGACCGTGTCGTTGATCAACAGCGGCCCTTCGAGGCTCGCCGCCTCGAGCGCGGCGATCGACCAGTCGGCCCAGTGCGGATCGTCGGTCACGACGTCCAGCAGCACATTGGTGTCTACCAGCGTCATGCATCGCCGCGCGTCAACGCCATGATGGCATCCGTGCTAAGCCCCTTGCCGGCATGGCCGCGCAACTTGGCAAACCGGCTCTTGGGCCGCTTGTTGTCGGCCCGGACGAGGAAGATGCTACCGTCAGGCGAGCGCCGAAATTCAACTTTGCTGCCGGGTCCGATCCCCATCAGGTCCCGGACCTCTTTGGGAATCGTTACCTGGCCCTTGGCGGTGACTGTGGTTGCCATCGGCGTTCCTCAGTAATACTCAATCCTCTAGTGGTATTACCTCAGAGAATGCCTATCAAGCGCAAGGATTGCAAGCGCGGGTCCCTCGCCTCTCTCAATGCTCGTTCACGTGCGTGCCATGCGCATGGATGATCGCCTGGGCTTCCTTGCCGTAGAGCTCCTCGAAATGATCGAAGCTCTTTGCGAAGTAGCCGATGCCCTGCGTCGCCGATCGCAAGGACCGGGCCAGATCTTCGAAGGCGCTGCCGGGGATCAGGGCGCGGAAGATGTCCCATCCCTTCGCCGCCTCGTCGCGGTCGAAGCCGAGCACCTGGCCCTTGAGGGTCGAGACAACAGGCACGAGCGCTCCGGAATAGATCGACGGCACATGGATCTCCACCCGGAAGATCGGCTGCAGCAGCACGGCGGCGGCCTGCGACAGCGCCTGCCGCACGCCGAGCTTGCCGGCTGTCCGGAAGGCATATTCCGAACTGTCGACGGAATGGTGCTGGCCGTCGGTCAACAGCACGCCGACGTCGATCGTCTTGAAACCGAGCGGCCCCTTGTCCATCGCCTCGCGGGCGCCCGCCTCGACGGCCGGGATGAAATTCCGCGGTACCGCGCCGCCCTTGACGGTTTCGGCAAAGGAGAACCCCTCGCCGCGCCCGTTCGGATGGACGCTCAGCTTGACGTCCGCGAACTGGCCGGCCCCGCCGGTCTGCTTGCGGTGGCGGTAGTGGACCTCCGCCGATTTCGAGATGGTCTCCCTATAGACCGGGCTCGGCGGCCGCTCGCTCACCTCAACGTGGAAAACTTCGGAAAGCGTCCTGCAGATGTCGCGCAGATGCACCGGCCCCTGAACGCTGACCAGCTGCGCGCCGGTTCCCTCCTCCTGCATGACCGTCAGGCCGCGATCGGTTTCGGCGAGTTTCGCCAGGGTTTCGGAAAGCTTGTTCTCGTCGCGCTCGCTTTCCGGCACCAGGATCCGTTCGAGAATCGGCGTCGGGGGTGCCGTCCAGTCCGGCGGCGCCACCGTCGCATGCGGGGTCAGCAAGGCGGGTACCCTCAGGTGATCCGATTTCACCGCCCCGAAAATCTGGCCCGCCACGGTGATGCCGCTCGCCATCGCCCGGCCGCTCGCCGGGTCCTGGAGCGCTCCGAGACCGGAGCCGCCGAGCACCGCTCCCTGCTTCACGCCGTTCTGAAGCGCCCGGGCGACAACCGTCTTGCCGACGCTCTGCCGGTGGTAGGCGTGGAAGCTGACGGCCGTCAGCGTCGCCTCGTCGATGCCGGCGGATGCGGCAAGCCGCTTGCGCAGCACATCGGGGCGCGGCGCCTCGTGGCGCAACGCCTTCATCAGCCGCATGATGCCGTTGCTGTGGCTGGCGGCGCCGAGCAGCACCGGGATGATCTTGTTCTCGTTCAGGACCCGGGTGGAGATCGCGTAAATGGTGTCGCTCGCCGGCTCGCGGTCCTCGATCAGTTCCTCCAGCAGCCAGTCGTCGAACTCCGAAAGATGCTCCAGCAGCTCGGTGCGCGCCTCGTGTTCGCGCTCGATCGCGCTCTCGGGTATTTCGAAAAGCGACGACGTCTGGCCTTCGCGATAGCGCCAGGCGCGCTCCGAGATGAGGTCGCAACTGCCGATGATCTTGTCGCCGTCGCGGATCGGAATCTGGCGCAGGACGAGCGGGCGGCTGCAATAGTCCTGCAGCGCCGCCACCACGTCCCTCAGCCGGCCGCGCGGCTCGTCCATGCGGTTGACGAAGAGGATGCAGGGCGTGCCGGAGGCCTCGATCGCCCTGAGATAAGGCGCGGCAAGCACCGCCTCGTCGAGGACCGGCGAAACGCAGAGAACGCAGGCGTCGCTCGCCAGCAGCGCGTCCTGCGCATGGGCAAGCGCTTCGTTGTTGCCCGGCACGTCGAGAGCACACCAGGCCTCGCCGCCAAAATCGAATTCAGTGATGGATAGACCGTAAGGGGAAACTGATTTTTTCGGCTCGCCTTCCAGCGAGCCCAACCTTTCCACGAGCGTGGATTTTCCGATCTGCGAAGGACCAAGTACGGTAAAGCAGCGCATCCGCGTTCCTCCCTCTACCGAATGACACTCTTAGGAAGATAGGATGCCCCTCTCGGAGGCAAAGTACCAGAGATTGCTGTTTTTTCTTGGCGAAGGGTGACGAAAGGCGGCCCACCGAGCCCAGGCAGTCAGGAATGGTGCGTTGCGGCTGTGCGCCGCGCCTGAGGCCCAGCGGGACGGCTGGCCGCATATTAGACATTCATTATATGAACGCATCCATCCTATTTGCGGATGCGTTCTGAAAATGGTGTTGACTGAAACCCGGACTATCCGTTCGCGCCTGGTGCGAATTCGGCAACGAGTTCGTGGCGGTCGCCGGGATAGGTAAGCCTGACGCTGGTGACGGGGACGCCGCCGCTCCAGGTCCGTCGCTCGATCACCAGGCAGGGCGCCCCGGGCGCGATCTCCAGCGCCTGTGCCGCCTGGCGGCCCGCCGCCACGGCCCGGATGCGATGCTCGGCGGTGCTCCAGGGGATCTGGCCGAGCAGCCACGAGCCCGGCGCGATCGAGTCGAAGGCTTCCGTTTCGGCCTCCGGCACCGCAGCGAGGTTGATCAGCCGCTCTTCGAGACAAAAGGGCCGGCCGCCGGCGAAATGCCGGCAGGTGATTTCGAGCAGGCGCCCCGGGCCCGCAAGGTCGATTCGCGCCGAATCGCCGGTCGTGGCCTTGCGCAGCACCCGTTCGTCGAGGCTGTAGCCATAATCGAGACCGAGCGATTCGACCTCGAGCTTGACGTCATGGATCTCCATGACGGCCGACTGAACATGCGGAAAGGTGACGTAACTGCCGGATTTGCGCCGGCGCTCGATGAGACCGCGCCTGACGAGGTCGCCGATCGCCTTGTTCACGGTCATCCGGGAGCAGCCATATTGCTCCGTCAGTTCGTGCTCATAGGGAATCCGGTGTCCCGGCGGCCAGAGGCCAGAGAGAATGTTCCCCTCGACGTCGTTCAGGATCCGCTGGTGCAGCGACAACTGCTCGGGGCGGTCTCTGACTTCTGAAGGATTATCGTTGGAAATGGCCGAGCCCTCGCTGAATACAAGCCCCGCACCTTAGCGATTTCCGCCGCCCGCGACAGCCCTCGCGCCTCGGCCTACTGCATGTTTCCGTAAATCGTCGCTGATTTAACGATAGAAACGAGCGGCGATCAGAGCACTCCGGCATGGATGGCGTCCCGCGCCCTGCG